>NZ_JBVJUC010000008.1:0-350803 GCF_055605065.1 Streptomyces sp. NPDC037203
CCTCCTCTTCCATCCATCCCCCCCGCGCCGGTCCTCCCCCCCCCCCCCCCCGCTGAGCGCCAAAACAAAAAACCCGCCAAAGGCACCCCCCCCCTTGAACACGCCCTCCCCCGCGCCCCCCCCCCCCCCCCCGCCACCCTCTTGTCCGCTTACGTTCGTCCCGCTGTGAGCCGCCGGGACCAACGGCGGCCGACCAGGAGGAAGATCGGGGGTGCGCGCGTGCGCACGGGACTGCTGACCGAGGGCGGCTATCCCTTCGTGGGCGGCGACGCCGGCCTCTGGTGCGACCGGCTGGTGCGCGGGCTCGGGCAGCACGAGTTCGACCTCTACGCGCTCAGCCGCAGCAGGCGCCAGGAGGAACAGGGCCTGCTCCCGCTCCCGCCCCAGGTGACCCGCGTCCGTACGGCGCCGCTGTGGACGGCGGACGACGACGGCGGCCCGGTCGGGTACGGACGGCGCGCACGCCGGCGCTTCACCGAGCACTACGCCGAACTGACCGCCGCGGTGTGCACGGCGGCGGACGCCGGCCAAGGGGTCGCGGCCGGGGACCCCAGCGCCTCCGGTGCGGTGGCGGACCGTTTCGCCAACGCCCTGTACGGGCTCGCCGAACTCGCCCGCGATCAGGGCGGACTCGGCGCGGCGCTCCGCTCCGACCTCGGCGTGCGCACCCTGGAGCGCGCCTGCCGCGCGCCCGGTGCGCCGCGCACGGCGCGCGAGGCGCGCGTGGCCGACCTGCTCACCGTCACCGCTCACCTCGAACGCGCCCTGCGCCCGCTCTCCCTCGACTGGTACGGCGACGACGCGCTCGGCGCCGCCGACCTCTGCCACGCCACCTCCGGCGGCCCCGCCGCCCTGCCCGGACTGCTCGCCCGGCACTTCCACGGGGTGCCGCTGCTGGTCACCGAGTACGGCGTCCAGCTGCGCGCGCACTACCTCGACCGCGGACCCGGCACCGCGCCCGCCGTCCGCGCCCTGCTCGCCGCCTTCCACGGGCGGCTCGCCACCGAGATCTACCGCCGCGCGGAGATCCTCACACCGGGCAACGCGCACGCCCGCCGCTGGCAGGAGCGGTGCGGAGCGGACCGGGCCAGGATCCGCACCGTCTACCCCGGCATGGCGGCCGACGGCTTCACCGAGGCCGGCGAGTCCCCGGACCGCGCGGACCCGGACACCCTGGTCTGGGTCGGGCGCGTGGCACCCGCCAGGGACCTGGTCTCCCTGCTGCACGCCTTCGCCGAGGTGCGCAGGCGCGAGCCCGGCGCCCGGCTGCGGGTCGTCGGTTCGCCGGACGGACCCGAGGGAGCGGAGTACCTCGGGCACTGCCGGGCGCTCGCGGCCCAGCTCTTTCCGGACGAGGCGGAGGGGGCGCACGCGGTCGGCTGCAACCCGGTGTCCTTCGAGGAGATCGGCGGCCCGGACGCGCCCACGCTGCCCGAGGTGTACGCCGCCGGAGCCGTCGTCGTGCTCTCCAGCGTGGTGGAGGGGTTCCCGACCGGGCTCATCGAGGCCATGTTCTGCGGCCGGGCGACCGTTTCCACGGACGTCGGCGCGGTGGTGGAGGTCATCGGCGGTACGGGACTGGTCGTGCCCCCGCGCAATCCGCGGGCGCTCGCCGATGCGTGCGTGGCGCTGCTGCGCGACCCCGAGCGCCGTGCGCGCCTCGGTGCGGCCGCGCGGGCCCGCGCGCTGGAGCTGTTCACGGTCGAGCAGAACGTCGCGGCGTTTCACGGCATCTACCTGGAGATCGTCTCGCACTGCCCGGTCCGCCGCGACCTCCTCGACGCGTCCGGCGCGCCGCTGCCCTTCGCCGCCCCCGCCGAATCCCACGTCCCCGCCCACTGGCCCGCCACCCCCACCTGGGCCCTCCCCAGCACGGAGCCCGCCCGATGAGCGACACACCGAGAATGCCGAGCGGTGGGGTGCCGTGGGAGCCGGAACCCTCGACGGACCCGGACCGGCCGACGCCGGCTGGGAGGGGTCCGGCGGCGGGGGGCGGGGGGTGGACTGCGACCGGGCCGGTCCAGGAGCAGAGGGAGTGGGCCTCGGCCGGGTCCGGTTCGGGGGCGTTGCCCGTCAATTCCGTTCCTCACCTGCCCCGTTCGGGCGGAGCCTCAACTGCCGGGCGGCCGCGTGCGGGTGAGGTCTCCGTGAGTTGGCCGGATGTCTCGGAGCACCTGCCCGCCACGCTCGGCGCAGCGGAACTCACCGTCGATTCCCTTACCGAACAGCCGCTTTCGGCTCTGACTCTCCCTGCCGGGGGCGACGAACCCGCGAACCGGCGGGCCGGCGCGGTGGCCTCCAGGGCCGGGGTGTCCCTCTCCAAGGCGCGTGCCGGTGAGCCCCATACCGCCGCGGCCCAAGTCGATGGCCCACCCGCGAGCCCGCCGACCGGCCGATCCCCCCACCGCGGAGCCGCCCCCCGCCGCCCCTCCGGTGACCCCGTCAAGGCGTTGCTGCACCGGCACCGCGACCTGTGCGAGCGGGCCGTCGACGCGCTGGAGATCGCGGCGGGGCTGGAGGCGGAGGGAATCACCGACCGGACCGCGGCGCGGTTCCGGCACCGGGACGTCTTCTCGCTCGCGGAGGAGCTGTACGCGCGGGTGCCGCGCACCGGGGAGCCCCGGCGCGAGCCGGAGCCGCCGCTGCCGGTGCCCCGAGTCGGCGCGCAGTGGGCCCTGGCGAGCCTGCTGCCGGGACTCGCCGCGGCGGGCACCGTGGCCGGGACGCGGCTCACGCAGGGACAGCCACGGCTGCTCGTGGCCGTCGCCGGGATCGTCGCCGTAGCCCTCGCGACCCGCGCCGCCCTGCGCACCGGGCCCCTCGCCGCGCGCCGCGGACCCCATGGCCCGCGCCTCGCCGCGTGCACCCTCTGGCTGCTCGGCTACGCCCTGTTCGGCGACGGCCTGCTGCACAACGTGCTCACCGGCGGCCCCGACGCGCTGCCCGACGGCGCACCCGGCGGCCCCTGGCCCACCGCCACCGCGCCCGCGCTCGCCCTCGCCCTCTCCCTCGCGCCGGCCACCTGGTGCGCGCACCTCCTCACCGCGGGCGCCCGGCGCAGGCTCGCCGGCAGCCGGGGGCTCGGAGACTTCACGGCCGCCGCGCGACCCCTGCTGCTCGGCGCGTTCGCGCTGTTCCTCGGCGCGCTCGCCGCGCTGCTCCTGGCGTGCGGCAAGGCCCTCGGCGAACCCGCGGCCTGCCCGCAGGCGCTCACCCTCGGCGCCCTGCTCCTGCTCGCCCGCCTGCTCACCGCGCACCGGCACCGGCGCGCCCCCGCCCTCGTCCTCGGCGCCGCCGTGATCACGCAGGCGGCGGCCCTCGCGCTGCCCCTCGCCGGGCGGCTGCCATACCTGGGCTTCCTCGCGACGCCGGTCCGCACCCTCACGGACACCCTCGGCGAGCCCGCCGTACCGGCGCTCATCTGCGGCATCGCGGCGCTGACCCTGCTGCTGCACGCCGGCCGCACGCTCACCCGCGCCTCGGCCCACGCACCCACCGGAGCACCCGAGTAGGCGCCCTTCTGTGCCGTACCGAACCACCAGCACCACCCCTTGAAGGAGACCTCCAGATGTCCACCGAACCCCTCACCCAGGGAGCCGCCCGATGAGGGTCCTGCTGATCGGAGCCAATGGCTACCTCGGCCGGTCCGTGGCCGAGCGGCTGCTCGCCGACCCCGCCGTCCAGCTCACCGCGCTCGGGCGGGGCGACGACGCGGACGTCCGGTTCGACCTCGCCACCGGCAGTCCCGGCGCGCTCACCCGGTTCCTGGGGGC
This sequence comes from Streptomyces sp. NPDC037203, assembly GCF_055605065.1. Taxonomy (NCBI): domain Bacteria; kingdom Bacillati; phylum Actinomycetota; class Actinomycetes; order Kitasatosporales; family Streptomycetaceae; genus Streptomyces; species Streptomyces sp. NPDC037203. The sequence continues at coordinate 3,774 of NZ_JBVJUC010000008.1, forward strand.
GGTGCACCCCGGCGTCGTCATCAACTGCGCCGGCGCCACCCGCGGCGGCGCCCGCGAGCTGACCCGGCACAACACCGTCGCCGTGGCCACCGTGTGCGAGGCCCTGCGGCGCAGCGGCTGCGGCGCGCGGCTCGTGCAGATCGGGTGCGGCGCGGAGTACGGGCCCAGCCAGCCCGGCTCGTCCACGGCCGAGGACGCCGTACCGCGGCCCGGCGGCCCGTACGGTGTCAGCAAGCTCGCCGCCACCGAACTCGTCCTCGGCTCCGGCCTGGACGCCGTGGTGCTGCGCGTCTTCTCGCCCTGCGGCCCCGGCACACCGGCCGGCTCCCCGCTCGGCCGGCTCGCCGAGGCGATGCGCCGCGCGATGCAGTCCGGCGACGGGGAGCTGAAGCTCGCCGGGCTCGGTGTGCAGCGCGACTTCGTGGACGTGCGCGACGTCGCCCGCGCCGTGCACGCCGCCTCGCTCTCCGCCGCGCAGGGCGTGATCAACATCGGGTCGGGCCGCGCCGTACGCCTCCGGGACGCCGCCGGGGTGCTCGCCCGCGTGGCCGGTTACGGCGGCGCGCTGCACGAACTCGACGCCCCGCCCGGCGCGCCGCGCGCCGCCCTCGGCCACCCCAGGGCCGAGGCGGAGCACGTGGCCCCCGCGGCCTTCCCCTACCCGGACGGCTGCGGCGGCTGGCAGCAGGCCGATGTGCGCACCGCTCGCGACCGGCTCGGCTGGCGCCCGCGGATCAACCTCGAAGAGTCCCTGGCCGACATCTGGATGGAGGCGGCATGCCGCATCTGACCGGGGGCGCGGCGGTCGGCGCCGGGGGCGCGACCGGCACCGCCGTACGCACCGCGCTCGGCGTCCCCGGCTTCGCCCACCCCCTGGTCGCCCCCGCCCAGTGGGCCGCGCTCGCCCGTCCCGGCATCCCGCTGGACTGGGTGGTGCTCGACGTGGCCGGCGGCCCCGGCGCCCGTCCCGACCCGCACTGCCTCCAGGCGGTGGACCCGCTGCACCAGGCGGGCGTCCGCGTCCTCGGCCGCCTCGACCTCGCGCAGGGCGCCCGCGCCCGCGCCGACCTGGTCGGCGACGCCCACCGCTACCTCGACTGGTACCGGGTCGACGGCTTCCTCCTCGACCACTGCCCCCTCGGCCGCGCCGAACTCGACGGGGTGCGCCGGGTGCTCGCGGACCTGCGGGCGGTCACCGGCACCGGCCACCTCGTCCTCGGTCACGGCGGCCATCCTCATCCGGGCTACGCCGACCACGCCGACCAGCTGGTGACCTTCTCGGGGTCCTGGTCCGACTACCGCTGGTCGCAGGTCGCGGAGTGGACGTCCGACCACCCGCCCGAGCGGTTCTGCCACGTCGTGCACGGTGTGCCGCGCGGGCACCTGGAGGAGGCGCTGCGCATCGCGCGCTGGCAGGGCGCGGCCACCATCTACTTCACGGACCGCACCCGAGGCCGGACCTCCGGAGAGCCCTGGGAGGCGATGCCCGGCTACTGGGACGAGATCGTCTCGCGCCTCGGAACAGGTGTCTCGGAATGAAGAAGGGCGTGGCAGTGTTACGGGGAGAACAAACGTAGTGATTGACCGACCAACGGAGTCCCCGTGTCGCTGCCACCCCTGGTCGAGCCGGCTGCCGAGCTCACCGTAGACGAGGTCCGCAGGTACTCCCGCCACCTGATCATCCCCGATGTGGGCATGGACGGGCAGAAGCGGCTGAAGAACGCCAAGGTGCTGTGCGTGGGCGCCGGCGGCCTCGGCTCGCCCGCGCTGATGTACCTGGCCGCGGCGGGCGTCGGCACGCTCGGCATCGTGGAGTTCGACGAGGTCGACGAGTCGAACCTCCAGCGCCAGATCATCCACAGCCAGTCCGACATCGGCCGCTCCAAGGCCGAGTCGGCGCGTGACACCGTCAAGGGCATCAACCCTTACGTCGACGTGGTCCTTCACGAGGAGCGGCTCGAAGCCGAGAACGTGATGGACATCTTCCGTCAGTACGACCTGATCGTGGACGGCACGGACAACTTCGCCACCCGCTACCTGGTCAACGACGCCTGCGTGCTGCTGAACAAGCCGTACGTCTGGGGTTCGATCTACCGCTTCGACGGCCAGGCCTCGGTCTTCTGGTCCGAGCACGGCCCCTGCTACCGCTGCCTCTACCCGGAGCCCCCGCCGCCGGGCATGGTCCCCTCCTGCGCCGAGGGCGGCGTGCTCGGTGTGCTGTGCGCGTCGATCGGCTCCATCCAGGTCAACGAGGCCATCAAGCTGCTCGCGGGCATCGGCGAGCCGCTGGTCGGCCGGCTGATGATCTACGACGCCCTGGAGATGCAGTACCGCCAGGTCAAGGTCCGCAAGGACCCGAACTGCGCGGTGTGCGGCGAGAACCCGACCGTCACCGAGCTCATCGACTACGAGGCCTTCTGCGGTGTCGTCTCCGAGGAGGCGCAGGAGGCGGCGGCCGGTTCGACGATCACTCCCAAGCAGCTCAAGGAGTGGATCGACGACGGCGAGAACATCGAGATCATCGACGTCCGCGAGCCGAACGAGTACGAGATCGTCTCCATTCCGGGCGCCCGGCTGATCCCGAAGAACGAGTTCCTCATGGGCACCGCCCTGGAGTCGCTGCCCCAGGACAAGAAGATCGTCTTGCACTGCAAGACGGGTGTCCGCAGTGCGGAAGTCCTCGCGGTGCTGAAGTCCGCGGGCTTCTCCGACGCCGTGCATGTCGGCGGCGGCGTCATCGGCTGGGTCAACCAGATCGAACCGCACAAGCCGGTCTACTGACCGACCTCCGCTGAAAGCCCGTGGCCCTGAACCGAGTTCAGGGCCACGGGCTTTTTTCGCCGCCTCGGACCCGCCCGCGCTAGATGGTCGTGCACAACTCAGTTGTGCGCAATCTAATTGGGTGTTACCTTCCTTTGCGTATCCGTCGCCCGGCCGATCCGGCCGCCGGCCCGACACCCAGGAGCTCCTCATGTCCGAGATGTTCGAGACGTCCGAGACCACCGCCCGCCCGGTGCTGGAGCCGGCCGCCGCCGCCTTCGCCGAGGCCACCGCCAACCCGCCGTACCTCTTCGACCTCGGCCCGGTCGAGGGCCGCAAGGCCGTCGACGAGGTGCAGTCCGGGCAGAGCGGGAAGCTGCCCGTCGACGAGGAGTGGGTGAACGTGCAGGGCGGGCCCACCGGCTCCGTCCGCGCCCGCATCGTCCGCCCGGCCGGGGCCACCGGCACCCTCCCGGTGATCGTCTACATCCACGGCGCCGGCTGGGTGTTCGGCAACGCCCACACCCACGACCGCCTGGTCCGCGAACTGGCCGTCGGCGCCCGCGCGGCCGTCGTCTTCCCCGAGTACGACCTCTCGCCCGAGGCCCGCTACCCGGTCGCCATCGAGCAGAACTACGCCGTCGCCCAGTGGGTCGTCCGCGAGGGCGCCGCGCGCGGCCTGGACGCCGCCCGGATCGCGGTCGCGGGCGACTCCGTCGGCGGCAACATGTCGGCGGCGCTCACCTTGATGGCCAAGGAGCGCGGCGACGTCCCGCTGGTCCAGCAGGTGCTGTTCTACCCGGTCACCGACGCGTCCTTCGACACCCCGTCGTACCACCAGTTCGCCGAGGGCTACTTCCTGCGCCGCGACGCCATGCAGTGGTTCTGGGACCAGTACACGACCGACGAGAAGCAGCGCGCCGAGATCACCGCGTCGCCGCTGCGCGCCACCACCGAGCAGCTCACCGGGCTGCCCCCGGCGCTGGTCATCACCGGCGAGGCCGATGTGCTGCGGGACGAGGGCGAGGCGTACGCCGCCCGGCTGCGGGCCGCCGGGGTGCCGGTGACCGCCGTGCGCTACCAGGGCGTCATCCACGACTTCGTGATGCTCGACGCGCTGCGCGGGACCCGCGCCGCCGACGCCGCCATCGCCCAGGCGGTCGCCGTGCTGCGCGGCGCGCTCGGCACGGTCTGAGCCGGCGGGGACGCATACGGCGGCCGGCCCGGAAGGGTTTCCCCTCCGGGCCGGCTCGCGCGCGGCTCAGGCGCAGACCGCGCCCGCCTTCGGGATCGTCCCGTTGAGCAGGTACGCGTTCACCTTGCTCTGCACGCACGGGTCCTTGCTGTCGTACGCCCCGTGCCCCTGGCCCTTGAACGTCAGCTGGACGCCGACGCCCTTGCCGAGGGCCTCCGCCATCCGCCGCGCGCCCTCGTAGGGGGTGGCCGGGTCGCCCGTGTTGCCGACGACCAGGATCGGCGCCGCGCCGGGGGCGCTGACATCGGGGTGGTCGGCGGCGCCGGGCACGGCCCAGTCGGTGCAGCCGATCATGCCCCAGGCCAGGAAGTCCCCGAACAGCGGCGAGGCGGCGCGGAACTCGGGGAGCGCGCGCTGGACGTCGGCGACGGTGTAACGGGGCTTCTCGTCCGCGCAGTTGATCGCCACGTTGGCCGGCGTGATGTTGCTGTAGTGGCCGTTCTCGTCGCGGCCGTTCATCGCGTCGGACAGCACCATCAGCACCTTGCCGTCACCGTCGTACGCCTGCTCCAGGCCCTCGGTGAGGTACTCCCAGAAGTCCTTGGAGTACAGGGACTGCGCGATGCCGCTGGTCGCCGCGGTCTGGGTGAGCAGGCGCGGGGCGATACCCGGAATGGGCTTCTTGTCCAGGTCGGACAAGAGCTTCGCGATGCGGTTCTCGACGTCCTGCCGGGTGTCCCCGATCGGGCAGCCCTCCGGCTTGGAGACGCAGTCCTCGGCGAAGTTGCCGAGCGCGAGCTGGAAGCCCTTCGCCTGGCCGAGCGCGCTCTGCTCGGGGTCCTGGGTCGGGTCCACCACCCCGTCGAACACCGCCCGCCCGACGTGCGTGGGGAACAAGTGGGCGTAGACACCGCCGAGTTGGGTGCCGTACGAGATGCCGAAGTAGTGCAGCTTGCGGTCGCCGAGCACCCGCCGCATCAGGTCGATGTCGCGGGCCGCGTCGGTGGTGCGCACATGCGGCAGCACCTGCCCGGAGTCGCGCTCGCAGCCCGCGTTGAAGTTCCGGGTGCGCTGGACGAGCCGGCTGCGCTCGGTCGCGTTGTCCGGGGTCGCGTCCTGCTGGAAGAACGTGTCGAGCTGGGCGTCCGTCCTGCACGTGACCGGCGCGCTGCGGCCCACCCCGCGCGGATCGAAGCTGACCAGGTCGTAGCGGGTGCGCAGGGACGCGTAGTCCTGGGCGAAGGCGGGCAGCGCGGTGACGCCGCTGCCGCCGGGCCCGCCGAAGTTGAAGATGAGCGAGCCGATCCGCTCGCTCGCGGGTCCGCTGGCCCTGGCCCGGATCAGGGCGATGCCGATGGTGGTCCCCTGCGGCCTGCTCCAGTCCAGGGGTGCCCGCAGGGTGGCGCATTCCCAGGTGGTGCCGTTCGGCAGCGGGGAGGGCGCGCCCCCGCCGCCCTCCGCCTCGCTCGGCGCCGGGCAGGCCGTCCAGTCCAGCGTCTGCGTCGTGAGGGACGTCAGGGACGCGCCGGTGCCGGTGCGGACATCGTCGTCACCGCAGCCCGCCACCAGAGCGGCCAGCAGCACGGCGGCCGTCGTCAGGGCGGTGGTGCGCGGCCAGGGGGGAGCGGCGGCTCGCAGCCGGGAGGGAAAGGCCATGTCCCCATCCTGCGGGCGCGCACGCCGGGCCGCGCGGGGCGCGGGCCGTACGAGGTACGGCGCTCCCGCGCACGCCCCCGCGACGGTCTGCACCCTCAGGCCCCGCGACGGTCGACGCGCGCACGCCCCCGCGGCGGGGCGGTCCGGGGGCGCCCGGTGACCTACAGGGCTCCCTTACGGGTCAGGTGGTTGAACGCCAGCCACCCCGGCAGCACCGGCAGCCACAGCGTCATCAGCCGGAACAGCAGGACGGCGGGGGCCGCGACCTCCTTGGGCAGGCCGAAGGCGATCAGGCCGAGGGTGAGGCTGGCCTCGACCGCGCCCACGCCGCCGGGGGTGGGCGCCGCCGAGCCGAGCGCGTTGCCGGCGAGGAAGACGACCGCGACGCTGGCGATGCTCAGCGAGGTGGTGCCGTCGCCGAAGGCCCGCACGGAGGCGTCGAGGCACATGACGAAGCAGGCGGTCAGCAGCAGCATGCCGCCGATGCCGGTGACCAGCTTCTGCGGCCGCTGGAGCACGTCGAGCATGCGCGGCACGACGCCGGCGAACAGCGACCTGACGCGGGTGACCACGAACTTCCGCAGGAACGGCACCGAGGTCACCACCAGCACCAGCACCGCGACCGTCAGCAGACCCGCGATGACAGTCCGGGACGGCGACAGCGTCGGCGTCTTCTCGGTGCCGGTCAGATAACCGAAGGACAGCAGCATCAGGATGTGGCAGCCGAGCCCGAACAGCTGGGAGGCGCCGACACTCGCCACCGCGAGCCCCGGCCGCACCCCCGCGCGCTGGAGGAAGCGCGTGTTCAGCGCCACCCCGCCGACCGCGGCCGGCGCCACGATCTTCACGAAGGACCCGGCCACCTGAGCCGCCACCGTCCGCGGGAACGGCACCCGCTCGGGCACGAACCCCAGCAGCGCCATCGCCGCCGCCACATAGCTGACCGCCGAGAACAGCGCCGCCGCGATCACCCAGCCCCACTGGGCCTGCGCGAACAGGGTGCCGAACTGGATGTGGGTGAGCTGTGTCAGCAGGAAGTACGCGCCGATCGCGCCGGCGATGAAGCTGATCAGCGTGCGCGGACGCACCCGCTCCAGACGGGCCGGCTGCACCGGCGCCTGCGGCCGGATGCGCAGCACCTGGTGCCGGATCTGGGTGAGCAGATCCTCCTCGCGGGCCTCCTCTATGGCCTCGTCGATCGCCCGCCGCTCGGCCCGCTGCTCCGCTCGTACGACCTTCTTGTCGGACTTGTCGAGTCTGTGGAGCCTGTCGAGCTGCTCGTCGGTGTCCGCGTCCTCGGCGAGGGTGGTCCCGTTCGCCGCTGCGGCCTCCCGCAGCCGGGCCAGCTTGGCCTGCCGGGACGCCTCCAGGACCGCCTCCCGCTCCCGCTCGGCACGCTCCCGGCCCAGTCGGCGCAGGGTGTTGCGGGTGGAGCGGGTGAGCGCGATCGGCTGGAGCATCGGCAGACAGTCGGCCACCGTGTCCGGCCCGAGCACCTCGACCGCCGAGGCCACCGCGCGCTCGGCGCCGACCCGCAGGCCCAGCGTGGTCAGCAGCTGGGCCACGTCCATCCGCAGCAGCAGCTCACCGGCCGCGATCTCGCCGCCGCGCAGCTCGGTGAGGACCACCTCGCCGGAGTCGCGCACCAGGATCGCGTCCCCGGCCAGCCTGCGGTGCGCGATGCGCCGCGACTGGAGCGCGCGCACCTGCGACCAGGTGTCGCGCAGCAGCTCGTCGGTGATCTCCTCGTCCGCCAGCGCGTCCAGGGTGCGTCCGCCGGTGTGCTCGTAGACCAGCATCACCGCGTCCGGGCCCAGCTCCGAGGTGGCGATCAGCTTCGGCGCGTTGGCGCCCGCCGCGATCGCCGCGTAGGCCAGCAGCGCCTCCTGCTCCAGCGCCTGGCGCAGCGACTGGAGGCTGGAGCGAGTGGCGAAGCCGCGCAGGGTGAGGTTGCGCCAGGCCCGGTAGAAGAAGCCCTGGGCCTGCTGTTCCCGGTCCACGACGGTGACGTCCAGCGGCGGGCCGTCCTCCAGGGTGACGAAGTAGCGCCGGCCCCGGTCGCCGTTCTCGCTCTCCACGACCTCCTCGCGGGCCGCGCCGACCGGGCGGAAGCCGACGTGGCGGAGTCCGGCCATCAGGGTCTGGCCGGTGGGGCGGACATTGGGGGAGCCGACCGCGTACAGCGTGCCGTACGCCACCGACCAGCCGATCAGCACCGTCAGGACGATGGAGAAGGCGGTCGTGTAGCCGGTGACCAGCATGGAGAAGGCGTCGAGCAGCAGCACGATCCACAGCACCGAGCGCCAGCGGGGCCGGCGGGACATGCCGACGGCCGTCATATAGGCGATCACGGGCGCCAGATAGCCGTGCACCGGGTCGGTCAGGGCGTGCACGTCGACCGGCGAGGGCTGGGTCAGGGCGTCCTGGATCGAGCCCGGCGCGGCCCGCGCGACCCACAGGTCGGTGGCGAGCGTCACCCCGTGCGCCAGGACGGCGGCGAGGACGCCGTCGGCGATGCGCAGCCCGTCGCGTTTGACCAGCCGCTCGATCGCGAAGGCGACCGGGACCAGCAGGATCGCGATGCTGGAGGCCAGCCCCGCGAATCTGATCAGCAGATCGGGGGCCTGTCCGGTGCCCTTGTTGATGTCCTGTTCGAGGCCCGAGGTGGTGCCGTGCGCGAACGCGGCGACCGCGAGCAGCACCGCGATGGCGAGCAGCCCGACCAGGAGCCGCATCAGATCCGAGGGCCGGTGCACCCGCGCGGGGAGCAGCGGCTCGTCGCCCTCCACGGGGTCCGGGTGGTCGGCGTGCGGTTCCGCGTGCGGATCGCCGTCGTCTGCGTCGCCTCCGGAGCCGCTCCGGTCGGCCGGCGGGTTGTGCGGGATGTGCGCCCCCTCGGTGCGTTCCGCCTCGGTGCGTTCCGTGTCCGCGGGGTGCGGATCCCGGTGGGCGTCCTGGCCGCCCTGGCCCGTGCGGCCGGTGTCCGGGCGTGCGCCGGCGTCAGGGGTGCCCGAGCCGCCCTCGGGGTGCACTCCCTGCTGATTCATGGTCTCTTCTTGGTCTCGTATCACCGGTCACCGCCCGCACGATGGTGGCATGCCCCACCGACACAGGGGGGCGCCAGGGTGCGGATGCGCGGTCGCACAGTCTGCCGGAAGCGCCGTCCGGGGGCGAGGGGAGCGAGCGCCGCACCGCGCTCCGCGATGTCGGCGGGGTGCGGCAGGATGGGGCGAATGAGCGAGCAGAGCCCCGGCGCGGAGCCCCGCGAGACGTCCCCGGCCGACCTGCCCGAGTACGCCGAGCGGGTCCTGGAGGTCGCCGAGCTGATCCCGCCGGGACGGGTCATGACGTACGGCGACGTCGCCGAGTGGCTGGAGGAGGGCGGCCCGCGCCAGGTCGGCCGGGTGATGTCCCTGTACGGCGGCGCGGTGCCGTGGTGGCGCGTCGTGCGGTCCGACGGGGCGCTGCTGCCGGGTCACGAGCTGAGCGCGCTCGCGCACTACCGCGCCGAGGGCACACCGCTGCGCGAGGCGGGCAGGAGCGCCGGGGGCCACCTGCCGCGGCTCGACATGCGGCGGGCCCGGTGGGACGGAGGTGCGGACACGGGTCACACCTGACAGCTTCCGCCATAGGGGGCGGTCGGCGGCAACCTGTGGCCCGTACGGGTGATGGCCGGGACATCCGTGGCATGCCGTACGTTCGGGAGTCGGCGGTATCGCGCCGGCGGGCCGTGCGCACCTCACCCGGAGCACACCACCCCGCGCGCGTGACCGCCCGCCCGCCCGCACCACCAGCAGTACGACCACCAGGACCGGCCAACCACGTGAGCTCCTCTTCCTCCACCGGACACCCGCCGCACCCCGAGGCGCGGCGGGGGAGCCGTGGCGCTTACCGCCTGGTCCGTACCCCGGCGGCCCGCACGGCTCCTCCTGTTCTGGACGCCGCCCAGCGCGCCGTGGTTGACCACCGCTCCGGTCCCCTGCTCGTGCTCGCGGGACCGGGCACCGGCAAGACGACGACCCTGGTCGAGTCGGTGGCCGCGCGGATCGCCCGCGGCGCCGACCCGGACCGCGTCCTGGTGCTCACGTTCAGCCGCCGGGCCGCCGTCGACCTGCGCGACCGGATGGCCCTGCGCATCGGCGCGGCCCGCGCCCCGCGCGCGACCACGTTCCACTCGTACAGCTACGCCCTGGTCCGCGCGCACCAGGACAGCGGGCTGTTCGTGGAGCCGCTGCGGCTGCTCTCCGGGCCCGAGCAGGACGTCACCGTCCGCGAGCTGCTGGCCGGGCAGCCCGAGCTGGAGCGGCTGGGGCTGACCCATGTGCGCTGGCCGGACGAGCTGCGCGCCTGCCTGACCACGCGCGGCTTCGCCGACGAGGTCCGCGCCGTCCTCGCCCGCAGCCGCGAGCTGGGCCTCGCGCCAGGCGCCCTGGACGCCTTCGCCCGGCGCATCGGCCGCCCCGACTGGCGCGCGGCCGCCGCCTTCCTCGCCGAGTACCTGGACGTGCTCGACCTCCAGGGCGTGATCGACTACGCCGAGCTGGTGCACCGCGCAGTCCTGCTCGCCCGCCGCCCGGAGGTCGCCGCGGACCTCGCCGCCCAGTACGACGCCGTGTACGTGGACGAGTACCAGGACACCGACCCCGCCCAGGTGCGACTCCTGCACGCCCTGGCCGGCGGCGGCCGCACCCTGGTCGCGCTCGGCGACCCCGACCAGTCGATCTACACCTTCCGGGGCGCCGACGTGAACGGCATCCTCGACTTCCCGCAGTCCTTCCCGCGCGCCGACGGCACACCGGCGCCCGTGCACGTGCTGCGCACCAACCGGCGCTCCGGCGCGAAGCTGCTGGCCGCGACCCGGCTGATCACCCAGCGCATGCCGCTGCCCCGGCTGCCCGCCGACAAGGTGCGCGCCCACCGGGAGCCGGCCGCGGTGCGCGACGGCGGCCGGGTCGAGGTCTGCACGTACCCGACGCCGGGCACCGAGCTGGACAACATCGCGGACATCCTGCGCCGCGCCCACCTGGAGGACGGCCTGCCCTGGCGCGAGATGGCCGTCCTGGTCCGCGCCGGCGCCCGCTCCCTGCCGGCCCTGCGCCGCGCGCTGACCGCCGCGGGCGTCCCCCTGGACATCGACGGCGACGACCTCCCGCTGCGCCACGAACCGGCGGTCGCCCCCCTGCTGACGGCCCTGCGCGCGGTGGCGACGGCGGAGGCGCGGGGACGGGGCGCGGACGGTCGGCAGGTGGCGGCGGACCGGGGAACCGACGGCCGGGACCTGGACGCGGAGGGGCTCGCCCCGGACTCGCCCGACTCGCCGGAACCCGCGGGGGAGAGGCCGCCGGATTCCCCGGATGCCGCGGCACAGGCCCCCTGGCTCGACACCGAGACCGCGCTCACCCTGCTCGCCTCGCCGCTCGCCGGGATGGACGCCGCCGACCTGCGCCGCCTGGGCCGGGCGTTGCGGGAGGAGGAGCGGGCCGGCGGGAACATGGTGCCGCCGCCCTCGGACGAGCTGCTCACACGGGCGCTCGCCGAGCCGGAGCGGCTGGCGGTGCACGATCCGGCGTACGCCCGCGGCGCACAGCGGCTCGGCGCACTCCTGCGCACGGCCCGCGAGCGCCTCGCGAACGGCGGCACCGCCGAGGAGGCGCTGTGGGACCTGTGGAACGGCACCCCCTGGCCCGGCCGCCTGGAGCGCGCCGCCCGCCGCGGCGGCGCGGCCGGCCGCAACGCCGACCGGGACCTGGACGCCGTATGCGCCCTGTTCGCCACCGCCGCGCGCGCCGAGGAGCGCACCGGCGGCCGCGGCGCCCTGAACTTCCTGGCCGAGATCGAGGCCGAGGACATCGCCGCCGACACGCTGACCCGCCGTGCCGTACGGCCCGACGCCGTCCGCTTGATGACCGCGCACCGCGCCAAGGGCCTGGAGTGGCGCCTGGTCGTCGTCGCCGGTGTCCAGGAGGGCCTGTGGCCGGACCTCAGGCGCCGGGGCTCGCTCCTGGAGGCCGACCGCATCGGCCGCGACGGACTCGCCGAACCGCTGACTCCGGGCGCGCTGCTCGCCGAGGAGCGCAGGCTGTTCTACGCCGCCGCCACCCGCGCGCGCGACCGCCTGGTCGTCACCGCCGTGAAGGCGCCCGCCGAGGACGGCGACCAGCCGTCCCGTTTCCTGACCGAGCTGGGCGTCGAGCCGCGGGACGTCACCGGTCGGCCCCGCCGCCCGCTGGCCGTCGCCGCGCTGGTCGCCGAGTTGCGCGCCACCACCGTCGACCCGGACGCCTCTCCCGCCCTGCGCGAGGCCGCCGCCCGCCGCCTGGCCCGGCTCGCCGCGCTCACCGACGAGGACGACCGTCCCCTCGTGCCGGCCGCGCACCCCTCCCGCTGGTGGGGGATGTTCGAGCCGACCGCGAGCAAGGTGCCGCTGCGCCACCGCGACCAGCCCGTCGTGCTCTCCGGCAGCGCCCTCGACCAGCTCGCCAACACCTGCGCCCTCCAGTGGTTCCTGGGCCGCGAGGTGAAGGCCGACGCGCCCGCCACCACCGCCCAGGGCTTCGGCAATGTCGTGCACGTCCTCGCCGACGAGGTCGCCTCCGGGCGTACCCCGGCCGACCTGGACGTCCTCATGGAGCGCCTGGACTCGGTGTGGAACGCGCTCGCCTTCGACGCGCCCTGGAAGTCACGCCAGGAGAAGGACAACGCCCGCGCGGCACTCGAACGCTTCCTCAACTGGCATGTGATGAACCGCGCCACCCGCACCTCCGTCGCCAGCGAGCAGGACTTCGACGTCACCCTGGAGGCCGGCGACTACCAGGTGCGCATCCGCGGCCAGATGGACCGGGTGGAGACGGACGCCGAGGGCCGCGCCTACGTGGTCGACTTCAAGACCGGCAAGCAGGCGCCCACCGCGCGCGAGGTGGAGCGCCATCCCCAGCTCGCCGTCTACCAGCTCGCCATCCGCGAGGGCGCCGTGGACGCCGCCTGCGACGGCGCGCGCCCCGAGCCCGGCGGCGCCGAACTGGTGCACCTGCGACAGGGCGCCGCCAAGCGCGACGGCGGCGAGACCCTGCCCAGGGTGCAGACCCAGGAGCCGCTCACGGGGGAGTGGGTCGGCGAACTGCTGGCCACCGCCGCCGGAAAGGTCCTGGACGAGCGGTTCGGCCCGAGCGCCGGCCAGCACTGCGCCCACTGCGCCTTCCGCGCCTCGTGCAGCGCACGCCCGGAGGGGCGGCACGTGGTGGAGTGACGTACGGCACCCCGCGCATCCCTCCCGACGCTCCTGACCTGCGCCGATCCCCGCGCCGACGAGCGGCGCGCACGGGATTGTCAGTGCCCCCCGCTACCTTTTTGGACATGCCCGCCCCTCTCACCGATCCCGAGCAGCTCAAGGAGCTCCTCGGCATCCCCTTCACCCCGGAGCAGACGGCCTGCATCACCGCGCCGCCCGCCCCGCAGGTGATCGTGGCCGGTGCGGGGTCGGGCAAGACGACCGTGATGGCGGCCCGCGTGGTCTGGCTGGTCGGCACCGGACAGGTCGCCCCCGAGCAGGTCCTCGGGCTGACCTTCACCAACAAGGCCGCGGGCGAGCTGGCCGAACGCGTCCGCAAGGCCCTGGTCAAGGCGGGCGTCACCGACCCGGATGCGATCGACCCGGACAACCCGCCGGGCGAGCCGGTCATCTCCACGTACCACTCCTTCGCCGGCCGCCTCCTCACCGACCACGGCCTGCGCATCGGCCTGGAGCCCGCCTCCCGCCTCCTCGCCGACGCCACCCGCTACCAGCTCGCCGCCCGTGTGCTGCGCGAGGCCCCCGGCCCCTACCCGGCCCTCACCCGCTCCTTCGCCGATCTTGTCGGCGACCTGCTCGCCCTCGACTCCGAACTCTCCGAACACCTGGTGGAGCCGGGGACACTGCGCTCCTGGGACGCGGAGCTGCTGCGCACCCTCGGCGGCGCCAAGCTCGGCAACGCCGACCTGCGCAAGGTCCCCGAGACCGCGACCGCCCGCCGCGAACTCGCCGAACTGGTCCAGCGCTACCGGGCCGCCAAACGCGAACGCGACCTGCTCGACTTCGGCGACCAGATCGCCCTGTCCGCCCGCCTCGCGGCGCTGCCCGAGGTGGGCCGCCTGCTGCGCGAGGAGTTCCGGGTGGTCCTCCTGGACGAGTACCAGGACACCTCCGTCGCCCAGCGCGTCCTGCTCGCGGGCCTGTTCGGCGCCGGCACCGGCCACCCGGTGACCGCCGTCGGCGACCCCTGCCAGGCCATCTACGGCTGGCGCGGCGCCTCCGTCGCCAACCTGGACGACTTCCCCGACCACTTCCGCCGCGCCGACGGGCGCCCCGCCACCCGCCAGGCGCTCAGCGAGAACCGCCGCAGCGGCGGCCGCCTCCTCGACCTCGCCAACGGACTCGCCGCCCCGCTGCGCGCCCTGCACGCGGGCGTCGAGGCCCTGCGCCCGGCCCCCGGCGCCGAGCGCGACGGCCTGGTCCGCTGCGCCCTGCTGCCCACCCACGCCGAGGAACTGGACTGGCTCGCCGACTCCGTCGCCCACCTCGTGCGCACCGGCACCGCGCCCGGCGAGATCGCCGTCCTGTGCCGTACGGCCGCCGACTTCGCCGCGATCCAGGGCGCCCTCGTCGCCCGCGAGGTCCCCGTCGAGGTGGTCGGCCTGTCCGGGCTGCTGCACCTGCCCGAGGTCGCCGACCTGGTCGCCGTCTGCGAAGTCCTCCAGGACCCCGGCGCCAACGCGAGCCTGGTACGGCTGCTGACCGGCCCCCGCTGGCGCATCGGCCCCCGCGACCTGGCCCTGCTCGGCCGCCGCGCCCGCCTGCTCGTCGCCCACGCGGGCGCCGGTGACACCGACGACCCGGACCGCCGGCTCGCCGCCGCGGTGGAGGGCACCGACCCGGCCGAGGTGATATCGCTCGCCGACGCCCTGGACACCTTCCTGGACGCCCGCGGCGGCGACGAGGACGGGCTGCCGTTCTCCCCGGACGCCCGCGTGCGCTTCGCCCGCCTCGCCGGCGAACTGCGCGACCTGCGCCGCGCGTTGTCCGACCCGCTGATGGACGTCCTGCACCGCGTCCTCGCCGTCACCGGCCTGGAGGTGGAGCTGTCGGCGTCCCCCGGCGCGCTGGCCGCCCGCCGCCGCGAGACCCTCGCCAACTTCCTCGACGTCGCCGCCGCCTTCGCCGCGGGCGACGGCGAGGCCACCCTGCTCGCCTTCCTGGGCTTCCTGCGCACCGCCGCCCAGTACGAGAAGGGGCTGGACAACGCCCTGCCCGGCGGCGAGAACACCGTCAAGGTGCTCACCGCGCACAAATCCAAGGGCCTGGAGTGGGACGTCGTGGCGGTGCCGGGACTGGTCACCGGCACCTTCCCCAGCGCCAGGGGCCGCGACAAGTGGACCGCACAGGCCAAGGTGCTGCCGCACGCCCTGCGCGGGGACGCCGCCACCCTGCCCGACGTCGACGGCTGGGACGCGCGCGGCATGAAGGCGTTCCACGAGGCCGTGAAGGAGCACCAGCACACCGAGGAACTCCGCCTCGGCTACGTCACCTTCACCCGCCCCCGCTCTCTCCTGCTCGGCTCCGGCCACTGGTGGGGGCCCAGCCAGAAGAAGAAGCGCGGGCCCTCCGACTTCCTCCAGGCCCTGTACGCGCACTGCGCCGCCGGGTACGGCGAGATCGAGGTCTGGGCCGAGGAACCCGCCGACGACGAGGAGAACCCGGCCCTCCACCAGGCCGACGCCGACCTGGCCTGGCCGCTGCCCCTGGACGCCGGCGCCTTCGCCCGCCGCCGCGCCGCGGCCGAGACGGTCCTCGCCCACCTCGACGCCCTCCAGACCCCCGGCCCCGCCCCCGCCGACCCGGCCGCCGCCGAGGACCCGGACTGGCCGCCCCCGCCGGAGGAGCCGCCGTACGACGAGGCGTACGAAGAACCGCCGTACGACGAGGTTCCGCTCCACGGGGAGCCGCCGTACGAAGACCCGTACGACGCCGAGCCGCCGTACGAAGACCCGTACGACGCCGAGCCGCACCACGCGCCCCCCGCCGGCGACCCGTACGCCGACGCCGCCCCCGTCATCCCCCACCAGGCCCCCGCCCCCGCCGTCGCGGACCCCCGCCCGGCCCTCACCCCGGAGGAATCCCGGCTGATCGCCTCCTGGGACCGCGATCTGGACGCGCTCGCCGGGGAGCTGCTGCTCGCCCGCCGTGCCGTCACCGACGTACCCCTGCCCGCGACCCTGACCGCCACCCAGTTGCTGCGCCTGGCCGAGGACCCGGACGGGCTCGCACAGGAGCTCGCGCGCCCCATGCCGCGCCCCCCGCAGCCCGCCGCACGCCGGGGCACCCGCTTCCACGCCTGGGTGGAATCGCGTTACGAGGAGCTGGCGCTGCCCCTGCTGGAACCCGACGAGCTGCCCGGCACCGACGCCGAGATCGCCGACGAACAGGACCTGGAGGCGCTCAAGGCGGCCTTCGAGCGCACCGAGTACGCCCGGCGCACGCCGTACCGGGTCGAGGAGCCGGTCCAGCTCGTCCTCGCCGGGCGCGTCGTCCGCGGCCGGATCGACGCCGTCTACCGGGAGGGCGAGGGCGCGGCGGCGACGTACGAGATCGTGGACTGGAAGACCGGCCGGGAGCACACCGCCGACCCGCTCCAGCTCGCCGTGTACCGGCTGGCCTGGGCCGAACAGCAGGGCGTCCCGCTCGACGCGGTCACCGCCACCTTCCTGTACGTGCGCACCGGGGAGGCCGTACGCCCCCCGGACCTGCCGGACCGGGCCGCGCTGGAAACGCTGCTCACCGGCGGCTCCACGGCAGCAGGCGGCGAGGACGACGTGACCCAGCGCGCCCCCCGAGTGTGACGAACCGCCCGCCGAGGACCGGGGCGCGGGCCGATAGGCTCGTGAGCATGAGCCAGACCCCGGACAGCGCCGTCCGCACGTACATCGAGCAGCACCGCGCCGCCTTCCTCGACGACCTCGCCGCATGGCTGCGCATCCCCTCCGTGTCGGCCCAGCCCGACCACGCGCCCGATGTGCGGCGCAGCGCCGACTGGCTGGCCGGGAAGCTGACCGAGACCGGCTTCCCGACCGTCGAGGTCTGGCCCACCGCGGGCGCCCCGGCCGTCTTCGCCGAGTGGCCCTCCGGCGACCCCGCCGCGCCGACCGTGCTGGTCTACGGCCACCATGACGTGCAGCCCGCCGCCCGCGAGGACGGCTGGGACAGCGAGCCCTTCGAGCCCGTCGTCCGCGGCGACCGCCTCTACGCGCGCGGTGCCGCCGACGACAAGGGCCAGGTCTTCTTCCACACCCTCGGCGTCCGCGCCCACCTCGCCGCCACCGGCCGCACCGCCCCCGCGGTCAACCTCAAGCTGCTCGTCGAGGGCGAGGAGGAGTCCGGCTCGCCGCACTTCCGGGCCCTGGTGGAGGAGCGGGCCGGGCGCCTGGCGGCCGATGCCGTGATCGTCTCCGACACCGGCATGTGGGCCGAGGACACCCCGACGGTGTGCACCGGCATGCGCGGCCTCGCCGAGTGCGAGATCCGGCTGTACGGCCCCGACCAGGACATCCACTCCGGTTCCTTCGGCGGCGCCGTGCCCAACCCGGCCACCGCCGTCGCCCGCCTGGTCGCCGCCCTGCACGACGAGCGGGGGCAGGTGGCCGTCCCCGGCTTCTACGACGGTGTCGTGGAGCTGACCGACCGCGAGCGCGAACTCTTCGCCGAGCTGCCCTTCGACGAGGAGCGCTGGCTGCGCACCGCCAAGTCCCGCGCGACCGCGGGCGAGGCCGGGCACACCACCCTGGAGCGCGTCTGGGCCCGGCCGACCGCCGAGGTCAACGGCATCGGCGGCGGCTACCAGGGCCCTGGCAGCAAGACGATCATCCCGTCCTCCGCGCTGGTGAAGCTGTCCTTCCGGCTGGTCGCGGGCCAGGACCCCGACCACGTCGAGAAGGCCGTCCGCGCCTGGGCCGCCGAGCAGGTGCCCGCCGGGATCCGCTGCGAGATCGAGTTCGGGTCGGCCACCCGCCCCTGCCTGACCCCGCTCGACCACCCGGCCCTGAAGTCCGTCGCCCGCGCCATGGGCCGCGCCTTCGAGGGCCCGGTCCGCTTCACCCGCGAGGGCGGCTCCGGACCCGCCGCCGACCTCCAGGAGGTCCTCGGCACCCCCGTACTCTTCCTGGGGATCTCCGTCCCCTCCGACGGCTGGCACGCGCCCAACGAGAAGGTGGAGCTCACCCTCCTCCTCAAGGGCGTCGAGACCAGCGCCTACCTGTGGGCCGACCTGGCCGAGAACTGGCGGCCCACGCCCTGACCAGCACCGCCGTGGGAAAAGGCGCCACGGGCGCGAGGCACACTGGAGACACCGCCCCGCCCGCGCCCGACCCGGTGCGTTCCGCCGTACGCCACGCAGTCCCGTCGTACGCCGTGTTACGTCCGCCCGAACCGCCCGCCGAACCGAGAACCGCCGTACTGGGGGAGTTGGAAGCACCCGTGACCACCTGGACCGACGACACAGCCGACCGACCCATCTCGCTGACCGCCACCGGCGGCATCGACCGCGCCGCCCACCACCGGCTGGACGAGGCCTGGCTCGCGGCGGCGTGGAGCCACCCCTCGACCCGCTGTTTCGTGGTCTCCGGCGGCCAGGTGCTCGTCGACGAGACGGCCGACGGCCGCACCGAACTCGTGATGACCCCCTCTTTCGAGGCCCCGCTCACCGAGGCGCACCGCTACTTCCTCGGCATCGACGAGGAGGGCGTCGCCTACTTCGCGCTCCAGAAGGACGCGCTGCCCGGCCGCATCGACCAGTCCGCGCGCCCGGCGGGCCTGCGCGAGGCGGGCCTGCTGCTGTCCCCGCGCGACACCGCGCTCATGGTGCACGCGGTCGGCCTGGAGAACTGGCAGCGCACCCACCGCTTCTGCTCCCGCTGCGGCGAGCGGACCGTGATCGCCGCGGCCGGGCACATCCGCCGCTGCCAGGCCTGCGGCGCCGAGCACTACCCGCGCACCGACCCCGCCGTGATCATGGCCGTGACCGACGCGGAGGACCGGATCCTGCTCGGCCGCCAGGTGCACTGGCCGGAGGGCCGCTTCTCCACGCTGGCCGGCTTCGTGGAGCCCGGCGAGTCCATCGAGCACGCGGTGCGCCGCGAGGTCGCCGAGGAGGTCGGCGTCACCGTCGGCGGCGTCGAGTACGTGGCGAGCCAGCCCTGGCCCTTCCCGTCCAGCCTGATGCTCGGCTTCATGGCGCGCGCCACCACCACCGAGATCAACGTCGACGGCGACGAAATCTCCGAAGCCCGCTGGTTCTCCCGCCAGGAACTGCACGAGGCCTTCGAGTCCGGCACCGTGCTGCCGCCCTTCGGCATCTCCATCGCCGCCCGCCTGATCGAGATGTGGTACGGCAAGCCGCTGCCGACGCGCAGCTTCGTCTGAGCGACTCCGGGCGGGCGTCCACCACCGGGCCGTGCCGGCCGCCGTACCGCCAGGCAAACGGAACGGCGGTTCCCGAGGCCACTGTGGCCTCGGGAACCGCCGTCCGCCCGCTCGCGCGCGTTACGCCGCGAGCTTCTGCTTGACCTGGGCCAGCGAGGGGTTCGTCAGCGTGCTGCCGTCCGCGAAAAGCACGGTCGGGACCGTCTGGTTTCCGCCATTCGCCTTCTCCACGAAGGCCGCCGACTCGGGGTCCTGCTCGATGTTGATCTCGGTGTAGGCGATGCCCTCGCGGTCCATCTGGCTCTTGAGCCGACGGCAGTACCCGCACCACGTCGTGCTGTACATCGTCACAGTGCCCTGCATGTCTCTCGCGCTCCTCAGGCAGCTCGGTAAAGGTCGTCCGGGGGGAGAACGCGGGGGAGCGCTCCGCCATTCCCGCCGGGGGTACGGCGGGGGCGGGCCGGTTCGCGCCGGGGGTGTGCGGCCTCCACCTGCGCGTTCTGGCAAGGGAACAGATGCCCGGCCCCGGACCCGCCCGCCGTGACACGGTCCGCATGAGGCCCTGACACCGGACGCGTTAGTACGACTATGAGGTCCCGCCTGTGGACAACCGCCGCGGCCGTCCCGCGCGACCTGGCAGCATGGCTGTGTGACAGCAGCAACGCACTCCACCCTCCTCCCGCAGGTACCGGACGTCCCGGACTCGGCCGACGCGGTGCTCGAAGGGCTCGACCCCGAGCAGCGCGAAGTGGCCACCACGCTGCGCGGCCCGGTGTGCGTGCTGGCCGGCGCGGGCACCGGCAAGACCCGCGCGATCACCCACCGCATCGCCTACGGGGTGCGCTCCGGCATCCTCCAGCCCGCCAGCGTGCTCGCCGTCACCTTCACCAACCGCGCCGCCGGCGAGATGCGCGGCCGGCTGCGCCAGCTCGGCGCCCAGGGCGTCCAGGCCCGCACCTTCCACTCCGCGGCCCTGCGCCAGCTCCAGTACTTCTGGCCGAAAGCCGTCGGTGGCAGCCTGCCCCGGCTGGTCGACCGCAAGGTGCAGCTCGTCGCCGACGCGGCCGCCCGCCTCGGCACCCGGCTCGACCGCGGCGAGCTGCGCGATGTCACCGCCGAGATCGAATGGTGCAAGGTCACCCAGACCATCCCCGCCGACTATCCGTACACGGCCGCGAAGGCCGGCCGCGAGGCCCCCCGCGACCCCACCGAGATCGCCCACCTGTACGCGGCGTACGAGGACCTCAAACGCGAGCGCGCGGTGATCGACTTCGAGGACGTCCTGCTGCTCACCGTCGCCGTCCTCCAGGACCGCCAGGACATCGCCGAACAGGTGCGCGCCCAGTACCAGCACTTCGTGGTCGACGAGTACCAGGACGTCAGCCCCCTCCAGCAGCGCCTGCTGGAGCTCTGGCTCGGCGACCGCGACGACCTGTGCGTGGTCGGCGACGCCAGCCAGACCATCTATTCGTTCACCGGAGCAACGCCGGACCATCTGCTCGACTTCCGCACCCGCCACCCCGGCGCCACCGTCGTCAAGCTCGTCCGCGACTACCGCTCCACCCCCCAGGTCGTCCGCCTCGCCAACGGCCTGCTCGCCCAGGCCCGCGGCCGCGCCGCCGACCACCGGCTGGAACTCGTCTCCCAGCGCCCCTCCGGCCCCGAACCCGGCTACACCGAGTACACCGACGAGCCCGCCGAGGCCGAGGGTGCCGCCCGCCGCATCCGCGAGCTGATCGACGCCGGCGTCCCCGCCGCCGAGATCGCCATCCTGTTCCGCACCAACTCCCAGTCCGAGACCTACGAGCAGGCACTCGCCGACGCGGGCGTCCCCTACCAGCTGCGCGGCGCCGAGCGCTTCTTCGACCGGCCCGAGGTGCGCAAGGCCGGCGTCGCGCTGCGCGGTGCCGCCCGCTTCGGGGGCAACGACTCCCTCCTGGACGACGTCGTGGACCTGCCCTCCCAGGTGCGCGCCGTGCTGTCCGGCGAGGGCGGCTGGACCCCCGAGCCCCCGGCCGGCTCCGGTGCCGTCAGAGAGCGCTGGGAATCCCTCGCCGCCCTGGTCGGCCTCGCCCAGGACCTCGCCGCCGCCCGCCCCGGCGCCACCCTCGCCGACTTCGTCGCCGAACTGGACGAGCGGGCGGGCGCCCAGCACGCCCCCACCGTCCAGGGCGTCACCCTCGCCTCCCTGCACGCGGCCAAGGGCCTGGAATGGGACGTCGTCTTCCTGGTGGGCGTCGCCGAGGGCATGCTGCCCATCAGCTACGCCAGGACCGACGAGCAGATCGAGGAGGAGCGCCGCCTCCTGTACGTCGGCGTCACCCGCGCCCGCGAGCGCCTGCACCTCTCCTGGTCGCTCACCCGCTCACCCGGCGGCCGCCACAACCGCAAGCCCAGCCGCTTCCTCGACGGGCTGCGCCCCGGCACCACCCCCACCGCCGGCCGCAGCGCCGGGTCGGCCGGGGGCGTCGAGCGCGGCATCCGGGGCGCGGACACCGCCGCGGTGCCCCGGCGCGCCCAGCGCAGCCCGGCCCGCTGCCGGGTCTGCGGCCGCACCCTCACCGACGCCGGCGAGATGAAGCTGATGCGCTGCGAGGACTGCCCCTCCGACATGGACGAGGGGCTGTACGAGCGGTTGCGTGCCTGGCGCGCGGTCCAGGCCGCCGACAGCGGGCAGCCGGACTTCTGCGTCTTCACCGACCGCACGCTGATGGCCATCGCCGAGGCCCGCCCGGACAGCGCCGCCGAACTCTCCCGCATCCCCGGCGTCCTCAGCCGCAAGCTGCGCAGCTACGGAGCCGAAGTCCTGGCCATCTGCGCAGGTCAGGAGCTTGATGGCGAGATCGCGGCAGACTGATGCGAACTCGTCGCAAAAATAGTTTGCGCATGCGCCGGGAATCCCCATAGGTTCTAGGCACGGAAGCAGCGGCCTTCTCCAAGGCCCGCTCTCCGTGATGTACTTGCATATACGAAACGGACCGGTCCACCGGTCCCTGAGACGCCGAGAGGAGGCGAGTCCAGTGATCAGCATCAACGTCAGCGACATCCGCACGGCCAAACTGACCGATCGCTCGGCCGTCTCCCTGTGCCTGCTCGGCGCCCTCGACCGGGGCACCGGTCTGTCCGGCATCCGTGCCGCGCGCCCGGCGTCCTCCCTGCCCGTCGCGGGCCTTCCCGTCCGCGACGAGCGCAATGAGCGACCGACCAAGGCACTGGGAGCAGTAGAGGCGCAGGCGACTGCCTATGCCTTTACGGCGACTGGTGCCGGATTCCGGAAGCAGACGACGCAGCACCACCAGATGTGGGCCTTCCGTGGGCCAAAACCCTGGAGTTATCCAGCCTGATTCGCTCAGGCCGGCGCCTTCAGGGCCGCGGAACCCCATCCGGGATCCGCGGCCCTTCAGTTTTTCCCGAACGGGAAGGACGGCGCGAAGGGGCCTCGGGACAAGAAAAGAACCCGGTACCAGCCGACACCCGGTCAACCGGCCGGACGACCAGACGAGGAAGACCACCCGTGCAACTCGAAGCGCACGCCCCGTCCGTACCGCCTTCGCAAACGATCCCCCCGCCCGGCCTCACGGAGGACTCCACCTTGATCCCGCTCACCGCGCTCACCGCGCTCGACGACGCCATCGAGAACCTCGGCGTGCCCGTCCCGTGCCGCTCCTACGACCCGGAGGTCTTCTTCGCCGAGTCGCCCACGGACGTGGAGTACGCCAAGTCCCTCTGCCGCACCTGCCCCCTGATGGAGGCCTGCCTCGCCGGGGCGAAGGAGCGGCGTGAGCCCTGGGGCGTCTGGGGTGGCGAGCTGTTCGTCCAGGGTGTCGTCGTCGCCCGGAAGCGGCCGCGCGGCCGCCCGCGGAAGAACCCGGTCACAGCATGAACATCACAGGAACGATCGACCGCCCCCTCACGCACGACCCCAAGAAGCAGGCCCCGATGAAGCCGTCCACCAGCGAGCCCGCAGGCTCCGTGACCCCAGACTCCACCTCCGGCGCGACCGAAGCCCGCCAGAACAGGACCCGAGAGATGCAACTCATGCAAGAAGCCCTGGCCCGTGCGCATATGCACGAGCGCCTCCATGCCGCCCAGCGGCAACGCCAGGCCACCCGCCTGGCCGTCGCCCAGCGCATGCAGCGCCGCGCCGAACGCGCCTCCCTGCGCGCTCGCCGCGCGCTCGCCATGGCCGTCATGCAGTAGCGACCGCAGAGACCGCATACGAGAAAAAAGGTGCCTCCCCGTGCCGGGGAGGACTCGACCGATGCGGTGAGTTCACGCGGGGGCCGGTCCGGCCGAACGGACCGGCCCCCGCGGTGCGTTCTGCGTGCCGCCCGCCGGTGACGGAGTTATCGTCACCGGATGACGAGTCTTCCTCCAGGAAGCGATCACGGCGACCGCACGGAGCGCCCGGCCCCCCTCGAGTGCGCCCGCTGCGGTGCCCCCGCCCCCGCCCCCCACCCCGTCACCTGGACCTGCTCCGTGGAAGCCGGCGTCCCCCGCTACTTCTGCGCCGTCTGCTCCCGCGACAACCTCCGCGCCATCGAGGGCCGCCTGGACTCCCCCTGGTGGTGACCCCCCGCCGGGGTCACGCCTCCGCCGCGGACTCCTCGGCGACGTCGTCTTCGAGCTGCTCCTCCTCCGTGTCCCCCGGGTCTTCCGCATCCTCGGCCAGGAAGAAGCCCGGCAGCCAGGACTCCAGTTCTTCGCGCAGGCGGACCGTGGCGCCCAGCTGGCACAGGACACCGATGGTGCTGAGGGTCACGCGGTGGATGAGGAGGTACGCGGGGGGCAGGTTGAGCTGCTTGCCGAGCTGGTAGGCGGGGGAACGCGGGTCGGCGATGCGGGCGGCCTGGCTGCGCATCCAGGAGCGGGTGAAGGTGAACGCGTCCACGCGGGCCGGTTCGATGATCGGCAGCAGGTAGTCGAGGACCGCGTCCGGATCCAGCTCTATGGATTCCTTGACGAACCCCTCCTCGCACAGCAGCTCGTAGACCGTCTCCGCGTCGCCGTCCAGCGTGAGTCGCAGAGAGATCCCGATCGGCGTGGGCAGCCCTCCGGGAAGCCGGTCGACCGTGCCGAAGTCCAGGACCCCGAGCCGCCAGTCGTCCTCGCCGTCCGGACCGCCCGGCAGCAGCCGGAAGTTGCCCGGATGCGGGTCGGCGTGCAGCAGCCCGGTGCGGGCCGGGCCCGAGAACAGGAAGCGGGCGAGCAGCTGACCGGCCCGGTCCCGCTGCTCCGGCGTGCCGTCGGCGATGATCTCCGACAGCGGGATGCCGTCGATCCACTCCGTCACCAGCACCTGCTCGCACTGGTGCACCACCGCCGGGACCACCACGTCCGGATCGCCCGCGAACTCCCGCGCGTGCGCCGTCTGCGCGGCGGCCTCCAGGGCGTAGTCCAGCTCCTCGGAGACCCGGTCCCGCAACTCCGCGATCAGCGGCTTTATGTCCACGCCCGGAATGAGCGGCCCCAGCAGCCGGGCGAAGCGGCCCAGTTGGACGAGGTCGGACAGCAGGGCCTCGCCGGCGCCCGGATACTGCACCTTGACCGCCACCTCGCGGCCGTCGTGCCACACCGCCCGGTGCACCTGGCCGATCGAGGCCGCGGCCGCCGGCTTGTCCTCGAACTCCTCGAACAGCTCCCGCCAGTCCGGTCCGAGCCGCTCGGTGAGCACCGCGTGCACCGTACGGGTCGGCATCGGCGGGGCCGCCTCCTGGAGCTTGGTCAGGGCCACCCGATAGGGCCCGGCGACCTCCTCGGGCAGCGCGGACTCGAAGACGGACAGGGCCTGCCCGAACTTCATGGCCCCGCCCTTCAGCTCGCCCAGCACCTTGAAAAGCTGCTCCGCCGTGCGCTGCTGCAGCTCCCGGCCGACGATCTCCGCGGACTCGCCCACGATCCGCTTGCCCAGCCCCCAGGTCGCCCGGCCGGCGAAGCCGAGCGGGAGCGCGGCGAGCTTGGCGGTCCGGGTGACCGCCTTGCGCGGAAGATCAGACATGCGCCCTCCAAGTCCCTGTCGGCCGTGCCGCGCCGGCTTCACGTGCCCGCTCCGTCGACGGCTGTTGCACCGCCATTGTCGCGCGTGCGGGCCCGCGGGTTGCGGAGTGTGCCGCGTCTGCTTTGTCACCCGCTCTTTCCGCCGCGCCGCAGCGGCAGGCCGGATGGGGCGGGAGCGGCCGGGAATGCCAGTTCAGACCGGGTAGGGACACCTCCCAGCGGGCGCCCGCGGCGGAGGGCGACGCGCCGTCCAGGAAGGCCAGCGCGTGGGCGGCGGCCAGTCCGGCGACCGCCGTGGAAAGCGCCAGGTCACAGGCGCCGACCGGGCGGTTTCCGGCGCCGGAGCGCCACTGGGCGAGCAGCCGGGGCCAGGCCGGGTCCCGGTCCGTGCGCGACTCGTGCAGACAGCCGGCGCAGGCCGTCTCGCCCGGCAGCACCAGCGGTCCGACGACTCCTGTGCCCTCCACCACCCCCGCGTACAGATGCGGGGTGCCCGAGGCGAGCAGCGGCTGCGCGGCGCGCGGGTCCGGGGCGTGCACGGACACCTCGTCCCGTGGCGCGAGGATCACCAGCGAGAGTCCCGGTTCCCCGGAGCCGGAGCCGGGGGAGTGGGCATGGCGGGGCGGGCGGTCCGGGGCGGCCCGGCGGACGACCGCCGCTGCCGCCGCGGCCCGGAGGTCACCGACCGACTCGGCCGGCAGCCCACCCGGCGCCACGTCCCACGGCCGCACCCGCCCCTCGTCGCGCACCTCCACCTCGCCGATGCCCGCGCCCGAGAGCACCGCCGCCACCACGGCCCCCACCCGTCCCGCGCCGAGCACCCGCACCCGCAGCGCCCGGCGGGCGGCGAGCCGGGCCAGCGCGCCGCCCGGCTCCGGCGAGGTCAGGGAGAGCGAGGCGAGATCCGGGCGCAGCCGCCGCAGCACCTCCGTCTTCCCGCGCAGCGCGTCCGCGGCCGGTCCGCCGCCGCGCGCGTCGTCCACGAGGCCCGCGCGGGCCAGCCGGTCCACCAGTGTGTCGACCCGGCCCTCCGGCAGCTTCAGCCGGCGGCCCTCGGCGCGCAGCAGCGCCAGCCCGCGGGTGCCGTTGAGCAGGTCCAGGAAGCGGCTGGTGGCGGTGTCCATCGGACCGAGTGTCAGCGCGTGCGCGGGCGTCATCCCGAACTGCACCGTGCCGAGATCACGCCAGCCGCGCCGCAGCGCGGGTTTCACCACCGGATGCATCACAGGCCCCCATTTCCCTGTATCAGCGTGACTGTCAGGACATCGTCGGATGAGTCGTATCCCGCCGACGCCTGCCAGCATGCCCGCTCGGCCCGCGAGGCGTGGAAAGTTATCCACAGGCGGCGGTGATCTTCATATGAACCGGCAGGCACGGCGAACCGTCCGGGAGCCGGGACTTTGCCCCTGCCCAGCGGGTAACGTCGGGGCGTGTCCGCCGACCCCTTGCAGCACCGCGCCGGAAAGACAGAGCGCAGCGCGACGAGCGCGATCGAGGTCCGCAGGAGTGCCCGACGCCGCCGTACGGTCTCCGCGTACCGCGAGGGCGATCGTACGGTCGTACTGATTCCCGCCCGGATGTCGAAGACGGAGGAGCAGCGCTGGGTGACCGTCATGCTCGACAAACTCGCCGCCCAGGAGAGCCGGCGGGTGCTCGGCGACACCGAGCTGGCCGAGCGCGCCGAGCGGCTGTCGGCGCAGTTCTTCGACGGCGGCGCCCGCCCGGCCTCCGTGCGCTGGGTCACCAACCA
This sequence comes from Streptomyces sp. NPDC037203, assembly GCF_055605065.1. NCBI lineage: Bacteria > Bacillati > Actinomycetota > Actinomycetes > Kitasatosporales > Streptomycetaceae > Streptomyces > Streptomyces sp. NPDC037203. The sequence goes on from NZ_JBVJUC010000008.1 coordinate 30,579, forward strand.
GAACACCCGCTGGGGCTCGTGCACCCCGGCCGAAGGCAGCATCCGCCTCTCCCACCGGCTCCAGGGCATGCCCGAGTACGTCATCGACTACGTGCTCTGCCACGAGCTGGCGCACCTCCTGGTCCCCGGTCACGGCCCCGACTTCTGGCGGCTGCTGGAGGCGTATCCGCGCACCGAGCGGGCCCGCGGCTACCTGGAGGGCGTGGTCGCCGCCGCACGGCTGCCGCATGGGCCCGACGCGCAGGGCGAGTGACCGCGGCCCGCGTGTGTGTGGCCGGAATCGGTTCTGTACCGGGTCTGTACCGACCGGGACCGGCCGGGGTGATCGCCCGGCACAGCCGTTAGCCTGGCGCGACGCACTCGTATTTCGGGATGGGGGACGGTCGTATCGCATGGCCAGGGAATTCCAACGCGGCCACAAGGCCAGGATCAGTGACCTCACGGCGGGCACCGATCTGTACGTAGGCGTGCAGATCGCCGGACCCGGACTGACCTTCGACATCAGCTGCTTCGGCCTGGACGCCGAGGAACGGCTCTCGGACGACCGCTACTTCGTCTTCTTCAACCAGCCCGCGTCGCCGGAGGAGTCCATCCGGCTGCTCGGGGCCCAGGCGGGCGACACGGAGTCGTTCCGGGTCACGCTCGACCGCATCCCGGAGCGGATCCGCAAGCTGTCCTTCACGGCGACGCTCGACGGCGCCGGGCAGATGTCGCAGGCCGGCCCCGGTTACCTGCGGATCGTCGCGGGTGGCGAGGAGGTCGCCCGGTACTCCTTCACCGGTGCGGAGTTCTCCACCGAGCGGGCCGTCATGCTCGGCGACATCTACTTCAAGGACGGATGGCGGTTCGCCGCGGTCGGACAGGGCTTCGACGGCGGCCTGGAGGCGCTGCTGAGGAACTTCGGCGGCGAGGTGCTGGAGGAGGAGGCGCCCGCCGCGCCCGAGCCGCAGCCCCAGTCCGGCGCCCCCGGCTTCGCCCCGCCCGCGTTCGCCCCGCCCGCCGAGACCCCCGCCCCGCCCGCCTTCGGCGCTCCCGCGGGCCCCGCCCCGGCACCCGCCCCCGCGGCCCCCCAGGGCTACGCCCCGCCGGCCGCCACCACACCTCCGCAGGGCTTCACACTCCCCGGCCAGACCCCGCCCCCGGCCCCGACCGCGCCGGACGTGCACGGCGCGCCGACGGTCATCGCGCCCCTGACCCCGCCCGCCGGGCCGGCGGGCACCGTCCCGCCGCCCGCCCCGGCCCCCGCGCCGTACGGGCAGCCCCCGCAGCAGCCCTCGTACGGCGGCCCTCCCGCCGCCCCGATGCCGCCCCCCGGCTACGGCGGGCAGCCCGGCGCGCCGATGCCGCCGGGCTACGCGCAGATCCCCGGTCAGCAGGCCGCCTCCTACGGTGTGCCCCAGGGCGCTCCGCAGGGTGGTGCCGGTGTGGGCGCGGCGCTCCAGAAGTTCAAGGAGACGCCCACCGGGCAGCGCTGGACGCAGCAGAACAAGAAGCTCATGCGCGTCGACCTCGGCATCGGCGGGCAGCCGGTGCTGGCCAAGCAGGGCAGCATGGTGCTCTACCAGGGCAAGGTCGATTTCGGCTACAAGGGCGCCGGTTTCGCCGGCCGCATCGTCGGCAACACCACCGGCCAGGAGATGCAGCTGATGCGCTGCACCGGCCAGGGCCAGGTGTTCCTCGCCGAGAACGCCACCAACCTGCACCCGATCGAGCTCCAGGGCGACGCGATCTGCGTGTCCGCCGAGAACGTGCTCGCCTTCGACGAGACCCTCCAGTACGAGGTCCGCCGCATCGAGGGCCACGGCATTCCGGGCGGCGCGCTGTTCACCATGCAGTTCCAGGGCACCGGCACCATCGTCGTCAAGACGCACGGCGCGCCCGTGGTGCTGCCGGTCACCCCGACCACCTTCGCCGACTGCAACGCGGTGGTGGCCTGGTCGGCGGCCGCCCAGGTGATCGTCTCCAGCCAGGTCCGCATGCGCCGCAACGCCTACCCCGGCGACACCGGCGAGAGCGTCAACCTCCAGTTCCGGGGCGCGCCCGGCAACTTCATCGTCGTCCAGCCGTACGAGGTCTGAGGGAGCCCGTCATGAACCAGCCGCTCGCGGGCTTCGCTCCCGCACCCGTCACCGCCCGCATGGCGAACCACGGCGACTACATGCTCAAGGTTGCCATGCAGACCGGCAACGACCTCTTCGCGCGTGTGGGCTCGATGGTCGCCTACGAGGGTTTCGTGCAGTACGAGCCCAACCCGCCGGCCGTCCGCCAGATCGCCCGTGATTGGATCACCGGCGAGGGCGCCCCGCTGATGAAGTGCTCCGGGGACGGGCTGCTCTACCTCGCCGACTACGGCGCGAACGTCGTCGTGATCAACCTCGACGGCGACGGCATCTCCGTCAACGCCACCAACCTGCTCGCCTTCGACGCCCACCTGAGCTGGGGCGTGGAGCGGGTCAAGGGGCTCGCGAAGTTCGCCGGGCAGGGCCTGTGGAACACGCGGCTCTCCGGGCAGGGCTGGGTCGCCCTGACCTCCCGCGGCACGCCGATCGTCGTGGACTGCGGCGGCGGCGAGGACGAGACGTACGTGGACCCGGACGCGCTCGTCGCCTGGTCGCCGAACCTCAAGGTCAAGGGCAAGCGCAGTTTCAAGGCGCAGTCGCTGATCGGCCGGGGCAGCGGCGAGGCCTACCAGATGGCCTTCTCCGGACAGGGCATCGTCGTCGTCCAGCCCAGCGAGGACAGCACCGACCGCCTCCGGGTCCGGGGCTGAGGGGGAGTCAACACGCCATGCAGAGCCCGATTTTCGCGTACAACGACAATCAGACGCAGGAGCGCTGGAGCCTCCAGAACGCGCAGTTGCTGCGCGTCGTCCTGGAGGGCCACGACGACCTTCTGGCCCGCAAGGGCACCATGGTGGCCTACCAGGGCCTGGTCGAGTTCGACGCCGAGTACCGCAGCGACAACCAGCGGCACGCGCGTGCCCACACCGGCGAGGGCCTGGACCTGATGCGCTGCCACGGGCAGGGCACGGTGTATCTGGCCAACCTCGCCCAGCACGTGCACATCATGGACGTGGAGCAGGACGGGCTGACCGTCGACGGCTCCTACGTCCTCGCCATGGACTCCTCGCTGCACCACGAGGTCATCGCCGTCGACAGCCTCTACGGCATCTCCGGCTCCGGGAAGTACCAGCTCAACATCACCGGGCGCGGCCGGGTCGCCCTGATGACCTCGGGGTCGCCGCTGCTGATGCAGGTCACCCCGGACCGGTACGTCAACTGCGACGCCGACGCGATCGTGGCCTGGTCGACCGGGCTGCGGGTGCAGATGCAGGCCCAGACGCACTCCTCCGGGGTGTGGCGCAGGCGCGGCGACACCGGTGAGGGCTGGGAGCTGAGCTTCATGGGATCCGGGTTCGCGCTGGTCCAGCCCAGCGAGCTGCTGCCGCCGCAGCACGCGGTGATCGGCCAGGGCCTCGCCGCCCAGTTCGGCATGGGCCAGCACGGGGCGCGCGGCGCCAACCAGGGCAACGTCTGGAGCTGACCGCCGGGGAAAAGCGCACCCCCGCAGCGCCGAAGCCACCCGTAGAGCAGAAGTAAGGGGCGACCGCCATGGCGGTCGCCCCTTACCGGCTCACAGCCTCGCGCGGGCCGCGGCCAGGAGCCGTACGACCGACTCGTCGGCCACGCTCGCGACCTCGTCGTAGCCGAACCAGCGCAGGTCCAGGGACTCGTCGCTGATCGCCGCGACGGCGCCGGAGGGGGCCAGCGCCGCGTACTGGACGTCGTAGTGCCAGTGGCACGGCGACGGGATCGGATGCCGGTCCAGGCGCACCGGGCCGCCGGGCAGCAGCGTGAGCCCCGCCACGCCCGACTCCTCGGTCGCCTCGCGCAGCGCGGCCGCCGCCACGGTGGCGTCGCCCGGCTCGCAGTGGCCGCCCATCTGGAGCCACATCCGCAGCTTGCGGTGGAGGGTGAGCAGCACCCGGCCGCGCTCGGGGTCGATCACCAGGGCGCTCGCCGTGACATGCCCCGCGTGACAGGCCTTCCACATGCCGTCGGGGTGGGCCGCCAGGTGGTCCAGGTAGGACTGGCGCAGCTCGTCCTGGCCCTCGTACCCCTTGAGGACGAGGACCGCGTCGTCGTACAGGCTCACTCGGTGTCGTCGCCCCCGGCCTTGCCGTCCTTGTCGTCCTCGCCGGCGTCCTTGCGCAGGTCCGGCTTGCCGGCGGCCTCGCCGAGCATCTTGTCCAGCTCGGAGAAGTCCGGCTGCTCGCGGTGCACGAAGCCGTCCGGGTCGTCCAGGTCGGTCGCGGTCGGCAGCATGTCCGGGTGGTGCCACAGGGCGTCCCGGCCGTCGACGCCGCGCGCGTCGGTGAGGGAGGCCCACAGCCGGGAGGCGTCGCGCAGCCGGCGGGGGCGCAGCTCCAGCCCGATCAGCGTGGCGAACGTCTGCTCGGCCGGGCCTCCGGTGGCGCGGCGGCGGCGCAGGGTCTCGCGCAGCGCGTCGGCGGACGACAGACGGGGCTTGGCGGCCGCGTGGACCACCGCGTCCACCCAGCCCTCCACGAGCGCCAGAGCGGTCTCCAGGCGCGCCAGAGCGGCCTTCTGCTCGGGCGTGTCCTCGGGCTGGAACATGCCCTGCTGGAGCGCGTCCTGAAGCTGCTCCGGGTTCTGCGGGTCGAACTGGCCGACCACGTCCTCCAGCTTGGCGGTGTCGACCTTGATGCCGCGCGCGTAGCCGTCGACCGCGCCGAACAGGTGCGAGCGCAGCCACGGCACATGCGCGAACAGGCGCTGGTGGGCCGCCTCGCGCAGGGCCAGGTAGAGCCGGACCTCCTCCAGCGGCACGCCCAGGTCCTTGCCGAACGCCTCCACGTTGGCCGGCAGCAGCGCGGCCTTGCGGGCCGGGCCGAGCGGCAGGCCGACGTCCGTGGAGCCGACGACCTCGCCCGCGAGCACGCCGACGGCCTGTCCGATCTGCGTGCCGAACATGGCGCCGCCCATCGAGCGCATCATGCCGATCAGCGGGCCCGCCATGGCCTGCATCTCCTCGGGCAGCACATCGCCCATGGCCGCGCCGACCCGCTCGGCGACCGGGTCGACCAGCTCGCGCCACGCGGGCAGGGTCGCCTCGACCCACTCCGCGCGCGACCAGGCCACGGCGGAGGCGGAGCCCGACGGCAGGGAGGTGGCGTCGTCCAGCCACAGATCGGCCAGGCGTACGGCCTCCTCCACGGCCTTGCGCTCGGAGGGGCCGACGCTGGCGTCCTTGGCGCCGTCCGCGGTGCCCTGGGCGACCGTCTGGCGGGCGATCTGCTTGGCCATGTCCCAGTTCACCGGGCCGCCCTCGTAGGAGAGCATCTGGCCCAGCTGCTGGAACGCGGCACCGAGGTCGGTGGGGTTCAGCGAACCGAACATGGCAGCGAGCGGATTGTCGGCGCCGGGGCCGCCAAAGCCACCGGCTCCGGGCATGCCGCCGAAACCGAACGGGTTGGCCGGTCCCTGCTCACCACCGCTCTGCTGGTCCTTCTTCTTGCCCTCGTCGCCGTCCTCCGGCTCCTCCGGCGGAAGGCCGAAACCGAATGGGGTGTCACTCACGGGATTCCTCGGCTGGTAAGGCCACCGGTCTTCTCCGGCGGCGCGGCTGCCCGACAACACCACCCAGCGTAGACACCCGGACCCGATCGGGCCTCGATGCTCCGCCCGCGGGAGCCCTGCGGCAGGATGGATGCACCTCGTACGCGCGCGTCACCGCGCCCGTACAGAAGACAACCGCTGGAGATGCCGGGTGAGTTCCCCAGATCCGCAGGTTCGCGCAGCGCGAAACCACTCAGAGGCGTCCGCCGGGCGCAGACCCGCCGTGCGCGGGCCCGTCGTGGCGGTCACCGGGGCCGCGACCGGCGTCGGAGCCCTGCTCACGGCGCGACTCGCCGCGTCGGAGGAGATCCGGCGGGTCGTCGCGATCGACGAGCGGCGCGGGGAGTGCGAAGAGGCGCAGTGGCACATCCTGGACGTCCGCGATCCGGCCATCGCGGACAGACTGCGCGGCGCCGACGTGGTCGTCCACCTCGCGCTCGACCTGGATCTCGGCAGCGACGCGGCCGCGCGGACCGCTTACAACGTCCGGGGGACGCAGACCGTGCTGACCGCCGCGGCGGCGGCCGGCGTGCACCGGGTGGTGCTGTGCACCTCCGCGATGGTCTACGGCGCGCTGCCGGACAACGAGCTGCCGCTGTCGGAGGACGCCGAGCTGCGGGCGACGGCCGAGGCGACCGGCGTCGGGGACCTGCTGGAGATCGAGCGCCTCGCCCGGCGCGCGCCCCGCGCACACCCCGGTCTGAACGTCACCGTCGTACGCCCCGCCGTACTCGTCGGTGGCACGGACACCGCACTGACCAGGTATTTCGAGTCGCCGCGGCTCCTTGTGGTGGCCGGGTCGCGGCCCGCGTGGCAGTTCTGCCATGTCGAGGACCTGTGCGGGGCCCTGGAGTACGCCGTCCTGGAGAAGGTCGAGGGGGAGCTGGCGGTCGGCTGCGACGGGTGGCTGGAGCAGGAGGAGGTCGAGGAGCTCAGCGGCATCCGGCGCATGGAGCTGCCCTCGGCGGTCGCGCTGGGCGCGGCGGCCCGGCTGCACCGGATCGGGCTCACCCCGTCCCCGGCGGGCGACCTCGCCTACACGATGTACCCGTGGGTGGTCAGCGGGAGCCGGCTGCACGACGCGGGATGGCGGCCGAAGTGGACCAACGAGGAGGTCCTCGCGGAGCTGCTGGAGGAGGCCGCCGGGCGGCATACGGTGGCCGGCCGGCGGCTCGGCCGCAAGGACGCCACGGCGGCGGGCGCGGCCGGCGCGACGGTTGCCCTGCTGGGCGCGGCCGCGGTGGTACGGCGGGCCCGCAAGGCGCGCCGGCGGTAGGCGGCGCCTGTACGGGCGCCCGGTCGGGCCGCGGCCCTACGGGCATCGCGGCCGGTCTCGTCCGTACGAGCATCCCCTCCCGTCCGTACGAGCATCCAATGCGATCGCGCTCGCGCCGGGTGAACCTCGTATTCCTCGCCGTCTCGGGCGTGCGGCACGATGGGGGCATGGCTGAGATGAGCGAGCACCCCGGTGAGCGGGCCGCGCAGGATCCCGTCAAGCTGATCGGCGTCCGGGAGAGCGCGCTCTCGGTGGACGAGGTGTTCCGGGCGGTCGGCGACGCGGCGGCCGGCGGGATCGCGCTGTTCGTCGGGACGGTGCGCAACCACGACGGGGGCGCCGACGTCGACGCGCTCGGCTACTCCTGCCACCCCAGTGCCGAGGCGGAGATGCGGCGGATCGCCGAGAAGGTCGTCGCGGACCATCCCGTGCGGGCCCTGGCCGCGGTGCACCGGGTGGGGGAGCTGGGCGTGGGGGACATCGCGGTGGTCGTCGCCGTGGCGTGCCCGCACCGCGCGGAGGCCTTCGAGGCGTGCCGGAAGCTGATCGACGACATCAAGCACGAGGTGCCCATCTGGAAGCACCAGAAGTTCTCGGACGGCACGGAGGAGTGGGTCGGGGCCTGCTGAAGCGGACGGGGGTGCGCCGAAAACGGGCGAGATCTGTCGAAATGGGGCGGAGCGCTGCGCCGAACCGGTCACTCCCGGCCCATCACTGTCTCCGGTTGCGTAACCGCCCCCCGCACGTGAGCGTTGTGGGTGCGGATGGTTAATCTGCTGATCAGTCAGTTGCGGACGCTCACAGCGTTGGGAGGTCGGCATGGGCGCGCTTGTCTGGCTGCTGATTCCGCTCATGGGTGCGGTCGGCGGCGGGCTGTGGGGCAGTTGGGCCAACAGGACGCGCAGGGCCCGCAGCGACGGGCCCGAGCTGGACGGGTACGCCCGGTTCCGCGAGGCGATGGAGCGGTCCCACACGGGCGCGGGCGGCGTCTGACAGGGGTGCCCTGACAGTGCGCCGACAGACGCGTCACGTACTGTCGGGGCATGCCACGCCGCACCGCGACGATGCTCGCCTCCACCCTGATGCTGATCGCGCTCCTGTGCGCCGGAGTGCTCATCCCCGTGCCGTACGCGGAGATGTCCCCCGGCCCGACCGTGAACACGCTCGGGGACCACCAGGGCGAGCCGGTGCTCCAGATCTCCGGCCGTAAGACGTACCCGACGGACGGTCACCTGAACATGACCACCGTGCGCGTGACCAGCGTGGACTTCCGGATGAACCTGGTGGAGGCCGTCTACGGCTGGCTGTCGCGCGACAGCAAGGTCGTGCCGCACGACACGCTCTACCCGAAGGGCACGACGGAGGAGCAGTCCTCCCAGCAGAACGCCGAGGAGTTCAGCCAGTCCCAGGAGAGCGCCAAGGTCGCCGCCCTGAAGCAGCTGAACGTCCCGGTGAAGTCCTGGGTGATCGTCTCCACCGTGGTCAAGGGCTCCCCGGCCGAGGGCAGGCTGCACGCCGGTGACGTGATCAAGGCGGTCGACGGCCACGCGGTCAAGCAGCCCTCCGACGTCGCGGGCTTCGTCACCAAGCACAAGGCGGGCCAGAAGGTGGTCTTCACCGTCGTCCCCGCCAAGGAGCAGGCCGCCGCCGAGAAGGCCCACAAGACGGCCGCGAAGACCCAGGACGTCGCGATCACCACGGCCGCCTCCGACGACAGCGGGCCGAAGCGGGCCATCGTCGGCATCTCGGCCGGGACCGACCACACGTTTCCGTTCACCATCGACATCAAGCTCGCCGATGTCGGCGGGCCCAGCGCCGGTCTGATGTTCGCGCTCGGCATCTACGACAAGCTCACGCCGGGCGATCTGACCGGCGGCACGTTCGTGGCCGGCACCGGCACCATCGACGACAACGGCACCGTCGGGCCGATCGGCGGGGTCGACATGAAGACCGTCGGCGCGCGGAACAAGGGCGCCCAGTACTTCCTGACGCCCGCCGACAACTGCGCCGAGGCCGCCGCGGACAAGCCGGGCGGGCTCACCCTGGTCAAGGTGAAGACGATCAAGGACGCGCTGGCCGCGCTCAAGGACATCCGCGGCGGGAACACCGCGGCCCTGCCGAAGTGCACGGCCAAGGGCTGAGGCTGCGAGCGACGTGACATGACCGGGGGCGGCCGCTCGGACGAGGGGCGCCCCCGGCTGTAAACGCCGGCGGCGCCCCTGCTGTCGTACGAGAAGGATCAGCCGGCGGAAGATCAGTCGGCGAACGTCGCCGTCAGGGCGTCCGCGAGGCCCGGTACCAGGTCGGGACCGGTGAGAACCTCGGTCGGGGAGTCCTTCTCGCGCAACCGCAGCGCCGACTCGCGGGCGCCGCCGCGCAGCACCGCCACCGTCATCCGCACCTCCTGGCGCTCGGGGTGGTCCGCCACCCACTTGGCCAGCTTGGCCTCGCTGAGGTTCTTCGGGACCTGCGCCTCGGCGGACGGCGGCAGCATCAGCCGCTCCACGGTGAGCGCGCAGCCGGCCACCGCGTCGGGCCAGGCGATGGTGGCGAGGAACTCGTCGAGCGGCTTGCCGGACGGGATCTCGTCCTGCTCGATCGGGGTGAGACCGGCGGTCTCGGACTCGCCCTCCAGGCCCAGCTGGGCCGCGAGCGCGGGCTCCTGGCTGCGCAGCCGAGCGGTGTCTACGAGGGCGAAGAGGCGAGCGGGCTGGTCCCAGCCGAGGCCGGAGGCGTACTCGTCGATCTCGAGTACGGCCCGTGTGAGCGGGCTCGCTGCCATGGGAGTGTTGGACATGGTCACAATCCTGCCTCGTTCCCCACCGGAATCGGGAACCGAGCAGGGCCTGAGTAAGTTGCATATGTGTCGGCCCGCGATCACGGGGGGCCACCGGGGCCCGCGGAGCACGGGGCCCGAGGGATCGAGAGCGAATTTCGAGGGGCGCACCTTGGCTTTCCAGATGCCGGACCGCGGCCAAGGCCCTGCGGGGCCACGGACGGGGGCGGGCCGACCGTCCCGGCGGGTGAGGGTCCTGCTCCTGACGCTGGGCGTGCTCGCCGTCCTCGGTATGACCTTCAGCATGTTCGCCGGCTTCTGGACGAACTGGCTCTGGTACCGGTCGGTGCACTACTCGTCCGTGTTCACCACCACACTGTGGACCAAGATCGGACTGTTCTTCGTCTTCGGTCTGCTGGCCGCGGCCGTGGTCGGCCTCAACATCTGGCTGGCCCACCGGCTGCGGCCCCCGCTGAGCGCCATGTCCATGGAGCAGCAGAACCTGGACCGCTACCGCATGGGCCTCGCGCCGTACAAGACCTGGCTGCTGGTCGGTGTCTGCGCCCTGGTCGGGCTGATCGCGGGCGCCTCGGCGGCCGGCCAGTGGCGCACCTGGCTGATGTGGGTGAACGGAGTCCCCTTCCACGAGAAGGACCCCCAGTTCCACCTCGACATCGCCTTCTACGCCTTCGACCTGCCCTGGTTCCGGTTCCTGCTGGCCTTCGGCTTCGCCGCCGTCATCCTGTGCCTGATCGCCGCCGCCTTCACGCACTACCTGTACGGCGGGCTGCGCCTGACCAGCCCCGGCGCGCGCGCCACCGCCGCCGCGACCGGGCACCTCTCGGTGCTGCTCGGCCTGTTCGTCGCCCTCAAGGCGGTCGCCTACTGGCTCGACCGGTACGGCCTGGCGGTGAAGTCCAGCGACTTCAAGGCGAACGGCGACTGGACCGGACTGCGCTATGTCGACGCCAACGCCTATCTGCCGGCCAAGACGATCCTGTTCTGCATCGCCGTCATCTGCGCCCTGCTGTTCTTCGCCACCCTGTGGCGGCGCACCTGGCAGCTGCCCGTCATCGGCTTCGGCCTGATGGTCCTGTCGGCGATCCTGATCGGCGGGCTCTACCCGGCGATCGTGCAGAAGTTCCAGGTCGAGCCCAACGAGCAGGCCAAGGAAGCTCCGTACGTCCAGAAGAACCTCACGGCGACCCGCGAGGCGTACGGCATCGACGACACCGAGGTCACCCCGTACGACGGCAAGTCCACCACCACGGACAAGGCCAAGCTGCGCGCGGACGTGGACGACGCGGCGAGCATCCGGATCATGGACCCGAACATCGTCTCGCCGACGTTCCAGCAGGCGCAGCAGATGAAGGACTACTACGGGTTCCCGGCCAACCTCGACGTCGACCGGTACCCCACCAAGGACGGCAAGCTCCAGGACACCGTGATAGGCGTGCGCGAGCTGAACCTCGACGGCAAGGGGATCAAGCACAACTGGATCAACGACCACTTCCGTTACACGCACGGCTACGGCGTGGTCGCGGCCAAGGGCACCGAGGCGGCCGACGGCCAGCCCGTCTTCACCGAGTCCGACCTGCCCTCCAAGGGCGACCTGGGCACCTACGAGCAGCGGGTCTACTACGGCGAGAAGACCACCACGTACTCCATCGTCGGCGGCCCGCAGAAGGAGATCGACCGCCCCACCGACGACAACCGCGAGGTGACCACCAGTTACACCGGCAAGAGCGGTGTGAACCTCGACAACCCGCTCAACCGGGCCGCGTACGCGATGGCGTTCAGCGAACCGCAGATCCTGTACTCGGGCGCGATCGGCAAGGGCTCGCGGATCCTGTACAACCGCACGCCCAAGGAGCGCGTCGAGGCGGTCGCCCCCTGGCTGACCATCGACGGCGACGCCTATCCGGCCGTCGTCAAGGGCCGCATACAGTGGATCGTCGACGGCTACACGACGTCGAACGGCTACCCGTACTCCTCCCGTACGACCCTCGGCGACACCACGGCCGACTCGCTGACCGCCGGCAGCGACAACCGCAGCGTGGTGGCCCCGCAGAACCAGGTCAACTACATCCGCAACTCGGTGAAGGCGACCGTCGACGCGTACACCGGCGAGGTCAAGCTGTACCAGTGGGACACCGCGGACCCGGTGCTGAAGACCTGGATGAAGGCGTTTCCCGGCACGGTGCTGCCCAAGAGCGCGATCTCCGCACAGCTGCTGTCCCATCTGCGTTACCCCCAGGACCTGTTCAAGGTCCAGCGCGAGCTGCTCACCCGCTACCACGTGACGGACCCGCAGACCTTCCTCACCGGCAGCGAGGTGTGGCAGGTGCCCAACGACCCGACCAACAGGTCGGGTGACGCGGTGCCGCCGTACTACCTGAGCATGAAGATGCCCGGCCAGAGCAAGCAGGCGTTCTCGCTGTCCACCACGTTCACCCCGAGCGGCCGGGACAACCTCAGCGCCTTCATGTCCGTCGATTCCGAGGCGGACAGCAAGGATTACGGCAAGATCAGGATCCTGAAGCTGCCGACCAGTACGACGGTCGACGGGCCCAAACAGGTCCAGAGCCAGTTCAACTCCGAACAGGACGTCGCCGCAGCGATCAAACTCCTCAAGGGCGGCGACTCCGAGGTGGAGTACGGCAACCTGCTGACCGTGCCGCTGGACGGCGGGCTGCTCTATGTGGAGCCGGTCTATGTACGCGGCGGTGGACTGAAACTCCCCTTGCAGCGCAAGGTGCTGGTCACCTACGGGGACCGGCCGCCGGCGTTCGAGGACACGCTCGGCGAGGCGCTGGACAAGGTGTTCGGCACCAGCTCCGCCGCGGCCGGTGCACCGGACGGCGGCTCCAAGGCCCCGCCCGCCGCCCCGCCCGCGGCGAGCGACCCGGATGTCCGGCAGGACCTGGCCGACGCCCAGAAGGCGTTCGACGCCGGGCAGCGGGCCCTGAAGCAGTCCGGCGGCCCCGACTGGGACGCGTACGCGAAGGCGCAGAAGGACCTCAAGGCTGCGCTGCAGCGGGCCCAGGACGCGCAGAAGCAGCAGCAGAAGCCGCAGGAACAGCCGCGAGAGAAGGGCTGATCACCACCGCCCCGCGCCGTGATACGGTTGGCTCACAACGGCGCGGGGTGGAGCAGCTCGGTAGCTCGCTGGGCTCATAACCCAGAGGTCGCAGGTTCAAATCCTGTCCCCGCTACTGATATCGAAGGCCCGGATCCTTTACGGATCCGGGCCTTCGTGGTGTGTGAACTCGCCGCAGGCGAACACAAGTTGGGGAAGGAGTTCGCGCCGCGCCGCCGTGAGGAGCGAGGCGCTGTGTGTTTGACTTGTCGTCCTGTGGGCATGTCGACAAAACGCTGAAGTGACCTCACGGGGTGGGGTATACCGGGTGTACCCAGGTTGCGGGTGGTGCGACGATGGACGTTATGGGGGACAAGGCAACTCTGTTCGAGTCAGGGCGATTTGTACAGACTTCCGGTGAGGGGTCGGCCCGCGACGAGGCGGGCGACATGGCCGAAGCCGACGAGGAGGTGCGCCTCGCGCTCGCCGCACGCAGCGGTGACGCGGAGGCGTCCAGCGTCCTCGGCGCCATGCTGCTGCGCCGCGGCGACCTCGACGGCGCCGAGACCCATCTGCGGGCCGCCACCGCCGCCGGCGACCGGGCCGCCGCCAACAACCTGGGCGTCCTGCTGCACCAGCGGGGGTATTCCGAGGAAGCCGCCGGGTGGTGGCGGATCGCCGCCGTCGCCGGTTCCGCGGCCGCCGCGCACGCACTCGGCCGCTACCACCGCGAACGCGGGGACGAACCGGCCGCGGAGTACTGGCTGCGCCAGTCCGCCGAGCAGGGCCATGTCCTCGGCGCCTACGCGCTCGCCGACCTGCTGGAGCACCGCGGGGACGCGGCGGCCGGGCACTGGATGCGGCTCGCCGCCGAGCGCGGGCACCGGGAGGCGGCGTACCGGATCGCGCGCGCGCTCGACCGGGAGGCCGGCGGCCGGGGCGAGGGCGGGACTGACAACGCTGTCGCGGAGGCCGAGCAGTGGTACCGGCAGGCCGCCGCGCGCGGTCACCGGCGGGCCGCCCTGCACCTCGGGGCGATCCTGGAGCAGCGTGGAGAGCTGAAGGAGGCCGGGCGCTGGTACCTGACCTCCGCCAAGGACGGCGAGCCGCGGGCCGCCTGCGCCCTCGGCTTCCTGCTGCGGGACGCCGGGGACACCGAGAGCGCGGCCGTGTGGTGGCTGCGCGCCGCGCAGGAGGGCGACGGCAACGCGGCCAACGCGCTCGGCGCGCTGCACGCCGAGCGGGGCGAGACCCAGACCGCCGAGCGCTGGTACCGGGCGGCGCTGGACGCGGGGGACGACAACGGCGCGTACAACCTCGGGCTGCTCTGCGCCGAGCAGGGCCGCACCGCCCAGGCCGAGCAGTGGTACCGGCGCGCCGCGTACGCCGGGCACCGGGAGGCCGCGAACGCGCTGGCCATCCTGCTGCTCCAGGTCGGCGACACCTCCGGAGCGGAGCCGTGGTTCTCCAAGGCGGCCGAGGCGGGGAGCGTGGACGCGGCGTTCAACCTCGGCATCCTGTACGCCGGGCGCGGCGAGGACGCCATGGCGCTGCGCTGGTACGAGCGGGCGGCCTCGGCCGGGCACACCGAGGCCGCGCTCCAGGTCGGCATGGCGCGGCTGCGGGAGGGCGACGAGCGGGCGGCCGAGCGGCATCTGCGGTGCGCGGCGGGGGGCGGCAGCGCGGAGGCGGCCTACCGGCTGGCCGCGCTGCTGGACGCCCGCCGCCCCCCGCGCCCCGCGCACGAGCTGGGGGAGAGCGTCCACGAGAAGGCCGAGTGCGAGGAGTGGTACGAGCGGGCGGCCGAGCAGGGGCACCGCCGGGCGCAGGTGCGGGTCGGGATGCTCGCCTCCGCGCGCGGGGACGTGGTCGAGGCGGCGCGCTGGTACCGGGCGGCGGCGGAGGCGGGCTCGCGCAACGGGGCGTTCAACCTGGGGCTGCTGCTCGCCCGCGAGGGGAGCGAGCCGGAGGCCGTGGTGTGGTGGACGCGCGCGGCCGGCGACGGCCACGGCCGTGCGGCCCTGCGCCTCGCCCTCGTCTGCGCCCGCCGCGGCGACCTCGACGAGGGGCAGCACTGGGCGACCCGCGCCGCGGAGCTGGGGCCCGCGGAGGTCACCGAGCGGGCGGGCCGGCTGCGGGACGCGCTGCGTGAGGAGCTGTCCGCGTGAGTGGCCCTGGTCACTCGGACCCGAATGGATTTGCTTCCGTCGGCTTCCCTCGCGTAATGTCGTGTTCACCGACGCGGGGTGGAGCAGCTCGGTAGCTCGCTGGGCTCATAACCCAGAGGTCGCAGGTTCAAATCCTGTCCCCGCTACTGAAGGCCGAGGGCCGGAATCCAGAAATGGGTTCCGGCCCTCGGTCGTATGCGCGTGGCCCTCGTGCGGGTCGGTCCCCGCAGGGCGCGAAAGAGGAGTCCGGGGGCAAAAAAGGAGGGGGCTCGCGCCCCCTCCTCACTCCGTGAACCGCCGAGCCGTCACGCGCCCGCGCACTCCGGGCACAGTCCCCGGTACGTCACCTCGACGTCGGACACCGTGAAGCCGAAGCGCTCGGTGTCGGGGAGGTCGGCCAGCGGGTTGCCGGTGGGGTGGACGTCGCGGATCGCGCCGCAGCGGGCGCAGACCAGGTGGTGGTGCGGCCGGTGCGCGTTCGGGTCGTAGCGCTTGGCGCGCTTGTCGGTGGAGACCTCCAGCACCTCGCCGAGCGTGACCAGCTCGCCCAGGGTGTTGTACACGGTCGCGCGGGAGATCTCCGGCAGCTTCGCGACAGCCCGCGCGTGGACCTCGTCGGCCGTCATGTGCACGTGCTCGCCGTCGAGGACCTCGGCCACCACGCGTCGCTGCGCGGTCATCCGCCATCCGCGTCCACGCAGCCGTTCCAGAAGGTCGCTCATGGCCACCAGCCTAACAGCAGAGGGGACCAGGACGGGAATAGGTGTGACTTTGGAACTTCGCTTGACTTGGACTTAGTCCAATGTAGGATCAGTGACGGCTTTGGCCAAGGGACAGGATTGGCCGGCGTAGACGCAGGAGGCGCACGTGACGCAGGGACCGCTCACCACGGAGGCCGGGGCTCCGGTCGCGGACAACCAGAACAGCGAGACGGCGGGCGTCGGCGGCCCGGTGCTGGTCCAGGACCAGCTCCTGCTGGAGAAGCTGGCCCACTTCAACCGGGAGCGCATCCCGGAGCGGGTCGTGCACGCCCGCGGCGCCGGCGCCTACGGCACCTTCACGGTGACCGCGGACGTCACGCCGTACACCAGGGCCGCCTTCCTCTCCGAGGTCGGCAAGGAGACCGAGGTCTTCCTGCGCTTCTCGACGGTGGCCGGGAACCTGGGCGCGGCGGACGCGGTCCGCGACCCGCGCGGTTTCGCGGTGAAGTTCTACACCGAGGAGGGCAACTACGACCTCGTCGGCAACAACACCCCGGTCTTCTTCATCCGGGACGCGATCAAGTTCCCCGACTTCATCCACACCCAGAAGCGCGATCCGTACACGGGCAGCCAGGAGGCCGACAACGTGTGGGACTTCTGGGGGCTGTCGCCGGAGGCGACCCACCAGGTGACCTGGCTGTTCGGGGACCGCGGCATCCCGGCGTCGTACCGGCACATGGACGGCTTCGGCTCGCACACCTTCCAGTGGAACAACGAGGCGGGCGAGGTCTTCTGGGTCAAGTACCACTTCAAGACCGACCAGGGCATCAAGAACCTCACCGCCGGTGAGGCCGCGGTGCTCGCGGGCACCGACCCCGACTCCCACCAGCGCGATCTGCGCCAGGCGATCGAGCGGGGCGAGTTCCCGAGCTGGACCGTGGGCGTGCAGATCATGCCGGCGGCGGACGCGGCGGCGTACCGCTTCAATCCGTTCGACCTGACCAAGGTGTGGCCGCACGCCGACTACCCGGTCGTCGAGATCGGCAAGCTGGAGCTCAACCGCAACCCGCGCAACGTCTTCGCCGAGGTCGAGCAGTCGATCTTCAGCCCCTCGCACTTCGTGCCGGGCATCGGCCCCTCGCCGGACAAGATGCTCCAGGGCCGGCTGTTCGCGTACGGCGACGCGCACCGCTACCGCGTCGGTATCAACGCCGACCACCTGCCGGTCAACCGCCCGCACGCCACCGAGGCCCGTACGCACTCCCGCGACGGCCACCTCTACGACGGACGGCACGGCGGTGCCAAGAACTACGAGCCCAACAGCTTCGGCGGGCCCGCGCAGACGGGCCGGGCGCTGTGGCAGTCCTACGACGGCTTCACCGGCGGCACCGGTGACCACCCGACCCCGCGGCACGCCGAGGACGACGACTTCGTGCAGGCCGGAAACCTCTACCGGCTGATGACGGAGCCGGAGAAGGAGCGGCTGATCGCCAACCTCGCCGGGTCGATCTCCCAGGTCTCGCGCGAGGACATCGCGGAGCGCGCGATCGGCAACTTCGCGGCCGCGGACGCCGACTTCGGCAAGCGGCTGGAGGCGGCGGTGCGGGCCCTGCGCGACTGAGCGCGACCGAGACGGCGGCACTCGTCCGCCGGGCGGGCCGGGTCCCTGGTGCTCGGGGTCCGGCCCGTTCGCCGTGTCCGGGTCCCCGTGGGCGGCGCCCCGGACCGGTCAGGAGCCCGCTCTGGCCAGCGGGGCCGGCGCGCGGGCCGGGGACCAGCAGCGGATGATGTCCCGGACCGAGACGATCCCGGCGACCTCGCCCCGGTCGAGGACGATCAGATGCCGGAAGCCGCCGTGCGCCATGGCGCCGGCGGCCTCCTCCAGCGTCCAGGTCGGCGCCGCGAAGACGACGTCGGTGGTGGTGTGGGCATGGGCGCGCTCGACGTCCGGGTTCTGGCCGAGGCCGACGGAGTTGAGGATGTCGCGCTCGGTGAGGATGCCGATGCCGCCCGCGTCCGGATCGAAGACGACGGCGGCGCCGATGCGCCGGGCGGACATCAGGGTGGCCGCCTCACGGAGGGTGTGGGCGGGGCCGAGGGTGAGGATCACGGTGCTCATGGCGTCGCGGACCAGCATGGGTGGGGCCACCTCCTGGGGGTCCGGGGGCCTTGTCCCCGGATTCACAAGTTCACAAGTGGGGGTGGCTTCAGCGTCTCAGGTCACAGCCGGGTCAACAAGAGGGCGCGTGTGGCCCGCCGGGGGGCGTGCGCAAGCGCCCCGTGCGTCTCACTGGCGCCGGTTGAGATACCCCAGCAACTCGTCGTGCAGCAGTCCGTTGGACGCCGCCGCGTTGCCGCTGTGCGGTCCGGGGCGGCCGTCGAGACCGGTGAAGGTGCCGCCCGCCTCGGTGACGACGATCGCCGGGGCGGCCATGTCCCACAGCGACAGCTCCGGCTCCGCGCACATGTCCACGGAGCCCTCGGCGACCATCATGTACGGCCAGAAGTCGCCGTACGCGCGGGTGCGCCACACCTGGCGGGAGAGGTCCAGGAAGCCGTCGAGGCGGTCCTGCTCCTCCCAGCCGGACAGGGACGAGTAGGCGAAGGAGGCGTCCGCGAGGGTGCTGACGCCGGAGACGTGGAGCCGGCTCGCGGAGGTCAGATTGCGGCCGGTGAAGGCGCCGTGGCCCTTGGCGGCCCACCAGCGGCGGCCGAGGGCGGGGGCGGAGACCAGGCCCACGACGGGGTGGTAGCCCCCCTCGCCCGCCTCCATCAGCGCGATCAGCGTGGCCCACACCGGGACGCCGCGCACGTAGTTCTTGGTGCCGTCGATCGGGTCGATCACCCAGCGGCGGGGGCCGGTGCCCTCGACGCCGTACTCCTCACCGAGGACCGCGTCTCTGGGGCGGGCCCGCTGGAGCTGGCCGCGGATGAGTTCCTCGGCCGCCTTGTCCGCTTCGCTCACCGGCGTCATGTCCGGCTTCGTCTCCACCTTCAGGTCCAGGGCCTTGAAGCGGTCCATGGTGGCCGCGTCGGCCGCGTCGGCGAGGACGTGGGCGAGACGGAGGTCGTCGAGGTAGTCCGGCATGTACGTCACGCTATCGGCTGGCCGGGTACGGCAGCCAGCGGGGGCGTGCGTGTGTCGGGCCCGCCGGTCGCGGTGTCACACGTGTGCGCGGGCGGCCACCACGCACCCGCGCGCGACCACCGCGCACATACCCGCGGCCACCGCACGCCCGCACGCCCTCCATTGGCCCTCCGTGCCCGGCGAGCGGACCCTTGACATCATCCGAAAGTCCGTCAAATCTGGGCGGAACGCGGTCTGTCCCAGGGAGGCCACGATGGCTGCTGCCCGCGAAGCCTTGCTGGACGCCGCCGCCACGGCCCTGGCACGCCGGCCGTGGCCGGCCGTGCGCATGGTGGAGGTGGCCGCCGCCGCGGGCGTGTCCCGGCAGACCCTGTACAACGAGTTCGGCGGCAAGGACGGCCTCGCGCGGGCGCTGGTGCTGCGGGCCGCCGACGACTACCTCGCCGGTGTCGAGCGCGCCCTCACGGGCGGCGGCGGCATCTGGGAGCGGCTCACCGCCACCGCCGAGTGGACGGCGACCGCGGCCCGGCAGGACGCGCTGGTACGGGCGTTGCTCACCGGCTGCTGGAGCGAACGGCTCCCCGCGCCGCCGCGCGGCCCCGCGCCGGTACCGCCACCGCGCCGCCCGGAGCGCCCGCTCCCCTCGCCCCCCGACCTGGTGCGGACCGTCCGCGACCGCGCCGTCACCGTGCTGTCCGGACCCGGCGCCGGCCCCGCCGCCACCGCCGAACTCGCCCGCGCCTGCGAACTGGCGGTCCGCCTCGCCCTGTCCTGTGTCGCGGTGCCGCCGGGAGACGACGGGGTAGCCGGACTGGTCCGGGCCCTCGCCGGCCGCCCGGCGCCCTGAGCTACGCCGTCACTTCTTCACCCAGCCCACCTTCGTGTAGTCGACGTCGGCGAGACCCTCCGCGCCGAAGTTCGCGAGCCCCGAGCGCACGGCCAGGATCTCCGGGCGCTGGTACAGCTCGATGGAGTGGGCGAGGCGCCAGATCTCGGTGTCGGCCTGGTTGTACAGATCCGCGGCCTTCGCGTGATCGGTGGTTTCGCCGGCCCGCTTCAGCAGAGCGTCGATCTCCGGTGAGCCCACGGACCCGAAGTTCTGGAAGAGGTTGCGCCCCTTGGGCCGGACGAACACCGGGGTGAGCATGGACGGGTAGACGGCGTCCACGTTCCGGAAGCTGGTGAGGTCGAAGTTGCCGCGGTTGACGAACTGGTTGAAGTAGTCGTTGGCCGGCACCTTCTTCAGTTCGACCTTGATCCCGACCTGCGCCAGCTGCTGCTGCACCAGCTGGGCCTGGTCGGTCTGGGCGGAGGTGCTGCCGGCGCTGAGTACGTAGTCGAGGGTGAGCTGCCTGCCGCCCTTGGTGCGCGCCCTGCCCGCGCCGGCGTCCTTCCAGCCCGCCGCGTCCAGCAGCTTCTTCGCCGCTGCCGCGTCGTAGTCGGCGTACCCGCCCGAAGTGTCCTTGTAGCCCTGCTGGTTGGGCATGAAGAAGTGGTTGTCGAGCGGCTTGAGCTGGAAGGAGAGGTCCTTGGCGAACGCCTCGTCGATGCCCTGCCGGTCCACGGCGTGCTGGACCGCCTGCCGCACCCGCAGATCCTTCAGCGGGCCGCGGCCGCCGTTGAGCGTGATGTGCACCTCGTCCCAGCGCGCGCCCCGCCGGATGTCCGTGTCCGGCGCCTTGGCCAGCCGCTGGTAGTCCTCGGGCAGCAGCGCGCTGGTGTAGTCGATCTCCTTGTCGAGATAGGCGTCGGGGCGGGCGGAGGTGTCCAGGACGCGGTACACGATCGAGTCCAGCCTGGGCTTGCGGCCCCACCACTCGGGGTCCGGCACGAGCGTGATCGTCTGCGCGGTCTTGTCGTAACCGCCGATCTTGAAGGCGTCCCCGGAGACCGGCACCTTCTCCGCCCAGCTCTTGAGGAACTTGGCGGGGCTGTCGTAGTACCGCGCCGGGTAGAGCGGGTCGAACAGCCGCTGCCAGTCGGCGTACGGCGCCTTGAAGGTCACCTTCACCGCGTGCGGGCCGGAGCCCTGCCCGACGTCCGCGATCTGGTCGTAGCCGCTCGGATCGGCGGCCTCGTAGGCCGGGTCGGAGCCGTTCAGCGCCTGCCACTGGGCGCGGAAGTCGCGCCAGCTCAGCGGCTTGCCGTCGGACCACCTGGCCTTGGGGTTGAGCTCGTACTCGATCACCTGCGGGCTGGTGGAGACCACCTTCGCGGAGACCAGGAAGTCCGGGTTGGCGTGCGGGGTGCCCCGGGTGTCGGAGTCGAACAGATCGGGCATCACCGTCCTGATGATCTCCTGGGCGTCGCCCTGCTGACCGTCGACGTCGTTGACGTTGTACTGCGTGATCCACTGGTCGATCGCCAACCGCAGCGTGCCGCCCTGGCGCAGGTCGTCGAGCGGGCGCGCGCCGATGTCCTGGCCGTCTACCTCGGGCGCCGCCGCCTTCTTCGACGTGCCGTCCTGGCCGCCGGGCCCGCAGCCGGTCAGCAGGAGCGCGGTGGCCGCGGTGGCGGCGATCCAGGCTGCGGCGGATGTGGGGCGCATGTCGGTTTCCTTTGTGAGGTCGACAGGGGACGCGCCGAACCTAGAACGCCGCGGGTGGGGCGGGGGAGACCCCCGAGGTTACTGACATGTTCTCTTCATAGTGCGGCAACAAGAGGACTGGACCATGTGAGGCGTGCCCCTCTACCTGGCCAAACGTCTCGGCTACCACGCCGTCCTGCTGCTGGCCGCCGTGTGCCTGTCGTACCTGCTGGCCTCGCTGGCGCTCGATCCGCGCGCCTACTACGCGGGCCGGCAGCCACCGCTGTCCCCGGCCGCCGTGGACCACCACCTGGCCGCGCTCGGCCTCGACGACCACCAGCCGCTGCGGCAGCGCTTCCTGCACTGGGCCGACCGCGCGTTCCTGCACGGCGACCTCGGCGAGACCATCGACGGCACCTCGGTCGACGCCGAGTTCGGGCGGCGGATCGGTGTCAGTCTGCGGCTGCTGGTGGCGGGCACCGTCGTGGGCACGGTGACCGGCGTCCTCGTCGGCGCGTGGACGGCCGTGCGGCAGTACCGGCTCAGCGACCGCGCGGTCACCGTCGTCTCCTTCGCGCTGCTGTCCACGCCGGTGTTCCTGCTGGCCGTCCTGCTGAAGACCGGAGCGCTCTGGTTCAACCGGAGCACGGGCACCGACCTCATCCAGTTCACCGGCGAGAAAAGCGCGGGGCTGGACGGCGGCTTCTGGACCGTCCTGGAGGACCGCGCGGTCCATCTGCTGCTGCCCACCGTTTCCGTCGCCCTGTTCGCCATCGCGGGCTACAGCCGCTACCAGCGCAGCACCATGCTCGACGTGCTCGGCTCCGACTATCTGCGCACCGCCCGCGCCAAGGGGCTCGGCCGGCGGGCCGTGCTGCTGCGGCACGGGCTGCGCACCGCGCTCATCCCCATGTCCACGTACTTCTCCTACGGCTTCCTCGCCCTGTTCACCGGCGCCACCTTCACCGAGACGATCTTCGGCTGGCACGGCATGGGGGAGTGGTTCATCGACTCCATCGGCAAGGACGACGTGAACTCGGTCGTCGCCGTCAACGTCTTCGCCGCCGTCATCGTGCTGCTCTCCGGATTCCTCGCCGATGTGCTGCACGCGGCGCTCGACCCGCGTGTGCGGCAGGCGTCATGACGGCCGTCACCGGGATCCCCGAGATCCCCGAGGTCCCCGAGACCCCCGAGACCCCCGAGGTCCCCGGCGCCCTTGTGCCGGCCGCCGCCGCGCCGAGCGGGCGGGCCGCGCTCGTCCTGCGCCGCTTCCTGCGCGACCGGTCCGCACTCGCCGGGGCCGTCGTCCTGCTGCTGCTCTTTCTGCTCGCCTTCGTCGGGCCCTTTCTGACGTCGTGGTCGTACGATCACATCGACTATGGGGCGCTGCGTGCCGCGCCCGGTCCCGCGCACTGGTGGGGCACCAACCGCATCGGCCAGGACGTCTTCGCACAGACCGTCCGCGGGCTCCAGAAGTCCCTGATCATCGGCCTGCTGGTGGCGGTGCTGGCCACCGGGCTGGCCTCGTTCGTGGGGGCCTGCGCGGGCTACTTCGGCGGCTGGGCCGACCGCGTGCTGATGTTCCTGGTCGATCTGCTGCTGGTCTTCCCGTCCTTCCTGATCATCGCGATCGTCTCGCCCCGGCTGCGGTCCGGCGGCTGGGTGGCGTTCGTCGGACTGCTCGCGGTCTTCGCCTGGATGATCACCGCACGGGTCGTACGGTCCATGACCCGCTCCCTGAAGGAGCAGCCCTTCGTACGCGCCGCCCGGTACATGGGCGTCGGCCCCTTCCGCGTCATCTGGCGCCATGTGCTGCCCAATGTCGCCTCCTTCCTCATCATCGACGCGACCATCCAGGTCGGCGGCGCGGTGATGAGCGAGACCGCGCTGTCCTACTTCGGCTTCGGGGTGCAGCCGCCCGATGTGTCGCTGGGCACGCTGATCGCCGACGGCACCGGCGCGGCGATCACCTATCCCTGGATGTTCTTCTTCGCCGCCGGGCTGCTCGTCGTGTTCGTGCTCGCGGTCAATCTGGTCGGCGACGGGCTGCGGGACGCCCTCGACCCGACGTCGAAGGGAGGCCGGCGGTGAGTGCGCTGCTGGAAGTGCGGGACCTGGAGGTCGCGTTCGACGGCGTACCGGCCGTACGGGACGTGAGCCTCACCCTGGAGCGCGGCGAAGTCCTCGGCCTGGTCGGCGAGTCGGGTTCCGGGAAGTCCGCGACCGCGCTCGCGGTACTGGGGCTGCTGCCCGGCAACGCGAAGGCGCGGGGTTCGGTCCGGCTCGACGGCACCGAGCTGCTCGGCGCGACGGAGCGGGAGTTGGCCCGCGTGCGGGGCGGCCGCGTCGCGATGGTCTTCCAGGACCCGCTGTCCGCGTTCACCCCGGTGTACCGGATCGGCGACCAGATCGCGGAGGCGGTACGGGCCCACCGGGACGTGTCGCGCGAGCGGGCGCGGGAGCGGGCCGTCGAGCTGCTCGGCCTCGTCGGCATCCCCGAACCGGCCCTGCGGGCGCGGGCGTTCCCGCACGAGTTCTCCGGCGGCATGCGCCAGCGGGCCATGATCGCGATGGCGATGGCGAACGACCCGGACGTGATCCTCGCCGACGAACCCACCACCGCGCTCGACGTCACCATCCAGGCGCAGATCCTCGATGTGCTGCGCACCGCGCGCGAGGCGACCGGGGCGGCGGTGCTCCTCGTCAGCCACGACCTCGGCGTGATCGCGGGGATGGCGGACCGGGTGGCGGTCATGCGGGCCGGCCGGGTGGTCGAACAGGGCCGGGTGCGGGAGGTGTTCGAGACCCCGCGGGAACCGTACACCCGGCAACTGCTCGCGGCCGTCCCGCGCATCGACGCCCACCTCGACCCGCGACCGGTCACCGGCGAACCGGTGGTGAAGGTGCGCGGTTTGACCCGCACCTTCCCCGTGCGCACCGGCACGGCCCTCAGGCGCCGTACCGGCACGGTGTACGCGGTCGACGGGGTGGACCTCGACATCCGGCGCGGCGAGACGCTGGCACTGGTCGGCGAGTCCGGGTCCGGCAAGTCGACCACGCTGTTCGAGCTGCTCGAACTCGCGGCGCCGCAAGGCGGTTCGGTGGAGCTGTTCGGGCAGCGGCTCGGCACGCTCACCAAGGCAGGGACCAGGGCGCTGCGGCGGCGCGTCCAGATCGTCTTCCAGGACCCGATGGCCTCCCTGGACCCGCGGATGCCGGTCGGCGACATCATCGCCGAGCCGCTGCGCACACAGGGCGCGGAGCGGGCGGTGATCTCCCGACGGGTGCCCGAACTGCTGGGCCGGGTCGGTCTCGAACCGGCCCACGCCGACCGCTTCCCGCACGAGTTCTCCGGCGGCCAGCGCCAGCGGATCGCCATCGCCCGCGCGCTGTCCGTCTCGCCGGAACTCCTGGTCCTCGACGAACCCGTCTCCGCGCTCGACGTCTCCGTCCAGGCGGAGATCCTCGACCTGCTGCGGGAGCTCAAGCGGGAGCTGGGCCTCGCCTACCTCTTCGTCTCCCACGACCTCGCGGTCGTCCGCGCCATCGCCGACCGGGTGAGCGTGGTGTACCTGGGCCGCACGGTCGAGTCCGGCCCGGTCCGCGAGGTCTTCGAGCGTCCCCGCCACCCCTACACCCAGGCCCTCCTGTCGGCCGTCCCCGTCCCGGACCCGGTCCGCGAACGCGAACGCCGGCGGGCCCGCATCCTCCTCCTCGGCGACCCCCCGAGCCCGACCCGGCGGTACGACGGCTGCCGCTTCCGCCCCCGCTGCCCGCTGTACGCCGAACTGCCGCCGGAGGACCGGAAGCGCTGCGCCCACGAGGCACCGGACTTCACCGGCGACGGCGCCGCGTGCCACTTCCCGAGAGAACGGTCCGTGCTGTAGCGCCCCGAAGGGGCGCGGGGATCCGCGCGACCGGCCACCACGCACCCGCACCCCGACCGCGCACCCGGCGATCCACCGGCGAGCCGAGCGGCAGCGCTACCGCGCCGAACCCGACAGCTGCAGCCCGACGATCCCCACGATCACGAAGCTGATCGACACGATCTTCAGGGTGGACACCACATCCCCCAGGAAGATCATGCCGTAGATCGCCGTGCCGGTCGCGCCGATGCCCGTCCAGACGGCGTACGCGGGGCCCACGTCGAGTTTGCGCAGCGAGAGGGTCAGCAGGCCGAAGCTGCCGAGGGCGAAGGAGGCGAAGGCGATGGTCGGCCACAGGCGGGTGAAGCCGTGGGAGAGCTTGAGGCACACGGCGAAGCCGGTCTCCAGCACTCCGGCCACGATGACCAGCAGCCACGCCATGCGCTGTCCTCTCGTTGATCCGGATCTCCGGTCCGGTGCGATTATGCACTTGCCGCACCGCCGTCCGGGCAAACAACGCGAAGGCCGTCTTCCTCAGTCGCCTTCCGTGCGCTCCCGCGTCGCCAGCAGCCGGCGCAGCGAGTACAGCCGCGCCGGATCCGCGTGCCCCGCCTCCACCCACGCGTCCAGCGCGCAGTCCGGCTCGTCGTGGCTGCACGCGCGCGGGCAGTCCACTGTGCCGGGCTCCAGGTCGGGGAAGGCGTGGATGACGCGGGACGGATCGACGTGCGCCAGGCCGAAGGACCGGACGCCCGGAGTGTCGATCACCCAGCCGTCATCGCCCGCCAACGGCAGCGCCAGCGCCGAGGTGGTGGTGTGCCGGCCGCGCCCCGTCACCGCGTTGACATGTCCCGTCGTACGCCGCCGCTCCTGCGGCACCAGCGCGTTCACCAGCGTCGTCTTGCCGACGCCGGAGTGCCCCACGAACGCGGTGATCCGCCCGTCCAGCAGCTCGCGCACCCGCTCCGCCGCGTCCCCGTTCTCCAGCTCCGCGCGGCTGGTGACCACGTACGGGATGTCCAGGTGGCCGTACAGCTCCAGGAGTTCGTCCGGCGGGGCCAGGTCCGACTTGGTCATCACCAGCAGGGGTTCGAGCCCGCCGTCGAACGCCGCGACCAGGCAGCGGTCGATCAGCCGGGGACGCGGCTCGGGGTCGGCGAGGGCGGTGACGATCGCCAGCTGATCGGCGTTGGCGACCACCACGCGCTCGTACGGATCGTCGTCGTCCGCCGTGCGCCGCAGCACCGACGTCCGCTCCTGGATCCGGACGATCCGCGCGAGCGTGTCCTTCTTGCCGGACAGATCGCCGACCAGCATCACCCGGTCCCCGACCACCGCCGCCTTGCGGCCCAGCTCCCGCGCCTTCATCGCCGTCACCACCCGGTCCTCGACCAGGCAGGTCAGCCGTCCTCGGTCCACGGTCAGGACCAGCCCCTCGGCCGCGTCCTCGTGCTTGGGCCGGATGTTCGTCCGCGGCCGGTTGCCCTTGCGGTTGGGGCGGGAGCGGATGTCGTCCTCGTCGGTGTGCTTGCCGTAGCGGCGCATGGCTTTCCCTACTGCCCGAGCATCCCGGTCCACAGCTCGGGGAAGTCCGGCAGGGTCTTGGCCGTCGTTCCGATGTTCTCGATGCGTACGCCCTCGACCGCCAGGCCGATGATCGCGCCGGCGGTGGCCATGCGGTGGTCCTCGTAGGTGTGGAAGGTGCCGCCGTGCAGGGTGCGCGGGCGGATGTGCAGACCGTCGGCCGTCTCCGTGACGTCGCCGCCGAGTTCGTTGATCTCCTTGGTGAGCGCGGCCAGCCGGTCCGTCTCGTGCAGCCGCAGATGGGCCACACCGCGCAGCGTCGAGGGGGAGTCGGCGAGCGCGGCGACGGCCGCGATGCCGGGGGTCAGCTCGCCGACGTCGCTCAGGTCGACGTCGATGCCGTGCAGCGCGCCGGAACCGGTGAACACCAGTCCGGCCTCGGTGAGTTCGCAGGTGCCGCCCATCTCGGTGAAGATCTCCCGCAGTCGGTCGCCCGGCTGGGTGGTGCGCTCCGGCCAGTCCGGGATCAGCACCTTGCCGCCGGTCACCAGGGCCGCCGCCAGGAACGGCTGCGCGTTGGACAGGTCCGGCTCGATCGTCAGGTCCCGGCCGAGCAGCGCGCCCGGCGTCACCCGCCACACGTTCGGCTCGCCGCCCGACTCCGGGGTGTCCACCTGGGCGCCGACCGCGCGCAGCATGTCCACCGTCATCCGGATGTGCGGCAGGGAGGGCAGGCTCGCACCGGTGTGCCGGACCTCGACGCCCTGGTTGAAGCGGGGGCCCGAGAGCAGCAGCGCGGAGACGAACTGCGAGGAGGACGACGCGTCGATCGACACCGGGCCGCCGTCCAGCGCCCCGCCGCCGTGCACGGTCAGCGGCAGCGCGCCCCGGCCGTCGTCGTCGATCCGCGCGCCGAGCTGCCGCAGCGCGTCGATCACGCCGTGCAGCGGACGCTCGTACGAGCGCGGGTCGCCGTCGAACCGGATCGGACCGTCGGCCAGCGCGGCCACCGGCGGCAGGAAGCGCATCACGGTGCCCGCGTTGCCGACGTCCACCGTGGCCGGGCCGTGCAGGCCGGTCGGCAGCACCCGCCAGGCCTCGCCGGTGCCCTCGGGGCCTACGCCCTCCTCGATCTCGACGCCCATCGCGCGCAGCGCGCCCGCCATCAGCAGGGTGTCCCGCGAGCGCAGCGGGCGGCGCAGCCAGCCCGGCTCGGAGGCGAGGGCGGCCAGCACCAGGGCGCGGTTGGTGACCGACTTGGACCCCGGCACATGGACGGTGGCGTCGACGGCTCCGCTCGCGTGCGGAGCGGGCCAGAGGGCGGAGGAGGCGGTGTTCGGGGCCATGGGGCCCACTTTATAAGGAGGGCGGGAGCCGGACCCTCCGGCGGCGGGCCCGCCGTGCGGGCCGAACGGCCCTCAGACCTCCAGCAGCCAGCGCCCGCCGCCGATCAGCGAGCACAGCGACACGGCGTGGAACAGGAACAGCCACAGGGCCGCCGGGACATGCGTCAGCCGGGACAGCTGGTCCGCGTCCGAGTCCCCGGCCTCGCCCCGCCGCCGCTTGCTCTGCAGCTCGAACGGCGGCCGTACGCCCCCGAGCAGCAGGAACCACACCACCGCGTACGCGAACGCCGCCTGCACCTGCGGCCCCGCGAGCCACGACACCAGCAGGAACGCCCCGCCCGCGAGCACCACGGTGAGCACGCCGTACGCGTTGCGGATCATCACCAGCATCACCGCGAGCAGCGCGGTCGCCGCCCACAGCAGCAGCGTGATGCGGCCCGCGGCGAGCAGGGCGGCGCCGCCGAGGCCGAGCATCGAGGGCGCGGTGTAGCCCGCGGCTGCCGTGAGGATCATGCCGAGCCCGTACGGCTTGCCCCGGCTCACCGTCAGCCCGCTGGTGTCGGAGTGCAGCCGGATGCCGGTGAGCTGCCGCCCGGTGAGCAGGGCGATCAGCCCGTGGCCGCCCTCGTGCGCGATGGTGACCGCGTTGCGCGACACCCGCCACAGCGGATGCGGGACGACCACCACCAGCGCGGCGGCCAGGGTGGCGAGCACCACCCACAGATCGGGGTCGGGCTGGATACCGGTGAGCCGGTCCCAGAGGCCGGACGGCGCGAGGGCGGCGAGGCTGTTCATGTGTCCGAGTGGCTCCCAGGTGGCGGGCGGAGTCTGGCAGTGTGGCACGTATGTGCGGACGGTATGCAGCCAGTCGTAGGCCCGAGGACCTCGCCCAGACCTTCGGGATCGAGAAGTGGGAGCCCGAGGAGGCCCTGGAGCCGGACTACAACGTGGCCCCCACCAAAGAGGTCCACGCCGTGCTCGACCGCCCCTTGAAAGACGCGGACTCGCCGCGTCCGGTTCGCCAGCTGCGCACGCTCAGGTGGGGACTGGTGCCGTCCTGGTCGAAGACCCCCGAGGGCGCCGCCCGGATGATCAACGCCCGCGCGGAGACCGTGCACGAGAAGCCGTCCTACCGCCGCGCCTTCGCCGCCCGCCGCTGCATCCTGCCCGCCGACGGCTACTACGAGTGGGTGACCGGCCGGCAGGAGCGCGACCTGGAGGTCGAGGGCAGGAAGAAGCGGCCCCGCAAGCAGCCGTACTTCGTGCTGCCCGCCGACGGCTCCGTCTTCGCGATGGCCGGCCTGTACGAGTTCTGGCGCGACCGCACCCTGCCCGACGACCACCCCGGTGCCTGGTGGGTCACCTGCTCGGTGATCACCACGGAGGCCGAGCAGACCCCGCTGGCCGCCGCCCCCGCCGAGGGGCCGCGCTCGCTCGCCGACATCCACCCCCGGATGCCGCTGATGCTCACCCCGGACCGCTGGGACGCCTGGCTCGACCCCTCCCGCACCGACCCGGACGAACTGCGCGCCCTGCTCGCCCCGCCCCCGCCCGGACTGATGCGCGCCTACCCGGTCGCCACCGCCGTCAGCAACGTCCGCAACAACGGACCGGAGCTGCTGAAGGAGCTGGAAGCCCCCGAAGAGGGCACACTTTTCTAGCGTGATCGAGATTGTCGAGACCGACGCCGGAACCGCCCGCATCACCTGGCACCGGGCCGCCGACCCGCGGGCCGTCCTCGCGCTGAGCCACGGCGCGGGCGGCGGCATCGAGGCGCGCGACCTCCAGGCGCTCGCCGGGGCCCTGCCCGGCCACGGGGTGACCGTGGCCCTCGTCGAGCAGCCCTGGCGGGTCGCCGGCCGGAAGGTGGCGCCCGCCCCGAAGACGCTGGACACCGGGTGGCGGGGGCTCTGGCCCGCGCTGGCCGGCATGGAGCTGCCGGTGATCGCCGGCGGCCGCAGCGCCGGCGCCCGCGTCGCCTGCCGCACCGCCGCCGAACTGGGGGCCCGCGCCGTCCTCGCCCTCAGCTTCCCGCTGCACCCGCCGGGCAGGCCCGAGAAGTCCCGCGCCGGGGAACTGCTGGGCACGGGCGTGCCCACCCTCGTCGTCCAGGGCGGCAACGACCCCTTCGGCAGGCCGGCCGAGTTCCCCGAGGGGGGCTTCCGGATGGTCGAGGTGCCGGGCGCCGATCACGGCTTCGCCGTCCCCAAGCGCGCGGAGACGGGCCAGGAACGGGCTCTGGAGATCATCACCGACGCCGTCGCGGAGTGGACCGCGTCACTGGCGTGACCCGCGGGAATGCCGCGCGTCCGGGCGCTGTTGTGTCGCACAGAAGTGCTGAGGCCTCGGCACCGACGTCGTGGGAAGGGAAGTCCGCCGCATGGGTCCGACCGTATGCCCGGCCCGCCAGAACAGCCCCGAGCTGGCCTGGACGGTGTTCCACGCGCCCAAGGCCGCCACAATTCGAGGGGCGGCGGGCACGGGTCGTGTTCTATCCTCCGAATCGAGTGGGACCACTCCCGGTCCCGCCCGGAATCTTGAGGAGGTGGGTCCGGTCACAGGGACCGACGCGGGGACCGACAACGGCCAGGCGGAGCAGCCCGAGGGCCGGGGCACCAGTGCGGAGGCGTCCGCCGAGTCGTCCGCGGAGCGCAGCGCGCGCTTCGAGCGGGACGCACTCGAGTTCCTCGACCAGATGTACTCGGCCGCCCTGCGCATGACGCGCAACCCGGCCGACGCCGAGGACCTCGTGCAGGAGACGTACGCCAAGGCCTACGCCTCCTTCCACCAGTTCCGCGAGGGCACCAACCTCAAGGCGTGGCTGTACCGGATCCTCACCAACACCTTCATCAACTCGTACCGCAAGAAGCAGCGTGAGCCCCAGCGCTCCGCCGCCGAGGAGATCGAGGACTGGCAGCTCGCCCGTGCCGAGTCGCACATGTCGACGGGGCTGCGCTCCGCCGAGTCGCAGGCGCTCGACCATCTGCCCGACTCGGACGTGAAGGAAGCGCTCCAGGCGATTCCCGAGGAGTTCCGCATCGCCGTGTATCTCGCGGATGTGGAGGGGTTTGCCTACAAGGAGATCGCGGACATCATGGGGACACCCATCGGAACGGTGATGTCCCGGCTGCACCGGGGCCGCCGTCAACTGCGCGGCATGCTGGAGGACTACGCCCGTGAGCGCGGGCTGGTTCCGGCGGGCGCCGGAGAGTCGGACGAAGCGAAAGGCTCGGGCTCATGAGCTGCGGAGATCCGCACGAGACGGACTGCGGTGAGGTCCTGGACCATCTGTACGAGTTCCTCGACAGCGAGATGCCGGACGTCGACCGCGACAAGTTCCGGCACCACTTCGAGGAGTGCTCGCCGTGCCTGGAGAAGTACGGCCTGGAAGAGGCCGTGAAGAAGCTGGTCAAGCGGTGCTGCGGCCATGACGACGTGCCCGCGGACCTGCGCGCCAAGGTCATGGGGCGGCTCGATCTCATCCGCTCCGGACAGCCCGCGCCCGACCACGACATCACCACCACGGTCCAGGACAACTGAGCCCGCGCGCCGCCCGCGCCCCGCACCTTCCCGTCGCGCCGCCGGCGCCGGCGAGACGTACGGCACTGTCTGATCCCGCCCGCATCCGGGTAACCCATGGGTAATGAGCGCCGTTCCCACCGCACGTGGTTGGATGCGAGGGAGAGGGCGCCTGGGGGCACAAGCCAGCCCACTGTGCGGAACTGGAACTGGCAGGCGGGAATCGTGAGGATCTTCGGCAAGGGACGGCACCGGCCCTCCGCCTCCTGGCGGCAGGCCACCGATCGCGCGTTCACGCTCATCGGCGACGGTCGGTACGAGGACGCGGGCGAACTGCTGACCCGCGCCGCCGACCTGGAACCCTGGCTGTCGGAGTCCTGGTTCAACCTCGCGCTGCTGCACAAGTTCCGGCACGACTGGGAGCAGGCCCGTGCCGCCGGGCTGCGTGCCGTCGCCCTGCTCGACCGCGAGAGCGGCGCCCCCGACTGGTGGAACGTGGGCATCGCCGCGACCGCTCTCCAAGACTGGCCGCTGGCCCGCCGCGCCTGGCAGGCGTACGGCCTGAAGGTGCCCGGCGGTGCGACCGCCGCCGGGGAACCGCTCGGCATGGAGCTGGGCAGCGCGGCCGTACGGCTCTCCCCGGAGGGCGAGGCCGAGGTGGTGTGGGGCCGCAGGCTGGACCCCGCGCGGATCGAGGTGCTGTCCATCCCGCTGCCCTCCTCGGGGCGGCGCTGGGGCGAGGTCGTCCTGCACGACGGCGTCCCGCACGGGGAGCGCACCACCTCCGCGGGGCACAGCTACCCCGTCTTCGACGAGATCGAGCTGTGGGCGCCCTCGCCCGTGCCCACCTGGGTGGTCCTCCTGGAGGCGGCCACCGAGGCGGACCGGGACGCGCTGGAGCAGCTGGCCGCGGACGCCGGGTTCGCCGCGGAGGACTGGTCGTCCTCGGTGCGGCTGCTGTGCCGGATGTGCAGCGAGTCCCGGATGCCGTCCGACGAGGGCGAGGGGGAGCATCTGGACCCCCACGACCACAGCGAACCCGGCCACCCCGGCCCCCTGGGGCACCGCACGGACGGCCAGCTGTGGGTGCCCGAGCGGGAGTGCGGGGTGGCCGCGCCGCCTTCGCTGGTGCGGGGCCTGCTGGACGGATGGGTCGCCGACAGCCCGGATTCGAGGGACTGGCGGGACTTGGAAGAGGTTTGCTGAGCAGCGGGTGACCGGCCACCTTTAGGCTGTACACGCAGAATTTTCCAGGCTTGCAGGAAGGCGTACGTCGGTCATGGCGCAGCAGGACACCGATCAGCAGCACGCGGGCGTGCTCCCCGTCGACGACGAGGGCTATGTCGTGGACACGGAGGACTGCGAGGGGCGCGAGAAGGCCTGGCGGGAGAGCGGCACCTCCCGGCCGATCACGGTCGTCGGCAACCCGGTACTGCACAAGGAGTGCAGGGACGTCACCGAGTTCGGCGAGGAGCTGCGGCAGCTCGTCGCCGACATGTTCGCCAGCCAGCGCACCGCCGAGGGCGTGGGCCTGGCCGCCAACCAGATCGGCGTCGACCTGAAGGTCTTCGTCTACGACTGCCAGGACGACGAGGGCGTCCGGCACGTGGGCGTGGTGTGCAACCCGAAGCTGGTCGAGCTGCCCGCCGAGCGGCGCCGGCTCGACGACAACAACGAGGGCTGCCTGTCGGTGCCCGGCGCCTACGCCGAGCTGCCGCGTCCCGACGTCGCCGAGGTGACCGGTCAGGACGAGCAGGGCAACCCGATCAAGGTCCGCGGCACCGGATACTTCGCACGGTGTTTGCAGCACGAGACCGACCACCTCTACGGCTACCTCTACATCGACCGGCTCTCCAAGCGCGACCGCAAGGACGCGCTGCGGCAGATGGCCGAGAACGAGCCGCGCTACCCCGTGGTCGCCAACGACTAGGCTCCGGTGGGTTGTTGGGCGCCGGGCCGGGACCGCTCCCGGCCCGGCGCCCTTCTTCTTGCCCTCCTCCGTCCTCTTCTTCGCTCATCAGTGCTTCGCACAAACGGTCGCTTCTGTGATGCCGGTGATCATTAATCAGTCACAGCAGGGGGGAATCTCGGCATCATGGGGTAGTGAGTGGCGCAAATCCGTTCCCACGACGGTCAGTTGTAGTGCTGAATGGGAAGTGCGGGACAGGTAACGAGGCGCACCGGCCCCACCCGAGCGGGTGCGTATCCGGCGGCTGAGAGGGGTTTGTTCTGTGCAAGCTTTCCCACACAGCACCACAGAGACGACGACGGCGGTCGTGGTACCACCCTCACTGGCACTCCCGGTGATCGAGTCCGGCTTTCCCCGGCGACTGCACCCGTATTGGCCGCGGCTTCAGGAGAGGACCC
The DNA here is from genome assembly GCF_055605065.1 of Streptomyces sp. NPDC037203. Taxonomy (NCBI): domain Bacteria; kingdom Bacillati; phylum Actinomycetota; class Actinomycetes; order Kitasatosporales; family Streptomycetaceae; genus Streptomyces; species Streptomyces sp. NPDC037203. The sequence goes on from NZ_JBVJUC010000008.1 coordinate 64,455, forward strand.
GGCTGTGGCTGCTGGAAAAGCGGCTCATGCCCGAAGACAAGGTGCGCGAGTTCGCGGACGATCTGCGCTACACCGACCTGATGGCGGGCTACTACACGGACGCCCCCGACGAGGTGCTCCAGGCCATAGCGGACTTCAGCGCCTGGTTCTTCGTCTGGGACGACCGGCACGACCGCGACATCGTGCACGGGCGCGCGGGCGACTGGCGGCGGCTGCGCCACCGGCTGCACAGGGCACTCGACGCACCCCGGCACCATCTGCACCACCCCGACCCGCTGGTCGCGGGCTTCGCCGACAGCGTGCTGCGTCTGTACGGCTTCCTGCCGGGCACCTGGAACCGGCGCTTCGCCCGGCATTTCCACACGGTCATCGAGGCGTACGACCGTGAATACCGCAATCGCACCCAGGGATATGTGCCCGGCGTCGAGGAGTATCTCGCCCTGCGCCGGCTGACCTTCGCGCACTGGATCTGGACGGACCTCCTGGAACCCAGTGCCGGGTGCGAACTCCCCGACTCCGTGAGAAAGAACCCCTCCTATCGCCGGGCGGCATTACTCAGTCAGGAATTCGCCGCCTGGTACAACGATCTGTGCTCCCTCCCGAAGGAAATAGCGGGCGACGAGGTCCACAATCTCGGTATCAGCCTCATCACGCATGAGGGCCTGACCCTCGAAGAGGCGGTGGACGACCTCAGGCAGCGCGTCGAGACATGCGTCGACGAATTCCTGAAGGCCGAACGCGAGGCACTCCGGTTCGCGGATGCACTTGCCGACGGCACGGTCCACGGAAAGGAACTGAGCGCCGCCGTACGCACCTGCGTCGGCAATATGCGCAACTGGTTCAGCGCGGTCTACTGGTTCCACCACGAGTCCGGCCGGTACATGGTGGACAGCTGGGCCGACCGCTCCACACCCCCGTACGTCACCAACGAAGCGGCAGGTGAGAAATGACCGTAGAGTCCGTGCAGCCCGAGACCTCCGCAGTCCCTCCGGAGCTGCGTGAACCACCCCTGGCCGGCGGCGCCGTCCCGGTGTTCGGGCACGGCCTCCAACTGGTGCGCGATCCGCTGGACTTCATGTCCTCGCTGCGCGCCCACGGCGACATCGTGCGCCTGAGGCTCGGCCCGAAGACCGTGTACGCCGTCACCACCCCGGAACTGACGGGCGCGCTCGCCCTCAGCCCCGACTTCAAGATCGACGGCCCGGTGTGGGAGTCGCTGGAGGGCCTGCTCGGCAAGGAGGGCGTGGCCACCGCCAACGGCCCCCGCCACCGCCGCCAGCGCCGCACCATCCAGCCCGCGTTCCGGATGGACGCCATACCCAACTACGGCCCGGTCATGGAGGAGGAGGCGCACGCGCTGACCGAGCGCTGGCGCCCCGGCGAGCCCATCGACTGCACCTCGGAGTCCTTCCGGATCGCCGTGCGGATGGCCGCCCGCTGCCTGCTGCGCGGCGACTTCATGGACGAGCGCGCCGAGCGGCTGAGCACCGACCTCGCCACCGTCTTCCGCGGTATGTACCGCAGGATGGTGGTGCCGCTGGGCCCCCTGTACAAGCTGCCGTTTCCGGCCAACCGCGAATTCAACCGCGCACTGGCCGATTTGCATCTGCTCGTGGACGAGATCGTCGCCGAGCGGAGGGCCTCTGGTCAAAAGCCGGACGATTTGCTGACGGCATTGCTGGACGCGAAGGACGACAATGGTGAGCCCATCGGGGAGCAGGAGATCCACGACCAGGTCGTCGCGATAATCACTCCCGGCGCCGAAACGATCGCCTCCACGATCATGTGGTTGCTCCAGGCGCTCGCACAACACCCGGAGCACGCCGAGAAGGTGCGTGCCGAGGTCGAATCGGTGACCGGTGGTCAGCCCGTAGGATTCGAGCACGTCCGCTCCCTCAGGCACACCAACAATGTGATCCTGGAGGCCATCCGGCTGCGCCCCGCCGTATGGATTCTGACGCGCCGGGCGACCGCCGACACCGTGCTCGGGGAGTATCGCATTCCGGCCGGGGCGGACATCATCTACAGCCCGTACGCCATTCAGCGCGACGCCCGCTCCTACGACCGCCATCTCGACTTCGACCCGGACCGCTGGCTTCCGGAGCGGGCCGGGGAGGTGACGAAGTACGCCATGAGCCCCTTCAGCGTCGGCAACCGCAAGTGCCCCAGCGACCACTTCTCCATGGCCCAGCTGAGCCTGATCACCGCGGCGGTCACGGCGAAGTACCGCTTCGAACCCGCCGACGGCAACGACGACAGTGTCCGGGTGGGCATCACGCTGCGCCCGGACAACCTGCGGCTGCGGCCGCTGCCCTGGTGAGACGCCTGCGGTGACCCGGTGGGGGGCACCGGGAGCGATGCCGCTGCCGGCGCGCGTTCAGGCGGCCCGCGGGCCCCGGAACGCGCGCCGGTAGGCGTTCGGCGTGGTGCCGAGCGCCCGCACGAACTGGTGGCGCAGCGCGGCCGCCGTACCGAACCCGGTGCGGGCGGCGATCGCGTCCACCGTCTCGTCCGTGCCCTCCAGCAACTCCTGCGCACGCAGCACCCGTTGGCGCAGGATCCAGCGGTACGGCGTGGTTCCCGTCTCCTGCTGGAAGCGGCGGGCGAAGGTGCGCGGCGCCATGAGGGCGCGGGCGGCGAGCTGTTCGACGGTCACCTCCGCATCGAGGTGCTCCTCCATCCACACCAGCACCTCGCCGACGGTGTCGCAGGGCGCCTTGGGCAGCGGCCGCTCGATGTACTGGGCCTGGCCGCCGTCCCGGTGCGGGGGCACCACCATCCGGCGGGCGATCTTGTTGGCGACCTCGGGCCCCTGTTCCTTGCGCACCAGGTGCAGACAGGCGTCGATACCGGCCGCGGTGCCCGCGGAGGTGATCACCGGGTCCTCGTCCACATAGAGCACGTCCGGCTCGACGGCGAGCCGGGGGTAGCGCCGGGCCAGCTGCTCGGCATGGTGCCAGTGCACCGCGCACCGGCGCCCGTCCAGCAGCCCCGCGGCGGCCAGCACGAACACCCCGGAGCAGACGCTGAGCACCCGGCAGCCCCGCCCGACGGCCCGCCGCAGCGCCGCCAGCAGCTCGGGCGGGTACTCCCGGTCCGGGTAGCCCTCAGCGGCCGGCACGGCGATCAGATCGGCCTCTTCCAGCCGTTCCAGGCCGTGCGGTGTGGACACGGTGAACCCGCAGTGGGTGCCGAGGTCGGGCCCCTCGGCCGAGACCACGGCGAAGTCGTACACCGGCAGTCCTTCTTCGCTGCGGTCGATGCCGAACACCTCGCAGACGACGCCCAGTTCGAAGGGGTGCACTCCGTTCAGCAGCACGGCGGCCACGTTCTTCAGCATGCCCCCAGTGTGCCGCGGAGCTGGCAGTAAATCGAGGGTGCGCGGCAGTCCTGCCACTCCCGGTCAGCAGCGTCCAGCGGGACAGTAGTGGCATGACCGGAAACCAGATCCAAGGCCTCATCGGAATGACCGCGACCCTCGGAATCCTCGTCCTCCTGGCCCTTCCCTCGGTGCTCGGCATCCTGCGCGAGCGGCGCATCGACCGGCAGATCGGGAAGGCCCAGGAGGCCCGTGGAGACGAGGAGGCTCAGAAGTCCTCGTCCAGGTCGACGGTGCCCTCCACCGCCACCTGGTACGCCGACGGGCGGCGCTCGAAGAAGTTGGTCAGCTCCTGAACCCCCTGGAGCTCCATGAAGGAGAAGGGGTTCTCCGAGCCGTAGACCGGCGCGAAGCCCAGCCGGGTCAGGCGCTGGTCGGCGACGCACTCCAGGTACTGCCGCATGGAGTCCGTGTTCATGCCCGGAAGGCCGTCACCGCACAGGTCGCGCGCGAACTGCAGCTCGGCCTCGACGGCCTCCCGCAGCATGTCGGTGACCTCCTGCTGGAGCTGCTCGTCGAACAGCTCCGGCTCCTCCTTGCGGACGGTGTCGACCACGTCGAAGGCGAAGGACATGTGCATCGTCTCGTCGCGGAACACCCAGTTGGTGCCGGTGGCCAGGCCGTGCAGCAGACCCCGGCTGCGGAACCAGTAGACGTACGCGAAGGCGCCGTAGAAGAACAGGCCCTCGATGCACGCGGCGAAGCAGATCAGGTTCAGCAGGAAGCGCCGGCGGTCCGACCGCGTCTCCAGCCGGTCGATCGTGTCCACCGAGTCGATCCATTTGAAGCAGAACTCGGCCTTCTCGCGGATCGAGGGGATGTTCTCGACCGCCGCGAACGCCGCCGCGCGGTCCTCCGGATCGGGCAGGTAGGTGTCCAGCAGCGTCAGATAGAACTGGACGTGCACCGCCTCCTCGAACAGCTGACGGCTCAGGTACAGCCGCGCCTCGGGGGAGTTGATGTGCTTGTACAGCGTCAGCACCAGGTTGTTCGCGACGATCGAGTCCCCCGTCGCGAAGAACGCGACCAGGCGGCCGATCAGGTGCTGCTCGGCCGGGCTGAGCTTCGCGAGGTCGGCGACGTCCGAGTGGAGGTCGACCTCCTCCACGGTCCAGGTGTTCTTGATGGCGTCCCGGTAGCGCTCGTAGAAGTCCGGGTAGCGCATCGGGCGGAGCGTCAGCTCGAAGCCGGGATCGAGCAGGTTCTGGTTGCGGGTCATCGCTTTCGGCGCGAAGCGCCGTCCTCCAAGTGGGTGGTCGGGTGGCGGGCGGGAATTACTGGCAGGCTTCGCAGGACTCGGGGTTCTCCAGGGAGCAGGCGACGGCGTCGGGGTCCGCGGCCTGCTGGACGGGGATGGCCTGCTGCGCCCGGGCGGCGCGGGCGATCCGGGTCGCCGGGCGCGAGCGCAGGTAGTACGTCGTCTTCAGCCCGGACTTCCAGGCGTACGCGTACATCGAGGAGAGCTTGCCGATCGTCGGCGTCTCCATGAACAGGTTCAGGGACTGCGCCTGGTCGAGGAACGGGGTGCGCGCCGCCGCCATGTCGATCAGACCGCGCTGCGGGATCTCCCACGCCGTGCGGTACAGCGCCCGCACCTCCTCGGGGATCCACGCGAAGCCCTGCACCGAGCCGTTGGACTCGCGCAGCGCCTCGCGGGTGCGCGCGTCCCAGACGCCCAGCTCCTTGAGTTCCTGCACCAGGTAGGAGTTGACCTGGAGGAACTCACCGGACAGCGTCTCGCGCTTGAACAGGTTGGACACCTGCGGCTCGATGCACTCGTAGACGCCCGCGATGGAGGCGATGGTGGCCGTCGGCGCGATCGCCAGCAGCAGCGAGTTGCGCATGCCCACCCGCGCGATCCGGGTCCGCAGCGCCGCCCAGCGCTCGGGCCAGGTCTCCTGGACGCCGTAGTGGTCGGGGTGCAGCACACCGCGCGCGGTACGGGTCTTCTCCCAGGCCGGCAGCGGGCCGGTGCGCTCGGCGAGGTCGGCGGACGCCTCGTACGCGGCGAGCATGATCCGCTCGGCGATCCGGGTGGACAGCGCCTTCGCCTCGGGCGAGTCGAAGGGCAGCCGCAGCTTGAAGAAGACGTCCTGGAGGCCCATCGCGCCGAGGCCCACCGGGCGCCACCTGGCGTTGGAGCGGCCCGCCTGCTCGGTCGGGTAGAAGTTGATGTCCACCACGCGGTCGAGGAAGGTGACGGCCGTGCGGACGGTCTCGTCGAGCCGCTCCCAGTCGATGTCACCGTCGGCCACGAACGCGCCGAGGTTGACGGAGCCCAGGTTGCAGACGGCCGTCTCGCCGTCGTTGGTGACCTCCAGGATCTCCGTGCAGAGGTTGGAGGAGTGGATGACCTGGCCCGGCTCGGCGGTCTGGTTTGCGGTGCGGTTGGCGGCGTCCTTGAACGTCATCCAGCCCTGGCCGGTCTGCGCGAGGGTGCGCATCATGCGGCCGTACAGCTCACGGGCCGGCATGGTCTTCCTCGCCAGGCCCTTGCGCTCCGCCGCGCGGTAGGCGGCGTCGAACTCCGCGCCGTACAGGTCCACCAGCTCGGGTACGTCCGCCGGGGAGAACAGCGACCACTGCTCGTCGGCGTTGACCCGGCGCATGAACTCGTCCGGCACCCAGTGCGCCAGGTTCAGGTTGTGCGTACGGCGCGCGTCCTCACCGGTGTTGTCCCGCAGCTCCAGGAACTCCTCGATGTCGGAGTGCCAGGTCTCCAGGTACACCGCCGCCGCGCCCTTGCGCCGGCCGCCCTGGTTCACCGCGGCCACCGAGGCGTCCAGGGTCTTCAGGAACGGCACGATGCCGTTGGAGTGCCCGTTGGTGCCGCGGATCAGCGAACCGCGGGCGCGGATACGGGAGTACGACAGACCGATGCCGCCCGCGTGCTTGGAGAGCCGGGCGACCTGGTGGTAGCGGTCGTAGATGGAGTCCAGCTCGTCCAGCGGGGAGTCGAGGAGGTAGCAGGACGACATCTGGGGGTGCCGGGTGCCGGAGTTGAACAGCGTGGGGGAGGAGGGCAGGTAGTCGAGCCGGCTCATCAGCCGGTACAGCGCGGCCACCTCGTCCACGGAGCGCGCCGAGTCGTCCTCGGCGAGGCCGGCGGCGACGCGCAGCATGAAGTGCTGGGGTGTCTCGATGACCTGGCGGGTGATCGGGTGGCGCAGCAGGTAGCGGCTGTGCAGGGTGCGCAGGCCGAAGTAGCCGAAGCGGTCGTCGGCGGCCCGGTCGACGAGCTGGTCCAGCCGGGCGGCGTGCACGCGCACGAACTCGGCGGTCCGGTCGGCGATGAGCCCCTCGCGGTGCCCGACGGCGACCGACTCGGTGAAGGACGTCACGCCCTGCGAGGCGGCCTCGGCGCGGATGGAGAGGGTCAGCAGCCGGGCGGCGAGCCGCGAGTACGCCGGGTCCTCGGAGATCAGGCCGGCCGCGGCCTCGGTCGCGAGCTCGCGCAGCTCCGCCTCGTCGGCGTGGGCCGAGCGGCCGCGCAGCGCGGCGGCCGCGACCCGGCCGGGGTCGGCGTCGGGGAGGTCCCCGGTCAGCTCGGTCAGGGTCCGCAGCAGTGCGGCACCGGGACCGTCGTTCTCCAGGCCCTTGGCTGAAGCCGGTTCGGCTGGCGCGATGGTCACGTGGGGCTCTCCCTCGCTCGGCACGGGGCCTGGCGGAGGGCAGGGGGCAGCCACGAGCGCACACGGCGTCGCGTCCACCGGCCCACTCCACGAGGCCCGGACGTCTCAGAGCACCCGGTCCGGTGGGCCGGGTGCGCTGCCGGCAGGTCCTCGGACTGACTCCTGTGCGCGGATACGCACAAGTACACCGTTGCGGGACAGTTCCGGATTCGCACCGGATTCCCCTGCGACGACAGCGACCATGAGCATACATCTAGTGCCGGGCTGCCGTGTCACCCCCAGATGTTGTGTCGCCCTGGTGTCAGAGCGTCAACTTGTAGGTGATGAGGGTGACGTCGTCCAGCTCCGGGGCGGGGTTCCAGTCCCGCTCGGGCGTGCGCACGAACCCGAGACGTTCGTAGAGCCGGTGGGCGCTGTGCATGGTGCGCTGGCTGGAGAGGACGACGGACGAGCACCCCGCGGTGCCCCGAGCACGGTCGACACAGGCGCGCACGAGGGCTTCGCCGGTGCCCCTGCCACGTGCCTCGCGCCGCACTGCCAGCGCCCGGATCTCGGCCTCCGTGGGCCGCGCGATGTCGGCGACGGGGCCGCCCGAGGGGACGAAGGTCACGCCGCCGGCAAGGCGGTCCCCCAGCACGGCGACGAGGATCTCGGCGGAGGCGGCTCGCGCGGCCACGTCCTTGAGTACGGGGAGGTACGGGTCGCTCTCGCCGAAGTCGAGGTGGCCGTCGAGGAGGTAGGCCTCGGCCGTGAGCTCGCCGAGTTCGTCGTACTCGGCCGGGTCGGCGGGGCGGATGCGGATGTCCATGCAGGCGAGTGTGCACGGCAACGGGCCGCCGGAGCAGGTGCTTTCCGGCGGCCCGTGGGCGGTTGTCGTGTGCGGAGACGGTCAGTGGCTGGTGCCCGCCGTGGCCGGCGGCAGCTCCACCTGGACGCCCGGATCGCCCGCGTCCGCCGTGTAGTCCTCGGGACGGGTCTCGTCGATGCCCTCGGGGGCCTTCACGGCCTTCAGGACGACGGTCAGCACGACCGTGACGAGGACGTTGAGCACGAACGCCGTCATGCCGATGTAGCCGATCTGGCCGATGCCCGGAATGTCGTCGGCGGAGCCGCCGAAGTGCTTCTGGGTGGGGGAGGCGACACCGTACGCGGCGAGGGTGCCGTAGACCATGCCGACCGCCCAGCCCGCGAGCAGCGCCCAGCGGTGGAACCAGCGGGTGAACAGGCCGCCGACCAGGGCCGGGAAGGTCTGCAGGATCCAGATGCCGCCGAGCAGCTGGAAGTTGATGGCGACCGTCTTGTCCATGCCGAGCACGAAGACCAGCGCGCCGACCTTCACCAGCAGCGACACGAACTTGGAGACCTGCGCCTCCTGCTTCGGCGTGGCGTCCGGCTTGATGAAGTCCTTGTAGATGTTGCGGGTGAACAGGTTCGCCGCCGCGATCGACATGATCGCCGCCGGCACCAGCGCGCCGATGCCGATCGCCGCGAACGCCACACCGGTGAACCAGTCCGGGAACATGTCCTCGAACAGCTGCGGGATCGCCAGCTGCCCGTTGGTGACCTTCACCCCGGCCGCGATCGCCATGAAGCCCAGCAGCGCCAGCAGGCCCAGCATCAGGGAGTACAGCGGCAGGATCGTGGTGTTGCGGCGGATCACGTTGCGGCTCTTGGAGGAGAGCGTCGCGGTGATCGAGTGCGGGTACATGAACAGCGCGAGCGCGGAACCGAGCGCCAGCGTGGCGTACGTCCACTGCCCGGCGGGCGGCGGCGCGAGCGCCCCGCGCGGCTTGCCGGTGGCCGGGTTGACCTGGCTGAACGCGTGGGCCGCCTTGGCGAAGACGTCGTCGAACCCGCCCAGCTTGATCGGTATGTAGATGATCGCGACCAGGATCACGAGGTAGATCAGCGCGTCCTTGACGAAGGCGATCAGCGCGGGCGCCCGCAGGCCCGAGGAGTAGGTGTACGCCGCGAGCACCGCGAACGCGATCAGCAGCGGCAGGTCCTTCACGAACGCGTTGGTGTCGTCGCCGCCGCCGACGCCCATCACGTCCAGCACCGCCTGGATGCCGACGAGCTGGAGCGCGATGTACGGCATCGTCGCCAGGATGCCGGTCACCGCCACCGCGAGCGACAGCCCCTTCGAGCCGAACCGGCCGCGCACGAAGTCGGAGGTGGTGACGTACCCGTGGCGGTGCGAGACCGACCACAGCCGCGGCAGGAAGGTGAAGATCAGCGGGTACACCAGGATCGTGTACGGCACCGCGAAGAAGCCGGACGCGCCCGCCGCGTAGACCGCCGCCGGTACGGCCACGAAGGTGTACGCCGTGTACAGGTCGCCGCCGAGCAGGAACCAGGTGATCCAGGTGCCGAACGACCGGCCGCCCAGGCCCCATTCGTCCAGCGTGTGCTCGTTCTCGGCGCGGCGCCAGCGCGCGGCGAGGAAGCCCAGGACCGTGACGGCCAGGAAGAAGAAGATGAAGACGCCGAGCGCGACGCCGTTGACTCCGGTCTTCACTGCGCGGCACCCCCCTGCGCGGCACGGCGGGAGCGCTGGTCGTGCTGCCAGAGCTTGTACGCGATCATGGTGAGGGCGGTGGAGATCAGCACCCAGGCCATCTGGTACCAGTAGAAGAACGGGATCCCGATGAACGCCGGATCCGTCTTCGCGTACGAGCCGACCCACAGCATCGCCACGAACGGCGCGACGAGACAGATGCCGATGACCACGCGGAGCGGTGTCACCACCGGTGGTCTCGCTTCGGGCGTTTCAGACATGCTGCGGCTCCGTCCCCTCGTAGATCACCGGTGTAATGAGCAGGCAATCTAGGTGACGGTGTCGTGGCAGAGGAAGACCCTGTCCGCAGGTCGGTATATCGATTCGGCGAAGGCCCGGCCCGCTCCGAACGCGAGGCCCTAGTCCAGCGGGCGCTTGAGCCGGGCGACGAACTTGTACCGGTCGCCCCGGTACACCGAGCGCACCCACTCCACCGGGAGGCCCTCACGGTCCAGCGAGTGCCGGGAGAGCATCAGCATCGGCAGTCCGACGTCGGTGCCGAGCAGACCGGCCTCCCGCGGGGTGGCCAGCGAGGTCTCGATGGTCTCCTCGGCCTCGGCGAGATGGACGTCGTACACCTCGGCGAGCGCGGTGTAGAGGGACGTGTACTTCACCAGCGAGCGGCGCAGCGCGGGGAAGCGCTTGGCGGACAGGTGGGTGGTCTCTATGGCCATGGGCTCGCCGTTGGCCATGCGCAGCCGCTCGATGCGCAGCACGCGCCCGCCGGCGGAGATGTCGAGCAGCCCGGCGAGCCGGTCGTCGGCGGTGATGTAGCCGACGTCCAGCAGCTGCGAGGTCGGCTCCAGGCCCTGGGCGCGCATGTCCTCGGTGTAGGAGGTGAGCTGGAGCGCCTGGGAGACCTTGGGCTTGGCGACGAAGGTGCCCTTGCCCTGGATGCGCTCCAGACGGCCCTCCACGACCAGCTCCTGGAGCGCCTGGCGGACGGTGGTGCGGGAGGTGTCGAACTCCGCGGCCAGCGTGCGCTCCGGCGGGACCGGCGTGCCCGGAGCCTGCGTCTGCGTCATGTCGAGCAGGTGCTTCTTCAGGCGGTAGTACTTCGGCACGCGCGCGGTACGGACGGTCGTGCCGGCCTCGTTCTCCGCACTGCTGACGTCGGTGCTCATGCTCTGCCTTCCCGGCTCCGGATGCCGAAAGCGACCGACATCCCCATCGGCCACGGCTCACATCGTGGCACGGCCTGCCGCGTCAGGACTCCACCCGCGCGCTCCGTGATCCCCCTGTATACCGCCGGGGCCCGAGCTGGTCTAGTCCAACAGGGGTCCCGGCGGGGGGTCCGGCCCCGGCGCCCTAGATCCCCTGCCACTGCGGCTTGTTCGCGTACGTGTGCCGGAAGTAGTCCGCCAGCTTCAGCTTGGACGCGGCCGCCTCGTCCACGACGACCGTGGCGTGCGGGTGCAGCTGGAGCGCCGAGGCCGGGCACACGGCCGCCACCGGCCCCTCCACGGTCGCCGCCACCGCGTCCGCCTTGCCCTCGCCGGTCGCGAGCAGCACCAGGTGCCGCGCCTCCAGGATGGTGCCGATGCCCTGGGTGATGACGTGGTGCGGGACCTGCTCGATCGCGCCGTCGAAGAAGCGGGCGTTGTCCACGCGGGTCTGCTCGGTCAGGGTCTTGATCCGGGTGCGGGAGGCGAGCGAGGAGCAGGGCTCGTTGAACCCGATGTGCCCGTCGGTGCCGATCCCGAGCAGCTGGAGGTCCACCCCGCCGGCCGCGGCGAGCGCGCGGTCGTACGCCTCGCACGCCGCCTGGACGTCCTCGGCCGTGCCGTCGGGGCCGAGGAAGGAGTCCATGGCGATGCCGAGCGGCTCCAGCACCTCGCGGCGCAGTACCGAGCGGTAGGACTCGGGGTGCTCGGCGGGCAGGCCCACGTATTCGTCGAGCTGGGCTATCCGGGCCCGCGCGGTGTCCACGGCGCCGGAGCGCACCTTGGCCGCGAGCGCCTGGTAGACGGGCAGCGGGGTGGAGCCGGTGGCGACGCCGAGCAGGGCGTCGGGCTTGCGGCGCAGCAGCTGTGCCATGGCCTCGGCGATCAGCTCGCCACCCGCCGCGGCGTCCGGAACGATGACAACTTCCACGCTGGACCTGCCGTTCTGGAGAGGGCTCGTGCGTCTATGTGGTTTAGACCAATCTAGCAGAGCGGGTCCCCGCCGCCGATGGCTCGGTGCGCGGGGCCGCGGAATTTCCGACGCCTTCCGTCCCCATGGTCGACCCCGGCGGGCTAGGCTGCGTGGCATCGAGTGCCATGGGCCGCGTATGCCCGTAAGGGCATGGACATGCCCCATGGTCTAGTCCACAATCGAAGCGACTGTCCGAACGGTGCGTACGACGCGGTACGCGAGCGGACAGCACGAAGCGAACAAGCCCCGCCTTCCCCGCACAGGAGGGCGGATCGAGGAACCGGCGCTCTCTGCCCTGACTGCCCCGGCTCCTCGGCCTTCGGCCGACCGGGACCGCACACCCCACGGCCGATGATGCTCCGGGCTGCGGTGCCGGGAGGGTTGAGGGTCCCTTCCAGGCGCCGCGGCCCGCGGGTGTTTTCCGGCCATGCCGGGCCCGCGGGTACGCTCGCAACCGTGCCCTCCATGAACGAACTGGTCCGCCAGCACACCGCTCTCGACGACTCCGACCTCGAGTGGCTCCACCTGCTGGTCTCGGAGTGGCAGCTGCTCTCCGACCTCTCCTTCGCCGACCTGGTCCTGTGGGTCCCCACGCGGGACGGCACCCGGTACGTCTCGGTCGCCCAGATGCGCCCCAACACCGGCCCCACCTCCTACCAGGACGACATGGTCGGCCACCTCGTCCCGCGCGGCCGGCGGCCGATGCTGGACGTGGCGCTGGACGAGGGCCGGATCGTGCGCGAGGGCGACCCGGAGTGGCGCGAAGAGGTCCCCGTACGGGTCGAGTCCATCCCCGTACGGCGCGAGGGCCGGGTCCTCGGGGTGATCGCCCGCAACACCAACCTGCTCACCGTGCGCACCCCGAGCCGCCTCGAGCTGACCTACCTGCAGAGCGCCTCCGACCTCGCCCAGATGATCGCGGCCGGGTCCTTCCCCTTCCCCGGCCAGCAGGTCGACATGGACGCCTCGCCGCGCGTCGGCGACGGACTGATCCGGCTGGACGTCGACGGCATCGTGCAGTACGCCTCCCCGAACGCGCTGTCCGCCTACCACCGCCTCGGTCTCGCCGCCGACCTGGTCGGACACCACCTCGGCCGGACCACCGCCGAGCTCGCCCCCACCCGCGGCCCGGTGGACGAGGCGCTGGCGAAGGTGGCCAGCGGCTGGGCGCCGCGCGAGTTCGAGATCGAGTCACCCGACGGGGTGATCCAGTTCCGGTCCATCCCGCTCAAGCCCAAGGGCACCCGGATCGGGGCGCTGGTGCTGTGCCGGGACGTCACCGAACTGCGACGGCGAGAGCGTGAGTTGATCACCAAGGACGCCACCATCCGGGAGATCCACCACCGGGTGAAGAACAACCTCCAGACCGTGGCCGCCCTGTTGCGTCTCCAGGCCCGGCGCATCGACTCCGAACGCGGACGGGCGGCCCTGGAGGAGGCGGTGCGCCGGGTCGGCTCCATCGCCATCGTGCACGAGACGCTCTCGCAGAACCTGGACGAGCGCGTGGAGTTCGACGACATCGCCGACCGGGTGCTGTCGATGGTGGCCGAGATCTCGCCGGGCAAGGTGACCGGCCGGCGCAGCGGGCGGTTCGGGATACTCGACGCCGAGGTGGCCACGCCGCTGTCGATGGTGCTCACCGAGGTGCTCCAGAACGCCCTGGAGCACGGCTTCCGCGAGGGCGAGACCGGCACGGTGGAGGTCGCGGCGGTGCGCGGCGGCACGGCGAAGGAGTCCCGCCTCCTCGTCACCGTCCAGGACGACGGGGTCGGCCTGCCCGAGGGCTTCGACCCGCACCGCTCGGGCAACCTGGGGCTCCAGATCGTACGGACTCTGGTGGAGGGCGAGTTGGGCGGCACGTTCGACATGGTCCCGGCGCCGGAGCGGGGCACGCGGGTGATCCTGGACATCCCGGTGCGCGCGCAGAAGTAGTCAACGGCCTCCTGTGGAGGCGCCGTTGGTATCGACCAATGGTGCCGGCGGGTGGGCCGGTGGTCGGAAAGCGGTACCGGTGGGCGGCCCGGGGGCCCGGACAGCAAAAAGCCTCGGACCGTCTTCGGTCCGAGGCTCGTGCTCGTTGCTGCGCTGCTGTTCGCTGGCGGCATCGGGGGATACTGCGCGCTGCTGCTCGGGGGCGGGAGATGCGTGCGCGATGCACGCGCCGCCAAGCTCAGGCTGTCAGCTGGGGTGGGTGTGTCAGGCGGAGGCCTGACGAGCCCGGTTGCGGGCGGCACGGCGCTTCATCGCGCGACGCTCGTCCTCGCTGAGGCCACCCCAGACGCCGGAGTCCTGGCCGGACTCGAGCGCCCACTGCAAACACTGCTCGATCACCGGGCAGCGACGGCAGACGGCCTTGGCTTCCTCGATCTGCAGCAGCGCGGGACCGGTGTTGCCGATGGGGAAGAACAGCTCGGGGTCTTCCTCGCGGCAAACGGCGTTGTGACGCCAGTCCATGGCTGCTACCTCTCCTTGGTATTACGTGCAAGTTGCTTGTGAATGTGAACGCTTTCACGAATCCCTCGACAAGTGAAGGGCCGAACGCCGAGTCTCCCCCGGCGGGGTCCTTGGTATGAAGAGGGGTTCCGGTGATCAGTGGAGGCCGGTGTTGGGGGCCGTCCCGATCGCCACGTAGAGACTCGCAAACCTCAGCGGCGGATACAACCCCTTCCGGAAAGTTTTTTTTGATTCCTCGGTGTCGACTGGGTCACAGCCGTACTTCCATGGGGTGGATCCTGGCCTAAACGTTCGAGTGAAAGGACTTTCGCCTCTTCCACTCACACAATCACACGCAGTGCGCGGCGTACGCCTGTGAACGTCACGCTGGTGCGCAGCCCCAGGTGGTCACCGTCCATCTGGAGCGGCAGCGGAGCCTTCGAATGCAAGGTGAAGCGGTCCAGATCATGGAGCGGGAAGGCGTGCCTGCCCCGGGGCCCGCGCTCGGGGGACGAAGTGAGCAACTGGGTGCCATACCGGGCAACCGCGGCCGTCGACAGGCGGCTGAGACCGAGCACGTCGATGCCCGTGTCGAACGAGGCCTTAGGCGATGTGTACATGGGGCGATTGCCGAGATAGGTCCAAGGGGACGTGTTCGAGACTATGGCGACAACAAGGTCCTCGATCGGGTCCTCGCCGGGCCGCTCCAGCGTGATCAGACCGTGCCGGCGATTGGCCTCGGCGAGGAACTGCCGGATCACCTGCCGTACGTAGAGGGCGTGCGTCGACCTCTTGCCCCGGTCGCGCTGCTGCTCGACCCGGCCGACGACGCCCGCGTCGAAACCGAGTCCGGCGTTGAAGGTGAACCAGCGGGCCGGGACCCCTTCGTCCTCGCTGCCCGGCGTGCCGGAGGCGAGGCCGAGGCCCACCGTGCGCTCCCGGCCCTCGCGCAGCGCGTCCAGCAGGGCGCCGGTGGCCTCGACGGGGTCGTTGGGCAGGCCCAGGGCGCGGGCGAAGACGTTGGTGGAACCGCCGGGTACGACGGCGAGGCCGGGCAGCCGGGCCAGATCGGGGCCGGCGTGCAGCAGTCCGTTGACGACCTCGTTGACGGTGCCGTCGCCGCCGAGCGCCACGACCATGTCGATGTCGTCGCTCTCGGCCGCCTGCCGGCCCAGGTCGCGCGCGTGCCCGCGGTACTCGGTGGTGACCGCCTCCAGCTTCACCTCGCTGGCCAGCGCGTGGATCAGCACGTCACGCCTGCGTGCGCTGGTGGTGGTTGCCGCCGGATTGACCACGAGGAGAGCACGCATGCACGTCAGCGTACCTACCCGGCGGTACCGACCCCAGACCGAGGTAGGGATCGGGTAAGAGGGGACAAGAGTGGAGGGAAAGGGGGTCCGACACGGCTGTGCTGGTCAGGGGCGGGTTGAGGCGGGGCGGGGGCGGCCGGATTCCGGGTGCGGGTGAGTGGGGCTCGGCGCTCGGTGTCCCGCACCCCCAGGGGGGCAGGCGCCGGTGGTGCCCCCTCCGGAGGAGGCGCCCCGCCTGCGCAGGCGAGCGACCCGACCCCCGGCCCTCGGCGTGCCGGCGGCTACCCTGCTGGGGTGAGCAGTGAGCAGAAGCCCGCGCAGGAAACGTCCGCCACCGAGGGAACCCGGCCCCGGAGGCTGACGTACGCCGCCACCCTGGCCGCCCTCGAAGGCATCGCCCTGTTCGCCGGCGGCCTCTGGGTCCTCGTGCTCGGCGTCACCGGCGCACCCGACGACCGGCAGCAGGCCGTGACGCTGGGTATCACCCTCGCCGTACTCGCCCTGCTTCCACTGCTCGCCACCCGCGGCCTCCTGCTGCGCCGCGGCTGGAGCCGGGGCCCCGCCGTGATCACCCAGCTGATGGCCCTCCCGGTCGGGCTCACCATGCTGAAGTCCGGCGGCGCCGCCGTCCCCGTCGGCATCGCCCTCGCCGTCGTGTCCATCGCGGCGCTCGTGCTCCTCGTCAACCGGGAGACGACACAGGCCCTCGGCATCAAGGGTCCGGGCCGCGCCGAGTAGGACAGGCGCCCTACTCCTCCACCAGCAGCTTCTCCCGCAGCTGCGCCAGCGTCCGGGCCAGCAGCCGGGAGACGTGCATCTGCGAGATCCCGACCTCCTGCGCGATCTGCGACTGCGTCATGTTCCCGAAGAACCGCAGCAGCAGGATCCGCTTCTCCCGCGGCGGCAGATCCTCCAGCAGCGGCTTGAGCGACTCCCGGTACTCCACCCCCTCCAGCGCCTCGTCCTCCGCGCCGAGCGTGTCGGCGACCGCGGGGGACTCGTCGTCGGTGTCGGGGACGTCCAGGGACAGCGTGGAGTACGCGTTCGCCGACTCCAGGCCCTCCAGGACCTCCTCCTCGGAGATGGCGAGCTTCTCGGCCAGTTCGTGCACCGTCGGCGAGCGGCCGTGCAGCTGGGACAGCTCCGCCGTCGCCGTGGTCAGCGAGAGCCGCAGCTCCTGTAGCCGGCGCGGCACGCGGACCGCCCAGCCCTTGTCCCGGAAGTGCCGCTTGATCTCGCCGACCACGGTCGGCGTGGCGTACGTGGAGAACTCCACGCCCCGCTCCGGGTCGAACCGGTCCACGGACTTGATCAGGCCGATGGTGGCGACCTGGGTGAGGTCGTCCAGCGGCTCGCCGCGGTTGCGGAACCGGCGCGCCAGGTGCTCCACGAGCGGCAGATGCATGCGGACCAGCTGATTGCGCAACTCCGCGTACTGCGCGCTGCCCGTGTCGAGTCCGCGCAGCTCGACGAACATCGCACGGGCCCCGCTGCGGTCGTGCGGGTCGTGCGGTGCGGCGTGTGCGCTCAGCGCGTCGTCGTCGGCGTATCGCTCGTGCTCGCTCATCGTCCCGCCCGTAGCCCTTCCCCGAGGCCTCGCCCCCGCGCGGCCGGCGGGAGCGGTCCCGCCGCGCGCCGCGGGCGAGGAGCCGGGGTCCGCGCCCGCACCGCCGGGCTCCGCGGAGTGGTCCTCCGGGTGTGGCCTGGCCTGCTCGGGGATGCCGTCGATGCCGTCCGCCATGCGCCGGCCGTCGCGGGGGCTCTCCCCGGACGTCTCGGCCGCACTCGACCAGGGGGCACCCCCGTCCCCGGTCGGCAGCTCACGCGTGCCGCGATCTTCGTCCCGCACCGGACCGTCCCCGTTCTCCCTCACGCCGGCCCGGGACCCGCGCCGCGCTGTTTGTAGAGGCTGATGGACACCGTCTTGTCCTCGTCGACGGCGGACGAGACCTTCCCCGCGAGGGCCGACAGCACGGTCCAGGCGAAGGTGTCCCGCGAGGGGGCATGGCCGTCCGTGGTCGGGGCCGAGACGGTGACCTCCAGCGAGTCGTCGACGAGCCGGAAGACACAGCTGAGCACCGAGCCCGGCACGGCCTGCTGGAGCAGGATCGCGCAGGCCTCGTCCACGGCGATGCGCAGATCCTCGATCTCGTCCAGGGTGAAGTCCAAGCGGGCCGCCAGACCGGCCGTGGCCGTCCGCAGCACCGACAGGTAGGCACCCGCGGCCGGCAGCCGGACCTCCACGAAATCCTGGTTCGCCGCGGGTTCGCCTGCGATCTGGGACACCCTCACCTCCATGGTGGTACAAGCTTTACAGGGGCCGAGGGTCGCCCCCCGGGGCTAACGCGTTGGTGGTTCAAGCGGTGACGCTATCGCGCGCCGAATGTATCCGTCCCCGGGACCCCGTCCCCCCGGCGTCACTCACAGTAAAGCTGTGGATACGCTCCGTGTCTAGGGGGTGTGCGGCCCCAAATCGGGAGAGCCCGCGCCGGGTTGACGTACCCAGACGTCAGACGCCCGAACCGTCGTGCGCGCGCCGCCGCATGCAGTGTCACACGACACAGCCCCCGATCGGGAAGATGATCAACGACCCGACGCCACTCGTACGGGGTGCGGCCCCGATTCCGCCCGGATCGGCCGGGAATCGCACGGCGACCGCGCTCCGGCGAGCGCCGCTCGGACCGGGTGCCGTTCAGACCAGGACGTGGTCCACGAAGCACCAGCGCCAGTCCTCGCCAGGTTCGATCGTCCGCATCACCGGGTGACCGGTCTGCTCGTGGTGTCCGGTGGCGTGCCGGCCCGGAGAGGAGTCGCAGCAGCCGACGTGGCCACAGGTCAGGCAGAGCCGCAGCTGCACCGGGTGCGTGCCGCTCGCCAGGCACTCCGGGCAGGTCGCGGAGCGCGGCTCGGGTTCCGGCTGCGGCAGCGCGTCGGCGTGCGTGCACTGTTTCATGATTGCCAGGTTACGACGGGCGCGCGGGTGCCCGCGCGGAAGACGAGGGTGGGCGAGAAGCATGGACGTGATGCCCCTGCTGTTGCTGGTCGCGGGCAGTGCCGCGGTCGCCGGGATCGCCCGGCGCACCCCGGTGCCCGCGCCGCTGCTGCTGGTCGCGGTGGGCCTGGCGGTCTCGTACGTCCCCGGCATCCCCGACTACACCCTCGAACCCGAGGTCGTCCTGCCCCTGGTGCTGCCCCCGCTGCTCTACAAGGAGGGCACCGAGAGCTCCTATCTGGACCTGCGGGCCCAGAAGCGCCCGGTGGGGCTGCTGTCCGTCGGATACGTGCTGTTCGCGACCTTCGCCGTCGGCTGGGCCGCCTATCTCCTCGTACCCGGACTGCCGCTGCCCGCCGCGCTGGTGCTCGGCGCGGTCGTGGCGCCGACGGACGCGGTCGCGGCCGCCGCGATCGCCCGCCGGGTCGGGCTGCCCTCCCGGATCACCACGATCCTCCAGGGCGAGTCGCTGCTGAACGACGCCACCGCGATCACCGCCTACAAGGTGGCCGTCGCCGCCGCCGTCGGCGCGGGCTCCACCTGGGCGGGCGGCATCGAGGAGTTCCTGCGCGCGGCGGTCGGCGGTGTGCTCGTCGGCCTGGTGCTCATGGTGCCGATCCACTGGCTGCGCACCCGTCTGACCGAGGCGCTGCTCCAGAACACCCTCTCGCTGCTGATCCCGTTCGTCGCCTACGGGGTCGCCGAGCAGCTGCACGCCTCCGGAGTGCTCGCGGTCGTCGTGGTCGCCGTCTACCTCGGACACCGCGCCTGGGAGGTCGACTTCGCGACCAGGCTCCAGGAGGAGGCGGTGTGGAAGATGGTCGCCTTCGTGCTGGAGTCGGCCGTGTTCGCGCTGATCGGCCTCCAGCTGCCGCCCATTCTGAAGGGTCTCGCCGCCTACCACGGGGCCGACGCGGCCTGGTACGCCCTCGTCGTCTTCCTGGTCGTCGTGGCGGCCCGGTTCGTCTGGACGTTCCCGGCGACCTTCCTGCCGCGCGTGCTGTCCGGGCGCGTCCGGGAGCGCGAGGAGAACCCCACCTGGCGGGCGCCGGTGGTGGTCTCCTGGGCCGCGATGCGGGGCGTCGTCTCCCTGGCCATCGCCTTCTCCATCCCGGAGACGGTGCGCGGCGGCGCGCCCTTCCCGCAGCGCAACCTGATCCTCTTCCTGACCTTCACCACGGTCATCGGCACCCTGGTCGTGCAGGGCCTCACCCTCGCCCCGCTGATCCGCCTGATGAGGTTCCCCGGCCGCGACCGCCGGGCCGAGACCCTGGCCGAGGCCAACGCGCAGGCACAGGCGTCCCTGGCCGCCGAACGCCGCCTGGAGGAACTCCTCGCCGACGAGCGCAACGCGCTGCCGCCGCCGCTCGCCGACCGCCTCCGCGACGTCCTGGAGCGCCGGCGCAACGCCGTCTGGGAGCGCCTCGGCCAGGTGAACCCGGTCACCGGCGAGTCCGTGGACGACACCTACCGCAGGCTCTCCCGCGCGATGATCAGCGCCGAACGCGAGGTCTTCGTACGGCTGCGCGACCACCGCTACATCGACGACGAGATGCTGCGCGCCCTGCTGCGGCACCTGGACCTGGAGGAGGCGGCGGCGTACCGGGAGACGGCGTGACCCGGCCGCCGGGGCCGCTCGTTCGGATCCGCCGGGCTCGCGGGGTCCGGCCTGATCCGAACGGAAGACCCTAGGGTTCGGGGAACGGCCGGCCCGTGACGACGGCCGCGAGCGTCGTGCCGCGCGGGAAGGCGCCCTCCCCGGCGAGGGCCACCAGCCCGTAGAGCAGCTTGGCGACGTAGAGACGTTCCACGGGCAGCCCGTGCCGCCGCTCGAAGTCCTCGGCGAACGCGTCGAGTTCGGGGGTGGTGCGCGCGTACCCGCCGAAGTGGAAGCGGTCGTCCAGGGACCAGTCGCCGGTACGACCGCCGAAGGCACGTTCCTGCAACGCCTCGGTGTCGGCTGCCAGGAAGCCGCCCCGCAGGACCGGCACGCCCAGCGCCCGCTGCCCCTTCGCCAGCCCGGCCGCGAGCCCGGCGAGCGTCCCGCCGGTGCCGCAGGCGACCGCGACGACATCGGCGTGCCCGCGCAGTTCCGCCCCGAGCGCCGTGCAGCCGCGCACCGCCGCCGCGTTGCTGCCGCCCTCCGGCACGACGTACGCGCCCTCGGCGCCGGCCGCGCGCAGGATCGCCGCCAGCGTCCGCGGCTCGGCCTTGCGCCGGTAGACCGACCGTTCGGCGAAGTGCAGCCGCATCCCGTCGGCCGCGCACCGGGCGAGGGAGGGGTTGAGCGACCGGCCGGCCAGCTCCTCACCGCGCACCACCCCGGTGGTGGCCACCCCGAGCAGTCGGCCGGCCGCCGCGGTGGCCCGCAGGTGATTGGAGTAGGCCCCGCCGAAGGTGACCAGCGGCCGGCCGGCCGCCGCGGCGAGGTTCGGCACCAGCTTGCGCCACTTGTTGCCGATCAGCTCCGGGTGGATCAGGTCGTCCCGCTTGAGCAGCAGCCGGATCCCGCGCCGCTCGAACCGCTCGTCCCGCAGCTCCTGGAGGGGCGAGGGAAGGCGGGGGGCGAGGGGATCGCTGCTGGTCACCATGCCATTGTCGCCGACGCAGGGCACGCGCGTCCGGGCGCGGCCCGTTTTCCGAAGTCCTCCTTTCTGCCCACTAGTCCGATGATCCATTCCCCCTCTTTCGGGTAATGGCGGGGCGACCGTGCGTGATGGGACGCTCGATGCGAGACCGGCCCGCTGCGGCCGGTGCATTACATGGGAGGGCATTTCCACATGTCGGTAGGCGATGAGGTCCGCACGGATCAGGGCAAGCCGCAGCAGTCCCTCGGGACCGCGGCAGCGCGGAACCTGGCCACCACCACCAAGTCCGTTCCGCAGATGCAGGAGATCAGCTCCCGCTGGCTGCTGCGCACGCTCCCCTGGGTGGACGTCCAGGGTGGCACGTACCGGGTGAACCGCCGGCTGACGTACGCCGTCGGCGACGGCCGCATCACCTTCATCAAGACCGGGGGGCAGGTCGAGGTCATCCCGGCCGAACTCGGCGAGCTCCCGGCCCTGCGGTCGTACGAGGACGAAGAGGTCCTGGGCGAGCTGGCCCGGCGCTGCCGCCAGCGCGACTTCGCCCCCGGCGAGGTGATCGCCGACTTCGGCAACCGCAACGACGGCGTGTATCTGCTCGCCCACGGCCGCGTCGAGAAGATCGGCACCGGCCCCTACGGCGACGACTCGGTCCTCGGCGTCCTCGCCGACGGCGCCTACTTCGGCGACCAGGCGCTGATCGACCCGGACGCCATCTGGGAGTACACGGTCCGCGCGGACACCGCCAGCACCGTGCTCATCCTCAGCCGCCAGGACTTCGAGCAGATCGCCGAGCGCTCCGAATCCCTCCGCGCGCACCTGGCCCAGCTCCGCTCGATCCCGGAGCAGCGCACCAACAAGTACGGCGAGAAGGCGGTCGACCTGGCGGCCGGCCACTCCGGCGAACCCGACATCCCGCACACCTTCGTCGACTACGAACCCCGGCCCCGCGAGTACGAACTGAGCATCGCCCAGACCGTGCTGCGCGTCCACTCCCGCGTGGCCGACCTGTACAACCAGCCGATGAACCAGACCGAGCAGCAGTTGCGGCTCACGGTCGAGGCGCTGAAGGAGCGCCAGGAGCACGAGCTGATCAACAACCCGGAGTTCGGTCTGCTCAGCAACTGCGAGTACGACCAGCGGATCCAGCCGCACGACGGCGTGCCGAGCCCGGACGACATGGACGAGCTGCTCAGCCGCCGCCGCGGGACCAAGCTGTTCCTCGCCCACCCGCGCGCGATCGCCGCGTTCGGCCGCGAGCTGAACAAGCGGGGGCTGGTGCCGGAGACCATCGACATGGGCGGCAACCGCATCCCCACCTGGCGCGGGGTGCCCATCTTCCCGTGCGGCAAGATCCCGATCAGCGAGGCGCGGACCACTTCGATCATCGCGATGCGTACCGGCGAGGAGGAGCAGGGCGTCATCGGCCTGCGGCAGTCCGGTATCCCGGACGAGATCGAGCCGAGCCTGTCCGTCCGCTTCATGGGGATCAACGAGCAGGCGATCATCAAGTACCTGGTCACGGCCTACTATTCGGCCGCCGTCCTGGTGCCCGACGCGCTCGGCGTGCTGGAGAACGTCGAAATCGGCCGGTGGAGGTGACGTTTCCGCACGTCGCGGCCGTGTCCCCGGCCGTATGGGCGGGTACACCCTCGGGGTACGCGTCCGGCCGGGCAGGATCCGCCGGTGCCCGCGGACCTGGCGAGGGGGAGACATGGCCGAGTCCATGACGGAGATCGACGAGCGTTCCTGTGGTGTGCCGTACCCCGGCGTACCACAGGGGCGGCGGGGGACCGGGGACACCGGCCCCGGCCCGCACGACGGGCAGGAGGCGCCGGCGCTGCTGGAGCGGAGCCGGGCGCTGGTCGACCCGGCGATGCGCGCCGCCGTCGAGTCGCTGCCCGGTTCCATGCGCCGGATCGCGCGCTACCACTTCGGCTGGGAGCACGTGGACGGCAGCCCGGCCGCAGGCCACGCGGGCAAGGCGATCCGCCCGGCCCTGGTGCTCGCCGCCGCCGGCGCGCTCGGCGGCCCGGCGGCCCGCGCGGCCGCCGTACCGGCCGCGGCGGCGGTGGAGCTGGTCCACAACTTCACACTGCTGCACGACGACGTGATGGACCGGGACCCCACCCGCAGGCACCGGCCCACCGCCTGGACCGTGTTCGGGGACGCGGACGCGATCCTGGCCGGGGACGCGCTCCAGGCGCTCGCGCTGCGCCTGCTGGCCGAGGACCCGCACCCGGCCGCGGCTCCGGCCGCGGCCCGGCTCGCGGACTGCGTGATGGAGCTGTGCGCCGGCCAGCACGCCGACACCGACCTGGAGCACCGGGCCCCGGCCGAGGTCACGCTGGACGAAGTGCTCGCCATGGCCGAGGCGAAGACGGGGGCGCTGCTGGGCTGCGCCTGCGCCCTCGGCGCGCTGTACGCGGGCGCGGGGCCCGAGGCGGTGAAGGCGCTGGACGGCTTCGGGCGTCAGGCGGGGCTCGCCTTCCAGCTGATCGACGACGTCATCGGCATATGGGGTGAGCCGCTGCGCACCGGCAAGCCGGCCGGTGCCGATCTCGCGGCCCGCAAGAAGTCCCTGCCGGTGGTGGCGGCGCTGGTCTCCAACACCCCGGCGGCGGCCGAACTCGCCGCGCTGTACGGAAAGCCGTACATCACCGGGGACAGCGAGGGCATAGCGCAAACCGCGCTGGCCGTGGAGCAGGCCGGCGGCCGGGACTGGGCGCAGGCGGAGGCGGCCGACCGGATGGCCCGCGCGATGCAGGAGCTGGCCCGCGCCATCCCGGACCCGGAGGCGGCGGGCGGGCTGCTCGCCCTCGCCGAGTTCGTGACCCGGCGCAGCAGCTGAGCGTCGCGGTCCGTGCCGCCGGTCCGTCCGGCGGCCCCGAGGACCCGGAGCCTCCGGGCCCGTGCGGCTCCTGACCCCGCACGGTGCTCCGGGGGCTCCGGTCGTACGACCCGCCCTGGACCCTCACCGGTTGCCCCGGCAGCTACCGTGGGGCCATGCCGAAGCCCTCCCGCATCGTCCACCTCACCGAGCGCTCCCTGTGGGAGGCGGCCCGCGAGCGCGGCACCTACGAGGTGTCCACCCGTGGCCGCACCCTCGACCAGGTGGGCTTCATCCACTTCTCCTCACGCGAGCAACTTCCGTCCGTCGCGGCCTTCCTGTACGGCGATGACGACGGCCCGGACGAGCTGGTGCTCCTGGTGGTGGACCCGGCGCTCCTGGACGCGCCCCTGAGGTACGAGCCGGCGGAGCCGGGCGGCGAGGAATTCCCGCACCTGTACGGTCCGTTGCCGGTGAGCGCGGTGGTGGACGTGGAGCCCTGGGGGTGAAGTGCCGCAGGCCGTAGGCGCGTTCAGGCGACCGGCCGCTGGAAGCAGCGCAGCAGATTGCCCGCCGGGTCGCGGAAGGCGCAGTCGCGCACGCCCCACGGCTGGTCGGTCGGCTCCTGGAGCACATCGGCGCCGGACTCCCGCAGCCGCTCCCACAGCGCGTCGCAGTCGTCGGTGGCCAGGATGACCCCGCGCAGCATGCCCTTGGCGAGCAGTTCGGCGAGCGCCTGCCGGTCGGCCGGGGAGGCGTCCGGGTTGGCGCCGGGCGGCTCCAGCACGATCTCCACGTCCGGCTGGTGCGGCGAGCCGACGGTCACCCATCGCATCCCCTCGAAGCCCACGTCGTTGCGGACCTCCAGGCCGAGGACGTCGCGGTAGAAGGCGAGGGCCTTGTCGTGGTCGTCCACGGCGATGAAGCACTGCGCGAGTCGTACGTTCATGCGTTCACGCTAAGCCGGTCGGGACGACGGCGCGCGCGGCTCGGGGGAACGGCCGGGCGGGATCAGTACGGGCGGCGGCGGGGCCGGGTGAAGGCGCGGGCCACGCAGGAGGGGATCACCGCGGCCGGTTCGTGCGAGGCGGCCCGGTAGGCGCTCGGGGTCTGGCCGACCAGTTCGGTGAAACGGGAACTGAAGGACCCCAGCGACGTACACCCCACGGCCAGGCAGACCTCGGTCACGGTGAGGTCGCCCCGGCGCAGCAGCGCCTTGGCCCGCTCGATGCGGCGGGTCATCAGATAGCTGTAGGGCGTCTCGCCGAACGCCTTGCGGAAGCTGCGCTGGAAATGGCCGGGGGACATCAGGGCGCCGCGCGCCAGCTCGCTCATGTCGAGCGGCTCGGCGTACTCCCGGTCCATCCGGTCGCGCACGCGCCGCAACCGCCGCAGATCCTCCAGGCTCACGCCCACCAGCTTGGCACAGCCCACCGACACCGGACCGGGACCGGGAGATCCGGCCGTCCCCACCCTGTCTCCGCTCGGGTATCGGAGGGCGTTATCTCCCAGTCCGCGCGGAATCGGTTGAGTCTTGGTTGGCTGGAAGTATGGACCACATCACGTTCCTCGTGGCGGTCGTCATCGTGACGGCGCTGGCGTTCGACTTCACGAACGGGTTCCATGACACCGCGAACGCGATGGCCACCTCCATCGCCACGGGCGCGCTCCGGCCCAGAATCGCGGTCCTGATCAGCGGTGTCCTCAATATCGCGGGCGCGTTCCTGTCCACCGAGGTGGCCCGGACGATCTCCGGGGGCATCGTGGACGACACGCTGGTCACCCCCGCGATGATCTTCGCCGGGCTGGTCGGGGCGATCCTGTGGAATCTGGCGACCTGGCTCGCCGGGCTGCCCTCCAGTTCCTCGCACGCCCTGTTCGGCGGGCTGATCGGCGCGGTCTGGGTCGGCGCGGGGTCCAAGGGCGTGCATGTCGAGCAGGTGCTCGACAAGGTGCTGCTGCCCGCCGTCGTCTCCCCGGTGGTGGCCGGCGCGGCCGCCTGCGCCGCCACCTGCCTCGCCTATCTGCTCTCCGCCCGCGCCCGCCAGGACCGGGTGACCAAGGGCTTCCGGCTCGGCCAGATCGCCTCCGCCTCCCTGGTCTCCCTCGCGCACGGCACCAACGACGCGCAGAAGACCATGGGCGTGATCACGCTGACCCTGATCTCCGCGGGCGCGCTCGGCCATGGCGCCGGGCCGCCGGTCTGGGTCATCGGCTCCGCGGGACTCGCGATCGGCCTCGGCACCTATCTGGGCGGCTGGCGGATCATCCGCACCATGGGCAAGGGCCTGACGGACATCCGGTCACCGCAGGGGTTCGCCGCCGAGACGGCCTCCACCGCCGTGATCCTCACCTCCGCCCACCTCGGCTTCGCCCTGTCCACCACCCAGGTCGCCTCCGGCAGCATCCTCGGAGCGGGACTCGGCCGCCGGCTCGCGGAGGTCCGCTGGAGCGTGGCCGGACGGATGGCGCTGGCCTGGCTGATCACCCTGCCGTTCGCCGCGCTGGTCGGCGGCCTCGCGGCCGGCGTGGTCGAGCACGGCGGGAACGTCGGCACGGTCGTCGTCGCCCTGGTGGCGCTGGCCCTCGCCGTGGGCGGCGTCGCCGTCTCCCGCCGCAATCCGGTGCACGCCGACAACGTCAACGACGACCACGAGGTCACCCTCCGCGCCCAGCCCCCCACCGACGTCGGCTCCGCCGTCTGAACTCCGGGAGTCCGCCATGCACATCGACTGGTCGGCCCTCGCCCGCGTCGCCGCGGTCAGCCTCGGCGTCACCGTCACCGTGGTCGTCGCCTTCACCCTCGGCGTCGTGGGTGTGTCCCGCGCCGCCGACCGCCGCGCGGGCGCGGCGATCGCGGCCCGCGCCCAGGCCGGGCTGTGCTTCCTGGCCTGCGCGGCGGTGGTGGGGTACGGGATCTACCTGATCGTGCCGCAGTTCCACTGATCGCGCCTGCCGCGCGGCCCACCGGCCCCGCACCGCACGCATGGCCGTGCGGACACGGCCCGGCTGGAAGGCGCCCTCCTCACGAGCTCCACGGAACGCGTCAGGCCGAACCCAGCAGCTCGCGCAGCCCCGCGGTGTCGATGACGTGCGCCCGCATCGGGAACACCTTCTCCAGCAGCACCCGGTGGACCTCCGGGTCACGGTCGGCGACCCCGTCGGACAGCACGATGACGCGGTAGTCGCGGTCGGCGGCGTCGGTCAGCGTGGAGAGTACGACCCCGCTGGTGCTGATCCCGGAGAGGATCAGCGTGTCGATACCGCGCGCGTCCAGCTGCTCGTACAGGTCGGTGGTGGAGGCCGCGCCGATGCGGACCTTGCGCACCACGATGTCGCCGTCCTCGGGCGCGATCCGCTCGTCGACCTGCGTCGCGGGGTCCTCGTGGTGGTTGAGCCTGGCCGCGGCGAGCGGGCCGAAGGGCTTGTTCCGCTCAGGGATCGCGGCCCAGTCCTCCTCGGTGAAGGCGACCCGGACGTAGCCGATGGTGCCGCCGGCGGCGCGGACCTCGGCGATGGCGCCCTTGACCAGCTCGATCAGCGCGTCCGGGTCCGAGGCGTGGGAGAGGATGCCGCCCTGGAGGTCCATCGCCAGCAGGGCGGTGCGCTCGGGGGCGATCGAGGTCAGGGTGGCGGGGGTGGTCATGCGGTGGTTCTCCTCGCGGATCTCAGGGGGCGTGCGGGGGGATCTCGGCCCCGGCGGGACGCTCCAGCAGCTCGACGGCCTTCTCCAGGTCGTCGAGTTCCTCCGGGGGTACGACCTGTGCGATGGCGCGGGCCAGGAAGGAGGCGCGGCCCGCGAGCAGCCGTTCGATCAGTGCGCCGGCCGAGGGGTCGGCGCTGATCAGCTTGCGGCGGCCGTCTCGCGGATCGGGCGCCCCGTGCACCAGTCCGGCGGCCTTCAGTACCGCGAGGCTCTGGGCGATGGCCTGGGGCGTGACGTGCTCCAGCGCGGCCAGCCGCGCCGCCGTGACCGGCCCCTCGCGCACCACCTCGGCCAGGACGGCGAGTTGGGTGGCGGTCAGCCCGGTCGCGTGCTGCCCCGACTCCGCGCGCAACCGCGCCCGCAGGCGCTTCATCGCCTGGTCGAGCCGTTGCGCGGTGTCGGAGGGGGGCGTGCCAAGTTGCTTGATGAACTCTTGGCGGGGACTCTCCCTCGGGGCGTCGGGGCGTCGGGGCGTCGGGGCGTCGGGGCGTCGGGGCGGTGCGGGGACGGACTACCGCCTCTCCCACTGCTCCTTGGTGATCTCGTACCGCACGCCTCCGAGCTCGGCGCCCTCGACCATCGCCATGTCGGGGGGAGTGGGGAGGGTGTCCGTGAGGGTCATCCCGAGTTTCTCCATGACGTTGCGCGAACCCCGGTTCACGGACATCGTGTCGGCCCAGACCATGCGCACTCCGAGCTCCGTGAACGCCTTGCGCAGCAGGGCCCGCGAGCCCTCGGTGGCGTACCCCTTGCCCCAGGCCGCCTGCCGCAGCCGGTAGCCGAGTTCGACCTCGTCCAGGGGGCCCTGCGCCTCGGGACGCAGGATGAACCAGCCGATGAACGCGCCGCCGTCCTTCTCGTGCGCGGCGAACAACCCCAGGTCGCCGCCCCACTTGTCGTAGCCGGCGAGGATGTTCGGCAGATGACGCTCCCGGACGATCTCCGGCGCGGTCGGCTCGCCACCGCTCAGGTACCGCATCACCGCCGGGTCGCTGTCCAGCTCTATCAGCAGCTCGGCGTCCCCGTCGGTGAAGCGGCGCAGCGCCAGTCGCTCGGTGTCCAGGTAGGTGTCCATGAGCCGATCATGTCGGAGGCCACCCGGGGCGGCCTACCGGTTTTCGCAGACCGGCGGAAAAGACCGCACCCGGCCCTACGGGCGCCATGGTGCGGCGCCCCGGGGGCCGGGTGCGGGAAGTAGACCGGGCGATCAGGGAAATCGCAGGTCAGGTGGCGTGACCGGGAGGGTCAGGCCTTCTTGGTCTCCCAGAAGATCTTGTCGATCTGGGCGATGTAGTCGAGCGCCTTCTGGCCCGTCGCCGGGTCGGTGGACGCCTTGGCGGCCGAGAGGGCCTTCAAGGTGTCGTTGACCAGCTGGTGCAGCTCGGGGTACTTCTCGAAGTGCGGGGCCTTGAAGTAGTCGCTCCAGAGGACGGAGACGTGGTGCTTCGCGAGCTCCGCGCGCTGCTCCTTGATGACGGTGGCGCGAGCCTGGAAGTGGGGGTCGTCGTTGCCGGCCATCTTCTCCTGGACGGCCTTGACCGACTCCGCCTCGATGCGGGCCTGGGCCGGGTCGTACACGCCGCAGGGCAGGTCGCAGTGGGCGCTGACCTTGACCTTGGGGGCAAACAGGCGGGAAAGCATGGAGCATTCCTTCCTCGTGATCGTCTTCTCAGGTGCGACATTACTCCCTGAGCGACCTGTTTTCCCGAGTGCCCCCTAGGGCTTAGGACAAAAGTCCAGGGTCAGACTGAGACTGGTGGAGGAACGGACCGGGGAGGTGCCGGGAATGCCGGAGCTGTCGCAGGAGAGCGAGCGGGGGAGGTCGCCCGCGCCGTTCGGGCTGGCCGAGGTGACGGGGCCGTCCATGGTGCCCACGCTCCAGCACGGCGATCAGCTGCTCGTGCGCTACGGGGGCACGGTCAGGCCCGGTGACATCGTCGTACTGCGGCATCCGTTCCAGCAGGACCTGCTGGTGGTCAAGCGGGCCGTGGAGCGGCGCGAGGGCGGCTGGTGGGTGCTCGGGGACAACCCGTACGCGGGCGGGGACAGCACCGACTACGGGGTCGTGCCGGAGGAGCTGGTGCTGGGGCGGGCCTGGGTGCGGCTGCGGCCGTTCCGGGCCGGTCAGCGTTCGCCGCTGGCCGTGCTGGGCTGGGCCGTCTCGGCCGTACGGCCGCTGCTCGGCGACCGGTCGGCCTCCAGGCGCTTGCGGGCGCGGTAGGCGGCCACGTTGGCTCGGGTGGCGCAGCGGTCGGAGCAGTAGCGGCGGGACCGGTTGGTCGAGGTGTCCAGGTAGGCGTTGCGGCAGGGCGCCGCCTGGCACAGGCCGAGCCGGTCCACGCCGTACTCGGTCAGGTGGAAGGCCAGGCCCATCGCCGCGATCGCCGCGTAGCCCGCGGTGGCGTTGGACGGGTGGTCGGCCAGGTGCATGTGCCACAGCGGGCGGTCGTCCTCGTCCCGGTGGTCGTGGCCGGAGATCTGGGGGCTGACCGGGAACTCCAGCAGGAGCGAGTTCAGCAGGTCCACGGCCAGCGTCTCGTCGCCGCCGTCGGCCGCCTCGAAGACCGAGCGCAGCCGGGCCCGGACGGAGCGGAAGCGGGTGACGTCGGCGTCGGTGGCGCGGCGGGCCGCGGACGCGTTGACGCCGAAGAGGTCACGGATGGCCTCGACCGAGGTCAGGCAGTCCTTCCCCCGGCTCGGTTCCTCGGTGTTGACGAGTCGCACGGCGTAATCCGAGTAATAGGCCAGTTCCACTTGTAGTCCTTACGGGGGCGCTCTATCGTCGTACCAGCGGTCGGGTAACAGTCGATCGTGCATCCAGGGTATTACGCATCCGAGGGGAAAGGCGGGTTCCATGACCACGAGTACCGGAACCGACTGGGCGGCCTGGCAGAGCAGCTGGGACCGGCAGCAGGAGTGGTACATGCCGGACCGCGAGGACCGCTTCCGGATCATGCTCGACATGGTCGAGGCCCTCGTCGGCACGGCGCCGCGCGTGCTCGACCTCGCCTGCGGCACCGGCAGCATCACCGCCCGGCTGCTGGCCCGGTTCCCCGAGGCCACCAGCACCGGCGTCGACCTCGACCCGGCCCTGCTCGCCATCGCGCGCGGCACCTTCGAGGGCGACGACCGGGTCTCCTTCGTGACCGCCGACCTCAAGGACCCCGACTGGACGACGCGCCTGCCGTACGCGTCGTACGACGCCGTACTGACCGCGACGGCCCTGCACTGGCTGCACAGCGAACCCCTCGCGGACCTCTACGGCCGGATCGCGGAACTCGTCCGGGCCGGCGGCGTGTTCATGAACGCGGACCACATGATCGACGACACCACGCCCCGGATCAACGCGGCCGAACGGGCCCAGCGGCACGCCCGTATGGATCAGACCAAGCGGGACGGCGCCCTCGACTGGGCCGAGTGGTGGCAGCTCGCGGCGGAGGACCCGGTGCTCGCCGAGCCGACCGCCCGCCGCTTCGAGATCTACGGCGAGCACGCCGACGGCGACACGCCCTCCGCCGCCTGGCACGTGCGCATCCTGCGGGAGAAGGGCTTCGCGGAGGCCCGGCCGGTGTGGTGCTCGCCGTCGGACGGCCTGGTCCTCGCCCTCAAGTAGGCGTCGAACGGGCGGACGGGCAGGGGGCGGTGCGCGCGCCGTCCCTTCCGGTCGGCCCGCGTACCGCTCCGTCCGCTCGGCCCGCGCGCCGCCCCTTCCGCTCCGTCCGTGCCGCGGCCGGTTACAGCACCTTCGACAGGAACGACTGCGTCCGCTCGTGCCGCGGATTCGTCAACACGTCCCGTGGATGGCCGGATTCGACCACGACACCGCCGTCCATGAACACCAGGCTGTCGCCGACCTCACGGGCGAAACCCATCTCGTGGGTGACGACGACCATCGTCATGCCGGACTCGGCGAGGTCGCGCATGACGTCCAGGACGTCGCCGACCAGCTCCGGGTCCAGGGCCGAGGTCGGCTCGTCGAACAGCATCAGCTTGGGGTCCATCGCCAGCGCCCGCGCGATCGCCACCCGCTGCTGCTGGCCGCCGGAGAGTTGCGAAGGGTAGTTGCCCGCTTTGTCGGCCAGACCCACCCGCGCCAGGAGCTGCCCGGCACGCTCCCGCGCCTCGCCCTTGGCCACGCCCTTGACCTGGACCGGTGCCTCCATGACGTTCTCCAGCGCCGTCATGTGCGGGAACAGGTTGAAGCGCTGGAAGACCATGCCGATGTCCCGGCGTTTCATGGCGACTTCGCTGTCCTTGAGCTCGTACAGCTTGCCGCCCTTCTGGCGGTAGCCGACCAGCTCGCCGTCGACGTACAGCCGTCCGGCGTTGATCTTCTCCAGGTGGTTGATGCAGCGCAGGAAGGTGGACTTGCCCGAGCCCGAGGGGCCGATGAGGCAGAACACCTCGCCGGGGCGCACCTCCAGGTCGATGCCCTTGAGCACCTCCACATGCCCGAACGACTTGTGGACGCCCTCCGCCCTGACCATCGCGGCGGGGCTCTGCTGCTTGCTCAGCCGGTTGTCGCTCATGCCATGACCTTCCTGCTGGAGAAGGTCGTCAGATGCGCCCTGACCTTCTGCCACGGGGTGGGCGGGAGGCTGCGGCTGGAGCCGCGGGCGTAGTACCGCTCGAGGTAGTACTGGCCCACGCTGAGCACCGAGGTCATGATCAGGTACCAGGCCGCGGCCAGGAAGTACATCTCCACCGGGGCGCCGGAGTTCTGGCCGATGTCCTGGGCGTAGCGGAACAGCTCGGGGTACTGGACGGCCGCCACGAGCGAGGTCGTCTTCAGCATGTTGATGACCTCGTTGCCGGTCGGCGGCACGATCACCCGCATCGCCTGCGGGATGACGACCCGGCGCAGCGTCCTGCCGTGGCTCATGCCCAGCGCCTGGGCCGCCTCGGTCTGGCCCTCGTCCACCGCGAGCAGGCCCGCCCGGCAGATCTCGGCCATGTACGCCGCCTCGTTCAGACCCAGGCCGAGCAGCGCCGTCAGCAGCGGCGTCATGAAGTTCGACCAGTAGTCCTTGTAGAGCGGCATCAGGTTGATGTACTCGAAGACCAGGCCCAGGTTGAACCACAAAAACAGCTGGACCAGGACCGGGGTGCCGCGGAAGAACCAGATGTAGAACCACGCGATGGACGAGGTCACCGGGTTCTTCGACAGTCGCATGACGGCCAGGACGATGCCGCCGGCGATGCCGATCAGCATCGACAGGACCGTCAGCAGGAGCGTCTTGCCGACACCGGTCATGATCCGGTGGTCGAAGAAGTACTCCGGCACCGCATGCCAGTTGATCTTGCCCTGGCTGAAGGCGTGGACGATCGCGACGAGGATCGCGATGGCGACGACGGCGGACACATAGCGTCCGTAGTGCCGCACCGGGATGGCTCTGATGGCTTCCGGGCCGGCCGGGGGAGTGCCCTGCTCCCCGGCCGCCTTCTGTATGTCCGTCACGGATGTGCTGCCTCTCGGTGGCCGCTGGGTACGCCGCGGGTCACTTGCCGCCGTTGATCACGGATTCCTTGACGGCGCCGTCCTGGGCGCCCCACTTCACGAGGATCTTCCGGTACTCGCCGTTCTTGATGATCGCGTCCATCGCGGCCTTGAGCGCGTCCCGCAGCTGGGTGGCCTCCTTGGAGACCGCGATGCCGTACGGCGCCGCCGAGACCTGGTCGCCGACGAGCTGGAAGTCCTTGCCGCCGCCCGAGGTCTTCACCGCGTACGCCGCCACCGGGAAGTCGGAGGAGGCCGCGTCCACGCCGCCCGAGCGCAGCCGGGTCTGGGACTGCTGGTCGTCGTCGAAGGGCTCGATGGAGAGCTTCTTGCCGGCCGGACACTTCTTGGCCTCGGTCTTGGCCAGATCCTCCGAGACGGTGCCGCGCTCGACGGCGATCTTCTTGCCGCACAGGTCGGACCAGCCGGTGATGCCCTGGGTCTCGCCCTTGCGCGTGTAGATGGAGACGCCGGCGGTCAGGTAGTCGACGAAGTCGACGCCCTCGCCGACCTTCTTGCCGGTGTCCGGGTCGACGCCCTGCTGGCGGTCCTTGTTGTCGGTCATGGCCGACATCGCTATGTCGTAGCGGCCCGAGCGCAGGCCGGTGAGCAGGGCGTCGAAGGTGCCGTTCTGGAACTCGAACTTCACGCCGAGCTGCCTGCCCAGCGCGGCCGCGAGGTCGGGGTCCAGACCGACGGCCTTGCCGCTGGAGTCCTTGAACTCCACCGGGGCGTACGCGATGTCCGAGCCGACCAGGATCCTGCCCTTGTCGCGGACGGACTGCGGGAGCTTGCTCGCGAGCGGGGCGGAGGACGCGGCGCCGGAGTCGTCGCTCTTGCCCTTCGTCTGGTCGCCGCAGCCGGTGACCAGCAGGGCGCCTGCGACCGCGAGCGCACCGACCGCGGCCAGCCGGGGGCGGGTGGCGGTGGAACGACGGGGGGAACGTGCGGTCATCGTGGATTCCTCCGGCAGATGCGAAGAGTTGGCCGCTGGCCAGTCGAGAACACACACCATCGGGTGGCGCGACCTCGCGGGTTTACGGCATCTTGCCATTCGGACTACGCCATCCAGGGGCGCCGATATGTCAAAATCGGATAACGGGTGACCCCCGAATGCCATCAGGTCGGTACATCCCCGGTTCCCCGGTGCCCTACCGCAGCGGACCACCTGCGCGAATCCCGTCCCGCCGCCGGAAAACCTCCGGCACATCCCGGCCTGCGGACGGCCGGACGCTCCGGCCCCTCCCGTGCCGCCGTCAGCGCGGCCGTCAGCGGTGTGTCATCTCCGTGTGGCTATCTGGTTCCGAGATGTGACCTTGCACCTATTGGACTCGTCGTGGGCGCCGTCCGTCCGGTAAGAAGGTTCTTTACACCCCTCATCCGGGGCCCAGGGCGCGTGTGCGGCGCGCCCGTCGCGCATGACCCGTGCGTATCCGCAATCGGGCCCTGCGCGGTGCCCGCCCACCCCTCACCAGGAGTGGTCGACCCTCAAATCATGCATACCTAAGGGGTAGAACAAGTGGCAGCGGAGATCGTCAATCCTCGCAGCGACATCGGTACGGACCAGGACGGCGGGGCCGAGCCCCTCGATCCCTTCGATCCGGTGTTCGCTCTGCACCGCGGCGGCAAGATGGCTGTGCAAGCCACCGTGCCGGTCCGCGACAAGGACGACCTTTCCCTCGCGTACACGCCCGGCGTCGCGCGCGTGTGCACCGCGATCGCGGAGCAGCCGGAGCTGGTCAACGACTACACATGGAAGTCCTCCGTCGTCGCCGTCGTCACCGACGGCACGGCGGTGCTCGGACTCGGGGACATCGGTCCCCGGGCCTCCCTCCCGGTGATGGAGGGCAAGGCGATCCTGTTCAAGCAGTTCGGCGGTGTCGACGCGGTGCCCATCGCGCTCGACTGCACCGAGGTGGACGAGATCGTGGAGACCGTCGTCCGGCTCGCTCCCTCCTTCGGCGGAGTCAACCTGGAGGACATCTCGGCGCCCCGGTGCTTCGAGATCGAGCGCCGCCTCCAGGAGCGCCTGGACATCCCGGTCTTCCACGACGACCAGCACGGCACCGCCGTGGTCACGCTCGCGGCGCTGCGCAACGCGGCGCGGCTCAGCGGCCGGGAGATCGGGCAGCTGCGCGCCGTGATCTCGGGCGCCGGCGCGGCCGGTGTCGCCATCGCCAGGATGCTGGTCGAGGCCGGCATCGGCGATGTGGCGGTGGCGGACCGCAAGGGTGTCGTCTCGGCGGACCGCGAGGACCTGACCCCGGTCAAGCGCGAGCTGGCCGGATTCACCAACAAGGCCGGGCTCAGCGGCACGCTGGAGGACGCGCTCGAGGGCGCGGACGTCTTCATCGGCGTCTCCGGCGGTACGGTCGCGGAGGCGGCCGTGGCCCGGATGGCCGAGGGCGCCTTCGTGTTCGCGATGGCCAACCCGAACCCCGAGGTGCACCCCGAGGTCGCGCACAAGTACGCGGCGGTCGTGGCCACCGGGCGCTCCGACTTCCCGA
Source organism: Streptomyces sp. NPDC037203 (assembly GCF_055605065.1). Lineage (NCBI taxonomy): Bacteria > Bacillati > Actinomycetota > Actinomycetes > Kitasatosporales > Streptomycetaceae > Streptomyces > Streptomyces sp. NPDC037203. The sequence goes on from NZ_JBVJUC010000008.1 coordinate 100,019, forward strand.
ACCAGATCAACAACGTGCTGGCCTTCCCCGGCATCTTCGCCGGCGCCCTCCAGGTGCGGGCCACGCGGATCACCGAGGGAATGAAGATCGCGGCGGCGGAGGCGCTGGCCGCGGTGGTCGGGGACGATCTCGCGGCGGACTACGTGATCCCGTCGCCGTTCGACGAGCGGGTCGCTCCGGCGGTCACGGCGGCCGTGGCCGCGGCGGCTCGCGCGGAGGGCGTCGCCCGCCGCTGACCCCGGTTGAAGACGGCCCCGCCGGTGTTCCGGGCGGGGCCGTTTCCTTCCCGCCCGCCCAGCCGGGAACCCGTGTCGCGAGGCGACCCGTGCACGGCCTCCCGGCAAGCTGCGCCGACCGGGTGCCGTGCGCAAGAGGGCATGTGTCACAGCGCGGCCCGGTTCCGCCGGCCGCCCGGCGCCCCTATCGTCGGCACCATGTTCGCCGTCTACGCCGCCCGAATCGACCGCGACCAGCCGCTCTCCGGCCTTGAGTTGGGGGAGCGTCCGGCTCCCGAGGCCCGCCCCGGCTGGAGCACCATCGATGTGCGCGCCGCCTCCCTCAACCACCATGACCTCTGGTCCCTGCGGGGCGTCGGCCTCCCGGAGGACCGGTTGCCGATGATCCTCGGCTGCGATGCCGCCGGGGTCGACGCGGACGGCAACGAGGTCGTCCTGCACTCCGTCATCGGCCAGACCGGTCACGGCGTCGGCCCCGGAGAGCCGCGCTCCATCCTGACCGAGCGCTACCAGGGGACCTTCGCCGAGCAGGTCGCCGTGCCGACCTTCAATGTGCTGCCCAAGCCGAAGGAGCTGTCCTTCGCCGAGGCCGCCTGTCTGCCCACCGCGTGGCTGACGGCGTACCGGATGCTGTTCACCAACGCGGGGGTACGCCCCGGAGACTCGGTCCTGGTGCAGGGCGCGGGCGGCGGGGTCGCCACGGCTGCGATCGTGCTCGGCAAGGCCGCGGGGCTGAAGATGTTCGCCACCAGCCGGGACGAGGCGAAGCGGAAGCGTGCCCTGGAGCTGGGCGCCGTGGAGGCCCTGGAGAGCGGGGCGCGGCTGCCGCAGCGGGTGGACGCGGTCATCGAGACCGTGGGCGCCGCGACCTGGTCCCACTCGGTGAAGTCGCTGCGTCCCGGCGGCACGATCGTGATCTCCGGCGCGACCAGCGGCGACCGGCCCTCGCACGCCGAGCTGACCCGGATCTTCTTCCTGGAGCTGAAGGTGGTCGGCTCCACGATGGGCACCAAGGAGGAGCTGGAGGACCTGCTCTCCTTCTGCGCCACGACCGGGGTACGGCCCGTCATCGACGAGGTGCTCCCCATGGACCGCGCTCGCGAGGGTTTCGAACGGATGGAGTCCGGCGAGCAGTTCGGGAAGATCGTGCTGACCACGTCCTGAGTCCGCCGTGGGGGCGGCGGCGGGTCCGGACCGGTGCCGGGCCCGCCGCTTCCTAGCCCTTCGTCTCCTCTTCCTTCCGCGGGCGCAGCACCGAGGTGATCTCCGCCGCCGCGCGCGACAGCTGTTCACGGGTCGCCCGGAGCTGGTCCGGGGTCACGCCGTGGTCGCGGGACAGATCGCGGATGTCGTCGCGGAAGCGGTCCAGGAGGCGGTCGAGGTCGCGGGCGGGGTTGTCGGTGGGGGGTTCGTGCGTCCACGAGGGGACGTACTCGGCGGGGAAGTCTGCCGTGGTGTAGGTCGGGGTCGGGGCCGGGCGGGGGGTGGTCCAGTCCTTGCCCAGGTCGCCCAGCTCCCGCGCCAGTTCGGACAGGCCCTCGCGGACGCCCGCGGGCCAGTTTCCGCGCGCGAAGTGGTCCTGGACGCGGCGGGCGATACGCTGCATCTCCTCCTGCGCCTGGGCGCGGGCGCGGGCCTGGGCCTCCTGGGCCTGGTGGCGGGCGCGCTGGGCCTCCTCGCGGGCCCGGCGGCTCTCGTCCTTGGCGCGGCGGGCCTGCTCCTTCCACTCCTGCCTGACCCGGCGCATCTCCTCCTTGGCGGCCCGCCAGGCGTCCTTGGACTCCGGGCCCGCCCCCGAGTCCCCGGCGCCGCCCCCCTCGCGGGCTTCCGACGCGGCGGCACGCATCTCGCGCCGCAGATCGCCGGCCGCCCCGCGCACATCGGCCTTGATCTCGGCCGCCAGTTCCGCCACCGACTCGCGGATCTCCAGTTCCAGGTCGGCCAACTCGCCGCTGCGGTCGGCCAGTTCGGCACGGCCCGCGTCGGTGATGGCGTACACCTTGCGGCCGCCCTCGGTGGTGTGGGTGACCAGGCCCTCGGCCTCCAGCTTGGCCAGGCGGGGGTAGACGGTGCCCGCCGAGGGGGCGTACAGCCCCTGGAAGCGCTCCTCCAGGAGGCGGATCACCTCGTAGCCGTGGCGCGGTGCTTCGTCCAGCAGCTTGAGCAGGTACAGGCGCAGGCGTCCGTGAGCGAAGACGGGGGGCATGTCAGAGCACCTTCTTGTCGGTCGGGCCGTCGGTGGGGCCGGCGCCGGTGCCGTCGGTCGGGCCCTCGGGGGTCCGGTCGGGGCGGCGGAGCAGGGCGATCGCGCCGGAGACCGTGGTGGCCCGGAGCCGTCCCGTGCCCGCGCCCAGCCTGCCGGTTATCTTGTGGGCGCCCCACTGGCCGTGCACCCGCAGCCCCTCGAAGGCGTTGGAGATCCGGCCGCTCGCCGTGTTCGCCTCCACCTCCGCGTCCGCCGGGTGCGGCAGCCGGATGGCGATCTCGCCCGAGACGCTGGTCAGGTGCACGTCCGTCGGCCCCTCCGGGTCCAGGTCCACGATCATCGAGCCGCTGACCGAGTCGGCCCGCACGGCGGGGCCTGATCCCTCGACCACGGTCAGGTCGCCGGAGACCGAGGTGAAGCGCAGCTCGCCGGTGACCGCCTGCGCCTCCAGATTCCCCGACACGGTGTTCGCCTGGACCGGTCCGGAGAGGCCGACCAGGGTGGTGTCGCCGGTGACGCCCCGGACCACGGCGGGGCCCCGGATGCCGGAGACCACCGCGCCGGCGCCGACCGTGCCCACCTCCACCCTGGCGTCCGCCGGGACCGCCAGGGAGACGACCGCGCTGCGGCGCCAGCTCCTGCGGTCCAGGAACTTGGTGAAGCCCTGCCAGGTCAGGTCCTCGTAGCCCACCGTCAGGGTGCCGTTCTCGTGTATCACCGTCAGCGGGGGCCCCTCGACGTCCGAGACCTCCAGGCGGGCGGGGCCCTCCTCGGTCCCCACCACGTTCACCGTGCCGCCCGCGATGCGCACCTGGAGGGTGCTCACCGGTGCGTCGAACGTGAGCTTCCGTGGCTCGGCGACGGACCACTCGGGCATGGGGGACCTCCTCGGCCGTACGGCGTCGCGACGCGTCATATCGCGTCTGTCGAGAAACACGATATATCGTGGTGTCGCGAAGTCAAGACACTCTTCCGGGACCGCGGCCCCGCGCATTGCTTAGGCTGGTGAGGACGCCGACGCCTGTCCCATCGGCTCGGGGCACCTGCGCACACGGCGCATACGCACACCAGGAGACGCAACCCCATGTACTTCACCGACCGCGGCATCGAGGAGCTGGAGAAGCGGCGCGGCGAGGAGGAGATCACCTTCGAGTGGCTCGCCGAGCAGCTGCGCACCTTCGTGGACCTCAACCCCGACTTCGAGGTGCCAGTGGAGCGCCTGGCCACCTGGCTCGCCCGCCTCGACGACGAGGACGACGAGTAGGCGGGAGAACGCCGAAGGGCCCGGTTCCGTGACGGAACCGGGCCCTTCGGCGTTGCCGTGCCGGAGGCTTACGCCTCGAACACCTCACGCACGAGCTGCTCCTGCTCGGCCTGGTGGCGCTTGGCGGAGCCCACCGCCGGGGACGAGGAGTGCGGGCGCGAGATGCGCCGCAGCCGCTCGCCGGCCGGGATGTCCGCGCCGACCGCCAGGTCGAGGTGGTCGATCAGGTTGAGCGCGATGAACGGCCAGGCACCCTGGTTCGCCGGCTCCTCCTGGACCCACAGGTACTTCTCGGCGTTCGGGTACTTGTTGACCTCCGCCTGGAGCTCGGCACCCGGCAGCGGGTACAGGCGCTCGATGCGGATGATCGCCGTGTCCGTGGCGCCGCGCTTCTTCCGCTCGGCCTCCAGGTCGTAGTAGACCTTGCCCGCGCAGAAGACGACCTTGCGGACCGCGGCCGCGTCGGCCGTGGCGTCGCCGATGACCGGGCGGAAGCCGCCGGTCGTGAACTCCTCCGCCTTGGAGGCGGCGGCCTTCAGGCGCAGCATCGACTTCGGGGTGAAGACGACCAGCGGCTTGTGGGCCGGGTTGTGCACCTGCCAGCGCAGCAGGTGGAAGTAGTTCGACGGCGAGGTGGGCATGGCCACCGTCATGTTGTTCTGGGCGCACAGCTGGAGGAACCGCTCCGGGCGCGCGGACGAGTGGTCCGGCCCCTGGCCCTCGTAGCCGTGCGGCAGCAGCAGGACGACGCCGGAGGTCTGGCCCCACTTCTGCTCGGCCGAGGAGACGAACTCGTCCACGACCGTCTGGGCGCCGTTGACGAAGTCGCCGAACTGGGCCTCCCACATCACCAGCGCGTCGGGACGCGCCAGCGAGTAGCCGTACTCGAAGCCCATGGCCGCGTACTCGGACAGCAGCGAGTTGTAGACGTTCAGCCGCGCCTGGTCCTCGGCGAGGTACTGGAGCGGGGTGTACTCCTCGCCGGTCTCCCGGTCGATGAGCACCGCGTGCCGCTGGCCGAAGGTGCCGCGCTGGGAGTCCTGGCCCGCGAGGCGGACCGGGGTGCCGTCGAGCAGCAGGGAGCCGATGGCCAGGGTCTCGCCCATGCCCCAGTCGATGGTGCCGTCCTCGACCATCGCCGCACGGCGCTGGAGCTGCGGCAGCAGCCGCGGGTGCACGGTGATGTGCTCGGGGATGTTGACCTGGGACTCGGCGATCCGCTTGACGACCTCGGCGGAGATCGCGGTCGGGACCGTGGCCGGGAAGCCGTCCTGGGCCTCCTGGGCGGCACCGGCGGCCGGCTGCGCGGTGGCCTCGCGGACCTCGGTGAAGACCTTCTCCAGCTGGCCCTGGTAGTCCTGGAGGGCCTGCTCGGCCTCTTCCAGGGTGATGTCGCCGCGACCGATCAGGGACTCGGTGTAGAGCTTGCGCACCGAGCGCTTCTTGTCGATCAGGTCGTACATCAGCGGCTGGGTGAAGGCCGGGTTGTCCGACTCGTTGTGACCGCGGCGGCGGTAGCAGATGAGGTCGATCACCACGTCCTTGTTGAACGCCTGGCGGAACTCGAACGCGAGGCGCGCGACACGGACGACGGCCTCGGGGTCGTCGCCGTTCACGTGGAAGATCGGGGCCTCGATCATGCGGGCCACGTCCGTCGCGTACATGGAGGAACGCGAGGACTCGGGGGCCGCGGTGAAGCCGACCTGGTTGTTGATGACGATGTGCACGGTGCCGCCGGTGCGGTAGCCGCGCAGCTGCGACATGTTCAGGGTCTCGGCCACCACGCCCTGGCCCGCGAAGGCCGCGTCGCCGTGGATCGCCACCGGCAGGACGGTGAAGTCCGTGCCGCCCTTGTTGATGATGTCCTGCTTGGCGCGGGCGACGCCCTCCAGGACCGGGTCGACCGCCTCCAGGTGGGAGGGGTTGGCGACCAGCGAGACCTTGATCTGCTCGCCGTCCAGGCCGGTGAAGGTGCCGTTGGCGCCCAGGTGGTACTTCACGTCGCCGGAGCCGTGCATCGACTTCGGGTCGAGGTTGCCCTCGAACTCGCGGAAGATCTGCGCGTACGACTTGCCGACGATGTTGGCGAGCACGTTCAGGCGGCCGCGGTGGGCCATGCCGATGACGACCTCGTCCAGGCGGGACTCGGCGGCGGAGTCGATGACCGCGTCCAGCAGCGGGATGACGGACTCGCCGCCCTCCAGGGAGAAGCGCTTCTGGCCGACGTACTTGGTCTGCAGGAAGGTTTCGAACGCCTCGGCCGCGTTCAGGCGGCGCAGGATGCGCAGCTGCTCCTCGCGCTCCGGCTTGGCGTGGCCGCGCTCGACGCGGTCCTGGATCCACTTGCGCTGCTTGGGGTCCTGGATGTGCATGAACTCGATGCCGGTGGTGCGGCAGTACGAGTCGCGGAGCACACCGAGGATGTCGCGCAGCTTCATCATCGACTTGCCGGCGAAACCACCGACGGCGAACTCGCGCTCCAGGTCCCACAGGGTGAGGCCGTGCTCGACGATGTCCAGGTCGGGGTGCTTGCGCTGGCGGTACTCCAGCGGGTCGGTGTCGGCCATGACGTGGCCGCGGACCCGGTAGGAGTGGATCAGCTCGAAGACGCGCGCGGCCTTGGTGACGTCGTCGTCGTGGGACGCGTCGATGTCCTTGAGCCAGCGGACCGGCTCGTAGGGGATGCGCAGCGCCTCGAAGATCTCGTCGTAGAAGTTGTTCTCGCCGAGCAGCAGGTTGGCGACCTGGCGCAGGAACTCGCCGGAGGCGGCGCCCTGGATGACCCGGTGGTCGTAGGTCGACGTGAGGGTCATGACCTTGGAGATACCGAGCTTGTTCAGGGTGTCCTGGCTGGTGCCCTGGAACTCGGCCGGGTAGTCCATGGAGCCGACGCCCATGATCACGGACTGGCCGGGCATCAGCCGCGGCACGGAGTGCACGGTGCCCAGGCCGCCGGGGTTGGTCAGGGAGACCGTGACCCCGGTGAAGTCGTCCATGGTCAGCTTGCCCTCGCGGGCGCGCCGGACGATGTCCTCGTAGGCCTGCCAGAACTCGAAGAAGTTCAGCGTCTCGGCCTTCTTGATCGCCGCGACGACGAGCTGGCGGTCGCCGTTGGGCTTGACCAGGTCGATGGCGAGACCGAGGTTGACGTGCTCCGGCTTGACCAGGGTCGGCTTGCCGTCCTTGACGACGAACGAGTGGTTCATCGCCGGCATGGCCTTGATGGCCTGCACCATCGCGTACCCGATGAGGTGCGTGAAGGAGATCTTCCCGCCGCGGGCGCGCTTGAGGTGGTTGTTGATGACGATGCGGTTGTCGAACAGCAGCTTCACCGGGACGGCGCGGACCGAGGTGGCGGTCGGCACCTCCAGCGAGGCGTCCATGTTCTTGGCGACCGCGGCGGCCGGGCCGCGCAGGGTGATCTGCTCGGGCCCCGCGGGGGCCTCGGCGGCGGGAGCGGCCTTCGGCTTCGGCTGAGCGGGCGCCTGTGCGGGTTGCGCCGGCTTGGCCGGGGAGGGGGCCGTCTTCGCCGCGGGAGCGGGCGCCGGGGCGGCGGCGGGCTTCGGGGCCGCCGGGGCCGCCGGGGCCGCGGGCGCCGGAGCGGCCTCGGGCGCCGGGGTGGGGGTCGCTGCGACCCCCGCGGCCGCAGCACCCGCCGGCACGGGCGTGGCAGGCGCGCCCGGCTTGTAATCGGCGAAGAAGTCCCACCAGGCACGGTCTACCGAATTCGGGTCCTGGAGGTACTGCTGATAGATCTCGTCGACGAGCCACTCGTTCGCGCCGAACGCGGCCGCGGGGTTCTTCCCGGCGGCTTGGTCGTCGGTGGAGATGCTCGAGTTACTGGGGGACTGTGGCGACACGGCGGCAACCGCCCTCTTCCGCTTCACAAGGTGATGGACAGCGGGAATAAAGGCTACGCCTTGGAGACGGGGAAGGTCAGGTCGGGCCGGTTCATCGTCGTGTAAGTCACATCGAAAATCTTGTTTCAGGGCTTGAAATGGCGGGAAACAAGCGTGGTTCCGGAGAACGAGGGTGCACTGGTCCGGCCCTGCGCCCCCGGCTTCTGCGGGCGGCGCGGGGCTCTGGCGATGCACACGTGTCCAGCTGCGCGAAGACGGCGCGGACGACCGTGGATCTTGTGCCTCCGCTCGCACTTTACGTCAACTTGAAGGGGAACTCTCTCCCGGAAGAGTGACGATGATCCGGCAGCCCCGCTCGGATTCGGCCACACCGATCCGGCCGCCGTGCAGATCCACCGCCCAGCGGGCGATCGCGAGCCCGAGGCCCGTGCCGCCGTCGCTGCCGGGGCCGTGCGGCCGGGTCACGGCGCCCCGGTTGAACCGCTCGAAGACGCGGTGCCACTCCGAGCGCGGGATGCCGGGGCCCTCGTCCAGGACCTCCAGCTCCAGCGAGTGCGGCTGGGGGCCGCGCCGCGCCTTCACCGTCACCCGGCCGTGCGGCGGGCTGTGCTTGACCGCGTTGTCGATCAGGTTGGCGACGACCTGGTGGATGCGCTCGGGGTCGGCGTGCGCGGTCAGCTCCGGCGGGGAGACGTCCAGGTGCAGATGGACGTCGGTCCGGGTGTGGCTGCCGGAGCCGGTGGCCATGCCGGCGCGCGCCGAGGCGACCATGTTGGCCTCCTTCAGTACGCCCGACAGGTACGGCCACACCTCGAAGCGCCGCATCTTCAGCGGTACGACGCCGTTGTCCAGCCGGGACAGGTCCAGCAGCGTCTCCACCAGGCGGCCGAGCCGCTCGGTCTGCTTCAGGGCCGTCCGCATGGTCTCCGGATCGGCCTCGGTGACCCCGTCGACGATGTTCTCCAGCACGGCGCGCAGCCCCGCGATCGGGGTGCGCAGCTCATGGGAGACGTTCGCGACCAGCTCCTTGCGCTGGAGGTCCTGGGCCTCCAGCTCGTCGGCCATGACGTTGATCGTCTGCGCCAGGTCGCCCAGTTCGTCCCGCCGGGCCTCGCGTACCCGGCGGGTGTAGTCGCCCTGCGAGATGGCACGGGCGACCGTGTTCATCTCGTCCAGCGGCATGGTGAGCGAGTGCGCCACGAACTGGGTGATCAGCAGGGTGGCGATCATCGAGAACACCGTGATGAAGCGCAGCTCCGTCTTGGTGTGCACCGCGACGATCGACAGACCGGTGGTGATCAGCACCGCGATGATCACCAGCGCGGTCAGCTTGGTCTTGATCGAGAACGGGCGTACGCCGCCCCAGGGGTCCTCGGTGCGGGCCCCGGTGCTTCTCCGTGCGGCCTGGCGCCCGCTCACGCTCACGGGGTCGGCGTCTCCAGCGCGTAGCCCACACCGTGCACGGTGCGGATGCGCTCGGCGCCGATCTTGCGGCGCAGCGCCTTGATGTGGCTGTCCACGGTGCGGGTGCCGGAGGCGTCCGCCCAGTCCCACACCTCGGCCAGCAGCTGCTCGCGGGAGAGCACCGCGCGCGGGGTGTTGGCCAGGCAGACCAGCAGGTCGAACTCGGTCGGCGTCAGGTGGACGTCCTCCGACTTCACCCGCACCCGGCGCTGCGCGTGGTCGATCTCCAGCTCGCCGAGGCGCAGGATGCCGGAGCGGGGCGTGGAGGCGGCGATGGCCGCCCGCTCCACCCGGCGCAGCAGCACATGCACCCGCGCGGCCAGTTCGCGCATGGAGAACGGCTTGGTCATGTAGTCGTCGGCGCCGACGCCGAGGCCGACCAGCATGTCCGTCTCGTCGTCCCGCGCGGTGAGCATCAGTACCGGCACCGGGCGCTGGGCCTGCACGCGCCGGCAGACCTCCAGGCCGTCGAAGCCGGGCAGCATGATGTCGAGGATCAGCAGGTCGGGCTGCCATGCCTCGGCGGTGTCCACGGCCGCCGGCCCGTCGGCCGCGGTCTGCACGAGGAAACCCTCGGCGCGGAGCCGGGCCGCGATGGCGTCGACGATCGTCTGGTCGTCCTCCACGACCAGTACCCGGCGCTGGGCGCCCGGAGTGGTGGTGGTCGCCGCCGCGCCGCTCTGGGAGGTGTGTGTCTGCTCCATCGCCCGCCCCTGCTTGTTGCTTTCCGGAACCCGTGGGGTGATCCCATGTCTGCGATCGACGCGAAAGATCCGCGTCAGGGCAGCACCCTACGGGGATCGGCCGTGCCGTCGCTATCCAGGGCGGACGCCGAGGTGCACGGCGTCCGGAACTCCGCGGGCAACGGGCACCTCTTCGGTACGCACCCGTCGGAACCCGGCATTCCGCAAGGTTCCTTCAAATTCCGGAGACGGTTTCGCCGACCATACGGCCAGCACCCCGCCGGGTCTCAACGCCCTTGCGCAGGCGGCGAGTCCGGCCGGCGAGTACAGGCCCGCGTTGTCCTCGGTGACCGTCCAGCCGGGGCCGTTGTCGATGTCGAGGCACAGGGCGTCGAACGTGTCCGATGTCTCATTGACGTAATGGACGAGGTCGCCCCGGACGATCTCGGTGCGCGGGTCGGCGAGTGCCGCGCAGGTCAGTTCGGCGAGGGGGCCGGTGCGGTGCCAGTCGATGACGGCGGGCTCCCGCTCCACGACCGTGATCCGCCCCCAGCGGGAGTCCTCGGACGCGTGTGCGAGTGAGAACCCGACGCCCAGTCCGCCGATCAGCACGGCCGGTGCCGGGCGGTCGTCGAGGGCGTCGCGCGCCGCGTCGATCAGCAGCCGCTCCGAGCGGCCGTCCGAAGTGTCCATGAGGAAGCAGCCGTTGGCGATGATCTGGAGCAGCGCGCCGTGCCTGCGCAGCACCACCTCGCCGTACGGCCCCTCGCGCCGGTCCAGCACCACCGGGGAGTCGTCTGGGGCAGCCATGGGTCCATCCTGCTTGAACAGAGCTTTGCTTTCACGGCAATTACGGATGCCGGCCGGGGGCGCGGGGATCGGACGCGGGGGCGGGCGGTGATACCGGGCGTGGACGCGGGCGCCCCCCCCCGCAACGCATCCGGAACGTATGAGGTTGCCGTGAAATCGCTCTCCCGGGGTTGCGGTGATGGACAGCGGCTTCCCGCAGCACGGAGGGTGGGGCGGGACGGAAGGAGCGCCACCGTGGAACGGATCGCGCCGAACACTGTGGGCGCCGACCTGCTGGACGGTGTGCCCCGCCAGCGGTCCGTGCTGCCCGCGCCGCCGCCCGCCCGCCGCCTCGCGGTGCCGCGCGGGCGCCCCTGGCTGCCGCTGCCGACGCCCGCCGGGACGCCGTTCACCCTCGGCTACGCGGCCCTGCTGCTCGTCACCTCCCTGGTCGCGACCCTGGCGCCCCCCTCCCTCGTGTACGCCCTCTACCAGGGCTCCAGTACGGACGTGGCCCACCTGGTGCGCTCCCCTGCGGTGGTGCTGCTGGCCAGCGCGCTGTGGATCGCTGGCGGGCTCCTGTCGCCGTATGCGGCCGCGTTCGTCCTGGTGCTCACCGCGCTGGAGCGCCGGATAGGAGGTGCGCGCACCGCCTGCGTCTTCCTCGCCGGTCATGTCCTCGCCACACTGGCGACGGAGGTCCCGGTGGGCCTCGCGGTGCTGGCCGGGCATCTCCCGGCGACCTCCCTGCACCGCCTGGACTACGGCATCAGCTTCGGGGTGGCCGCGAGCACGGGCGCCCTGTCCGGGCTGCTGCGCCCCTGGCTGCGCTGGCCCCTGCTCGCCGGTACCGCGGCCCTCCTGCTGACCGACCTGATGGCCTACGTGGACCCCCTGACGGACTGGGGCCACCTGATCGCGCTGGCGATCGGCGTCTCCACCTGGCCGCTGCTGCGCCGGTGGGCCGCCGAAAGCCCCTCCCACCTGCCCGGACGAGTTGATCGCTGACAGCGAACGCCGGACCGGGAACATTCCCCGCGCATCAAACATTGAGTCGGCATAGCTCAAGTTGACTGCCGAAGGGGAGATCATGGCTGCTGAGTCACCGGCGTTCACGCTCGTCCTGCCCGTGCTTCCGCTCGACGACGAGGTCGTGCTGCCCGGCATGGTGGTTCCGCTGGACCTGAGCGACGCCGAGGTCCGGGCCGCGGTGGAGGCCGCCCAGGCCGCCGCGCGCTCCGAACCCGGCAAGCCCAGGGTGCTGCTGGTACCGCGCGTCGACGGCACGTACGCGAGGACCGGTGTGCTGGGCACGGTCGAGCAGGTGGGGCGGCTGGCCGACGGCGACCCCGGCGCGCTGATCCGCGGCCGCAGCCGCGTCCGCATCGGCGCCGGTACCACCGGGCCCGGCGCCGCCCTGTGGGTCGAGGGCGCCGAGGTGGACGAGACCCTGCCCGAGCCGCTGCCCGGCCAGGTCGCCGAACTCGTCAAGGAATACAAGGCGCTGGCCACCAGCTGGCTGCGCAAGCGCGGCGCCTGGCAGGTCGTGGACCGCGTCCAGGCCATCGACGGCGTCTCCGCGCTCGCCGACAACTCCGGCTACTCGCCCTTCCTGACCACCGAGCAGAAGGTCGAACTCCTGGAGACCGCCGACCCGGTGGCCCGGCTCAGGCTCGCCACCCAGCAGCTGCGCGAGCACCTCGCCGAACAGGACGTGGCCGAGAGCATCGCCAAGGACGTCCAGGAGGGCGTCGACAAGCAGCAGCGCGAGTTCCTGCTGCGCCGTCAGCTGGAGGCCGTCCGCAAGGAGCTGCGCGAGCTGAACGGCGACAAGGAGGGCGAGGAGTCCGACGACTACCGCTCCCGCGTGGAGGCCGCCGACCTGCCCGAGAAGGTCCGCGAGGCCGCGCTCAAGGAGGTCGACAAGCTGGAGCGGTCCTCCGACCAGTCTCCCGAGGGCAGCTGGATCCGCACCTGGCTGGACACCGTCCTGGAGATGCCGTGGAACGAGCGGACGGACGACGCCTACGACATCGGGGCCGCCAAGGCGGTCCTGGACGCGGAACACGCGGGCCTGGAGGACGTCAAGGAGCGCATCACCGAGTACCTGGCCGTGCGCAAGCGGCGCGTCGAGCGCGGGCTCGGCGTGATCGGCGGGCGGCGCGGGGGCGCGGTGCTCGCGCTCGTCGGCCCGCCCGGTGTCGGCAAGACCAGCCTGGGCGAGTCCGTCGCGCACGCCATGGGCCGCACGTTCGTCCGCGTCGCGCTCGGCGGCGTCCGCGACGAGGCCGAGATCCGCGGCCACCGCCGTACGTACGTCGGCGCGCTGCCCGGCCGGATCGTGCGCGCCATCAAGGAGGCCGGGTCCATGAACCCGGTCGTGCTCCTGGACGAGATCGACAAGGTGGGCTCGGACTTCCGGGGCGACCCGGCCGCCGCCCTCCTGGAGGTCCTCGACCCGGCGCAGAACCACACCTTCCGCGACCACTACCTGGAGGTCGAACTCGACCTGTCCGACGTGGTCTTCCTGGCCACCGCCAACGTCCTGGAGGCGATCCCGGAGGCGCTCGCGGACCGGATGGAGATCGTCCGCCTGGACGGCTACACCGAGGACGAGAAGGTCGTCATCGCACGGGACCACCTGCTCCCGCGCCAGCTGGAGCGGGCCGGGCTCGGCGAGGACGAGGTCACGCTGGCCGAGAGCGCGCTGCGCAGGCTCGCGGGCGAGTACACGCGCGAGGCGGGCGTGCGCAATCTGGAGCGCTCCATCGCCCGGCTGCTGCGCAAGGTCGCGGCCCAGCACGAACTGGGCGAGCGGGAGCTGCCGTGCACCATCGGGGACGGCGATCTGCGCGCCCTGATCGGACGGCCGCACCATGTGCCCGAGTCGGCGCAGGACCCGGCCGAGCGCCGTACCGCCGTGCCCGGCGTGGCGACCGGGCTCGCGGTCACCGGCGCGGGCGGCGACGTCCTCTTCGTGGAGGCGTCCCTCGCCGACCCGGAGACCGGCGCCGCGGGGCTGACCCTCACCGGGCAGCTGGGCGATGTGATGAAGGAGTCGGCGCGGATCGCGCTGAGCTTCCTGCGCAGCCACGGCGCCGAACTGGAGCTGCCGGTGACCGACTTGAAGGACCGGGGGGTGCACATCCACTTCCCGGCGGGCGCGGTCCCCAAGGACGGCCCGAGCGCGGGCATCACGCTGACCACCGCGCTGGCCTCGCTGCTCTCCGGCCGCCAGGTGCGCCCGGAGGTGGCGATGACCGGCGAGGTCTCGCTGACCGGCCGGGTGCTGCCCATCGGCGGTGTGAAGCAGAAGCTGCTCGCCGCGCAGCGCGCCGGGGTGACCACCGTGATCATCCCCAAGCGCAACGAGCCCGACCTGGACGACGTCCCGGCCGAGGTGCTGGACAAGCTCGACGTCCACACCGTGACCGATGTGCGCCAGGTCCTGGAGCTGGCGCTGGCGCCCGCGGCCGACGCGGCGGCGCCGGAGGTTCCCCTGGCGGCGTGACGGACGCCGGGGGAGAGGCAGGGCCCGGCTCCCGTGAGGGGGGCTCGGGCCCTCGCCGTGCGCACGCCCGGCCCGCCGGGCCGGGCGTGGCGGCGTATCGGCCGGTGCCCGCAGGCCGATGCCGGGCCGTCAGCCGTTGGCGAGCGCCTGGACGCGGTCGAGCGCGCCGTTGAAGTGGTCGTGGTCGCCGACGGTCGGGCCGGAGGAGGTGTACTGCCACATGGTGTAGTACGACCAGCCGGCCGGGAGCGTCCCCACGGTGGTGGCGTAGCGGGCGATCCACAGCGGGTTGCTGCCCGCGAAGCCGGCGTAGTCGCCGGTGCACTCCGTCCACCAGCTGGTGGCGGTGTAGATCACGGCGTCCCGGCCGGTGAGGGACTTGTAGGTGTTGAGGAAGTCCGCGATCCAGCTGACCATCTGGGCGGCCGTCTTGCCGTAGCAGTCGGCGCCGTACGGGTTCCACTCGATGTCGAGCACGCCCGGCAGGGTCTTGCCGTCCTTGGACCAGCCGCCGCCGTGCGCCACGAAGTAGCTCGCCTGGGTGGCGCCGCTGGTGGTGTCCGGGGTCGCGAAGTGGTACGAGCCGCGGATCATGCCCACGTTGTACGAGCCGTTGTACTGCTGGGTGAAGGAGGGGTTCGTGTAGTACGTGCCCTCCGTCGCCTTCGTGTACGCCCAGCGGACGCCGCTGCCGTAGAGGGTCGACCAGGCCACGTTGCCCTGGTAGTTGGAGACGTCCACACCCTCGGTCTGGGTGGCGTCGCCGCTCGTGGGGGTGCCGTGGGTGCCGTCGTGGGCGGCGACGGTCTCGCCCATGTAGGCGGTGCCGCGGGTGGGCGTGGAGGCGGCCTGGGCGGTGCCGAGGGGCAGGGCGCAGGCCGCCGCCGCGAGCAGCGCCGTGACCAGGACGGCGAGCGGGCGGGGGCGCAGCGGGCGGGGTCTGGGAGCGGACATGACGAGCCTCCGGGGAGGGTGGGGAGGGAGGGGTGCATGTGGGGGGAACATGGCCGTGACGCGGGAGTGGCGCACTGTCGTGGGCATGTCATTCAATGCTCTGACGAAAAGCTACGCACGTAGACAGCGGCGTGGGAAGGGGGTCCGGCCGCCGCCGTTGGTCTACGCCTGCGAAATACTTACGGAGCTGCGGCTATGACGGCGTTTGGCAGAAACTTTCAGGACCGCGAAACCGATCAGGGGTGTGACGTGCACGAGGACGCAAACGGCGCAGAAGCACGCGTCGCCGAGCAGGTGACGCCCAGTGGTGCAGACCAGGAATTCCTGGCACTCGAACGCGAGTTGACCGTACTGCTGCGACGCGCCCGCGCCAACCAGGGCGAGATGGCACGGGAGGTCCACCCCGACCTGGAGTCCTCCGCCTACGGGCTGCTGATCCGGCTGAACGAGCACGGCGGCCGGCGCGCCACCGAACTCGCCGGCTACTTCGGCGTCGGCAAGGCCACCATGTCCCGCCAGCTCCGTGCCCTGGAGGAGCTGGGTCTGATCACCCGCGAGCCCGACCCCGCCGACGGCCGCGCCTGGCTCGTCACCCTCACCGAGGAAGGGCGCCGACGGGTCGGCACGGTCCGCGAGGCCCGCCGCGCCCGGTACGTCAGCCAGCTCGCCCACTGGGACCGCCGGGAGGTGGCCGAGCTGGCCCGGCTGCTGCACCAGCTGAACGGGGTCATGGAGAGGTAGCCCGCGACCCGAGCCGGTCACAGCTCGACGTACACCACCGTCGCGTCGTCGTGCGTCTTGCCGCGCCCCAGGAAGGCCCGCTCTTCCCGGTCCGCCGCCTCCAGCCGCCGTACCCGGTCGACCAGCGAGCGAGCGCCCTCGCGGGCGAGGAGGCCGAACAGATCCGTCCAGTCGCCCTGGCGGAACGTCTCCGTCCAGCGGGTCGCGCCGTCCGTGAGGGCGGCCAGCGCGGCGACCTCGGACCGGGGCGCGGTGCCGGTCACCGCGCGGGCGGCGACGGCCGGGTCCGCGGCGGCCGTGAAGAAGCCGCCCTCCTTGTTGCGCAGGCGCGCGTCCACCAGCGCTTCGGTGGCCAGCGCCGAGCGGGGCAGCCGGGCGAGCCGGTCGTCCAGGACCGGGGTGACCTTGCCCGAGGGAGAGCGCAGCAGCAGCGCCGAGTCCGAGAGCACCAGGTACTCGACCGTCTCGGCGGACCACCGCACCACGACCACGGTTGCCTGCGGCGTGCGCGGGTGAGAAAGGTCACAGGTGTCCGCATGTGTCCGCGCGGTGCGCTCGATCGCCCGCGAAAGGATCTCGGCCGGTGTCAGATCTCGGCCGGAAAGGGTCAGTTCGGTCAGCGCGCCGCCGAGCCGGGCGGTGAACCAGGGGACGGAATGCAGACAGCCGCTCTCCCCGGCCGGCGGTGTCACTCCGTCCAGCAAGATCGCGCAACCGCCCTGTCCGGAGGCGGCCAGTCCGATATCGGCGAAGTCCTCGTTGGGTCGGTTCGCGTCGCCGGGTTCCGAAACGAGATCAGTTCGCATCCGGCCAGTCTGCACGACCCCTTCACCGCGTCTCCCAAAGGCTGGCAATCGCCGTCCGATTGACATGCTCGCGCAGGCCAGCCGCCTGGTTTGGTCGGAAATGGGCCACTCCGAAAAAGCGCGGTGGCGAATATTGCCAAACCCTGTCGCGTGCGTCCAACCGGCCTGCCGCAGGGCGGCCCCGCACACGCCAGAGGAACTTGCCCGCCAACTCCCCTCCGATGTTCACTCCTTCGGGTGGCGGGTCAGGTGATGCGCGGCCACTGCCCACCGGCGCTGGGAGGGTCGGGAACCGTACGAACCGGGTGCACGCACCACTTGGCACCGAGCTGACGGGGCGCCACCCGGACCCTTGGGTAGACGAGTTCAGGAATGCGAGCACCGGTGCAGATGAAGCGGCCTCGGCGCACAGGCAGGCAGACGGCCCCCGAGAAGGCCGCCCCCGAGACCCCCGTGGGCACCGGCCGGCCCACGCATGTGCGCACCCGGCTGATCGTCGCCGTCGCGGTCGTGGCCGCCGCGGTGGCCGGCGCCGGAGCGCCCTCGCTGCTCACCGCTTCCTCGGACGTGAGCGACTCCCAGGACCTGGTGACACTGGCCGCCCGCACTCAGGACGCCCTCGCCCTCGCGGGTTCCCTGGCCGACGAACGCGACGAGGTCACCGCCTACATCGCGGCCGGCCGCCCCGAGTCCAAGGCGCCCGCCGAGGACCGCAGCACCCGCGTCGACCGCCAGGTGCAGGACCTGCGCGCCGACAGCGGCACCCCGGCCGGCCTGCGCGGCGACCTCGACCACATCGCGACCGTCCGGCGCGCCGCCCTCGCCGGCAAGAGCACGGCCCTGGAGGCGCACCAGGCGTACTCGGCGACGATCACCGAACTGCACCGGCTCGCCGAGCAGCTCGCCGACCGGATGCCCCCGCGGGCCGGTTCCGGCGCCCACGCGCTCGCCGAGCTGGACACCGCCGTCCAGCAGTCCGCCGCCGCCCGCGGTCTGCTGCTCGCCGCCCTCGGCGTCCCGGCCAGCACCCAGACGGTGTACAACCCGGTCACCGGGCTGTCCACCACCATCTCCGTGCCCACGGCGGCCGGCCGCAAGCAGCGCGACGCGCTCGTCGCCGCCGCCCAGCAGGCCCGGCTGCGCTCCGACGCGGCCCTGGCCGACTTCCGCGACACCGCGCCCAAGTCGGCCGTCGACGCCTACGACTCCACGGTCACCGGCGGCGAGGTCAACTCGGCCGAGAAGTACCTGGACACGCTCACCGCCCGGCCCACCTTCCCCGAGGGCGCGTCGGTCCCCAGCGCCGCCAAGCTGGACGCGGCCCTGTCCGGGCGCATCGACCTGATGCGCGGCGCGGAGTCGGCCCTCTACCAGCACCGCACCCAGGACCTGGAGAAACTGCGCGACGACGACGTCACCGCGCTGGAGATCCGCGTCGCCGTCCTCGGCGTGCTGCTGCTGGTCGCCGTCGGCGTCGCCACCGCCATGGCCCGCACCCTCACCCGGCCGCTGTCGGTGCTGCGCCGCGGCACCGCCCGGCTCGCCGAGCCCGGCGACGTCTGCGCCCGCGAGCCCATCGCCTTCACCGGCCGCAACGACGAGTTCGCCCAGGTCGTCCGCTCGGTCAACGCCCTGCACGCGCACGCCGTCGCCCTCCAGGAGCGGGTCACCACCCTGGAGACCGACCGCAAGCACCTGGTCGGGCAGCGGCAGCAGATGGCCGACGCCCGCGAGGAGCTGCGCGCCGAACTCGCCGGGGCGACGGCCGAACTGGGACGGGTGCGCGCCAGCATCGGCGGCACCTTCGTCAACCTGGCGCTGCGCACCCTCGGACTGGTCGAGCGGCAGCTCGCCGTCATCGAGGGCCTGGAGGACCGCGAGCAGGACCCGGAGCGCCTCGCCACCCTCTTCAAGCTGGACCACTTCGCCACGGTGATGCGCCGACACAGCGAGAACCTGCTGGTTCTCGCCGGCACCGAGCATGTGCAGCAGCACCACGGCCCGGTGCCGCTGGTCGACGTGGTGCGCGCCGCGGTCAGCGAGATCGAGCGGTACGAGCGGGTGCGCATCGCCTCGCTGCCGCCGCACGCGCACCTCGCGGGCTTCGCCGCGGACGACCTCTCGCACCTGCTGGCGGAACTGATGGAGAACGCCACCACGTTCTCCCCGCCGGACGTGCCGGTCGAGGTCTCCGGCTGGCTCCTGGAGTCCGGCGAGGTCATGCTCTCCGTGCACGACGAGGGCATCGGCATGGCGGAGGACCGCCTCACCCGCCTGAACGCGCGCCTCGCCGACTTCGACCCCGAGGCGGCGTACGACCAGGAGGGCGACGACGGCCTCGGGCTCGGCCTGTACGTCGTGGCCCGCCTCGCCCACCGGCACGGGGTGCGGGTGCAGCTGCGCGAGCAGAAGCAGGGCGGGGTCGCCGCGGTCGTGGTGCTTCCGGCCACCCTGCTGTCCGAGGCCCCCGCCACCGCCGTACCCCCGCATCCGGCCACCTCCACCACCGGCACCTTCACCCTGCCGGGCGCCGCCGCCGAGGCCAACTCCAACCTCCTGCCGGCCCGCCCGAAGGACGGCACCGGGCAGCAGGACCCGCTGGTGGCGCTCGCCGAGCAGGCGGTCCGGGACGCCGGGGTGGAACCGGACCGGGACCGGGACCAGGAGCCGGCGC
The DNA here is from genome assembly GCF_055605065.1 of Streptomyces sp. NPDC037203. Taxonomy (NCBI): domain Bacteria; kingdom Bacillati; phylum Actinomycetota; class Actinomycetes; order Kitasatosporales; family Streptomycetaceae; genus Streptomyces; species Streptomyces sp. NPDC037203. The sequence goes on from NZ_JBVJUC010000008.1 coordinate 119,207, forward strand.
GGGCGCCCGAGCGGGAGGCCGGCCCGGACGCGTCCGACGACGCGGAGCCGGAGGCCGGCGACGAGACGACGCACGAGCAGGCGGGGTCCGCCCCGCAGGAGGCGGAGGCCCGTCCCAAGGCCCCGGTGGAGACCTTCGCCGAGACGACGATGGAGCTGCTGCTCCCGGTCACGGACGAGGCACCGGACCAGACGGCGGTCGAGGCAGCGGACCCGGCGCCGGGCAGGACGCCGGACCGGGCACCCGGCGAGCCCCCGGCTCCCGCCGCGACCGAGCCCCCGGCTCCCGCCGCCGAATCCGCGGCTTCCGCCGGTGCCGGCAACGCCGGCCACACCGACCACATCAGCCACGCGCGGCCCGCGGCCGAGGACGCCGCCGAAGACGGCGCGGACGAGGAGCGGGTGACCAGCAAGGGGCTGCCCAAGCGCACGCCCAGGATCACCGCACCCGCACCCCCGCCCCGCCAGCGCAGTACCAGCGTCGATGCCGAGGCCCTGCGCCGCAGGCTCGGTGGCTTCCGCCGAGGAGCACAGGCCGGCTACCGCGACGTAGAGGCAGAGATCGCAGACCATTCCGAAGAAGCCACGGGGGGCCCTGTCGAGGAGGCAAGCAGTTGACCGCTCCCAGTACCTTCGGGCTGAGCACTGAGGCCCGCAATCTGCACTGGCTGCTGACCAACCTGGTCGAGGAGGTCCCCGGCATCCAGTCCGTCGCCGTGGTCTCCTCGGACGGTCTGCTCCTGCTGTCGTCCGATCCGGGCCACGCAGCGCAGTCCCGCCAGGCCCGCCCCGGCAAGGGGCCCCGAGGCTCGTCCGCCGACCTCGCCACCATCGTCTCCGGCATCGGCAGCCTCACCGTCGGCGCCGCCAAGCTGATGGCGTTCGGCGGGGTCAAGCACACCATGGTCGCCATGGAGGAGGGCAGCCTGTTCGTGATGTCCATCAGCGACGGCTCACTGCTCGGCGTGCATGGCTCCGCCGAGTGCGACATGAGCGTCGTCGCCTATCACATGGCGCTGTTCGTCGGCCGCGCCGGCCACGTCCTCACCCCGGAACTCCGCAGCGAGCTGCGCAAGTCCCTGGAGTCGGCCGGGAGCGCCCGATGAGCGCAGCGCCCAGGAAGCTCCCGGTGCGCGGCGGCGAGCGCAAACCCGCCCGCGTGCGCCCCTACTCGCTCACCGGCGGCCGCACCCGCTTCGGCCATGTCCTCCTCGTGGAGACGTTCGTGGCCAGCACCGCGGCCATCGAGGCGCCCGAGGAGCGCAAGGAACTGACGAAGGGATCGCTCGCCGGTGTCATGCCGGAGATGCGGGCCATCGTCGAACTGTGCCGCCGTATGCGCACGGTGGCCGAGATCGCCGCGCTGCTGAAGATGCCGCTCGGCGTGGTCCGCGTACTCCTGAGCGACCTCGCGGACCAGGGAAAGATCCGTGTGTACGGCACCGGAACCGGTCACGGCACCGGCCGCCCGGACCGCGCTCTGCTGGAAAGGGTGCTGAGTGGACTTCGCCGTCTCTGACGCCACCGCCTCCGCGAGAGGCGCCGCCCCCCTCGTGGCCGGGTTCGCCGAGCCCGACGAGGACCTGAAGGCCTGGCAGACGGACCGGACGCGGGCCCCCGTCGCGACGAAGATCGTGGTGGCGGGCGGCTTCGGCGTCGGCAAGACCACGCTGGTCACGGCCGTCTCGGAGATCACGCCCCTGCAGACCGAGGCGCTGATGACCCAGGCGAGCGAGGGCACCGACGACCTGTCGGACACCCCGGACAAGGTCACCACCACCGTGGCCATGGACTTCGGCCGCATCACGCTCGACGACGACCTGGTGCTCTACCTGTTCGGCACGCCGGGCCAGCAGCGGTTCTGGTTCATGTGGGACGACCTGGTGCGCGGCGCGATCGGCGCCGTGGTGCTGGCCGACACCCGCCGGCTCAAGGACTGCTTCCCCGCCCTGGACTACTTCGAGAGCTGCGGACTGCCGTACGTCGTCGCAGTCAACCACTTCGACGGCAGCGAGCGGTTCGACATCGAGGATGTACGGGAGGCGCTGACGATACCCGCGCACATCCCTGTCATGATCATGGATGCGCGCCGGCGGATTTCGGCCATCGAGACCCTCCTGGCCCTGGTCGGCCACGCGCTGGACGAAACCCCCGAGTAGTCCTGTAAGGAGCCACCACCCTCATGCGGAAGATACTCGTCGTCGGAGCCGGTCAGTCCGGCCTCCAGATCGCCCTCGGCCTCCAGTCGCACGGCTACGAGGTCACCTTGATGTCGAACCGGACCGCGGACGAGATCCGGTCCGGCCGTGTGATGTCGACGCAGTGCATGTTCCACACCGCGCTCCAGCACGAGCGCGACCTCCAGCTGAACTTCTGGGAGTCCCAGGCCCCGAAGATCCAGGGCCTCGGCGTCTCGGTCGCGGCCCCCGGCTCGCACGACCCCGGCCCCACCCAGCGCGCCATCGACTGGGTGGGCAGGCTCGACGGCTACGCCCAGTCCGTCGACCAGCGCGTGAAGATGGCCGGCTGGATGGAGACCTTCGCCCAGCGCGGCGGCCAGCTGGTCATCCACGGCGCGGCGGTCGGCGACCTCGACTACTTCTCGCGCACCTACGACCTGGTGCTGGTCGCGGCCGGCAAGGGCGAGCTGGTGTCCATGTTCGCCCGCGACGCCGCACGCTCCGCGTACAGCGAGCCGCAGCGCGCGCTGGCGGTGGCGTACGTCCACGGGCTCGGCCCGCGCCCCGAGCACCCGGAGTTCGACGCGGTGCGCTGCAACCTGGTGCCGGGCGTCGGCGAGCTGTTCGTCATGCCGACGTACACCGTCTCCGGGCGCGCCGACATCCTGTTCTGGGAGGGCATACCGGGCGGCCCGCTCGACGTCTTCAACGGTGTCAAGGACCCGGCCGAGCACCTCTCCCTGACCCTGGAACTCATGGAGCGGTTCACGCCCTGGGAGTACGCGCGGGCGACGAAGGTCGAACTCACGGACGCCGGTGGCACGCTGGCCGGGCGGTACGCGCCGACCGTGCGCAACCCGATCGGCCGGCTGCCCTCGGGCGGCCTGGTACTGGGCGTCGCGGACGTGGTCGTCGCCAACGACCCGATCACCGGGCAGGGCTCCAACTCCGCGTCCAAGTGCGCGGCTTCGTACCTCGCGTCGATCCTGGAGCGCGGGGAGCAGCCGTTCGACGAGGAGTGGATGCGGGGCACGTTCGAGCGGTACTGGCAGACCGCGCGGCACGTCACCAAGTGGACGAACGCGATGCTGGCGCCGCCGCCGGAGCATGTCCTGAACCTCATCGGGGCGGCGGGGCAGCTGCAGCCGGTGGCGGACCGTTTCGCCAACGGGTTCAACAACCCGGCCGACTTCGAGGAGTTCTTCTTCGAGCCGGAGAAGGCCGAGGCGTACCTCGGGTCGGTGGCCGGGGCCTAGTGACCGTGGGGGCGCGTGGGCGGCTGCGGGTGGTTCGTGGCTGCCCGCGCTCGCACCGGTCGAGCCGCGTGCCGGGCACCGCCCCGCGCCCCTCGGAAGTCGCCCCTCAGCCCCTGTCGGGCCGGACGGCGCCCAGGACCGGGTTGGATGCCAGCGGTGAGATCTTGATCCTCGTGCCCGGTCTCGGGGCCTGGACGACCTTGCCGTCGCCCGCGTAGATCGCCACGTGGGTGGCCTCCGGGAAGTAGATCACCAGGTCGCCGGGGCGCAGCTGGCGCAGGGGGATGTGGCGCAGGGTCCGCCACTGCTCCTGGCTGGTGCGGGGGATCGGGGTGCCCGCGTGGCGCCAGGCCTGGGAGGTCAGGCCGGAGCAGTCGTACGACGAGGGGCCCTGCGCACCCCAGACGTAGGGCTTGCCGACCTGCTTCAGGGCGAAGCGGACGGCGCGTTCGCCGGCGCCGGAGGGCGAGCGGTCGTCGGGGAGGGAGCCGGCCAGGGCCCGCTGTGCCGCGGTGACGCCCTGCTGTTCGAGGCGGTCGACGGCGGCCAGCTGGTCGGGGTCGAGGGTGGCCAGCAGGCGCTCCACGTCGGCGAGTCTCGCCTGGACGGTGTCGCGCTGCTTCTTCTGCTGCCCGGCGAGGGCCCGTTGGGTGTCGAGGGCCTTGCGCGCGGTGCGGGCGACGGCGTCCGATCGCCGCTCGGCGCCGGTCAACCGGTCGACCGCGTGGGCGCGTTGCCGGGCCAGCTCGCCGAGCACATGGCTCTCGTCCAGCAGACGCTGCGGATCCGGGGCGAACAGCAGGCTGACGTAGGGGCCGAGCCCGCCGGAGGCGCCCTGGTACTGCTGGCGGGCCAGTCGCCCGGCGTCGGCGCGGCCGGCCTCCAGGGCCCGCCGGGCGCGCTGGAGTTCCTTGTCCAGGCGGGCCACCTCGGACTTCTGCCGCCCCAGCCGGTCGGCGGTGGCGTCGTAGGTCTCGGTGGCCTGCTCGGTCTGCCGGTACAGCTTCTGGAGGTCCGTCAGCAGCTGGGAGACGGAGCGCTGCGGCGAGTCGGGCGCGGCGGTGGCGGGCACGGGCGCGAGGACGGCCTGGGCCGCCACCGTGGCCGTACAGGCCAGGCGCACAAGCTTTCCTGACACGTCATCACCTCGGGTGCGGAAGGGGTGGGCGCATTGCCGTGCCCTATCCGACCGCGATAATCAGACGTATCCCTGCTTGGCGCGCGCCGCGTGTGCGCGGTTCGGCGCAACCGTGTCACCCGCGCGTGTCACCCGGCTTGCCGTCCGCCCCGGCGCGCGGTTCGGTGTGCGGTTTCGCGTGCGGCCTGGACCAGGGCCAGCGCAGGCGGCCGCCGGAGGTGTCGTCGGGGTCGTACGCGTACTTCCATCCCTGGACCAGGCCCAGCCGCCTGCTGTGGCCGCGGGGCACGCGGCGGTAGACGTACACCGTGGGCGGGCCGTCGTCCGGGGCGGGGACGGGGATGCGGTACGTCTTCGGGGGGTGTCCGGTCGGCCCGAGCAGGACGGGCAGCACGCGTCCGTCCATGGGGCCGTCCTCGAACGGGATGTCCTGGGTCTTCACGGTCTCAGTCTCGGCCATCCTCCGCGAGGGTGCCCACGAGGGCGGCGGTCTGCTCGTCGCGGGCCGCGGTGACCGAGAGGGTGGCGACGAACTGGTCCACCAGCCAGTCGCGCAGTTCTCCGGCGGGCGGCTGCTTGTCCTCGTCCAGCCAGATCAGCGAGGCCGCCTCGACGGCCGTGATCCACATGCGGATGGTCATGCGCAGCCTGGGGCCGGGGTCGGTGGCGCCGAGGTGGCTGAGAATGTGCTCGGCGGCGGCCCGCCGCACCCCGTCCACGATGGCCGTGGTGCGCGAGGTCTCCGCCACGCTGCCGCCGCGCAGCAGTGCGGCGAAGCCGGTGTCGTGCTCGTCCACGAAGGCCAGGTAGCGGGTGAGGGCGCGGGTCAGCCGGGCCAGCGGGGAGCCGGTGCGGGGCTCGTCGAAGCACTGCCGCAGTTCGTCCGCGGCCGACCCCAGCGCGGCCTCGTACAGCTGCTGCTTGCCGCCCGGAAAGTACCGGTACACCAGCGGCCGCGACACCCCGGCCGTCTCCGCCACGTCGTCCAGCGACACGTCCTCGGGCGCCCGGTGCGCGAACAGCGACAGCGCGGCGTCCAGCAGTTGCCGCCGCCGCTCCTCGACGCTGAGCCGGCGGTAGGCGGGGGTGGTGGCGGTCTGGGGGGTCATGCCACGCAGCGTAACTTGCGCGCCCGCTGCGGCGCGGGGTGCCGGCCGGCCTACCGCGCTCGACAGCGGGGGCGGTCCGCGGATACACACGGGGGAGATCGGACGAGAGGGAGTGCGGGATGGCGGTGCGCGTGCTGAGGGCCGGAGAGCGGGCGGCGGTGGCGTGGAAGAACGGGGGCGGGCTGACCCGTGAGATCGCCGCGGCCCCCGCCGGGGCGGGAATGGCGGACTTCGCGTGGCGGGTCAGCCTCGCCGATGTGGCGCGGGGCGGCCCGTTCTCCCGCTTCGAGGGGGTGGACCGGGTCATCACCCTGGTCGACGGCCCCGGCATGGTGCTGACCGTCGACGGGACCCCGCACACCGTGGCCGAGCCGTACGTCCCGTTCGCCTTCCCCGGCGACGCGGACACCGGCTGCCGGCTGCTCGGCGGGCCGCTCGTCGACTTCAACGTGATGACCAGGCGCGGGCGGGCTGGCGCGCGGGTGGAGATCGTCCGGGGGCGGGTGGCGCTGCCCGCCCCGCCGGCCGGGGCCGTGCTGCTCGCCGTCGTCCTGGCGGGCTCCGCCGTCCTCGACGGGGAGGGTACGGCTCTCGGGCGCTTCGACGCGGCCCTGTTCGATGCGGCCCTGTCCGGCGGGGCCCGCGAGGAGGCCCTCGATGTCACCGGTGTCGCCGCGCTCGTCACCCTCACCGGGGCGGGCGGGGATTCGTAGGGCGTTCGCGTTGTTACCAAGTGCGGACAGAACCGGGTGAACTCCGCGCGCACAGCGGTCATCTGATGGGGCGTAGGGAACAGCAGACGACCAAGGGGGAGTTCGATCATGATTGCTCGCAGTGCTCGCCGTACCGCTCGCACCACCGGCCTGGTGGCCGTCGCCGCGGCCGCGGCGCTCTCGCTGACCGCCGTTTCCGCCCACGCCGCCACCTCCCACGGCGCGCACCGCACCACGGCGGCGGCCACGACGGCGAAGAAGTCGTCCCCGGACCGCACCCAGAAACTGCCGGACGGCAGCACGGCCGAGATCTACCGGCTCGGTGAGCAGAGCTACCGCGCCGAGATCGTCAACCGCGGCTCGGTCCTCGCCACCCTGGAGACGAACGGACAGGACGCGGGCCTCGACGCCAACGACATGTTCATCGTGCTCACGCTGGGCGGCGAGGTGCACGCCTGGATGGGCGGCGGCCACCAGGGTCCGGGCACCTTCAAGCTCGCGGGCGGCTGGACCGCCAAGGTCACCAGGTTCGGCGAGCTGCGCTACCGCGCGCAGATCATCGGCCACGACGGTGTGGCCGCCACCATCGAGACGAAGGACCGGCACGACGTCGGCCTCGACGCCAACGGCGTGTACATCGTGCTCAGCAACGGCGGTGTGATCAGCGCCCACGCCTAGGGTGCGCGGGCAGGCCGGGGTCCCCGCCGGACGGACGCGGTTCCGCCGGCGGGGGCATGGCGTGCCCGGCTACGCCAGCAGCCCGGACGACCGCCACAGCCGCCGTCCGGCGCCCCGCAGCACGCCGATGTCGTCGAGGAAGTCGGTCAGCCGCTTCGCGCCGGTCTGCATGACCTCGCGGCGGTGACCGCTGGCCTTGACCTGGGCCATGGCCTCGCGCTTGTCGAGCCCGACGTTGGTGTACACCTCGGGGTTGACGAAGGCGATGGAGAAGACGCGGGCGAACTCCCCGGAGGTGAGCCGGGTGAACTCCTGGGACCAGCGCGGCGCGGTCACCATCTGGCGGCGCAACTCCTCGCGCGCGTACCGCACATGGCGCGCCTCCTCCACCACATGGATCCGCGTCACGCCCCGGACCAGGGGCTGCACCCGCTCGTCCGGGAAGGTCAGCCGCTGCATCCAGTCCAGGACCTCCTCGCCCAGCAGGGTCGCCGTGAAGGAACCCGGAGTGGTGGAGATGGTCTTGAAGAGGCGGCCCAGGTGCAGATGGGTCTTGCTGACCGGGTACCAGGGTGTGTCGCCGCGCTCGATCAGGCGGGCGAACATCTTCGAGTGGCGGCACTCGTCCTCGATCTCGGTGAGGGCGTAGCGCACGTGCGCGCTCGTGGCGGCCTTGTCGTAGATGTGCCGCACCAGCAGCTGCATCAGGATGAGTTCGAACCAGATGCCGAGCGAGGCCAGCGCCGCCGCCTCGTGCTGGGAGAGCAGGATGCGCTGCTCCTCGCTCATCCGCTGCCACATCGGCGTGCCGTACAGCGAGACCAGCTCGGGCGGCCAGAACCACTTGCCCTCCTCGAAGGGCGCGTCCCAGTCCAGCTCCTTGTCGGGGTCGAAGGAGTGCTTGGCGGAGGAGACCAGCAGCCGTTCGGCCACCTGCTCCCGGTCCTTGAGCAGGCCGAGCGCGTCGCGCAGGCCGTCCAGCGCGTCCGCATCCGTCAGGGTCGTCATGGCTCCCTCACCTCGTTACCCGGTGGTATGTCGTACGCAACTTATGAGACTGCTTGTCAGCAAGCCCGTCAATCCCCTGCGCACGACTTGTTGACTACGCGTCTACGTGTGAACCTGCGAGATATGTCCACCCATGACCTGTACGCCAATGAACCCGGAGAGCCCACCTGGCAGGTGCCCGCGTCCGGCGCGGCCCGGTTCAGCTGGGAGTACGACGACGGCCGCGAGCGGCTGCTGGCCCTGTACCAGAAGGGCAAGGACAAGCAGTGGGACGGCACCCGGCGCATCGACTGGGACCTGGAGGTCGATCCCTGCGACGCGCTCGGCACCCCCGACGAGGCGACCGCCCTGTACGGGACGCGCTACTGGGACCTGATGAGCGAGCGCGACAAGGGCGAGCTGCGCCGGCACTTCACGTCCTGGCAGTTCAGCCAGTTCCTGCACGGCGAGCAGGGCGCGATGATCTGCGCCGCGCGGATCGTGGAGTCGGTGCCCGACCTGGACGCCAAGTTCTACTCCGCGACCCAGACCATGGACGAGGCCCGGCACGCGGAGATCTACGGCCGGTTCCTGAAGGAGAAGATCGGGCTCGTCTACCCGATCGACGACAACCTCGGGTCGCTGCTGGACGACACCCTGCGCGACAGCCGCTGGGACATGCCCTACCTCGGCATGCAGGTGCTCATCGAGGGGCTGGCCCTCGCCGCGTTCGGCATGATCCGGGACACCACGGACAAGCCGCTGCCCCGGCAGATCCTCACGTACATCATGCAGGACGAGGCCCGGCACGTGGCTTTCGGCCGGATGGCGCTGCGCGACTACTACCGGCAGCTCACCGACGCCGAACTGCGCGAGCGCGAGGAGTTCGTCGTCGAGGGCTGCTATCTGATGCGCGACCGGCTGCGCGGTGTGGCGGTGCTGGAGAACTTCGGCATCCCCCGCGCCGAGGCAGCGGAGTTCACCGAGCGCAGCGAGTTCCTCAGGCTGTTCCGCAAGCTGCTGTTCAGCCGCATCGTGCCCTGCGTCAAGGACATCGGCCTGTGGGGCGAGCGGTTGCGGCGGGCGTACGCCGACCTGGGCGTGCTGGAGCTGGGCGACTCGGACCTGGAGGGGCTGATGGTCCAAGACGAGGAGCTGGCCGACCAGTTGGACGCGCGGCGCTTCGCGGCACAGGAGCGGGCGCGGATCGCGGAGGTGGAGGCGGCGATCGAGTCGGGGGCGGAGGGGGACTGAGCGGGCGGGGAGAGGCGCGGGGCGGAGGGGGCCGGGCAGGCCGGGGCGGGCGGAGGCCCGGCGGCGGCTCGGTGCCCGTCCGTTCACTCCGGTGCAGTAGCGTGCTGGCGTGTCCATGCCTCCGCCGCAGCAGCCGCCGTACCCGAACCAGCCCGGTTCCCCCTACGGCCAGCAGCCTCCGTACGACCAGCAGCCTCCCTACGGGCAGCAGTCCCCCTACGGCCAGCCGTCCGCCTACGGGCAGCCCCAGCCGCAGAACCCCGGTCCGTACGGCGGCTCGCCGTACCCCCAGCCGGGGTTCCCGCAGCAGCCGCCGTACCAGGGCTGGGGCGGTATGCCGCCCGTCGTGCCGCCGCCCCCGAGGAAAAGCCGGCTCGGCCTCATCCTCGGGATCGTCGGCGGTGCGGTCGTACTGATCGTGGGCGGCGTGGTCGCCCTCGGCGCGATCGGCTACAAGGCGGCCACCACCTACCCGGACGCCCGGAACAGGCTCACGCTGCCCCGGACGCTGCTGGACGGGAAGTACGAGTTCTCCAAGGACCTCTCCGCGCAGGACGGCCAGGAGATCGAGAGCGAGGCGAACTCCTCCTGGAACGCCAAGGACGTGCACGCCGTGGTGGGCACGTACGCCCTGGGCGGCGACCCGGCCAAGGGCAACCTCGTGGTGTCCGGCATGTACGGCCGGCTCAAGGAGACGGACCAGCTCCGCCGGAACATGATGAAGGGGGTCACCCAGAGCGCCGGCACCACGCTCGCCGTGCCCGCCAAGGACTTCGACCTGGGCATCACCATCAGCTGCGAGGTGGCGGTCCAGGACCACGCCGGCACGAAGATCACCATGCCCTCCTGCGCCTGGGCCGACGGCAACACGGCGGCCACGATCGCCATCGTGGACATGGCCGACATGGCGCAGGACCCGTCCCGGGTCGACCTGGCGGCGCTCGCCAGGCAGACGTTCCAGGTCCGCTCCGAGGCGATCAAGCCGATGGGCTGACCGCCGCCTGCGGTCCGGGCGCGAACGGCATCCGCCACAGCGGGCGATTCGGCCGCCCGCGCCCGCCCCGTCTCACCGGCCGAGCACCGCCCGCATCACGTCCCGCGCGATCGGCGCCGCGTCGCCCCCGCCGCTGATCTCGCCCCGGTCCGCCGAGGCGTCCTCCACCACCACCGCGACCGCCACCGCCGGCTCCACCGCGTCCTGGTCCTGCGCCCAGGAGACGAACCAGGCGTACGGCAGCCCGGTGTTGCCCACCCCGTGCTGCGCGGTGCCGGTCTTGCCGCCGACGACGGCGCCGGGGATGGCCGCGCGGGTGCCGGTGCCCTCCCGCACCACCCCGGTCATCAGCTCCTTCAACTGCTCGGCCGTGTACGGGCGCATGACCTGCCGCACCGGATGCGTCCCGCTGCCCGTGACCGTCTCGCCGTCCTGCCGCGTGGTGCGCTCCACCAGGTACGGCGTGTGCAGCCGCCCGTCGTCGGCGACGGCCGCCGCGACCATCGCCATCTGGAGCGGGGTGGCGCGGGTGTTGTACTGGCCGATCGAGGAGAGCGCCAACTGGGCCTTGTCCACATGGGAGTCGAAGGTGCTGCGCGCGACCGGGAAGGGGATGCGCAGTCCGCCGTCGTCGAACCCGAACGCCCGCGCCGTGGCCGTCATGCCCTGCACTCCGACGTCCACGCCCAGCTTGGCGAAGACCGTGTTGCAGGACCACTCGAAGGCGTCCCGCAACGAGGTGTCCGCGCAGCCGTCGGCCTCGTTGGTCAGCTGGGTGCGGGTGCCGGGCAGCCGGTAGGGGTCGGGGGAGCGGGTCCGCGCGTCCGGGTCGGTGACCACGCCCGCGTCCAGCGCCGCCGCGGCGGTGACCACCTTGAACGTGGAACCCGGCGGATAGGTCTGCGACACCGCCCGGTTGAGCATCGGCTTTTCCGGGTCGCCGTTGAGCCGCGCCCACGCGGAGGCCACGGACTCGGCGTTGCCGGAGAGCTGGGCCGGGTCGTACGACGGGCTCGTCACCAGGGCCAGGACGCGCCCGGTCGAGGGTTCGATCGCGGCCACCGCGCCCTTGCGCCCGCCGAGCCCCCGGTACGCCGCCTCCTGGGCCGCCCGGTTGAGGGTCGTCACCACGTTCCCGCCCGGACTGCGGCTGCGCGTCAGGCCGTTCCACAGCGGCAGCGGCGCGAGCAGCGGGTCGCTGCCGGAGAGCACCCCGTCCTCGGCGTTCTCCAGGAACGTGGTGCCGTACGACTGGGAGGCGAACCCGGTCACCGGGGCGTACAACGGGCCGTTCTGGTAGGCGCGTTCGTAGCGCAGTTGCTCATGGGTGTCCACGGAGCCGGTGACCGGCTTGCCGCCGACCAGGATGTCGCCGCGCGGCTGCTGGTAACGGGCGATGGCCGCGCGGCGGTTGGCCGGGTTGCCGGTGTAGTCGCCGGCCTGGACCAGCTGCACGCGGGCCGCGTTCACCAGCAGGGCGGCGAGCAGCAGCGTGCAGAACGCGCAGGCGTGCCGGATGTACCGGGCCATCGGCCGCCCGCCCTCGCCCACCCCGGAGAACTCGCTCACGGCGCCTCCCTGCCGTCGTACTGGCTGCGCGCCGAGTCGCTGACCCGGATCAGCAGGGCCACGATCGTCCAGTTGGTGACCACCGAGGAGCCGCCCTGGGCGAGGAACGGCATCGCCATGCCGGTGAGCGGGATGAGCCCGGTCACCCCGCCCGCGATCACGAACACCTGGAGCGCCAGGATCGAGGCGAGCCCCACCGCGAGCAGCCGCCCGAACGGCTCGCGCAGCGCGAGGCCCGCCCGGTAGCCGCGCTCCACCAGCAGCGCGTACAGCAGGATGATCGCGGCGAGACCGGCGAGGCCCAGCTCCTCGCCGGCCGTGGCCAGGATGAAGTCGGACTTGGCCGCGAAGCCGATGAGTACCGAGTGCCCGAGCCCCAGCCCGGTGCCCAGCAGCCCGCCGGCGGCGAACGCGAACAGCGACTGGGAGAGCTGGTTGGGGCCCCGCCCGGCCTCGATGGTGGCGAACGGGTGCAGCCAGTCCGCGATCCGGCCGCCCACGTGCGGCTCCACCCGGCCGACGGCCACCGCACCCAGCACGGCGAGCACCAGCCCGACCGCGATCCAGCCGGTGCGCCCGGTGGCGACGTACAGCAGCACCACGAACAGCCCGAAGAACAGCAGCGAGGTGCCGAGGTCCCGCTCCAGGACCAGCACCCCGACGCTGAGCAGCCAGATCGTCACGATCGGGCCGAGCACCCGCCCGGTCGGGAACTGCATCCGCCACAGCCGGCGGCCGGTGTACGCCAGCGCGTTGCGGTTGGCGGCGAGGTACGCGGCGAAGAACACCGCCAGCAGCACCTTCGCGAACTCGCCGGGCTGGATGGAGAATCCGGCGGCCCGGATCCAGATCCGGGCCCCGTTGACCGCCGGGAAGAGGATCGGCGCCAGCAGCAGCACGAGGGCCGCGACCACGCACACGTAGGAGTAGCGCTGGAGCAGCCGGTGGTCGCGCAGCAGCAGGACGACGACGATGAACAGGGCCACCCCGAGCGCGGACCACACCAGCTGGGCCGGGGCGGCCCGGTCGCCCGGCGTCTCCAGGTCCAGCCGGTAGATCAGCACCAGGCCGAGCCCGTTGAGCAGCACCCCGATGGGCAGCGGCAGCGGATCGGCGTACGGCGCCCGCAGCCGTACGGCGAGGTGCGCGAGCAGCGCGAGCACCCCGAGCCCGGCCCCGTACGCCAGCGCCCCCGGCGGCACCCGACCGGCCCGCGCCAGGCCCACCGCGCAGTACCCGTACACCGACAGCGTGACGGCCAGCACGATCAGCGCGAACTCGATGCCACGTCGCCGGGGCAGCCGGGCGACGGATACGGCGGCGGGGGCCGTGGCCGCGGCGGTTCCGGCGTCGGTCATGCCGAGAACCTACCGAAACCGGGCTAATTCGCCGCACTGCAACGCGCCCCAAAGGGGCGCGGGGCCGTGTGTGCCCTGCGGCTCTACGGCGTCGCCAGCGAAGCCACCGGCAGGACGAGCGTCGCCACCGCGCCCCCCTCCGCCGCGTTCCGGAACGACAGCCGCGCGCCCAGCACCTCCGCCTGGCCCGCCGCGATGGTCAGGCCGAGCCCGTGCCCCTTCGCCCCGCCCTCGGTGCGGAACCGCTGCGGGCCGTGCGCGACCAGGTAGTCGGGGTATCCGCCCCCGTGGTCCCGCACCGTCACCACGGGCCCGTTGACCGTGAGGACCACCGGCGGCGCCCCGTGCTTGTGCGCGTTGGCCACCAGGTTCCCCAGCACCCGCTCCAGGCGCCGCCGGTCGGTCTCCACCAGCGCGTCCCGGACCACCCGTACCTCGGTGTCCGTCCCCGAGGCCCGCACCACCCGCTCGGCGAGCGCCCCCAGCTCCTCCGCGTCGGCCTCCAGCCGCTCCCGCCCGGTGTCCAGGCGGGAGATCTCCAGCAGGTCCTCGGTGAGCGTGCGCAGCGCCGCCACCCGGTCCCGCACCAGTTCCGTCGGCCGCCCCGGCGGCAGCAGTTCCGCCGCCGCGTGCAGCCCGGTGAGCGGGGTGCGCAGCTCGTGCGCCACGTCCGCGGTGAACCGCTGCTCGCTGAGCAGCTTGCTCTGGAGCGAGGCGGCCATCGTGTCCAGCGCGGCGGCCACCGCGGCCACCTCGTCCTGGGGCCGGGTCGGGTCCTTCGTGCGGGGGTCGCCGACCCGCGCGTCCAGGTCGCCCGCGCTGATCCGGCGGGCCACCCGCGCCGTGCCGTGCAGCCGCCGGGTCACCCGCGACACGGCGAACACGCCGACCAGCACGGTCGCGCCGATGGCGAGCACCGAGGACCACAGGATCGAGCTGTCCAGCCCGGCGATGGTGCGGGACTGCTGCGAGTAGTCGATCTCCACGGCGAGCGCCCGGTGCCCCTGGACGGGGCCCGCCGCCCACATCGTCGGCCGCCCCCGGTGCGTGGAGACGATGGTGCCGCGCCGCCCGGAGACCGCGAGCGCCCGCAGCGAGCCGGGCAGCCCCTGGGGGTCCACCCCGGCGTTCGGCAGCAGCGTGTCCCCGGCCTCGTAGGCGCGGGTGGCGTCCGCCAACCGGGACAGGGCGAGGCCGCGGGCCTGGCCGACGGTCTGGTCGGTCACCGAGACGTGCACCAGCACACCGAGCAGCGCGGCCAGCGCGCAGCACATCACGGTGATGAACGCGGCCGCCTTCACGGCGAGGGGCCCGGCCCAGCGGGCCAGCAGCAGCCTCATGGCGTGCCCGAGGGGGACGGGGCGGCGGACGGAGCGGCGGACGGAGCGGCGGACGGAGCGGCCTTGTGGACGCGGCGGCCCGTGCCGGTGTGCAGGTACTCGTCGCGGGAGAACACCATCGCCCGCTGGCCGGGGTCCCACTCCCAGGTGGTGCGGTACTCGTAGCCGGAGATGTCGGCCGGGTTGCGCTCGATCAGCGCCCGCCCGGCCAGCTCCACGCCGAGGATCGCGTCGTTGTCGGCCAGCACCTGCACCAGCCGGCGGCCCTCGACGGTGTAGACCCGGACCGCCGTCTGGTTGGTCGGGTACAGCCGGAAGCCGAGCGTGAGATCGGGCCGGCCGTCCCCGGTGAGGTCCCGGTAGTACGGCTTGAGCAGCGGGCACAGCGCCCGGTCGCCGCCCGCGCGGCACTCCTTCACCCGGTCCACGGTCCCGTGGAACGCCCCCTTGGACCCGTAGTCGGCCGGGTGCGCCTTCAGCTCCGCCTCCACGATGTCCACCGGATCGACCCGGCGTATGTCGCCGCCGGGCACGGTCAGGCCCTTGACGACCTCGCGGGTGGCCACGTCGTACGGGTAGGCCGGGCTGGACGCCGGGCGCAGGTCGGGCCAAAGCTTGGCGGGGCTGTCCGCGGTCTGGGTCGGCCCGGCGCTGCGCAGCTGTCCGGCGTCCCCGCAGGCCGCCGCCGTCGCCGACAGCAGGGCGACGGCGACCGCGGCGAAGGCGGTGCGCACAGGGCGACGGAGGGGCACGGTGCTCCAGGGGCGATGGATTTGCAGGTCAGTAGGCCAGTATGCACATAGATTCCAAGGAAGCCCCTTTTCGTCCGTTCTGCGCCCCCGGCTGCCGGAAGCCTGGAGAGAGGCTACTCGGCCAGTTCTTCGAGGAGTCGTACGGTGGGCAGCCCCGCGCGCAGATACGCCACGAACAGGTCGTTGTGCAGCGCCCACGCCGAGCGGCGGGCCCGGATCAGCCGGACGGCCTCGTCCGGCGCCTCGCCCCGCTGGATCAGCGCGTGCGCCACCACCAGACCCGAGCGGTTGTAGCCGTGGTAGCAGCGCACCAGCACCCGGCGGCCGGCGTCCAGCGCCTCGTTCGCCGCCCGCGCCAGCCGGATCACCCCGGCGAGCTGCGTCCCGTCCAGCGGCCCGTCCGGGACCGGCCACACATGGTGCTCGACGCCCGCGTCCGGGCCGTAGCCCGGCAGCCGCAGCAGCGACTGCACCACATCGAACTCGTCCCGTACGACGGCCGTCTCCAGCCGCCCCGTACGCCCCCGGTACTCGTGCCCGCCCATCCACAGGCCGGGCACGATCTCGCTCCACGGGCTCCGTGGAGCGGGCACGTCGGGCTGCATCCCGCGGGTTCGCACCGGCGCCTCCCCAACTCCCCTGCGCAGGGCCGCCCTCCACGGTAGCCGCTCTTGCCCGGTAAGCACCCGGCCTGTTCCCATGGTCGAGGGGTGATGCGTATGAACGCACTGCGCGTGGTCCCGGCCCGCCGGCACGGCCGGGACCGGTTGTACGTCTGCCGCCCGGACGGCAGCCGGATCGCCTGGTACGACCGCGACGCCGGCCGGGTCGACCTGCTCGCCGAGGCCGAACGGGAACGGGTGCTCGAAGCCCTGGGGCCCTTCCTCACCGGCCCGGTCGCCGTGGGGCCGCCCCCGGTCCCCACGCCCGCCGAACTGGCCCGGCTCGCCCTGCACCCGGACGACGACCTCGCGCCCAACCGGCCCGGCGAGGCGCTGCTGGTCGCCCTCGACCGCGATCCGGGCGCCGGGCACCGGCTGCGCCCCGACCCGCGCCGGCGCGCCCTGCTGGCCGAGCAGACCGTGGGCGCGGCCCTCGACCGCCTGGAGGGCGGCGGCTGGCGCGCCCTGCACTCGCTGCCGCTGCCGGGCGGCGACCGGGTCCACCATCTGCTGATCGGCCCCGGCGGGCTGTTCGCCGTCCACGCCCTGTACGCCCGCAGGGCGCGGGTGCGGATCGCCGACCCGATGGTCGCCGTGGGGCGGCGCGCGGCCGAGCCCCTGCTGCGCCGGCTGCGGGACCGGGCCGGCCGGGCCGCCTTCGCCCTGACCGCGGAGGTCCGCCCGCTCCTCGCCCTGACCGACCCCGCCGGGGTGACCCTGACCGCCGCGCCGCGGGAGGTCCGGGTCCTGTCCGCCGCGGAGCTGCCGGGGCTGGCCCGGCTGGGCGGCGTGCTGAAACCGGCGGACGTGGAGGCGCTGCACGCGATGGCACGGGACCGGCACACCTGGGAGCAGGTCTAGGGTCCGTCGTTCGGATCAGGCCGGGCGCTCGGGGGCCCGGCCTGATCCCGGAGGGAAGACCCTAGGTCTTGGGAGGCAGGGGCGCGGCCTGCCGCGCGTCCAGCAGGGGGGCGAGCAGGTCGCCGTGGTCGCGCAGGCGCGGTGCGATGTCCTCGGCGCGGAACTCCAGCTGCTCCGGCGAGCGGCACCCGGCGACCTCGTCCCAGGTCACGGGCGCGGAGACCAGGGGGGCGCGGCGGGCGCGCAGGGTGTAGGGGGTGGCGGTGGTCTTGCGGGCCGCGTTCTGGCTCCAGTCCACGAACACCTTGCCGGGCCGCAGGCTCCTGGTCATCCGGTGCACCACGAGCCGGGGCAGCGCACGCTCCGCCTCGACCGCGAGCGCCTTGGCGTACTCGCTGGTCCGCTCCGGGGAGGCGCCGGACACCGCGGCCAGCAGGTGCAGCCCCTTGGACCCGGCGGTCTTCGGGTACGCCTCGATCCCGTCCGCCGCGAGCCGCTCGCGCAGCCACAGGGCGACCTCGCAGCACTGCACGACCGTCGCCGGGGCACCGGGGTCGAGGTCGAACACCAGCCGGTCGGCCACCCCCGGCGAGGGCACCAGCCACTGGTGGGTGTGGAACTCGGTGACCAGGTTCGCCGCCCACACCAGGCTCGGCAGATCCTGTACGACGACCATCCGGGCGGGCCCCTCCGCCGAGGACCGCGGCACCTCGGCCGTCGTGACCCACTCGGGGGTACCCGGCGGCACGTTCTTGGTGAAGAACACCTGGCCCTCGGGGCCGTCCGGATAGCGCAGGAAGGACACCGCGCGGTCGCGCAGATGCGGGAGCAGGGCGTCGGCGGTGGTGGCGTAGTAGTGCACCAGCTCCGCCTTGGTGAAGCCGGTCGCCGGATACAGCACCTTCTCCAGGTTGGTCAGCGGGACCCGCCGCCCCTCCACCTCTGTGATAGGCGTCATAAGATGACAATCCCAGATGTACCGGTCGAAATGGGAAAGGACGGGTGCGGCACGTGCGATCGATATGGAACGGCGCCATCTCCTTCGGGCTGGTCAGCATCCCGATCAAGCTGGTCAACGCGACCGAGAGCCACGCGATCTCCTTCCGCCAGATCCACACCGAGGACAACGGCCGCATCCGCTACCGCAAGGTGTGCGAGGTGGAGGACCGCGAGGTCAGCCAGTCCGAGATCGGCAAGGCGTACGAGGACGCGGACGGCACCATCGTCCCGATCACCGACGAGGACCTGTCCCACCTGCCGATCCCGACGGCCCGCACCATCGAGATCGTCGCCTTCGTGCCGGCCGACCGGATCGACCCGCTCCAGATGGGCGCGGCGTACTACCTCGCCGCGAGCGGGGCCCCGGCCGCCAAGCCGTACACCCTCTTGCGCGAGGCCCTGAAGCGCAGCAACAAGGTCGCCATCGCCAAGTTCGCACTGCGCGGGCGGGAGCGGCTCGGGATGCTCCGGGTCGTCGACGACGCGATCGCCATGCACGCCCTGCTCTGGCCGGACGAGGTACGGGCCCCCGAGGGCGTCGCCCCGGACGTGGACGTCACCATCCGCGACAAGGAACTCGACCTCGCGGACGCCCTGATGGACACCCTCGGCGAGGTCGAGATGGCGGATCTGCACGACGAGTACCGGGAGGCGCTGGAGGAGGTCATCGCCGCGAAGGCCGCGGGCGAGGCACCCCCGCAGGCCCCGGAGCCGGCACCCGGCGGCAAGGTCCTCGACCTCATGGCCGCCCTGGAGAACAGCGTCCGCGCCGCCCGCGAATCCCGTGCGCCCGTGGGCGAGGCCGAGGTCAGGTCCCTGCCGGACCGCCGCTCCACCCCGAAGGAGACGGACGGCAGGAAGTCCGCCTCCACGGCGAAGAAGACCGCCGCGAAGAAGGCCCCGGCGAGGAAGTCCACGTCGAAGTCGGCATCGAAGCAGGCGGAATCCGCCAAGAAGTCGACGGCGAAGAAGACGGCCGCGAAGAAGACGGCGGCGAAGAAGACGTCCGCACGGAAACGCTCGGCCTGAGCGGCCCCAGCGGGCCGGTCGAGCCGCAGGCCGGGAGACTCACGGGGTGGGCCCGTGCGGCTCGGGAAGCGCGGCGCGCAGGGCGCGGGGGAGACCGGGCAGGGCGCGCCAGTCGAGCGGCTCCGTCCGGGGAGTGCCGCCGTCGGCGGTGCCGTGGACATCGGCGGCCAGCCAGTGCTCGCCCGGCGGGAGCCGGCCGCGGAGCACGGGCAGTGCCGTCCGGGGCCACCGGAGGTGGCTGCCGGGGTCGGGGAACATGACCTCACCCACGCGGGCCCCGGTGAGGTCCCGTACGGCGCTCACGAGGTCGCCGCACACCGCCCGCGCCCCCTCGCCCCCGGCCCCGGTCACGGCCCCCTCGCGGGGCAGAGCGAAGCCGCCCTCGACCGTGTGCAGCGGGCGGGGGGTGGCCAGGCGGTGGACGCGGACGTGCCGGCCGGGCCCGGCCGGCAGCAGCCAGGTGTCGACGGTGACATCGGGCCAGGGGTGCCAGCGGGCGCGCACCCGGTCGGCGGTCACGGAGCGGGACGCGCAGGCGATCCGGGAGCGCCAGTACAGGCCCTCCTCGCTGAGCAGCAGGGTGCTGTCCGGGGCGGCGGCCTCCGCGCCGAGCGGGCCGGTGGCGACGGCGCAGCCGAAGGCCGTGGAGTAGGCGAACTTGCCGTACTTGGCGGGCGCGTTGCGCACCCGGATGTCGGCGTCGCAGGCGGCCAGCGCCGTGGTGTGCCCGCCGCCGTGCTGGACCAGCAGACCCGCTTCCGGCTGGGCGTGCACCGCGTCCGCGGCGGGCGGCGGCTCCTCGTCGGCGGTCCAGAACGGGTGCCCGGCGGGCAGCGCGAGCGGCAGGAACGCCTTGAACGCCCAGTAGGGGGAGCCCGCCGCGTTGTACTGCTCGCTCATGAACAGGTTCGGGTAGGCGTAGCCGACCGGCAGCGTGCCATCGGCGGCGAACATCGGCTGCCGCGCCCACCAGCGCAGATTCCGCGCCCACAGCCCGCGCAGCACCCCCCAGGGCAGCGCCTCCACGCCCGCGTGGGCGAGCGCGCCCCAGAAGGCGCACTGCGCGAACCGGTACGTCAGACTCCGGCCGAAGGGCAGCGCCGCGCCGTCGGCCGCGAACCAGTGCCGGAACTCCCCGGCGAACAGCGCGGCCCGCTCCCGTACCCGCGCCACGACCGCCGGGCCGGCGTCCGGGGCGAGGGTCGTGTACAGCAGTGTGTACAGGTGCAGGGCCCACGGGCCGTAGTAGTCACAGGGTTTGCCGTCCGGTCCGTCCGAGTACCAGCCGCCGCCCCGGTGGAAGTCCTCCACCCGCGCCAACGCCCGCTCGGCGAGCCCCGGTTCGGGCGCCTCCCCGACCGCCGTCAGGCCCAGCTCCGCCATCACCGGGAACAGATGCCAGTTGTTGTCGGGGACGCGTTCGGCCCGCGCCGCCGTGCGCAGCCAGGCGGCGAGGCGGGTCCGCTCCCTGCCGGAGAACGGCTCCCACAGTTCGCCGGGTGCCAGGGCCAGCGCGCACCCGAGCCCGGCCGCCTCGACCAGGCGCTGGTCCATCGCACCGGGCTCGCCCCAGTACTCCGGGTGTGCCGGGTCGGTCCCGGCGGCGACGGCCCGGCGCACGCGCTCCCAGCCGTCGTACCGCCCGCCGCCCGCCGCGAGCGGGGCCAGTCCCCACAGCGGTCGTACGGTCGCCTCGAGCCGGGCGACGCGGGGCGAGTACGCGGTGCCGGGAGCGGCCAGTGCCGCGTCGTCGGGGTAGGCGTCGGCGAGCGGGGCGCACAGGGCGAGCAGCGCGCGCTGCCAGTCGGCGCGGCTGGAGAGGGGATTGCCGGAGAACGGGTGCGGGCGGTTGCGGGTCATGGCTCCTCGTTCGTTCAGGCCGAGCGCTCGAACTGCTCGCGGACGACCGGATGGGCGAACGGCCGCCCGTGTGCGAGGCGTTCCAGCTCGTCCAGCGCCGAGTCCGCCAGCCGGTGCAGCTCATTGCCGAGCGAACCGGCGATGTGCGGGGTGAGCACCACGTTGTCCAGGTCGTACAGCGGGGAGTCGGGCGGCAGGACCTCCGGCTCGGTCACATCCAGTACGGCGTGCAGCCGGCCGCTGGTCAGCTCGCGGATCAGCGCGTCCGTGTCCACCAGCGCCCCGCGCGCGGTGTTGACCAGCGTGGCGCCGTCCGGCATCAGCTTCAGCCGGCGCTCGTCGATCAGGTGCCGGGTCTCGGGCAGCGCGGGCGCGTGCAGCGAGACCACGTCGCAGCGGGCGCACAGCTCGTCCAGGCCGACCGGGCGGGCGCCGAGCGCGCGCGCCTCCGCCGCGCTCAGGTACGGGTCGTACACCAGGATGTCCATGTCGTAGGGAGCGAGCAGCGCGATGAGGCGGCGCCCGGTGCGGGAGGCGCCGACGATGCCGGCGACCCGGCGGTAGTTGCCGGCGTCGCGGTACTCGTGCTGCCAGGACAGCCGGGCGCGCACGGCCCGGTAGTGGTCGCGGGTCCGCAGCGCCCGCTTGTTGGCGAGCAGGATCATCGCCAGCGCGTACTCCGCCACCGGCAGCGCGTTGGCGTCGGCGGCGGAGGACAGGGCGATGCCCCGCTCCCAGCAGGCGTCGGTGACGAAGTCCTTCACCGAGCCGGCGGCATGCACCACCGCCCGCAGCCGGGGCGCCCCGGCGAGCACCTCGGGCCCGAGGGGAGGGCAGCCCCAGAAGGTGAACAGGACGTCGGCGCGGGCGAGTTCGGCGGCGACGGCGTCGGCGGTGAAGTCGTCGGCGACCAGCGTCGGGTCCAGGTCGGCGAGTCCGGTGAGCCGGGCCATCCGCGCCGGGTCGAGCAGCCGGGGCAGCAGATCGCGCTGCATGGCGAGCAGGACCCGCGGGCGGCGGACCGCGGGGGGCAGATCGGACACGGGGCTCCTCGGGTCGTGGCGTGGGGCACCGGTGGCAGGCGGCACCCCGCGGGGGAGACGCGGTACGTCAGCGGGCGGCGGCCGGGCCCGGCACCGGCGGCCGGATGCGCGCAGGGGCGATCGCGTTCATGGCGAGGGCGCCGCCGGACCCGCTGGATGCCGCGACCGCCTCCGCCGTCCGGTGCGGCTCCAGCTTCCGGTCACGTCCCTCACCCGTCAATGAGGCCGTGCGCATATGGAACGATCCGGAGCCATCCGGAGCAGTCCGATACCCCGCTCTCTCCTCTTCCGCCCCTTATCCGTCCTTCCGGTCATCCGCCGCCCGGCCGTCCTCCCGCGCTTCAGGGGCCGCCGGGGCTGCCCAACTCCCGCCGGGCGGACTAGGTTTCTTCCGTTCTCAACAGTTCGGAACCTCTTCCAGTCGGCGCCAAGGGAAATGTGACGCGTGATGCTCTCTCCGGACCGGCACGACCTGCTCCTCGCCCATCTGCGGGAACACGGCTCGGCACGGATCAGCGACCTCGTGGGTCTGCTGGGGGTCTCCGACGTCACGGTGCGACGCGATGTCGAGGCCCTGGAACGCGAGGGCCTGGTACGGCGGTTCCACGGCGGCGTCGCCCTGGACCGCAGAGCCGCGACCCGCGGCCTTGAGCCCGCACGCGCCTCCGGCACCCTGCGGTTGGGTCTGCTGCTGCCCAACGGCGCCTATTTCCGGGAGGTCCTGGAGGGAGCCCGCGAGGCGGCGTCGGAGCTGAACGCCGAACTCACCCTCGCCTTCTCCGACTACCAGCCCGAGCAGGACCTGGTCGCCGTCCGCCGCCACCTGGACGACGGCGTCGACGGCCTCCTGCTGGCCCCGCCGCCCCTGGAGAACTCCCGCCACACCCGCTTCGAGGAGCGCCTGCGCGAGCTGAAGCTCCCGGTGGTCCTGGTGGAACGCGAACTGCGCTCCACCACACTGGTCGACCGCCTGGACCACGTGGTCACCGACCACCAGGCCGGCGCCCGCCTCGCGGTGGAGCACCTGGCCCGCCTCGGGCACCGCCGGATCGCCCTCATGGTCAAGGACCTGGGCCCCACGGCGCCCGCCGTCCGCCTCGGCCACACCCACGCGCTGCGCGTCCTGGGCCTCGATGAGGACATCCCCGTCCACCTGGTCCCGCAGCGCGAGACCTCCCCGTACACCGAGCAGCGCATCGGCGAGGTCCTCGACGACCTGCGCGCCCACGGCGCCACCGCCGTCCTCGCCCACGGCGACGCCGAGGCCATCGTCCTGCTCCAACTGGCCGCCCAGCGCGGCATCCGCGTCCCTCGGGATCTCGCGATCATCTCCTACGACGACGATGTCGCCGCGCTGGCCAGCGTCCCCCTGACCGCCGTCGCCCCACCGAAACGCGCCCTGGGCCGCAAAGGCATCGAACTCCTCACCTCCCGCCTCCGCGCCGACCAGCCCCTCCCCGTCCACCACCTGACCCTGCAACCGGCCCTGGCCGTCCGCGCCTCGTGCGGCGGCGGAGCGGGCGGCCGGGGACGCGGCGGGCACTGAACGGGGCCGGCGGGCCCGCCGTACGGCGCTGCCACCGGCCCTTCGGGGCGGTTCCCGGCCATGACTCCCCGGCCACGGGTTGCCGAACGCGCCTGCCGCGCCGAACCCCGCCTCCCCGCTCCAGGCACGTCCCACCCGTCCCGTCCGGCGAACGCCCTGCGCCGGGGACCGCACACTGCCGACCCTCGTCTCATGGGGGCTTCGGAAGGGACTCCGCGCCGGCTCGGCGGCGGGCGGACACACTGCCCGGACTGCGGCCTGCCGCAGGACCGGGTGCCGACGCTGGACCACGAATGGGTCCTGCTGGAACCGGACCGCAGGCCACTGGCCCACGAGGTACCGGCGGCCCACCGATGGATCGAGCTGTCCGACGGACGGGTGACCGTCTACGGCGTGTGCCCGCCGGACCAGTCCCAGCGGTGCCGCATCGAACACCGCCTCGCCTGCCCCGCCCGGCCCCTGCCGGACCTGTGGCGGTGGCTGACGGACCTGCGGGACGCGAACGCGCGGCGGAGGGAGCAGCCGACGGCGCCCAAGCCGCCACCGTCCCCGTCCGAGGAGTGGCCGGACGCCGGTTGAGCACGTGCGAGGCCCTGCCGTCTGCCGTCCACCGGCCGGCCCCGCTCACCGGCGGCAGCGCCGGGAACCGGCCACGGCGAAAGGCCGCCGCGGCCGGCCCGGCCGGTCCGTGCGCGCACGCGCGTGACCTTGCTCATTGCCCTTTGCATCTGGACTGCCCTGCGGGCAAGATGGATTAGATTTCGGCCGGTCCGCGCCGCCCGACCGTACGTGTCCGGCGGCGCGCCGGAGAGATGCGCAGGTGCACGGCATCGGCCGTGCGGGCTGACGGGGGCGGACATGAAACGTGGCAGTGCGGAAGACGACCGGGCTCACTGTCCGGACCCGGCAGCCGGAAAACCGTCGCTTTCACATCCCTCACCCCCGAAACCGCCGTCCCCCGACCCGTCGTTCCCACCGGGTGCCGTCGCCCGGCGCCATCCCGCCTGACGCCACGGCCCGCCCCGTGCGGCCCGGACCGCTGCCCGGCACCGCCTGAGCGGCGAACCGGCTCCGGCCCGCGCCGGGTTGGTCCCATCCCTGGTCACGCCCGCCACCCGGCTCCGGGAACGCGGGCGCCGGGCCATGCCCACGGGGTGGTTGCCACTCCTGTGCCATGCATCAGGAAACTCATGGCAATCACCGGATGTCAGCTCCAAACCAGGGTTACGGTGCTGATCGTTGACCGCGATGCTACGTGTGGGGGGAAGGCAAGGGTGGACGACATGATCCTTCGGCTGCTGGGGCCGGTCGAGCTGGTCCACGAAGGTCGTCCGCTCGACGTCGGCGGGCCGCGCCAGCGGGTGGTCCTGGCGATGCTGGGCCTGCACGTCAACCGCACGATGTCCACGGAACAGCTCATCGACGCCGTATGGGGCGACGCACCCCCCGTCACCGCGCGCGGCCAGATCCAGGTCGCCATCTCGACGCTCCGCAAGCAGTTCGCCCTGGCCGGCCGGCCCGACGCGATCAGGACCCGAGCCCCCGGCTACGCGCTCGAACTGGGGCCGGACCGGGTGGACGGCCTGGAGTTCGACCGGCTGGTCACCACCGCGCGCGAGCACGCCCGTGCCGACCGGATCCCCGAGGCCGCCGCCGCCCTGCGCGCGGCCCTGGGCCTATGGCGCGGACCCGCCCTGGACGGCGTCCCCAGCGATTCCGTACGGCATCTCGCCCGGCATTACGACGACCGGCGGCTGGCCGCGATCGAGGAGTGCCTGCGCCTCGAACTCCTGCTCGCCAGACACGGTGAGATCTGCGCCGAACTGACCGAGCTCATCGGCCGGTTCCCGCTGCGCGAACGCCTCTACGAGCTGCTCATGCTGGCGCTGTACCGCTCGGGGCGGCAGGCGGAGGCGCTGGAGACGTTCCAGCGGGCGCGCAAGGCCCTCGTCGAGGAGATGGGCATCGAGCCGGGGCAGGAACTGCGCGACCTGGAACAGGCGATCCTGCGGCAGTCCCCGGCACTCGACCTTCCCGCGCCGCCGCCGGGCCCCGGCGCCCCCGCCCGCCCCTCCGGCACACCGGACGGCCTGGACACCTTGGACGGGCCGGAGAGCGGCTTCCGTCTCGTGCCCCGCCAACTACCCGCCACCATCGGAGACTTCACCGGCCGCCGCGCCCAGCTCGACGAGATCAAGGAACTGCTCCTCGCCCCCTCCCGGAGGGAGACCGCGGGGTACGCCGTTCCGATCGTGGACATCTCCGGCCCCGGCGGCGTGGGCAAGTCGGCCCTCGCCGTACGCGCCGCGCACGAGGTGAGCAAGCACTTCCCCGACGGCCACCTCTACGCCGACCTGCACACCGTCTCCGGCGACGCCCCGGTCACCGCCCTGCTGGCCCGCTTCCTGCGGGCCCTCGGCATACCGGCCAAGGCGATCCCCGACGACGCCGAGGAGCGCGCCGAGATGTACCGCAGCCGGCTGGCGGACAGCCGGGTGCTCGTGGTCCTGGACGGAGTGACCGGCGCGCAGCAGGTGACACCGCTGCTGCCCGGCAGCCCCACCTGCGCGGTGATCACCACGAGCCGGGCCCGGCTGGCCGGCACCGACGGCGTCCGCGGCATCGACCTCGCCGCCTTCGACATGGCCAACGCCCTGGAACTGCTGGCCGGCATCGTCGGCCGCGAACGCGTCCAGGCGGAACTCGACACGGCCGTCGAACTGGTCAACCTGTGCGACGCGCTGCCGCTGGCACTGCGCATCGCCGGCGCCCGCCTCGCCTCCCACCCGCACTGGCGGATCGAATGGCTGGTCCAGCGGCTGCGGGACGAGCGCCGCCGCCTGGACGAGCTGAGCCACCGCGGCCTGGAACTGCGCTCCACCATCAGCCTGACGTACCGGGCGCTGCCCCCCGCCGCGCAGCGCCTGTTCCGGCTGTTCTCCCTCATCGAGGCGCCCGACTCGCCCGCCTGGGTCGCCGCCGCCCTGCTGGACACCGGCCTCGCCGCCGCGGAGGACACCCTCGACGCCCTGGTCGAGGCGCAGGTCATGGACACCGTGCGCTACCCGGACTCGCTCCGGCCGCGCTACCGCTTCCACGACCTCGTGCGCGCCTACGCCCGTGAGGAACTCCTCGCGGGCGAACCCCCGGCGGAGCGGGACGCCGCCCTGGCACGGGTGCTGGGCGGCTGGCTCTCCCTGGTCGAGGAGGCCCACCGGGAGGAGTACGGCGGGGACTACACGACCATCCACGGCCGCGCCCGGCGCTGGAAGCTGCCCGAGGGCACGGACGCGGAGCCCGCCGCACGGCCCGTGGAGCGGCTCAGCGGGGAACGCCGGGCGCTGGTGACGGCCGTACGGCAGGCCGCCGCCGCCGGAATGGACGAGCTGTGCTGGGACCTCGCCCTCACCTCGGTCACCCTGTTCGAGGCCAAGGGGTACTTCGACGACTGGAAGGAGACCACGCGCCTGGCGTACGAGGCGTCGGCCCGCGCCGGCAACCGGATCGGGCAGGCGGCGATGGCGTACTCCCTGGGCACCCTGTACATGTTCCAGACCCGCATGGAGCAGGCCGACGAGAGCTTCGGCCGGGCGCGGGAGCTGTTCGAGGCGGAAGGGCACGACCACGGGCGCGCCCTGGTGCTGCGCAACGCCGCCTACCTGGACAGCGTGCGCGGGGACGACGCCGCCATGCGGGAGAAGTACGACGAGGCGCTGGCGATCACCAGACTGGTGGGCGACCGGATCGGCGAGGCCCACATCCTGCGCAGCCTGGCCGGCTGGTGGCTGGCCTCGGGGAACACCGAGCGCGCCCGCACCCTGCTGGAGCAGGCCCTGACCATCTCCCGTGCGGAGAAATGCCTGCGCGTGCAGGCGCAGGTGCTCCAGCGGTTCGCCGAGCTGCACCTCGCGCTCGACCAGCCGGAGCGGGCGCGGGAGGCGCTTCAGGAGGTCCTGCGGATCGTCCGGGACAGCGGGGACCGGATCGGCGAGGCGTACGCGCTGTACGGCCTCGGGGCGCTGCGCCGCCGCGAGAAGCGGCTCGACAGCGCCGCCGACACCCTGACCCGCGCGCTCGGCCTGTCGCGGCAGGTGGGGGAGCGGGTCGTCGAGGCCAGGTCGCGCTACGCGCTCGCCGAGATCGCCCTGGCCCGTGGCGACCACCAGCTGGCCGCGGCCCAACTGGAGGAGGCACGCGACCTGTTCGCCCGCCTCGGCTCGCGCACCTGGCTGGAACGGACCGAGGACCTGATGATCGAGGCCGGCGGCCCGAACACCGCCGCCCCCGGCGCCACGATCCCGTAGGCCACCTCCCGGCGCCGCCCCGCCCCTCCGGCTCAGTCCGCCGCCGCGCCCGCCTCCCCGGCGGCCGCTCCCGCCACCGCCCGCAGCCGCTCCGCGCGGTCCACCCGTTCCCAGGTGAAGTCCGGCACCTCGCGGCCGAAGTGGCCGTACGCGGCCGTCTGGGCGTAGATCGGGCGCAGCAGGTCGAGGTCGCGGATGATCGCGGCCGGACGCAGGTCGAAGACCTCGGTCACCGCGTCCTGGATGCGCGCCACCGGCACCGTCTCGGTGCCGAAGGTCTCCACGAAGAGTCCGACGGGCTCCGCCTTGCCGATGGCGTACGCCACCTGGACCTCGGCCCGCCGGGCCAGCCCCGCCGCCACGATGTTCTTGGCGACCCAGCGCATCGCGTACGCGGCGCTGCGGTCCACCTTGGACGGGTCCTTGCCCGAGAACGCGCCGCCGCCGTGCCGGGCCATGCCGCCGTAGGTGTCGATGATGATCTTCCGCCCGGTCAGGCCCGCGTCCCCCATCGGGCCGCCGATCTCGAACCGGCCGGTGGGGTTGACCAGGAGGCGGTAGCCCTCGGTGTCGATGCCGAGGGCGGCCAGCTCCGGCTCCACCACGTGCGCGCGGACGTCCGGGACGAGGGTCGCGTCCAGATCGGTGTCGGCGGCGTGCTGCGCGGAGACGACGACCGTGTCGAGGCGGACCGGCCTGTCGCCGTCGTACTCGATGGTGACCTGCGTCTTCCCGTCCGGGCGCAGATAGGGCAGGGTGCCGTTCCTGCGGACCTCGGACAGCCGCCGGGACAGCCGGTGCGCCAGGGTGATCGGCAGGGGCATCAGCTCCGGCGTCTCGTCGCAGGCGTAACCGAACATCAGGCCCTGGTCGCCCGCGCCCTGCCGGTCCAGCTCGTCGCGCTCCCGGCCCGCGGCTCCGTCCCCGGCACGGGACTCGTACGCCGTGTCCACCCCCCGTGCGATGTCCGGGGACTGCGCGCCGATGGAGACGGAGATCCCGCAGGAGGCGCCGTCGAAGCCCTTGAGCGAACTGTCGTAGCCGATCTGGAGGATGCGGTCCCGCACCAGGGCCGCGATCGGGGCGTACGCGGTGGTCGTGACCTCGCCCGCGATATGCACCAGGCCGGTGGTGACCAGCGTTTCCACGGCGACCCGTGCGGTCGGGTCCTCCTTGAGCAGGGCGTCCAGGACGCAGTCGCTGATCTGGTCGGCGATCTTGTCGGGATGGCCCTCGGTCACGGACTCCGAGGTGAACAGACGACGGGACACGGTCACTCCTCAGGACGGGACGGTCAGTGGTGGTCGCGCGAGCTTGCCGCCGGTTCCGCCCCGGCCCAGACGTCGCCCCGCACCAGCAGCTCGCCCGGCACGGCCCGGCGCACCGCGAGGTAGACCTCGTCCGCCGGCACCCCGAGCAGGGCGCTCAACTCGTCGCGCAGCAGCCGCAGCAGCCGGCCCACGGTCTCCCGCGGGTAGCTCGCCTTGCAGGTGACGAAGCCGATCGGGGCGCACGGACGGTCGCCCGCCGGGTGCGGCCGTGCGGATGCGGGCGCGGTTGCGGGCGTCGGCTCGGGCGGGGCGGGGCGGTCCCATTCGGGCCGGTGCGCCGCGTCGGCGTCGAGCCGCTGCCAGATCACCCAGCAGTGCTGCGGGGCGATGCCCAGCAGTCCGGTGACCGCCTCGGCGATCTTCGCCAGGGCGGGACGGCCGGGGCTCGCGTCGGGCGACATCAGGGTGATGACGGGCATGGGGGTGCCTTTCTCGGCGTGGAGGTTTCCTCGGGGCGCGGGGGCCGGCGGGCGCGCGGGGGACCCCGCGCACGCGCGGGAGCGGGGCCGCCGCGGGGCCACGACCCGCCGGGGCGCTCAGCCGGCGAGCGTGGCGAGCAGCTCCGCCCGGTCGATCTTGCCGTTGGCCGTCACCGGCAGCCGCCGCACGCGCCGTACGACGTCCGGCACGGCGTGCGCGGGCAGCCGCTGGGACAGGGAGCGGCGCAGCAGCACCGGGTCCTCGTCGGTCTCGGCGGCGGAGGTGTAGAACAGCGCGAGCCGGTCGTAGGTGCCGAGTCGGCCGGGGACGGGCACGGCCACGCAGTGCGTGATGCCGGGCAGCTTCGCCGCGTGCGCCTCGATCTCCTCCGGCTCGATGCGATACCCGCGGATCTTGACCTGGCGGTCGGTGCGCCCGGTGAAGTGGAAGACGCCGTCCGCGTCCCGCAGGCCGTGGTCGCCGGTCCGGTACAGCCGGGTGCCGGAAGCCGGGTGCTCGGTGAAGCGCGCGGCGGTGAGCTCCGGGTCGCCGAGATAGCCCCGCGCCAGCCCCGCGCCGCCGACGCACAGCTCGCCGACGACGCCGGGCGGGCACTCCCGCCCGCTCTCGTCCAGCACGAGCATCCGGGTGCCGGGGACCGGGCGGCCGATGGGGATGCCGTGCCGCGCCGTGCAGTCCGCCGCGGTGATGGGGTGCACGGTGGCGAACACGCAGCTCTCCACCGGGCCGTAGCCGTTGAACAGCCGGGTGCCGGGGTGCGCGGCGAGGAACCGGCTCACATGCGCGGCCGACAGCCGCTCCCCGCCGATGTACAGGGCGCGCAGGCCCCGGAAGCAGTCCGGGTCGATCTCGGTGAACAGGTTGAACAGGGAGGAGGTGAGCCACGCGGTGCCGACCCCGCTGGTGTCGATCAGATGGCGCAGGGTGTCCGGCAGGAGGTAGTCCTCCGCGGCGGTGACACAGGTGCCGCCGGTGGTGAGCGCCCCCCACAGCTCCAGCGAGAAGGCGTCCCAGGACGACGGGGCCGCCTGCATCATGACGGTGCCGGGACCGAAGGCGAGGGGCCCGTCCGCCGGGAACAGCCGGGTGGTGGCCGCGTGCGGGGACACCACGCCCTTCGGCGTGCCGCTGGTGCCGGAGGTGAAGAAGACGGTGGCGGGGGCGTCGGACGGCCCGTCGTAGGCACGGAACGCGCGCGCGGCGGCGGTATCGAGCTCGCCGGACAGCGCGGGAGGCTGCCACACCGGCCGCTCTCCGCCGGCGGACCCCGACTCCTCCGCGTCCGTCACCAGCACCGGCCCGCCGAGCTGCCCGAGCACCGACTCGACCCGCTCCCGCGGCCACCTCGGGTCCAGCGCGGCGTACCCGGCACCGCACTTGAGCACCGCGAGCAGCGCGGCGTACAGCCGGGCCGAGCGCGGCAGCAGGACGGGGACCAGCGTGCCCGGTCCGGCGCCGACCGCCGCCAGAGCGGCCGCCCAGGCGTCCGCCGTCGCGTCGAGGGTGGCGTAGTCGAGCCGTGTGGAGCCGTCCACCACGGCCAGGGCGTCCGGCCGCGTCCGGGCCCGGTGTGCGACCGCCTGGTGGATCAGGCCGACTCCCATGGAATTCCCTCCGGTTCCGCGGACGGTACGAGGACCGGGCCGGCCGGAATTCCGGCAACCCGTCACCGATACTCCGCCCCCTTCACTCGCGGTGTCACGTACCCGAATCCGGGGACAGCGAAGGGAGTTGACGTACCCCGCCGTCGAACCGGAATCTGATCGGGCCGGGCAGCCGACCTCGGCATTCCTCAAGGGGGTTGATCTCGATGAGCGTTGCCGGACCGGAAGACCGCGTTCTTCCCACACCGGCCCTGGCGGGACACGGCAGCGGTGTCCGACTGCTGGACTACGACGCCGTACCCGGACGCTCCGGCGCCGGCGGTGCTCCGGGCAGCATGCTCCTGCTGCACGGATTCGGCGGCGACAAGACCCAGTTGCGGCCCCTCGGCGACGCCCTGTGCCCGGCCGGCGCGGTCGCCGTCCACCCCTCGCTGCGCGCCCACGGCGACAGCCACCGGCCGGCCTGGGGCTACTCGGTGCTGGACTTCTCCGCCGACCTGCACCGCATCGCCGACATCCTCCCCGACGAGGTGCACCTGGTCGGATACTCCTACGGCGGCCTCGTGGCGGCCGTCTCCGCGGTCACCTGGGGAGCCTCCCGCGTCCGCAGCCTGGTGGTGATCGACCAGTCCTTCGACGCGCACCCCGCGCTGCACGAGGCCGACGAATGGGCCGAGGGCAGCCTGCTGCGCTGGACCTACGACTTCGGGCATCTGCCGGACCTGCTGGAGCGGCTCGGTGTCCCGGTGCTGGTACTGGCCGGCGCCGACAGCCGCAACATCCTGCCCGCCGAACGCGAGCGCCTCGCCGCCCGCGGCGGCATGCTCCGCGTCGAGACCGTCCGGGGTTCGCACGCCGACTGCTATCGCAATACGACGGAGATCACCTCCGTGATGCGCGATTTCTACCGCACCGCATTTCCGGGGATTCCCGGCACGGAAAACGCCGAGAAGGGCGACGTCGCATGAAAACCCGTCTTGTCGAGGAAGGGCCCGCCCGCACCCTGGTGCTCGGCACGCTCGCCAATTCCCTCGGGAACGGCGTCTTCGTCACCTGCTCCGCCCTCTATTTCACCCGGATCGCGGGCTTCAGCCCGGCCCAGCTCGGCCTGGGCCTGAGCATCGCGGGCATCGCCGGACTCTTCGCGGGCGTCCCCTTCGGACACCTCGCCGACCGCAGGGGCCCGCGCGGCACCGCGGCCGCGCTCCTCGTCCTCGCGGGCCTCGCCACCGGCGCCTACCTGCTCACCGACGCGTACCCGCTGTTCATCGTCTTCGCCTTCCTGTACGCGCTGTTCGACCGCGGCGCCTACGCGGCCCGCCAGGCCCTGATCCCGGCCGTGCTGGACGGCGAGAACCTGGTCCGGGTCCGCGCCAAGATCCGCGTGGTCACCAATGTGGGCGTCTCGGCCGGCGCCGCGCTCGGCGGCCTGGCCCTGCTGTGGGACACCGGGACGGCGTACCGGCTCACCTTCCTGCTCAACGCGCTCAGCTTCGTGGTCTGCGGGCTGGTGTTCCTGCGGCTGCCTGCCGTACCGCCCGCCCCGCAGCGCCCGCCGGGCGAACCGCGGCTCGCGGTGCTGCGCGACACCCCGTACGCGCTGCTCGCCGTGCTCAACATGGTGATGCAGCTGCACATCCCGATCCTCGAAGTCATCCTGCCGCTGTGGATCGCGCTGCACACCGGCGCCCCGCACGCGCTCACCGCCGTACTCCTCCTCCTGAACACCCTCGCCTGCGTCGGCCTCCAGGTCCCCGTGACCAAGAAGATCGGTGAACTGCGCTCCGCCGTCCGCGCCTTCCGCGTCGCCGGAGTCGCCCTGCTCGGCTGCTGCGCCGCGTTCGCGCTCTCCTCGGGCCGCGGCCCCTGGGTCGCGACCGTGACGCTGGTGGTGGCCGCCGCCCTCCATGTGTACGGCGAGATGGTCCAGTCGGCCGGCTCCTGGGTGATCGGCTACGAACTCGCCCCGCCCGACAAACAGGGCCAGTACCAGGGCCTGTTCAACACCGGCATCGCGGCGGTGCAGATGTTCGGCCCGGTCTCGCTGACCCTGCTGCTCATCGACTGGGGCACCCCCGGCTGGCTGACCCTGGGCGCGGTGTTCCTGCTCGGCGGACTCGCGATGGCACCGGCGGTGCGCTGGGCCGAGCGCCGCAGGGCCGCGGCCGCGGAAGCCGCCCCCGCGGCGGTGCCCGCGACCTGACCGGCGCCCCGGCCCCCGCATCACATCCCCACGACACACCGGACGAGGGAGACGATGACTCACCCCAACCCGACCACGGACCCCGGTCGCGACGGCGTGGAACTCCAACTGGCGGACGTATGGCGCCGGTTGCTGGGCCGCGACGATGTCGGCATCCACGACGACTTCTTCTCGCTAGGCGGCCACTCGCTGCTCGCCATCAAGCTGACCGTGGAGGTGCGCCGGCTGTTCCAGGTCGACCTGACCGCCGCCGACCTGCTCGCCGCGGCAACCGTCGCCGAACTCGCGGAGATCGTCCGCCGGGGCACCGCCGACCGGCAGGGCCAGCTGGTCCGCATCCAGCAGGGCGCGGGCGGCAGCCCGGTGTACGCCCTGCCACCGGTGTCCGGCACCGTCCTGCTCTACCCGCCCATCGCCCGCGCCATGGGCCTCGACCAGCCCTTCTGGGCCGTGCAGTCGCTCGGCCTGCTGCCCGGCGAGGAGCCCCTGACCTCGATCGAGGCGATCTCCGAGCACTTCATCGAGCAGCTGCGCACCGTCCACCCCGAGGGTGCCGAGTGGAACCTGATGGGCTATTCGATGGGCGGACTGCTCGCCTACGAGACCGCCCGCCGCCTGAGGGAACGGGGCGAACGCGTCGGACTCGTCGGCCTGCTCGACACCCGCATCACCGTCGAGCCCAGCGCCGACCCGGACTTCGCGCTGCGCGCCCTGCTGTGGCGCGGGCTCAAGCTGGAGCTGGACATCGACTGGCTGCGCGGCCTGGACCCGGACAGCCGGGCGCGGACCCTGGTCGAGCGGGCCGTCGAGGCCGGCACCATGCCCGCCGACTTCGACGCCGACCGGCTGCGCCGCATGATCGACATGTACCAGTACAACCTGGACGCCCTCGCGGCCTACGAGATCAAGCCGTACGACGGCCCCGTCACCGTCTTCCGGGTCACCGACCGCTCCATGGAGGGCGGGACGCTCCCCGAGGACCTGGGCTGGAGCGAGGTCGCCGAGCGCGCCGTCGTCGTCGACGTCCCCGGCGACCACTTCACGATGGTCGAGCCCGGCCAGGTCGAGGTCCTGGGCCGGCGGCTGCGCGAACAGCTCGACCTGGCCTCCGCGTCCGCCGTCGCCTCCTGACCCCCGAGCCCCGCAAAGGAGCACCCGTGCAGGACCCGGACGGGATCCCGCCCTCGTACGCCCTCCAGCCCATCGGTGTCGTCCGCTCGCCGCGCAGCGTGCCCGAGCACGACCACTGGGGCGGCGTCACCTCGGTCATCGAGCTGGACCCGGAGCGGCTGCGGCCCGAGGCCGTGGCCGGCCTGGAGCAGTTCTCGCACCTCGAAATCGTCTTCCACTTCCACCTGATCCCGGAGTCGGCGGCCGTCACCGGCGACTGCCATCCCCGAGGCCGCACCGACCTGCCCCGCCTCGGCATCCTCGCCCAGCGCCTCAAGGAACGCCCCAACCGGCTCGGCGTCTCGCGCTGCGAGCTGGTCCGGGTCGACGGGCTGACCCTGCACGTCCGGGCGCTCGACGCGCTGGACGGCACCCCGGTCCTCGACGTCAAGCCGTACCAGCGGATCTTCGCGCCGCCGGCGGACACGGTCCGCGAACCGGCCTGGCTGCACGAGGCGATGTCCCGGTACTACGCCCGCTGAACCACGCCCCCACGAGTCCGACGCCTCCCGGCGACAACCCACGCTCCTCGCGCCATCCCGTACCGCCCCGGTGCCGCCACAAGCCATCCGGGCCCGTCCACAGCCAAGGAGTTTCCATGTCCGTCCCCACCACCGACGGCACCACGGTCGATCTGGAGCTCAACCTCGGCCGCCTGCTGGACCGCAACCCGCAGCTCCAGATCCCCCGCGACGAGTACAACATCAACGTCACCTCGAACGAGGGCGACCGGCTCACCGCCGACGAACTCGCCGCCGAGTACGGCCGGTTCGCGGGCGCGGGACTCCCGGCCCACCTGTACTTCCACCTCCCGCTGTGCAACTACATCTGTCACTTCTGCAACTACGTCAAACGCCTGGTGCCGCGCGGCAAAGAGGACGGCGCCCTGCGCCTGTGGTCCGACCTCCTCATCGAGGAGTCCCGCCGCTACCTGGACCGCTTCGACTGGATACCCCGCGCCCGCATCGAGTCCTTCTACATCGGCGGCGGCACCGCGGCCCTGCTGCTCAACAGCCCCGAGTACATCCGGCCGCTGGTCGAGCACGTCCGGGAGAACTACGACCTCGCGGACGAGATCGAGTTCAACATCGAGGGCAACCCGGAGAACTTCCAGCAGCACCACCTTCAGACCGCGCGGGAGCTCGGCTTCAACCGGTTCAGCCTCGGCGTGCAGTCGCTCCAGGACGAGGTGAACGACTTCACCAAGCGCCGCCACTCCACGGCCCAGTCGCTGGAAGCCATCGAGAACCTGCTCGCGACCGGCTGCCCCTTCAACGTCGACATGATGTTCGGCCTGCCGTACCAGACCCCGGAGTCGGTCCGCCGGGACATGGAGATCCTCACCGGCCTGGGCGTCCCCACCATCACCATCTACCGGCTGCGCAACGCCGACCGCGAGGAGATGGGCATCGGCAACCGCGCGGTCTGGAACAACCCCGCGGTGCGCGAACGGCTCATCCGCGAGGGCCGGTTCCCGGAGCTGGACTCGACGTACGCGATGCGCCAGGAGGCCGTCGAGGTCCTGCTGGAGCAGGGCTACTACCCGAGTCCCTGCGGCTGGTGGAGCCGGCCCGGCACCTACGAGGGCGGCAACATCCCGCAGACCTCGAAGAACAAGTGGGAGCACTACAACACCATGATCGCCTACGGTCCCGGCGCCTACGGCTGGCTCACCGGCGACCAGGAGGAGTTCCTCCAGACGCACAACGTCACCGACATCAGCAAGTACGTGTCGTTCATGCAGAACAACGAGGGACTGCCGCTCAACTTCGGCCGCCGGCTCAGCGGCCACAAGGCCATCGGCACCGCGCTCGGCTTCAACTTCAAGGCCAACCAGCCGATCGACCTCGCCCGCTACCAGGAGCGCTTCGGCGCCGACCTGCTGGAGATGGAACCGTTCGCCTCCGCCTTCGCCGAGCTGATCGAGCGCGGACTGGTCGAGAAGGTCAACGACGGCACCGCCCTCAAGCCGACCCTGGACGGCGAGGCGCTGCACGAGGAGATCATCTTCCACTACTTCCACCAGCGCATCGGCCTGTCCGACGCCCCCGTGTGCCGGCGGTGACCATGCACTCCACCGCCCCCGAGACCACCGCCGCCCCGGCCTTCGCGAGCCCCGCCCGGCGCGTCGAGGACGCCTTCGCCGCCCTGCACGGCGCCGACCGCGCGCTGCTCGCCCCCGGCGTCGTCGCGGCCACCACGGCCACGCTGCTCGCGCTCACCAACCCCGGCGGCCACCTCATCGCCTCCGACCAGACCTGCGACCCGCTGCGCGGCGTCCTCACCCGGGAACTCGCGGGACTGGGCCGCACGGTGACCTTCGTCGACAGCACCGACGCGGACGCCGTCCTGACCGCCGTACGGCCCGAGACCCAGGTCGTCTACACGCAGTCCCTCAGCGACCCGCTGATGCGGCCCGCCCCGCTCAACGAGATCGCCATCCACGCCCAGATGAACGACCTGCTGCTGGTCGTGGACAACACCGCGCTGTCCCCCGCCGAACTGCGGCCCCTGGAGACCGGCGCCGTGATCGTCATCGAGGACACGGCGCCCTTCCTCGACGGCTGGGACGACGTCGGCGCCGCCCTCGTCACCGGCCTCGACCGGTACCTGCCGGGCATCGCGGAGCAGTGCGCGCGGCTCGGCGGCGCGGTGCCCGACTGGTCCGCCCACCTCCTCGAACGCTCCCTGGCCACCCTCCCGCTGCGGCTGACCGCCCAGCGCGACGGCGCCGAGCGGATCGCCGGGATGCTGCGCGCCCACCCGGCCGTACGGGCCGTACACCGCCCGTCGTTCGACGCGGCACCCTGGGCGCTGGAGACCCACCGGGGCTTCGGCGGGCTGCTGTCCTTCGAGGTCGACCCGGACATCCACGACCTCACCGGCATCCTGGCCGCCTGCGCGGGCGACCACAGCCCCCTCGGCAGCACCGCCCGGCTGCCCGCCCGCACCAGCCACGCCCACCTCAGCGAACGGGTGCGCCGGGAGCAGGGCATCACCCGGCGACTGGTCCGCCTCTCGGTGGGCGTCACCGACGCCGACGCCCTGTCCAGCCGGCTGCGGCGGGCCCTGGACACCGCACTCGCCCAGCGCACCGGAGGTGACGAACGATGTTGAACGGCGTCGACCTGCGCGCCCGGCAGTCCCTCGCCGAGCAGATCCGCGAGGACTCCTGGGAGGCGCAGCTGAGCATCGGCGTGGCGGCCCGGCCCGCGGCGGCCGGCCGCTGCCGGGTGCGCACCGAACCGATGCGGCTCGGCTCCACACGGGTGGCCCGCGCCTTCGGCATCGACCAGCGGTTCGGGCCCGGCGCCGCCGACTGCCTCGACCCGGTCGGCTCGGTGCTGGTGGCGCTCGGCGCGTCCGTCGCGGACAGCGTCGTCACCGAGCTGTCCGGCCAGGGCTGCGGCCCGGCGCTGCTGGAGGTGCTGCCCTGTGCCGAGTTCGCGGCGGACGGCACCGGCCGGCTCTCGTACGAGATACGGCTCGACGGCGAGGTCCCGGCCGACCAGGCCCGGCGGGCGGTGGCCGCGGCCCGCGCCCGGTGCACCGCCCACCGCACCCTGGAGGAGCCCAACGACATCAAGGCGGTGGTGCAGACCGCGCGGGACGTGCACCTCGCCAGCCCGCCCGCCGCGGCCGACGGCGCGGACCGCACCCCCGTCCGGCGGCGCACGGCCCGCGTGCTGTGGGAGATCGGCACCCACGTCCTCGCCGAGGTCGACGGGGTGCACGCCGAATCCGACCAGCCCAAGCAGCTGTTCGGCGCCGACCTCGCACCCAGCGCCCAGGAGTACTTCCTGGCCGCGCTGGCCGCCGAGGCCCTCGGCTTCGCCGACCCGCGCGCCGCCGCGCCCGGCGCACCGGCCGCCTCCGTGCACGCCTCCGGCCGGATCGACCTGCGCGGCCCCTACTCCACGCAGGACGCCCCCGTCGGCCTGTGCAACATCCTCGTCCAGCTGCTGCCCGCCGACCCGACCCGCGACGACGAGTCCGCGCCGGACGCGATACGCCGCTGGTTCGCCGAGGGCGACGCCCTGCGGCTGGTACGGGACCCGCACCCGATCGGGGTCCGCCTGGTCCTCGACGGCACCCCCGTCCCCGTACCGCACCCCGAGAACGACCGCACCACCGACACGAAGGAACCCCACCGTGCCCCGTGAATGGGACGCCAAG
Source organism: Streptomyces sp. NPDC037203 (assembly GCF_055605065.1). Classification (NCBI taxonomy): domain Bacteria; kingdom Bacillati; phylum Actinomycetota; class Actinomycetes; order Kitasatosporales; family Streptomycetaceae; genus Streptomyces; species Streptomyces sp. NPDC037203. The sequence goes on from NZ_JBVJUC010000008.1 coordinate 157,763, forward strand.
ACGTACGACTCGCTGCCCCTGCCGCACCAGCAGTGGGGCAAGCGCACCCTCGGCAGGCTGGACCTCAAGGGCGGCGAGACCGTCCTGGACGCCGGCTGCGGCACCGGCCGGGACACCGCCGCGCTGCTCGACCTGGTCCCCGACGGCCGGGTGATCGGCGTCGACGGCTCCGCCCGGATGCTCGACCAGCTGCGCACCAAGCTGGCCGACCGGCTCGACCGGCTGGAGATCGTCCAGGCCGACCTGACCAAGCCGCTGCCGATCTCCGGCCAGGTCGACGCGATCACCAGCGTCGCCACCTTCCACTGGATCACCGACCACGCCGCCCTGTTCGCCAACCTGGCCGGACATCTGCGGCCGGGCGGCCAGTTCGTCGCCGAGTGCGGCGGCCAGGGCAATGTCGCCCTGATCAACGCGGCCGTGGGCGAGGTGCTCGGCAAGAGCGCGGAGGACGAGCCCGAGGGCAAGGACCAGGTCTGGTACTTCGGCGGCGTCGAGGAGACCACCGAGCGGCTGGCGGCGGCCGGGTTCACCGACATCGACGTCAACCTGCTGCCCGACCCGGCGCGGCTGGAGCCCGGCGACCAGCTGTGCAGCTACCTGGCCACCGTGGTCCTCGGCTCCCACCTCGACAAGCTCCCCGAGTCCGACCACGAGGACTTCGTGCGCGCGGTCGCCGCCCGCCTGCCCGAACCCGTCGTCGACTACGTACGGCTCAACATCACCGCCCGCCGGGCCTGACGGAGGCACCCATGGCACACTCCGCGCTCCCCACCGTCCTGGTCGTCCACGGCCAGGGCTCCGCCACCGCGTGGCGCATCCTGTCGGCGGCCCGCGGACTGTGCCGGGTGGTCTTCCTGTGCGAGCCCCAAAACCCGGCGTACCAGGACGAGTTGGCGCAGATCGACGGACACGCCGAGATCGCCGACACCACCGGACTCGGCGAGGCGGAGGTGTGCCGGCTCGCCGCGAGCCTGCGCCCCGCGGGCGTCGTCACCTTCAGCGAGTACCGGCTGCGCACCACCGCGGCGGTCGCCGAGCACTGCGGGCTGCGCCACCACTCCCGCGCCACCGCGGCGGCCCTCACCGACAAGTACCGCCAGCGGCGGGTGCTTGCGGACGCCGGCGTCCAGCACACCGCGTGCGTCCTCGTCCGCGATCCGGACGAGGCCGCCGCCGCGCTCGCCCGCGTCGGGCCCGCGGTCCTCAAACCCCGGCACGGCGCCGGCAGCGTGGACACCTGCCTGATCACCTCGGCGGACGAACTCCAAAAGCTGCTCGCGGAGTTCGCGGCCGACGGCGAACGCGAGTTCGTCCTGGAGGAGTTCCTGCCCGGCGATCCCACCCGGACCGGCCCCGGCTGGGCCGACTTCGTCTCGGTGGAGTCCCTGGTCGTCGACGGCGAACCGCGTACCGCCGCGATCAGCGGAAAGCCGCCGATGGTCCCGCCGTTCCGGGAGACCGGCCACGTCCTGCCCGCCCCCCTCGCGCCCGGTCTCGCCGCCGAGGCCGAAGGACTCGCACAGGCGGCGGTGCGGGCCCTCGGCATCCGCCACGGCATCACCCACACCGAGGTCAAACTGACCCCGCACGGGCCGAGGATCATCGAGGTCAACGGGCGGCTCGGCGGACTCATCGCCGAGATCGTGCAACGGCGCACCGGCTACGACATGGTGGCCGCCGCCCTGCGCCTGGCCCTGGGCCTGCCCGTCACCGAACCGGACCCCGCCCGGCTGCACGGGGACCGGGTGACCTTCCAGTACCTGCTGTTCCCGCCCGCCGGCCCGCTCCGGCCCGGCCCGCCCGCACTCCTCGACGGCCTCGGGGACCTGCCCGGTGTCGACCTCGCCGACCTCCGCCCGCCCGCCGACTGGCACACCGACTGGCGCCGGGGCACGCTCGGCGCGATCGGCACGCTCTACGGCTCCGCCGCCGACCACACCGAGCTGCGGGCACTGCTCGACCGGATCGGCGAGCGGATGGACCGGTTCTGGCACGCTGCGGACACACCGGGTGCCGGCGCGCCGCAGCCGGTCGATACGGTAGGCAACTCCATTGACGTACCGACCTGTTGACGTACCGATCCGCTGACGTACCGACACAGCGACGTACCCCCCGACGCGTCGGGCCGCCGACGTGTCGCACGCTCTGAACGAAAGGCGCTGCTCATGCCCGAGAACAACACTCCCGCCGAGGTGGTTTCGGTCCCGGTGGGCCGGGTGGTCGGCGGCCGGGCGGAGGTCCGCGACGACGACTGGGGCCGGGAGACCGCGATCATCCGCCTGGACGCCGGCCAGTACGGCCCCGAGGCGGTGGCCGGCCTGGACTCCTTCTCCCACCTCGAAGTCGTCTACCACTTCGACCGCGTACCCGTGGAGAAGATCGAGACCGGCTCCCGGCACCCGCGCGGCAACACCGACTGGCCCCGCGTCGGCATCTTCGCCCAGCGCGGCAAGAACCGCCCCAACCGGCTCGGCGTCTCCCGCTGCCGCCTGATCAAGGCCGACGGCCTCGACCTGCACGTCCAGGGCCTGGACGCCGTCGACGGCACCCCTGTCCTCGACATCAAGCCCTACATGAGCGAGTTCGGCCCCCAGGGCGAGACCACCCAGCCCGAGTGGGCCACCACCATCATGCGCGACTACTACTGACGGTACGGCTCCCGACGGTACGACGGCCGCTCACTGCGGCTGGAGACCGAGCGCGACGCGGGTGAGTTCCGCCTTGTTGCCGATACCGAACTTGGATCGCACCCGCTTCACGTACGTGTCCACGGTGTGCTGGCTGATGCCGATGCGCCGGGCCACCTGGCCATGGGTCATGCCCGACGCGATGAACCGGAGCACCTGCTCCTCGCGCGGCGACAGCCCGGCCGGCGCCCTGTCGCCCGCGGCGAGGGGCGCGCGCCGTGCCAGTGCCGCGTACACCTGGCGCAGCACCTGGTCCGGGGCCGCGTCGGCCCGCACCACGACGACGTCCGGCGCGTTCGCCCCCCACACCGCTCGCTCCGGCACGTCCTGCTCCAGGGTGTCCTCGACCAGCAGCACATCGATGCCGGCGCCGGGTTCGGGAAAGGCGTCGGCCGAGGTGAAGACGACCTCGCAGGGCGACTGCGTGGTCAGCAGGTGGGTGAGACCCATGAGCACGAGCGGCCGCACACCGCAGATCGCCGTTCTCGTCCCCCCACCGTCCCCCGTCGAAGCCGCTCTCGGGCGTTCGAGCGTGACCGTCTCAGTCCTCATCGGCGCCTTCCCCGTAGATTTTGTTGATGCGTTCGATCGCCTCGGCCACTCGCCGCGGCGGCGCGGCCGTGAAGCACAGGCGCGCCCAACCGCCGTAACGCGCCCCGAAGTCCCGCCCCGGCGCAAGGCCCACGCCGAGCCGGGCACACCGCCGCACGAACCGCTCCCCGTCCCCCCAGGCCCGCAGGTCGAGGAACGTGTACAGGCCGCCGGACGCCTCCGTGTGCGGCACCTCCAGCGTCGAATCGGCCAGCCACCAGGCCGCCGCGGCATGGTCCCGGCGCCGGTCCAGCTCCTCGCGCGGCGTGCGCAGCGCCTCGTACGCGGCGAACTGCGCCGCCGTGGGGACCGGCCCGCCGGTGTACGGCGCCCAGGCGGCCACCGGCGCGGCGAGCCCCGGCGGGCAGACCAGGTACCCCACCCGGTTGCCGGGCATCGCGTACGTCGTCCCGCAGCCGTGCGCCGAGAACGTACGCCGTGCCGCCGCGCCGACCGCCGCCACGTCCGGGAACCCCTCCCTGGTGAAGTCGTACCCGTCGTACGTGTTGTCGGCGATCAGCCACAGATCGTGCCGCTCGGCCAGCTCCACGAGCGCCGCGAGCCGCCGCCGGTCGAGCCGGTGACCGGTCGGATTGTTGGGGCTGTTGAAGTAGACGGCCCGCGTCCTGCCGGTCACCGCCGCCCCGACGGCCCCGGCGAAGTCGAACCCGAACCCGTCCCCGAGTTCCAGGAAGACCGGCACCTCGCGAGCCACCCCGCCCGCTGCCCGCACCAGCCCGGTGGCGTACGGCCACTGCGGCGAGAGCACCAACACCTCGTCGCCCGCCCGCAGTACGGCGCGGAACGCGAGGAGGAGCGCCTGCGTGGCCCCGCCGGTGACCAGCACCTGCTCGGGCGGCACGGTCTCGCCCCGCCGGCCGCTCACCTGCGCGGCGAACGCCGCCCGCAACGCGGGCACGCCCCCCGCGGGTGCCTCCTCGTGCGCCCCGACCCCGAACTCCGCTTCGTCCCACCCCCGAGGCCGCGCGCAGGGCTCGAAGACGGTCCTGCCCCGGTGCAACCGCACCGGCTCCCCGCACCCGGACCCGCGCAGCAACGCATCGACGCGATCACCGAACCCGGCACTCGGGCCGACGAGTTCACCGCGAGGGCGGGGGAGTGAGGGCATGGACGGATGCTCCTGTGGGGTACGGGCGGGTATGGGGACGCACCGGTCGTCCTAGGCGGCGGTGGCACCCCAGTGGGTGTCCGCGGGAACGGCGGCGGGGGCCGCCGGTGTGCTGCCCCAGTGGGTGTCCGCGGGCGCCGTGTCGGCGAGGGCGGCGTGGGTCGCCCCCCAGTGGGTGTCGGCGGGTGCGGACGCGGCGGCGAGGATGGCGCGGGCCGCGCCCCAGTGGGTGTCTCCGGGAGCGGACGCGGCGGCCCCGTCCGCCCCGGCCACCGTCAGCACCGCCGCCACCCCGGCCACCAGACCGAGCACCGCGCGGGTCACGACCCTGGTCTTCGTCATCGCTCTCTCCTCGTCCACGGACACTCCCTCCGCCGGGGCCACCCCCGAGCCGCGTCCCATTCCACCTCCGCCCCCTTTCGAACGGCCTTCCGCCGACCCAGCAGGCATGCCACGCCCACCGAAAGCGGATCAGAAGAAGACGAGAAGGCGCCGAGGGGGTCGTGCACTACCTACGGCACGAGAACCTGGCCGAGACACCCGCCGACCTGCTCCCCAAGGCGAAATCCACCCGGAGCCGGCCGACTATAGGCTCCAGCAGCTCGCACAAAGCAGGTCCGGCTTTTACGCGCATTCTGCTCCGGGCCTTGCGCAGGCCGACGGAGAGTTCCTTCGGACCGGTCCCGGCCCTGTTGCGTCATCTGGTTGACAGCGTTCAAGGCCGGGTGATCACATAGCTCCCCCACTGGTGTTACATGAGGGGTGGAAGTGACGCTGGAGCGTTTGGTTTCGCGGGCGCAGCTTTTGGACAGTGCGCAACTGGACATGCTCGGGGAAATGGCCGAGGCATTGCGGCAGCCATGCGAGGTTCAACTCGATCCTTGCTCCGACCTGGTGAGCAGTGAATTCAGCGACTACTTTTTGAATCGCCTGAAAGTTCACCATGCGACATCCGAAGAGAAATTCAAGAAAACTTCGTTCGAATATGCCTTCATCGCCGCAGCCAGGTATGCGGGAGCCTCCGCGAGTAAAACGCTATCGCAAACCTTCCAGGGTGCTGATGTCATAGTCGACGGGGTGCGCTGGTCGCTGAAGACCGAGGCATCGGCAGGGATAGGTAAATCCAGTATCGTGGTCTCGAAGTTCTCCGAGGCTCGCTGGATTCGGGACTGCAAGACGCCCGGAGACTTTGCGAGCGAATGTCTGCCGAGGTTTCTTGCGCACTTGGCCGAGTATGACAGAATCGCCACACTCCGCGCCTTTTCGGTGGGTCATGAATTTGTGCGTTATGACCTCGTAGAGATACCGAAAAGCCTTTTGATGGGCGTGGCCGACCTTACTGAAGACGACTTCACGCTGCCGACGAAAAACGGCGGAAGCTCTGCGCTCGTGAAGGACGGCAACGGTATCGCATTCAAGCTGGTTCTCGACGGCAGCGTCGAGAAGGTCACCCTGACTCGAATCCCGGTCAAGCGTTGCCGGATCCATGCGAGTTGGACGGTGCCCACTATTCCTGAGAGTACCGAATAGCGGGAACGAATGAAAAGGCGGAGCGCGATCTCGATGAACAGCGCTCCGCCCGTACCGACGTCAAACCGCGGCGAGATCCAGCTGCGCCGGCTGGTCGGAGAGCACGATGTCCTCCGGCCGCAGGCTGGTTCCGGGAAGGATGACGCTCTCGAGTTCGGGCCGCTTTCCTGTCAGCACCCACTCGGTGACGTGCGCCAACTGGTAAGAAATCAACGGCGGTACCGCATCGCCGATATGACGGTACATGTTGGAGACCGCACGGGCCTTGAAGACAAAGCTTTCCGGGAAACCTGACAGGAGACCAAGTTCACGCACGGTGCACAGCCGGTCCTGTTCGGGATGCGAGTATCTCCCGTTGCCGAAGTGCGAGCACTCTCGCTTGATGGTGGGCGACGGCCTGTCCCACCACAAACGCCCGTAGATGTCGGGATAGGAACCGAACTTGCCGGCGGCGATCGTACGTTTCATGGCCGGCGTCAATACGATGTCAGCGTCGGGATGTTCCCGCATATCGATCCACGAGCCGCCATTGCGCGGGGTGGCCTGAAGCCGCCTGAGTGTGACGTCCGTACCGATGGAGGGCGAGACGTGCATCGGATCGGCGGGGTGACGCACGCCTGCTGCCACCTGCGGTAGATGGCTGATCGCCCGCCGCACCGAGATGGCTTCCGGCTGCACTGTCGCGTCGCCCCACAGCTCTTCGAGGGTGTGGAGCTGCTTGTCCTCGCGGACGGCGATGACCAAGGCGCGCTCGCGCTGCTGCGGCAGTCCGAACCGCGTCAGCATGTGGGTGCCGGCGTAGACGCGATAGCGCATGTCCTTCAGGTCTGCGCGGAGCTGTTCGAAATGATGGCGGAAGTTTCCCTGAAGCATCTCCCGCGCGTTCTCCATCACCAGGACGGAGGGCATCAGTTCTGCGACGAACTCCGCTGTCTTTCCGATCAGCGAGTTTCGCGCGTCGTCTTCGATGTGGTTCTTCGGGTTGGCTCGGGACAAACCAGTGCAAGGCGGGCAAGCGCTGAGCACGTCCAGTTCCCGGCCCTGAAGCCGCGGTTCCAGCAGTGAGCGAAGATCTGAGCCGGAAAGTGCAGCGATGTCTTTTTCGAATGGCTGGAGATGCATGTTGGCTGCATAGGTGTCATTGCATTCCAGCGTTCCCCTGCCGCTGCTGGGCTTGCCCAGCTGAGCGTCAACGGCCCCGACCAGCTGGAAGGCGCCATGTGCATGAAACCCATAGCTCATTCCGCCGGCGCCGCTGAAGAGGTCGGCGAACGTCCATCGTTGCATCCAGCTGCCCCTTTCTCGGCGACTGCGGCAGTCGCGCTGCGGATCCTAGCGACTCGTCAAGGCTCGATGGGCTTCCCATGAGCACAGCCATTGTGGCGGGAGCCACTGACATCGCAGAGGGCGCCGTCCCCTCATCCGTCCGCAGCCACGGCCGGACAAGCAGGACACGCCAGTGCCGGCTGGCGACAGACCTTTACGATCAGCGAGTCTACGTTGTGCCGCTGCCCGGAGCTGCGGGCCTGCCCGGTAAAGCAGACGTCGGCGCCACGATCTTCGAGGCCGGCACAAAGCTGCTGGCAAAATGCGCATCGTGCTGGGGCGCTCATCAACACCTCGGCTCTCCCGGCTTGGCCCAGCGCCCCGGTGCCGGTGCGCGGGCGGGCGGAAGTCCACGTTGCGCCGTCCGCCGAGGGCGCTGCCGTGACCGATTCAACAGCCCCTTCCCCGAGGTCTTCCGTCCCCTCCACGGACACGCCCGGCAGGGCTCCCCGCGCCGGCTTCGCGGGGCGCTCACACCTCTTCGGCTGACCGAGCGCGCCGTTGCGGCCCCGCATCACCGAGTACGCGGCCAAAGACGCGAGACCGCGACCGTCAACCCCGGACCCGGGCCCGCATGCCCTGGTGCCGTTGCACCGCCAATCCCTGCTCGGCCTTGCTGCCGGTCCTCGCCGCCCCCGGTCCCGGCAGCGCTGGCTCACACCCGCGTTGACGCCCCCCGGCCCGCTGCACACGATGACCGCCATGACCCTCCTGCGACGAGTACGCCAAGACCTGTCCCGTGGCGAGCATCTGGAGATCTATACGACCGCCCTGCTGTCCTTGGCCCTGGCGGTCCTGGGAGTTCTCGACATAGCCGGCGGGAAGACCCTGGCCGCCGCCACCCTCGCCACCCTGGCCCTGCTTGCCGGAGGGCTGCTCGGCAGCCGCAGGCAGGTCTCCGACCTGGCCGCGCACGTGCGCTCCCGCCTCGAAGGCGAGGTGTCCGCGGAGGACTTCCTGTCCCACGGCAAACCCGAGCTGATCGAGCAGATACGTGGCGCGCAGGACATCAGAATCATCGGGGTGACCCTGTCGCGCACGCTGCGAGACCTGGTCGACGAACTGCAACGCCGAGTCACAGCCGGAGCGACGGTCAAGGTGGCGCTGATCGATCCGACCACCTCCGCCCCGGCCGAAGCGGCGCGTCGCAGCACCATTCCCGACCGGCCGAGCGTGTACGAGAACAGACTGCGTCCGTCCATCGACCTGTTGCGAGAGGTGATGGAGACTCCGGGCGCGGAAGGCAGGGTGGAGGTGAGATTCATCCCCTTCGTCCCCGCATTCGGCCTTGCGCTGGTGGACCCGCAGCGCCCGTCGGGTCACATCCATGTCGACATCTACTCGCACAGCTCCGCCACCGGAGACGCCGTCTTCACGCTGACCCCGGACCGTGACGGCCAGTGGTACCAGCATTTCCAGGCCGAATTCGACCGCATCTGGACCTTCGGCCGCCCCGCCGCCACATCCGACGGCTTCACCCCCGCCCCCGGCGCGTAGTGGCCTTCCTCCTCCACAGGAGCCCACTCGATCGACGCCATCGGACAACCAGCCCCGAGCCGCGGTCGCTCAGGCCGACATCCGGCTGCACACACGACCAGTGAGACACCCTGGACCTACATCGAGGCCTCAGGCATACCGCCTGGGACCTCCAGCTGTGTGCCGGGCCTGACTGCTGCGCGTTCGAGAACGGTGTCGACCGAGGCGGCCATCCGCACCGACCTCACCTGTCGTGACGCCCACTCGATCAGCGGCACGTCCGACCTTGAGACCCCGCCCGCGTAACGCGTACCCACCGCCAACTACCCTTGCCGTCACGGAACCTGATCGAGCAGAACACAGGCCAGGCTGTTGACGAGCTGTCGAAAGATCGTCGACGGTCTGACGAAAATCGGCCTGCTCACGGGGGTTTACCAGGCAGTCGCGTCTGTCCTCGCGGACGACCTGACACGGTCGGCTTTGCTTTTTGCGGACAGTCGAGGCGATAGTCGACAAGGAGCACGGCAATGCTGAAGAGGTCACTGGTGGCCGTTATGAGCGCTTCCGCCCTCGCGATAGGGGCGCTGGGACTGAGCGCCGGATCTGCCTCGGCAGCTTCCACCTGGAAGTTGAAGGCCACATGCAGCTCAGTCAACATACGAGCGAAGTCCAACACCAGCGCGAAGGTCAATGGCGTCGCTTACAAGGGTGACCTCATGAACGGCACCAAGGTGGACTACAAGGGCTACAAGGACATCAAGGTGGACAAGGCCTGGATCTACGGCAAGGTGGTCCGCAAGGACCACAAGGTCATCTACGGCTGGGCCGCGCTCAAGTGCTTCAACCCTTACGAGCAGTAGGGGAAACCTGCTCGGACAACCCACGGCCTCTGACCGTTTCACCCGGTCAGAGGCCGTTCGTCTCGCGGTGGGCGTGGAATCTGAACCCACATTGACTCGCGCCGCGACGGCCTTCAAGACCGCTGACCATTCAGGAGACCGGGTTCGAAAGCCGGCGGCCGACACCGTGCCGATATCGTCTGGCTCGCGCCCCGTGTTGTGCCTCAGAATTCTCGGCGTGGCAGACATGGGACCCACCGAAGAAGAAACGTCGGACGGGCTGTTGGGCTGGTGCCTGGTGGCCAACGTGACGCGAGAGACCGCGCACGGCGAGGGCGGCCTCGACATCCAGCACGGCACGAAGCACTTCCGCGCAGGCGCCCTGCTGTGGCTCCCGCCCGTCCGCTGGGACCCGGGCCACTGCCGCTGGCCTGCGGTGGGTCGGCACCGGGGCAACGGCCGCCGGTACGTCAGCATGGTCGTACGCACGCATGACCTGGAGAACTTCCGGGTCAAGGGTGTCTACAGCGAAGCTCTGGTGCGCAGCCTCAACGGCTCTGAGCACGACCCGGCTGCCCCGCGGATCCTGCAGAACCCGTGGACCCGCGAGCGGGCCCAAGAAACGGCGGACAGCTGGAACCAACCCCGGGAGTCCGTCCGCATCGACGGCCACTCCCACCCGTGGATCTCCGTGCCCAACCCTCCGCCTCCAGAGCTCCAAGTCGACGGTGAGACCCTGCACCTCGCCCACTACGGCACCAGGGGAACCCACTACAGCCGCACACCCCCTCCCGTGGAACGGACCCCCGGGCCCTGAGAGGGCCATCCCCTTGGCCAACAAAGTGGATGTCGATCACTGAGTGTTGCAGTTGAGCCTGTGCGCGTCTTCGTTGGTGTCACCGAGCTGAAGGTGGTGGCTACGCAGCTCGATGTCCGGGTGTACCAGGAGCGTCAGTTCCCGGCACTCACTCCGCTCTCGGGCGTTCTCACGGCCGACCAGGTGGAGCAGGAGCGTTGCTCGCCATCGCCAGGCTTGGAACCGGGCCTGAGCCCGGCATCCCGGTGGGCTGCCGGCCGTTCCCACCGGAGCCGTGGGCGGGCTCCGCAGTGATTCCGGCGAATAGGACGAACAGCCAGGGAGCCTCGACGATCAGGATCAGACGGAGGGCGATGCAAGCAGCCCTTCGCACCGGCACTCCGGCCCGGCCCTCGCGCTCCCGCACCTCGACGCCTACCAGCATCCGGCAGTTCAGGAACACCGGGGCGCTGTGGACCGACCGTCCAGCGACGTCGTGGCTTTCCGGACCTCACCTGCGACGATGCTTCAAGGCCCCGTCCACGCCCCGTCCGCAGCCGCTTCGGACCGCATACGCCTGCACATACGCGAAGACCCCGACCTCAGCGTTTCCGCTGGTGACGGGGTCTTGGGCACCTGAACCAAGTTGCCCCCGGCAGGATTCGAACCTGCGCACACGGCTCCGGAGGCCGACTGCTTGCCTCGCATCTGCGGAGGTCGAGGCAGGCGCCGAGTCGGTGGAGTGCCATGACTGGCTCGGCGGAGTGAGAACGTCCTGGTCGATGGCCTTTTATCCTACCCCGACCCAAAGCCGCGCCTCGAACTGTGGAGAGAGCAGCGGTGTCGGCAATCGATGGGAAGCAGCGCTCATCTGTGAGTGTTGCCTCCCATCAGCCGGCGGTTTCTGCAAGTGCAGGTGGTTCGTGGCATTGACGGTGAACCACTGCACGACGCGGTGCTTGGGGGGTAGAGATCTCCCGCTAACCGGTCAGCGCTGCAGCTTGACTGTCGTCAGGGGCTCCACAAGCGACCGCTCGTCAAGGAATTCATAGCTGTTTCGACTTCTTCTGCCCGCGCACTGATGAATGCCTCGTAGTCGTTGTCCCTAAGTGGTTTCTCAGGAATGGCGTGTGTCTTGAGGCGAAAAACGATTTCATCATCACCGAGACTGCTTGCTTCCGCGCGATCTCGCATATAGACGAGTGGCTCTTTGTTGTGGATGGTCCTGTTCGTCTTCCAGGTAATGAGGGCGCAGTTGAGGGCCAGGTTTGAGGGTAGGGCTACCTTATGGTCCTTAAGATAGCCGTCCGGGAAGATGTGATGATATTCGCGACTGGTCGCGTTTAGTGTAGTAATGGCCTCGCCCTCGGCGAGATCAGTGGCTCCTCCCTGAAGGCTAACCAGGAGGATTGCCCGTGCAAGGCGGTCTTTTTTCTTGGGCCATCCCGCCTCTTGTAGATCTTCGAGGCTTGGGAGGTCTTCACTAAAAATGGGTGGCTTTGGATCAGGAGCCCCATCCCTGATGGCCTTGGTCAACTCTCGTACATCCTGAATCACTGCTGTGTGTGCGCTACTTTCATAGCGCTCAGTAAAGAATGCACGCCACATGAACTTACGTATCAGCGTACGTGCTTCTCCTAGTCTGTCGGGACTCAGGTCGGTAGCGTGCGACCAAAGGCTTATCAGGGCAGGCACGGCCGTGAAAATCGGCAGCCTGGCAGAGTCTATTACCTTTTCAGCCTCCAAAAATTCCACTGCCTTTTCGGCTCCGGCGACCAGGCGAGGCCAAGTGGTAACAACCACATCCCAGTCCAGGTTGAGGATGCTAGGTCGGTCTGGCGTCTTGTCCTGCATTAGGGCCGCGGTCCGGAGAACGATGTCTTGAACGTCTCCATACCGAGACAACCCCGGAACACGGCCGTTCAGGTTTTCGAGCAGATCGTGTAGTGACTCTCCGACTGCTTGCTCAATGTCGGCAGTGATGATATCGAAAATGGACAGCGGCGTCGACCCCGTATTGATTCGCGTGAAGACCTCCAGAACTTGAGCGGCGCTTGTATCTTTAGGTAGAGACAGGAAGGGAATGTTGAAGGCGGAAACTGTGGATCGCCATCCGTTGACCTTCTTGATGAGTTTAATGACATTGGCGTGATCATCGCCGCACGCCGTCTGGATCCATTCAATCGCCGTGTCGTTGGCGCCCTCCCCGGGTAGAAGTAGCCGCACAGGGACAAGGTCGCGCTCGAGCAATTTAGCGGGATCGTCTACCCAAAGAGGGTAACGTTTACCGTCCCGCTCGCTGATCTTGATGCTTTTTACCGCAGTGCCAGCATAGTCTGTTTTCTCGATCATGCTGACAAAGAATTCGCGCTCGGGGTAACCTCCATGCAAACTCTTCCAAAGGGCCGTAACGCGCTGTTGGCCATCGAGTAGGAGTTCGCTGACCTTACCTTCCGCGGGAGCACTGTTGATGGGACGGGGATGAAAAGGGGGATTTCCTTCTACCTCGAGCAGAAACATAGCGCCGATGGGAAGGTCATTCAGTACGCTCTCAAGCAGGCCCTGAACTTGTGAGTAGCTCCAGGCCTCAAATCTCTGGAAACGGGGAAGTTTCACTTGGCCGGACCTCACCGCAGAAAGCCACTCGCTCAAGCTTCGGTTCCTTGCTTCCATAGCCCCTCCCAGTTCAGCTCTGATGTCTGCAGGACGAAGGTACATGCTGGGGCTAGGGCATGACCGGTGAATGAGACCTCGCCCTCTGCCAACCCCGCACCGACTACCTCAGGTCGGCGGAGCGGCTTTGGGCTGGAGCTGCTTGTACTACGGCGCTCTGCGTCCGGCTGAGGCCGTCGGCCTTACCGCCGCGGACGTGAAGCTGCCCGAGGTTGGCTGGGGGACGGTCCTCCTGAACAGGACGCGCCCCAGTGTCGGCAAGCGGTGGACGGACTCTGGCGAGACCCATGACGACCGGGGCCTGAAGAACCGGCCGGCGGAGGAGGTCCGGCTCGTACCGATCCCGCCCCAGCTCGTCGCCATCCTTCGGCAGCATCTCGATACCTTCGGCACCGCCGAGGACGGGCGACTGTTCACCAATGAGCGCGGGGGAGTGGTCGGCTCTTCGACGTACTACCGCGTGTGGCAGGAGGCCCGTGTACTGGCGCTTCCGCCGGCCGCGGTTGCTTCCCCGCTTGCCGCGCGCCCATACGATCTGCGGCACTCGGCGCTGTCGACGTGGCTCAACTCCGGGGTGGACCCGACCGAAGTGGCCGAGCGTGCGGGCAACAGTGTTGAGGTGTTGCTGAGCCGTTACGTCAAGTGCATCGATGGACGGCAGGAGATGGCCAACCGCAAGATCGAGGATCTGTTGCGCGAATACGAATGACCAAGCAAGCACACCGATGCCCTCCGCTTACACGAGCGGATGGCATTGTCGTTTATCAGCCGTATGCCGGCGGCCGGTAGATGCTGAGTGCACCTGCCGCGTCGCCTTTCGTATCACTGATGATCGGACGGCTCAGAGGTTCCGTCCAATTCATCTCTACGAATATGCCGCAGGGCTGTCGACCCTCACCGTATGGGGTATTCGGAGGAGGAGCCACGTCGGCTGCGCGGCGGGCAGTCGCGCTGTCCGTACTGTGGCCTGTTGCAAGACCGAGTGGCGACGCTTGAGCAGGACTGGGTGTTGCTGGAGCCGGATATGAACCCGTTGGCCCACACGGTGCCGGCGGAGCATCGGTGGATCGAGCTGTCAGATGGGCGAGTGGCCGTCTACGGAGTATGTCCGCCAGACCCTTATCAGCGGTGCCGTGTCGAGCACCGATTGGCGTGCTCGGCACAGCCGCTCCCGGATCTCTGGCCTTGGTTGACCTCGCTCCGCGGTGAGAACGCGCGACGAGCCGAACGGCAGGCCGGCTCGGAGCCACCCCGGTTCCCTGAGCAATGGCCGGATGCCGGGTGACGGCTGTCGGCCTCACATGTGCTGGCTGACCTGGGAAGACGCACCGAGATTCTGTCCACGAATAGTCCACAGACCCCGACACACAGCCGCTCCGGACCGCACACGCCTGCACAAACGCGAAGACCCCGACCTCAGCGTTTCCGCTGGTGACGGGGTCTTGGACACACTTGCACAGTGTGCCCCCGGCAGGATTCGAACCTGCGCACACGGCTCCGGAGGCCGTTGCTCTATCCCCTGAGCTACGGGGGCGTGTCGGTTGCGGAGCGTTGTGCTCGCGGCGACGGATAGAACATTAGCAGGTCCGGTGGGGTGATCAGGAACCCGTTTGCGGGGAGGGGTCCCCTGGAGGGGGCGGAAGTGGGGAAAACCCGGACGCGGTGGCCCGGCCGGTCCTACTCTCGAGTTGTGCCGGGCGCGTCGGGCCGGGTGCTTGTTGTCGACGACAACAAGGTCATCCGGCAGCTGATCAGGGTCAATCTCGAGCTGGAAGGGCTTGAGGTCGTGACCGCGGCCGATGGTGCCGAGTGTCTGGACGTGGTGCACCACGTGCGGCCCGATCTCGTGACGCTCGACGTCGTCATGCCGCGGCTGGACGGGCTGCGCACCGCCGCCCGGCTCCGCGCCGATCCCCGTACGAACCATCTGCCCCTCGCCATCATCAGCGCCTGCACCCAGTACGAGGTCGAGACCGGCCTCGACGTCGGGGTCGACGCCTTCCTCTCCAAGCCCTTCGAACCCGCCGAACTCGTGCGCCTCGTCAAGCAGCTGATCCAGGGCCGCGCCGGGCGCGGGGGAGGGGGCGGTGGTGGTGACGGGGATGAGGACGACGACGATGACGGGCTCGCGGATGGGGTGGCCGGCGGCGTTTCCATCGGGTGAACCGGGCGGCTCCGAGGGGTCCGGCCTCTAGGCGCCCCGCGTCCGCAGGCAAGGACAGCGCCCCTCCCCGTCTCACCAGGGAAACCGGCTCGCCCTCCCACCCCCTGCCTCCCCTACCCTTGTCCCGTGACCCCCGTCGAACTCTCCCGCACCGTCCTGCACGCGGTGCGTCGTGCCGTGGACGAGGGGGAGCTGAGCGGAGCGATTCCCGAGCGGGTGGTCGTGACGGAGCCGGGGGCCGGCGGATGCGGCCAGTACGCGACCAACGTCGCGCTCCAACTCGCCCGCGCGGCCGGGAAGCCGCCGCTCAAGGTCGCCGAGATCCTGCGGCCCCGGCTCATCGCGGCGGAGGGCATCGAGGACGTCGTCGTCACCGGGCCCGGTTTCCTCAACTTCCGGCTCGACCTGCGGGTCGATCCGCTCCAGGCGCTGGCACGGGAGATCCGCGCGCAAGGGGAGCGGTACGGGCACGGGGACGCCCTCGCCGGACAGGTCCTCGCGTTGCGGGTGCCGTACGACGTGCGGGCCGAGGTCGTCGCCGACGCCGTCGTACGGATCGTCGCCACTCAGGGTGGGCGGGCCACCGTGGCGCACGGCGAGCCCGTCAATCTGCGGCCCGTGCCCGCGCCCGAGGACCCCGCGCCGCTCGGGCCCGACGCCGCCCGGTGGGCGCTGCTCCACCCCGCGCCGCACGACCGGCCCCGCATCAGCGCGGACCATCTCGTCCAGCGCGAGGGCAATCCGCTGTTCCGGGTGCGCTACGCCCACGCCCGCATCCGTGCCCTCGGCCGGAACGCCGCCGACCTGGGCTTCGCCGCCGAACCCGGCCCCCTGACCGAGCAGGACCCGCCGACCGAGCCACCCCCCCTCGCCGCCGCCCTTCACACCCCCCTGTCCGACTACCCCCGCATCCTCACCGCGGCCGCCACCCATCGCGCCCCGGACCGGTTGGCCCGGCATCTCGTCACCGTCGCGGATGCCGTGCTGCCCTTTCTGACCGGTGTGCTGCCGATCGGCGAGGAGAAACCCTCGGCCGCCCACCGGGCCCGGCTCGCGCTTGCCGAAGCGGCCGGGACGGTGCTGGCCGGCGGCCTGTCCCTGCTCGGCATCGACGCACCCGAACATCTCTGAGGGGACCGAGGAACCGATGTCCCCCGGAGAGAGACAGAGAGTCTGAGAGCCACCGTCATGAGCCGTTCCGCCCATCCCGCCGGGCCCCGTCACGCCGATGTCCTGCCCGAGGGTCACTACTCCGCGCCGCCCGCCGACCTCAACGTGCTCGACCACAAGGTCTGGGCGCAGACCGTCGGCCGCGGCGAGGACGGGGTCGTCACCGTCGGCGGGGTCCCCGTGACCCGGCTCGCCGAGGAGTTCGGCACGCCCGCCTACATCCTGGACGAAGCCGACTTCCGGGCGCGGGCGCGCGCCTGGCGCACCGCCTTCGGGGCGGACGCCGATGTGTTCTACGCCGGGAAGGCGTTCCTCTCGCGCGCCGTCGTGCGCTGGCTGGCGGAAGAAGGGCTGAATCTCGACGTTTGCTCCGGTGGCGAGCTGGCCACGGCGCTGTCCGCGGGGATGGACCCCGCGCGCATCGCCTTCCACGGGAACAACAAGTCCGTCGAGGAGATCACCCGCGCCGTGGAGGCCGGCGTCGGGCGGATCGTGCTCGACTCCTTCCAGGAGATCGTGCGGGTCGCCCACATCGCCCAGTCCCTGGGCAAGCGGCAGAAGGCGCAGATCCGGATCACCGTCGGCGTCGAGGCCCACACCCACGAGTTCATCGCCACCGCCCACGAGGACCAGAAGTTCGGCATCCCGCTCGCCGGCGGGCAGGCCGCCGAGGCGGTACGGCGGGCGCTGCAGCTGGACGGGCTCGAACTGATCGGCATCCACTCCCACATCGGCTCGCAGATCTTCGACATGTCCGGATTCGAGGTCGCCGCCCACCGCGTCGTCGGACTGCTCAAGGACATCCGCGACGAGCACGGCGTCGAACTGCCCGAGATCGACCTCGGCGGCGGCCTCGGCATCGCCTACACCAGCGACGACGACCCGCGTGAGCCGCACGAGATCGCCAAGGCGCTCGGCGAGATCGTCAGCCGCGAATGCGAGGCCGCACGGCTGCGCACCCCCCGGATCTCGGTCGAGCCGGGGCGCGCCATCGTCGGCCCGACCGCGTTCACGCTCTACGAGGTCGGCACCGTGAAGCCGCTGGAGGCGCTGCGCACCTACGTCTCCGTCGACGGCGGCATGTCCGACAACATCCGGACCGCGCTGTACGACGCCGCGTACAGCGTCGCCCTCGTCTCGCGGGCCAGCGACGCCGAACCGATGCTCGTCCGCGTCGTCGGCAAGCACTGCGAGAGCGGGGACATCGTGGTCAAGGACGCGTTCCTGCCCGCCGATCTGGCGCCGGGCGACCTCATCGCCGTACCGGCCACGGGGGCGTACTGCCGGTCGATGGCCAGCAACTACAACCATGTGCCGAGGCCGCCCGTCGTCGCGGTGAAGGACGGCGAGGCCCGGCTGATCGTCCGGCGGGAGACGGAGGAGGACCTCCTGCGTCTCGACGTCGGATGAGTCCCGTCGGCGCGGGATGGAAGATCTGCGGTCTTCCGACCCCGCGAAAATGAAATAAACGTCTCAGGATCCGGACGAAGGGTAGAAAGTCCCGTCCGGTGAGTGAGACTGGTCCAACCGTAGACGGTAAGAGGAAACGAGGTCGGATGATGCGTACGCGTCCGCTGAAGGTGGCGCTGCTGGGCTGTGGGGTCGTCGGCTCAGAGGTGGCGCGCATCATGACGACGCACGCCGACGACCTCGCCCAGAGGATCGGCGCCCCGGTGGAGCTCGCCGGGGTCGCCGTACGCCGTCCGGCCAAGGTGCGCGAGGGCATCGACCCGGCCCTGGTCACCACGGACGCCACCGCGCTCGTCAAACGCGGCGACATCGACGTCGTGGTCGAGGTGATCGGCGGGATCGAGCCCGCCCGGACGCTCATCACCACCGCCTTCGAGCACGGAGCGTCCGTCGTCTCCGCGAACAAGGCGCTGCTCGCCCAGGACGGCGCCGCCCTGCACGCCGCCGCCGGGGAGCACGGCCGGGACCTCTACTACGAGGCCGCCGTCGCCGGCGCCATCCCGCTGATCCGCCCGCTGCGCGAGTCGCTGGCCGGCGACAAGGTCAACCGGGTGCTCGGCATCGTCAACGGCACCACCAACTTCATCCTCGACAAGATGGACTCCACCGGCGCCGGCTACCAGGAGGCCCTGGACGAGGCCACCGCGCTCGGCTACGCCGAGGCCGACCCGACCGCCGACGTCGAGGGCTTCGACGCCGCCGCCAAGGCCGCCATCCTCGCCGGCATCGCCTTCCACACACGGGTGCGCCTGGACGACGTCCACCGCGAGGGGATGACCGAGGTCACCGCCGCCGACTTCCGTTCGGCCAAGGAGATGGGCTGCACCATCAAGCTGCTCGCCATCTGCGAGCGGGCGCCGGACGGGGCGTCCGTCACGGCGCGCGTGCACCCCGCCATGATCCCGCTGAGCCACCCCCTCGCCTCCGTGCGCGGCGCGTACAACGCCGTCTTCGTGGAGAGCGAGGCGGCCGGCCGGCTGATGTTCTACGGCCCCGGCGCCGGCGGTTCCCCGACCGCCTCCGCCGTGCTCGGCGACCTCGTCGCCGTCTGCCGCAACAAGCTCAACGGCACCACGGGGCCCGGCGAGTCGGCGTACGCCGCGCTGCCGGTCTCCCCGATGGGCGATGTCGTCACGCGGTACCACATCAGCCTGGACGTGGCCGACAAACCGGGCGTCCTCGCCCAGGTCGCCACGGTCTTCGCCGAGCACGGGGTGTCCATCGACACCGTTCGGCAATCGGGCAAGGACGGCGAGGCGTCCCTCGTCGTCGTCACCCACCGGGCCCTCGACGCCGCCCTCAGCGGTACCGTCGAGGCGCTGCGCAAGCTCGACACCGTGCGGGGTGTCGCCAGCATCATGCGGGTTGAAGGAGAGTAACCAGCAATGACCCACCAGTGGCGCGGAATCATCGAGGAGTACCGGGACCGGCTGCCGGTTTCCGACACCACGCCGGTCGTGACGCTCCGTGAGGGCGGCACGCCCCTCGTGCCCGCGCAGGTGCTCTCCGAGCGCACCGGCTGCGAGGTCCACCTCAAGGTGGAGGGTGCGAACCCGACCGGGTCCTTCAAGGACCGCGGCATGACGATGGCCATCTCCAAGGCCAAGGAGGAAGGGGCCAAGGCCGTCATCTGCGCGTCCACCGGCAACACCTCCGCCTCCGCCGCGGCGTACGCCGTGCGCGCCGGCATGGTCTCGGCCGTGCTGGTGCCGCAGGGCAAGATCGCGCTCGGCAAGATGGGCCAGGCCCTGGTGCACGGCGCGAAGATCCTCCAGGTCGACGGAAACTTCGACGACTGCCTCACTCTCGCCCGCGCGCTGAGCGAGAACTACCCGGTGGCGCTGGTCAATTCGGTCAACCCGGTGCGGATCGAGGGCCAGAAGACGGCCGCCTTCGAGATCGTGGACATGCTCGGCGACGCGCCCGACATCCACGTCCTGCCGGTCGGCAACGCGGGCAACATCACCGCGTACTGGAAGGGCTACCGCGAGTACGCCGCCGACAAGGCCGCCACCCGTACGCCCCGTATGTGGGGGTTCCAGGCCGCCGGCAGCGCGCCCATCGTGCGCGGCGAGGTGGTCAAGGACCCGTCGACCATCGCCACCGCCATCCGGATCGGCAACCCGGCCTCCTGGCAGTACGCGCTCGCGGCACGAGACGAATCCGGCGGTGCCATCGACGAGGTGACGGACCGTGAAATCCTGCGCGCCTACCGGCTGTTGGCCGCGCAGGAGGGCGTCTTCGTGGAGCCCGCCTCCGCCGCGTCCGTCGCCGGCCTGCTGAAGGCCGCCGAGCAGGGCAAGGTCGATCCGGGCCAGCGCATCGTCTGCACCGTCACCGGCAACGGCCTGAAGGACCCCGACTGGGCCGTCGCCGGCGCGCCGCAGCCGGTCACCGTCCCGGTCGACGCGGCCACCGCGGCCGAGCGCCTCGGCCTCGCCTGAGTCTTCCCTGACAGGGGGCACAGGGGGCTTACGACACGCATCGTGCGCCTCCTGTGCGCCCTATGTCGCTACTGAACCTTCCTTCGATAGGCTGTACCGAACCCGCTCGTTGCATATGCACTGCGCATAGGGGCAACGCCGCGCCGACTGCGCGAGGGTCTCCACGTACGTATCGAATGTCTCAGACAGTCACGCAGCTCAAGGAGAGTCTTCGAGCGATGGCCGGTCCAGCCTTCCGTGCCGCCGCCGTCCGGGTGCGCACCCCCGCCACCAGCGCCAATCTCGGTCCGGGCTTCGACGCCCTGGGCCTCGCGCTGGGGCTCTACGACGACGTCGTCGTCCGGGTGGCCGACTCCGGGCTGCACATCGACATCGCGGGCGAGGGCAGCGAGACCCTGCCGCGCGACGAGCGCCACCTCCTCGTCCGCTCCCTGCGCACCGCCTTCGACCTGCTGGGCGGCCAGCCCCGCGGCCTGGAGATCGTCTGCGCCAACCGCATCCCGCACGGCCGGGGGCTCGGCTCCTCCTCCGCCGCCATCTGCGCCGGCATCGTGGCCGCCCGTGCCGTGACCATAGGCGGCGAGGCCCGGCTGGACGACGCGGCCCTGCTGGCGCTGGCCACCGAGATCGAGGGCCATCCCGACAACGTGGCCGCCTGTCTGCTCGGCGGATTCACCCTGTCCTGGATGGAGACCGGCGTGGCCCGCGCGATCAGGATGGACCCCGACGATTCCATCGTTCCGGTGGTTTTCGTGCCCGGAAAGCCGGTCCTGACCGAGACCGCCCGCGGACTGCTGCCGCGCACCGTGCCGCATGTCGACGCCGCCGCCAACGCGGGCCGTGCCGCCCTGCTGGTGGAGGCCCTCACCCGGCGCCCCGAACTGCTGCTGCCCGCCACCGAGGACCGCCTCCACCAGGAGTACCGCACCCCTGCCATGCCGGAGAGCGCCGCGCTGGTGGAGCGGCTGCGCGCGGACGGCGTACCGGCGGTCATCTCCGGCGCCGGACCCACCGTCATGGCCCTGACCGACGCCGGCACCGCCGACAAGGTCTCCCACCTCGCGGGCGAGGGCTGGGCCGCCAACCGGCTGGACCTCGACATGCGGGGAGCGAGCGTGCTTCCGCTTGCGCCCTGACACACGGTTGCCGGATTTGGAGAGGGGGAATGTTTGTTGGATCCGGTAGTGTTAATCTCAAGTCTGCACCCGACCTCACCATGGCGAGGTGCCACGTGTCCCCGTCCGGGACAGACATTCTTCCGGGAGCCCCCCACGCCACTCCGTGTTCCGTGCGCCGTACCTGGGCAGTACGACGGACGCGAGCACTGAGCCGGTCGCAGGGCATGCTCCGGAACAGGTGCGACCACGCCACGTGACACTGGGTGCCACGGCTCGCGGAAGCGCCATCACCGCACATTTCTCTTCCGCCGCGTTCGTTGGCGGACCACCGCCCCGGCACGGTTCACCGAAGACAGGACCGTAGCCGGACAGCACAACCGGTCGCCGAGCCAGAAGGCCGACGTCCGCTCCAGGGAAGGACCCTTCGTGAGCGACACCACCGATCTGATGGGCGCACGTGTCGAGGAGACCGCTGCCGCGCCCGCCACGGACGCCTCCGCGCCTGCCACCGGTGCCGGCTCCCGGCGGCGCCGGGGTACCGGCCTTGAGGGCATGGTGCTGGCCGAGTTGCAGCAGGTCGCCTCGGGCCTCGGGATCAGGGGCACCGCGCGGATGCGCAAGAGCCAGCTGATCGAGGTCATCAAGGAGGCGCAGGCCCAGGGCGGCGCCCCCAAGACCGAGGCCGCCGCCGAGACCAAGCCGAAGCGCCGGGCCACCTCCAAGGCCCGCACCGGCGAGAGCGCGGACGGCGCGCAGAAGGCCGCCAAGTCCGAGGCGCCCGCCGAGAAGGCGCAGCAGCAGATCGAGATTCCGGGGCAGCCCGTCGCCGGGGGCACCGCCCGCGCGAGCGAGGCCGAGCGCGCGGACGAGGCGCCGGCCGAGCGCCGTCGCCGTCGCGCCACCGCCGAGGCCGGCAGCCCCGCCGCGGGCACCGAGACGGCCGCCGCCGAGGCGAAGACCGAGGCCAGGTCCGACGCCCAGCAGTCGCAGGGCGAGTCCGCGAAGAACGACGCCGGTGACGGCGAGGGCCGTGGCCGCCGCGACCGCCGTGAGCGCGGCCGTGACCGTGACCGCGGTGAGCGTGGTGACCGCGGTGAGCGTGGTGAGCGCGGTGACCGTGGTGAGCGCGGTGACCGCCGCAACAAGGGCGACGACCAGCAGGGCGGCCAGCGTCAGCAGCAGGGCCAGCAGGGCGGCCGCCAGGACCGGCAGCAGCAGGACGACGACGACTTCGACGGCGGCCGGCGCGGCCGGCGCGGCCGTTACCGGGACCGCCGGGGCCGTCGTGGCCGCGACGAGATCGCCGAGCCGCAGGTCGCCGAGGACGACGTCCTGATCCCCGTCGCGGGCATCCTGGACATCCTCGACAACTACGCCTTCATCCGGACCTCCGGCTACCTGCCGGGCCCGAACGACGTGTACGTCTCCCTCGCCCAGGTCCGCAAGAACGGCCTGCGCAAGGGCGACCACCTCACCGGTGCGGTCCGCCAGCCCAAGGAGGGCGAGCGTCGCGAGAAGTTCAACGCGCTGGTCCGCCTCGACTCCGTCAACGGCATGGCGCCCGAACACGGCCGCGGCCGACCGGAGTTCAACAAGCTGACGCCGCTGTACCCGCAGGACCGCCTCCGCCTGGAGACGGACCCCGGTGTGCTGACGACCCGGATCATCGACCTCGTGTCGCCGATCGGCAAGGGCCAGCGCGGTCTGATCGTGGCCCCGCCGAAGACCGGCAAGACCATGATCATGCAGGCGATCGCCAACGCGATCACGCACAACAACCCCGAGTGCCACCTGATGGTCGTCCTGGTCGACGAGCGTCCGGAAGAGGTCACCGACATGCAGCGGTCGGTGAAGGGCGAGGTCATCTCCTCGACCTTCGACCGCCCGGCCGAGGACCACACCACGGTCGCGGAGCTGGCCATCGAGCGCGCCAAGCGCCTCGTGGAGCTGGGCCACGACGTGGTCGTGCTGCTGGACTCCATCACGCGTCTGGGCCGCGCCTACAACCTGGCGGCGCCGGCCTCCGGCCGCATCCTGTCCGGTGGTGTCGACTCGACCGCGCTGTACCCGCCGAAGCGCTTCTTCGGTGCCGCGCGCAACATCGAGGACGGCGGTTCGCTGACCATCCTCGCGACGGCCCTCGTGGACACCGGCTCCCGCATGGACGAGGTGATCTTCGAGGAGTTCAAGGGCACCGGCAACATGGAGCTCAAGCTCGACCGCAAGCTCGCCGACAAGCGCATCTTCCCGGCGGTGGACGTGGACGCGTCCGGTACCCGCAAGGAGGAGATCCTGCTGGGCGCCGAGGAACTGGGCATCGTCTGGAAGCTGCGCCGGGTGCTGCACGCCCTGGACCAGCAGCAGGCGATCGAGCTGCTGCTGGACAAGATGAAGCAGACCAAGTCGAACGTCGAGTTCCTGATGCAGATCCAGAAGACGACGCCGACCCCCGGCAACGGCGACTGACGCTTCAGGCGCCGAACGAGAGGCCGTCCCCTTCGAGGGGGCGGCCTCTTCGCCGTACGGCTGCCGGCAGGCGCCGGCGCGAGACCTTTGCCACAAGGGTTACGGTGCGTACCCGGCCGGAAACGTACGACAACCGGCGGCAAAACCCCAGGTGAGCGCCGTATCCCGGACCCTGGCGACTACATACGGTGCCCATCGCCGCACACGGTGGGCACTCTGCGTTGTGCAACGCTGTCCCGAGTTTCTCCGTCCTCCCGGACGGGGTGACGATGGAGCGGTGACGACCGCGCCTGACCCTGACCGCAGGGGGTAACCGATCGACGAGACCTAGGAGTGCCGTGTCCGCCGAGAGCATGCCGGAACCGATACCCCAGACCGGCGCCCAGGAGCCCGGCCCAAGGGGCCGGGGACGGCGCCGCAAGCCCCGCAGCACCGGCCGCAAGGCCCTGCTCGCGACGGCCTGGACGGCCGCGGGCGTGCTGGTGCTCGGCGGCGCCGGGGCCGGCTACCTGTACTTCAAGCTCAACGGCAACCTGCACAGCGTCGACATCAACCAGGTCCTCGGCAGGGACCGCCCCACGAAGATCGACAACGGCTCCGAGAACATCCTGGTCCTCGGCTCGGACACCCGCTCCGGCTCCAACAAGAAGCTCGGCGGCGGCACGGACGACGGCAGCGCCCGCTCCGACACCGCGATGATCGTCCACGTCTACAAGGGCCACAAGACGGCCGGCGTGGTCTCCATCCCCCGCGACACCCTGGTCGACCGCCCCGCGTGCACCGACACCAAGGGCACCACGCACCCGCCGGCGAGCGCCGTGATGTTCAACGAGGCGTACTCCACCGGCGGCGCCGCCTGCGCCGTGAAGACCGTCGAGTCCCTCACCGGCATCCGCATGGACCACTACCTGGAAGTCGACTTCGCGGGCTTCCAGAAGCTCATCGACGACCTCGGCGGCGTCCCGGTCACCACCACCAAGGCCATCGCCGACCCGAACAGCCACCTCGACCTGAAGGCCGGCACGCACACCCTCGACGGACAGCAGGCCCTCGGCCTGGTCCGCACCCGGCACGGCGTCGGCGACGGCTCCGACCTCGGCCGCATCCAGCTCCAGCAGGCCTTCGTCAAGGCGCTGCTCGGCCAGGTCAAGAGCGTCGGCGTCTTCAGCGACCCCAAGAAGCTGTACGACCTCGCCGACACCGCCACCAAGGCCGTCACCACCGACTCCGACCTCGGCTCGGTCAACTCCCTCATCCAGTTCGCCGACGGCCTCAAGGGCATCGACTCCCGGCACATGACGATGGTCACCATGCCCGTCGAGTACGACCCGGCGAACCCCAACCGGGTGCTGCTGGTCAAGTCCAAGGCCCAGCTGGTGTGGGACGCGCTGAAGCAGGACCGCCCGATCCCGAAGTCGGCCACGAAGGGCACGGCCACGGGCGAGGCCGGCGGCGTGGTCAGCGGCTGACGGACGGCCGCCCGGACCGCCCGCGGAATAGAACAACCGCACCCCCGGTTTTGGGGGATGGGCCCAGTCCTGGCAGACTGGTCCGTCGGCCCCGGTTCACGTCCCCGCAGCCCGCGGCGGCGACCCGGAGCCCTCCCGGAACCTAGGAGAAACCTTGAAGCGCGACATCCACCCCGAGTACGTCGAGACGCAGGTCAGCTGCACCTGTGGCGCCTCGTTCACCACCCGGAGCACCATCGAGTCCGGCACCATCCGTGCCGAGGTCTGCTCCGAGTGCCACCCGTTCTACACGGGCAAGCAGAAGATCCTCGACACCGGTGGCCGTGTGGCCCGCTTCGAGGCCCGCTTCGGCAAGGCTGCCGCCGGCTCCAAGAAGTAGCGAGCCCCCATTCGCCGGTCCACGGCCGTACGTCCGCGAGGGCGTGCGTCCGGGACCGGCGTTTTTGGTCGCCGCCCCTTCCCCTCACCGCAGTACAGGAGCCGAAAGATGTTCGAGGCAGTCGAGGAGCTCGTCGCCGAGCACGCCGACCTCGAGAAGAAGCTCGCCGACCCGTCGGTCCACGCCGACCAGGCGAACGCGCGCAAGCTGAACAAGCGCTATGCCGAGCTGACCCCGATCGTCGGCACGTACCGCTCCTGGAAGCAGGCCGGCGACGACATCGAGACCGCGCGCGAGCTGGCCGCCGACGACCCCGACTTCGCCGCCGAGGTCAAGGAGCTGGAGCAGCAGCGCGAGGAGCTGACCGAGAAGCTGCGCCTCCTGCTGGTCCCGCGCGACCCCAGTGACGACAAGGACGTCATCCTGGAGATCAAGGCGGGTGCGGGCGGCGACGAGTCGGCGCTGTTCGCCGGCGACCTGCTGCGCATGTATCTGCGCTACGCGGAGCGCGTCGGCTGGAAGACCGAGATCATCGACGCCACCGAGTCCGAGCTGGGCGGCTACAAGGACGTCCAGGTCGCGGTGAAGACGCGCGGGCAGACCGAGCCCGGCCAGGGCGTGTGGGCGCGGCTGAAGTACGAGGGCGGCGTGCACCGCGTGCAGCGCGTGCCGGCCACCGAGTCCCAGGGCCGTATCCACACCTCCGCCGCCGGTGTCCTCGTCACCCCCGAGGCCGAGGAGGTGGACGTGGAGATCAACCCGAACGACCTCCGGATCGACGTCTACCGGTCCTCGGGCCCCGGCGGCCAGTCCGTCAACACCACGGACTCCGCGGTGCGCATCACCCACCTGCCCACCGGTGTGGTCGCCTCCTGCCAGAACGAGAAGAGCCAGCTCCAGAACAAGGAGCAGGCCCTGCGCATCCTGCGCTCCCGGCTGCTCGCCGCGGCCCAGGAGGAGGCCGAGCGGGAGGCCGCGGACGCCCGCCGCAGCCAGGTCCGCACCGTCGACCGCTCCGAGAAGATCCGTACGTACAACTTCCCGGAGAACCGCATCTCCGACCACCGTGTCGGCTTCAAGGCGTACAACCTGGACCAGGTCCTGGACGGCGAACTCGACGCGGTCATCCAGGCCTGTGTCGACGCCGACTCCGCGGCGAAGCTCGCGGCCGCGTAAGGAACCACGAGGACTTGCTGACTTCCGGAGGACTTGCGTGAACCTGCTGCTATCGGAGGTGGCCCAGGCCACCCAGCGGCTGGCCGACGCCGGCGTGCCCTCGCCGCGCACCGACGCGGAGGAGCTCGCCGCGTTCGTGCACGGCGTCAAGCGCGGCGAACTGCACTCCGTGAAGGACGCGGACTTCGACGCCCGGTACTGGGAGGTCATCGCCCGGCGCGAGCAGCGCGAGCCGCTCCAGCACATCACCGGGCGGGCCTACTTCCGCTACCTGGAACTCCAGGTCGGCCCCGGTGTGTTCGTGCCCCGGCCGGAGACCGAGTCGGTGGTCGGCTGGGCCATAGACGCGGTGCGCGCCATGGACGTGGTCGAGCCCTGCATCGTCGACCTGTGCACCGGCTCCGGTGCCATCGCGCTCGCCCTCGCCCAGGAGGTGCCGCGCTCGCGGGTGCACGCCGTGGAGCTGTCGGAGGACGCGCTGCGCTGGACCCGCAAGAACGTGGAGGGGTCCAGGGTCGACCTGCGCCAGGGTGACGCCCTGGCCGCGTTCCCGGACCTGGACGGCCAGGTCGACCTGGTCATCTCCAACCCGCCGTACATCCCGCTCACCGAATGGGAGTACGTCGCCCCCGAGGCCCGCGACTACGACCCCGAGCTGGCGTTGTTCTCGGGGGAGGACGGGCTCGATCTGATCCGCGGCATCGAGCGCACCGCGCACCGGCTGCTGCGGCCCGGCGGAGTCGTCGTCATCGAACACGCGGACACCCAGGGCGGACAGGTGCCGTGGATCTTCACCGAGGAACGGGGCTGGGCCGACGCGGCCGATCACCCCGACCTCAACAACCGGCCGCGGTTCGCCACCGCCCGCAAGGCGCTGCCGTGAGCAGCGAGACGTCAACCCCGCAGTTTGTGTACGAGGAGGCCCGTTAGATGGCACGGCGATACGACACCAACGACGCGACCGACCGCGCGACGGGTCTGCGCGAAGCCGCGTCCGCCGTCCGCCGGGGCGAGCTGGTGGTGCTGCCGACCGACACGGTCTACGGCATCGGTGCCGACGCGTTCTCCTCCGAGGCCGTCGCCGATCTGCTCGCCGCCAAGGGCCGGGGCCGCAACATGCCGACCCCCGTGCTCATCGGTTCCCCGAACACCCTGCACGGCCTGGTCACGAACTTCTCCGAGCTGGCCTGGGACCTGGTCGACGCGTTCTGGCCGGGCGCCCTGACACTGGTCGCCAAGCACCAGCCGTCGCTCCAGTGGGACCTCGGCGACACGCGGGGCACGGTCGCCGTGCGCATGCCGCTGCACCCGGTCGCCATCGAGTTGCTCACCGAGGTCGGTCCGATGGCGGTCTCCTCCGCCAACCTCACCGGGCACCCGTCGCCGGAGACCTGCGACGCCGCGCAGGACATGCTCGGCGACTCCGTCTCCGTCTA
Source organism: Streptomyces sp. NPDC037203 (assembly GCF_055605065.1). Taxonomy (NCBI): domain Bacteria; kingdom Bacillati; phylum Actinomycetota; class Actinomycetes; order Kitasatosporales; family Streptomycetaceae; genus Streptomyces; species Streptomyces sp. NPDC037203. The sequence goes on from NZ_JBVJUC010000008.1 coordinate 186,105, forward strand.
CCTCGACGGCGGCCCGACGCCGGGCAACGTGCCCTCGTCGATCGTGGACGTCTCCCGCGACGTGCCGGTGCTGCTGCGCGAGGGCGCCATCTCGCCGGACGAGCTGCGCAAGGTCGTACCCGACCTTGAGGTGGCGAATTGACGGCCCCTGAAGCGGGGCGTGGCATAGGCATCGGGGAGCGCCTCGCGGAGGAGACGACGACCTTCGGGTTTCCGCGCGACACCTTCCGCATCCTCCACGTCAGTACCGGCAACGTGTGCCGCTCGCCGATCACCGAGCGGCTGACCCGGCATTTCGTCGCCGAGCGCCTCGGCGTGCTCGGCGGCGGCCTGATCGTGGAGAGCGCGGGCACCTGGGGCCACGAGGGCGCGCCGATGGAGGCCAACGCGGAGACCGTGCTGGCCGACTTCGGCGCGGACGCCTCCGGCTTCATGGGCCGGGAGCTGCTGGACGAGCACGTCATCCGGGCCGACCTGGTCCTGACCGCGACCCGCGACCACCGAGCCCAGGTCATCTCCATGGGCCATTCGGCGGGCCTGCGCACCTTCACCCTCAAGGAGTTCACGCGCCTGGTCCGCGCGATCGACCCGGCGACGCTGCCGCCCCTGGAGGACGGCCTCGTCATGCGCGCCCGCGCCCTGGTCCGCGCCGCCGCCGCCCTGCGCGGCTGGCTCCTGGCCCCCACGGCCGAGGCCGACGAGGTCTACGACCCCTACGGTGCCCCCCTGCCCTTCTTCCGCTCCATCGGCGACGAGATACGGGACGCGCTGGACCCGGTGGTGACGGCCCTGACGGGTGTCCCGGCGCGGATGTAGGGACCGCCCGAGTCCGCCGACACCGCGCCCCCGGACGGACCCCGGCCTACATTGGGGATACGTCACCGTCGACCGCCCGGAGTCCGTCATGTCGGTCATCACCCTGCACGAGGCCGATGTCCTGCGGGAGCAGGACCCCGAGGTGGCCGAGATCCTGCTGGGGGAGCTGCGGCGGCAGTCGACGTCGCTCCAGCTCGTCGCGGCGGAGAACTTCACCTCCCGCGCCGTGCTCGCCGCCCTCGGGTCGCCGCTGGCGAACAAGTACGCCGAGGGCTACCCCGGCGCCCGCCACCACGGCGGCTGCGAGCTGGTGGACATGGCCGAGCGGCTGGCCGTGGAGCGGGCGTGCGCGCTGTTCGGGGCCCGGCACGCGAATGTGCAGGCGCACTCCGGCTCCTCCGCCGTCCTCGCGGCGTACGCCGCCCTGCTGCGCCCCGGCGACACCGTCCTCGCCCTGGGGCTGCCCTACGGCGGTCACCTCACCCATGGCTCCCCGGCCAACTTCTCCGGCCGCTGGTTCGACTTCGTCGGCTACGGCGTCGACGCGGAATCCGGGCTGATCGACCACGACCAGGTGCGCCATCTGGCCCGCAACCACCGCCCCAAGGCGATCGTGTGCGGCTCGATCTCCTACCCCCGGCACATCGACTACGCCTTCTTCCGCGAGGTCGCCGACGAGGTCGGCGCCTATCTGATCGCGGACGCCGCCCACCCCATGGGCCTCGTCGCGGGCGGCGCCGCCCCGAACCCGGTGCCCTACGCCGACATCGTGTGCGCGACCACGCACAAGGTGCTGCGCGGCCCGCGCGGCGGCATGGTCCTGTGCGGCGAGGAGCTGGCCGAGCGGGTGGACCGGGCGGTGTTCCCGTTCACCCAGGGCGGGGCGCAGATGCACACCGTCGCCGCGAAGGCCGTCGCGTTCGGGGAGGCCGCGACGCCGGCGTTCGCCGCGTACGCGCACCAGGTGGTCGCCAACGCCCGCACCCTGGCCGGCCACCTCGCCGAGGAGGGGCTCGCCGTCATCACCGGCGGCACGGACACCCACCTGATCACCGCCGACGTGGCCCCGCTCGGCGTGGACGGCCGCACCGCCCGCGGCCGGCTCGCCGCCGCCGGGATCGTCCTGGACTGCTGCGCCCTGCCGGGCGGCGACGGCCGGGGTCTGCGCCTGGGCACGGCCGCGGTGACCACCCAGGGCATGGGCGAGCCGGAGATGGAACGGATCGCGAAGCTGCTCGCCGCGGTGGTGCGCGGGCACCCGGAGCCGGCCGGGGCACGGGCGGAGGTGCGCGAGCTGACCGCCGCGTTCCCGCCGTATCCGGGGTGATTCCCGCCGTATCCGGGGTGAACGGGGTAGCCGCTTCCCAGGGCACAGCGCCGGCACGGCGGCGGTCACAGCAAGGTCTGCAACCATCCTGGCTACCCGTAAGTCCTCATCCGTATACGCCCGCCGCTAGGCTGTGAGGCTGTGATGGCCAGCGAGACCTGTGGGGAAGCCCGTGCGTGAATACCTGCTGACGCTCTGCATCACGGCCGCGGTGACGTACCTGCTGACGGGGCCGGTGCGGAAGTTCGCGATCGTGGCGGGGGCGATGCCGGAGATCCGGGCCCGTGACGTGCACCGGGAGCCCACTCCGCGTCTCGGCGGGATCGCGATGTTCTTCGGACTGTGCGCCGGTCTGCTGGTCGCCGACCACCTGTCCAGCCTCAACTGGGTGTTCGAGAAGTCCAACGAGCCGCGGGCCCTGCTCTCCGGCGCCGCCCTGATCTGGCTGATCGGCGTCCTGGACGACAAGTTCGAGATCGACGCCCTCATCAAGCTCGGCGGCCAGATGATCGCCGCCGGCGTCATGGTGATGCAGGGTCTGACGATCCTGTGGCTGCCCATCCCCGGCGTCGGCAACGTGGCGCTCACCCAGTGGCAGGGCACGCTGCTGACCGTGGCGCTCGTGGTCATCACCATCAACGCGGTGAACTTCGTGGACGGCCTGGACGGTCTCGCGGCCGGCATGGTGTGCATCGCGACGGTGGCGTTCTTCCTGTACGCGTACCGCGTCTGGGTGTCGTACGGCATCGAGGCCGCGGCCCCCGCCACCCTGTTCGCATCGATCCTCATGGGCATGTGCCTGGGTTTCCTGCCGCACAACATGCACCCGGCGCGGATCTTCATGGGCGACTCCGGCTCCATGCTGATCGGCCTGGTGCTGGCCGCGGGCGCCATCTCGATCACGGGTCAGGTGGACCCGGACGTGATGAACCTGTTCTCCGGTTCCGAGCGCGCCACCGTGCACCAGATGGTGCCGGTCTACATCCCGCTGCTGATGCCGCTGACGATCATCGCGATCCCCGCCGCCGACCTGGTGCTGGCGATCGTGCGCCGCACCTGGCGCGGCCAGTCGCCGTTCGCCGCGGACCGCGGGCATCTGCACCACCGGCTGCTGGAGATCGGCCACTCGCACAGCCGCGCGGTGCTGATCATGTACTTCTGGTCCGCGCTGATCGCCTTCGGCGCGCTCGCCTACTCGGTCAACTCGGCGTCCATGTGGATCGTGCTCGGCGTCGTCTTCCTGAGCGCCGTCGGCCTCGTCCTGCTGCTCCTGCCGCGCTTCACGCCGCGGGTGCCCGTGTGGGCCCAGCGCTTCGTGCCGCCCCGCTACCGGCGCCGGCGCGCGGCCGCGGCGGCGGAAGCGGAACTCGCCATGGAGGCGGCGGAGCAGGGCAGTTCGGAGGTTCCGGAGGGCGAGGAGCGCGCGCCCGTGCCGGCCGGTGTGTCCGGCGTCAACGGGGCGACCGCAATCGGCACTCGTGGGCGATTTCCTGATCGTTCCTGAGACGGTCAAGGTAAGAATCTGACTAGAGCATTGCCAACTCGTGGGGGAGCAAAGATCCCCAATAGCAGACAAAGCGGCGGGGTTTCTGATCAGACGTGCAGAGTCACTCTCATGTGTGACAGCAAGCACACCGACCAGGTAAAGACCTCATCAAATAGTTTGTGATACTGTTCACGAGAACCCCGGATAGAGCCGAAGGACCGTAGTGCGACGGTCCATTGGTGTGAGATCTCGATCGCTCAGTCCGGGACTACGCTCGTCCATGACGACACCTGCCCCCCTGTGAAAGCGGAGTTGCCGCCATGCCGTCTTCTGACGCCCGGATCCTTGCCCAGGCCGCCGTGCCCACGGCTGCCGTCGGCGCGCTCGCCGCCGTCGTCAGCGGTGTGGTCGCGGGTGGCAAGGGAGCGATCGGGGCCGTCGTCGCGACGGTGGTCGTCATCCTGTTCATGGGGCTCGGTCTGTACGTGCTCCAGCGCACCGCCAAGTCTTTCCCGCAGCTGTTCCAGATGATGGGCCTGATGCTCTACGCGGCCCAGCTGCTGCTGCTGGTCATCTTCGTCGCCCTGTTCAAGAACACCACGCTCTTCAACCCGCGTGCCTTCGCCATCACGCTCGTGGTCGCCACCCTCGCGTGGATCGGCGCCCAGACACGTGCGCACATGAAGGCCAAGACCCTCTACGTCGAACCGGACGCCTCGTCCTCGGGTGACAAGCCCGAAAAGACAGGGCGTACGTCGTGAGAGGTAGGGCCGGGATAAAGGCGCAGCACGCTTGCTGCTATCGTCCGGTGCCAACTGCGGCATCGCGGGCGCGGGCATCCGAGCTGACGCCTGTTCGATCGCGAGGCGAGATGCCCCCCAGCCGCCCCCACATCCGTCACACCAGTCCCGTGCCGACCCGCGGCCGCACGCCGCGCCGACACAACGAGGTTGCCGTACCTATGCGCCACGATGAAGGAGCCCGCGGTGAGTGCTGATCCGACGCAGACGCTCGCTTTCGACACGAGCTGCCACCTGTTCGACGGGTGCGGCTTCCCGGCTCCGGGCCTGCACTCGTTCCTGTTCAAGCCGCTCTGGGGCGACGCGGACAGCAACTTGTACTTCAACAAGACGATGCTGCTGGCGCTCCTCGGTTCCATCATCATCATCGGCTTCTTCTGGGCCGCCTTCGCCAGGCCGAAGGTCGTTCCGGGCAAGCTCCAGATGGTGGCCGAAGCCGGTTACGACTTCGTTCGCCGCGGTGTCGTCTACGAGACCATCGGCAAGAAGGAAGGCGAGAAGTACGTCCCGCTGGTCGTCTCGCTGTTCTTCTTCGTCTGGATGATGAACCTCTGGTCGGTCATCCCGGTCGCCCAGTTCCCGGTCACGTCGATCATCTCGTACCCCGCCGTCCTGGCCGGCATCGTCTACGTCATCTGGGTCGGACTGACCTTCAAGCGGCACGGCTTCGTCGGCGCCTTCAAGAACTTCACCGGCTACGACAAGTCGCTCGGCGCGGTCCTCCCGCTGTCGATGACGATCGAGCTGTTCTCGAACCTGCTCGTGCGGCCCTTCACCCACGCCGTCCGACTCTTCGCGAACATGTTCGCGGGCCACACCCTGCTGCTGCTGTTCACGATCGCCAGCTGGTACATGCTCAACGGCATCGGCATCGCCTACTCCGCCGTGTCGTTCGTGATGGTCATCGTCATGACGGCCTTCGAGCTCTTCATCCAGGCTGTCCAGGCGTACGTCTTCGTACTGCTGACGTGCAGCTTCATCCAGGGCGCGCTCGCCGAGCACCACTGAGCCTCCCGACCACCCACCCAGACATCCGGTGGCCAACCCCCACCGGTCTTTGAAAGAGAAGGAAGAACCGGCATGTCCGCTCTCGAAACCTTTGCCGCCGGCGTCCAGATCAAGGGCAACCTCGGCTCCATCGGTTACGGTCTCGCCGCCATCGGCCCGGGTGTCGGCGTCGGCATCATCTTCGGTAACGGCACGCAGGCTCTCGCCCGTCAGCCCGAGGCTGCCGGCCTGATCCGCGCCAACCAGATCCTCGGCTTCGCCTTCTGTGAGGCGCTCGCCCTGATCGGTCTGGTCATGCCGTTCGTCTACCCGGCCTCCTGACCCGACCGCCGCGCACCAATAGACGAAAGGCACTGATATGAGCCCCCTGGTTCAGCTCGCGGCTGAGGAGGCCGAGAACCCCCTCATCCCGCCGATCCCAGAGCTCGTCATCGGCCTGATCGCCTTCGTCATCGTCTTCGGCTTCCTCGCCAAGAAGCTTCTCCCGAACATCAACAAGGTTCTGGAGGAGCGCCGCGAGGCCATCGAGGGCGGTATCGAAAAGGCCGAGGCCGCGCAGACCGAGGCCCAGAGCGTCCTTGAGCAGTACAAGGCCCAGCTCGCCGAGGCCCGGCACGAGGCCGCGCGGCTGCGCCAGGAGGCGCAGGAGCAGGGTGCCGCCCTCATCGCCGAGATGCGGGCCGAGGGCCAGCGGCAGCGTGAGGAGATCGTCGCCGCCGGTCACGCCCAGATCGAGGCGGACCGCAAGGCCGCCGCGTCCGCGCTGCGCCAGGACGTCGGCAAGCTCGCCACCGACCTGGCCGGCAAGCTCGTCGGCGAGTCCCTCGAGGACCACGCCCGGCAGAGCCGCGTGATCGACCGCTTCCTCGACGAGCTCGAGGAGAAGGCCGAGGCCGCGCGATGAACGGAGCGAGCCGCGAGGCCCTGGCAGCCGCACGGGAGCGTCTCGACGCGCTGACGGACTCCACGTCCGTGGACGCGAGCGCGCTCGCCGACGAGCTGGCGGCCGTCACCGCGCTGCTCGACCGCGAGGCCGGCCTGCGCCGGGTCCTCACCGACCCGGCGCAGTCCGCGGAGGCCAAGGCCGGGCTGGTCCAGCGCCTGCTCGGCACCCAGGTCAGCGGCGTGACCGCCGACCTGGTGGCCGGGATGGCCCGCGCCCGCTGGTCGCAGCCCCGCGACCTGGTGGACGCACTGGAGCAGCTGGCGGACATCGCCGACCTCACCGCCGCGGAGAAGCGTGGCAACCTCGACGAGGTCGAGGACGAGCTGTTCCGGTTCGGCCGGATCGTCTCCTCCAGCACCGAGCTGCGTGCCGCCCTGACCGACCGCGCCGCGGCCGCCGGGGCCAAGACCGAGCTGCTGCACCGGCTGCTGGGCGGACGGGCCAAGCCCGCCACCGAGCGCCTGGTCGTGCGCCTCGTGACCGCACCGCGTGGTCGTAGCCTGGAAGCGGGACTGGAGTCCCTGTCCAAGCTGGCCGCGGAGCGCCGGGACCGCCTGGTCGCCGTCGTCACCTCGGCGGTACCGCTGAGCGACACCCAGAAGCAGCGCCTCGGCGCCGCCCTCGGCAAGCTCTACGGCCGCCGGATCCACCTCAACCTGGACGTGGACCCCGACGTCGTCGGCGGAATGCGGGTCCAGGTCGGCGACGAGGTCATCAACGGTTCGCTCGCGGACCGGCTGGACGAGGCCGCCCGCCGCATGGCGGGCTGACCGCGACGCGGCAGCGACGCAGCACCTCGACATACCGATATAGCAGTACGTACATACGGCCCTGGTTGGGCCGTGCAGAGGATTCACCTCCTGTTGGGGGGAGTCCCCATCCCCCCAAAGTGAAACTTCGGGCCCAACAAGGAGAGCAGGGAACCCAGATGGCGGAGCTCACGATCCGGCCGGAGGAGATCCGGGACGCGCTGGAGAACTTCGTCCAGTCGTACAAGCCGGACGCGGCCTCGCGCGAGGAAGTCGGTACGGTCACCCTTGCCGGCGACGGCATCGCGAAGATCGAGGGTCTTCCCTCGGCCATGGCCAACGAACTGCTGAAGTTCGAGGACGGCACCCTCGGCCTCGCCCTCAACCTCGAGGAGCGCGAGATCGGTGCCATCGTCCTCGGCGAGTTCAGCGGTGTCGAGGAGGGCCAGCCGGTCACGCGTACCGGCGAGGTGCTCTCCGTCGCGGTCGGCGAGGGCTACCTCGGCCGTGTTGTCGACCCGCTCGGCAACCCGATCGACGGCCTCGGCGAGATCGAGACGTCCGGCCGCCGCGCGCTTGAGCTGCAGGCCCCCACGGTCATGCAGCGCAAGTCGGTGCACGAGCCGATGGAGACCGGCTACAAGGCCGTCGACGCGATGACCCCGATCGGCCGCGGTCAGCGTCAGCTGATCATCGGTGACCGCCAGACCGGCAAGACCGCCCTGGCCGTCGACACCATCATCAACCAGCGCGACAACTGGCGCACCGGCGACCCGAAGAAGCAGGTCCGCTGCATCTACGTCGCCATCGGCCAGAAGGGCTCCACCATCGCGGGCGTGCGCCGCTCGCTGGAGGAGAACGGCGCCCTGGAGTACACGACCATCGTCGCCGCCCCGGCGTCCGACCCGGCCGGCTTCAAGTACCTGGCGCCGTACACCGGTTCGGCCATCGGCCAGCAGTGGATGTACGAGGGCAAGCACGTCCTCATCATCTTCGACGACCTCTCGAAGCAGGCCGACGCCTACCGCGCCGTGTCCCTGCTGCTGCGTCGCCCGCCGGGCCGTGAGGCCTACCCCGGTGACGTCTTCTACCTGCACTCGCGTCTGCTGGAGCGCTGCGCCAAGCTCTCCGACGAGATGGGTGCCGGTTCGATGACCGGTCTGCCGATCGTCGAGACCAAGGCCAACGACGTCTCGGCGTTCATCCCGACCAACGTCATCTCCATCACCGACGGCCAGTGCTTCCTGGAGTCGGACCTGTTCAACGCCGGTCAGCGTCCCGCGCTGAACGTCGGTATCTCGGTCTCCCGAGTCGGTGGCTCCGCCCAGCACAAGGCGATGCGCCAGGTCTCCGGCCGCCTGCGTGTGGACCTCGCCCAGTTCCGCGAGCTGGAGGCGTTCGCCGCCTTCGGTTCCGACCTGGACGCGGCCTCCAAGGCCCAGCTGGAGCGCGGTCAGCGCATGGTCGAGCTGCTGAAGCAGGACCAGTACCAGCCGATGGCCACCGAGGACCAGGTCGTCTCCGTGTGGGCCGGCACCAACGGCCGCATGGACGACGTCCCGGTCGCGGACGTCCGCCGCTTCGAGCGGGAGCTGCTGGACTTCCTGCACCGCAAGCACCAGGGCCTGATGACCTCCATCAAGGAGGGCGCCAAGATGTCGAACGACACCATCCAGGCGATCGACGACGCCGTCGCCGAGTTCAAGAAGCAGTTCGAGACCTCGGACGGCAAGCTGCTCGGCGAGGACACTCCTGCCGCTGCCGCCAAGTGACGTAAGGAAGGGACCTGACTCATGGGAGCCCAGCTCCGGGTCTACAAGCGTCGCATCCGATCCGTCAGCGCGACCAAGAAGATCACCAAGGCGATGGAGATGATCGCCGCCTCGCGCGTCGTCAAGGCGCAGCGCAAGGTGGCGGCCTCCACGCCGTACGCGACCGAGCTGACGCGCGCGGTCACGGCGGTCGGTACGGGTTCGAACACCAAGCACCCGCTCACCACGGAGGCGGAGAACCCGACCCGTGCCGCGGTCCTGCTCCTCACGAGCGACCGCGGTCTGGCCGGTGCCTTCAACTCCAACGCCATCAAGGCGGCGGAGCAGCTGACCGAGCGCCTGGAGCGCGAGGGCAAGCAGGTCGACACGTACATCGTCGGCCGGCGCGGTGTCGCCCACTACAACTTCCGCGAGCGCAAGGTCGCGGAGTCGTGGACGGGCTTCACCGACGAGCCGACGTACGCGGACGCCAAGAAGGTCGCGGCACCCCTGATCGAGGCCATCGAGAAGGACACGGCCGAGGGCGGCGTGGATGAACTCCACATCGTCTACACCGAGTTCGTCTCGATGATGACGCAGACCGCGCTCGACGCGCGGCTGCTTCCGCTGCGCCTCGACGAGGTCGCCGAGGAGACGAAGTCCGAGGGCGAGATCCTTCCGCTCTACGACTTCGAGCCCTCGGCGGAGGACGTCCTCGACGCCCTGCTGCCGCGCTACGTGGAGAGCCGTATCTACAACGCGCTGCTTCAGTCGGCCGCTTCCAAGCACGCCGCCACGCGGCGCGCGATGAAGTCGGCCACCGACAACGCGGGCGAGCTGATCAACACGCTGTCCCGCCTTGCCAACGCGGCCCGCCAGGCCGAAATCACCCAGGAAATCAGCGAGATCGTCGGTGGCGCGAGCGCCCTGGCCGACGCGACCGCGGGGAGTGACCGATAAATGACCACCACTGTTGAGACCGCGACGGCTACGGGCCGCGTCGCCCGGGTCATCGGCCCGGTCGTCGACGTGGAGTTCCCCGTCGACGCGATGCCGGACATCTACCAGGCGCTGCACGTCGAGGTGGCCGACCCGGCCAACGCCGGCGAGAAGAAGACGCTGACCCTGGAGGTCGCCCAGCACCTGGGTGACGGTCTGGTCCGCACCATCTCCATGCAGCCGACCGACGGCCTGGTCCGCCAGGCCCCGGTCACCGACACCGGTGCCCCGATCTCGGTGCCCGTCGGCGACTTCACCAAGGGCAAGGTGTTCAACACCCTCGGTGAGGTGCTGAACGTCGACGAGCAGTACGAGGGCGAGCGCTGGCCGATCCACCGCAAGGCGCCGAACTTCGACGAGCTCGAGTCGAAGACCGAGATGTTCGAGACCGGCGTCAAGGTCATCGACCTGCTGACCCCGTACGTCAAGGGCGGCAAGATCGGCCTGTTCGGCGGTGCCGGCGTCGGCAAGACGGTGCTCATCCAGGAGATGATCTACCGTGTCGCCAACAACCACGACGGTGTCTCCGTGTTCGCCGGTGTCGGCGAGCGCACCCGTGAGGGCAACGACCTCATCGAGGAGATGACCGACTCCGGCGTCATCGACAAGACCGCCCTGGTCTTCGGTCAGATGGACGAGCCGCCGGGCACCCGTCTGCGCGTCGCGCTGGCCGGCCTCACCATGGCCGAGTACTTCCGTGACGTCCAGAAGCAGGACGTGCTGTTCTTCATCGACAACATCTTCCGCTTCACGCAGGCCGGTTCCGAGGTCTCCACGCTGCTCGGCCGTATGCCATCCGCGGTGGGTTACCAGCCGAACCTGGCCGACGAGATGGGTCTCCTCCAGGAGCGCATCACGTCGACCCGCGGTCACTCGATCACCTCGATGCAGGCGATCTACGTCCCCGCGGACGACCTGACCGACCCGGCCCCGGCCACCACCTTCGCCCACCTCGACGCGACGACGGTGCTCTCCCGTCCGATCTCGGAGAAGGGCATCTACCCGGCCGTGGACCCGCTGGACTCGACGTCCCGGATCCTGGACCCGCGGTACATCGCCGCGGACCACTACAACGCGGCCATGCGCGTGAAGAACATCCTGCAGAAGTACAAGGACCTGCAGGACATCATCGCGATCCTCGGTATCGACGAGCTCGGCGAGGAGGACAAGCTCGTCGTCCACCGTGCCCGTCGCGTGGAGCGCTTCCTGTCCCAGAACACCCACGTCGCCAAGCAGTTCACCGGCGTGGACGGTTCGGACGTGCCGCTGGACGAGTCGATCGCCGCGTTCAACGCGATCTGCGACGGCGAGTACGACCACTTCCCGGAGCAGGCGTTCTTCATGTGCGGTGGCCTCGACGACCTCAAGGCCAACGCCAAGGAGCTGGGCGTCTCCTGAGCCTCGCGCTCGTACGAGGGGGCGGGCGCGTCCCGCCCCCTCAGCAACGCCCACTAGAATTGACCCCAACACCCGGCGCCCCTGCCGGGTGGTGACCCGAGGAGCCACTCTTGGCTGCTGAGCTGCACGTCGAGCTGGTCGCCGCGGACCGCCAGGTCTGGTCCGGCGAGGCCACCCTGGTCGTCGCGCGCACCACCTCCGGCGACATCGGCGTCATGCCCGGTCACCAGCCGCTGCTCGGTGTGCTGGAGTCGGGCCCGGTGACCATTCGTACGAGTGATGGCGGAACCGTCGTCGCCGCGGTGCACGGCGGTTTCGTCTCGTTCGCGGACAACAAGCTGTCCCTGCTGGCCGAGATCGCCGAGCTGTCGGACGAGATCGATGTCCAGCGCACGGAGCGGGAACTCGAGCGGGCGAAGGCGGAGGGCGACGCCGCCGCCGAACGCCGCGCGGACGTCCGACTTCGTGCGGCGACCGCGCGCTGAACCAGCCGCGCGGTACGTTGACATCACTCAGCCGCGGCCGGCCCGGAGCAATCCGGTGCCGGTCGCGGCTGAGGCAGATGTAGGTGTTTTTTCCGTTTCATTACTCAGTAGTAGAAGCAGTTCCCCTACCTAGGAGACGAGGAGGTCGGTGCCGATGGTCCTCGCTCTGACTGTGTGCGGGATCGTGGTCGCGCTCGTGGTGGTCGGGCTGTTTCTGTTCGGGCTGCGTCGCCGGCTGATCCAGCGCTCGGGCGGGACCTTCGACTGCTCCCTGCGCTGGGACCTGGCCGGGAAACCGGACACCGGCGGCAAGGGCTGGAGCTACGGCGTCGCCCGCTACAACGGCGACCGCATCGAGTGGTACCGCGTCTTCTCCTACGCCATCCGCCCCCGCCGCGTCCTGGAACGCGCCCAGATCGAGGTGGCCGGCCGCCGGCTGCCCGAGGGCGAGGAGGAACTGGCGCTGCTGTCCGACGCGGTGATCCTCGCCTGTGTCCACCGGGACACGCGTCTCGAACTCGCGATGAGCGAAGACGCGTTGACCGGTTTTCTCGCGTGGCTGGAGGCGGCCCCACCCGGACAGCGAGTGAACGTGGCGTAGCCGCGTTCACTCGCTGTGTGGGGCCCCCGGACGCAGTCCGGGGGAGTGTCGACGTCGCTCAGAGGGTCTTCCCGTCGACGGTTCTCACAGGTTGCTGCTGATCGCGTTCACCAGCTCGCCGTCGCCGGTGTCGCCGCTGAACTCCCAGAAGAACGCACCGCCCAGACCTTGGGTCTTGGCCCAGCTCATCTTCCCGGCGATGGTCGACGGGGTGTCGTACGACCACCAGTTGCTGCCGCAGTGGGCGTACGCGGTACCCGCTATGGTGCCGGTGACCGGGCAGGACGACTTGAGGACCTTGTAGTCCTCGATGCCCTGCTCATAGGTGCCGGCCGCCGGACCCGTGGCGGTGCCGCCGGGCGCGTCCTGGGTGACACCGGTCCAGCCGCGGCCGTAGAAGCCGATGCCGATGAGCAGCTTGGACGCGGGGACGCCGGCCGCCTTGTACTTGGCGATCGCGTCGGCGGTGGTGAAGCCGGCCTTCGGGATGCCGCTGTACGAGGTGAGCGGGGAGTGCGGGGCGGTGGGGCCCTGCGCGTCCCAGGCGCCGAAGAAGTCGTACGTCATCACGTTGTACCAGTCGACGTACTGGGCGGCGCCGGAGTAGTCGGCGGAGTCGATCTTGCCGCCGCTGGAACCGTCGGCGGTGACCGCGGCGGTGACCAGCTTGCCGGAGCCGAACTTGGCGCGCAGCGCGGCCAGGACGTTCTTGAACGCCTCGGGCCCGCTGGTGTCACAGGTCAGACCGCAGTTGTTGGGGTACTCCCAGTCGATGTCGATGCCGTCGAACACGTCGGCCCAGCGCGGGTCGTTGACGAGGTCGTAGCAGGACTGGGCGAAGCCGGCCGGGTCCTTGGCCGCGTCGGCGAAGCCGCCGGACCAGGTCCAGCCGCCGAAGGACCAGATGATCTTGAGGTTCGGGTACTTGGCCTTCAGCTCGCGCAGCTGGTTGAAGTTGCCGCGCAGCGGCTGGTCCCAGGTGTCGGCCGTGCCGTTGACGGACTGGTCGGCGGTGAACGCCTTGTCGTAGTCGGCGTAGGAGTCGCCGATGGTGCACTTGCCGCCGGTGATGTTGCCGAAGGCGTAGTTGATGTGGGTGATCTTGGCGGCGGAGCCGGAGGTCACCAGGTTCTTCACGTTGTAGTTGCGGCCGTAGATGCCCCAGTCGGTGAAGTAGCCGAGCTTGACCTTGCCGCCGGCGGGCGGGGGAGTGGTGGAGCCGCCGCCGGTGGTGTGCACGGCGAGCGCGGCGCTGGCCGGACCGGTCTGGCCGGCGGTGTCGCGGGCCTGCACGGAGTAGGAGTAGTCGCTGCCGGCGGTGAGTCCGGTGTCGGTGTACGAGGTGGTGGTCACGGTGGCGACGACCTTGCCGTCGCGCAGCACGTCGTAGTTCTTGATGCCCTTGTCGTCGGTGGCCGCGCTCCAGGTGAGCTTCACCGAGGTGTCGGTGACGGCGGAGGCGGTCGGGGTGCCGGGGGCGCTCGGGGCGGCGTCGCCGGGGGCCGTCGTGCCGTCGCAACTGCCGCCGTTGAGCGTGCAGTTGCTGGGGCTGCCGGAACCGGCGCCGTTGAAGCCGAAGCTGACGGAGGCGCCGGGGGCGAGGGTGCCGTTGTAGGACTTGTTCTTCGCCGTCCAGTGGTTGCCGGAGTTGGTCACGTCGGCGTCCCAGGCGGAGGTGACGGACGTGCCGGAGGGGAAGTCCCATGCGACGGTCCAGGAGCTGATGCTCGCGGAGCCGGAGTTCTTGATGGTCCACTGGCCGCCGAAGCCGGTGCCCCAGTCGCTGGACTTGGTGAAGCTCGCGGTGACACCGGCCGCCTGGACGCCGGCCGCGGCCGGCGCGGGGCTCGCGAGTCCGACCAGTCCGGCCAGGGGGAGTGCCAGGGTCGCGAGCCCTGCCGCGACCTTGTCTCTGAAGCGCATCGAGCGCCTCCCTCGGTAGTGGGGTGACAGAGGGCGGACATGACTGAGCCTCCATGTCCACGGTGCCCCGAGGGTAGGAAGGTCTGGACCACGGGTCAATAGGTCTGGACCAATCCAACTCCGGTGAGCACCCGGCGGATTGGGGGGTTTTCCCCAGCGAAGCGCAGACGGCGGGGCCCGTACGATCGCGGTGACCGATCAGCGATCCGATGCTCTGTATACGGGGGACCCTTCATGCGTCGCGCGCGTTTCCTTGCTGCCGTGGCCCTGGCCGCACTGTCCGTCGGCGGCCTGTCCGCGTGCTCGGTCCTCGACCGGAAGACCTTCCAGGACGACGCCGTGGTGTCGCAGAAGATCACGTCGATACGGATCGACAGCGGCGACGGCGGGGTGAAGGTGGAGGCGTCGCGGGACACCTCCGGGATCTCCGTGCACCGCAAGGTCACCTACAGCGGCGACAAGCCGACAGGCATGTCCTTCCGCGTGGCGAACGGCGTCCTCACCCTCGCCGGCTGCGGCCACCACTGCGGCGTCGACTACGACGTCAAGATCCCCGCCGCCCTCCCGGTCACGGGCAGCACCTCCAACGGCGATCTCGCGCTGGACGGCGTCGGCGCCGTCGACGTGCACACCAGCAACGGCGGGATCACGGTGCGCGACACGGCGGGCCCGGCGCGGCTGCGCACCTCGAACGGCGAGGTCAGGGTGGAGAACGCCAGGGGCGGCATCGACGCGGGGACCTCGAACGGCGGAGTGACGATCCGGATCGCGACCCCCCAGGACATCAGGGCCCACACCTCCAGCGGGGACCTCACGGTCACGGCGCCGCCCGCCAGGTACCGGATATCGGCACACAACACCAACGGTGACAGGAAACTGGCCTTCCAGGACGACCCGTCGGGCCGCTACACCCTGGACCTGTCGACGACGAACGGCGACCTGACGGTGAGGTCGGCGAACTAGGGCAGGCGCGCTAGCGTTCGCCGCCCGGTACCCACAGCACGTCGCCCGTGGCCTTGTTGGCGATGCGGGCCAGGATGAAGAGGAGGTCGGAGAGGCGGTTGAGGTAGGTGGCGGTGAGGGGGTTCATGAGGTCGCCGTGCACCTCCAGGGCCGCCCAGGTGGAGCGCTCGGCGCGGCGGACGACCGTGCAGGCCTGGTGGAGCAGGGCCGCGCCCGGAGTGCCGCCGGGGAGGATGAAGGAGCGCAGCTTCTCCAACTGCTCGTTGAAGCGGTCGCAGTCCGCCTCCAGGCGGTCGATGTAGAACTGCTCGACCCGCAGCGGCGGGTACTGCGGGTTCTCCGCCACCGGGGTGGACAGGTCCGCGCCCACGTCGAACAGGTCGTTCTGCACGCGGGTGAGGACCTGGACGACCTCCTCGTCCAGACCGCCCAGGGCGATCGCGGTGCCGATGACCGCGTTGGCCTCGTTTGAGTCCGCGTACGCGGAGATCCGGAGGTCCGTCTTGGGCACCCGGCTCATGTCACCGAGGTGCGTGGTGCCCTTGTCCCCGGTACGGGTGTAGATACGCGTCAGATTGACCATGGGCCCAGCGTAATTACGCCCCGGCCGTCCGGAACACCCACGTGTCGCCCGTCACGGACCGCGTCCACCGGGTAGCAGAACGGCACGGAGTGGGACTGGCCGACCGGCTCGCCGAACTCCCGCGGCTGATGGCCGGTCAGTCGGGCCGAACGGGGCCGGGGCGCCGCCGGATTCGAACGGAAACACGTCCCGATGTGACGTCCGTCAAATGAGACGTGACGCGCGTTACTTACTGGTCACACGGCAGCTTCGGAGCGCTATCGTCCGCCGAAGACGCACATGTCCATAGTGGGTAACAGCGGGAAGAGGGAGTCGGACGTGGCAGGGAAGCTCGCCGTCATCGGGGCCGGTCTCATGGGGTCCGGTATCGCTCAGGTCGCCGCGCAGGCGGGCTGGGAGGTCGTCCTGCGCGATGTCACCGACGAGGCGCTGGCGCGCGGTACCGACGGCATCAAGGCGTCGTACGACAAGTTCGTGAGCAAGGGCAAGCTGGACGCTGCGGACGCCGAGGCGGCGCTGGGCCGTATCACCCCCACCACCGACCTGGACGCCGCCGCGGACGCGGACATCGTCGTGGAGGCCGTGTTCGAGAAGCTGGAGGTCAAGCACGAGATCTTCCGCGCGCTCGACAAGATCGTGCGCCCGGAGACCGTGCTCGCCTCCAACACCTCCGCCATCCCGATCACCAAGATCGCGGCGGCCACCGAGCGCCCCGAGCGGGTCGTCGGCGTCCACTTCTTCTCGCCGGTGCCGATGATGAAGCTGGTCGAGCTGGTGCGCGGCTACAAGACGAGCGACGAAGCGCTCGCCACCGCGCGGGAGTTCGCCGAGTCCGTCGGCAAGACCTGCATCGTCGTCAACCGCGACGTCGCCGGGTTCGTCACCACCCGCCTCATCTCCGCGCTCGTCGTGGAGGCCGTCAAGCTCTACGAGTCGGGCGTGGCGACCGCCGAGGACATCGACCTCGCCTGCAAGCTCGGCTTCGGGCACGCCATGGGCCCGCTCGCCACCACCGACCTGACCGGCGTGGACATCCTGCTGCACGCCACCGGGAACATCTACACCGAGTCCCAGGACGAGAAGTTCGCCCCGCCGGAGCTGATGCGCCGGATGGTGGACGCCGGTGACATCGGCCGCAAGAGCGGGCAGGGCTTCTACACGTACTGAGCGGCGTACGGACGCGCCCCGCACCGAATTCACCCCCGAAGCATCACTCGCAGGGGTGAATTCGGTATCGGTTCGCTTACAAGCAGCAACCGCACCGCCACGCATTCAGTCAGACGGTGCACACCATCGAGTCAGACGGTGCACACCATCGATACGGAGTTGGCCACAACCGCACTCACGGGGAGCGCATATGTACATCAGGGGCGACCACGCCGAGCTGGTCGTCGGGGGGCGCCTCGACGTCCGCAGCGCGGCGGACGCCCGTACGGCCCTGCACTCGGCCGTCGACGACGGCGCCGGCGATCTGGTGCTCGACCTGTCCGAACTGGACTCCTGGGACGCCACCGGACTCGGCGTGATCATGGGTGCCCACCGGCGGGCCGGCCGCTGCGGCCGCCGTCTGGTGCTGCGCGCCGTACCGCCGCAGATGCAGCGCCTGTTGGTGGCCACCCGGCTGCACCGCATCCTCGCGATCGAGGGCGGCATCGGGGTGGACTCGCTGCCGCGGGTCTGAGTCTTCGCGCGGGTCTGAGCCTTTGAGGGGCGCGGGCGCGGGACGGCGGGCAATCCGCGTCGGACCGTGACGTTCCCGGACCGCCGGGCACCCCGCCCTGTCGTGGATACTGGGCAAAGGTTTAGTGTTCGGTCGCCCGCCTGACTCGCATCCCTCGACCGAGCGGGCCCGGACCGGAACGACTGAGCGACGTGCGGCAGGCCGGGAGGGCCGCAACACGAGCACACGACGCTTCTGGGGGGCTTGAACCCATGGACCCGATCAGCCCTGGGCCTGAGGAGTACGGACACACGGGCGCCCGGCGCCCGCACCGGGATCCCCTCACCGCCGACTTCGGCCCGAGCACGCCCGCGCTCGCCCGCACGGCACACCTCGTCTCCGGCGATCTGCTGCTGACCGTCAACCCCGTGGACGGCAGCGAGATCGAGCCCTGCCCGCCGGCCGATCGGCCGGGCAGCCCCCGCAAGCGGAGCGCCGCCGAGCGGGCCGCGGCCGAGCGCGCGGCCCGGCCCCCGGTGCCGCCGGGAGCCGCTCCGCGCCCGCTGCCCCTGCTGGAGCGTCAGGAGGTGCGGGAGCGGCTGGTGCGGCTGCTCGCGCGCGGCCGTACCGTACGGCTCACCGGCCCCGGCGGGTCCGGCCGTACCGCCCTGCTCGACCTGGTCGCCGACGACTGCGCCGACCTCGCGCCCGACGGCGTGGTGCGCCTGTGCGGCGCCCACCGCACCGCCGAGGACCTGCTCCACGACCTCTTCCACACCGTCTACGACGCCCCCGGACACCGCCCCCAGCGCCGCGAACTGCGGGCGCCGCTCGCGGAGATCGGGGCGGTCGTGGTGGTGGACGACATCGGGTTCGGCGGCGCCGAGCTGGACGAACTGCTGGACGCGACGCCCGAGTGCGCCTTCCTGGTCTCCGCCACCCCGGACGTGCCCGCGCCGTCCGCCGACGCCGATGTCGAGGAGGTCTTCCTCGGCGGGCTCGACCGGGCCGGCGGAGTGGACATCCTGGAGCGCACGGCCGGGCGGGTGCTCACCGAGGAGGAGGCCAACTGGGCGGGCGATCTGTGGTTCGAGTCCGAGGGGCTGCCGCTGCGCTTCGTCCAGGCGGGCGCGTTGCTGCGGCAGCGGGACCAACTGCGCGCCGAGTCCGGGGCGGTGGACGAGTACGGCGTCTTCGAGGACGTACGGCCCGTGGTGCACACGGTGCAGGAGTTCTCCGGCGAGGACGGCGGACCGCTGCCCTCGCTCGGCGAGGCCGCCGCCCCCGCGCCGCTGCTCGCCTCCCGGCTCAGTGCCTCCGCCCGCGCCACGCTGCGTTTCGCGGTCGCCCTCGGGGGCGAGGTCCCGCACCAGGCGCACCTGCCCGCGCTGGTCGGCGACACCCATGCGGACGCGGCGCTCGGCGAGTTGGCGAGCTGCGGCCTGGTCTCCCCGGCGGGCTCGCGCTACCGGCTCGCGGCGGGCGTGCGCGCCCAGCTGGAGGCCGCGGGGTACGGCGACGACGCGCCGGAGCGGGCGCGCGCCGCCGCCGAGCACTACGCCTGGTGGGCCGGGCACCCCTCCGTCACCGCCGAGCGGGTCGGCGCGGAGGCCGACGCGGTCCTCGCGGCGCTGGCGGCCGTGGTGCCGCCGGCCGAGGGCGATGAAGGGCAGGCGGTACGGCTCGCACGCGCCGCCGCGCCCGCGTTCGCCGCCGCGCTGCGGTGGAGCGCCTGGGAGCGGGCCCTGCGGCTCGGGGCACAGGCCGCGCTGCACTCCGGCGAGGTGCCCGAACAAGCCTATTTCCACCACGAGTTGGGAATCCTCGCGCTGTGCGGGGGGCGGCTGGACCGGGCCCGCGCGGAGCTGGAGGCGTCGATCGGGCTGCGCGGCGCGCTCGCCGACAAGCGGGGCGCGGTCGCGGGGCGCCGGGCGCTGGCGCTGGTCGCGGACCGGGCGGGGGAACTGCCCGGAGTGCCGGTACCGGCGCCGCTGCCGGGGGTCGTGGGCGAGCCCGCGACGGAGCCGCTGCCGGCGCTGCCGTCCGTGCTGTCGGTACCGGCCGTGCCGGACACCCTGGTCACGCCGCGGGTGGTCCCCGCGCCCCCGGCGAAGGGGATGGCCATCCGGCGGCTGGCGCGCCGCAACCTGGTGGCGGCCGGTTCCGGCGCGCTGCTCGCGGCGGTCCTGGGCACGGTCGTGACACTCGGGATGACCTCCCACGACAGCGACGACAAAAACCCCGCGGGACGAGCCGACGACAACCCCTCCACCAGCCAGGACGCGGGCGACCCGGCCACCGGTCAGGCCCCGGCGCAGGCTCCGGGCACGGGCTCGGGTCCGTCCACGGGGCGGCGCTCGATCCCGGCCCCGGCGGGCACGTACGCCGGGACGAAGGCCCCCGTGCGGCCGTCCGCGAGCCCCACGGCGGACCCGACGGGCCCGGCGGGTACGGGTACGGCCGGCGGTGGCGGCGCCACCGGGAGCAGCGGGGGCAGCGGGAGCACGTCCCCGGCGCCGACCAGGACCACGTCCCCGACCCCGACCCC
Organism: Streptomyces sp. NPDC037203; assembly: GCF_055605065.1. Classification (NCBI taxonomy): domain Bacteria; kingdom Bacillati; phylum Actinomycetota; class Actinomycetes; order Kitasatosporales; family Streptomycetaceae; genus Streptomyces; species Streptomyces sp. NPDC037203. The sequence goes on from NZ_JBVJUC010000008.1 coordinate 206,148, forward strand.
GACCAAGCCGACGCCGAGCGCGCCCTCGACCTCGCCGTCCGGTTCGACCACCCCGCCGACCCCGACGGGCTCGCCCTCGGACTCCGCGAGCGACCTGGCGCCGTTCACCAGGTCCGCGTCCGAGCCGGCCGCACCGACGGACTCGGACCCGGCGGTGGTGGCCCAGCCGTGACGAACGGCGGTGCCGAACCGGCACCGCCGTCCACCGTGTCACGTGTGCGCCGTCGCGGCGGGGGAGCGCCGCCGCCCTCGGAACCGGCCTCCCGGAGAGGCTCCCGGTCCCTCAGAACAGCCGCAGCTTGTCGTCCTCGATGCCGCGCAGGGCGTCGTAGTCCATGACGTGGCAGTCGATGCCCCGGTCGGTGGCGAGGACGCGGGCCTGGGGCTTGATCTCCTGGGCGGCGAAGATGCCGCGGACCGGCGCGAGGTGGGCGTCGCGGTTGAGGAGTTCGAGGTAGCGGGTCAGCTGCTCCACGCCGTCGATCTCGCCGCGGCGCTTGATCTCGATCGCGACCGTCCGGCCCTCGCCGTCGCGGCACAGGATGTCCACCGGGCCGATCGCCGTCATGTACTCGCGGCGGATGAGCGTGTACCCCTCGCCGAGCGTCTCGATGCGGTCGGCGAGCAGCTCCTGGAGGTGCGCTTCCACGCCGTCCTTGATGAGGCCCGGATCCACACCCAGTTCGTGCGAGGAGTCGTGGAGGATCTCCTCCATCGTGATGATCAGTTTCTCGCCCGCCTTGTTGACGACGGTCCACACGCCTTCGTCCTCGCCGGCGCCCTCCTTCAGCGTGCAGGGCGGCGACATCCAGTTGAGGGGCTTGTAGGCCCGGTCATCGGCGTGGATGGAGACGCTGCCGTCCGCCTTGACCAGGATCAGGCGGGGCGCCGAGGGCAGGTGGGCGGTGAGCCGGCCGGCGTAGTCGACCGAGCACCGGGCAATGACGAGACGCATGGTCGGCAACGCTACTCGACACCCGCCGCCGGGCGCGATTCGCCCGAGCCGCTCCCCGTGGATCGTCCCACTTGTCACTGCTTTGTCCCTGGACACTCTTGTTCATCCATGGCCGATTGTGGGTGCAACCCGACCGTTCCATATACGCATTCTGGTGGTGTGGTCACCGACCGTTGCCTACCGTAGGGACGGGAGGTCGCGATCCATGTACTCAGCGTGTTTTTCGGCGCCGAACTCCCTTTAACCGTCCGGCAACCCCTGCTCGTCGGGGGTGCGAGAGGAGAACCCATGTCGCTCGACGTCTCACCGGCCCTACTCGACGCGGCCGAGCGAGGCGAGGTCGACGAAGCAGACTTCGTCGACTGCGTCCGGAGCTCCCTGCCCTACGCATGGGAGATGATCAGCTCCCTGGTGGCCCAGCTGAAGGTGGACGGCGGCCCCTTCGCCGACAACCAGACGCCCCCGCCCAACGAGCAGGCGCGTGGCCAACTGCTGCGCGCCCTCGCGAGTGACGCCATCCGCGGCGCGCTGCAACGCCACTTCGGCGTGCGGCTGGCCTTCCAGAACTGCCACCGGGTCGCGGTGTTCCCGCTGGACGCCTCGGTGGACGAGACGCTGACCCGCTTCACCTCGGTGCGGGCCCAGCTGCTGAACCAGTCGCCGGAGCTTCGGGACTGCTGACCCGCTGCCCCGGCGCGTCCGGGGTGGTGCGTCGCCTGCTTGCCGCTCCGCCCGCGGAGGTGCGTTCGATGCCGGGGCGGCAAGCCCCCCAGGTGGCTTGCCGCCTGTACGGTGCCGTCAGCCTCTGCCGAGCTGTTTCGCCGACTTCCGTCAGCGCACTCGCCGACGGGTCAGCGCAGCTGCGGCAGCACCTCGGCGCCCAGGCGCCGCAGGTTGTCCTCCGTGGCCGCGAGATCGCCCGAGCCCTCGACCAGCAGGGCGAAGCGGGAGATGCCCGTGCGCTCGGCGGTGGCCGCGAGCCGGTCGCCGGCGAGCCGGGGGGTGCCCACCGGGTGCAGCCCGCAGAGCAGCTCGGTGTAGGCGACCGGGTCGCGCATCGCGCGCTTGCGCCCGTCGACCGTCACATGCGCGTCGAGCCCCTGTTTCAGCCAACCCGGCATCGCCTTCAGCAGCGTCTCCACCGCGTCCTGACGGCGGTCGGCGAGCTGGCACACCCCGGCCGCCACATGCGCCGCCGCCGCGATCTCCTCGGGGTCCCGGCCCGCGGCACGGGCGGTGCGCCGCCACAGGGCGACCATCTCGGCCTTCTCCTCGTCGCCCGCGTGCATCCCGAGCAGCATCGGCAGCCCGCGCTCCGCGGCCAGCCGCACGCTCCGGGGCGAGGTGCAGGCGACGACGACCTCCGGGCCAGGAGTGTCCGTCAGTGCCTCCGAGGGGCGGGGTACGACGGGCACCTCGCGGAACGCGAACTGCTCCCCGAAGGCGCCCACCGCGGGCTCGCGCAGCCAGCGCAGCAGCAGATCGAGTGACTCGGGGAACCCGTTTTCGTACGCGTCGAGGCCGCTGCCGAACACCTCCAGGTCAACCCAGGGGCCGCCGCGGCCCACCCCGAGGGTGAACCGTCCGCCGCTCGTCACGTGCAGCAGCGCCGCCTGCTCGCCGAGGGCGACCGGGTGGACCGTGGGCAGTACGCTGACCGCGGTGCCCACCCGGATCCGGCGGGTGCGGCCGAGCAGCAGCGCGGCCAGGGTGACGGCGGACGGACAGGTGCCGTACGGCACGAAGTGGTGTTCCGCCAGCCACACCGAGTCCAGCCCGGCCTCCTCGGCGACCTCCGCCGAGCGGACCGCCCGGTACAGGGCCTCCCCCTGGCCCTGGCCCGGAAACTGGGCGCCCAGCACAAAGCTTCCTACGTACATCGCATTTCCCGCTTCCTCGGCTCCGATCCGAGCTCCCCCACCGGCATAACCGTCTGACACGTGCCAAGGACACGGCCTGGGGAGGTAATTGACGGATTGTCTTCAGAATCGGCTGTTGTGGAGGGGGACTTGCGCCGCTTGGCGGCCTTCGCGTACCCCGCCCGGCGGCGCGTACGCTGGGCGCAGCCCTTTCCTGCCGCCGAGCCCCGAGAGGTGTCCCGTGTCCCCGCGCCGCAACCGACCGAAGGCCGCCGGCTCGCCCGGCCGCAGCGCCGAGGACGACCCCACCCGGCGGTACGGCGGCTTCCAGTCCACCGAGGACTGGCAGGGCGAGGAGTGGAGCGTGCGCCATGTCGCGGGCGCGAGCGCCGAGGGCAAGACGTACCGCTGCCCCGGCTGCGACCAGATGATCCCCTCCGCGGTGCCACACGTGGTGGCCTGGCCGGAGCACTCGGGGGTGGACGACCGCCGCCACTGGCACAAAGCCTGCTGGAACGCGCGAGACCGCCGCACCAGCCGGGTGCGGCGGTCTCGTAACGCGCCGAGGTTCTGAGGACCCGCGCTCACACGTCCCGGTTGCGCAGCAGCGCGTACGCGCCCGCGCCGGCCGCCGCGGTCAGCCCCATGATGATCCACAGCGGATCCCAGCCGTGGGGGCCGGAGCCGCTGAGCGTGTTGTCGTAGAAGACGCTGAGCTGGCTCGGGAAGCTGTACTCGAACAGGAAGTCGCGCACCGAGTGCAGCGACTCCGTGGCCATGAACAGCGCCAGTACCAGCGGGGCGAGCACCAGGCCGATCATGATGGTGATGCCGCCCGCCGAGTGCCGGATCATCGAGCCGACGAGCAGCGCGAGCAGGCCGAGCAGCGCGATGTACAGGCTCACGCCGACGGTGGCCTTGAACCAGTCCGCGCCGGAGGGCGAGGTGGCGCCGGAGCCGCTCAGCATGGACGACTGCACCATCGCCACGAAGGTGACCGACACTAGGGACACCACGAAGGCCACCGCGAAGAACACGATCGCCTTGGCGGCCAGCACCCGGCCGCGGCTCGGGCACGCCGTCATCGTCGTCCGGATCATGCCGGTGCCGTACTCCGAGGCCGTGGTCAGCACGCCGAGCGTGATGAGGCACATGGTGCCGACCAGCAGCCCGAAGAAGCCGAAGGAGAGCGGGCTGGTGCCGCTCAGCGAGGACTCGCTCGCGTGGGCCGACACCAGCGCTCCGACGAGCAGGCCGATGCCCACGACGAGGAACACGAAGACGCTGAGCGTCCAGATCGTGGACCGCACCGACTTGATCTTCGTCCACTCGGAGGCCACCGCGTGCCCGAGGTGGGTGGGCACCACGGGGATCGGCGAGGTGTAACCGGAGTACGGCCCGCCGGGCGCCGCCTGCCGGTCGGGCGCGGCGGGGGCCTGCGGCATCGGAGGCTGGTGGGTGCTCATCGGGCGTCCTCGGGCTGGTTCGTGTCGGCGGCGGGGGAGGAGGCGTCAGCCGTGGCGGCGGGTGCGGTGGGTGCGGCCGGGGGTGCGGCGGGTGCCGCCGTCTGCGCGGCCGGGCTCTGCGGGACCGGCTGGGCGTACGGGTTGGCGGCGGCGGGCGCCGGGCCCGCGGGGGCCGCCGGGGCGCCGTACCCGCCCGCCGGGGCGCCGCCGTACGGGCCCGCGGGCGCGCCGGGGCCGCCCGCCGGCATCCCGAAGGGCTGCCCGCCCTGCTGGGGCGGCGGCGGGGCGTACCAGCCGGGCTGGCCCTGGCCGGGCACCGGCATGGGCGGCTCGGCGCCGGGCGGCAGCGGCTGCTGGAGCCCCGCCTTCTGGTCGGTGGTGGAGCGGTAGTCCACCGCGCCCTGGGTCATCCGCATGTACGCCTCTTCGAGCGAGGCCTGGTGCGGGGACAGCTCCCACAGCCGTACGCCCGCCTCGTGCGCGAGGTCGCTGATCCGGGGCAGCGGCAGCCCCATCACGCGCAGCGCGCCGTCCTGCTCCGGCAGCACATGGCCGCCCGCGCCGGTGAGCGCGGCGCCGAGCTTCTCGCGCAGCTGCGGCTCGGTGTCGGGGGTGCGCACCCGCGCGAAGTCGGCGGAGTTCGCGGAGATGAAGTCCTTGACGCTCATGTCGGCGAGGAGCTGCCCGCGCCCGATCACGATGAGGTGGTCGGCGGTCAGCGCCATCTCGCTCATCAGGTGGGAGGACACGAAGACCGTCCGGCCCTCCGCGGCCAGCGCCTTCATCAGGTTGCGCACCCAGAGGATGCCCTCGGGGTCGAGGCCGTTGACCGGTTCGTCGAACAGCAGCACCTGGGGGTCGCCGAGCAGCGCGGCGGCGATGCCGAGGCGCTGGCCCATGCCGAGGGAGAAGCCCTTGGAGCGCTTCTTGGCGACGTCCTGGAGGCCGACCACGCCGAGCACCTCGTCCACGCGGCGGGCCGGGATGCCCGACAGCTGGGCGAGGCTCAGCAGGTGGTTGCGGGCGGAGCGGCCGCCGTGCACGGCCTTGGCGTCGAGCAGCGCGCCGACCTGGCGGGGCGCGTTGGGCAGCCTGCGGTACGGGTGACCGCCGATGGTCACCTGGCCGGACGTGGGGTTGTCCAGACCGAGGATCATCCGCATCGTGGTGGACTTGCCCGAGCCGTTGGGCCCGAGGAAGCCGGTCACGGCTCCCGGTCGCACCTGGAAGGAAAGGTTGTACACGGCGGTCTTGTCGCCGTACCGCTTCGTCAGGCCTACAGCCTCGATCATGCTCCGCACCCATCGGAAGGTTCAGGACAGCCGGGAACCGCCCCCGTAAGGGTTAGGAGGATAACGGGGCGCTGACGGTTCCGCCCAAAGAAAAGTAAAGCTGAAGTAATACGCTGCGTGAACGCGGCCTCTACTGCGCGTCCCGGTGTCTGAGCAGCGCGTACCCGCCCGCGAGCGCGGCCACCACCCACAGCGCCATGATCCCGAGCCCGCCCCAGGGCCCGTAGGGGGTGTCGTCGGCGCCCGGCACCGCCTGCATGATCCGGCTCCCGGCCTGGTCGGGCAGGTACCGGGCGACCTTCTTGGTGGTGTCGACGGCGGCCAGGATGTTGGAGATCAGGAAGAAGAACGGCATCAGGATGCCGAGCGACAGCAGCGGTGAGCGCAGCATGGTGGCCACGCCCATGGAGAACACCGCGATCAGGGTGAGGTACAGCCCGCCGCCCACCACCGCGCGCAGCACTCCGGGGTCGCCGAGTCCCGCGCGGTAGGGGCCGAGCATGGCCTGCCCGAGGAAGAACGCGGCGAAGCTGGTGACCATCCCGACGAGCAGGGCGAGCGCGCCGGCCACCGCGATCTTGCCGGACAGGAAGGCGCCGCGGCGCGGTACGGCGGCCAGCGAGACCCGGATCATGCCGGTGCTGTACTCGCTGGTGACCACCAGCACCCCGAACACGATCATGGCGAGCTGGCCGAGGGTCATGCCGGCGAAGCTGGTGAAGGTCGCGTCGAAGGCCAGCCGCTCCCGGATCGGCATCGAGTCGTACTCGTTGCGGGTCAGCGCGGAGATGAGCATGCCGATGCCGATGGTGACCACGACGGCGACGGAGAGGGTCCAGCCCGTGGACGACACCGACCGGATCTTCGTCCACTCGGACCGCAGGATCTGCGCGGCACGGGTGCCCGCCGGGCCGGCGCTCGTCATGCCGTACCCCCTTGCCGGCCGGTGCCCCAGCCCCGCGGGGCGGTCTCCGATTGCGCGTGGTACTCCACCGACCCCGCCGTCAGCCGCATGAACGCCTCCTCCAGGGACGCCTGGCGGGGGCTCAGCTCGTGCAGCACGATCCCGTGGCCCGCGGCCAGCTCCCCGATCCGCTCGGCCTGGTCGCCCTCCGCCTCCAGCGCCCCGTCCGCCGCCCCGGCCACGGTGATCCCGGCCTCGTGCAGCGCGTCCAGGAGCCGTTCGCGCTGGGGCGAGCGGATGCGCACGTAGCTGCGCGCGTGCCGCCGGATGAAGTCCGCCATGGAGGTGTCCGCGAGCAGCCGGCCCTGCCCGATCACCACGAGGTGGTCGGCGGTCTGCGCCATCTCGCTCATCAGATGGGAGGACACGAAGACCGTCCGGCCCTGCGCGGCCAGCGATCGCATCAGCGTGCGGATCCAGTGGATGCCCTCGGGGTCGAGCCCGTTCACCGGCTCGTCGAACATCAGGATCCGCGGATCCCCGAGCAGCGCGGCGGCGATCCCCAGCCGCTGCGACATGCCGTACGAGAACCCCTTGGCCTTCTGCCGGGCGACGGCCATCAGGCCCACCGTCTCCAGCACCTCGCCGACCCGTGTGCGCGGGATGCCGTTGCTCTGCGCGAGGCACAGCAGATGGTGGTAGGCGCTGCGACCGCCGTGCACCGCCTTGGCGTCCAGCAGCGCGCCGATGTACGTCAGCGGGTCCGCCAGCTGGTCGTACCGCCTGCCGTCGATCCGCACAGCACCGGCGGTGGGGTGGTCGAGCCCGAGGATCATCCGCATGGTCGTGGACTTCCCGGCGCCGTTCGGCCCGAGGAACCCGGTGACGATGCCGGGCCGCACGGCACAGGTCAGACCGTCGACGGCCACCTTCTCGCCGTACCGCTTGGTCAGCCCGTCCAGCTCGATCATGAAGTCACGCTAGAACGGGACAAAGCCCCCTGCCACTTGAAGCAGGGGGCTCCTCTGCGCGACCCGCAAGGGGCGCGGGGCTCTGCCGGTATGCGGCTCCGCCGCGCCGGTGCGACCAGCCGCAACGGACCCGCGGCCGCCCCGCGACCGGAGGTTAACGGGTCTGCTGGGCCGGTACGCCCCGAGAAACCGGCTCGTCCTCACCCGTCGTGCCGGCGGCGGCCACCGCCGCACCGGTCAGCGTGGCCAGCATCTCGCGCACGTTCGTCAGCTGGGCGTTGATGCTGTCGCGGCGGTTGGTGAGGGCCGCCAGCTCCCGCTCGGATTCCGAACGGATGCGGTCCGCCTTGGCGTTGGCGTCGGCCACGATGTCCTCGGCCTGGCGCTGCGCGGTCTCCACCGTCTGGCGGGCGCGGCGCTCGGCGTCGGTGCGCAGCTTCTCCGCTTCCAGGCGCAGCTGCTCGGCGCGGTGCTCGATCTCCGCGAGCCGCTTCTCCGCCTTCTGCTGACGCGAGGCCAGGTCGCGCTCGGACTGCTCGCGGCGCTTGGCCAGGTTCGTCTCGAAGTCGGCGGCGGCCTGCGCGGCCTTGGCGCGGGTCTCCTCGAAGAGGGCGTCCGCCTCCTCCCGCTTGGACTGCGCGTCCTTCTGCGCGTCGGCCCGCAGCTGAGAGGCCTCGCCCTTGGCCTTCTCGACGATCCGCGCGCCCTCGTCCTCCGCCTTCGCCTTGCGCTCGGTGGCGTAGGACTCGGCGTCGTTGCGCACCTGCTGGGCGGCCGACTCGGCCAGCTCGCGGTGCTGTTCGGCCGCGCGGCGGGCCTCCTCACGCAGCTCCTTGGCCTCTTCCTCGGCCAGGCGCAGGATCTTCTCGACCCGCGCGCCGAGACCGGCGTACGACGGCTCGGCGTCGCTTACCTGGGTCTGGGCGTTCTGCGTCTCGAGGTGCAGCTCCTCGATCCGCTTCTCCAGGGCGGTGATACGGGCGTTGGCCTGGTCACGTTGGGAGACGAGGTTGGAGATACGTTCGTCCACCTGAGCGCGGTCGTACCCACGCCGCACAAGCTCGAAGCCGTAGGGGGAAGTGTCGCTCATGGGGTTCCTGTCAAATGAGACCGGTGAGGTGATAGGGGGAATCCTAGGCGCCGAAGCGGTGTGTCATCGAGCGGATACGTGTTTGATCTGGAGAATGACACCTCTTTTGAGTGGCTGACCGCCAGAGGGCTTGCCAACGAGCAGGGCAAAGCCCTCAGTCGACACCGAAACACCCCTTGGATGCTAGCCGTCTGACGACTTGCCACCCGAACGGGGGGCGCCGACCGTCGCACCGGCCTTGACCGAACCGTCCTTGCCCGCACCCGGCGTCTCGAAGGACTCCAGCGCGTCCAGCACATCCTGGACGCGGGAGATCTCGGCGTTGATGTCCTCGCGCCTGCGCACCAGGACCTCCAGCTCGCGCTTGCCCTCCTCGACCGAGCGCCGCGCCTCCTGGATCGCCTCCGCCTTGAGCTCCTCGGCCTCCTTGACCAGCCGCGCCTTCTTCTGCTCGGCCTCCTTCAGCAGGCCCTCCGCCTTCTTGACGGCCGCGATGCGCACCTTGCCCGCCTCGGAGTCGGCGTCGGAGAGGATCTCCTTCGCCTTCGCCTGGGCCTTCTCCAGCTGCTCCTCGGCGGCCTTGATGAGCGCGTCGCAGCGGTCGCCGGCGGACTTCATCGTCTCGGCGGCCTCGCGGCGGGCCCGCGTGTGCAGCTCCTCGATCTCGGCGGTGACCCGCTCGCGCAGCTCCTCCGCCCGCTCCCGGATCGCGGTCGCGTCCCGGCGCGCGCCCACCAGCAGCTCGTCCGCGTCCGTGCGGGCCTTCTCCACCAGGGAGTTGCCCTCGATGGTCGACTCGGCGACGATCCGCTCGGCCTCACTGCGGGCCGCGCCCACCATGGTGTCGGCCTGCGCCTCGGCGTCCGCCGTGGTCTTCAGCGCCTGCTGCTGCGCCTCGGTGAGCAGCTTGTCGGCCTCGGCCGTGGTCTCCCCGATGAGCTTGTCGACCTGCTCGGCCGCCTCCGAACGCCGCTTGTTGGCCTCCTTGCGGGCCTCGTCCAGCGTCCGCTCGGCCTCCTCGCGCGCCGAACCGAGCAGCCGTTCGGCCTTCGCCGCCGCGTCCGCCTCGACCCGCTCGGCCTCCGCCCGCGTCCGCTCGGCGTGCGCCTGCGCGGCGCCCACCGTCTCGGCGGCCTCGGCCCGCAGCCGCTCCGCCTCCGTGGTGGCCTCGCCGACCAGCTGGTCCGCGGCGGCCCGCGCCTCGGCCCGCACCCGCTCGGCCTCGGCCACGGACTCCGAACGCACCCGCTCGGCCTGTGCCAGGGATTCGGTGCGGAGTCGCTCGGCCTGTGCCTCCGACTCCGTGCGCACCCGCTCGGCCTCGGCGGCGGTCTCCGTCCGGAGCCGCTCCGCCTCCGCGACCGTCTCGGTCTGGAGGAGTTCAGCCTCCTTGCGCGCCTCCGTGATGAGCGTGTCGGCCTGGGCCGCCGCGTCCGAACGGATGCGGTTGGCGTCCTCGCGGGCGTCCGCACGGGTCCGCGCCGCCGCCTGGTCGGCCTCCGCCAGCGCGTCGGACGCCTCGGTCCGCACCCGCTGCGCGTACTCGCCCGCGTCCGCCCGCAGCCGCTCGGCCTCCGCCGTCGCCTCCGCGAGGGTGCGCTCGGCCAGTTCCCTGGCCGCCTCGGACTCCTCGCGCGCCTCCTGCCGCAGCCGCCCGGCGTCCTCGCCCGCCCGCTCCCGCTCGGCGTGCGCGTCGGCCCGCAGCCGCGCGGCCTCCTCCTCGGCCTCCGCCCGCGTACGCTCCGCCGCGTGCTCGGCGGCCGAGCGCAGTCCGGCGATCTCCTCCTGCGCCTGCTCGTGCAGCCCGGCCACGGAGTCCCGTACCTGCTGCGCGTGCTGTTCGGCGGCGGACACCATCTCGCCCGCCCGCCGCTCGGCCTCCTCGACCAGCCGGACCGCCTCGGCCTGCGCGTCCTCGACCCGCTTGCGCGCCGAGGCCAAGAGCTCCTCGCTCTGCTCGCGGGCCCGCCGGCGCTCCTCGTCGGCCTCCTCGCGGGCCGCGCCGAGCAGCTCCTCGGCCTCGCGGCGGCGCCGGGCGGCCTCCTCCTGCGCGGCGGCCAGCGTCTCGGACGCCTCGGCCGCCAGCCGCTCGGCGGCGGACTGCGCCTCCGCGCGCACCCGGTCGGCGCTCTCCTGCGCCTCGGTCCTCAGCCGCTCCGCCTCGGTCGCGGCCTCGCTGCGCAGCCGTATGGCGACGGCCTCGCCCTCGGCGCGGGAGGCGGACGCGTCGGCCGCCGCCTCGGTGCGCAGCCGGTCCGCCTCGGTCGCGGCCTGCTCCTGGAGCGTCCGGATCCGCTCGGCGGCCTCGGCGCGCAGCCGCTCGGTCTCCTCGGCGGCCTCCTTGCGGATCCGCCCGGCCTCCTCGCGGGCGTCCGTGAGCGCCTGCTCGGCCGCGCCGAGCCGCTCCTGCGCCTCGGTCCCGAGCCGGGTCAGCTCCTCGGCGGCCTCCGCGCGCCGCGCCTCGACCGCCTTGTCGGTCTCCTCGCGCAGCTCGCGGGCCGCCCGCTCGGCCTCCGCCCCGACCGACTCGGCCCGCTCGTCGGCCTCGGCGCGCAGCCGCTCGGCCTCCTCGCGGGCGCGCTCCAGGGTCTCCTCGGCCTGCCGGCGCAGCGCCGTGGCCCGCTCGATGGCCTCGGTGCGGACCTTCTCGCTGTCCGCGGTCGCCTTCTGCCGCAGCTCGTCGGCGTCCGCCTTGGCCTTGGCCAGCAGCTCCTCGGCGGACTTGGCCGCCTCCTCGATCTTGGTGACCGACTCCCGGCGGGCCTCCGCGCGGATCGACTCGCCCTCGGCCACCGCGTCGGCGCGCAGCTGCTCGGCCTCGCCGCGCAGCCGGCGGGCCTCCTCCTGGAGCTCGACCGTCTTGGCGCGGTACTCCTCGGTGTCGTCCTTCGCCGCGCCCTTGAGCTGCTCGGCGATGTCGTGCGCCTCGGCGCGCAGCCGGTCCGCCTCGGCCTCGGCCTCCTTGCGGATCCGCTCCGCCTTCTCGGCGGCTGCCCTGGTGGTCTTCTGGGCGTCCTCCGACGCCTTGTTGAGGACCTCCTCGGCGGTCCTGGCCGCCTTGGACAGCTGGGTCGCGGTCTCCTCGGCGGTGACCGCGCGCGCCTTCTCGGCGGCCTCGGCGACGATCTTCTCCGCCTCGGCTCGGGCGTCCGCCACCAGGTGCTCGGCCTCCGAGCGGGTGGCCTCGGCCTCCTTGGTGGCCTCCTCGACCAGCCGCGCGACCTGCTCCTTGGCGGTGCGGGTGCGCGTCTCGTTGGCGGCCTCGGCGCTCGCCAGCTTCTTGGCGGCGGCCTCCTCGGCCGCGGCGACCAGCTTCTCGGCCTCGGACTGCGCCTTGCGCAGCGCCTCCTCCGCCTCGGCCATCTGCTTCTCGGCGGCCCGGCTCAGCTCGGTCGCCTGCCGACGGGCGGCGTCCGACTCGGTGGCCGTGGTGGTGCGCAGCCGCTCGGCGTGCTCGGTGGCCTCCTGCGCCTGCGTGGACGCCGCGTTCAGCAGCCGCTCGGCGTCGGTGCGGGCCCGGCGCAGGATCTGCTCGGCCTCCGCGCGGGCCTCCTCGGCCTCGCCGCGCAGCCGGTCACGGGCCTCGCGGGTCAGCCGTTCGGCCTCCGCGCGGGCCACGGCCATCGCCTGCTCGGCCTCCGCGCGGGACTCGTCGAGCAGCCGGCGGGCCTGCTGCTCGGTCCGGGCGCGCAGCTGCTCCGCCCACGCCACGTTCTCGTTGACGTGCGACTCGACGGTCGCCCTGCGCTCGGCCAGCTCCTGGTCGAGCTGCTGGCGCCGGGTCACCGCCTCCTGGTGCAGCTCGGCCTGGAGCCGCGCGGCCTGCTCGGCGTGCTCCTGGAGGATCCGCTGGGTCTGCGCGCGCACCTGGCTCAGCTCGCGCTCGGCGTCCTGCCGCAGCTGCTCCGCCTGCATCTGGGCGTTGCGGAGCAACTGTTCGGCCTGGTAGCCGATGTCGCCGCCGTCGAAGGCGGGACGGGTCATCAGGGTGCGGCGCGCCTCGTGCAGCTTGGCGCGCAGCACCTCGACCTGGTAGCCGAGGTCCTCGGCGTGCTGGATCGCCTTCTCCCGCTCGGTCCTCAGCCGCTTCATATCGGCCTCGAACCGAGAGAGGTGGTCGACGTCAGCCGCCGGCTCTCGCTCCTGGCTCTCGTAGCCCCGCACTGCGCGGTCCCATCCGTCCCCTGGTCAGCTTCTCCAACGAGCCACGTCCAACCGCCGAACGGGGCCCCCGGGGAAATGGTGTCAGATCAACGGCGGAGCACGGCCTGCTGCCCCGACGCACGTCCCCCGAAACCCGGACCCCGGCATGCGGCCGCCCCGGTTCGCGGGACGACCGCCCCCAACCCTACCGGCCCTTATGTACGGCGGTCAGTGCTCGGGAGACTCAACAGGCGCCGAAGTCACCAGTTCTGTGAGGACACCATGGCAGTCCTTGGGGTGCAGGAAGGTGATCCGGGACCCCATGGAACCGCGTCGCGGCTCGTCGTAGAGCACCCGTACGCCCTTGCCGCGGATGTCCGCGGAGTCGGCGTCGACGTCCGCCGTGCCGAAGGCGATGTGATGCACGCCCTCGCCGTTCTTCGCCAGCCACTTCCCGACCGCGGAGTCCTCGCGGGTCGGCTCCAGGAGCTGGAGGTAGGAGGCGCCGCCGTCCGAGGTCTCGTTGATCTTGAGCATGGCCTCGCGTACGCCCTGCTCCTCGTTGACCTCGGTGTGGAACACCTCGAAGCCGTACGTGGCCCGGTAGAACTCGACGGTGGCGTCGAGGTCGTGGCAGGCGATCCCGATGTGGTCGATTCGCGTCAGCATGGTTTCAGTGCAGCGCCACGGCGATGGTTACGCAACGTGCGCGCGATCACACCGACAGGACGATGACGGCACTGAGTGACGCTCAGTACATTCGAGGTAAACCCTCGTTCACTCCTCGGCTCTGCGGAGCTGGAAGGGGATCGCACCTCATGTCTTCTGGAACGAACAGTTCGGTGATCGTCGCGGGCGCCCGTACGCCCATGGGACGACTGCTGGGCTCCCTGAAGTCCTTCTCCGCGGCCGACCTGGGCGGATTCGCGATCAAGGCCGCCCTGGACCGCGCGGGCATCGGCGGCGACCAGGTGCAGTACGTGATCATGGGCCAGGTGCTCCAGGCCGGCGCCGGCCAGATCCCGGCCCGCCAGGCCGCCGTCAAGGGCGGCATCCCGATGAGCGTCCCGGCCCTCACCGTCAACAAGGTGTGCCTGTCCGGGCTCGACGCGATCGCCCTGGCCGACCAGCTGATCCGCGCCGGCGAGTTCGACATCGTCGTGGCGGGCGGCATGGAGTCCATGACCAACGCCCCCCACCTGCTGCCCAAGTCCCGCGAGGGCTACAAGTACGGCGCCGTCGAGATGCTCGACTCGATGGCCTACGACGGCCTGACCGACTCCTTCGAGAACATCGCCATGGGCGAGTCCACCGAGCACCACAACGGCCGGCTCGGTATCGGCCGCGCCGAGCAGGACGAGATCGGCGCCCTGTCCCACCAGCGGGCCGCCGCCGCGCAGAAGAACGGCGTGTTCGAGGCGGAGATCACCCCCGTCGAGATCCCGCAGCGCAAGGGCGACCCGATCCTGTTCAGCAAGGACGAGGGCATCCGCGCCGACACCACCGTGGAGAGCCTGGGCAAGCTGCGCCCGTCCTTCACCAAGGACGGCACCATCACCGCCGGCACCTCCTCGCAGATCTCCGACGGCGCCGCCGCCGTGGTCGTGATGAGCAAGGCCAAGGCCGAGGAGCTGGGCCTTCAGTGGCTCGCCGAGATCGGCGCACACGGCAATGTCGCGGGCCCGGACAACTCGCTGCACTCCCAGCCGTCCAACGCGATCCGCAACGCCCTCGGGAAGGAGGGCAAGGAGGTCGCCGACCTCGACCTGATCGAGATCAACGAGGCTTTCGCCGCCGTCGCCGTGCAGTCAATGAAGGACCTCGGTGTATCCACGGAAAAGGTGAACGTCAATGGCGGCGCGATCGCGCTCGGCCACCCGATCGGCATGTCCGGCGCCCGCCTCGTGCTCCACTTGGCGCTGGAGCTCAAGCGCCGGGGCGGCGGTCTCGGCGCGGCCGCGCTGTGCGGTGGCGGCGGCCAGGGTGACGCCTTGATCGTGCGGGTACCGAAGGCCTGAGCCCTTCCGTCGGGTCGGTGAAGCGAACGGAGCTGTGCGATGCAGGACGTCTCCTCTCTGGTGGCCCAGGCCAGGGACGGCAGGCCGCGGGCCGTGGCCCGGCTGATCTCCCTGGTGGAGGGGGCGTCCCCGCAGCTCAGGGAGGTCATGGCGGCGCTGGCGCCGCTGACCGGCAACGCCTATGTGGTGGGCCTGACCGGCTCGCCGGGCGTCGGCAAGTCGACCTCCACCTCCGCGCTCGTCGCGGCCTACCGCAAGCAGGGCAGGCGGGTCGGCGTCCTGGCCGTCGACCCGTCCTCGCCCTTCTCCGGCGGCGCGCTGCTGGGCGACCGCGTGCGCATGTCGGAGCACGCCTGCGACCCCGGCGTCTACATCCGCTCCATGGCCACCCGCGGCCACCTCGGCGGCCTCGCCTGGTCCGCCCCGCAGGCGATCCGCGTGCTGGACGCGGCCGGCTGCGACGTGGTCCTGGTCGAGACGGTGGGCGTGGGCCAGTCCGAGGTGGAGATCGCCGCCCAGGCGGACACCAGCGTGGTGCTGCTGGCACCGGGCATGGGTGACGGCATCCAGGCCGCCAAGGCGGGCATCCTGGAGATCGGCGACGTCTACGTCGTCAACAAGGCGGACCGGGACGGCGCCGACGCCACCGCCCGCGAGCTGAACCACATGCTGGGCCTCGGCGAGGCCCGCAAACCCGGCGACTGGCGGCCGCCCATCGTGAAGACGGTCGCCTCCCGCGCCGAGGGCGTGGACGAGGTGGTCGAGGCGCTGGAGAAGCACCGCGCCTGGATGGAGGAGCACGGGGTGCTCACCGAGCGCCGGCGCGCCCGCGCCGCCCGCGAGGTGGAGTCCATCGCGGTCACGGCGCTGCGCGAGCGCATCGGGGACCTGCACGGCGACCGGCGCCTGGGCGCCCTCGCGGAGCGGATCGTGGCGGGCGAACTCGACCCGTACCGGGCGGCGGACGAACTGGTGGCGGGGATCACGGAGGGCTGAGCCGGCAGGCGGGGACGGGACCGGTGCCGGAGCTGGTGCCGAATCCGGACCCGGAAGGCCGGAGAGCTGGTCAACACCCGTATCGGACCGCTAAGTTGGGTTTCATGTTCCTCCTGCTGGCATAGAGCACGCCCCGCGCGCGACGCCGTGACGATTCCGGCGCCGCGTGCCCTCGCGTGCCCTTTTCCGCCTCCCCCAGAGGAACCTCCGCATGTCCACGCATGCTCCCGCGCGGCCTTCGTACGCCGCCGTGCTGCGCCTGCCGGGCGCCCGCCGCACCTTCACGGCCGCCCTGACCGCCCGTCTCTCCTACGGCACCGTGTCCCTCGCGGTGATGCTGTCCGTCACCCGCGCCACCGGCTCCTACGCTGTCTCCGGGGCGCTGATGTCCCTGTTCGGCGCCGCGTCGGTCTTCCTGATGCCGGTACGCGGCGCCCTGATCGACCGGCACGGGCCCCGCCGGGCGCTCGCGCCCATGGCGCTCGTGTACGGCGCCCTGCTGTCCCTGCTCGCCGTCCTGACCTGGCGTCCCGGTGCGCCGGTGGCCCCGCTCGCGGCGGTCGCGGCGCTCGCCGGCGCGTGTACGCCGCCGCTCGGGCCGACGATGCGGTCGCTGTGGGCCGAACTCGCGCCCGACCGGACCCTGTTGCAGCGCGCCTACAGCCTCGACGGGGTCGCCGAGGAACTGCTCTACGTCTCCGGGCCCGTGCTGGTCGGCGCCCTGACCGGGTTCGCCCCGCCGGCCGCCGGGATCCTGCTCAGCGCGGCGCTGATCGTGGGCGGCACCGGGTTCTTCGTCACGTCCCCGGTGCTGCCGGCCCCCCGGCCCGCCGCCCGGCCCGCCCGGCTCCGGGGCGCCCCCGGTCTGCTCGCCCCCGTCGTCGTCGCGCTCGGCGCCGGGCTGACCCTCAGCGGGGTGGACCTGCTGACCATGGCGTACGCCTCCGCGCACGCGTACGACACCGGTCTCGTGCCGTGGGTGCTGGGCGCGATGTCGGCGGGCAGCGTGCTGGGGGGCCTCGCGAACGGGGCGGTACGGTGGCTGACCCCGGCCCGCACCCGGCTGCTCCGCTTCTCGGCGCTGCTGGGCCTGATCGTCGCGGTGGCCGGCCTGGCCCCCGGTCTGTGGGTGCTCACCGCCGTGCTGGCCCTCGCCGGGGCCCTGATCGCACCGACCCTGACGACGGCGTACCTGGCGGCCGACGAGTCGGTGGCCGCCGAGTCCCGTACGCAGGCCGGGGCGTGGGTCAACATGGGGGTGAACGCGGGGAGTTCGGCCGGAGCGTTGGCCACGGGGCTGCTGATCGGCCGGATGCCGCTGGCCGCCTGCTTCCTGGTGGCGGGCACCACCGCTCTGGCGTCCGCCGCCGTGGCGGGTCTCGGTGGCCTCGCGCGGTCGCGTCGCGGCTGACCGCGTGCTTCCCCGCACCCCTCGAGGGGTGCGGGGAACCGGCGCTCGCCGAGGGCCCCTAGGGGCGTCCCCGCTGTCCTCGCAGGTGTTCCGCGATCGGCTTCAGGGCCTTGTCCAGCTCGACCAGGGCCTCCGGCGAGAGCAGGTCGATGAAGTGCCGCCGCACCGAGGACACATGGTGCGGCGCCACCTTCTTCATCGTCTCCATGCCGTGCTCGGTGAGCACCGCGTACAGCCCCCGGCGGTCCGACTCGCAGTTCTCGCGGCGCACGAGGTCCGCGTTCTCCATCCGGGTGATCTGGTGCGAGAGCCGGCTCTTGGACTGCATCGTCGCGGAGGCGAGGTCGCTCATCCGCATCCGTACGTCCTCCGACTCGGACAGGTTCACGAGGATCTCGTAATCGTTCATCGTCAGGCCGAACGGCTGAAGATCCTTCTCCAGCTGGTACGTCAACAGCCTGTTGACCTCCAGGTGGGTGCGCCAGGCGCACTGCTCCGCATCGGTCAGCCAGCGCGTGGCCGTCTCGGTCTCCATGAATGAAGTCTACCTAAGAAGTTGAATGGCGAACTACTTCGGGTGGTGTGACTGTGCGCACGCGTTCGACGTCACACTCCGCAGACTACCGCTCACAGCCCGAAGCGACGCTGGAGGTCCCCCAGCTGTCCGGGAAGGCGCGGTGCGCCGGATGGTTGCGGACCGTGTCCGGCCCGCCCCGGTGCGCCATCTCCGGGCGTCCCCGGTTCGGCCGGGACGACCCCCGTGTCGACCTCCGGCATCAGGGCCTCCGATGACTGGAGCAGCACCGTCCCCGCGCCGACGAACTCGAACTGGTGCTCCTCTCCGGAAACCCCGCCCAGGCCCGTCATCGCACGGAGTCCGCCCAGTACACCGGTCAGGTACCCGTGGTCGTAGTGATGGCAGGGGGAGGGGCAGTCGGCCCAGCCGACGAGCGCTTGGGGATCCACCCGCAGGGGAGGCTCCATGAAGACCACCGGTCCGTTGGACGCGGCCACGAATCTTCCGGTTCCGATGAGGGTCAGAAAACCCGGCACGATCGATTGTTTGAGCGTGAGAGTTGGCTGAAAAGCGAGCAGATTGCCCGCGCGAATGGTCAAGTTCCCGTCGTCCAGGTCGTACGAGTTGACGTCGAAGGCCCGGTCGGCGAGGAGCATCTTGCCCGAGCCGTGGGCCACGACCCAGTCGCTCGCGTGCAGTGGCGAATGGAACGAGGTGCGCACGAGGTGGTCGAGCCGGCCGTGTCCGATGCCGTCGAACCCGATCGCCCCGTAGTAGGCGATCATCTTCCCCTTCTGCAGGAACCACTGCCCGTCCTTGAGCTCGACGCAGAACGTGTAGCTGTTCACGTTGTCGTCGGCGGGCAGGGTCACCGGGTCGTACACCACCGGGCCGCCGGGACCGGCGGTGCCGTAGGTGCTCGAGTACGCGTTCACAGCTTCTCCTCCGAGGCCTGGACGTACACCGTGCCGCTGCCGCTCAGCTCCAGCTGGAACGCCTCGCCGGAGCCGCGGCCCACCATCTCCCGCCAGCCGAGGGCGGTGGAGAGCCTGTTGCGGACGTCGCCGTGGTGGGCGACGTACGCCTGCGGGTCCACATGCACCGGGCGGTCGGGGGTGATCGGCAGCTCGAAGACGCCGCCGTGCGCCATCACGGCGACCGCGCCCTCGCCCTGGAGCGTGGTGGTGAACAGCCCCTGGCCGGTGACCTGGCCGCGCACCAGGCCCATCACCCCGCCCTGCGAGCCCATGAACATGGTGCCCTGGCGCAGAGTGCCCTCGAAGGCGAGCAGGCGGTCGGCCTCCACGTACAGGGTGTCGCCGGTGAGGCGGATGACGTGGACGTGATGGCCGCCGTGCCCGAAGAACACCGTGCCGCTGCCCTCGACGGTCATCAGCGGGGTCGCCTCGCCGGTCACCCGGCGCCCCAGCATGGACATCACCCCGCCCTGGCCGCCCTGGACGTTGGGCGTGAAGGACACCTCGCCTTTGTAGGCGAGCATGGCCCCGCGCTGGCTGAACAGCCGCCGGCCGGGCAGCACCGTCGCCTCGACCATCTTGGAGTTGATCTCGCGGAAGGTCATCTCACAGATCCCCCGCGATCGTGTTCCGCTCGCTCGGCTGCACGTACACCAGGCCGTCCCCCTCGAAGCGGATCTGGAAGGCCTCGCCGCCGCCCTCCCCGAGGAAGGTGCGGAACGTCACACCGGACTGGAAGGACTGCCGCACGTTGCCCTGATGGGCGACATAGGCCCCCGGATCGACGGTCAGCGGGTACTGGGGACTGACCCGGAGCACCACCGCCGGCCCGTCGGACATGATCGCCGCCTGGCCGTGCCCCTCCACCGTCGTGGTGAACAGGCCGTTGCCCTGGGAGGCGCCGCGCAGCCCGGTGAACGTGGTGCCCGTACGCAGCGCCGCCTCCGTCACCAGCAGGTTGCCCGACTCGACGTACAGCTTCTCGCCCCGCAGCCGCACCAGGTTGATCTCGGTCGCCCGGTCGGCGAACCAGCAGGTGCCGTGCCCCTTCACCTCCATCACCGCCATCTGCTCACCGGTGAGCCGGCGGGTCACCATCCCGCGCAGCCCCTCCCCGCCCCCGGTGAGTTTCCTGAAGGACATCTGCCCGTCGTACGCGACCATCGAGCCGTTCTTCGCCTTGACGGCGTCGCCGGTCATCTCGACGGCGAGCACCTTGCTGCCTTGCAATCGGAACATCGCCACGCTGCGAACGTAGCGCCGCCGCGGGTGGGCCGAACAGCACCCGCGGGTGGAGCCGCACCCTGAGCGGACCCGCAGGGGCACCGTTTGCCACAATGGCGGCACGCTTGTGCGTGCGTTCACAAAGACGATCACGACAGCGGACGCGCCCCAGCGCCCCCTCAGCGACACTCCCACCGAAGGTGACCCGTGGACCTCAAGACAGCCTCCGCCATCCGCCGCCTGCGCCTGATCTCCGTGCCGGAGGGAATCTCCTGGATCGTCCTCGCGGCCTGCACGATCATCAAGTACACGGTCGACTCCGGCGTGAACGTCGCCCCCGTGATGGGCCCGATCCACGGCGTGCTGTTCATCCTCTACGTCCTCTTCTGGGCGGACGCCTGGAACCGCGCCAAGTGGAACAAGGGCAAGGCCGGCCTCTACATCGCCTACTCGGTCATCCCCTTCGGCGGCTTCATCGTCGAGCGCGCGCTGCGCCGCGAGGCCGAGGACGCCGTGATCGCCGCCCGCGCGCGCAAGGAAGGGGTCGTGAACGCATGATCGTCGCCTTCTCCGTGACGCCCCTCGGTGTCGGCGAGGACGTCGGGGAGTACGTCGCCGACGCCGTCCGCGTGGTCCGCGAGTCCGGCCTGCCGAACCGCACCGACGCCATGTTCACCTCCATCGAGGGCGACAGCTGGGAGGAGGTCATGGACGTCGTCCGGCGCGCCGTCGCCGCCGTGGAGGCGCGCGCCCCGCGCGTCTCCCTCGTCCTCAAGGCCGACATCCGCCCCGGCGTCACCGACGGCCTCACCTCCAAGGTGGAGACGGTCGAACGCCACCTGGCGGACCGGCCGGACACCGCCTGAGCGGGCCCGCCGGACCCCGCCTGGACGGCCGGTCGTGAACCGCCGTGCGGGCCGCGGTTTTGAGCGATCGCTCGAAGGGAAGTACCTTCTCCTCGAAGATCCTTTGAGCGGTCGCTCAATCGGCGGCCTGACGTGGGGGAACACCATGGGTCTCTATACGGAGACGCACATACGCGCCGACCTCGACCGACTGTGGGCGCACACCCAGGACCCCGTCCTGCACCGGCGCTGGTACCTGCTCGTCACCGAACTCCACCAGCTCCCGAGCGCCGCCCCCGGCGAGCCGCGCCCCTTCCGTTTCACCGCGCGCCTGACCCCCTTCCTCACCCTCTCCGGCACCGGCGTCTCGGCCGGCGAGAAGGAACGCCCCGACGGCACCCGCACTTCCGCCGTCTGCTTCTCCTCCACCCGCCCCCGCGGCCTGATCGCCGAGGGCAGCGGCTACTGGCGCTACGTCCCCGACGCACAGGGCGTGCGCTTCCTCACCGGCTACGACTACCGCCCCCGCGGCGGACCCCTCGGCGCCGCCGCCGACCGCCTGCTCGTCCGCCCGCTGCTCGACTGGGCCACCGCCTGGTCCTTCGACCGGCTCCGGCTCTGGCTGGAACGCGGCATCACCCCCGAGCGCGCCCTGGGCAACTGGCTCGCCGAGATCGCCGTACGCGCCCTGCTGCTCGCCACCTGCCTCGGCGGGCTGCGCATGGAGCGGTTGCTGCGCCTGTTCGGGCCGTTCGCCGCCGCCGTGGCCTATGTGTGCCCGGTGCTGCTGCTCGGCGCGGTCTGCCTCGCCCTGTTCAAGGCACCGCTCGCGTGCACCCCGGCCGCCCGTCGCTGCCTGCGCGCGCCCGCCACCCGGATCCGGGCCCCGCGGCTGCTGCGCGCCCTCCAGCAGCGCGTGGAGGCGCCCGCGTGAGCCCCGAGACGGCGAAGGCACGGGAGACCAAGGCCAAGCTGCTGGAGGGTGCCCTGCGCACGCTCACCGAGCAGGGCATCGCCAAGACCTCCGCCCGCACGGTGGCCGCCGCGGCCGGCGTCAACCAGGCGCTGGTCTTCTACCACTTCGGCACGGTGGACGAGCTGCTCGCGGCGGCCTGCCGGTACGGCGCGGAGCAGGCGGTCGGCCGCTACCGGACGCGGCTCGCCGCGGTCGCCTCGCTGTCCGAACTGCTCGCCGTCGGCCGGGAGATCCATGAGCACGAGCGGGACGGCGGCCATGTCGCCCTGCTCGGCCAGCTGCTCGCCGGCGCGCCGACGCACCCGGCGCTCGGGCCCGCGACGGCGGCGGGGCTGCGGCTGTGGACCGACGAGATCGAGCAGGTGCTCGCCCGGCTGCTGGCCGGGACCCCGGTCGCCGAGTTCGTCGACCCCGCGGGGTTCGCGCGGGCGGTGGCCGCGTCGTTCGTGGGGATCGAGCTGTACGAGGGGGTCGACGCAAAGGGGGCGGAGGCGGCGCTGGGGGCGCTGGACCAGCTGGCCGCGCTGGTGGCGGCGCTGGAGGAGCTGGGGCCGGTGGCGCAGCGGGCCGTACGGCACCGCCTGCGGCGGACCGGGCGGTGAGGAGCGGGCCGGAGGGGTGGCGCCGGGAAGAAGCGGTCCCTGGACGCGGGGCGGTCGAAAGGTGAGACGGAGCTGACCGGCATATGACCGGCCGGTAGGGTCTGATGACGTGCCGAAGCCTCTCAGCCTCCCGTTCGACCCCATCGCCCGCGCCGACGAGCTGTGGCAGCAGCGCTGGGGAAACGTGCCGTCCATGGCCGCGATCACCTCGATCATGCGGGCCCAGCAGATCCTGCTCGCCGAGGTGGACGCGGTGGTCAAGCCGTACGGGCTGACGTTCGCCCGCTACGAGGCGCTGGTGCTGCTCACCTTCTCCAAGGCCGGCGAGCTGCCGATGTCCAAGATCGGCGAGCGGCTCATGGTGCATCCCACGTCCGTGACGAACACCGTGGACCGGCTGGTGAAGTCCGGCCTCGTCGCCAAGCGGCCCAACCCCAACGACGGACGCGGCACCCTCGCCGTGATCACCGACAAGGGCCGCGAGGTGGTCGACGCGGCCTCCCGCGACCTCATGGCCATGGACTTCGGGCTCGGCGTGTACGACGCGGAGGAGTGCCGGGAGATCTTCGCGATGTTCCGCCCGCTGCGGATCGCGGCGCTGGACTTCGACGAGGGGTGACCCCCGCCAAGATCTCCCGGAACGGGTGGTTACGCTCGACTCCATGAAGAAAAGCGTGCTGACCCGCTACCGCGTCATGGCCTACACCACGGGTGTCCTGCTGGTGCTCCTGTGCCTGAGCATGATCGCGAAGTACGGGCTGGACATCAGTGGCGCGGCCGACGTGACCCGTGTCGTCGCCATCGCCCACGGCTGGCTGTACGTCGTCTACCTGGTCTTCGCCTTCGACCTGGGTTCCAAGGCGAAGTGGCCGGTCGGAAAGCAGCTGTGGGTCCTGCTCGCCGGCACCATCCCGACGGCCGCGTTCTTCGTGGAGCGGAAGATCAGCCGCGAGCTGGACGGCAAGATCGTCGACCGTACCCCCGCCGTCGCCGAGGCGTAGGTCCCGCCGCGGAACTCGGGTCGCGGCCGCCGTACGGCACCCGTACGGCGGCTCTGCCATCGACAGGTACTAGGACGTCCAAGTAAATTCGCCGGTATGGACGCTCACGCGATCGAGGAGGGCCGCCGGCGCTGGCAGGCCCGATACGACGCCGCGCGCAAGCGTGACGCCGACTTCACCACGCTCTCCGGTGACCCCGTGGAGCCGGTGTACGGGCCGCGGCCCACAGACACGTACGAGGGATTCGAGCGGATCGGCTGGCCGGGGGAGTACCCGTTCACGCGGGGGCTCTACTCGACCGGCTACCGCGGGCGCACCTGGACGATCCGGCAGTTCGCCGGGTTCGGCAACGCCGAGCAGACCAACGAGCGCTACAAGATGATCCTCGCGGCGGGCGGCGGCGGGCTGTCCGTGGCGTTCGACATGCCCACGCTGATGGGGCGGGACTCCGACGACCCCCGCTCGCTCGGCGAGGTCGGGCACTGCGGGGTCGCGATCGACTCGGCCGCCGACATGGAGGTCCTGTTCAAGGACATCCCGCTCGGCGAGGTGACCACGTCCATGACGATCAGCGGGCCCGCCGTGCCCGTCTTCTGCATGTACCTGGTCGCCGCGGAGCGGCAGGGCGTGGACCCCGCGGTGCTCGACGGCACGCTCCAGACGGACATCTTCAAGGAGTACATCGCCCAGAAGGAGTGGCTGTTCCAGCCGGAGCCGCATCTGCGGCTGATCGGCGACCTCATGGAGTACTGCGCGGCCGGCATCCCCGCCTACAAGCCGCTGTCGGTCTCCGGGTACCACATCCGGGAGGCGGGGGCGACGGCCGCGCAGGAGCTGGCGTACACGCTCGCGGACGGGTTCGGGTACGTGGAGCTGGGGCTGAGCCGGGGCCTGGACGTCGACGTGTTCGCGCCCGGACTGTCGTTCTTCTTCGACGCCCATGTCGATTTCTTCGAGGAGATCGCCAAGTTCCGTGCCGCGCGGCGGATCTGGGCGCGGTGGCTGCGGGACGTGTACGGCGCGCGGACCGAGAAGGCGCAGTGGCTGCGGTTCCACACACAGACCGCCGGGGTCTCGCTGACCGCGCAGCAGCCGTACAACAACGTGGTGCGCACCGCCGTGGAGGCGCTGGCCGCGGTGCTCGGCGGGACCAACTCGCTGCACACCAACGCCCTGGACGAGACGCTGGCGCTGCCCAGCGAGCGGGCCGCGGAGATCGCGCTGCGCACGCAGCAGGTGCTGATGGAGGAGACCGGGGTCGCGGCGGTGGCGGATCCGCTGGGGGGCTCCTGGTACGTCGAGCAGCTGACCGACCGAATCGAGGCGGCCGCGGAGGAGATCTTCGAGCGGATCAGGGAGCGGGGGCTCGCGGCCCATCCGGACGGGCGGCACCCCATCGGGCCGATGACCTCCGGGATCCTGCGCGGGATCGAGGACGGCTGGTTCACCGGTGAGATCGCGGATTCCGCCTTCCGCTATCAGCAGGCCCTGGAGAAGGGGGAGAAGAAGGTCGTGGGCGTCAACGCGCACACCGGTTCCGTCACCGGCGAACTGGAGATCCTGCGCGTCGGCCACGAGGTGGAGCGGGCCCAGGTGCGGATTCTGGAAGACCGCAGGGCCGCGCGCGACGAGGGCGCCGTACGCAGCTCCCTGGCCGCGCTCCTCACCGCCGCCCGCGACGGCTCCAACATGATCGAGCCGATGCTGGCCGCGGTCCGCGCGGAGGCGACCCTCGGCGAGATCTGCGGCGCCCTGCGCGACGAGTGGGGCGCGTACACGGAACCGGTGGGCTTCTGAGGGCGCCCGGCCTCGGCGGGTCGGCAGCGGCCGGCCCTATGGCGCGTGCGCGCGCCATCGGACTCCGCGGCGGTCTCGGGTGCCGGGGCCGGAGGGGGAGCCGCGCGGCAGGGACGCGCAGGTGCCTCAGGCCGGTGCCGACAAGCCCAGCAGAAGGGCTCTGATGAAGCTCCGTACCCACGGGCCGTCCGCTGGTTTGCCGCTGATCAGGGTCCGGTGGACGACGGCGCCGGCGATCATGTCGAAGGTGAGGTCGATGGTGCGGGCGGTTTCCTCCGGGTCGGATTCCGGGGGGAGTTCGCCGCGGGCCTGGGCGCGCGAGCGGCCCTCGACGACCAGCCGTTTCTGGCGTTCCACGACCGAGGCGCGGATGCGTTCGCGCAGCGGTTCGTCGCGGGTCGACTCGGCGACCACCGCCATCAGACCGCTGCGGCACTCGGGGCGGTCCAGGAGCGCCGCGAACTGGAGGACCACGCCCTCGATGTCGGCGGCCAGACTGCCCGCGTCGGGCAGCCGCAGCTCGTCGAAGAGTTCCGCGACCGCGTCCACGACCAGCTCGTTCTTGCCGGCCCAGCGGCGGTAGAGGGTGGTCTTCGCGACCCCCGCGCGCATCGCCACGTCCTGGAGGGTGAGCTTGGACCAGCCCAGCTCCACCAGCGCCTGCCGGGTCGCCGCCAGGATCGCGGCGTCCGCGGCGGCGCTCCGCGGGCGCCCGGTGCGGCTGGCGGGGGTGCGGCTCTGCATCCCCCGACCATAACCGGCCGGTACCGGCCTGTTCCGTGGCGTCGTGAGGCAGATCACCGGATCATGGTGGAGCGTGACCCCTCATTGCCATTACGCTACGGGTCGTAGCGAAAGCTCGCGAAGGACGTACGCGGGCGGTACGGCACGGCGCGGGTGGGGACCCGGCGCCGAACATCGACGCTTTTTTCTTCAGACGCGGGATCGGGGGAGGATAGACCCATGCAGCCACGGAACATGTCCATGAGCGGCGTGGTCGACCTCGCCGCGGTGAAGGCGGCCCAGGAGGCCAAGGCCAAGGCCGAGCAGGCGCGCGCCGAAGCGGCCCGGCAGGGCGGCACGGGTGCCGTCTCCCCGGCCGATCTCGTCATCGACGTCGATGAGGCGGGCTTCGAGCGCGAGGTGCTCCAGCGCTCCGCCGAGGTGCCCGTCGTCATCGACTTCTGGGCCGAGTGGTGTCAGCCCTGCAAGCAGCTGAGCCCGGTCCTGGAGCGGCTGGCCGTCGAGTACAACGGGCGCTTCCTCCTCGCCAAGATCGACGTCGACGCCAACCAGATGTTGATGCAGCAGTTCGGGGTGCAGGGCATCCCGGCGGTGTTCGCCGTCGTCGCGGGCCAGGCCCTGCCCCTGTTCCAGGGGGCGGCCGCCGAGACGCAGATCCGCGGCACCCTCGACCAGCTGGTGCAGGTCGCCGAGGAGCGGTTCGGCCTGACCGGTCTGACCGTCGACCCGGACGCGCAGCCGGGCGGTGCGTCCGGCGCGCCCGCCGAGGCCCCGGCGGGCCCGTACGAGTCGCTTCTGAACGCGGCCGCCGCGGCCCTGGACGCCGGCGATCTGGACGGCGCGGTCCGCGCCTACCAGAATGTGCTGGCCGACGACCCGGCCCACCCGGAGGCCAAACTCGGTCTGGCGCAGGCCGAGTTGCTGCGCCGGGTACAGGGCATGGACCCGCAGAAGGTGCGCCGTGAGGCGGCCGAGAAGCCGAAGGACGCCGACGCGCAGATCGCCGCCGCGGACCTGGATCTGGTGGGCGGTCATGTCGAGGACGCCTTCGGGCGGTTGATCGAGACCGTGCAGCGCACGGCCGGTGACGAGCGGGACGCGGTGCGTCGCCGGCTCCTGGAGCTGTTCGAGGTCGTGGGCTCCGAGGACCCGCGGGTGGTCGGAGCGCGCAGGGCGCTCGCACGGGCGCTTTTCTGACCAGTCGCTAAACGCCACGGCCTGTGATGCCGAGGTGAAAGGTTCGCCGACAAGGCGTTGAGGCCGCTCCGCTTTGCCAAATCTTGGCAATCGGGGCGGCTGTTACTCCGAGTAAATCAAGGCCGTTGATCTGTCTGGTTTCGTACAGAGATCAACGGCTTTGCTCTGCCCTCCGTTGCGACGGAGTGTCGCGCTCCGGGATCACCTTGTCGTGTCCCGGTTATCCCCCCGTTACTAGCCAGTAACGAACCCCCTTGTGCGGGCGGCCAATTTGCACCACGATCGGCGACGCTCGGTCCATTCCCGCACCCCGGCACCCGGTCGGGGCGAGGGAGACTCTGGGTCCCCACCGAGCAGAGCCGGCGGCAGTGGCGCCGGCTCTCGGGCAGGGGGGTCTTCGCCGGCCGGCGAAGCCTGTCCAGAAGGTTGTGCGTGATGTGTGTCAGGCGCGACCAGTGGTTGTCGCTCGGGGGTGATCGCCGGTGATCCGGGCGCGCTATGCGCCCGCGAGTACGGGCGCTCCTTCCCGAGGACGTAGCACTTCTCCCATCCCTGCCCCGGCTGAGCCGCCGTACGTGGGCGAGTCCGGGCCAGGAGATGTACGTCCGAGAAGGAGGAAATATGGAGTCCCAGGTGCGTGGCGGGACCAGATGGAAGCGGTTCGCTGTGGTCATGGTGCCCAGCGTCGCCGCCACGGCGTGTATAGGTGTGGCCCTCGCTCAGGGTGCGCTGGCCGCCTCGTTCAGCGTGTCGGGTCAGTCCTTCAAGGTGACCGCGGACAAGCTGGTCGGCCAGGGCTTCGAGCAGTACGGCGCGCTCGACAACGGCTACACCCTCAGTGGTGACCAGACGGCCCACCCGGTCGCGGTCTCGGCCTTCAAGTCGGCCGAGATCACGAACATGTGCCAGTCGGTCGTCACGCCGAACATCCCGGTGCTCGGTTCGGTGACCCTGAGGCTGACCGCCGGCCAGAAGGACCCGGTCGAGGCCGACCGGCTCTACATCGACGTCGACGACCTGAACGCCGACGCCACCTTCAACAACATCGACATCGGTGTTGCGGCCAAGGACGCCGGCAAGGGTCCGGGCATGAAGGGCGGCAAGGAGCAGGCCAACCCGTTCGGCTTCGCGCAGCAGGCCGACTCGGCCACGCTGACCGGTGTGAAGCAGACGGCGTGGGCGACCACGGCCGGCACCTTCAAGCTCAGTGGTCTGCACATGTCCGTGCAGGCGGGCACGCACGAGTGCTACTAGGCACTCGCTGACGGGCGGGGGAGCCGACGGCGCCCCCGCCCGCGCCACATCCGCCGCGTCTCCACGCGCGGCACACGTCATCACCACAGCAATGCCGCACCAGGGAGCTGTTTTCCATGAGCGCCGAGACCCCTGCCGCCGACCCCGGCCAGTTCACCAACCGGAGGCAGCAGTTCCGCGCCTGGCGGGGCGCGCGGCCGTTCTGGGCAGGTCTGTTCGTCTTGCTCGGCGGCTTTCCGATCATGTACTTCCCGTACGCCCATCTCCAGCTGGGACACCTGACGCTGGCGATGGCGACCACCGCGGGAGCGGGATCCCTGATCATCGGTGTGCTGCTCGTCGTGCTGGGGATCAGCCTCTGGTTCCAGAAGCATGTGCGGACCTTCGCGGGAGTCGCCGCGATCCTGCTGGCACTGGTGTCCCTCCCCGTGTCCAACTTCGGGGGATTCGTCCTCGGCTTCCTGTTCTCCCTCATCGGCGGGGCGATGGCCGTGGCGTGGGCGCCGGGCGAGCCCGCGGGCCCGGAGGCGCAGGCCGGTGAGGCCGCCCCGGACGCGGGCGGCGCACCCGGATCCGTGCCGCTGCCCGGTCAGGGCACCGGCGGGGCGTACGAGCCGAACGACCTGTCAGGAACGAGCCCGGCCAACGGGGCGAACGGGAGGCACAGTGCCGGCTGACGAGGTGAGCCGCGGGAGCGATGCGGACGAGTCCCGCGGGAGAACCGGACCCCGCCACGCGGCTCCCAGGAAGCCGCTGTTCACCAGGTTCCACATGCCGGCCGGCAAGGCGATAGCCACCGTGGCGATGCCGACGGCCGTGCTCATGGGCATGGGCTTCACCTCCACGCTCGCCCTCGCGGCGGGCAACGGCGGCGGCCCCACCACCTCGCCCGCGGCCAAGAGCATGTCGGCGGAGGAGTACAAGGACTGCGTCAAGGCGCTGGACGACGGCAAGGACCCCAAGTCCTCGCCCTCGCCCTCGGCCGACAAGTCCACCGACGCGCCGACGCCGTCGTCCTCACCGAGCGGTGACGCGACGAAGGACACGGGCAAGGACACCTCCAAGGACACCTCGAAGGACACGCCGGGCTCCTCGTCGTCCGGAGACGCGGGTTCGGGTTCGGACTCGGGTTCCGGTTCGGGTTCGGACTCGGGTTCCGCGGACAAGACCGCGCCCAAGCCGACCGGGACCTCCGGCTCCTCCGACTCCGGCTCGGGTTCGGGTTCGGGCTCCGGTTCCGGTACGACGACGGGCACGTCCCCGAGCCAGAGCAGCAGCGGCGGGCTGCTCGGCACCATCGGCGACACCATCGGGAACATCCTCACCGGCGGCAAGCACGACTCCGCCGCACCCTCCGCGAGCACCACGCCCTCGGCGAGCCCCTCGCCCTCCGCGTCCGGCTCCACGGCGCCGTCGTCCGGCACGAAGCCTTCCGACACCGTCAAGGACACGACCTCCAAGACCGCCAAGACGGTCGGGGACACGGTGAGGAACACCACCGGCACGGTCTCCAAGGCGGTCGACGGCGCGGGGAAGGCGGTCAAGGACACGGCGGACGCCGCCACCACGGGCCCGTCCCCGAGCCCCTCGGCGAGCACCAGCCCGAGCCCCTCGGCCACGGACTGCCCCGCCGCCACCACCGATGAGGGGGGCGTCGACAACGCGGTGCCGGTGGCGGACGACCCCTGGTACCTCCAGGCCAGCTCGCTGCTGCTCAAAGGCGCCGACTACCAGGGCATCGTGGAGGTGAAGACGGCGAGCGGCACCACCAAGAAGGCGCTGAAGTACGTCATCTCCGACGGCACGGACATCGGCGACCTGCACCAGACCGTGCACGACTCGCTGTCCGGCAAGACGTACCACGTCCAGGCGGCCAAGGGCTCGACGTCGACCATCAGGGACGGCAAGACCGTGATGTACACCGAGTCGATCTCGGGCAACCTGTTCGGTCTGATCCCGATGACGTTCAGCCCCGACAGCCCGCCCCCGCTGAACCTTCCGCTGATCTACTTCACCAGTGTGAAGGTGACCCAGGCCGCCCAGTTCGGCGGCAGCCTGCACGTGCCCGGAATGCACGTGTACACGACCGGCTGACCGGTCCCCCAGACCCGTCCGGGAGCCGCAACACCGCTGAGGGCGCCCCCTGTTCGCAGGGGGCGCCCTCAGCGCCGTTCAAGGCCCGTACGGGCCGCGTCAGTTGTCGGTGCCCAGGTGGTGCACCCGGATCATGTTGGTGGTGCCGGGGACGCCGGGGGGCGAGCCGGCGGTGATGACCACGGTGGCGCCCTTCTCGAAGCGGGCCAGCTTGGCCAGCTCCTGGTCCACCTGCTCGACCATGTCGTCGGTGGTGTCCACGAACGGCACCACGTACGGCTCCACGCCCCAGCTCAGCGTGAGCTGGTTGCGGGTGGCCTCCTCGGTGGTGAAGGCGAGGATCGGCTGCGCGGCGCGGTAGCGCGAAAGGCGGCGCGCGGTGTCACCGGACTGGGTGAACGCGATCAGGCCCCGGCCGCCGAGGAAGTCGGCGATCTCGCAGGCCGCGCGGGCCACCGAACCACCCTGCGTGCGCGGCTTCTTGCCCGGCACCAGCGGCTGGAGGCCCTTGGAGAGCAGCTCTTGCTCGGCGGCCTGGACGATCTTCGACATCGTCTTGACCGTCTCGACCGGGTAGGCGCCCACCGAGGACTCGGCGGACAGCATCACCGCGTCGGCGCCGTCCAGGATCGCGTTGGCCACGTCGGAGGCCTCGGCGCGGGTCGGCCGGGAGTTGGTGATCATCGACTCCATCATCTGGGTCGCCACGATCACCGGCTTGGCGTTGCGCCGGCACAGCTCGATCAGGCGCTTCTGCACCATCGGGACCTTTTCGAGCGGGTACTCCACCGCGAGGTCGCCGCGCGCCACCATCACCGCGTCGAACGCCGCGACGACGTCCTGCATGTTCTCCACCGCCTGCGGCTTCTCCACCTTGGCGATGACCGGGACCCGGCGGCCCTCCTCGTCCATGACGCGGTGCACGTCCTGGACGTCCTTGGCGTCCCGCACGAAGGACAGCGCGACCATGTCGCAGCCCATGCGCAGCGCGAACCGCAGGTCCTCGACGTCCTTCTCGCTCAGCGCGGGCACGTTGACGGCCGCGCCGGGCAGGTTGATGCCCTTGTGGTCGGAGACGACGCCGCCCTCGATCACGATCGTCCGGACCCGCGGGCCGTCCACGTCCACGACCTTCAGCTCGACGTTGCCGTCGTTGATCAGGACCTGGTCGCCGCGCGAGACATCGCCCGGCAGCCCCTTGTACGTCGTCCCGCAGATGTGCCGGTCGCCGGCCACGTCCTCGGTGGTGATGACGAACTCGTCGCCGCGCTCCAGCTCGACAGGGCCCTCGGCGAAGGTCTCCAGGCGGATCTTCGGGCCCTGGAGGTCGGCGAGGACGCCGATGGGGCGGCCGGTCTCCTTGGCGGCGGCCCGGACGCGGTCGTACCGCGCCTGGTGCTCGGCGTGGGAGCCGTGGCTGAAGTTGAAGCGGGCCACGTTCATGCCCGCCTCGATCATGGCGACGAGCATCTCGTGGGAGTCGACCGCGGGGCCGAGAGTACAGACGATTTTCGAACGGCGCATGGGGCGATCCTATCGGTTTGTTTCGCTACGGAATATTCCGTCTGGCGGAAGATACAAATGAGAGGCGGTCTGCTCAGGTGCTCTCAATTGCTCTTTCCGACCAGTGCGTAGGTCTGCGTCGCGATCTCCAGTTCTTCATCCGTCGGCACCACGGCCACGGCCACCCGTGCGGACGCGGGCGAAATCAGCCGCGCCGCGTCGCTGCGTACGCGGTTCAGCTCCGGGTCGACCGCCGCGCCCAGCCCCTCCAGGCCCGCGATCGCCGCCTCGCGCACGGGCGCCGCGTTCTCCCCGACCCCGGCGGTGAACGCGATCGCGTCCACCTTCCCGAGGACGGCGAAATAGGCGCCGATGTACTTCTTGAGCCGGTGAATGTAAATGTCGAAGGCGAGGGCGGCTTCCTCGTCGCCCTCCTCGATCCGGCGGCGGATCTCCCGCATGTCGTTGTCCCCGCACAGACCGAACAAGCCGCTCCTCTTGTTGAGAAGAGTGTCGATCTCGTCCATGGACATTCCGCCAACCCGCGCCAAATGGAAGATGACGGCGGGATCCAGATCACCGGATCGCGTACCCATCACCAGCCCCTCCAAAGGCGTGAGCCCCATGGAGGTGTCCACGCACCGGCCCCCCGCCACCGCCGAAGCGGAGGCGCCGTTGCCCAGGTGCAGCACGATCACGTCGACCTCGGCGGGGTCCTTGCCGAGCAGCCGGGCCGTCTCGCGGGACACATAGGCGTGCGAGGTGCCGTGGAAGCCGTAGCGGCGCACCCGGTACCGGTCGGCGATCTTCGGGTCGATGGCGTAGCGCGCCGCCGACTCCGGCATGGTGGTGTGGAAGGCGGTGTCGAACACGGCGACCTGCGGCAGGTCGGGGCGCAGCGCTCGGGCGGTGCGGATGCCGGTGAGGTTGGCCGGGTTGTGCAGCGGGGCGACCGGGATCAGCCGTTCGATCTCGGTGATCACGCCGTCGTCCACGACGGTGGGCTCGGTGAAGAACATCCCGCCGTGCACCACCCGGTGCCCGATCGCCAGCAGGTCCGGCGAGTCGAGGCCGATGCCGTCGCGGGCCAGCTCGCCCGCGACCGCTTTGAGCGCGGCGTCGTGGTCGGCGATCGGGCCGTTCTGCTCGCGGGTCTCGCCGCTGCTCGCGCAGGTGTGCTTGAGCCGGGAGGTCTGCTCGCCGATCCGCTCCACCAGGCCGAGGGCGAGCCGGCTCGCGTCCCGCATGTCGAGCAGCTGGTACTTCAGCGAGGAGGAACCGGAGTTGAGGACGAGGACACGGGTCGCGGTCACGGTACGGGCACGCTTTCTGCTCGGTCTGCGGAGGTCTGGGCCTGGATGGCGGTGATGGCGACGGTGGTCACGATGTCCGGCACCAGGGCGCCGCGGGACAGGTCGTTGACCGGCTTGTTCAGTCCCTGGAGGACCGGGCCGACGGCGATCGCGCCGGCCGAGCGCTGCACGGCCTTGTAGGTGTTGTTGCCGGTGTTGAGGTCCGGGAAGATCAGCACGGTGGCCTGCCCGGCGACCTCGGAGCCCGGCAGCTTGGTCGCGGCGACGGTGGGCTCCACGGCGGCGTCGTACTGGATCGGCCCCTCGATCTTCAGGTCCGGCCGCCGGGCGCGCACCAGCTCGGTGGCCGCGCGCACCTTGTCGACGTCGGCGCCGGTGCCGGAGGTGCCGGTGGAGTACGACAGCATCGCGATCCGCGGCTCCACCCCGAACCGGGCCGCCGTACCGGCCGACTGGATGGCGATGTCGGCGAGCTGCTCGGCGTCCGGGTCGGGGTTGACCGCGCAGTCGCCGTAGACCAGCACCTTGTCGGCCAGGCACATGAAGAACACCGAGGAGACGATCGCCGCCTCCGAACGGGTCTTGATGATCTCGAAGGCCGGGCGGATGGTGGCCGCCGTGGAGTGCACCGAGCCGGAGACCATGCCGTCGGCGAGGCCCTCCTCGACCATCAGGGTGCCGAAGTAGTTCACGTCCGTGACCACGTCGTACGCCAGCTCCACCGTGACGCCCTTGTGGGCGCGCAGGGCCGCGTACTTCTCGGCGAAGCCGTCGCGCAGCCCGGAGGTGGCCGGGTCGATCAGCTGGGTGTCGCCGAGGTCGATGCCCAGGTCCGCGGCCTTCTTGCGGATCTGGTCGGCGGGCCCGAGCAGGGTCAGGTCGCACACGCCCCGGCGCAGCAGCACCTCGGCCGCGTGCAGCACCCGCTCCTCGGTGCCCTCCGGGAGCACCACCCGGCGCCGGTCGGCGCGGGCCCGCTCCAGCAGCGTGTGCTCGAACATCATCGGGGTGACGCGGTCGCCGCTCGGCGCGGAGATCCGGCGCGCCAGCTCGGCGGTGTCCACATGGCGCTCGAACAGGCCGAGCGCGGTCTCCGCCTTGCGCGGGGTGGCCGCCGTCATCCGGCCCTCCAGCGAGAACAGCCGCTCGGCGGTGGGGAAGCTGTTGCCGCGCACCGAGAGGACAGGGGTGCCCGGTGCGAGCCGGGCGGCCAGGGTGAGGATCTCCTGGCTCGGCACCTCGTCCAGGGTGAGCAGCATGCCGGCGATCGGCGGGGTGCCGGCGCTGTGCGCGGCCAGCGCGCCGACCACCAGGTCCGCGCGGTCGCCCGGAGTGATCACCACGCAGCCCGGCGTCAGGGCGGTCAGCAGGTTCGGCAGCATGGCGCCGCCGAAGACGAAGCCGAGGGCGTCGCGGGCGAGCCCGGAGTCGTCGCCTAGCAGCACCCGCGCGTCCAGGGCCTGGGCGATCTGCGCGATGGTCGGCGCGGACAGGGCGGGCTCGTCGGGCAGCACGTAGCAGGGCACCGGCAGCCGGGAGGCCAGGCGCTCGGCGATCTCGGCGCGGTCCTCGCGGGCGACCCGGTTGGCGATCATGGCAAGGACGTCGCAGCCCAGGCCGTGGTAGGCGCGGTAGGCGTTGCGGACCTCCGCGCGCACCGAGTCGGCGTGCTGGCCGCGGCCGCCGACGACCGGCAGCACGGCGGCGCCGAACTCGTTGGCCAGCCGGGCGTTGAGGGCCAGCTCGTCGGGGAGCTGGGTGGCGGCGAAGTCGGTGCCGAGGACGAGGACGACGTCGTAGTCGCGGGCCAGCAGGTGGAAGCGGTCCACGAGGGCGGAGACCAGTTCGTCGGTGCCCCGCTCGGCCTGGATCGCGGACGCCTCCCGGTAGTCCATGCCGATCACGGTCGCCGGGTCCTGGGAGAGGCGGTAGCGCGCCCGCAGCAGCTCGAACAGCCGGTCGGGGCCGTCGTGCACGAGCGGGCGGAAGACGCCCACCCGGTCGACCTGCCGGGTCAGGAGTTCCATGACCCCCAGCTCCACGACCTGGCGGCCGTCGCCGCGGTCGATGCCGGTCAGGTACACGCTGCGCGTCACGTGTCCACTCCGTTTCTGATGTCGCTCGCCGTCGAAAGATCGTCGTCAAAGGGTCGGCATAAAAATCGCCCACCAGGGTGAGCGGAACCCTCTTGACAGTACCCCTCAATCGGGATAAGGCGCCCGTCAGGATCCCAGGGCTCCCCGGCGGACGTGAAAGAATCGGTGCAGGCTCACGCACGGACGAGACAGCGAGCAGGAGACACAGCACGATGCGCATCGGAGTTCTCACCGCAGGCGGCGACTGCCCCGGCCTGAACGCCGTGATCCGTTCGGTCGTGCACCGCGCGGTGACGCAGTACGACGACGAGGTCATCGGATTCGAGGACGGCTACCGGGGCCTGCTCGACCGCCACTACCGCGCCCTCGACCTGGACGCGGTCAGCGGCATCCTCGCCCTCGGCGGCACCATCCTCGGCTCCTCCCGGCTGGAGCGGGACCGGCTGCGGGAGGCCTGCGAGCGGGCCACCGACATGGTCGAGGAGTTCGGCATCGACGCGCTGATCCCGATCGGCGGCGAGGGCACCCTGACGGCCGCCCGGATGCTCTCCGACGCGGGCCTCCCGGTCGTCGGCGTGCCCAAGACGATCGACAACGACATCTCCTCGACGGACCGCACCTTCGGCTTCGACACCGCGGTGGGCGTCGCCACCGAGGCGATGGACCGCCTCAAGACCACCGCCGAGTCCCACCAGCGGGTGATGGTGGTCGAGGTCATGGGCCGGCACGCGGGCTGGATCGCCCTGGAGTCCGGTATGGCCGCCGGCGCCCACGGCATCTGCCTGCCCGAGCGGCCCTTCGACCCCGCTGACCTGGTCAAGATGGTCGAGGAGCGCTTCGCGCGCGGCAAGAAGTTCGCCGTGATCTGCGTCGCCGAGGGCGCGCACCCGGCCGAGGGCACCATGGACTACGGCAAGGGTGCGATCGACCAGTACGGCCACGAGCGCTTCCAGGGCATCGGCACCGCCCTCGCCTACGAGCTGGAGCGCCGCCTCGGCAAGGAGGCCAAGCCGGTCATCCTCGGCCACGTCCAGCGCGGCGGCGTGCCCACCGCCTACGACCGCGTGCTCGCCACCCGCTTCGGCTGGCACGCCGTGGAGGCCGCCCACCGCGGTGAGTTCGGCCGGATGACCGCCCTGCGCGGCACCGACATCCGGATGGTCCCGCTCGCGGAGGCGGTGACCGAACTGAAGACGGTCCCGAAGGACCGCATGGACGAGGCGGAGTCGGTCTTCTAGGCCGCCGGACTCCGGGGCCGGGTCGCGGCGGGAGGCCGTGGCGGGAGTCCTACGGCTCCCGCCGCGCGGCCGCCCAGAAGTGGTCCACGATCCGCTCCAGGAACTCCTCCCCGGCGGCCCCGGCCGAACCCCCGCCGCCCCAGCCGAGGGTGGCGGTCATCCGGCCCTGGTAGTCCCGGTGCAGCCGGCGCAGCGCCTCCTCCAGGTCGGGGCGCGCCACGGCCACCAGCTCCCCGACCTGCCGTACATAGGCCTGCCAGCGGGTGGTCACGGCCCCGCGCAGCAGCTCGGCGAGCCGCTCCGTACGACCCGTGACGGCCACCACGTCCGGCGGCTCGAGGCGCAGCACCCGGACGAGGTCGCCGAGTTGGCGCTCGGTGCCGCGCCAGGTGCCGTCCTCCTCCATCCGCAGATACTCCGGAAGGTCCACGCCGACGGCGCGGGCGACGTCCTGCGGTGCGACGCCGCGGGCGATGCGGTGTTCGCGCAGGGTGCCGGGGCGGCCGAGGAGTTCGCCGGGGTCGCACCACAAGGTGCCGGCGAGCGCGGCGAGTTCGGTGTGGTCCGGGACGGCGGTGCCGCGCTCCCAGGCGAGCACATGGCCGGGGGTGACATGGGGCAGCCCGTACGCGGAGCGCAGGGTGTGGGCGACATGCTCGGGACCCATGCCGAGCGCGCCGCGCAGCCGGCGGGCGGCGGGGGCGTCGAACGGGGGCGGAGGCGAGGAGGGTGGGCGCACCCCGCACAAGGTAGGCCCGGCGGGCCGCGGGGGATACGGTCCGTTCCGACAGGATCACGGATTGTCCGAACGCACAGGGCCGATTACTCGACCGCGTGATCCTGCTCTACGCAGCGATAGGGCGCCGGTGATCACACCGGGCTCACTGCGGCCCCGGCACCCAGCGGTACACCAGCTCCGGCCGCCCCACCTGGCCGTACAGCGGGCTGCGCGCGGCCCGGCCGGTGGCCACCAGGTGTTCCAGGTAGCGGCGCCCGGTGATCCGCGAGATGCCGACGGCCTCGGCGGCGCCGGCCGCGGTGAGCCCGTCGGGCGCCTCGCGCAGCGCCCCGGTCACCCGCTGGAGCGTCGGCCCGCTGAGCCCCTTGGGCAGCGCCGCGGGCGCGGGCGCCCGGAGCGCCGCGAGCGCCCGGTCCACCTCGTCCTGTCCGCTCGCCTCGCCCGCCGCGGCGCGGAACTCGGCGTAGCGCACCAGCCGGTCGCGCAGCGTGGCGAAGGTGAAGGGCTTGAGCACGTACTGCACCACCCCCAGCGAGACCCCCTCGCGCACCACCGCCAGATCCCGCGCCGAGGTCACCGCGATCACATCCGCGTGATGGCCCGAGGCGCGCAGCGAGCGGGCGAACTGGAGCCCGTGCACATCGGGCAGATGCAGATCGAGCAGGAGCAGATCGACCCCGGTGCGGTCCAGGACGCGCCGCGCCTCGGCGCCGGTGCGGGCCTTGGCGACCGGGACGAAGCCCGGTACCCGGCCCACGTACAGCTCGTGCGCGTCGGCGGCGACCGGGTCGTCCTCCACCACGAGCACTCTGATGGCCTCCGTCACGCGGCACCGCCCTCGGCCGGCACCGGCGCCGGGCGCAGCGGCAGCCGTACCTCGAACACCGCGCCGCCGGGGGCCGCGTCCGTGACCGTCAGCGTGCCCTCGTGCCGGGTCACCGCCTGCCGTACGAGCGCGAGCCCGAGCCCCCGTCCGCCGGGTCCGGCCGGCTTGGTCGTGAAGCCGCGCTGGAACAGCAGGTCGGCGTGGCCGGGGTCGACACCGGGGCCGGTGTCCGCGACGCGCAGCACCAGTCCGGCCGCCGAGGCGTACGCCGACACGGTCACCCGCGCCGGCGTGCTGCCCTGCGCCGCGTCCACCGCGTTGTCGATCAGGTTGCCGAGCACGGTCACCAGGTCCCGCGCGGGCGGACCGCCGGCCAGCAGCCCGTCGTCCAGGCGGCTGTCCGGCGACACCACCAGCTCCACGCCCCGCTCGTTGGCCTGCGCGGTCTTGCCCAGCAGCAGCGCGGCGAGGACGGGTTCGGCCACCGCCGCCACCACCTGGTCGGTCAGCGCCTGCGCCAGCTCCAGTTCGGCGGTGGCGAACTCCACCGCCTCCTCGGACCGGCCCAGTTCGATCAGCGAGACCACGGTGTGCAGCCGGTTCGCCGCCTCGTGCGCCTGCGAGCGCAGCGCCTGGCTGAAGCCGCGCTCGGTGTCCAACTCGCCCATCAGGGACTGGAGTTCGGTGATGTCGCGCAAGGTGACGACGGTGCCCCTGCGCTCGCCGCCCGAGACCGGGGAGGTGTTGACCACCAGGACGCGGGAGGCGGTCGGATGCACCTCGTCCACGCGGGGCCGCGAGGAGAGCAGCGCACCCGTCAGCGGCGCCGGCAGGCCCAGTCCGGCCACCGACCGGCCCACCACCTCGTCCCGCGGGCCGAACCCGAGCAGTTCCCGGCCGCCGTCGTTGATCAGCGCCACCCGGTACTGCCCGTCCAGCATCAGCAGACCCTCGCGGACCGCGTGCAGCGCGGCCTGGTGGTAGTCGTGCATCCGGCTCAGTTCGGCGGCGTTCATGTTGTGGGTGTGCCGGCGCAGCCGGGCGTTGACGACGTACGTGCCCACCGCGCCCAGCAGCAACGCCCCGCCGGCCACCCCGAGCAGCGCCGTGACCTGGTCCTGGAGCCGCTCGCTGATCCGGTCCACGGTGATGCCGGCGCTGACCAGGCCGATGATCCGGCCGCCGTCCGTCACCGGGGTCACCGCCCGCACGGAGGGGCCGAGGGTGCCGGTGTAGGTCTCGGTGAAGGTGCGGCCGCGGCGGGCGGGGGCGGTGGTGCCGAGGAAGCGTTTGCCGATCTGCCGGGGGTCCGGGTGGGTCCAGCGGATGCCGTCCGGGCTCATGATCGTGACGAAGTCGACGTTGGTGTGCCGGGTGACCTCCAGGGCGTACGGCTCGAGGCGCGCGGTCGGGTCCGGGGTGCGGATCGCGTCGCGGACCGCGGGGGAGTCGGCGACCGAGCGGGCCACCGCGGTGGTCTGCCGGGCGGCCGCGTCCCGCGCCTGCCGCCGGTCGCTGACGTAGGCGAACAGCGCGTATCCGGCCACGACCACTGCTATCAGCACCGCCTGCATGGCGAACAACTGGCCCGCCAGGCTGCGCGGACGGGTCAGGGACGGAAAGCGCATGCCAGCCAGTGTGCCCCCGGTCGTGGCGTGAACTAAATGAACGCAAGCGTGACCGCCCTCACAGGACGGGAGATAGTCGCCGCGTTCCCCAGCACCACCCGGACGTGAGCCGCACGCCGGTCGTGGACCGACGACGACGTCGACGAAGACGTCAAGGAGGGCAGTCGTGGCCGCCACCACTCCCGAGACGGCACCCGCCGCACCCCGAGCCCGGCGGGACCGGACCCATTACCTGTACATCGCCGTCATCGTGGCCGTCGCGCTCGGCATCGCCGTCGGGCTGATCTGGCCGGATGCCGCCGTCCGGCTCCAGCCGCTGGGCACCGGGTTCGTCAACCTGATCAAGATGATGATCTCGCCGATCATCTTCTGCACGATCGTGCTCGGCATCGGATCGGTGCGCAAGGCGGCCAAGGTGGGCGCCGTCGGCGGCATCGCCCTCGGCTACTTCCTGGTGATGTCGCTGGTGGCCCTCGCCATCGGGCTCGTCGTCGGCAATGTGCTGCACCCCGGTGCCGGGCTCCATCTGACCCACGCCCTCAAGCAGACCGGACACGCCCAGGTCAGCAGCGACGCGCTGCCGCCCGTGGACTTCGTCCTGTCGATCATCCCGCAGACCTTCGTCTCCGCCTTCACCGAGGGCCAGGTCCTCCAGACGCTGCTGGTCGCGCTGCTCGCCGGGTTCGCCCTCCAGGCCATGGGGGCGGCTGGGCAGCCGGTGCTGCGCGGCGTCGAGCACGTCCAGCGGCTCGTCTTCCGCATCCTGTCCATGGTCATGTGGGCCGCCCCGGTCGGCGCGTTCGGCGCGATCGCCGCCGTCACCGGCTCGGCCGGGCTGGACGCGCTGAAGAGTCTCGCCGTGCTGATGCTCGGCTTCTACGTCACCTGCGCGCTGTTCGTCTTCGTGGTGCTCGGCGCGGTGCTGCGGATCGCCGCCGGGGTGAACGTCTTCTCCCTGTGCCGCTACCTCGCCCGCGAGTTCCTGCTGATCCTGTCCACCTCCTCCTCCGAGTCCGCGCTGCCGCGCCTGATCGCGAAGATGGAGCACCTCGGCGTCAGCAAGCCGGTCGTCGGCATCACCGTGCCGACCGGGTACTCCTTCAACCTCGACGGCACGATGATCTACATGACCATGGCCTCGCTCTACATCGCGGACGCGCTGGGCACGCCGATGTCGGTCGGCGAGCAGATCCCGCTGCTGCTGTTCCTGCTGCTGGCCTCGAAGGGCGCGGCCGGCGTCAGCGGCGCGGGTCTCGCCACCCTGGCCGGCGGCCTCCAGTCGCACAAGCCCGCTCTGGTGGACGGCGTCGGCCTGATCGTCGGCATCGACCGGTTCATGAGCGAGGCGCGGGCGCTGACGAACTTCGCGGGCAACGCGATCGCCACGGTGCTCGTGGGCACCTGGACCAAGGAGATCGACCGGGCGCGGGTGTCGCGGGTGCTCTCGGGAGACCTGCCGTTCGACGAGACGGTGATGGACGCCACGGCGGGTACCGTGACCGGGACCCCCGAGCCCCGCGAGGAGAAGCTGGCCAGGGCCTAGCGCCCGGCCGCCTGCTCCGGATGCCCGGCCCCGCCTGAACCGGGTCCGGGCATCCGGCTGTTCGGGACCGCCTGTCCGCGCCGCTCCCGGACCGCGTGTGCGCCCCGCGCGCGCCCTACAGGTCCGAACTCACCTTGGCCACCAGGGCGGTGGCCAGCGAGGCGGGTACGCCCGCCGAGGTCAGCACGGTGACCGCGGCGGCGCGGCCCGCCTCCTGTGCCGCCAGCAGCCCGTCGTTGACCGCCTCCATGACCGCGAAGAGGGACTGCTCGTGCACATAGGCGAGCGCGGGCGCCGGTAGCGGTGAGCTGAACACGCCCTCGTCCAGGCCCTGTTGGAGCACCCGGATCTTGGCCGCGCGCACCGGGGCGAGGCGTTCGCGGATGCCCTGCACGGTGACCGTGCGCTGCGCGAGGGCGATCAGCAGCCGGTAGCGGTCTGCGGTCGCCCAGAGCCCGAGCACCGACCGGGCGAGGGCCTCCGCCGGGTCCGTGATCCCCGTACGCACCGCCGCGTCCACGTCCGCGAGCGCCTGCACCGCCTCGTCGGTGAGGGTGCTGATCAGCGCCTCCCGGCTGGGGAAGTGACCGTACACGGTCCGTCGTACGACCCCGGCGGCGCGCGCGATCTGATCCATCGAGGCGTCCGGGTCGCGCAGCAGCTCGGCGAGGGCGACGTCGAGGATGCGGCGGCGGTTGGCGTCCGCGCGGCTGGGGTTACCCGTGGTCATGAAGGCCATTC
Source organism: Streptomyces sp. NPDC037203 (assembly GCF_055605065.1). Lineage (NCBI taxonomy): Bacteria > Bacillati > Actinomycetota > Actinomycetes > Kitasatosporales > Streptomycetaceae > Streptomyces > Streptomyces sp. NPDC037203. The sequence goes on from NZ_JBVJUC010000008.1 coordinate 248,108, forward strand.
TGCACTCCCTCACCCGACTTGCACAGTGCTGTGCAACGGCGTACATTGCACATTGTTGTGCAATTGCACGGTGCTGTGCAAATTCCATCGCGAACCTGAGGAAGGCAAACCCCTGCCATGCGACTCGTCATGACCGAACCGGTCGAGAAGATGGAGCGCCCGTACGCCCGGCGCTGGTGGGCACTGCTGGTGCTCTGCCTGAGTCTGCTGATCATCGTGATGGCCAACACCGCCCTCACGGTCGCGGCGCCCGACATGACGAAGGACCTCGGGCTCTCCAGCGCCGACCTCCAGTGGGTGATCGACGGCTACACCGTGCCCTACGCGGCCCTGATGCTGCTGCTCGGCGCGATCGGCGACAAGTACAGCCGGCGCGGGGCGCTCGTGCTCGGCCTGCTGGTCTTCGGCGGCGGCGCGGTCTTCGGCTACCTCGCGGACAGCGCGGCGACCGTGATCGCGGCGCGCGCGGTGATGGGCGTCGGCGCGGCGCTGATCATGCCGGCCACGCTGTCGCTGCTCGCGGCGACCTTCCCGCGGGCCGAGCGGGCCAAGGCGATCGTGCTGTGGACGGCGACGGCGGGCCTCGCCATCGCCGCCGGACCGGTGGTCGCCGGCGCGCTGCTGCGCGACCACGGCTGGTCCTCGACCTTCCTCATCAACGTGCCGATCGCGCTGGTCGCGCTCGTCGCCGCCTTCGTCCTGGTCCCGCCGTCCAAGGCCGGCCACCACGACCGCATCGACTACGTCGGCGGCCTGCTGTCCGTGATCTGGACCGGCTCGCTGGTCTACATGATCATCCAGGGCCCGCACTTCGGCTGGAGCGGCAAGGCCGTCGCCGCCGCCGTGATCGCGGGCGTCGGCCTGATCGCCTTCGTCCTGTGGGAGCTGCGCCACCCGCGCCCGATCCTGGACGTCCGCCGGTTCGCGCACCGCCGCTTCGCCGGCTCCAACCTGGCCGTCGCCCTGTTCTTCCTGGCCGTCTTCGGCGCGTTCTACTTCCTCACCCAGCACCTCCAGTTCGTCCTGGGCTACGACGCCCTGGAGACCGGTGTACGGATGCTGCCGCTGGCCGGCGCCGTGTTCGTCGGCTCGGCCCTCACCGGCTGGCTCACCCCGCGCCTGGGCATGAAGTGGACCGTCAGCGCGGGCATGGTCCTCGGCACGGTGGCGCTGGGTCTGCTCACCCGAGTGGACGCGGGCTCGACGTACGGCGACTTCCTGGCCCCGCTGATCATCCTCGGCCTCGCCATCGGCCTCGCCCTCTCGCCCTGCACCGACGCGATCATGGGTGCCTTCCCCGAGTCCGAACTCGGCGTCGGCGGCGCGGTCAACGACACCTCGCTGGAACTCGGCGGCTCCCTCGGCATCGCCATCCTCGGCTCGCTGCTCGCCACGTCGTACGGCAACCACCTCACCGACGCGACCGCCGGCAGCAAGCTCCCGCCGAGCGCCCTGGACACCGCCAAGGACTCGGTCGGCGCCGGTTACGCCGTCGCGCAGGGCATCGCCGACAAGGCCCAGCAGGCCGCCGCCGGGGCCGCGCACGCGAGCAGCCCCCAGCAGGCCGCCGCGCTCAAGCAGCAGGCCGCCGAGCTGGCCGCCGGCGCCCGCCAGATGGCCGACGCCGTGGGCTCCTCCTTCTCCTCCGCCGTGGCCCACACCAGCCTGGTCGGCGCGGTCGTCCTCGGCATCGGCACGGTCCTGGTCGCGTTCCTGCTGCCGCGCCGCGCGACGACCGAAGAGGTGAAGGAAACGGAGAAGGAACTGGCGCGGACCACCGCCGGCTGACGCTTTCCCGCCGGCATCCATTAGCGTGCCGTTCCGGATCACCGGAACGGCACGCTCGTGCGTGGCGTCTGTACCGTCATGGAGGCACGGGGGATATGAAGATCGACTGGGACCGGCGGACCTGCGCGCGCAAGGGGCACGTGACCTACGCGCCCGACGATCCGCGACTGCGGGTACGGCTGCACGCACAGACCGGGCTCGGGGACGCCTGGCGCTGCCTGCGCTGCGGGGACTTCGTGCTCGGCGAACCCCACGGGTCGGGACCGGCGCGGAACGCGCCGCTGGTGCCGCGGGGCAAGGTGCTGCGAGACCTGTTCATCCTGCGCTTCCTCGCCGTCGAGCGGGCCGTGCGCGGGGTGTTCATAGTGCTGGTCGCGGTGGCCGTGTGGAAGTTCAGCAACAGCCAGGACGCGGTGCGGCGGCTGTTCAACGAGTACCTGGCCGTGCTGCGGCCGGTCTTCCGGCACTTCCACTACGACCTCGACCACTCACCCGTGGTCGGCTCCATCCAGAAGGCGTTCGGCTACAAGCACTCCACGCTGCTCCTCGTCGCCGGACTGCTCCTCGCCTACGCGCTGATCGAGCTGGTGGAGGCGGTCGGCCTGTGGCGCGCCAAGCGCTGGGCGGAGTACCTCACGGTCGTCGCCACGGCCGCGTTCCTCCCGCTGGAGATCTACGAGCTGACCGAGAAGGTCAGCTACCTCAAGATCGCCACCCTCGCCCTCAACATCCTCGCCGTCCTCTACATCGCCTTCGCCAAACGCCTCTTCGGCCTGCGCGGCGGCCGCCGCAAATTCGACGAGGAACGCCACAGCGCGTCCCTGCTGGAGGTGGAGGAGTCGGCGGGGGTGCTGGTCTGAGGCCACCGTGCGGCGTCGCCCTCCCTCCCACCGGTCGTGGGAGGGAGGGCGACGCCGTGTGCGGGTTCCGTTGCGGCCGTCTCAGTCGTGGACGTACACATCGCCCCTGGCGATGTCGTCGACATCCTCGGCCGGAACGGCGGAGAAGCCGGCCAACCGCAGGATGCCGATCAATGCCCTCTGCATGAGGAGAACGACCTCGGCATGGTGTCTCCATTCTGGCGCCGCCGGGTCCTGTCGTTCTGTCACCGCCCTTATCCCGGCCTCTGCCAGATTCGGTGCACTCCAGCGAATGTAGAGGCCGCCGGCGTGATCATCCTGGCTGTCGTCGACTTCCACCCGTGCGCCGGGCTGTCTGGTCACTTCCGGGCGCATGACGTACGCGGGAATACCGGCGCGGTGCAGTTCCCGGCAGACTCGGTCTGCGAGCTCATTCCCGGCGGGGATGTCCTCCTCCGAGGGGGACGGATGGCCGTGCGCCTCTGCCTCGGACCGGTTCTCGGGACCTCTGTGCTTCAACGGGGTATCTCCTGGCTTCCTCGCCGGCAGTCATCGCGTTGTATGTCCATACGCAAGAGGAGCGCCGGAAGCCTTTCCAGCGCCCTCTCTTTCCGCGTCACTCAGACTCGGGCAGCTGACCGTAGCGGGCGAAATGCCCACGCTCGAACGTGTCGAGCAAGTGCTCCAACATATAGTACGCTCCGGGTCCATCCGGGGTCGAATAGGTCACCGGAATGCCTTGCAGGAGCGGAGAGCACTTGTTCTCGCAGGGGCTGCGTTCGCTGTAGAGTTCCGAGATCTGGTTCCTGTTGAATCCCTTTTCCTCCAGCTTCTGTATGATCAATTCCTCCGAGTGGAGTCCCTTGGGGATATTTGCGAAGACGACGAAATCGTCCTTCGCGCCGGTAGCCGCGGCCCAACCCGGAACCCTTGCAACCGCGATGTTCCGGCCGAACTTGTACCTGAGTCCGCTGGCCACCCGAAACTTGTACGCGACCACGGCCAGTTCCGAACTGGCGTACGGAATCATGCCTTCGCACGCATTGTTCGCGGAGAGTGCCAACGCGGCTCTGCTGCGCTTCGTACACGTCTCGTACAGTTGCCTGAGGACCTTGGCGCCGATTCCTTCTTTTGCCAGCGGCGACAGACCGTCCAGGCTGCGCAGTGCCTTGTAGGCGTCGTCGAAGTCGATGCCGGTCCTGGCGGCGGCGTCGAGTGCCTTGACCGCCTTGGCGATGTCGTTGAGCGCGCCTCCCAGAGGGAAGTAGGTGGCGTAGGTCCAGGCGCAACCGCCGGCGCTGCCGTGGAGGCAGTCCATCATGTCGTCGGCGAAGAACGAGAACAGAACCGCCCCGGCCACGTCGCCGAAAAGGCTCTGCCATCCGGCGCGGACGATGTCCTTGCCGGAGAAGTGGTGCTGCCAGTTCTCGATCTTGACGTTCTTCAGTGTCGACCGCTGGAGGAACTGCCACGCCGGCTTCGGGCAGCCGTCGGCTGTGGCCTGTGCCGCGTCGTCGGTGCACAGATAGAAGTCGGCCTCGTAGTTGACGACCAGGTTGTACGCGGCGTCGCAGCCCGTCATGGCCGCTTGCGGCATCGGGGGACACTCCCCGATCTGCTGGGAGCTGACGATCTCGACGGTGGACTCGTCCGGAACGACGAACACACCGGGAATGCCGGTACCGGAGCCCTGTGTCGCTTCCTTGTTGGCCTGCTCCCGTTCGGTGCGGTCGGCCGCGTCCTGGGCGTCCCTGGCGTACTTGTCGGCGTCCTTGGCGGCCTGTTCGGCCTCGGTTGCGGCGGTGTCGGCACGGTCGGCGGCCGCGCGGGCGTCCTTGGCGTCCTGTTCGGCCTGGTCGGCGGCGGAACGGGCGGCGGCGTCGAGTTCGGCGGCGTCGGCGGAGGCGCGGGCGTCCTTGGCGTAGCCCTCGGCGCTGCCGGCTGCCTTGTCGGCGGCCGCGGCGTCGTCGGCGGCCTGTTTGTCGTAGGCGATGGTGCGGGTCAGGGACGCGGTCGCGGCCGATGCGGCCGTGGCGGCGTCGGCCGCGTAGCCGAGGGCCTCCTTGGCGTAGGTGCGGGCGTCGGCCGCGTACTTGGCGGCGCCGGCCGCGTGCTGGTAGGCCTCCCTGGCGTCGCCCTTGGCCTGCTCGGCGAGGTTCTCGGCCGCGTCCGCCTCGGCGGCGGCGTTCCTGGCGTGTGCGTCGGCGACGGCCCGCTGCTGGTCGGCGATGGACTTGGACGCCTGGCCGGTCAGGACCACCAGGCCGGCCGCCGAGTCGGTGTCGACGTAAGGCGAGCCGAGCTGGATGGCGTCGTTGGCCGGGGCGGCGACTTGCCCTGCAGCCTTGCCGGCGTCGACGGCCGCCTGCGCGGTGACGTGCGCGAACCCGGCGGCTTTCGCCGAGGCCGCGAGTGCCTTGCCCGCCTCGGCGTTCGCCTGGTCGGCCTGGTTCTTGGCGTCCTTGGCGTGTTGTTCGGCCTCGTCGGCAAGTTCGACGGCGGTCTTCGCCTCGGCGGCGGCGTCCTGGGAGGCCGCGATGGCGTCCGCGACCGCGCTGGTGGCGGTGCGGACCGCCGCGTCCGCGTTCAGCTTGTCCGCCTGGGCGCCGTCCGCGTCAGAGCGGGCCCGTTTGGCGGCCGCCTCCGCACGGGTCGCCGCGGCGTCGGCGTCGGCCGCCGCCTGAGTGGCCGCGTCCGCGTCCGCGCGGGCCTTCGCCGCCGCCGTCTCGGCTTCGGTCGCGGCCTTGTCCGCGTCGTCGGCCGCGGAGCGGGCCGCGTCGGCTGCGTCCCCGGAGTCGAGGGAGTCGGCGTAGGCGTCCTTGGCGTCGGCCTTGGCGCGGGCCGCGTCGGCCTTCTGCTCCGCGTCCCAGGCGTCGTCGCGCATGGCCCTGGCATGGTCACTGGCCTTGACCGCGTCGTCGCGCTTGCCCTGAGCGGTCTTCTCGGCGGCGTCCGCCTTGTCCTTGGCTGCCCCGGCCTTGGTCGCCTGCGCCTCGGCAGCCTGTCTGTACTGGGCGGCGTCGGCCCGTTTGACGGCGGCCGTCTCCTTCTCCGCCTTGGCGGTCTTCTCCTCGGCCTCCGCGGCCAGCCGCTTGGCGTGGGCGTCCGCGGCGGCCGCCTTCGCGTCCCCCTCGGCCTTCAGCGCGTCACCGAGCCTGGCCTCCGCGGTCTCCTTGTCCGCCTTGGCGTTGTCACGGTGCACCTTCGCCGCGTCCGCGGCCGCCTTGGCCTGCTCCTCGGCTGCCTTGGCGGCCTCCTTGCGGAACTCCGCCTTGACCTGCGCGGCCTGCGCCAGCGCGCGCTGTGCGATGGTTGCGCTGTCCCCGGCCGCGGCACGGGTGGCGGCCTGGGCCGTCTCACCGGCCTTCTCCATCGCCTGGAGCGCGGCCACCACGCCTCGGGTCACCTGCGCCTTCTGCTGCCCCACCAGCAGACCCCGGCCGCGCGGCGCGCCCTCGTCGTCGGCGATGCCGTACGCGGTCTGAAGGGCGGCATCCGAGATGCCGTCGGCGTGCCTCGCGGCGACCAACTGCCCCTTGAGCACGGCCAGTTTCGCACCGGCACCGTTGCGGGCCGCGGTGACACCGGCCGTCGCCTTGGTGAACTGCGCCTTGTCCGGGTACGACGGCTTGTCGGTGCCGTCGTGCGACTGTGCCACCACACGGATCTTCTGCGCGTCGGTGCCGTTGCACGTGTACAGCTGGCTGTCGTTGCCGTTGGTGAACGTGTGCAGGTCCAGGCACTTGTCGGTGGCGGCGTTGCGCAGCTCGCCGGCGGCGCGGACGTCGAGCTGCCACTGCTGGGCCGCGGTGCCGTTGCACGTCCACACCTGGATCTTCGTGCCGTTGGCGTCGGCGGCGCTTTTCACGTCGAGGCACTTCTGTGCCTTGGTGTTGTACAGGGCGTAGCCGCCGTCGTAGGAGCCCCAGAACTTCCACTGCTGGGCGGTACTGCCGTTGCAGGTGTAGATCTGCACCGGGGTGCCGTTGGCCGTCGCACCGCCCTGGACGTCCAGGCACTTGCCGTCGGCCGCCTGCACCTGCATGACCAGGGAGCCGTCGCCGATCCAGCCAATGCCGCCCGGCGACCAGTAGTCCTGCCAGCGCGTGAGATGGTCCGCGACCCAGGAGTGCCCGAGCATCTCGCTCAGCGCCTTCGCGCCCTGGGATAGGGCGTCGACCGCGGACTTGTCCGCGTCCAGGATCCGGTTGCGCTGGGCGGCCTGCGAGGAGACCTCCTGCTGCCACTCGTCCGCGGCGGTGGAGGAGACATCGCCCAGCACACCGTCCGGGTCGAGCGGGTCCCGCCAACCGCAGGCCGCGAAGCGGGACTTCACGTCCTCCACCGCGATGCGGTACTCCGGCGTCCCCGGCTGCGGAGCCGTATGCGGGAATCCGCCGGAGGACAGGAAGACCCGAGCGTCGTCGGCACCCGCGTTGGCGCCCGGAACGCCGTGCATCCACTGGAACGCGTCATGCTCGGCCCACGCCCGGTCCTGCTCCCGCGGGGTCATCCCGGACGTGTCCGGATCCTTGCCGTAGAGGGCGTTGCCGAGGTTGTCGACGGCCTTGAGGGTCGTGCCGCCGGCCTTGGGGGTCTCGTCCTCGTAGAAGTCGTCGTCGCTCTGCCAGAACCGGTCCGCGACCCACTTGCTCAGACCGGTCTGGTTGTAGAAGCTCTGGTCACCGCTGGGCGGCCAGTGGAAATCCGTTTCGGTGAATCCGGCCGGGGTGGTCAGGCCGTCGAGGGGCTTCTGCCAGCCGGCCCGCAGCGCGTCGAGATCGTCCAGCTGCTTGCCCGCCGCGTCCCGGTCGTTCTGGTAGGCGACGGCCAGTGGCGTCTGCTCCCACTTCTTGCGATCGGCGAGGATGTGTAGCTTGTCGGGGCGCTGATTGAGGCCGTCCTGCGCGGTCGCGGCCATCGACGGCCCGCCGAGCCGCAGCACGTCGGTCATCAGGCACTGGTCCTGCCGCAGCTGCTCGGCGGCGGTGTCCTGGTACCAGGGGTAGGAGTCGGCCGCCGGCTCGGCGGCCAGCCGGGCCAGACCCGGCTGTACGGCGATGCCGGCCACGACGGCCAGCGCGGCGACGGACGACATGCCCGCGGTCAGCTTTGCCGGTCTTCGCAATCCGGGCAGGCGGAACCAAGGTCTGGAGCGCAAAGGAGCGTCCCCCCTCTTCACTGTCGAACGGTCGGACCGGGAGTCCGCCGCACAACAGCAGCAGCCGGTCCGCGTGCGAGCAGAGCCCCGCTTTCCGCGGACGACGGTGTTCCCTCGGTCATCGAGCGATGTGCGTGCAACCACGGATTGGTCAAGATCCGGTAAGGCGCGGCGATACCTTACGCATACACGGATCGCGCAGTACAGAGCGTTATCCACTGGCCGCAGTGTGTTGGCTGGAATATGTTCGCGCTGGTCAGGGTCCTGGGTCGATGCCCCGATAGTGGCCTGACCATGGGGATTCTGTGTGTCTACTGTGTTGATTCCGTGTCGACGGGCGGCGGTTCCAGAAGTATCGGCCGCCCGGAGACGGCTCGTTTTCGACCTCGTCGTCGCGGTCGGCGCTCGCGGGGCGGGTCCCGCCGGGTCGGGTCGTGCCGGAGTCGTCGCGCGCACGAGAAATCCCCCGGACAATTGCGTCCGGGGGATTTCTGCGGGTATATTCAATGGTTCGCGACTTCATGTTCATGCGGTCACGAAAAGCTTTGTGGGCACAGTATATCCGGGCGGGAGTGGAATTGTCAAACGCCGAATTTCCAGACGATGAATTGCGCCGCGAGCAGGAATTCATCGACGGACTGTACGCGCGCGTCGACGTGCTGCGCGGTGACGCCGAGGCCGCGGTCGGGGACGCGCTCGGGCAGGGTGACAAGCCCATGCAGGCCCGGCTGGAGCGGGACATCCTGGTCGCGGAGCGGTCGGGGCTGCTCGCCGCGCTGAACGCCGTCGACGGCTCGCTCTGCTTCGGGCGGATCGATCTCGCGAGCGGTACGACCCACCACATCGGCCGGATCGGGCTGCGCGCGGACGACACCGAGCGCACGCCGGTGCTGATCGACTGGCGCGCCGCTGTCGCCCGGCCGTTCTACCTGGCCACCGGGCACACCCCGATGGGGCTGCGGCGGCGCCGGCACATCGCCACCGAGGGCCGTACCGTCACCCGGCTGCACGACGAGATCCTGGACCTCGGCGACGCCACCCGCACCGGGCACGAGGACCACAACGGCGACGCCGTGCTGCTGGCCGCGCTGAACTCGGCGCGCACCGGCCGGATGGGCGACATCGTGCGCACCATCCAGGCCGACCAGGACCGGATCATCCGGGCGCCGCACCAGGGCGTGCTGGTCGTGGAGGGCGGCCCCGGCACCGGCAAGACCGCGGTGGCCCTGCACCGGGCGGCGTACCTCCTGTACGAGCACCGGGAGCTGCTGGCCCGCCGTGCCGTGCTGATCGTCGGCCCCAACCCGGCCTTCCTCGGCTACATCGGCGAGGTGCTGCCCTCCCTCGGCGAGACCGGCGTCCTGCTGGCCACCGTCGGCGAGCTGTTCCCCGGCGTGAAGGCGACGGCCACCGACACCCCCGAGGCGGCCGCGGTCAAGGGGCGCGCCGACATGGCGGACGTGCTCGCGGAGGTGGTCCGCGACCGGCAGGCGCTGCCCGATCCGGTCCTCGTGATCGAGCACGACCGCGAGGTGCTGATGCTGGACGACGGCCTGGTGGGCGTCGCCCGCGAACGCACCCGCGCCGCGAAGCTGCCGCACAACGCGGCCCGCGAGTACTTCGAGGGCCACATCCTCAACACGCTCACCGAGCTGTACGCGGAGCGGGTCGGCACCGACCCCTATGACGGGAGCAGTCTGCTCGACGCCTCCGACATCACCCAGATCCGCGACGAGCTGGCCGAGAACCCCGAAGTCTGGTCCGCGATCGACCAGTTGTGGCCCCGGATCACCCCGCAGCGGCTGGTCGCCGACTTCCTGGCCGAGCCCGAGGGGTACCTGAGCGACGCGGACGCCGCCGCGATCCGCCGCCCGGTGACCCGCGCCTGGACCGTCGCCGACGTGCCGCTCCTGGACGAGGCCGCCGAACTCCTCGGCGAGGACGACCGGTCGGCCCGGCTGCGCGCCGATCGCGAACGCGAGACGCAGATCGCGTACGCGCAGGGCGTGCTGGACGTGTCGTACGCGTCGCGGACGTACGAGTTCGAGGACAAGGAGGACGGCGACCCGGACGCCTCCGAGGTGCTGTCCGCGCACGACATCATCGACGCCGAGCGGTTCGCCGAGCGGCAGGAGGAGGCGGACCACCGCAGCGCGGCGGAGCGGGCGGCGGCCGACCGGACCTGGGCGTTCGGGCACATCATCGTGGACGAGGCGCAGGAGCTGTCGCCGATGGCGTGGCGGCTGCTGATGCGGCGCTGCCCGACCCGCTCCATGACCTTGGTCGGCGACCCCGCGCAGACCGCGGAGGCGGCCGGGGTCGGCTCCTGGGCCGAGATCCTCGCGCCGTATGTCGGGGACCGGTACGAGCACACGCGCCTCGGCGTCAACTACCGCACCCCGTCCGAGATCATGGACCTCGCCGCGGCCGTGGTCCGCGCCGAGCACCCGGACTTCCGGCCGCCCAGCTCGGTGCGCTCCACCGGGGTACGGCCCCGCGTGCGGCGGGAGGACGACGACCTGCCCGGCGCGGTGGCCAAGGCCGCCGCCGAACTCGCCCCCGTCGAAGGGAGGCTGGCGGTCATCGCGCCCCGCCGGCTGCACCGCGCGATCGCCGCCCGCCTGGACGGCGTCACCGCCGGCGCCGAACCGGACCTGACCCGGCCGGTCGTCCTCCTCGACCCCCGCCAGTCCAAGGGCCTGGAGTTCGACTCGGTGCTGGTGGTCGAACCGGCCGAGTACGGCACCAGCGACCTCTACGTCGCCCTGACCCGAGCCACCCAGCGCCTGGGCGTCCTGCACACCGGGAACCTGCCCGCGGCCCTGGCGCGGCAGGAGGCGTAGGGCGCACCTGCCGCGCGGGCCCCGGAGAAACCCCCCTTCTCCGGGGCCCGCGCATCCCCCCCCGTGATCCCGGCCGCTCGGCGCCGGATCCCTAGGCCGGTCGCAGCCACACCGTGGCCAGCGGCGGCAGGGTCAGGCGGAGGGCGGCCGGGTGGCCGTGGGCGCCTCGGGGCTCCGGTTTCAGGGGGTCCGGGTGGGTGACGCCGCTGCCGCCGTAGGCGGAGGAGTCCGTGTTCAGGATCTCCGTCCAGGCGGGCACGGAGTCCGGGACGCCGACGAGGTAGTCGGGGCGGACGACGGGGGAGAAATGGCAGACGGCGAGGAGCGGGGAGCCGGCGGCGTCCCGGCGCAGGAACGCGAGGACGTTGTCGGCCGCCGCGTCACCGGCGATCCACTCGAAGCCCGAGGGATCGGTGTCGCGCTGCCACAGGGCTGGAGTGTCCCGGTACCGGGCGTTCAGATCGCGGACCAGATCGCGCACGCCCCGGTGGTCGGGGGCGGCGGGGTACGACGGGTCGAGCAGCCACCAGTCGGGACCGGCGGCCTCGGACCACTCCGCTCCCTGGGCGAACTCCTGCCCCATGAAAAGGAGTTGCTTGCCGGGGTGCGCCCACATGAAGGCCAGGTAGGCGCGCAGGTCGGCGCGCTGCCGCCACCAGTCGCCCGGCATCTTGGACACCAGGGACCCCTTGCCGTGCACCACCTCGTCGTGGGATATCGGCAGGACGTAGTTCTCGCTGTACGCGTACACCATGGAGAAGGTCATCTCGCCGTGGTGGTACGCACGGTGCACGGGGTCGTGCGCCATGTACTGGAGCGAGTCGTGCATCCAGCCCATGTTCCACTTCAGGCCGAAGCCCAGCCCGCCGAACCCGCTCGGGCCCTGTACATGGGTCGGCCGGGTCACCCCGTCCCAGGCGGTGGACTCCTCGGCGATGGTCACCACGCCGGGACAGCGCCGGTAGACCGTGGCGTTCATCTCCTGGAGGAAGGCCACCGCGTCCAGGTTCTCCCGGCCGCCGCGCTCGTTCGGCCGCCAGCCACCCGGCTCGCGCGAGTAGTCGAGGTAGAGCATGGAGGCCACCGCGTCCACCCGCAGCCCGTCCACATGGAACTCCTCGCACCAGTACAGGGCGTTCGCCACGAGGAAGTTGCGCACCTCGCGCCGGCCGAGGTCGAACTCCAGTGTGCCCCAGTCCGGATGCGCGGCCCGCTGCGGATCGGGGTGCTCGTACAGCGGCCGCCCGTCGAACTCGGCCAGCGCCCACGCGTCCCGCGGGAAATGGGCCGGTACCCAGTCCATCAGCACCCCGATACCGGCCTGGTGCAGCCGGTCCACCAGGTACTTGAAGTCGTCCGGGGCGCCCAGCCGGGCCGTCGGCGCGTAGAAGCCGGTGACCTGGTACCCCCAGGAGCCGCCGAAGGGGTGTTCCGCGACCGGCATCAGCTCCACATGCGTGAAGCCCATCTCCGAGACGTACGCGGTGAGTTGGTCGGCCAGTTCGCGGTACGTCGAGCCGGGGCGCCAGGAGGGGAGGTGGACCTCGTACACCGAGAACGGCGCCTCGTGCACCGGGGTGTCCCCCCGGTGCGCCATCCACCGCGCGTCGCCCCACTCGTAGTGCGAGGCGTGCACGATCGACGACGTGGCGGGCGGCACCTCGGTGCGGCGGGCCAGCGGGTCGGCGCGCAGGGTGCGCGAGCCGTCCGGGCGGGTGATCTCGAACTTGTACAGCTCGCCCTCGCCGATCCCCGGCACGAACAACTCCCAGACCCCCGAGGAGCCCAGCGACCGCATCGGAAACCCGGTGCCGTCCCAGAAGCCGAAGCTCCCCGCGACCCGCACCCCCCGCGCGTTCGGCGCCCAGACCGCGAACCGGGTCCCGCGCACCCCCTGGTGGGTCAGGACGTGTGCGCCGAGCGCCCGCCACAGCTCCTCGTGCCGGCCCTCGCCGATCAGATGCAGGTCCAGTTCGCCGAGGGTGGGCAGGAAGCGGTAGGCGTCCGCCGTCTCGTGGACCGCGTCGCCGTACACCACCCGCAGCCGGCTCTCCTCCGGTGCGGCAGCCGGCGGGAGCAGCCCCGAGAAGAAGCCGTCGCCGTCGTCGCGCAGCGCGGTGTGCGACGTGCCGCAGACGACGGTGACCGAGCGGGCGCCCGGTCGCAGCACGCGGTAGGCGAGCCCGCCCGGCACCGGGTGGGCGCCCAGCACGGAGTGCGGGTCGTGGTGGGTGCCGGCCAGCAGCCGTGCGCGGTCCTCGGCTCCCACGGCGGGATCGGACAGGTGCTTCTTCGACGTCACGAGCGAGTCTCCCCTGGGGCGAGAACCGGGTCAGTGAGGGTCGGACACGGCGAGGCGGCGGACCGCCGACAGCGGTACGGACAGCCAGTCGGGGCGGTGGCGGGCCTCGTACACCACCTCGTAGACGGCCTTGTCGGTCTCGAAGGCGCGCAGGAGCACCGGATCGGTGCGCGGATCGCGGCCGGACACCTCCGCGTACCCGGAGCAGTAGGCCGCCCGGCAGTCGTGCGCCCACCGGGGTGGGGCCGAACTCGCCGAGCAGGCCGCGTAGTCGAAGGAGCGGAGCATCCCCGCGATGTCCCGCGCCGTCGGTTGCGGCATCCGCCGCTCGGCGGGGGGCCGGGCCGGTTCCCCCTCGAAGTCGATCAGCGACCAGTCGCCGGACGGCGCGCGCAGGCACTGCCCGAGGTGGAGGTCGCCGTGGATGCGCTGCGCGGTCCAGGTGCGGCCGTCGGCGGCCAGCTCGCCGAGCGCGGTGTACGCCGACCGCAGCCCCGGCTCGTACGGCAGCAGCGCCGGTACGGCCTGTACCGCCGCCGCGAGGCGCTCGGTCATCCCGTCGACCAGCGGCCCGAGTTGGGCCGGGCCGAGGGTGACCGTCGGCAGGGCGCGGGCCAGCGCGGTGTGCACCTCGGCCGTGGCCCGGCCCAGCGCCCGCGCCTCGGCGGTGAAGTCCTCGCCCTTGGCCAGCTCGCGCAGCGCCAGCTCCCAGCCGTCGGCGGCACCGCTCACGAAAGGCTGCAACACCGCGAGGACGTACGGCTGTTCGTCCAGCTCGGCACGGAGCCACGCGGTCGGCGCGGGCACCCGCGGGCAGCCCTCGCGGGCGAGCGCGAGCGGCAGCTCCAGATCGGGGTTGACACCGGGGACGACCCGGCGGAACAGCTTGAGAATAAACGTATCTCCATAGACCACCGAGGAGTTGGACTGCTCGGCGGCCAGCGGCCGGGCCACCAGCTGGGGCCGGATCTCCCGGCACGGGTCCCGCTCGAAGCGCAGCCCGCCGACGCGGGCTCCGGTGCGCAGGGCTTCCAGGAGCACTTCGGCGGGCCGGCGGTCGTACAGGGCATCGTACACCGTGCGTCCGGCGAGCGGGCCCTGGTCCACATGGCCGATCAGCGCGGGCGCCAGCCGGGGTGGCAGCGCCTCGCGCGTGCCTATGAGGAGCTGGTAGCAGTCGCCGGGGTGCGAGGTCTCCGGTGGCTGGTGGACGCGCAGGAGCACGTGGTACAGGCCCAACGGGCCGTCTTCCGGCAGGAGTTCGGTCACGGCCACGGGGGTGAACCCGGTGACCGGCCGGCCCTTGCCCGCGAACCAGCGCTGCCGGGGCAGCCAGGCGCGCAGCAGCGGGGCCAGTGAATCGAGGGTGGTGCTCGCCGAAGGGGTGACCGCTTCCGTCACGGGCGTCACGTCCTTTCCCCGGATCTGGTCGGGGTGTCACTGATGGGTGCCCCGACCGGGACGGTGGAAACCCACCGCCCCGCCGGGCAGCGCCCCGAAGGGGCGCGGGGAACCGCGCGACCGGCCACGACGGCCGCGCGGACGAACGACGGCCTGTCGCGGTCCGGCGGGCGCTACGCGTCCGCGCGCAGCCGGAACCAGTAGAAGCCGTGTCCCGCCAGGGTCAGCAGATACGGCAGGTCGCCCACCGCGGGGAAGCGCACCCCGCCGAACAGTTCCACCGGGTGCCGTCCGCCGAACCGGCTCAGGTCCAGCTCGGTGGGCTGGGCGAAGCGGGAGAAGTTGTGCACGCACAGCACCAGGTCGTCCTCGTACTCGCGCAGGAAGGCGAGTACCGCCGGGTTGGAGGACTGGAGTTCGTCGTACGAGCCGAGTCCGAAGGCGGGGTTCTGCTTGCGGATCTCGATCATGCGCCGGGTCCAGTGCAGCAGCGAGGACGGCGAGGACATGGCCGCTTCCACGTTGGTGACCTGGTAGCCGTAGACCGGGTCCATGATCGTGGGCAGGAAGAGGCGTCCCGGATCGCTGGAGGAGAAGCCGGCGTTGCGGTCCGGCGTCCACTGCATGGGGGTGCGGACGGCGTCGCGGTCGCCGAGCCAGATGTTGTCGCCCATGCCGATCTCGTCGCCGTAGTAGAGGATCGGCGAGCCGGGCAGGGAGAGCAGCAGGGCGGTGAACAGCTCGATCTGGTTGCGGTCGTTGTCGAGGAGCGGGGCGAGGCGGCGGCGGATGCCGATGTTGGCGCGCATGCGGGGGTCTTTCGCGTACTCGGCCCACATGTAGTCGCGTTCCTCGTCGGTGACCATCTCCAGGGTCAGCTCGTCGTGGTTGCGCAGGAAGATGCCCCACTGGCAACCCGAGGGAATCGCGGGCGTCTTGGCGAGGATCTCCGAGACGGGGTGGCGCGATTCCCGCCGTACGGCCATGAAGATGCGCGGCATGACGGGGAAATGGAACGCCATGTGGCACTCGTCGCCGCCGCTCGGGAAGTCCCCGAAGTAGTCGACCACGTCCTCCGGCCACTGGTTGGCCTCGGCCAGCAGCACCGTGTCCGGGTACTGGGTGTCGATCTCCTTGCGGACCCGCTTCAGGAACTGGTGGGTCGCGGGCAGGTTCTCGCAGTTGGTGCCCTCGCTCTGGTACAGGTACGGCACCGCGTCCAGCCGGAACCCGTCGATGCCGAGGTCCAGCCAGAACTTCAGCGCGGAGATCATCTCCTCCTGCACCGCCGGGTTCTCGTAGTTGAGGTCCGGCTGGTGGGAGAAGAAGCGGTGCCAGTAGTACTGCTTGCGTACCGGGTCGTACGTCCAGTTGGACGCCTCGGTGTCGACGAAGATGATGCGGGCGTCCTGGTACTGCTTGTCGTCGTCGGCCCAGACGTAGTAGTCGCCGTAGGGGCCGTCGGGGTCCTTGCGGGACTCCTGGAACCACGGGTGCTGGTCGCTGGTGTGGTTCATGACGAAGTCGATGATCACGCGCATACCGCGCTGGTGGGCGGCGTCCACGAACTCCACGAAGTCGGCGAGGTCGCCGAACTCCGGCAGCACGGCGGTGTAGTCCGAGACGTCGTAACCGCCGTCTCTCAGCGGCGACTTGAAGAACGGCGGCAGCCACAGGCAGTCCACGCCGAGCCACTGGAGGTAGTCGAGCTTGGCGGTCAGGCCCTTGAGGTCACCGACGCCGTCGCCGTTGCTGTCCTGGAAGGAGCGGACCAGGACCTCGTAGAAGACGGCACGCTTGAACCAGTCCGGGTCCCGGTCCCGAGCGGGAGTGTCCGCGAAGGTGTCCGGGACGGGCTCGTTGACGATCATATGGTGGGTGACCCTCCGATCTGCGGGTTGGACGGTCGCAGGACGGTGAGGACGTGCGCGGGGCGCCGGCCCGGTTCGAGGCGCACGTAGTTGGCCCTGCCCCAGTGGTAGGTCTCGCCGGTCAGCTCGTCGCGTACCGGCACCGACTCGTGCCAGTCCAGGCCGAGTTGCGGCATGTCCAACGAGACCGTGGCCTCCTGGGTGTGGTGCGGGTCGAGGTTGGCGACGACCAGAACCGTGTTCGATCCGGCACGCTTGGAGTAGACGATCACCGCGTCCTTGTCGGCGTGGTGGAAGTGCAGGTCACGCAGCTGCCGCAGGGCGGGACTGCGCCTCCTGACCGCGTTGAGGCGGGTGAT
This sequence comes from Streptomyces sp. NPDC037203, assembly GCF_055605065.1. NCBI lineage: Bacteria > Bacillati > Actinomycetota > Actinomycetes > Kitasatosporales > Streptomycetaceae > Streptomyces > Streptomyces sp. NPDC037203. The sequence continues at coordinate 264,693 of NZ_JBVJUC010000008.1, forward strand.
GAGCGGTGCGATGGTGCGGCCTTCGCGTGCGGCCGATTCCCAGTCGCGTTGCCTGAGTTGGTACTTCTCGGAGTCGCGGTACTCCTCGCCGCCCTCCCGCAGCGGGGTGTTCTCGCACAGCTCGTAGCCGCTGTAGATGCCCCAGGAGGGGGAGAGGGTCGCGGCCAGCACGGCCCGGACCTCGAAGGCGGGGCGACCGCCGTGCTGGAGGTGGCCGGGCAGGATGTCCGGGGTGTTGGCGAAGAAGTTGGGCCGCATGTAGGCCGCGGCCTCGCCGGTCAACTCCGTCAGGTACTCGGTGAGTTCCTGCTTCGTCTCACGCCAGGTGAAGTAGGTGTAGGACTGCTGGAAGCCGATCTGCGCCAGGGTGTGCATCATCGCCGGGCGGGTGAAGGCCTCCGCCAGGAAGATCACGTCCGGGTCCTTGCGGTTGATCTCGGCGATGACCCGCTCCCAGAAGACCACCGGCTTGGTGTGCGGGTTGTCCACCCGGAAGATCCGCACCCCGTGCTCCATCCAGTGCCGCAGCACCCGGACCGTCTCCGCGATCAGGCCGTCCATGTCCGTGTCGAAGGCGATCGGGTAGATGTCCTGGTACTTCTTCGGCGGGTTCTCGGCATAGGCGATCGTCCCGTCGGGGCGGTGGTGGAACCACTCCGGGTGCTTGTGCACCCAGGGGTGGTCGGGGGAGCACTGGAGGGCGAAGTCCAGGGCGACCTCCAGGCCCAACCCCCTTGCCTCGGCGACGAAGTGGTCGAAGTCCTCGATGGTGCCGAGGTCCGGGTGGATCGCGTCGTGCCCGCCCTCCGGGGAGCCGATCGCCCACGGCACCCCCACATCGTCCGGACCCGCGGTGAGGGAGTTGTTTGGGCCCTTGCGGAAGGTCCGGCCGATCGGGTGAATGGGCGGCAGGTAGACGACGTCGAAGCCCATCTCCGCGATCGGCTTCAGCCGCCGCGCCGCGGTACGGAACGTGCCGTGCGGCCGCTCGGCCGTGCCCTCGCTGCGCGGGAAGAACTCGTACCAGGAGCCGTACAGCGCCCGCTCCCGCTCCACGAGCAGCGGCATCGGATCGGACGCGGTCACCAACTCCCGCAGCGGATAACGCTCCAGGACCTCCCGCACGGGGGGCCGCAGCGCCTGGGCGAGCCGCCAGGCCGCCGGGCGTTCCTCGTCCCGCAGGACGGCCGCCGCGTCCAGGAGCTTGCGCCGGTGCGTCCGCGGGACCCCGGCGGCGGCACGCTCGTACAGCTGGGCGCCCTCCTCCAGCACCAGTTCCGTGTCCTGGCCGGCGGGGATCTTGATCCCGGCGTGGTGCCGCCAGGTGGTGAGCGGATCGGCCCACGCCTCGACCGTATACGTCCAGCGGCCGGGCGCCCCGGCCGTGACGGTGGCGCCCCAGCGGTCGGTGCCCGGCGCCAGTTCCCGCATCGGCGTCCAGGGTCCCCGCCGGCCCCGCGGATCGCGCAGCACCACATTGGCCGCCACCGCGTCGTGCCCCTCGCGGAACACCGTGGCCGAGACCTCGAACGACTCCCCGGTCACCGCCTTGGCGGGCCGGCGCCCGTGCTGGACCACCGGGCGTACGTCCAGGACCGGGATCCGGCCGACGGCGGTGGCGTGCCTCGATGGCGCCCCGGCGGGCGACTTGGCGCGTTTGCGCGCCTCCGCCTTCTTCGCCGCCGCCTTCTTCGCCGCCGGCTTACCGGCCGGCGCGGGCGCGCCCTCGGAGGGTGGCGCGGCGCCCGGCGGGGACGACGACGAGGTGCGCGCGGCGGCCGACGAGCCGCGGGCGGCGGCCGGCGGGGTGCGTGTGGCGCCTGACGGTGTGTGCGCTGCGGCTGACGAGTGGTGCGTGGCGGGCATGACCGCTCCTGTCCGCGTCAACGTGGGATGACCAGGGGAGGTGGGTCCTGCGGGCGGTGCTGGGGGGTGCGTGTGGGGTGGGTACCGGTGGAGCCTTCCCATCCTCTTCGGGTGGGCAATCCGGAACTTTGTTAACTACTCGCGCGTATGTCCACCCACCAGACCGGCCCACTTGTACGGATGCCCCGGCCCCGCCTCCCCACGCCCCGACACCCTTGCCGGTACGTCCCCACCGACGCCCCGGTAACCACTACCGTCGAAGGGACGACGAGACGCACAGCGCCGTGCGTCTCACCCCGAAACGCGCCCGCCGAGGTGGCATGTGAAGGCGATCCGTCGGTTCACCGTCCGTCCCGTTCTCCCCGAACCCCTCCGGCCGCTGAGCGAGCTGGCGCACAATCTGCGCTGGTCGTGGCATGCGGAGACGCGCGATCTGTTCCAGTCCGCCGACCCGGAGGCATGGGCCGCCGCCGGGTGCGACCCGGTGCGGCTGCTGGGCCGGGTGCGGCCCGCGAGACTCGCCGAACTCGCCGGGGACCGGCGGTTCCGGCGCCGTCTGAACGCGGTCGCCGATGATCTGGACGACTATCTGACCGGTGACCGCTGGTACCAGGCGCAGCCCGAGGGACTGCCCCGTGCCGTGGCCTATTTCTCCCCCGAGTTCGGCATCACGGCCGCCCTGCCGCAGTACTCCGGGGGGCTCGGCATCCTCGCGGGCGACCATCTGAAGGCGGCCAGCGATCTCGGCGTGCCCCTCGTCGGGGTCGGGCTGCTGTACCGGCACGGCTATTTCCGGCAGACCCTCTCCCGCGACGGCTGGCAGCAGGAGCACTACCCGGTGCTCGACCCCAACGAGCTGCCCCTCACCCAGTTGGCGGAGGCCGACGGAGCGCCCGTCCGCGTCTGCCTCGCGCTGCCCGGCGGCCGGGTCCTGAACGCGCGGATCTGGCTGGCGCAGGTCGGCCGGGTGCCGCTGCTGCTGCTCGACTCGGACGTGGAGGAGAACGACCCCGGCGCCCGCTCCGTCACCGACCGGCTCTACGGCGGCGGCAGCGAGCACCGGCTGCTCCAGGAGATGCTGCTCGGCATAGGGGGTGTCCGGGCGGTGCGCGCGTACTGCCGGCTCACCGGGCACCCCGAGCCGGAGGTCTTCCACACCAACGAGGGGCACGCCGGCTTCCTCGGCCTGGAGCGGATCGCCGAACTGAGCGCGCGGGGCCTGGACTTCGGCGCCGCGCTCGAATCGGTGCGCGCGGGCACGGTGTTCACCACCCACACCCCGGTCCCGGCCGGCATCGACCGCTTCGAACGCGACCTGATCGCCCGGCACTTCGGCCCGGACGCCGAGCTGCCCGGCATCGAGACGTCCCGTGTCCTCGGGCTCGGCATGGAGACCTATCCGGGCGGCGAGCCGAACCTGTTCAACATGGCCGTGATGGGGCTCAGGCTGGCCCAGCGCGCCAACGGGGTCTCGCTGCTGCACGGACAGGTCAGCCGGGAGATGTTCGCCGGGCTGTGGCCGGGATTCGACCCCGAGGAGGTGCCGATCACCTCCGTGACCAACGGGGTGCACGCCCCCACCTGGGTGGCGCCGGAGGTACTGCGCCTCGGTGCCCGGAAGATCGGCGCCCAGCGCGCGGAGGACGCGCTCGCCGTCGGCGGCTCCGAGCGCTGGGACTCGGTGGCGGACATCCCGGACCAGGAGATCTGGGAGCTGCGCCGCACCCTGCGCGAACAGCTGGTGCTGGAGGTGCGCGAGCGGCTCGGTGCGTCCTGGCGCCAAAGGGGCGCGGTGGACGCCGAGTTGGGCTGGATCGACGGGGTGCTCGACCCGGACGTCCTCACCATCGGGTTCGCGCGGCGCGTGCCGTCGTACAAGCGGCTGACGCTGATGCTGCGCGACCGGGACCGGCTGCGGGAGCTGCTGCTGCACCCCGAGCGGCCGGTGCAGATCGTGGTGGCGGGCAAGGCGCACCCGGCCGACGACAGCGGCAAGCGGCTGGTGCAGGAGCTGGTCCGGTTCGCGGACGACGTCCGGGTGCGGCACCGGATCGTCTTCCTGCCCGACTACGGCATGGCGATGGCGCAGAAGCTCTACCCCGGCTGCGACGTGTGGCTGAACAACCCGCTGCGCCCGCTGGAGGCGTGCGGCACCTCCGGGATGAAGGCGGCGCTGAACGGCTGCCTCAACCTCTCGGTGCGTGACGGCTGGTGGGACGAGTGGTTCCGGCCGGACTTCGGCTGGGCCATCCCGACCGCGGACGGCGCCGGCACGGACGCCGAGCGGCGCGACGACATCGAGGCGGCGGCGCTGTACGACCTGCTGGAGCAGCGGATCGCGCCGCGCTTCTACGAGCGCGGCCGGGGCGGGCTGCCCGACCGCTGGATCCAGATGGTCCGCCAGACCCTCACCCTGCTCGGGCCCAAGGTGCTGGCGGGCCGCATGGTCCGCGAGTACGTCGAACGGCTCTACGCCCCGGCCGCCCGCTCCCACCGCGCGCTCACCCCGGACACCGCGCGGGAGATGGCCGGGTGGAAGGCGCGGGTGCGGGACGCCTGGCACGCGGTGAGCGTCGACCACGTGGAGACGACCGAGACGGCCGCCACGGCGGAACTGGGTACGACGATCGGGCTGCGGGTGCGCGTCGGGCTGGGCGCGCTGACCCCGGACGACGTCGAGGTGCAGGCGGTCTCCGGACGGGTCGACGGCCGGGACCGCATCACCGACGCCACCGTCGTCCCCCTCAAGCCGGTCGGCACCCCCGACCTGGAGGGCCGCCGCCTCTACGAGGGCCACCTCTCCCTCGACCGCATCGGCCCCTACGGCTGCACGGTCCGCATCCTCCCGGCCCACCGCCTCCTCGCCTCCCCGGCCGAACTGGGCGTGCTCGCCCTGCCGTCGGAGGACACGGGGGAGGGGGCGGGGGTGCTGCTGCGCTGAGACCCGGCGGGAGGGACGGTCAGCCGGGTTCCACCGCGGCGCACAGCCTCCTCAGGACCGCTCCGCAGCGGCGGGCGTAGGCGTGCTGGAAGCCGCGGGTCGCCGGGCCGGCGGCCTTGGCGTACCACTTGGCCGGTTTGCTGAAGGCGGCGACGGTGAGCCAGACCGTGCCGTCGCCGGTGCGGTCGACCAGGAAGGCCTCCTCGCCGCATTCGGGGTGGCTCTCCAGGGTGCCGTAGGCCCAGCCCGCGCGGCGGGGTTCCTCCGCGGTCCATATGATCCGGCAGGGCGCCCTGACCAGGCCGGCCAGCGTGACCGTGACGTCCACGCCGGGGGCCGCGCGGTCGGCGGTGGCGTCTATGCCCACGCCGAGCGCGCGGTGCATCTCCCAGGTGAGGACCGCCTCGGCGGCCCGGCTGAAGACCTCCTCGCCCTCGCCGAGGCGGGCGCGCACCAGCATCGGGCGGAAGCCGGGCGGGCAGAAGGTCAGGTCGTCGCGGGTCGCTCCGACCGGTTCGTACGTGAAGGGTGCCGAGGACATGGGGCCCAAGAGTAGGGCGGCACCCGGAGGAGATCCGCTCCGGGTGCCGCCCTCTTCACAACCCTGCCCTCGTCACCGCCGCACGGGGGTCAGTTGACGTTGACCGCCGACCAGGCCGCCGCCACCGCCTTGTACTCGGCGCTGGAGGAGCCGTACAGGGCGGACGCCGCGGACAGCGTGCCCGCGCGGGCCGACTTGTAGTTGGTGGTCGACGTGAAGTACGTCGTCAGCGCCTTGTACCAGATCTGCAGCGCCTTGTCCCGGCCGATGCCGGTGACCGCGGAGCCGTTGTACGTCGGGGAGTTGTACGACACCCCGTTGATCGTCTTCGCGCCGCTGCCCTCGGACAGCAGGTAGAAGAAGTGGTTGGCGACGCCGGACGAGTAGTGGACGTCCAGGTTGCCGACGGAGGAGGACCAGTAGTCCGCCGAGCCGCCGTCCTTGCTGGGCTTGTCCATGTAGCGCAGCGGGGTGCCGTCGCCGTTGATGTCGATCTTCTCGCCGATGAGGTAGTCGCCCTTGTCGGACGCGTTGTTCGCGAAGAACTCCACACCGGTGCCGAAGATGTCCGAGGTGGCCTCGTTCAGACCGCCGGACTCGCCGCTGTAGTTCAGGCCCGCGGTGTTGGAGGTGACACCGTGGCTCATCTCGTGGCCGGCCACGTCCAGCGCGGTGAGCGGGTGGTTGTTGCCCTCGCCGTCGCCGTACGTCATGCAGAAGCAGCTGTCGTCCCAGAACGCGTTCACGTACGAGCTGCCGTAGTGCACGCGGGAGTACGCGCCGACACCGTTGTTCTTGATGCCGCTGCGCCCGAACGTGCTCTTGTAGAAGTCCCAGGTCTCCTGCGCGCCGTAGGCGGCGTCCGCGGCGGCCGTCTGGTCCGTCGTGGAGCTGGAGGCCGTGCCGGTGCCCCAGACGTTGTCCGCGTCGGTGAACAGCGTGCCCTTGCCGGACGTCTTGTGCGCCAGGTTGTAGGTGCTGTGGCCGCCGCGGGTGGCGTCGGTGAGCTGGTACGACGACCCGGACTGGGTGGTGCTCAGGCTCACGGAGCCCGAGTAAAGGGTCTTGCCGGTGCCGGTCGCGTTCTCGATGCCCTGGTACTCGAACAGCTTCTTGCCGGTGGCGGCGTCGGTGATGACGTGCAGCTGGTTCGGGGTGCCGTCGTCCTGGAGGCCGCCGACGATCGTCTCGTAGGCGAGGACGGGGGTGCCGGAGCCGGCCCAGATCACCTTGCGGGCGCCGTCCGCGGTGGACTTGGCCGAGCCGAGGGCCTTGGCGGCGGACACGGCCTGCTTCTCGGCCTTGGCCGGGGTGAGCTTCGGCGTGAGCGAGGCGACCTTGATGGCGGCCTTGGTCGCCTTGGTGACGCCCTCGGTCTTGCCGGACTTGGCGGTGTGCACGACCAGGTCGCCGCCGAGGACCGGCAGGCCCGCGTAGGTGCGCTCGTAGCGGGTGTGGACCGTGCCGTCGACGTCCTTGACGACGTCCTTGACGACCAGCTTCTCCTTGGCGCCGAGGCCTATCCGCTGAGCCGTCTCGGGCGCGTCGGCCTGCGCCTGCTTGATCAGCGAGGTGTGGGCGGCGGTGGAGAGCGCGGCGGGCGCGGCGGCCAGCGGCTTGGCGGCGGCCGGGGTCTGGGCGGCCGAGGCGCTGGTGGCCAGGGAGGCGGAGACGAGAGCTCCGGCGGCGACGGCGGTGGCGATGGCCAGGCTGGTGCGCTTGTGACGCGCGTAGAGGGGGCTCACGCAAGCTCCTTCTTCGTGGGGGAGGGCCGGTCAGCGTGGGGTTACTGGCCGGGTATTTCGCTGTGAAGCTGCTGTGCTGCTTGCGGCGTGGAGAGAGAGTGACATCAAGGGCGCGTACATGTCAGGACCCTGAAGTGATGTTGGCTGAAAACTGATCGACCGGGAAATATTGCAGTGGTGTGAACAAGTGGCGCTCAAGGGGGTGGCGCGCCTCAACGGCCTTGATTTCTCGGTCCGTTGAGATGCGGTTTACGGGAACGCCGTATTCCGGACGCCCCGTACCGGCACGCCGTACGTGGCTTGATTCCCACCACCCGAACCCACCGCTGTATTGGCCGATTCAGCCATCCGGCCAGGACGGCACGGGAGTCAGCCCAGGATCCCCCGGTCGTAGGCCGCCGCCACCGCGGCCGCCCGGTCCTTGGCGCCCAACTTGGTGTACAGGTGCGTGAGGTGGGTCTTGACCGTGGCCTCGCTGATGAAGAGTTCGCGAGCGATCTCGCGGTTGGAGGTGCCCTTGGCGACCAGGGCGAGGACCTCGCGTTCACGGGCCGAGAGGGGCTCGTTGCCGGGGGCGGGGGAGCGCACGGCCCTAACCAGGCGGGAGGCGACGGCCGGGGAGAGGACGGTGCGGCCCTCGGCGGCGGCGCGCACGCCGGTGAACAGCTCGTCGCGCGGGGCGTCCTTGAGCAGGTAGCCGGTGGCGCCCGCCTCGATCGCCGGGAGGGTGTCGGAGTCGGTGTCGTACGTGGTGAGCACCAGCACCCTGGCGCGGGCGCCGCGCCGGGTCAGCTCGCGGATCGCGGCGACGCCCGAGCCGCCGGGCATGCGCAGGTCCATCAGGATCACGTCGGGGTCCAGCTCGGCCGCCCGCGCCACCGCCTCCGGACCGCTCGCGGCCTCGCCGAGCACCCGGAAGCCGGGCGCCGACTCGAACATGCCGCGCAGACCGTCCCGGACGACCGGGTGGTCGTCGACGATCAGCAGCGTGATGAGGGGCTCAGTGGTCATCGCGCACCAACGGTACGCGAGCCGACACCGCGGTGCCCTGCCCCGGTTCCGACTCCACCGCGAGGGAGCCCGCGATCCGCTCGGCGCGCGCCCGCATCCCGGCCAGGCCGAAGCCCCCGGCGCGGGTGCGGGCGGGGACGGCGGCCGGGTCGAAGCCGGTGCCGTCGTCGCGGATGTCCAGGATCACCTCGTCCCCGAGGAACGTCAGCGTGACGCCGAGACGGCTCGCGCGGGCGTGCCGGGCCGCGTTGGACAGCGCCTCCTGGGCGATCCGCAGCAGCGTCGCCGAGATCTCCTCGTGCAGCGTCTCGGCGGTGCCGGCGACGGCGAACTGGGCCCGCACCCCGGTGCGCTCGCCCCAGTCGGCGACGGTCTTCTTCAGCGCCTCCGGCAGCCCCGCGGCGGCCAGTTCGACGGGGGCGAGGTTGTGCACCGAGCGGCGGGCCTCGCCGAGGCTGTGCCGGGCGAGCGAGGAGGCGCGCTCCAGATGGGTGCGGGCGGTCGCCAGGTCGGTCGCGCCCGCCACCACCTGGAGCTGGGCGATGATCCCGGCCAGGCCCTGCGCGATCGTGTCGTGGATCTCCGCGGCGAGCCTGCGCCGCTCGTCGGCGACGCCCGCCTCCCGCGCCTGCACCAGCAACTGGGCGTGCAGGGCCGCGTTCTCGTCCAGCGCCTGCTGCAACGCCGCGTTGGTGCGCTCCAGCTCGTCGATGGTGTCCGCCTGCGCCTCGATGCGCCGCTGCTCCTGGTCGGCGAACCGGAAGAACAGCCCGACCAGCCCGAGGTTGGTGCAGAACACCGCCGCGAAGATCAGCCACATCAGCGGCCCGTGCGGCGGCATCCCGCCGATCTCGCTGCCGGCCATGGTCACCGCGGTCATGAGCAGCCCGAGCGGCATCAGCCGCCGCGAGAGATGCAGGCTGGAGCTGTAGTAGCCGACGGCCGCGTAGATCCCGAAGAACGGGTTGAGCCAGGTCAGCGCGAAGGCCAGCGCCCAGCGCACGAAGTACAGGCAAGCGGTGCCGCGGTTCGGCCCCGGTGTGTCCGGTGTCACCCGCCGCCACGAGAGCTGGAGCAGCAGCGCGGCCACCACCAGGGCACCGGCCGCCGTCATCCCGCCCCGCGACATCCCGATCGCACGGGCCGAGGCGCCCGCCGTCACCAGGCCGACGGCGAGCAGCGCGTAGGGTCCCCAGCGGTCGAAGGAGGCCCTGCGCTTCGGTCCGGTCGCGTACGTCATGCCGCCAGTGTCCGGCACGGCCGTACTCACTCCCAGCGGAACCAGCGCGCCGCGCCCGCCGTGAGCAGCACCGCCCACAGCGTGAGCACGCCCAGGTGCGCCCAGCCGGGCCAGTGGCCCGCGGCCGCCTGGTTCAGGGCCTCGGCCGCCGCCCCGAAGGGGGTGCAACCCACGATCCGGGCCAGCGTGTGCGGCATGTTCTGCACCGGCAGCCACACCCCCGCGCAGAACATCATCGGGAAGAACACCGCCGATCCGACCGCCCCCGCGATCTTCGTGGTGCGGGACAGCGCCGACAGCAGGGAACCGAGGGCGAGTGAGGCCGCCGCCGTGAGCAGCAGCGCCAGCAGATAGCCGCCCGGCTGCGCGGGCAGTCGTACGCCGAACACCAGCCGGCCGGTCAGCAGCGCGAGCAGCGCCGAGGCCAGCGCCACCCCGCCCTGCACCGTCATCTGCGCGGTCAGCAGCGCCACCGGCCGCACCGGGGTGGCCGACATCCGGCGCAGGATGCCCCGCTCCCGGTAGCCGGTGAGCACCTGCGGCAGCGACTGCGCCCCGCACAGCAGCAGCGCGATCAGCACGGCCACCGGCACATAGGCGTCGATGGGCCGCAGCCCGCCCATCGAGGCGTCGGCCTTCCGGAACGCGGGGATCGAGCCGAGGATCGCCAGCAGCAGCGTCGGGAACAGGAACATCCAGAAGACGGCGGCCGGTTCGCGCCGAAAGAGCCGGAACTCGGTCCGCAGGACGGCGGTGTTCATGCCGTGGCCTCCTTGGTCAGGTCGAGGAACGCGTCGTCCAGGGTGGCGTCCACGACGCGGAGCTGATGGGCGGTGACGCGGTGCCGGGCGAGCAGGGTGAGGACCGCGTCGACGGTCGCGTCGGTGCCGGACAGGGTGAGCCGGCCGTTGTGGTGCCCGATGGAGGCGAGCGCGGGAAGCGCGGCCAGCTCACGCTCGTCCAGCGGCGCCGACGGGGTGAAGCTGATGACGGTCGCGCCCGCCGAGCGGTGGATCAGCCCGGCCGGGGTGTCCAGGGCGGCCACCCGCCCCTTGTCGATCACCGCGACCCGGTCGCACAGCCGCTGCGCCTCCTCCATGAAATGGGTGACGAGCAGCACGGTGACCCCGCTCGCGCGGACGTCCTCGATCAGCTGCCAGGTGTCCCGCCGCGCCCGCGGGTCCAGGCCGGTGGTCAGTTCGTCCAGGACCACGATCCGGGGGCCGCCGATCAGCGCCAGCGCGATGAACAGCCGCTGCTGCTGCCCGCCGGACAGCTTCCCGAACCGCGTGCCGAGCTTGTCGGTGAGCCCCAGCCGCTCGGCCAGCAGCCGCCAGTCGGCGGGCCGCGGATAGTAGGCGGCATACAGCTCCAGTGCCTCCCGCACGGTCAACTTGGCCTGGATCTCGCTCTGCTGCAGCTGGGCGCCGAGGATCCCGGCGACCTTGGCGTGATCGGCGACCGGATCGAGCCCGGCGACCCGGACCCGGCCGCCGTCGGGGACCCGCAGGCCCTCGACGCACTCGACGGTGGTGGTCTTGCCGGCGCCGTTCGGGCCGAGGATCCCGAAGATCTCGCCCTCCTCGACGGCGAAGGAGACGCCGTCCACGACGGTCCGGCCGCCGTACGACTTGCGCAGATCGGTGACTTCGATGACGGATGGCATGCACCGAGAATCCCGTCCGGCGGGGGCCCGGCACATCGGCCGGCCCGCCCGACCCCGCATCAGCCGATCGGTTGATGCGGGGCTACGACCCGACGGGCGCCGGGGGGGCGTAGGACCAGCGGCGGAGCGGGGCCCGGTCAAAACTCGGTGGGCGATCCGGGTGCCGCTCCGTACGCTCGTTCGCGATGCCCACGACACGTGAAACCCCCGAGGACAGATCCGCCGCGCGCAGCCTGCTGCGGCTGTGGCCGTATGTGCGGCCGGTGCGGGCGCGGCTGCTCACCGCGGCCCTCGTCGCGATCGTCGCCTCCTGCACGGGCCTGGTGATCCCGCTCGTCCTCAAGTGGATGGTGGACGGCCCCGTCGCCGACCGGGACCCGGCCGGGGTCTGGCTCGGTGCGCTGTACCTGCTGCTGCTCGGGATCGCCGAGGCGGTGCTGTTCGGCATCCGGCGCTGGCTCGTGGCCCGTCCGCTGTCGCAGGTCGAGGCGCGGATGCGGGCCGATCTGTACCGGCATCTCCAGCGGCTGCCCGTCGCCTTCCACGACCGGTGGGCCTCCGGCCAGTTGCTGTCGCGGGGCACCACCGATCTGATGCTGGTGCGCATGTTCCTCGCCTTCCCGCTGACGTTCCTGCTGGTCAACGGCGTCACGATCCTGGTCGGCGTGGTCATCATGCTGGCCCAGGACTGGCTGCTCGGGCTGGTCGTGCTGGTGCCCGCGGTGCCGGTGCTGTGGACGTGCGTGGTCTTCGAGGGGCGGTACGCGCGGGCGGCGCGGCGGGCCCAGGACCAGGTGGGGGACCTGACCACGCTGGTCGAGGAGAGTGTGCTCGGCATCCGCGTCATCAAGGGGTTCGGCCGGCACCGCAGCCAGGCGCGGGCGTTCGCCGCCCTCTCCGCCGAACTGCGGGGGACCGAGCTGCACAAGGCGCGGCTGCTGGCGGTGATCTGGGGCGTCATCGTCACCCTGCCGGAGGTGGCGATCGGGGCGGCGCTGGTGCTGGGCGCGGTCCAGGTCGCGGACGGGGACCTGTCGGCGGGGACGCTGGTGGCCTTCCTCAGTACGGCCCTCGCGCTGCGCTGGCCCGTGGAGTCGACCGGGTTCCTGCTGGCGATGAGCCAGGAGGCGGCCACCGCCACGGAGCGGTACTTCGAGGCGATGGACGAGGCACCGGAGGGGGGACCAGCCGAAGGCGGCGTACGGCAACCGGAACCCGAGCCGTCCGGAGGCGCCGTACACGAGCCGGAGCCGGCCGACTCCGGCACCCGGCCTCCGGCGTCCGCCCCGGCCGGGTCCCGCCCCCGGCTCCCGGCGGCCGCCCCGGTCGCCGTCCGGGAGGCCGGGCTCCGGTTCGAGGGCGTCCGGTTCCGCTACCCCGACGCGCCCCCCGGCTCCCCGCCCCTCCTTCACCACATCGACCTGCACATCCGCCGCGGCGAGTCCATGGCCCTCGTCGGCGCCACCGGCAGCGGCAAGACCACGCTCACCGCCCTCGTCCCCCGCCTCCACGAGGTGACCTCGGGCCGTATCACCCTCGACGGCGTCGACATCACCGCCATGCCCCGCCAGGAGCTGCGCGAGAAGGTCGCCGTGGCCTTCGAAGAACCCACCCTCTTCTCCGCCACCGTCGGCGAGAACGTCCTCATGGGCGCCCCGGACGGCACCGGCAGGGACGGGCTCGACCGCGCCCTCGCCATCGCCCAGGCCGAGTTCGCGCACGCGCTGCCCCAGGGCACCGACACCCGCGTCGGCGAGCAGGGCCTCAGCCTCTCCGGCGGCCAGCGGCAACGGCTCGCGCTGGCACGGGCCGTCGTCGGCCGCCCCGAGTTCCTGGTCCTCGACGACCCGCTGTCCGCGCTGGACGTGCACACCGAGGCCGCCGTGGAGGCCGCGCTGCGCCGGGTGCTCGCGGACACCACCGCGCTGATCGTCGCGCACCGCCCCTCGACCGTGCTGCTCGCCGACCGGGTGGCGCTGCTCTCCGGCGGCCGGATCACGGCCGTGGGCACCCACCAGGAGCTGCTGCGCGGCAACGCCGAATACGCGCACCTCATGTCCGGCGAGGAGGAACCCCGTTGACCGCCACCAGCCCAGAGAACCCCTTCGACCGGGACGTGCTGCCCTCCCCGCCCGGCGCCACCGCCGCCCTGCTGCGCTCGCTGCTCGCGCCGATGAGGGCCCGCGCCGCCCTGACCGCCGCCCTGGTGCTGCTCCAGCAGGCGGCCGTGCAGGTGGGCCCGCTGCTGGTGGCGTACGCCATCGACCGCGCCGTACCCGCGTTCCGGGACCACCGGTACGGTCCGCTGATCGCGGTGGGCGCCGGCTATCTGCTGTGCTCGCTGCTCTCCGGCGGCCTCCAGGTCGCGTTCGTACGGCAGTCCGCGCGGGTCAGCCAGGACGTCCTGCTCGACCTGCGCGGGCGGATCTTCCGGCACGCGCAGGCGCTCAGCATCGACTTCCACGAGCGGTACACCTCCGGGCGGCTGATCTCCCGCTCCACCACCGACGTCGAGTCGCTGCGGGAGCTGATGGAGGACGGGCTCCAGGAGCTGGTGACGGTCGTCCTGTCCTTCGTCTACATCTCGGCCATGCTGCTCTGGCTGGACCTCGGGCTCGGCGCGGTCGCGGTGGCGTCCTTCGTCCCGCTGTACTTCCTGGTCCGGCTCTACCAGCGGCGCGCGGGACGGGTGTTCCGGGCCCGGTCCACGGCGATCGCGGCGGTGATCGTGAAGTTCGTGGAGACCATGAACGGCATCCGCCCGGTGCGCGCCTTCCGCCGGGAGGCGGCCAACGACGCCGCGTTCGCCGAGCTGAACCGCGCCCACGAGCGGACCAACGGGGACTCCATGCTGGAGATGGCCCGCTATGTGGTGGGTTCCCGGCTGGTCGCCAACACGGCGGTCGCGGGCATGGTGCTCTGGGGCGCCTACCGGGTGGCGTCCGGCTCGCTGGAACTGGGTGTGCTGGCGGCGGCGGTGCTCTACCTGCGCCGCCTGTACGACCCGATCGACCGGCTCGGGATGTTCCTGAACTCCTACCAGTCGGCCGCCGCCTCCCTGGAGAAGATCGCGGGCCTGCTCGCCCGGACGCCGTCCGTGCCGGAGCCGGCCGTCCCGGCCGAACTGCCGCCTGCCCGCGGTGGGTTCCCCGGCCGCGAGGTGCGGTTCGAGGGGGTCGCGTTCGCCTATCGCACCGGCGGCGAGGTGCTGCCCCGCTTCGACCTGACCCTGCCGGCCGGGCAGACGGTGGCCGTGGTCGGCTCCACCGGCGCCGGCAAGTCCACGCTCGCCAAGCTGCTCGCCCGCTTCTACGACCCCACGCGGGGCCGGGTGCTGCTCGACGGGGTGGACCTGCGCGACCTGCCCACGGCCGAGCTGCGGCGCGGGGTGGTGATGGTGACCCAGGAGGCGTTCCTGTTCTCCGGGACCGTCGCGGACAACATCGCGATCGGCCGCCCGGACGCCTCCAGGGCGGAGATCGAGCGGGCCGCGAAGGTGATCGGCGCCCACGAGTTCATCAGCGCGCTGCCCGACGGCTACGACACCGATGTGCGCAAGCGCGGTGGCCGAATCTCCGCAGGGCAGCGCCAACTCGTCGCCTTCGCGCGTGCGTTGCTCGCCGATCCGGCCGTTCTCATCCTGGACGAGGCCACCAGCTCCCTGGACATCCCCGGCGAACGGGCCGTCCAGCGCGCCATGTCCACCGTCCTGCGCGGCCGTACCGCCGTGGTCATCGCCCACCGCCTGTCCACCGTGGAGATCGCCGACCGGGTCCTGGTGATGGCCGACGGCCGCGTCATCGAGGACGGCTCACCCGCCGAACTCGTCGCGGGCACCGGCCGGTTCGCCGACCTGCACCAGGCGTGGCAGGACAGCCTGGCCTGAACGGGAGACTCGTGATCCGGCCGACCGCCACCCCCCTCGACACGCCCCGCCTGCGCCTCGAACCCCTGCGGGTCGCGCACGCGGCGGAGGCGGTGCGCGTCTTCGACGACGTACGACTGCACACCTGGACCGGCGGCGCACCCGCCACCCTGGCCGAACTGGAGGCCCGGTACCGGCGCCAGTCGGCCGGGCACTCCCCGGACGGCTCGCAGGGCTGGCTGAACTGGATGCTGCGCAGGCGCGCGGACGGGCGGCTCGTCGGCACCGTGCAGGCCACCCTCCAGGCGTCGGACGGGGACCACACGGAGGCCGAACTCGCCTGGGTGATCGGCGTCGGCCACCAGGGCGAGGGCTACGGAAGGGAGGGCGCGCTCGCCATGGCCGCGTGGCTGCGCGCCCGCGGGGTGGACCGGCTGACCGCGCACATCCACCCCGGACACGAGGCGTCCAAGGGCATCGCACGGGCCCTCGGCCTGCGGCCGACGGACCGGAGCACGGACGGCGAGGTGCTCTGGGCTACGGCACCCCCAGCTCGAACAGCGCGTACCCCGCGTACGAACCCGAGGCCAGGGCCGCGAAGGTGAGCACGGTGCACAGCATCGGCAGCGACAGCCGGCGCAGCGCGGCGGCGAGCGGCAGGAAGAGGGGGAAGCAGGGGAGCAGGTAGCGCGAGACGTTGGCGAAGATCTGCTGGCTGCCGAGGACCAGGGCCAGGGTGAGGACGGTGTACACGACCAGCACCGCCGGCGGGCGCAGCCGGATCAGCAGCGGGAGCAGCGTGAGGGCGAGCAGCACCACGCCGACGCCGATCATGTCCGCGTAGGGGTAGGCGAACAGGTAGTCGCCGAACCGGCCCACCGGTACCGAGCGCAGCACGTCCAGGGTCTGGCTGCCGTAGTCGAAGCGGTGCGCCCACGCCCCCGACTGGAGCTTGAAGTAGCCGCCGAGGTCGCCCATCCGGTCGCCGACCCAGAGCAGGTAGCCGAGCAGCCCGAGCGGGGCCAGCGCCAGCGCGGTCAGCGGGCGCAGCACCCCGTCCTCGCCCCGGCGCACCGCCAGCAGCGCGGCCACCGCGAGCGCGGCGATCAGGGCCCCGGCCGTGGGCCGGTTGAGGCCGGCCGCGAAGGTGAGCACCCCGGCGGCGAGCCAGCGGCGGGTCAGCACGGCGTAGCAGGCCCAGACGGCCAGGGCCACGTAGAGGGAGTCCGAGTAGACCGCCCACTCCACGCCCGAGCCCGGCCACACCGCCCACAGCCCGGCCGCGGCCAGCCCCGCGCGGCGCCCGCCGAAGCGTTCCGCCACCGCGTGGACGCCGAGCGCGGCCGCGAACGACGCGAGGATCGACACCAGCAGCCCGGCGCCGTACGGGCCGAGGCCGGTCACCGCGGAGGCCATCCGGATCAGCGCCGGGTACAGCGGGAAGAACGCCGCCGAGTTGCCCTCCAGCGTGATCATCCCGGTGGCGCCCGGCACGGGGACGAGCTTCGGGTCGTAACCGTGCAGCGCGATCTGCTGGTACCACCAGCCGTCCCAGGTGGCCAGCACGTCCCAGGCGTGCGCCCCGCCGCCGAAGCGGGGGTCCTTGCCCCGGTAGTCACCGGCGGCGGACAGCAAATACATGAAGGAGAGGAACCCGGCCAGCTTCAGCGCGCCGAACACGGCGAGGACGGGACCGTGTCGGCGGGTGGCGGCGCGCAGCCGGGAGCCGGGCGCGAGGGCCGGGGCGAGGGGCCGCGGCAGGGTCGCGGTCACGCGGCCGGGCGGGGACGGCGGGCGCGCGGACCCGAGGCGGCCAGGGTGCGCCGCATCCGGGCGATCCCGCGCAGGTCGGCCAGCGCGGTGGCCAGGATGTCGACGCTGCTGTCCGGGTCGTCCACCCAGTCCACCGGCACTTCGTGGATCCTGAGCCCGGCCCGCTCGGCGAGCACCAGCAGCTCGGTGTCGAAGAACCACTCCTCGTCCCGCACCAGCGGCAGCAGCCGCTCGGCGGCCTCGCGGCGCACCGCCTTGAACCCGCACTGCGCGTCCGAGAAGCCGACGGCGAGCGTCCAGTGCAGCAGCACGTTGTAACAGCGCGAGATCACCTCGCGCTTGGGCCCGCGCACCACCTGCGCGCCGGACGCCAGCCGGGTCCCTATGGCCAGGTCGGAGTGGCCGGAGATGAGCGGCGCGACGAGCGGCAGCAGCGCCGCGAGCCCCGTGGACAGGTCGACGTCCAGATAGGCCAGCACCGGCGCCCGCGAACCCGACCAGGCCGCCCGCAGCGCCCGGCCGCGGCCCTTCACCGGCAGCCGGAGCGAGGTCACCTCGGCGATCTCCAGGGCGAGCCGGGCCGCGATGCGTTCGGTGCCGTCGGTGCTCGCGTTGTCGGCGATCGTGATCCGGAAGGGGTAGGGGAAGGTGTCGCGCAGATGCGCGTGCAGCCGCCGGACATTCGGCTCCAGGTCCTTCTCCTCGTTGAACACCGGGACGACCAGGTCCAGCACGGGCTCGTCGTGGTGGGTGGGCAGCGGGGCGCGGCGGGGCGCCGGGGTCTGGGCCGGCCCGGAGTACCGGACCGGTCGGATGCTGATCAAAGGAAATCCCCGTCCGGTGTCACCTGGTGGTGGTAGCGGTGGTAGCGGTGGTAGCGGTGGTCGTGGTGGGAGGCGGCGGCGGGTACGACGTGGTCGGCGCCGAACCGGGAGCGCCGGGCGGTACCGGACTCGTCGAGCTCGACGACGGGTCCGGGGCCGACGGGGGCGGGGCGGTCGGGGTCGTGCTCGGCGCGGCCGACGGCGAGGGCGCCGGGCTGGTCGCGGGCCGGGGCACCGGCCCGCCGGGCCGCACCTCGGCGGGCCCGTGCGGCCACAGGAACAGCCCGAGGCCGAGCCCCGCGACCACCGCCGCGGAACCGGCGGCCCGGTACACGGCCCGCACCCGGCGCCGGGTACGCACACGGGCGCGCAGCCGCTCCCGGTGCCGCGCCTCGAACGGCGCGTGCTCCAGCGTCCCGTGCATCAGTCGCGCCAGCCGCTGCTCGAAGCCGTCGGGGCCGCCTGCCCCACCGGTCCCGCCGGCCCCCTCGGCCTCGCCGGTCCCGTCCATGTGATTACCGAGCTTCATCACTCACCCCACCGGCTCGATGACGTCCGACAGCAGCTGCCGCAGCCGGGCCACCCCGCGCGCGGCATGGGAGCGTGCGGTGCCGACCGGGCAGCCGAGCGTCTCGGCGACCTGCCGGTCGGGCATGTCCTGGTAGTAGCGCAGCACCACGGCGGCCCGCTGCCGCGGCGTCAGCTGCGCGAGCGCCGTCTCCAGCCGGGAGCGCTCGGCCACGGTCGCCGACAGGTCGCCGGTCGCCGCCACCTCGGGCAGCTGCTCCACCGGGCGCTCGCCCCACCAGCGCCGCCGCGCCGAACGGGCCGCCGCCCGCGCCAGCACGGTGCGCACATACGCCTCCGGCGCCTCGTCGGCCACCCGCGGCCAGGCGAACCACAACTTGACCAGGGACTCCTGCAACAGGTCCTCGGCCCGATGCCGATCGCCCCCGGTGAGCAGACGGGCCAGATGGCACAGGACCGACCAGCGGGCCGCCACGAACGCGTCGTACTCACCGGCCCGAGCCTGCTCCATTCCCACGGGTCCTCGTTTCTCGCCGGCGCTTCTCACCAGGGATAAAGGCCCTGGCCCCCCGCGCGCGCTGCACCGGAGGTGCGTGATCCACGTCACACACAGCCCGCGCGCGGGCTCAGACGACCCGCAGCAGCAGCACCGCCCGCCCCGGCACCGTGAGTTCCGTGCCCGCCGGGTGCACGGTGCCGGGCGCCGCCGACTGGTCCTCGCGGGAGGTGTCCACCACCACCTCGTACCGCTCGGCCCACGGCGGACCCGGCAGCACGAAGCCGGTCGGGGTCTCGCCCGCGTGCAGCACGGCGAGGAAGCTGTCGTCCACCACCTGCGCGCCCCGCTCGTCGCGGCCGGGAATGTCCCGCCCGGACAGATACATGCCGAGCGTGGCCGCGGGCGCGTACCAGTCGGCCTCGGCCATCTCCGCGCCCCGCGCCGTGAACCAGGCCAGGTCCCGCAGCCCGTCCGCGGTCTGCGCCCGCCCGGAGAAGAAGGCGCGGCGGCGCAGCACCGGATGCCGGTGGCGCAGCGCGATCAGCCGGGAGGTGAGGGTGAACAGGGCCCGCCAGCCCGGCTCCTCCAGCAGCGACCAGTCGAGCCAGCTCGTCGGGTTGTCCTGGCAGTACGCGTTGTTGTTGCCGCCCTGGGTGCGCCCCAGCTCGTCGCCTGCCACCAGCATGGGCACGCCGGTGGACAGCAGCAGCGTGGTCAGCAGATTGCGCAGCTGGCGGCGGCGCAGGGCGCGGACCCGCTCCTCCGCCGTCTCGCCCTCCGCGCCGCAGTTCCAGGACCGGTTGTCGTCGGTGCCGTCCCGGTTCTCCTCGCCGTTGGCCTCGTTGTGCTTGCGTTCGTACGACACCAGGTCGCGCAGCGTGAATCCGTCGTGCGCGGTGACGAAGTTGACGGAGGCGTACGGGCGGCGCCCGCCCCAGGCGTACAGGTCGCTGGAGCCGGAGAGCCGGTAGCCCATCTCGCGCACGTCGGGCAGCGCGTGCCGCCAGAAGTCGCGCACGGCGTCCCGGTACCGGTCGTTCCACTCGGCCCACAGCGGCGGGAAGGCGCCCACCTGGTAGCCGCCCGAGCCGATGTCCCAGGGCTCGGCGATGAGTTTGACCCGGCGCAGCACCGGGTCCTGGGCGATCACCGCGAGGAAGGGGGAGAGCATGTCCACGTCGTGCATCGAGCGGGCGAGCGCCGCCGCCAGGTCGAAGCGGAAGCCGTCCACGCCCATCTCGGTCACCCAGTAGCGCAGCGAGTCGGTGATCAGCCGCAGCACCTGGGGCCGGACCACGTGCAGCGTGTTGCCGCAGCCGGTGTAGTCGGCGTAGCGGCGGGCGTCGTCCTGGAGCCGGTAGTAGGCGCGGTTGTCGATGCCCTTCAGGGACAGCGTCGGTCCCAGCTCCCCGGCCTCCGCGGTGTGGTTGTAGACCACGTCGAGGATGACCTCGATGCCGGCCGCGTGCAGCGCGCGCACCATCCGCTTGAACTCGCCGACCTGCGCTCCCGCCGTACCGGAGGCGGCGTAGCCGGCGTGCGGGGCGAAGTAGCCGACCGAGTTGTAGCCCCAGTAGTTGGCGAGGCCCCGGCGCAGCAGGTGGTCCTCGTGCGCGAACTGGTGGACCGGCAGCAGCTCCACGGCCGTGACGCCCAGCGTCACCAGGTGCTCGATCGCGGCCGGGTGGGCGAGCCCCGCGTAGGTGCCGCGCAGGTGTCCGGGGATGCCGGGGTGCAGCTTGGTGAAGCCGCGGACGTGCAGCTCGTAGATGACCGAGTCCGCCCAGGGCGTCTTGGGGCGGCGGTCGTCGGACCAGTCGTCGTCATCGTGGACGACGACACCCTTGGGGACGTACGGCGCCGAGTCCCGGTCGTCGCGCACCGTGTCGGCGGCGTGCTGCTCCGGCCAGTCGCGCACATGGCCGTACACCTCGGCCGGCAGGGTGAACTCGCCGTCCACCGCGCGGGCGTACGGATCGAGGAGCAGCTTGGCGGGGTTCCAGCGGGCGCCGGTCCACGGGTCCCAGCGGCCGTCCACCCGGTAGCCGTACCGCTGTCCGGGCAGCACGCCCGGCACGAAGCCGTGCCAGATCTCGTGCGTCAGCTCGGTCAGCGGCACCCGTGTCTCCCGGCCGTCCGCGTCGAACAGGCACAGCCGAACCGCCTGCGCCCCGCCCGCCCACAGCGCGAAGTTGGTGCCCGCCACCCCGTCCGGACCGACCCGGAACCGGGCCCCCAGCGGGGTCGGCGACCCCGGCCGCACCGGCGGGGCGGGCACCGGGGCGCGCCGGGCGCCGTTCGTCGAGGGCACCACGGCCCGCCCTCCGGCCGGTGCCCGCTGCTCGGCTGCGCTCGTCACCTGTCGGCCCCTCTTCCAGTGGCTCGGCCGGGAGCGGCGCAGCCCCGCGCGCCGGGCCGCCGGGCAGGCCCGAAGGCACCCGGACGGACCCGGCGCGGCCCGGCGCTCCGGGCCGCCGGCGAACCCGGCCGCCCGGTGCGGCCGCGCCCCCCGGCTCCGGTGCGGGCGCGGCGGTCGGCTCCCTGACGTGTCGTCCTTCCCACAGTTCTGCCCACCGCATGGCTCGCACTCACGTTTCCCCGGAGCATGCCCGGTCGTTGAGCAGCGCGTGAGGCACGTACATGGGCGCGCACGGCGCGCGGGGGCCGCACTGGCGGCCGTACTGACATGGGCCGGACTGCTGGCCGGATGCTCCGCGGGCGGCTCGGGCCCGCTGGGCCTGGGCGGCAGACCCGGCGGGACTTCGGCACCCGAGGACACCATCCGGATCGCCCCGGACGACGGCAGCAGGGCGATCCCGCAGAGCCGGCGGCTGCGGGTGAGTGTGCCCGACGGCCGCCTGGAGAAGGTGAAGGTCGTCAGGGAACAGGACGCGCAGGCCACCCCGGTGCCCGGACACCTCAGCGCCGACGGGCTGACCTGGCGGCCGGACGACGACCGGCTGGCGCTCGCCGCCAGGTACACCGTGGACGCGGTGGCGCTGGACTCCGCCGGGCGCCGCTCGGCCCGGCACGCCTCCTTCACCACTTACGTCCCCGACAAGAGGTTCATCGCCTACGCCACCCCGGAGAACCGCTCCCTCGTCGGCACCGGGGAGATCGTCTCCCTGGCCTTCAGCACGGACATCGTGAACAAGGCCGCCGTCGAACGCGCGGTGCGGATCACCGCGCGGCCCGCGGTGGAGGTCCGCCCGCACTGGTTCGGCAAGAACCGGCTCGACTTCCGCCCGGAGAAGTACTGGAAGCCCGGCACCAAGGTCACCGTCGACCTCGCCCTGCGGGACGTGGAGGCCGCCAAGGGGGTCTACGGGCTCCAGTCCAAGACGTTCTCCTTCACCATCGGGCGCAGCCAGACCTCCCTGGTCGACGCGGCGGCGCACACCATGCAGGTGCGGCGCGACGGCCGGCTGCTGGCCACCGTCCCGATCACCGCGGGCGCCCCGGAGAACCCCACCTACAACGGCAAGATGGTGGTGATGGAGATGCTGGAGGAGACCCGGATGAACAGTCAGACGGTCGGCTTCGGCGGCGAGTACGACATCCCCGACGTCCCGCACGCCATGCGGCTCACCGACTCCGGCACCTTCCTGCACGGCAACTACTGGGACCCGACCGCCCCCGGCGTGGCCAACGTCAGCCATGGCTGTGTGGGCCTCAGGGACGTCCAGGGCGGCAGTTCGGACACCCCCGCCGGGTGGTTCTTCGACCGCAGCCTCGTCGGTGACGTCGTGGAGATCGTCAACAGCCAGGACAAGACCGTCGACCCCGGTAACGGCTTCGGCGGGTGGAACCTGTCCTGGCAGGCATGGAAGGCGGGTTCCGCGGTGAAATAACCCCGTGGACGGCCACGGGCGGCGCGCGGGGGAGGGTTCGGGTGGCAGGCGGAAGTTGCGACGGAACGGTGACTGACGCCTGACATCCCGCTCACACCAGGGCAGTTAATATGCGCGCACCAACTGTGGTGGGGAGCGGGCCGGGCAGGCCCTGCGAGGGGAGAACGACGTGAACGTGCGGCCGATATCGGGGGCGTCGGTGGCGAGGCGGCGGCGCGCGGCCGGGGGGCTCATAGCCGGCTCCCTGGTGCTTGCGCTCGCGGCGTGCGGCGGGGGCGGGGGCGGCAAGGACGACGGCAAGGGCGCCGCGACCCAGCAGGGCCGGCCCGCCACGGCCGACGTCAGCATCGCCCCGGAGCAGGGTGCCACGGGCGTCGCCACCGACGGCGCCCTCAAGGTCAGCGCGGCCCGCGGGAAACTGACCGAGGTCACCGTCGAGGACGCCAGGGGTGCGAAGGTCGGCGGCAGCATCACCGCCGACGGCGCCTCCTGGACGCCCTCCGCCCATCTGGCCGCCGGCACCAGGTACACGGTGCACGCGGTCGCCAAGGACACCGACGGCAAGGCCACCACCAAGGACTCCAGCTTCACCACCCTCACCCCGAAGGCCACCTTCACCGGCTACTTCACGCCCGAGGACGGCTCCACCGTCGGCGTCGGCATGCCGTTCTCGATCGACTTCTCACGGGGCATCACCCACCCCGGCGCCGTCGAGAAGTCCATCAGGATCAAGACCGATCCGCCGGTCGACGTCGAGGGCCACTGGTTCGGCAACGACCGCCTCGACTTCCGCCCCGAGCACTACTGGAAGCCCGGCACCAAGGTCACCGTCGACCTCGACCTCGACGGCGTCGAGGGCCGCGACGGCGTCTACGGCAAGCAGCACAAGACGGTGTCCTTCACCATCGGCCGCGCCCAGGTCTCCGTCGTGGACGCGAGCAGGCACACGATGAAGGTGACCCGCGACGGCAAGGTGATCAAGACCCTCCCGGTGACCACCGGCAAGCCCGGCTACGACACCTGGAACGGCCAGATGGTCATCAGCGAGAAGCTGGCCGTGACCCGGATGAACGGCGACACGGTCGGCTACGGCGGCGAGTACGACATCAAGGACGTCCCGCACGCCATGCGCCTGACCACCTCCGGCACCTTCGCGCACGGCAACTACTGGGGCGGCGGCGCCTTCGGCAACTACAACGCCAGCCACGGCTGCATCGGCCTGCGCGACGTCAAGGGCGGCTACGACTCCTCGACGCCGGCCGCCTGGTTCTTCGACCACTCGATCCTCGGTGACGTGGTGGTCGTCAAAAACTCCCACGAGAAGACCGTGGACCCGGCGAACGGGCTCAACGGGTGGAACATGTCCTGGGCGGACTGGAAGAAGTAGCCCGTCTTCCGGACGGGGCGCGCCCCGAACGGTGTGCGGGCCCGGTGCTGTGACCTACGGCACCGGGCCCGCCGCCGTTAGTCGCCGTTAACCTGAGCCGTATGACCGTCACACTCGATGTCGCCGAAGGCGTCGGCACCCTGCGCCTCGACCGCCCCCCGATGAACGCGCTGGACGTGGCCACCCAGGACCGGCTGAGGGAACTCGCCGAGGAGGCCACGCGCCGCGAGGACGTGCGCGCCGTGGTGATCTACGGCGGGGAACGGGTGTTCGCGGCGGGCGCGGACATCAAGGAGATGCAGAACATGGACCACACCGCGATGGTCCTGCGCTCCCGCGGCCTCCAGGACGCCTTCACCGCAGTCGCCCGCATCCCCAAGCCCGTCGTCGCCGCCGTCACCGGCTACGCCCTCGGCGGCGGCTGCGAACTCGCCCTGTGCGCCGACTTCCGCATCGCCGCCGACAACGCCAAGCTCGGCCAGCCCGAGATCCTGCTCGGCCTGATCCCCGGCGCCGGCGGCACCCAGCGCCTGCCCCGCCTCGTCGGCCCCTCCAAGGCCAAGGACCTCATCTTCACCGGCCGCATGGTCAAGGCCGACGAGGCCCTCGCGATCGGCCTGGTGGACCGGGTCGTGCCGGCCGCCGAGGTCTACGAGCAGGCGCACGCCTGGGCCGCGAGGCTCGCCCAGGGCCCGGCCGTCGCGCTGCGCGCGGCGAAGGAGGCCGTCGACGTCGGCCTGGAGACCGACATCGACACCGGACTCGCCGTCGAACGCAACTGGTTCGCGGGTCTGTTCGCCACCGAGGACCGCGAGCGCGGCATGCGCAGCTTCGTGGAGGAGGGGCCTGGCAAGGCCAAGTTCCTTTAGACGATGCTGCGTTGGTGAAGACCCTTCGGAGTTCCTTGAAACGTGTACCGAACTCCCTTGAGTCCACCACCAGTTGACGTGTCGTCTCATACGGGTCCCTCGATGGGGCGGATTATGGGAGCCTTAAAGCACCCTTAAGTCTGTCCGGTCGAGGGAGCCCCGCGATTGCCCGGAAGTGAGTCGTCCTCGCAGCTCAGCCGGGGTGTACCGGCCAGTGACATGCCGTCGGCATATGCCCGGTGCGCGGTGTGCAACGGGGGCGTACGAGGGGCGTATTCCTCGGGAACGGCCCCCAAGGCGCCTTGCGACGGCCATCATGGGGGCATGGCGGGGCTGGAGGGCATCGAACAGCCGCGGGGACACAGCCGTGCATCCGCGGCGCGCTGGTCGCCCACGGTCGAGGACGAACAGGCGCTCAAGGCGCTCGAACTGTTCGGCAATCCGACGGAGCGCGAGGTGCAGTTGCCCTCCCGCCCGGAATCCGCCGCCACCGCCCGCCGTCTCGCCCAGGTCGTCGTGCTGCGCACCTGGCGGCTCAGCCCCAAGCTGACCGAGGATACGGTCCTGCTCGTGTCCGAACTGGTCGGCAACGCGGTACGGCACACCGGCGCCCGCGTCTTCGGCCTGCGCATGCGCTGCCGCCCCGGCTGGATGCGCGTCGAGGTGCGCGACCCCTCCCGCGGGCTGCCCTGCCTGATGCCGGTCCAGGAGCTGGACGTCAGCGGCCGGGGCCTGTTCCTGGTCGACAAGCTGTCCGACCGCTGGGGTGTCGATCTGCTGCCGCGCGGCAAGACGACGTGGTTCGAGATCCGGGTGAACGAGCGGTAGGCGGCGGCCGCGGCGCGCCCCCGGACGTCGATTCGGACAAAACGCGTGTTTCTTACCTTTCATCCCTTAAATGGCGCGCGTGACGACCACCAACCGCCGTGACGCACTGCGCGCGGGCGCCGGACTGCTCGCGGGCGGCGCGCTCGCCGCCGGCTGCGCGACCGGAACGGCCGCCCCGACCGCCCCCACCGCCACCCCGCAGCCACCCTCCACCGCCGTGCGGGCGTCCCCCGCCCCGGCCCCCCGCGCCTACCCCGGCCAGCCCGCCCAGATCACCCACGGCCCGCGCACCCGCCCGCAGGTCGCGCTCACCTTCCACGGCCAGGGCGACCCGGACCTCGCCCGCACCCTGCTCACCAGAGCCGAACGGCACGGCGCCCGCCTCACCGTGCTCGCCGTCGGCACCTGGCTCGACGAACACCCCGGCATCGCCCGCCGCATCCTCGACGGCGGCCACGACCTCGGCAACCACACCCAGCACCACATCTCCGTCAACGACCTCGCCGAGGCCGACGCCCGCAAGGAGATCACCGACTGCGCCGACCGGCTGCGCCGGCTCACCGGCTCCATCGGCACCTGGTTCCGCCCCTCCCGCTCCCCGACCGCCTCGGCGCTGGTGGCGGAACTGGCCCGCCGAGCGGGCTACCCGCACGTACTGTCGTACGACGTCGACTCGCTCGACTACACCCGCCCCGGCGCCGCCGCCGTCACCCGCAAGGTCCTCTCGGAGGTGCGCGAGGGCTCGGTGGTGAGTTTGCATTTCGGGTACGAGGACACGGTCGCCGCTCTCCCCGACGTCCTCACGGAACTCGGCCGCCGTCACCTGCGCGCCGTCACCACCACGGAGCTGCTGAGCTGATGCGAACCACGAAAGCCGCCCGCCGGCTGGCCGCCGGTGCCGCCCTCGCCGCCCTGGCCCTGGTGTCCGCGTGCAGCGGGCAGGGCACACGGCACGAGACCCAGAGCCCCGGCAGCAAGCCGCCGGTGCAGCCCCAGGTGGACCAGGCGCGGGTGAACGTGCTGCCCGGCATGCCCCCGGTCCAGGACCCCGCGGACGTCTACGCGGCGGACCGGCCCGGCATGCTCTCCCCGGTGGTCAGGGACTTCCCCTCGCGGGTGTACGTGCCCAACACCAACTCCGACACCGTCACCGTCATCGACCCTGCGACGTACAAGGTCATCGACACCATCCCGGTCGGCCGCCAGCCCCAGCACGTGGTGCCCTCCTGGGACCTGAAGACCCTGTGGGTCAACAACGACCTCGGCAACAGCCTCACCCCCCTCGACCCGCGCACCGGCAAGGCGGGCAAGCCGGTCGCCGTGCACGACCCGTACAACCTGTACTTCACGCCCGACGGCAAGTACGCGGTCGTCATGGCCTCCATGGACCGCCAGCTCGTCTTCCGCGACGCCCACACCATGAAGACCGTCAAGGCGGTGCCGGTCGGCTGCTACGGCGTCAACCACGCGGACTTCTCCCGCGACGGCCGCTACTTCATCGTCTCCTGCGAGTTCAGCGGCGAGATCCTGAAAGTCGACACCGCGGGGATGCGGGTGGTCGGCCAGCAGAAGCTGCCCGTGCACGGCTCCATGCCGCAGGACGTCAAGGTCTCCCCGGACGGCAAGCGCTTCTACATCGCCGACATGATGGCGAACGGGGTGTGGGTCCTGGACGGCGACCGCTTCACCAAGCCGTCCTTCCTGGCCACCGGCAAGGGCGCGCACGGCCTCTACGTCAGCCGCGACTCCCGCGAGATGTACATCTCCAACCGGGGCGAGGGGAGCATCTCCGTCTTCGACTTCGCCCGGAACAAGCTCACCAAGAAGTGGGAGCTGCCCGGCGGCGGCAGCCCCGACATGGGTGGCGTCTCCGCCGACGGCAAGGTCCTGTGGCTGTCCGGCCGCTACGACGCCGAGGTGTACGCCATCGACACCCGCACCGGCCGGGAACTGGCCCGCATCCCGGTCGGCAGCGGCCCGCACGGCCTCGCGGTCTACCCCCAGCCGGGCCGCTACTCACTGGGCCACACGGGCGTCTTCCGCTGAGGCGGGGGGCTGGAGCAGCAGCTCCGCGCCGACGGACTCGTAACCGGCCGCCTGGAACGCCCGCAGACTCCGGGCGTTCCCCGGCGCCACCTGCGCCCACAGCGGCTCGCCGGCCAGGTGCCGGGCCGCGCCCGCCAGCAGCCGCCCCAGACCCTTCCGCGCCCCCTCGTCCACCTCCACCGAGACCTCCAGGCGCCCGGCCATCCCACGCCCCGTCACCAGCACCCCGCCCTCCGCCCGCCAGGCCCGCACCGCCTCGCGGCGCTCGCGGGCGTAGCGGACGCGGGGATGGCCGGCGTCCCGGATCTCCGTCAGCGCGAGCGGGGGCGCGCCGGGGAGCGGGCCCGCCGCCAGCACCGCGTCGACCGTCTCCGCCCGCCGCCCGGTCCGCTCCAGCAGCGCGGCCAGGAAGCGCGGGTGCAGGGCGGCGGCCAGCGGATCGCAGTCCGGGCCGCGCAGCGCCTCGTACACCCACGCCGGATCCTCGTCGGTGACGACGACGGAGTGCGCGGTGAACGCCAGCACGCCCGCGTGCCGCGGCGAGGGCTGCGGCAGGACCGTCGTACGCCCGTCCGACGGCGGGAACACGCCCCGCCCCGCACCGTCGAGAATCTCCCGCAAGCTCGCCACGACGCCTCCTTGAGTCTCCACCCGCTGGAAGGTCCAGACTTCCGGACATGAGCGACGACGGTACCGGACTTCTCACCATCGGCGAGCTGGCGCGGGCCACCGGACTGACCGTGCGCACCATCCGCTACTGGTCCGACGAGGGCGTGCTCGCTCCGGTGACCCGCTCCTCGGGCGGCTACCGGCTGTACGACACCCCGAGCGTCGCCCGGCTGGAGCTGATCCGGACCCTGCGCGAGCTGGGGCTCGGCCTGGACGACGTGCGCCGGGTGCTGACCGGGGAGCGGACCGTGGCACAGGTCGCGGCGGCGCACGTGGCCGCGCTGGACGCGCAGATCAAGTCGCTGAAGGTGACCCGTGCGGTGCTGTCGTCGGTCGCCAGACGTGGTTCGAGTGAGCGGGAGACGACCCTGATGAACAGACTGGCCCGGCTGTCGGCGGCCGAACGGCAGCGGATCGTGGCGGACTTCGTGGCGGAGGCCCTCCAGGGGCTCGACGCGGTGGACCCCGAGGTGCAGGAGCGGCTGCGCGCCACCACGGTGGACCTGGCGGACGACCCCACGCCCGAGGAGGTGGACGCGTGGGTGGAGCTGGCGGAGATGCTCCAGGACCCGGAGTTCCGCGCGCAGATGCGCCGGGCGATGGAACTCAACGCGGCGGACGGGGCGCCGGGGGAGAGGCGCGGCCGTTCGCTCTGGTTCGCCAGGCGGCTGGTGGAACTGGTGGCCCCGGCCCGCGAGCGGGGCATCGCCCCCGAGTCACCGGAGGCGGATGCGGTCCTGCACGACCTCTTCGGCGACGCGGCCCACGAGGACGTCCTGGAGCGCATGGCGGCCGGCTTCAACGACCGGGTCGCCCGCTACCGCCAACTCGTCGCCCTGGTCAACCGGGCCCCCGCGCCGCCGCACGCCGAGGACTTCGCCTGGGTGGTCGCGGCACTGCGTGCCCGCACGGACAGCTAATCTGACCAGCGTCAGTACGCCTGCACGGCACAAGAAAAACGAACAAAAGGGGCGGATCGGTGGCGGACATCGAGGAAGCACGCAAGGAATTCCAGCGGATCGACGCGGACGGAGACGGTTTCGTCACCGCCGCCGAGTTCAAGTCCGCCCTGGCGCAGGGCGGCGACTGGAACGTCACCGACACGGTCGCGGAGGCCATCATCAAGTCCCGTGACCTCGACGGCGACCGGGTCCTGTCCTTCGACGAGTTCTGGACCTACCTGAACAAGTGACACGGGCCGGCAGGGGTGCCCCGTCTTACGGGAACGGGCACCCCTGCGTGCGTCAGCCGGCCGCCCACTCCTTCAGCGCCGCCTTGGAGGGGAAGTCGGCCACGTCCTTGTCGAGGGGCTGGCTCGCGTACTGGTGGAAGCGCCACTTGGCCTTGATGCGGGGCTTGCCCGCGGTGACGTAGTCGGCGATCCACAGGCCGTCGCCCGCGTAGGAGGTGCGGTCGATGTTCAGCCAGAAGTCCCTGTTGGTGTAGAGCACGACCCGGTTGTGCGGGCGCAGTTGTTTCAGCTTGCGGATGAAGGAGTCCTTCTCCGCGTTGCTGGCATGGGAACCGTCGCTGGTGGGCTCCCAGTCGACGGCGAGGATGTCACCGGCGCGCTCCGGCGCGTGCTGGAGGAAGTAGTCGGCCTGGGCGGAAAGATCGCCCGGCCACAGGAAGTGGTAGAAACCCATGACCAGTCCGGCGTCGCGGCCGGTCTTGGTCTGCGCGGTGAGACGGGGGTTCACGTACGAACGGCCCTCGGTCGCCTTCATGAAGACGAAGGAAAGGCCGTCCGTGTCATATGACGTGGACTGGAAAGCACTTACGTCGATGCCGTGGAGCATGCAGAGTGTGTGCCCCCCGCAGGGCCCCCCGGAAACTTGCCCCCGGTCGCGGGGCGATTCAGACGCCAGATCACATCGATACCGCAGCCCGACGGCGCCGCCGGCACAGGCGCCTGCTCACGCCGGAGCTCGGTGAAGCCCAACCGGCGCGGAACGGCGCGACTGGGGGCGTTCGCCAGATCGTGCACGATCTCCAGGTGGTCCACGTCCGGCAGCGCGAACAGCTCCCCGGCCAGCGCCGCCGTCGCCCGCGTCGCGATGCCCCGCCCCACGGCCGCGGGATGCAGCCAGTACCCCAGCCGCAGCCCACGGGGCTCGGCGCGGTACGCCTGGCACATCCCGAGGAGCCGGCCGCCCATTTCGACGGCGTAGTTGTACAGCTCCCCGCTCTCCCACTTCGCCTCGGAGCGCGCCAGCAGTTCCCGCGTGCTCCGCTCGTCGTGACCGTCGACCCAGGGCATCCACGGCCGCAGATGATCCCTGGATTCCGCTATCAGCGTGAACAGTTGAGCGAAATCACGCTCGTCCCGTAAACGCCGGAGGGCGAATTCCGCGCACTCGATGAGCTGACTCGGTCGGTCCATGGAAGCCATGATTGTTCCGCGGACCGGCCGTGTAAATGTCAGCACTCGATAATGTTCACCGCGAGCCCGCCCCGCGCGGTCTCCTTGTACTTGACCGACATGTCCGCGCCGGTCTCCTTCATCGTCTTGATGACCTTGTCGAGGGAGACCATGTGCGAACCGTCCCCGCGCATCGCCATCTTGGCCGCCGTGACCGCCTTCACCGCGGCCATGCCGTTGCGCTCGATGCACGGGATCTGGACGAGGCCGCCGACCGGGTCGCAGGTCAGGCCC
Organism: Streptomyces sp. NPDC037203; assembly: GCF_055605065.1. Classification (NCBI taxonomy): domain Bacteria; kingdom Bacillati; phylum Actinomycetota; class Actinomycetes; order Kitasatosporales; family Streptomycetaceae; genus Streptomyces; species Streptomyces sp. NPDC037203. The sequence goes on from NZ_JBVJUC010000008.1 coordinate 295,498, forward strand.
AGGTTGTGCTCCATGCCGATCTCGGCGGCGTTCTCCACCTGTTCGGGGGTGCCGCCCAGGACCTCGGCGAGGGCGCCGGCGGCCATGGAGCACGCGGAGCCGACCTCGCCCTGGCAGCCGACCTCGGCGCCGGAGATGGAGGCGTTCTCCTTGAACAGCATGCCGATCGCGCCCGCGGCCAGCAGGAAGCGGACCACGCCGTCCTCGTCCGCGCCCGGCACGAAGTTGATGTAGTAGTGCAGCACCGCGGGGATGATGCCGGCCGCGCCGTTCGTCGGGGCGGTCACCACCCGGCCGCCGGCCGCGTTCTCCTCGTTCACCGCCATCGCGTAGAGCGTGATCCACTCCATCGCACGCGCCAACGGCTCGCCCTCGGCGCGCAGTTGGCGCGCGGAGACGGCCGCGCGGCGGCGGACCTTGAGGCCGCCCGGCAGGATGCCCTCACGGGTCAGACCGCGCTGCACGCACCCCCGCATCACCCGCCAGATCTCCAGCAGGCCGGCGCGGATCTCGTCCTCGGTGCGCCAGGCCCGCTCGTTCTCCAGCATCAGGGAGGAGATCGACAGGCCGGTCTCCTTCGTCAGGCGCAGCAGCTCGTCGCCCGTGCGGAAGGGGTACTTCAGGACCGTGTCGTCCAGCACGATCCGGTCCGCGCCGACCGCGTCCTCGTCCACCACGAAGCCGCCGCCGACCGAGTAGTACGTCTTGGTCAGCAGCTCCGCGCCCGAGGCGTCGTACGCCCATATCGTCATGCCGTTGGCGTGGTACGGCAGGGCCTTGCGGCGGTGCAGGACCAGGTCGTCGTCGAAGGAGAAGGCGATCTCGTGCTCGCCGAGGAGCGACAGGCGCCCCGAGCGCTTGATCGACTCCACCTTGTCGTCGGCGGTTTCCACGTCGACCGTGCGCGGGGAATCGCCTTCCAGGCCGAGCAGCACCGCCTTGGGGGTGCCGTGGCCGTGTCCGGTCGCGCCCAGCGAGCCGTACAGCTCGCAGCGCAGGGAGGCGACCGAGGCCAGCAGTTCCTCGTTGCGCAGCCGGTGCGCGAACATGCGCGCCGCGCGCATCGGGCCGACCGTGTGGGAGCTGGACGGGCCGATGCCGATCGAGAACAGGTCGAAGACCGAGATGGCCACGGTCACTCCTTGGGGCAGTGGTGGGGCACCCGGCGGTGGGTGCCCCACCGGGGAATCACTTGGACAGGGCCGGGTACAGCGGGTGCTTGTCGGCCAGGGCCTTGACCCGAGCCTTGAGCGACTCCGCGTCGTACGACGGCTTGAGCGCCTCGGCGATCACGTCCGCGACCTCGGCGAAGTCCTCGGCCGTGAAGCCGCGGGTGGCCAGCGCGGGCGTGCCGATCCGCAGGCCCGAGGTGACCATCGGGGGGCGCGGGTCGTTCGGGATGGCGTTGCGGTTGACCGTGATGCCGACCTCGTGCAGCCGGTCCTCGGCCTGCCGGCCGTCCAGCTCGGAGGCGCGCAGGTCGACCAGGATCAGGTGCACGTCCGTGCCGCCGGACAGCACGTCGACCCCGGCCGCGCGCGCGTCGTCGGCCGTCAGGCGCTCGGCGAGGATGCGGGCACCGTCCACCGTACGGCGCTGGCGCTCCTTGAACTCCTCGGAGGCCGCGACCTTGAAGGACACCGCCTTCGCCGCGATCACGTGCTCCAGGGGGCCGCCCTGGAAGCCCGGAAAGACGGAGGAGTTCAGCTTCTTCGCGAACTCCTGCTTCGCCAGGATGATGCCGCCGCGCGGGCCGCCCAGGGTCTTGTGCGTCGTGGAGGTGACCACGTCCGCGTACTCGACCGGGTTCGGGTGCAGACCGGCGGCGACCAGGCCGGCGAAGTGCGCCATGTCGACCCACAGGTACGCCTCGACCTCGTCGGCGATCCGGCGGAACTCCGCGAAGTCGAGCCGGCGCGGGTACGCCGACCAGCCCGCGATGATCACCTTGGGGCGGTGCTCCTTGGCGAGCCGCTCGACCTCGGCCATGTCGACCAGGCCGCTCTCCTCGTCCACGTGGTAGGCGACCACGTCGAACTGCTTGCCGGAGAAGTTCAGCCGCATGCCGTGGGTCAGGTGGCCGCCGTGCGCCAGGTCCAGGCCCAGGATGGTGTCGCCGGGCTGGGCCAGCGCGAACAGGGCCGCCTGGTTGGCGGAGGCGCCGGAGTGGGGCTGCACATTGGCGTACTCGGCGCCGAACAGCTCCTTGATCCGGTCGATGGCGATCTGCTCGGCCACGTCGACGTGCTCGCAGCCGCCGTAGTAGCGGCGGCCGGGGTAGCCCTCGGCGTACTTGTTGGTGAGGACCGAGCCCTGGGCCTCCATCACCGCGAGCGGCGCGAAGTTCTCGGACGCGATCATCTCGAGCGTGGACTGCTGGCGGAGCAGCTCGGCGTCGACCGCGGCGGCGATCTCCGGGTCCAGCTCGTGCAGGGGCGTGTTCAGGACAGTCATACGGCTACGACTCCTCAGCCGGCGATGTGGGCGTCGTACTCGGCGGCGGAGAGCAGGTCGCCCGGCTCCTCCGTGACGCGTACCTTGAACAGCCAGCCGCCTTCGAAGGGCTCGGAATTCACCAGCGACGGGTCGTCGACGACGTTCTCGTTGACCGCGGTGACCTCGCCGGTGACCGGGGAGTACAGGTCGGAGACCGACTTGGTGGACTCCAGCTCACCGCAGGTCCCGCCCGCCTCGACGGTGGAGCCGACCTCGGGGAGCTGGGCGTAGACCACATCGCCGAGCGCGTTGGCCGCGAACTCGGTGATGCCGACCGTCGAGACGCCGTCGTCGGCGGCCGACAGCCACTCGTGCTCCTTGCTGTAGCGCAGCTGCTGGGGGTTGCTCATGTCCTGAATTCTCCTGTACGCGCGGGAGTGCTGATGACGGGGGGAGCGCGGTCACCGCCGGTGGGCGGGCGAATGTGCGCAGGGTCACGCCACCGCCCGGCGGGGCGGGGCGCAAGGGGGCTCGCTGTCTACTTCTGGCGCTTGTAGAACGGCAGCGCCACGACCTGGTAGGGCTCGTGGCTGCCGCGGATGTCCACGCCGACGCCCTCGGTACCGGGCGCGGCGTGCGCGGCGTCCACGTAGGCCATGGCGATCGGCTTGCCCAGGGTGGGGGAGGGGGCGCCGGAGGTGACCTCGCCGACCACCTTGCCGTCCGCGACCACCGGGTACCCGGCGCGCGGCACCCGACGACCCTCGGCGATCAGGCCGACCAGGACCCGCGGGGGGTTCTGCGCGGCGCGCTCGGCGGCCTCGGCGAGCGCCGCGCGCCCCACGAAGTCGCCCTCCTTGTCGAACTTGACCACACGGCCGAGCCCGGCGTCGAAGGGGGTCAGCGAGGTGGTCAGCTCGTGCCCGTACAGCGGCATGCCCGCCTCCAGGCGCAGCGTGTCCCGGCAGGACAGTCCGCAGGGCACCAGGCCGGCGCCCTCGCCGGCCTTGGTCAGCGCCTGCCACAGCTCGACCGCGTGCTCGGGCTTCACGAACAGCTCGAAGCCGTCCTCGCCGGTGTAGCCGGTGCGGGCGATCAGCGCGGGGACGCCGGCGACGGTGCCGGGCAGGCCGGCGTAGTACTTCAGACCGTCCAGGTCGGCGTCGGTGAGGGACTTCAGGATGCCGGGGGAGGCCGGGCCCTGGACGGCGAGGAGCGCGTAGGCGTCCCGGTCGTCGCGGACCTCGGCGTCGAAGCCGCCGGAGCGCTCGGCCAGCGCGTCCAGGACCACCTGGGCGTTGGAGGCGTTGGCCACGACCAGGTACTCGGACTCGGCGAGCCGGTAGACGATCAGGTCGTCCAGGATGCCGCCGTCGGCCCGCACGATCATCGTGTAGCGGGCGCGGCCGACGCCGATGGAGGCGATGTTGCCGACCAGGGCCGCGTTCAGGAAGGCGGCGGCCTCGGGGCCGGTGACGGTGATCTCGCCCATGTGGGAGAGGTCGAACAGACCCGCCTTGGTCCGCACGGCCACGTGCTCGTCGCGCTCGGAGCCGTAGCGCAGCGGCATGTCCCAGCCCGCGAAGTCGGTCATCGTCGCACCGAGCGAGCGGTGCACGGCGTCCAGCGCGGTGTGTCGGAGTTCGGTACTGCTCATCGGTCGGTCGTCTCCCAGGGCAACAGGGATGGGGCGAGGAACGTTCCTCCCCATCTGTCATCGGAACCTGAGAGGTTCGCCGGAACCGCCACGGGGGCGACCACGGCTTGCACCTTGGGTGGGGCCGCCGTCGCGGCGGCCCGCTTTTCAGATGTGCCTCGCCCGCGCGGTAACGGGGCCTGAGAGATTCAAGGGAGGGACTTGCTCCTTCGGCGCCCCAGCGAAGCCTGCTGGGGACTCTCCCGCGCGGATTCAAACGGCCGGTATGCAGTTGGCGGCCACATCATTGCACGTCGGGCCCCCGCCCGTCAGGGGCCGCATCCGTAACCGAACCGTGGCGGAACGCGCACCTCCCCTTGGCACACCGGACATTACCTTCCCTTTACTTCCACTGGGCATGAATATTACGCACCACAAGGGGAGGACGATCACGGTGGACAGGACCATGGCGTACGCGACCGGCATCCCGGCGCCGGGCAGCCCCGCGCGCCGCGAGCACGCCCGCCCCGCGCCCGGCGTGCTGGATCTGCGCGGCCGGCCGCCCCGGCGCCCCGGCACCCTCCGCTTCGGCCCCCGCGACATCGTGGTGGTCACCGGGCTGCCCGGCAGCGGCAAGTCCACGCTGATGCGCCGCGCGGTCGCCACCCGCCGCCTCGACTCCCAGGACACCCGCGCCCGCTTCGCCGCCCGCCTGCCCCGCCCGCTGCCGTACGCCTTCTACCGCCCCCTGGTGCGCGCCGCGCACTACTGGGCCCTGCGCCGCGCCCTGCGCACGGACCAGGGGCTGGTGGTGCACGACTGCGGGACGCAGCCCTGGGTGCGCCCCTGGCTGGCCCGCGCCGCCCGCCGCTCCGGCGCCACCCTGCACCTGCTCCTGCTGGACGTGCCCGCGGAGACGGCCCGCGCGGGCCAGCACCGGCGCGGCCGGACCGTCTCCCGCCGCGCCTTCGAACGCCACCGGCGTACGACCGCCCGGCTGCTCGGCGCCCTCAAGCGGGGCGAGGTGCCCGCGGGCTGCGGCTCGGCGGTGCTGCTGGACCGGGCCGCGGCCGACGCGGTACAGCGGATCGTGTTCACGGAGTACGGCTCTGTCACCGGTACCCGTTAGCCTTCATGGTCACCAGTGGTTTCCAGCAGGCGGTAGGCAGATGGACTTCCCGGCGGACTTTCCCGCGGACTTCCCGGCACAGGCGCACCCCCACCCGCACGGCGGTTGGCCCGGCAACGAGTTGGAGGAGGTGCTCTCGGCCTCCCTCGGCATACCCGCGGCGGGCGGCCGGATCGTCGAGGTCCTCGGCCGCAGCTTCGTCTGGGTGCCGCTGCCGTCCGGCGGCGGACCGGGCAGCGGCCCGCTGGACCTGCCCACGCTGGAGATCGAGGGCCAGGCGTACGTCCCGGTGTTCAGCTCCGAGGAGCAGTTCCGCCAGGCGGTCGGCTCCCACATGTCGTACACCATCGCCCCGGCCGTGGAGTTCGCCCGCGGTCTGCCCCCGCAGGCCGGCATCGCGGTCAACCCCGGCGGCACGGTCGGCATCCCGCTGCCCCCCGAGGCCGTCGCCGAGCTGTGCCGTGCCGGGCGCACCCCGCTGGACGGCCCCGCCGGCGGCGGCCGCGTCCGCCTCTTCGAGCCCGACTGGCAGGTCGACCCGGTCGACTTCCTCTCCGCCGCCTCCGCCGAGTTCGCCGCCACCGGCGTGGTCCTCACCGCCCGCCGCTGCCTGGCCGCCATCGAGAACGCCGACCCGGTCATGTTCGTCGGCGTGGAACTCTCCCAGTGGGAAGGCGACTTCCGCGCCCTGCCCCTGGAAGCCCTGGGCCGCGCCCTCGCGCGGGTCCCCACCGCCTGGCCGGTCAACCTGGTCCTGCTGGACGTGACGGACGACCCGGTGGCCGAATGGCTGAAGTCAAGCGTCCGGCCCTTCTACGTTCGCTAGCCCCGGCCGGGGCGAACGGACAACGGGCCCCGTGCCCGTCGGCGCATAAGCTGTCTGCACACGCGGGGCACGATGGAGAAGAAGGGCATGACCAGGTGAGCGCCACCCACAGCGGAAGCGTCGAACACACGCTCCGCCACGTCACGCCCGGACGCTACGACGCCTACGAGGCCCTTCTCCGCGCCCTCGCCACCCCCGCCGCCGGCCAGATCTGGATGCTGCTCTGGCACGGCCAGGCCGGTTCCCCGGACGCGCAGTACGGAGACATGGAGGTCGACGGCTGCCATTACGCGCCCTGTGTCACCTCCGCCCAGGAACTGTCCGCCAGTGGCTGGAACCGCTCGTACGAGGTGACCGACGGCCTGGACGTCGCCCGCACCCTCTACCCCGACCACTACGGCCTCTGGCTCAACCCGCACGCCCCCGGCGGCGGCGTCGGCATCCCCTGGCTGGACCTGCGCCGCATCGCCACCGGCCTGGACCGCCAGCCCGCCGGACCCCTCCGGCTGTCCGAACCCGGCATCGAGATCCCGCAGTTCTACGCCCTGCTCACCCAGCACGCCCACCGCACCCCCGCCCTGCGCTCCCTGCGCCGGGCCTGGGTCCAGCCCGCGCTCGGTGCGCCGTACCTCGCCATCGGCCTGGACCTGTACGAGAGCTCGCCCGCCGCGGTCGACTCGGTGCGCGCGATGATGCAGAGCTCGGTCACCGCGGTCCCCGAGGGCCTGCCCGTGTCCACGGTCGCGCTGACCGACGACCACGACCCGGTCGTGATGTGGATGCGCGCCAACGCCCGCCCGTTCTACGACCGCGAGGCCCACGCCCCCGCCCCCGCCGGCCGCCCCGGACCCCAGCTCCAGGCCCCCGTGCCGGGCTACGGCTATCCACCGGTGCACGGCGGTTACTGAGCTTCCGCCGCTTCCGGAGCCGTTGCCGCCCTACCTCCCGAACCGCGGCATTACGCCGGTGTGTCCCAACTAGCCCCTGTCCGGGGGCCGTTACCCACTGTCCGGATAACGGAATCCTCCGTTGTGCATCACGGTTGCGCATACTTTCACCGTCAGCTCTGGCGAGTGATCGCGAGGACGCTGAAGACTCCCGACTCAGACCACGAGCCTTCAGAACTCGTGTTCGCTTGCAAGTCGACAAAGCCGCAAACCGCGGCAGCGCAGGCCGGTCACCACCGGCGAGAGGGGTCGCACATCGTGACCGCACCGATCGAGACCACCGGGGCGGCAGCCGACGCGCAGCCTGAGGCTGTGCTCGCGGGAGCCGACAAGGGGCGGATCGAGGGTCGTTCCCTGGGCCAGATCGCCTGGACCCGCTTCAAGCGCGACAGAGCCGCCGTGGCCGGCGGAGTCGTCGTGATCCTGCTGATCCTGCTGGCCATCCTCTCGCGCCCGCTCCAGGCCGCCTTCGGCCTCGACCCCAACGCCTTCCACCAGGACCTGATCGTCCCCGACACCTCGCTGCCCAAGGGCGGCATGGGCGGGATGAGCATGGCCCACCCGCTCGGTGTGGACCCGAAGTTCGGCCGGGACATCGCCACCCGCGTCCTGGAGGGCTCCTGGGTCTCGCTGGTCGTCGCCTTCGGCGCCACGATCCTGTCCAACGTGATCGGCGCGATCATGGGCGTGATCGCGGGCTACTACGGCGGCCGGGTCGACTCGGTCATCAGCCGGCTGATGGACACCTTCCTCGCCTTCCCGTTGCTCCTGTTCGCCATCGCGATCTCCGCAACGCTCCAGGGCGGCGCCTTCGGTCTGAACGGTCTTCCGCTCCACCTCGCCGTGCTCATCTTCGTGATCGGCTTCTTCAACTGGCCCTATCTGGGCCGGATCGTGCGCGGCCAGACGCTGGCCCTGCGCGAGCGCGAGTTCGTCGACGCGGCCCGCGGCATGGGCGCCAAGGCGCCGTACATCCTCTTCCGCGAGCTGATGCCGAACCTGGTCGGCCCGATCATCGTCTACTCGACGCTGCTCATCCCGACCAACATCCTCTTCGAGGCGTCCCTGAGCTTCCTCGGGGTGGGCATCCAGCCCCCGCAGGCCTCCTGGGGCGGCATGCTCCGCGAAGCGGTCACCTACTACCAGGTCGATCCCCAGTACATGATCGTGCCCGGCCTCGCCATCTTCATCACCGTCCTCGCGTTCAACCTGCTCGGCGACGGTCTCCGCGACGCTCTCGACCCGCGCAGCCGCTAGGCAGCCAGAGAGCTCACCCAAGTTTTCCGATCAATGGAGGGGAAGCAGACCATCATGCGAAGGTCAGCGCTGGCCGCGGTCGCGGCCATCGGCTCCGCAAGCCTGCTGCTCGCAGGCTGCAGCAAGGCCGATGACAACAAGGACACTCCGAAGGCGGCCGGCGCCAACGTGGCGACCAAGAGCGTCGTCAACGCGTCCGACAAGAAGGGTGGCACGGTCACCTACGAGATGTCGGACGTGCCGGACTCGTTCGATCCGGGCAACACGTACTACGCGTACATGTACAACTTCAGCCGCCTGTACGCGCGTCCGCTGATGACGTTCGAGCCCGCCCCCGGCTCCAAGGGCAACACCCTGGTCCCGGACCTCGCGGCCGGCAAGGGCGTCCCCAGCGACGGCGGCAAGACCTGGACGTACAAGCTGCGCTCGGGCCTGAAGTACCAGGACGGCACGCCGATCACCTCGAAGGACGTCAAGTACGCCGTCGAGCGGTCGAACTTCGCCCGTGACGTGCTCTCGCTCGGCCCGAACTACTTCCAGCAGTTCCTGAAGGACGGCGACAAGTACAAGGGTCCCTACAAGGACAAGAGCGCCAAGGGCCTGTCCTCGATCGAGACCCCGGACGCCACCACGATCGTCTTCCACCTGAACAGGGCGTTCCAGGAGTTCGACTACCTGGTCGCCACGCCGGAGACGGCCCCGGTGCCGCAGTCCAAGGACGACGGCGTCGACTACGTCAAGCACATCGTGTCCTCCGGCTCGTACCAGTTCCAGAGCTACCAGGACGGCAAGCAGGTCGTGCTGGTCCCCAACAAGAACTGGGACCCGAAGACCGACCCGCTGCGCAAGCAGCTGGCCAGCAAGATCGTCGTCAACCTGAAGGTCAACGCGGAGACGATCGACAAGGACCTCCAGTCCGGCGACGCCACCGTCGACCTCGCGGGCACCGGCGTCCAGGCCTCCACCCAGGCCGACCTGCTCAACTCCGCGGACGGCAAGGCCAGCACCGACAACACCTACGGCGGCCGCCTCGTCTACGCGGCGATCAACACCAAGGTGAAGCCGTTCGACAACGTCGCCTGCCGCAAGGCCGTCGAGTACGCCATCGACAAGGTCTCCGTGCAGACCGCCATGGGCGGTCCGATCCGCGGTGACATCGCCTCCACCGTCCTGCCGCCGGACATCACCGGCTACCAGAAGGCGGACACCTACTCGACGCCGGGTGACAAGGGCGACGTCGCGAAGGCCAAGGAGCAGCTGAAGTCCTGCGGCCAGAAGACGATCAACACCAACATCACGGCCCGCTCCGACCGTCCGGGCGAGGTCGACGCGGCCACCGCGATCATCAACTCGCTGAAGAAGGTCGGCATCAACGCCAGCCTCAAGCAGTACCCGCAGGGCAAGTACTTCACCGACTACGCGGGTGTGCCGAGCTTCGACAAGAAGCAGAACATCGGCCTGATGATGATGCAGTGGGGTGCCGACTGGCCCTCCGGCTACGGCTTCCTCCAGCAGATCCTGAACAGCAAGGCGATCAGCCAGTCGGGCAACACCAACCTGTCGCAGTACACGAACAAGAAGGTCGACGACCTGCTCGCGCAGTCGATCGCCGAGCCGGACACGGCCAAGCGCAACGCCCTGTACGCGCAGATCGACAAGCAGGCGATGGACGACGCCGTCCTGGTCCCGCTGACCTACTTCAAGGTTCTGCTGTACCGCTCGCCGTACGCCACCAACGTGGTCTCCACGGCCGCCTTCAGCGGTCAGTACGACTACCTCAACCTCGGCACCACGAAGAAGTAGCAGCCCCGGAAGGCAGGTGAAGGCATTGGTGCCCGCGGGCTTCGCGGCCCGCGGGCACCAGCGCCGGTCCCCGTGATCTCGTACATCCTCCGCCGGACGTTCGCGGCAGTGATCCTGCTGCTGGTCGTCACCGCGGTCACCTTCGCCATCTTCTTCCTGCTGCCACGGCTCGTGGGGCAGTCGGCGGACCAACTGGCGCAGCAGTACATCGGAAAGAGCCCGTCGAAGGCGGACATCGCCGCGGTCAAGCACAACCTCGGTCTGGACCAGCCCCTCTACGTCCAGTACTGGCACTTCATCAAGGGCATCGTGGTCGGCACCGACTACAACCTCGGTCCCAAGACGGTGCACTGCGACGTCCCCTGCTTCGGCTACTCCTTCAAGGATCACGTCGCGGTCTGGTCGCAGCTCACCTCGCGCATTCCGATCACCCTCTCGCTGGCCGCGGGTGCCGCCGTGCTCTGGCTGCTCTCCGGTGTGGCCGTCGGTGTCGTCTCCGCGCTCAAGCCGCGCTCGCTGTTCGACCGCACCTTCATGGGCGTGGCCCTCGCCGGCGTCTCGCTGCCCATGTTCTTCACGGGCAACCTGGCGATCCTGCTGTTCACCTACACCTGGCCGATCTTCGGCCGCACCTACGTCCCGTTCACCGAGAACCCCGCGCAGTGGGCCAACACCCTGTTCCCCGCCTGGTGTTCGCTCGCGCTGCTGTACTCCGCGATCTACGCCCGGCTCACCCGCTCGGGCATGCTGGAGACGATGAACGAGGACTTCATCCGCACGGCCCGCTCCAAGGGCCTGCCCGAACGCACGGTCGTCGTCCGGCACGGCCTGCGCGCCGCCCTCACCCCGATCATCACCGTCTTCGGCATGGACGTCGGTCTGCTGCTCGGCGGCGCGGTGATCACCGAGTCCGTGTTCTCGCTCCCCGGCGTCGGTCAGTACGCGGTGCAGGGCATCACCGACAACGACCTGCCGAAGATCCTGGGCGTGACCCTGCTCGCCGCCATCTTCGTCGTCATCGCAAATCTCGTGGTGGACGTGGTCTACGCCGCCGCCGACCCGCGGGTGAGGCTCTCGTGACCGAACTCTCCAAGACCGCCGCCGGTGAGAAGGACGCCACCGTCGAGGCGCCCTCGGCCTTCCTCGAGGTCCGCGACCTCAAGGTGCACTTCCCGACCGACGACGGCCTCGTCAAGTCCGTCGACGGGCTCTCCTTCTCGGTGGACAAGGGCAAGACCCTCGCCATCGTCGGCGAGTCCGGCTCCGGCAAGTCCGTCACCTCGCTCGCCGTGATGGGCCTGCACCGGCTCGGCGCGCGCGGCAAGAACGTCAAGATGTCCGGCGAGATCTGGCTGAACGGCAAGGAGCTGGTCGGCGCCTCCCCGGACGAGGTGCGCAGGCTCCGCGGCCGCGAGATGGCGATGATCTTCCAGGACCCGCTGTCCGCGATGCACCCCTACTACAAGGTCGGCGACCAGATCGTCGAGGCGTACCGGGTGCACCACAAGGTCGGCAGGAAGGAAGCCCGCAAGCGCGCCATCGAGATGCTCGACCGCGTCGGCATCCCCGAGCCGGCCAAGCGCGTCGACGGCTACCCGCACGAGTTCTCCGGCGGTATGCGCCAGCGCGCCATGATCGCCATGGCGCTGGTGAACAACCCCGAACTGCTCATCGCCGACGAGCCGACCACCGCACTCGACGTGACCGTCCAGGCGCAGATCCTCGACCTGATCCGCGACCTCCAGAAGGAGTTCGGGTCCGCGGTCATCATGATCACGCACGACCTCGGCGTGGTCGCCGAGATCGCCGACGACGTCCTCGTGATGTACGGCGGCCGGTGCGTGGAGCGCGGCACCGCCACCGAGGTCTTCGAGAAGCCGCAGCACCCCTACACCTGGGGTCTGCTCGGCTCGATGCCCCGCATCGACCGCGAGACCTCCGAACGGCTCATCCCGGTCAAGGGCCAGCCGCCGAGCCTCATCAACGTCCCCTCGGGCTGTGCCTTCCACCCGCGCTGCCCGTACGCGGACATCCCCGCGGAGAACGTCAGCCGCACGGTGCGCCCCGAGCTGGAGCTGGTCGGCGCCGGACACTGGTCCGCCTGCCACCTGGCGGCCGAGGACCGTGAGCGGATCTGGACCGAAGAGATTGCGCCGAAGCTGTGAGTGAGACGAAGAAGACGGACACCGCGGACACCGCGGACGCCGCCGCGCAGGCCGCGGTCCCCGCGCAGGCGCCGGCTCCGGACGAGCGGGAGGTGCTGCTCAGGGTCGAGGGCCTGACCAAGCACTTCCCGATCAGGAAGGGCATCCTGCGCCGCCAGGTCGGCGCGGTGAAGGCCGTCGACGGCATCGATTTCGAGGTGCGCAAGGGCGAGACCCTGGGCGTCGTCGGCGAGTCGGGCTGCGGCAAGTCGACGATGGGCCGGGTCATCACCCGTCTCCAGGACCCGACCGGCGGCAAGATCACCTTCGAGGGCCAGGACATCACCCGGCTGTCCACCGGCGGCATGCGTCCGCTGCGCCGCGACATCCAGATGATCTTCCAGGATCCGTACGGCTCCCTGAACCCCCGGCACACCATCGGCTCGATCGTCTCGGCGCCCTTCCGGCTCCAGGGCATCGAGCCCGAGGGCGGGGTGAAGAAGGAGGTCCAGCGGCTGCTCGAACTGGTCGGCCTGAGCCCCGAGCACTACAACCGCTACCCGCACGAATTCTCCGGCGGCCAGCGCCAGCGCATCGGCATCGCCCGCGCGCTGGCCCTGAAGCCGAAGCTGGTGGTGGCCGACGAGCCGGTGTCCGCGCTGGACGTGTCGATCCAGGCCCAGGTCGTCAACCTCATGGACGACCTCCAGCAGGAGCTGGGCCTGACCTACGTCATCATCGCGCACGACCTGTCCGTCGTCCGGCACGTCTCGGACCGTATCGCGGTGATGTACCTCGGCAAGATCGTCGAACTGGCCGACCGCAACGCGCTGTACGAGGCGCCGATGCACCCGTACACCAAGGCGCTGATGTCGGCGGTGCCGGTGCCGGACACCAAGCGCCGGGGGCTCAAGAGCGAGCGCATCCTGCTGCGCGGCGACGTGCCCTCGCCGATCGCGCCGCCGTCGGGCTGCCGCTTCCACACCCGGTGCTGGAAGGCGACGCAGATCTGCACGACGACCGAGCCGCCGCTGCTGGAGCTGAAGCCGGGCCAGCGCGTCGCGTGCCACCACCCGGAGAACTTCGCCGACCAGGCACCGCAGGACACGGTCCTGCTGTCGGCGGCGAAGGAGGCGTCGGAACTGGTACCGGACGCGGTACTGGCCGGCGAGCCGGAGCCGGAGGCGGCGGAGAAGCCCGAGGCGACGGAGAAGGAGACCGGGCCGGAGTCCGCGGCGCAGAACACGGCCGACGCCAAGTCCGAGGAACCGGACGGGACTTCACCGGAGCCGGAGGCCGCGGAGAAGCCCGAGGCGTCGGCCGGGATTTCGCCGGGGCCGGAGGCCGCGGGGAAGCCCGAGGTGGCGGCCGAGTCCGGGGCCTCGGGCGGGACTTCGGCGGACGCGAAGGCGGAGCCGGCGTCGGCGGGGAAGGCCGAGGACGTGTCCGGGGCGGAGCCCGAGGCTGCCGAGTCCGCGACTGCCCTGGCCGCGGGCGAGTCCGTTGCGTCGGCCGGGATTTCACCGGAGCCGGAGGCCGCGGAGAAGTCCGAGGCGGCGGCCGAGAACAAGTCCGGTGATTCGGGCGGGGCTTCGGCGGACGCGAAGGTGAAGCCGGCGTCGGCGGGGAAGGCCGAGGACGTGTCCGGGACGGAGCCCGAGGCCGCCGAGTCCGCGACTGTCGCGGAGTCGGAGTCCGCAGCCGGGGAGTCCGGGCACGGGCCGGCTTCCGAGCCGGAGGCGGAGGCCGCCGCCGGATCCGGCGACGCTCCCAAGTCCCCGAAGCCGAAGCGCAAGTAGCCGGGAAAGGTCATCCACCGGCCGAGTTCCGGCAAAGGCATGTACATGCCCGAACGGGAGAGTGCAGAGTCGTCCGTGCCCGACAGCTGATCGGTAACACGCTCGAAAGGGACGACTCATGGCACTCTCCCGTTCGGCACGCGCAGGGATCCTGGCCACCGCCGCCGCCTCCTTCCTGCTCATCGCCGCCGCCCCGGCCCCCGTCCACGGCGCCCCCGGCGTCGGCGACCCCTACTTCCCCGAGCTGGGCAACGGCGGCTTCGACGCCCTGCACTACGACCTCGACGTCGCGTACGCCCCCGGCACCGGCCGCCTGGACGGTCGTACGACCCTCACCGCCCGCGCCACCCGGAACCTCTCCTCCTTCGACCTGGACCTCCAGAAACTGGAGATATCCCAGATCCAGGTGAACGGCAGGAACGCCCGCTTCAGCCGGGACGGCGACGAGGTCACCATCACCCCGCGCCACCCGCTGGCCGAGAACCGCCGCTTCACCGTGCGCGTCACCTACGGCGGTGTGCCCCAGCCGCTGAGCGGCCCCATCGTCTTCGGCTCGAAGTACGGCTGGATGAAGACCCCCGACGGCGTCTTCGTCGCCTGCGAGCCCAACGCCGCCTCCACCTGGTTCCCCTCCAGCGACCACCCCTCCGACAAGGCCACCTACGACATCCGGATCAAGGCGCCCAAGGGCCTGACCGCCGTCTCCAACGGCCTGCTGGTGTCGACGCGCGACCGGGGCGGCTCGACGTACACCCACTGGCGGGAGTCCAGGCCGATGGCGACCTACCTCGCCACCGCCACCATCGGGAAGTTCGACGTCCGCACCGGCCGCACCCCCGGCGGTACCCCGATCTACGTCGCCGTCGACCCGGTGCTGAAGAACGCGAACAAGGTCGACGTGTACGGGGTCACCGCGGAGGCCACCGACTACTGGTCGAAGATCTTCGGGCCGTACCCGTTCGAGGAGACCGGCGCGATCGTGGACGACATGCCCGAGGCCGGGTTCTCGCTGGAGGTGCAGAGCAAGCCGGCGTACTCCGCCGTGCGCAGCGAGACGACCATCGTGCACGAACTGGCCCACCAGTGGTTCGGCGACTCGGTGAGCGTGGCCCAGTGGAAGGACATCTGGCTGAACGAGGGCTTCGCCACCTACGCCCAGTGGCTGTGGGCCGAGCACCGGGGCACCCGCACCGCCCACGACTCCTTCCTGGCCGACTACAACTCCATCCCGGCCGATTCGTCGTTCTGGCAGACGAAGGTCGCCGACCCGCAGCGCGACACGATGTTCGCCGACGCCGTCTACGAACGCGGCGCCATGACCCTCCAGGTGCTGCGCGAGCGGATCGGGGACAGGGCCTTCTTCAAGCTGCTCCCCGCCTGGACCCGGCTGCACCGGTACGGCAACGCCGACACCGCCGACTTCATCCGGCTCGCCGAGCGGATCAGCGGGCGCCAGCTCGGCGATCTGTTCGACACCTGGCTGTTCACTACAGGCAAACCGGCCCTGTGAGCCTGGCTTTGTAAGGTTTGGCCCGCTCGACAGGTGAGAATGTCAGGGTGCAGCTCCAACAGTTCTTCAGCCCCTCCGTCCAGCACACGCTCGACGTGATCGGCATCTTCGTCTTCGCGATCTCCGGCGCACTGCTGGCCGTGCGGAAGAACTTCGACGTCTTCGGCATCGCCGTGCTCGCCGAGGTCACCGCGCTGGGCGGGGGACTCTTCCGCGACGTGGTGATCGGGGCCGTGCCCCCGGCGGCCTTCACGGACCTCGGGTACTTCGTCACCCCGCTGCTGGCCACCCTCGTCGTCTTCTTCCTGCACCCGCACGTGGAGCGGATCCAGACGGCGGTGCTCGTCTTCGACGCGGCCGGCCTCGGCCTGTTCTGTGTCAGCGGTACGACGAAGGCGTACGGCTACGGCCTCGGCCTGACCGCGTCGGCGACCCTGGGGCTGGCCACCGCGGTCGGCGGCGGTGTGCTGCGCGACCTGGTGGCCAACGAGGTGCCCTCGCTGCTGCGCTGGGACCGCGATCTGTACGCGGTCCCGGCGATGGTCGGCGCGGGCATGGTGGTGCTGTGCATCCGCTACGACGCGCTGACCCCCCTCACCAGTGGGATCGCGGCCGTCACCGCTTTTGTGCTGCGCCTGCTCGCGATGCGGTTCCACTGGCGAGCTCCGCGTGCGTGGAACCGCCGGTCGACCGTGACGGAGGAGTAGTACCGGTCTCGCCGGCCGCCCCGACGCCGGTGCCCGGCGTGCCGGTGACCGAGTGGTCCCGGCCCTTGGCGTGGCTCTGGCCCATCTGGAGGGTGAGCCAGCGGAACACCGCGGGCACCTGCGGCCGCCACAGCGCCATCGTGTGACCGCCCGCGCTCTTCGGCAGGAAGACCACGTGCACGGTGGTCGGCGCCTTGGCGACGGACTCCAGCGCCATGCCCGCCTCATAGCCGTCGCCGGACTCGCCGGAGACGTAGAGGGCGACGGGCGGCGGCACGGCGGCCTTCTTCAGCAGCAGGTACGGGTTGTTCTCGGCGCGCAGGGTGGGGTTCTGCGCGGCCAGCGAGTTGCGCTCGCCGATCGGGTCGTTGTAGCCCGACATGCTCACCGCGGCCCGGTACCGGTCCGGGTGCGCCACGGCCAGCTTCACCGCGCACTGGGCGCCCGCCGAGTACCCGGCGATGGCCCAGCCCTGCGGCGCCGGCTGGGCACGGAAGTTGTCCATGACCATCTTGGGCACGTCGATGCTGAGCCAGGTGTCGGCGTTGACCTGGCCCGGAATGTTGGCGCAGCCGGTGTCCACGCCGGCCAGCAGGTTGGTGCGCGGCGCGACCATGATGAAGGGGGCCACCTGGCCGCTGCGCATCAGCGGCAGCAGCTGCTCATGGGCCTTCATCGAGCCGAACCAGGCGCGCGCCGATCCGGGGTAGCCGGGCAGCACCTCGACCACCGGGAACTTCTTGTGCTTGTAGGCCGGGTCGTTGTACTGCGGCGGCAGCCAGACGTAGACCTCGGCGTTGACGCCCGAGACCCGGCCCTTGAGCTGGGTGACGCGGACGCCGCCGGCGGAGTGCATGCCGGGGCCGGTGGCCTGGGCGAAGGTCTGCTTCACCTTCGGCAGGCTCTTGACCGCTATGCCGCCCGTGCCGTCGCGGCCGAGGTCGGCGGCCTGCTGGACGTGGCTGCCGGTGCCGAAGAGGTCGGCCCAGTTGTCGTACAGGTTGTTCTGGTTGTTCACCAGCACGAAGACCAGGGTGACGGCCGTGCCCTGGGCGAACAGCAGCATCAGGACGCGGGCGGCGGTGCGCAGGTGTCTGGGGCCGCGCATCTTCGACCACAGCAGAAGCGGCAGTATGAGGGCGACCACGGCCAGCACGATGGTCGTGTAGAGGAACGGAGTCCCGGTGAGGCTCATGTCCCCATAGAGGGGAAACAAGGGCTCGGGGTTACGGACGTGTCCTGACACTTACCGAGAAATTGCCGAAACCTCACCCCTCGTAATCCTACCGTGACGTCGAGGGGTGAGGAAACCAGAAAGCTACCGCTTAGTAATTGCCTGTTGTACCGTTTCACCATGTCAGAAGCAGCTTCCGCGCCCTCTTCGTCGCGGGCAGTGATCGGCGACAGCGAGTTCGACCGCGACACGGCCGTCGTTCGCCGCGCGCCCGGTGTCTACGACCTCGACCTCTCGGCCGGCTGGACCATCCTCGGCGCCGTCAACGGCGGCTATCTGCTGGCCGTGCTCGGCCGGGCCCTCGGCGACGCCCTTCCGCACCCGGACCCCTTCACCATCTCCGCGCACTACCTGACCGCGTCGCGGCCGGGCAGGGCCGTGATCCGCACGCAGACCGTGCGCACCGGCCGCACCCTCTCCACCGGCCAGGCCTCGCTCCTCCAGTACGACGACGAGGGCAACGAGGTCGAACGCATCCGCGTCCTCGCCTCCTACGGCGACCTCGCCGCCCTCCCCGACGACGTCCGCACGACCGCGAAGCCGCCCGCGATCCCGCCCTTCGAGCAGTGCTTCGGCCCCGCCGACGGCCCCGACCCGCTCAAGGGCACCTCGGCCATCACCGACCGGCTGCTGCTCAAGCTCGACCCGGCCACCCTCGGCTGGGCGCTCGGGCAGCCCTCCGGCAAGGGCGAGATGCGCGCCTGGTTCGGGCTCGCGGACGGCCGGGACGCCGACCCGCTCTCCCTGCTGCTGGCCGTGGACGCCCTGCCCCCGACCGCCTTCGAGATGGGTCTCAAGGGCTGGGTCCCCACCGTCGAGCTCACGGCCCACATCCGCCACCGCCCCGCACCGGGCCCGCTGCGCGTCGCCATCACGACGCGCAACCTCGCCGGCGGCTTCCTGGAGGAGGACGCGGAGGTCTGGGACAGCGAGGACCGGCTGGTGGCCCAGTCCCGTCAGCTGGCGCGGGTCAGGCTGGCCTGATCCGGCGCCCCCGACCCCCGGTCAGCGGGCGGGCGTGACGAACTCGGGCTGGTCGAGCAGGCGCAGCCAGCTTCCGTCGGGCTGGCGCCGGGCGACCTGGGCGCGGGCCCCGGCGCCGTCCCTGGGCGGGGTGGCGGTGAGCGCGATGTCGCCGCTCACCAGCGTGGGCAGCGGCGGCTCCGGCTCGAACCTGGGCCGGCCCGCCAGCACCTTCTCCCACAGCGCCCGGATCGCCTCCCGGCCCACGGTCCGCTCGCCCGGCGGGTAGGCGAGCACCGCCTCCTCCTCGTAGAGCGCGGCGACCCCGGCCGCGTCCCCCGCGTTGGACCGCTCGACGAACAGGCGGGTGATGTCCTCGGGCCGCATGGCCTTCTCGTACTCCGGCACGGCTTCCTCCTGGTGACTCCGTCCGACACCTCACAGCCTGGTGGTGCCCCGACCAGAAGTCCAACAGATGGAACTTATGGCAACCAGAACCAGGGGTCATAGAATCCCCGGTCATGGAGCTGAGGCAGCTGGAGTACTTCGTCGCGGTCGCCGAGGAGCGGAACTTCACCCGCGCCGCCGAGCGGGTGCACATCAGCCAGTCCGGCGTCAGCGCCCAGATCCGCCGGCTGGAGCGGGAGCTGGGCGCCGAGCTGTTCGACCGCTCGGCCCGCACGGTCACGCTCACCGTGGCGGGCAAGGCCGCCCTCGCCCACGCGCGGGCCGCGCTGGCCGCCGCCGGGGCGGTCGGGCAGGCGGTGGGCGAGGTGAGCGACCTGATCCGGGGCCGGCTCACCGTCGGGATGGTCGTCGGCTGCACCGTGACACCGCTGTTCGACGCCCTCGCCGCGTTCCACCGGGCCCACCCCGGCGTGGAGCTCTCGCTGCTGGAGGACAACTCCGACCGGCTCCTCGAAGGGGTGCGTACCGGCGCGGTCGACCTGGCGCTCGTCGGCACCGCCGCCGTACCGGCGGACCTGGAGGCGCTGACCCTCGTCGACGAGCGGCTGGTCGCGGCCGTCCCGCCCGGTCATCCGCTGGCGGCGCGGCCCCGGATCACCCTGTCCGAGCTGCTCGCGCACCCGCTCGTGTGCATGCCGCCGGGCACCGGAGTGCGCACGGTGTTCGACCAGGCGTGTGCCGCGCGGGACCTCCGTCCCGTCATCGCCCTCCAGGCCACCGCCGCGGACGCCATCGCCGACCTCGCGGCCCGCGATCTCGCGGTCGCCGTCCTCAGCGAGTCCATGGCCGCACGTCACACCGACCGGCTCACCGCCCGCCTGATCGAGGACGCCGAAGCCCCCGCACTGCTCGCCCTGATCTGGAAGGGCGGCCAGGGTCCGGCGGTGCGCGCACTCCTCGCGCACAGCCGCCGGGCGTTCGCCGTGGCGACGCGCGCGTGAACCGGATGGCGTCACGTGGCACCACATGGCGTCACGTGACGCCATGTGGTGCCACGTGGGCGTCCGCGCCTGTTGCTGTGCGTTCATGCAGGTCAACGCGGTCGCGCCTCGCTTTGCCCAAGATGTCGAGCCCTGTAGTGCCAAACCCCCTTGCGAATGGCGCCACGATGGTGCCATGATGGCGTCATGGACCTCACCCCCTATGTCGACAACCTCCGCCGCGAACTCTCCGTCGCCGCCGAAGCGGGCGGCGAGGAAGCTCGCGAGCTGGCCGAGCGGCTGACCGCTCCGCTGGAGTCGGCGGCCCGCCTGACGATGCTCAACGTGCTGTCCGCGGCGATGGACGAGATCACTCGGGACCTGGCGCCCGGCTCGGTCGATGTGCGGCTGCGGGGACTGGATCCCGACTTCGTGGTGACGCTGCCGGAGACCGGCGGCCCCGTCGAGGCCACCGCCGAGCCGGTCGCGCTGCCGCAGGCGCCGGCCGACACGGACGAGGGCGGCACCGCGCGGGTCAATCTGCGGTTGCCGGCCCAGCTCAAGGCGCGGGCCGAGGAGGCCGCGAGCCGGGAGGGGCTGTCGGTCAACGCCTGGCTCGTACGGGCCGTGTCGGCCGCGGTCGACGGCGGGACCCGGCCGCGCCCCACGGAGAAGACCCAGACGTTCGGACAGAGCTTCACGGGCTGGGTGCGCTAGGGCCTTTCTTCCGGATCAGGTCGGCTCGGGTTGGCGGTGCCTTACGGCCGAGCCGAGCGGGGGCTGGTGCGTGCAGATGCAAGGCGGAGGAGGGAGTCGACGCGGAGCGTCGACGACCGACGACAACGCCGCAGATGTGCGTGCCAGGCCCCGCGACCCCGGCAAGATCCGGAAGAAAGGCCCTGGCCGCGCCCCGCCCGACCTCTTCACCCACACCACGTCCCACCAGCGGGGACGCCCCACGGACTCATGAGGACGGCACAGCCATGCCTGCTTTCGACACACCCGAGCCCATTTCGGTCACCGCCCATGTGGGCGCCGGTTCCGTCCGGTTCATCGCGAGCGACCGCCTTGACACCGTCGTGGAGGTACTGCCCGGCGGCAAGCGGAACAAGGACGTACGGGCCGCCGAACAGACCGAGGTCACCTACGCGAACGGCGAGCTGAGCGTCCGGACCAGGGAGCGCACCTTCATCGGACCCACCGGAACCGTCGAGGTGACGGTCGAACTGCCCGCGGGCTCCCGCGTCGACGTGGGCGGCTCCTGGGTCCAGGTGTTCGCCGAGGGCACGCTCGGCGAGACCCGCGTGAAGACCTCGGTCGGCGACGTCCGCCTCGATACCGCCGGGCCGCTCCAGCTGACCGTGTCCCACGGCTCGATCAGCGTCGACCGGGCCGCGGGCGGGGCCGAGATCACCACCAGCTCCGGCAGTCTGCGCGTCGGCGCCGTCCACGGCCCCGCCGTCCTGAAGAACTCGCACGGCAGCACGGTCGTCGGCCACGTGACCGGTGACCTGCGGGTGAACGGCGCCAACGGCGACATCGACATCGAGTGCGCCGAGGGCGACGTCGTCGCCACCACCGCCCACGGCACCCTGCGCGCCACCGAAGTCGTGCGCGGCAGCGTCCAGTTGGAGACCTCCTACGGCGCCATCGAGGTCGGCGTCCGCGAGGGCACGGCCGCCTGGCTGGACGTCAGCTCCGAGCGCGGGCACGTGCGCAACGCGCTCACCGCCTCCGGGGCCCCCGAGGAGTCCGAGGAGACCGTCAAGGTCCGCGCCCGTACCCGCTACGGCAGCATCGACGTGCGCCGCGCCCGGCGCTGACCGGAGGCCGGCCAGTCGCAACCCGCCCGCGTCTTCAGCCACTTCAGCTCTGTCACCCACTTCAGCCTTCGAACGGGGGGCGTCATGCCTTCTTCTGTCATGCCCACGCCAAGGAAGGGTGGCGGTGCGCAGGCACCCGCCGCCGTCTCCGCCTTCGATCTGCGCAAGTCGTACGGCGACAAGACCGTCCTCGACGGCATCGACCTGCGCATTCCGGCCGGGACCGTGTTCGCGCTGCTCGGGCCCAACGGGGCCGGCAAGACCACCACCGTGCAGATCCTGACCACGCTCGTCGCCGCGGACGGCGGACAGGCGCAGGTCGCCGGCCACGACATCGCCACCGCCCCGGACGGGGTGCGCGCCGCGATCGGGGTCACCGGCCAGTTCGCCGCGCTCGACGACCTGCTCACCGCCGAGGAGAACCTGCTCCTCATGGCCGACCTGCTCCGCCTCGGCAAGCGCGAAGGGCGCGCCCGCGCACGGGAGTTGCTCGAACGCTTCGGCATCGCGGACGTCGCGGGCAAACGGGCCGCGACCTTCTCCGGCGGCATGCGGCGCCGGCTCGACCTCGCCATGACGCTGGTCGGCGACCCCCAGGTGATCTTCCTGGACGAGCCGACGACCGGCCTCGACCCGCGCAGCCGCCGCACCATGTGGGAGATGGTCCGCGAGCTGGTCGCGGGCGGTACGACGGTCTTCCTCACCACCCAGTACCTGGAGGAGGCCGACCAGTTGGCCGACCGGATCGCGGTGCTGGACGGCGGCCGGATCGTGGCCGAGGGCACCGCCGACGAGCTGAAGGCGCGCATCCCAGGCGGCCATGTACGGCTGCGGTTCACCGACCCGGCCGCATACGGGCGCGCGGCGGCGGCCTTCCCCGGCGCCGCCCGTGACGACGGCGAACTCGCCCTGCGGGTCGCCGGCGACGGGGGACTCGACGCCCTGCGCGCCCTGCTCGACCGGCTCACCGACGCGGGCATCGAGACCGCCGACCTCTCCGTGCACACCCCCGACCTCGACGACGTCTTCCTCGCCCTGACCGGCCAGGGCACCGGCGGCCCCGGCGCCCCGCTCCACCTCAAGGAGAACCGATGAGCACCTTCGCCCACACCGTGCACGACTCCCGGACGATGCTGCGGCGCAACCTCAAGCACGCGATCCGCTACCCGTCCGTCGGGCTCGGCGCCGCCATGATGCCGATCCTGATGATGCTGCTGTTCGTGTACGCCTTCGGGGGCTCGATCGGCGCCGGGATGGGCGGCCGGGACGCCTACATCGGCTATCTCACCCCCGGAATCGTCATCATGGGCGTGGCCGCCGGTTCGATGTCGACGTCGATCGCGGTCTGCAACGACATGACCGAAGGCATCATCAACCGCTTCCGCACCATGAACATCACCCGCTCGTCGTTCCTGACGGGGCACGTCGTCGGCAGCGTCGTCCAGACGATGCTCTGCTGCGTCCCGGTCGTGGGCGTCGCCCTCGCGGTCGGCTTCCGCTCCGCGGCGAGCCCGCTGGAATGGCTCGCCGCGGCCGGCCTCCTCGCGGCCATCGCGTTCGCGGTGACCTGGCTGTCGGTGGCGCTCGGTCTGATCTCCAAGACGGTCGAGTCCGCGAGCAACAAGCCGCTGCTGATCCAGTTCCTGCCGTTCCTCGGCTCGGCGTTCGTGCCGGCCGGGTCCATGTCGCCGGGGCTGCGCTGGTTCGCCGAGAACCAGCCGTTCACGCCGATGACCGAGACGCTGCGCGGACTGCTCTGCGGCACGGAGATCGGCGACAACGGATGGATCTCGCTGGCCTGGTGCGCCGGGATCGCCCTGATCGGCTACCTCTGGTCGCGCTCGCTGTTCAACAGCGAAACCAAGCGCTGACGGCGCTGCCGGGCCGGACCCTGCGGCGGTTCAGTCCAGCCAGTGGTCGCGGCCGATGGTGATGAGCCGCAGCTGCCGGGTGGCCAGCCGGGTCACCCGGTCCCGCTCCTGCGCCGGGCTGTCCAGCGCCTCCAGGAACTGGGAGGCGCTGATCAGCATCTGATCGACGTACAGGCGGGCGAGCATCAGCACGTCGTCGTCGCTCCAGCCCGCCGCCTCGGGGTCCCGTGCCAGCTCGGCCTTCACCTCCTCGGCGAACCGGGCCAGCTGGTCGCCGATGGCCTCGCGCACCGGCTGCACCCCGCCGTGCCGCTCGCGGGCGATGAAGCGGACGTGGGAGGGGTGGGCGGCGACGTAATGGGCGATCAGCTCCACGGCGCGGGTGATGCGTTCCTCGCTGTCGCCGGTCGTGGACACCGTCTCGCGCACCATCGGGTGCAGGCTGCCCAGCGCCTCGTCGACCAGGGCGACACCGAGGTCGGGGATCGAGCGGAAGTGCCGGTAGAAGGCGGTGGGGGCGACACCGACGGCACGGGTGACCTCGCGCAGACCCAGGCTGCTCAGGCTCTGCTCCTCCAGCAGCGCGAGCGCCGCGTCGAGGAACGCCTGCCGGGTCTTCTGCTTCTGGGCCTGCCGGATGCCGAGGGTGTGACTCATGTCATCCAGTTAACAACTGTTCTCCGGAATTGAAAAGCGGTCGGACGGGATACACTCAAAGTGAGTGAACAAGTGTTACTACAACTGTTCACCGAAAATTTACAGAGCCTGCCACACGAGGCATCTCGGAGGGGGATCCGATCCCATGCTGTTCCTCGTCGCCGCACTCATGCTGCTCGGTGTGGTGCTGGGCACCGTGGCCCACGCACCGCTGCCGGTCACCGGTGTCCTGGCCGCCGTCATCGCCGTCTGGCTCGGCGTCTTCGCCGTCCGCGAGCGGCTCGGCCGCCGCCGGCGCACCTCGGCCAACTGACCGCCCACCGACCCTCAGGAGACGAGCACCATGCAGCTCACCGCCCCGGCCGCCGCCCACGCCCCGGCCCCCGCCCGCAAGCGCGACGCCGACGGCATGGCCGTCGCGTCCTTCATCCTCGGCCTTCTCGGCCTCCTCGTCCTCAACCTCTTCCTCGGCCCCATCGCGATCGTCCTGTCGGCGGTCTCCCTGTGGCGCGGCACGGCCCGCCGCGGCCGCGCCTACCTGGGCCTGGCCCTGGGCGTCGCCGACCTGGCCGTCCTGCTGATCGCGATGCAGCTCTCCCACACGGTCTCCTGGAGCCTGTGACCCGCAGGCGCACCGCCCACCGCCGCGGGCATGCGTCCCGCGCGGCGCCGGGGGAGGGCGGGCGCGGCCCGCGGGTGCCGGGCGCGCCGCCGTGTCCCGGTGCGGCCGACGTGGGGCGCACGGCCGGCCGAGTCGCCGCGCCGTAGAATCTCCCCACCATGGCTTACCTCGATCACGCCGCGACCACCCCGATGCTCCCGGAGGCGGCGGAGGCTCTGACCGCCCGGTTGAGCGTTACGGGCAACGCCTCCTCCCTGCACGCCTCCGGCCGCCAGGCCCGTCGGGCGGTCGAGGAATCCCGCGAGACCCTCGCCGACGCGCTCGGCGCACGGCCCAGCGAGGTCGTGTTCACCTCCGGCGGCACCGAGGCCGACAACCTCGCCGTGAAGGGCCTGTACTGGTCCCGCCGCGCCGCCGACCCCGCCCGCACCCGCGTCCTGTCCAGCCCCGTCGAGCACCACGCCGTCCTGGACGCCGTGCACTGGCTCGGCGAGCACGAGGGCGCCACCGTCGAGTACCTCCCCGTCGACTCTTACGGCCGCGTCCACCCCGAGGCCCTGCGCGAGGCCATCGCCCGCGACCCGCAGGACGTCGCGCTGGCCACCGTGATGTGGGCCAACAACGAGATCGGCACGATCATGCCGATCCGCGAACTCGCCGACGTCGCCGCGGAGTTCGGCATCCCGCTGCACGCCGACGCCGTCCAGGCGTTCGGACAGGTCCCCGTCGACTTCGGCGCCTGCGGCCTCGCCGCGATGACCGTCTCGGGACACAAGATCGGCGGTCCGTACGGCATCGGCGCCCTGCTGCTGGGCCGCGAGTACACCCCCGTACCCGTGCTGCACGGCGGCGGCCAGGAGCGCCATGTGCGCTCCGGCACCCTCGACGTCCCCGCCATCGCCTCCTTCGCCGTCGCCGGCCGCCTCGCGGCGGAGCGGCGCGCGTGGTTCGAGCGTGAAGTGGGCGCCCTGCGCGACCAGTTGACCGCCGCCGTGCTGGCCGCCGTACCGGACGCGATCCTCGGCGGCGACCCCGCGCCCGGCGGCCGGCTGCCCGCCAACGCGCACTTCGCCTTCCCCGGCTGCGAGGGCGACTCCCTGCTGCTCCTGCTGGACGCCCAGGGCATCGAGTGCTCCACCGGCTCCGCCTGCACCGCGGGCGTCGCCCAGCCCAGCCACGTCCTGCTCGCCGCCGGCGTCGACCCGGACCTCGCCCGCGGCACCCTGCGCTTCTCGCTGGGCCACACCTCCACCCGCGCGGACGTGGACGCCGTCGCCAAGGCCATCGGCCCCGCCGTGGAACGCGCCCGCGCCGCCGGTCTCAGCTGAACCGGGCCCCCGCGGGCACGCGAAAACGACCTACGAGGCGGGTTCCCTTCGCCGGCATTGTCCGGATCAGGTGTCTGGAGGTCGCCTTCCGGTCTACGACCATCCGGCCTCTCAGCCCGAGCGTCGACGTCGGCACCAGCGGATCCCTCGCGGTCTCTCGCTGACGTCGGCTACTCCGCTTGGACTCCCTCACTCGTCTCGTAGGTCTACGACCACCATAAGCCCGCCCATACCAGACATAAAGGGCCTCGTCCATGATTTTTCCGGGGCCGGTACCCCGCCCGCACCCGGCCGCCCGGTCCCCGCGGCCCCGTACCCTGGAAGCGTTATGACTGAGACCCCGCAGCGCCCCCTCCGCGTCCTCGCCGCCATGTCCGGTGGGGTCGACTCCGCCGTCGCCGCCGCGCGCGCCGCGGAAGCCGGCCATGACGTCACCGGCGTCCATCTCGCGCTCTCCGCCAACCCCCAGTCCTTCCGCACCGGCGCGCGGGGCTGTTGCACCATCGAGGACTCCCGCGACGCCCGCCGCGCCGCCGACGTCATCGGCATCCCCTTCTACGTGTGGGACCTCGCCGACCGCTTCCGCGAGGACGTCGTCGAGGACTTCATCGCCGAGTACGAGGCCGGCCGCACCCCCAACCCCTGCCTGCGCTGCAACGAGAAGATCAAGTTCGCCGCGCTCCTGGACAAGGCGCTCGCCCTCGGCTTCGACGCCGTCTGCACCGGCCACTACGCCAAGGTGATCGTCCGCGAGGACGGCTCCCGCGAGCTGCACCGCGCCTCCGACATGGCCAAGGACCAGTCGTACGTCCTCGGCGTCCTGGACGAGAAGCAGCTCGCGCACGCCATGTTCCCGCTCGGCGACACGGTCACCACCAAGGAGGAGATCCGCGCCGAGGCCGAGCGCCGCGGCCTCGCGGTGGCCAAGAAGCCCGACTCGCACGACATCTGCTTCATCGCCGACGGCGACACCCAGGGCTTCCTGGCCCAGCGGCTCGGCAAGGCCGAGGGCGACATCGTGGACGAGTCCGGTACCCGCCTCGGCACGCACGAGGGGGCGTACGGCTTCACCATCGGCCAGCGCAAGGGCCTGCGCATCGGCACCCCGGCCCCGGACGGCAAGCCCCGCTACGTCCTCGACATCTCCCCGGTCACCAACACCGTCACCGTCGGCCCGGCCGACGCCCTGGACGTCACCGCCCTCACGGCGATCAAGCCCCGCTGGTGCGGCACCGCCCCCACCGCCCCCGGCACCTACACCGCCCAGCTGCGCGCCCACGGCGGCGAGACCGAGGTGCGGGCCGAGCCGGTCGACGGCGAACTGCGCGTCACCTTCACCGAACCGGTCCGCGGCGTCGCCCCCGGCCAGGCGATCGTGCTCTACGACGGCACCCGCGTCGTCGGCTCGGCCACGATCGCCTCGACGACGCGGGCGACGACGGCGGTGTGACCCCGGCTAGGCCGTGAAGAACTCGGCCAGGACCGGGCCCAGCACCTCCGGCTCCACCATGTGGGTCTGACCCTCCAGGACCCGGTACGCGCCGTCGGGCACCGCGTCCGCGATGTCCCGGCCGGCCCCTCGCATCCACTCGGGGCTCGCGCCGCCCGCGATGGCCAGCAGGGGGACGGAGACGGCCGCGAGGCGGTCGCGGGGGAGCAGTCCGTCGCCCATCACGGCGTCGTCGTACGCGAGGCTCGGCGCGACGGCCTCCAGGCCGGGCCACATGGGGGACTGCCGGGCACGCCGGATCATCTCCTCGCCGAGTCCGGTGAGCCGCAGGAACAGCTCGACCGCGTCCCCGCGCCGGCCCTTTGCGAGCGCCCGGCCGAGGTTCCGCTTGTACTCGGCCTCCCGCTCGGCGCCGCCGGGCAGATGGTCCGCGTACGGCACCTCGTACACCGCCGTACGGGTGACCGGCAGCCCGCTCGCCGCCGCCTGAAGCACCAGCGCGCCGCCGGAGGAGACGCCGAACAGCGCGGCGTCCCCGCCGGCCGCGTCGAGCAGCGCGGCCAGGTCCTCGATCTCGCGTTCCACCGCGTACGGCGCGGTGTCGCCGCTCTCGCCGCGGCCCCGGCGGTCGTAGACGACGGCCGTCACCCGGTCCGCGAGCCGTTCGGCCAGCGGGGCCAGGGTGCCGCCGGTGGACATCGCGCCGCTCACCAGGATCACCACCGGCCCCCGGCCGGTCACCGCGTAGGCGAGAGGGGTTCCGTCGCGTGAAGTCGTCCTCTTGTCCATGTCGGTGCAGACTGCCGCACGAGGCCCGACTCGTCGGTCACGACACGTCGGCTTCGTAGAAGCAGAGGTGGTCCTTGATCGCCGCGACGTCCGGCTTCGGCTCCGGGTACGCCCAGGCGAGATCGGGCGCGTCCGGCAGCGACCAGTAGGACGCCGTGCCCTTGAAGGGGCAGACGGTGTGGGTCCCGGAGGGGGTCAGCAGGTCGAGCCGTACGTCCCCGGCCGGGATGTAGTAGCGGTCCGGGCAGCCCGTCTCGCGCAGGACGAGGGGGCGGTCGGTCTCCGCGAGCACCTGGTCGCCGTGCACCACGCGCACGTGCCGCTCGCCGGACTCGATGGTGATGGTGTGTCCTTCGGCCATACCAGGACAGCGCCGCCGGGCGCCGGGTTCTTCCCGCGTACGGCGCCGGGTTCCTCCCGCGTACGGTAGAGGCCATGAACATCTGCGTCTTCCTCTCCGCCGCCGACCTCGACGAGCGGTACACCCGCCCCGCCCGCGAGTTCGCCGAGCTGCTCGGCAAGGGCGGCCACACCCTGGTCTGGGGCGGTTCCAACGTCGGTCTGATGAAGGTCGTCGCCGACGGGGTGGAGGAGGCGGGCGGCCGGCTGGTCGGCGTGTCCGTGGAGTTCCTGGCCAACAGGACGCGGCCCGCCGCCGACGAGATGGTGATCGCCGCCGACCTCGCCGAGCGCAAGAAGCTGCTCCTGGAGAAGGCCGACGCCGTCGTCGTCATGGTGGGCGGCACCGGCACGCTGGACGAGGCCACCGAGATCCTGGAGCTGAAGAAGCACGGGCGCACGCGGAAGCCGGTGGTGCTGCTGAACACCGCCGGGTTCTACGACGGGCTGCGCGAGCAGTTCCGCCGCATGGAGGAGGAGGGCTTCCTGCCCCGCCCCCTGGCCGAGCTGGTCTTCTTCGCCGAGGAGCCGGCCGGCGCCCTCGCCTACCTGGAGGAGCAGCTCGGCACCCGCTGATGCGAGCATGGCGGGTATGGCTACACATGTGATCACCGGGGCCGGTTCCGGCATCGGCGCGGCCGTCGCCCGCCGGCTGCACGCGCGCGGAGACGGACTCGTGCTGCACGCGCGGGACGCGGGACGCGCGAAGGAACTGGCCGCGGAGTTTCCCGGCGCCCGCACCCTGGTCGGCGACCTCGCCGAACCCGACCGGCTCTCCTGGGCGTTCTCCCACCAGGCGCTGCCCGACCGGGTGGACTCCCTGCTGCACGTCGCCGGCGTGGTGGACCTCGGCGAGGTGGGCGAGCTGACCCCCAAGTCCTGGCGCCACCAGCTCGACGTCAACCTCCTGGCCCCCGCCGAGCTGACCCGCCTCCTGCTGCCCCAGCTGCGCGCGGCCCGCGGCCACGTCCTCTTCGTCAACTCCGGCGCGGGCCTCGCCGCGCACGCCGGCTGGGGCGCGTACGCGGCCTCCAAGCACGGCCTCAAGGCCCTCGCCGACGCCCTGCGCCAGGAGGAGCACGCCGCGGGCGTCCGCGTCACCTCCGTGTATCCGGGCCGCACCGCGAGCCCCATGCAGGCCAAGGTGCACCAGCAGGAGGGCAAGGAGTACGACGCCGGCAAGTGGATCGATCCCGAGTCGGTGGCCACCACGATCGTGATGGCGCTGGACCTCCCGCGGGACGCCGAGGTCAACGATCTGACGGTACGACCGGGACGGTGAGCGGCGGACGGTGAACGGCGGTCCGTGAGCGGGGCGGTGCCGGGACCCTTCCGGTAACGCGCCCGTTCACCGCGGTCTCCGGCCTCCCCGCAGGTCCGGGCGGTTCCCAGGCCGCGGCCGTGACGGCTTACGCTGCCGGGGTGAGCGAGATGAGTGGGTTCAGGTTCGCGGGCGCCACCGGCGTCGGGTCGATGCCCGGCGGGGACGCGCGCGAGGCCGTCAAGACCGTCACCGGATCCTTCGAGGACTTCCCGTACCTGCCCGAACTGCCCGCCCGCGGGCCCGGCGCGGACATGCTGGGCCGGACCGCCGGGATGCTGGTCGAGCTGTACGCGCGCGTGGAGCCCAGCGGCTGGCGGATCGGGGACCGGCCGGGGCGGGACACCCGGCGGGCGCGCGCCTGGCTCGGGGAGGACCTGGACGCGCTGGAGGAGTTCACGCAAGGCTACGAGGGCGACCTGAAGGTGCAGGCGGTCGGGCCCTGGACGCTCGCCGCCGCCCTGGAGCTGAGGAACGGCGAGGCCGCCCTCTCCGACCCCGGCGCCTGCCGCGACCTCGCCGGCTCCCTCGCCGAGGGGCTCCGGCTCCACCTCGCCGAGGTCCGGCGCCGCGTCCCCGGCGCCCGCGTGCTGCTCCAGCTCGACGAGCCCTCCCTCACCGCGGTGCTGCGCGGCCAGGTCCGCACCGCCAGCGGCTACCGCACCCACCGCGCCGTGGACCGCCAGGTCGTGGAACACACCCTCCGGGAGGTCGTCGGCGCCCACCCGGACGGCCCGGTCGCCGTCCACTCCTGCGCCCCCGACGTGCCCTTCGCCCTGCTGCGCCGGGCCGGTGTCGACGCCGTGTCGTTCGACTTCACGCTGCTCACCGAACGTGACGACGACGCGATCGGCGAGGCCGTCGAGGCAGGCACCCGGCTGTTCGCCGGTGTCGTACCCGGCACGGACGGCCCATTGTCAGACCCTGCCGGTAGCGTCATGGGTGTCAGGACGTTGTGGCGCAGGCTGGGGCTGCATCCGGGCCTGCTCGCCGAGGCGGTCACCCTCACCCCGGCGTGCGGTCTCGCGGGCGCTTCCCCCGCCTACGCGCGCCAGGCGCTCGCCCATTGCGTCCGGGCGGCGAGATCCCTCGCGGACAACCCAGAGTAACGGGAGGACAACACGGTGGCCGGCGACAAGCAGGCGGAGACCACGGCGGTGCCCGCCGAGGCCCGCGACAGGCACGCGCAGCTGGCGGAGCAGATCGAGGAGCACCGCTTCCGGTACTACGTGAAGGACGCTCCCGTCATCAGCGACGCGGAGTTCGACCAGCTCCTGAAGTCCCTGGAGGCACTGGAGGAGCAGTACCCCGAACTGCGCACCCCCGACTCGCCCACCCAGAAGGTCGCGGGGTCGTACGAGACGGAGTTCACCGCGGTCGAGCACCGCCAGCGCATGCTCTCCCTCGACAACACCTTCAACGACGAGGAACTGGCCGCCTGGGCCGACCGCATCGCCCGCGAACTGGGGGACCAGAAGTACCACTTCCTGTGCGAGCTGAAGGTCGACGGCCTCGCCGTCAACCTCACGTACGAACGCGGCCGCCTCACCCGCGCCGCGACCCGCGGCGACGGCCGCACCGGCGAGGACATCACGCCCAACGTGCGCACCATCGCGGACATCCCCGACCGGCTGGACGGCGACAAGGTCCCCGACCTGGTGGAGATCCGCGGCGAGGTCTACTTCCCGATGGAGAAGTTCCTCGAACTGAACGAGCGCCTGGTCGCAGCCGGCGACAAGCCCTTCGCCAACCCCCGCAACGCGGCGGCCGGTTCGCTGCGCCAGAAGGACCCCCGCGTCACCGCCACCCGCCCCCTGCACATGGTGGTGCACGGCATCGGCGCCCTGGAGGGCTTCAGCGGCATGACCCGCCTGTCCCAGGCGTACGACCTCCTCAAGTCCTGGGGCCTGCCCACCTCCTCGCACAACCGGGTGGTCGACGGCCTCGACGGCGTCCGGCGGTTCATCGCGCACTACGACGGCGAGAACCGCCACTCCGTGGAGCACGAGATCGACGGCGCCGTCATCAAGCTGGACGAGATCCGCCTCCAGGGCCGCCTCGGCTCCACCGCGCGCGCCCCCCGCTGGGCCATCGCCTACAAGTACGCGCCGGAGGAGGTCAACACCAAGCTCGTCGACATCAAGGTGGGCGTCGGCCGCACCGGCCGGGTCACGCCGTATGCCCAGGTCGAGCCGGTCACCGTCGCGGGCAGCGAGGTCGAGTTCGCCACCCTGCACAACCAGGAGGTCGTCAAGGCCAAGGGCGTGCTGATCGGTGACACGGTCGTCATCCGCAAGGCCGGCGATGTCATCCCGGAGATCCTCGGCCCGGTGGTCGACCTGCGCGACGGCAGCGAGCGGGAGTTCGTGATGCCCGGCGAGTGCCCCGAGTGCGGCACCCCGCTGCGGCCCATGAAGGAGGGCGACATCGACCTCCGCTGCCCCAACGCCCGTAGCTGCCCGGCCCAGTTGCGCGAGCGCGTCTCCTACCTCGCGGGCCGCGAGTGCCTGGACATCGAGCACTTCGGCGGGGTGGCCGCCGCCGCCCTCACCCGCCCGCTGGAGCCGGCCGACCCGCCGCTGGTGGACGAGGGCGACCTGTTCGACCTGACGGTGGAGAAGCTGCTGCCCATCAAGGCGTATGTCCTCGACCCGGACAGCGGGCTGCCCAAGCACGACCCCAAGACCGGCGAGGCGAAGGTCGTCACGGTCTTCGCCAACCAGAAGGGCGAACCCAAGAAGAACACCCTCGCCCTGCTGGAGAACATCGAGGCGGCCAAGTCCCGCCCGCTGGCCCGCTTTCTGAACGGGCTGTCCATCCGGCATGTCGGCCCGGTCGCCGCCCAGGCCCTCGCCCGCGAGTTCCGCTCCGTCGACCGCATCGAACAGGCCACGGAAGAGGAGTTGGCGGCCACCGACGGCGTCGGACCCATCATCGCCGCCGCGGTCAAGGAGTGGTTCGCCGAGGAGTGGCACCGCGAGATCGTCCGCAAGTGGAAGGCCGCGGGGGTTCCGCTGGAGGACCAGGTCAGCGGGGAGGCGGAGGGTCCGCGTCCGCTGGAGGGGCTGACCGTCGTGGTCACCGGCACGCTGGAGGACTTCACGCGGGACGGCGCCAAGGAGGCGCTCCAGAGCCGGGGTGCCAAAGTGACCGGCTCGGTTTCGAAGAAGACCTCTTTCGTTGTTGTTGGTGACAATCCGGGATCGAAATACGACAAGGCCATGCAATTGAAGGTTCCGGTGCTCGACGAGGACGGATTCGGCGTCCTGTTGGAGCAGGGTCCCGAGGCCGCGACGGAGGCCGCGCTTCCGACCGAGGAGTAGCGGTTGAAGGCCACCCGTTCGGCGCATACCAGTTGCATACGGGTGGCGCCGGGCGCATTCGGGCAACCGCCGACGACCGGTGCCCGTGGAAGCCCCGCGCGGCCTAGTGTTGAGTTGTGCACCTGCCGTGCCCGGCGGCGGACGGGGGCGTTTCCCTGCCCGCCGCGGGCGCGGCGAGGGTTTCTTCAGCGCGAAGCCGTCGATGGTGTCGGACATCGGGCCGCGTGGCGTGGGCACCGCCGGCTGTGAGAGGGACGGGAATGGAACCGACCGAGAGCGTCGCCCCGGACTCACGGCTGCGCCTGCGCCGCCGCGCGCTCGCCTGGCGGGAGATCCTGCGGCCCGGACGCGGTGGCGGTCGTACCGGCCCGCGCGTCCACCCGGCCATGGCCGGCCCCGCCGGCGCGCCGGGCACCCGCGTGCCCCTCGCCATCGAACCCGCGCCCGGCCTGGCGGGCGGGGGCGTCGGCCTCGGTGCCGGGCCGGAGTCCGGCCGGCCGGTGCCCTGGCCCGCACTGCCCGCGGCCGTCACGGCGGCCGCCGCGCTCGTCCTGGCCGCCGGCTTCGTCCGCGCCTTCGACGGCGGCCACGCCCTCTTCCCGGGCGGCACCCTCGGCTGGTCGCTGGCCCTGCTCACCGGGATCATCGTCGGACACCTCGTCATGCTGGGCCGCGCCCGCTGGTGGGGCGGCACCGGCTCGGGCGCCGCGCTCACCCTCGCCGTGCTGCTGCTCTACGGCTGGGTGCCCGCCGGCATGGTCAGCCTGACCGTCGTCGTCCTGGTCGGCGTCGCCCGCCGGCACCGCTGGCGCCAGGGCGTGCTGCACGGCGCGACGGACATCCTCGGCATCGTCGTGGCCGCCCTGCTGCTCGGCGCGCTGGGCCGGGTGCCCAGCGTGGAGCAGCCCTGGCGGGCGCAGACCTGGGGCCTCGCCACCGTGCCCGAGGTCGTGCTCGCCGCCCTCGCCTACCTCGCCGTCGGCCGGGGCCTGCTGTGGTACCTGACCGCGCCGCGCGAGCACGGACTGCCGAGCATCCCCCGGCCGGCGCTGGTCCGGCAGGGGCTGGTGGCCGTGGCGCTGCTCG
The DNA here is from genome assembly GCF_055605065.1 of Streptomyces sp. NPDC037203. Lineage (NCBI taxonomy): Bacteria > Bacillati > Actinomycetota > Actinomycetes > Kitasatosporales > Streptomycetaceae > Streptomyces > Streptomyces sp. NPDC037203. The sequence goes on from NZ_JBVJUC010000008.1 coordinate 329,946, forward strand.
GCATCGCGCCGCTGCTCTGCGTGGTCGCGGAGGCCCAGCCGGTGCTGCTGCCGCTGTCCGCCATCCCCCTCATCGCCCTCGACTCGGCCCTGTGGATGGCCCGCGCCCGCGCCGAGGAGCAGTTGCGCGATCCGCTGACCGGGCTGCCCAACCGGCAGTGGCTCCAGGAGCGGATCTGGACCGCGCTGGACGACGCCGACCGTGTAGGCGCCCGCTCCGCGCTGATGCTGATCGACCTCGACCGTTTCCGCTCGGTCAATGACACTCTCGGTCATCTCGCCGGTGACCGGCTGCTGTTGCAGATCGCCGAGCGGCTGCGGCTCGCCCTGCCGCGCGGCGCGGAGGCGGCCCGGCTCGGCGGCGACGAGTTCGCCGTCTTACTTCCTGCAGCCGACTCCATCACGTCGGCGATGCGGGTCGCCCGCGGCCTGGTGGCCGCCCTCAGCTCCCCGCTCGACCTGGACGGCCTCACCCTCGTCCTGGAGGCGAGCGCCGGGGTCGCCGTCTTCCCGGACCACGCGATGGACGCGGAGGGGCTGCTGCGGCGGGCCGATGTGGCCATGTACCAGGCGAAGCGGGACCGTACGGGCGTCGAGGTCTACGAGTCCAAGCGGGACTCCAACACCCCGGACCGGCTCGGTCTGCTCGGCGATCTGCGCCGGGCGCTGGACGCCCGCGAGGTGCAGCTGCACTACCAGCCCAAGGTGCGCTTCGACGGCCAGGTGGCCGGTCTGGAGGCGCTGGTGCGGTGGGTGCACCCGGAGCGCGGGAAGGTGCCGCCGGACGAGTTCATCGCGATCGCCGAGTCCTCCGGGCTGATGCCCCATCTCACCGAGTACGTCCTGGAGACCGCCCTCGCACAGGTCGCCCGCTGGCGGGCGCAGGGCATCCGGGTGCCGGTCGCGGTCAACGTCTCGCCGCGCGATGTGCACACACCGGGATTCGCGGGCTCGGTCGCCGCGCGGCTGGCCCGGCACGGGGTGCCGGCGGGCGCGTTGCAGCTGGAGATCACCGAGCACGTCCTGCTGGAGGACCCGCAGCGGGCCGCCGACACCCTCGCGGCGCTGACCGGGCACGGCGTCAAGATGTCCCTGGACGACTTCGGGACCGGGTACTCCTCCCTGGTGCATCTGCGGCGGCTGCCGGTCAGCGAGCTGAAGATCGACCGCTCCTTCGTGGCCCGTCTCGCGGTGGACGCGGAGGACGCGGAGATCGTGCGCTGCACCATCGACCTCGCGCACTCCCTGGGGCTGCTCGTGGTCGCGGAGGGCGTGGAGGACGACGAGACCTGGGAGCGGCTGCGGGACCTGGGCTGCGACGCGGTGCAGGGGTGGCTGGTGGCCGCGGCGATGCCGCCGGAGGAGACGACGGCGTGGCTGCGCTTCCGCCAGAGCAGTGTCGGCTCGCCCACGCGCCGCCCGCTGCCCGAGGGCGAGGCGCCGGTTCCGGGCGCGAGCGGCCCGCCCCCGGCGACGGCGGGAGGCCGTAAGCCGTCCGCCTAGGGCCCGGCGTGAACCTGCCGGCCGCAGTCTCTCGCGGCCGGCCGCGACCCCGGGCGGCGGCCGGGCGGTCCCGCGCACCGGTCGGCCGCGAGTCCGCCGGCACCCGGTGGCGTACGCCTTCCTACCCTCCCGCCGACCCCGCGTGCGCGAACCGGTCCACCAGCAGTTCCAGGCGCCGTTCGTGCGCCCCCTTAGGCAGCCGGCCGCTGCGCACCAGGGTGGCCAGGCCGTGCAGGGCGGCCCAGAAGGTCTCGGTCAGCAGGCCGGCCTCCTCCTCGGCCGAGACCGGCGCCACCGCGGCCAGCAGCTCACCGAAGGCGTCCTGGAGGGGGGCCGGGGCCTCGGGGGTGGCGAACGGCAGGTCCACCAGGTGGGTGAACATCGCGTCGTAGAGGGCGGGGCGGCGCCGGGCGAAGGCGGTGTAGGTCCGGGCGACCGCCGCGAGCGAGCCCCGGACGCCGTCCGCACCCGCGCGGGCCCGCCGTAGCTCCGCCGCCAGATCGGCGCAGCCGTCGACCGCGACCGCCGCCATGATCGCGTCCTTGCCCTTGAAGTGGCTGTAGAGGACGGGCTGGCTGTACTCGATCTCGGCGGCCAGCCGGCGTGTGGTCACCGCGTCCCAGCCCTCGGCCTCGGCCAGTTCCCGCGCGGCCGTCACGATCAGCTGCCTGCGCTCGGCTCGTTCGCGCTCCCGGCGCGTCTGGATCGTCATATCCGGAATTCTAGCAACGCTAGGCAATCTATCGGTGCTCTGCTAGCGTCACTCGTGTTGCTAGCGCCGCTAGCCAAATCGACGGGAGACGTCATGACCACCGCCGCCTACACGCTGGCCGTCCTGCTCGACCTGTTCTGCCTCTTCCTCGGTTACCGCTTCTGGTTCCAGCCCGGCCCGGCCGCCGCGGGCTACGGCGTCCCCGCCGACCCCGCGGGCGACGCCGGCGCCTATCTGGCGGTCAAGGGCGGCAGGGACGGCACCCTCGGTCTCATCGGCCTCGCCCTGCTGGCGTTCGCCGGCGCGCGCGCCGAGGCGTGGTTCATGCTCTGCGTGGCCCTCATACCGCTCCTCGACACCGTGACGGTCCTGCGGCACGGCGGACGGAAGGCCGTCGCGTTCGGGGTGCATTTCGCCACCGCGGTGGCCGTCCTCGTCTGCGCCGCGCTCCTGTTCGCGGCCTGAGCGGATCGCGTGTCCGGGGCGGGCCCGCCCTTCCCGAGATGGCCCCTCCTGGCATCCGCGAGATGGCCCCTGCTGGCGAGGGGAGCGGTACGACAATCCTCCCTGGAGAGCGCCGCCCGGTGACGGCCGGCACCACCGGGCGCGGGCCCGCGGGGAAACCGTTTAACGGCCGGGCCACCCCGCCCCATAGGATTGGCTCCAAACCACACACACTCACCCAGAGGATCGCTGCATGCCTGGCATCACGCGCGAGGAGGTCGCCCACCTCGCCCGGCTGGCGCGTCTGGAGCTGAAGCCCGAAGAACTCGACCACTTCGCCGGCCAGCTCGACGACATCATCGGCGCGGTCGCCCGCGTCAGCGAGGTCGCCGACCAAGACGTACCGCCGACCTCGCACCCGCTCCCGCTGACGAACGTCATGCGCGCGGACGAGGTCCGTCCCTCGCTCACCCCCGAGCAGGCGCTCTCCGGCGCCCCCGCCCAGGAACAGCAGCGTTTCAAGGTGCCGCAGATCCTGGGGGAGGAGTGACCATGACGGACAACATCATCAAGCTCACGGCCGCGCAGATCGCCGAGAAGATCGCCTCCGGCGAGCTGACGGCCGTCGCGGTCACCGAGGCCCACCTCGCCCGCATCGAGGCCGTCGACGAGAAGGTGCACGCCTTCCTGCACGTCGACCGCGAGGGCGCCCTCGCCCAGGCCCGCGCCGTGGACGAGAAGCGGGCCCGCGGCGAGAAGCTCGGCCCGCTGGCCGGCGTCCCGCTCGCGCTCAAGGACATCTTCACCACCGAGGGCGTGCCCACGACCGTCGGCTCGAAGATCCTGGAGGGCTGGATCCCGCCGTACGACGCGACGCTCACCAAGCGCCTCAAGGACGCCGACGTCGTCATCCTCGGCAAGACCAACATGGACGAGTTCGCCATGGGGTCCTCCACCGAGAACAGCGCCTACGGCCCGACCGGCAACCCCTGGGACCTCACCAAGATCCCCGGCGGCTCCGGCGGCGGCTCCTCCGCCGCGCTCGCCTCCTACCAGGCGCCGCTCGCCATCGGCACCGACACCGGCGGCTCCATCCGCCAGCCGGCCGCCGTCACCGGCACCGTCGGTGTGAAGCCGACCTACGGCGCGGTCTCCCGCTACGGCATGGTCGCCTTCTCCTCCTCCCTCGACCAGGGCGGCCCCTGCGCCCGCACGGTCCTGGACGCGGCCCTGCTGCACGAGGTCATCGCGGGCCACGACCCGATGGACTCCACCTCCGTCGACGCCCCGGTCCCGCCGGTGGTCGAGGCCGCCCGCAACGGCAGCGTGGCGGGCATGCGCGTCGGCGTCGTCAAGCAGTTCCGCGGCGAGGGCTACCAGGCCGGCGTCATCCAGCGCTTCGACGAGTCCGTCGAGCTGCTGAAGGAACTGGGCGCCGAGATCGTCGAGCTGGACTGCCCGTCCTTCGACCTCGCGCTGTCGGCGTACTACCTGATCGCGCCGTCCGAGTGCTCCTCCAACCTCGCCCGCTTCGACGGCCTGCGCTACGGCCTGCGGACCGGCGACGACGGCACGCGCTCGGCCGAGGAGGTCACCTCCCTGACCCGCGAGGCCGGCTTCGGCCCCGAGGTCAAGCGCCGCATCATGCTCGGCACGTACGCCCTGTCGAGCGGCTACTACGACGCCTACTACGGCTCCGCGCAGAAGGTCCGCACCCTCATCACGCGGGACTTCGAAAAGGCGTTCGAGCAGGTCGACGTGATCGTCTCCCCGACGACGCCGACCACTGCCTTCGCGATCGGCGAGCGCGTCGACGACCCGATGGCGATGTACCTCGCGGACCTGTGCACCATCCCGACCAACCTGGCGGGCAACGCGGCCATGTCCCTGCCCTGCGGACTCGCCCCGGAGGACAACCTCCCGGTGGGTCTTCAGATCATCGCCCCGGCGATGCAGGACGATCGCCTGTACAAGGTGGGCGCCGCCGTCGAGGCCGCCTTCGTGGAAAAGTGGGGACACCCGCTGCTTGAGGAGGCTCCGTCGCTGTGAGCAAGCTGTCCAAGGCCAAGGACTTCAAGAAGTCCAAGTCCGGTACGTACCTGTCCATGGCCACCACCGCGTTCGGCGCGATCGGTGTCACCAAGCAGATCAAGAAGGCCCGCGCCGAGCACGACACGCTGCGGCTGATCGACGCCTCGGTCTCCGCCGTCGCGATCGTCACCGGCCTCGCGATCCTCTACCGCGAGCTGAAGCGGCTGGGCGACGACGACGTCCTGCTGGGCTGAGAGGGAAGTTTTCACCGTGACCACCACGACCGACCTGGTGTCGTACGAGGACGCGCTGGCGTCGTACGACCCCGTCATGGGCCTCGAGGTCCATGTCGAACTCGGCACCAAGACCAAGATGTTCTGCGGGTGCTCCACGGAGCTGGGCGCCGAGCCCAACTCGCAGACCTGTCCCGTCTGCCTCGGCCTGCCCGGCGCGCTCCCGGTCGTCAACGCGACCGGCGTCGAGTCGGCCGTCAAGATCGGCCTCGCGCTGAACTGCTCGATCGCCGAATGGTGCCGCTTCGCCCGGAAGAACTACTTCTATCCGGACATGCCGAAGAACTTCCAGACCTCCCAGTACGACGAGCCGATCGCCTTCGACGGCTATCTCGACGTACAGCTGGAGGACGGCGAGACCTTCCGCGTGGAGATCGAGCGCGCCCACATGGAGGAGGACACCGGCAAGTCGACGCACGTCGGCGGCGCCACCGGCCGTATCCACGGCGCGTCCCACTCCCTGCTGGACTACAACCGCGCCGGCATCCCGCTCATCGAGATCGTCACCAAGCCGATCGTGGGCGCCGGCGAGCGCGCCCCCGAGGTGGCCAAGGCGTACGTCCGTGAGCTGCGCGAGGTCATCCGTGCCCTCGGCGTGTCCGAGGCCCGCATGGAGATGGGCCAGATGCGCTGCGACGTCAACCTGTCGCTGATGCCCAAGGGCGCCGACAAGTTCGGCACGCGCTCGGAGACGAAGAACGTCAACTCCCTGCGCTCGGTGGAGCGCGCGGCCCGCTTCGAGATCATGCGGCACGCGGCCGTGCTCTCCTCCGGCGGCACCATCGTCCAGGAGACCCGCCACTTCCACGAGGACACCGGGTCCACGACCTCGGGCCGCGTGAAGGAGGAGGCCGAGGACTACCGGTACTTCCCGGAGCCCGACCTGGTCCCCGTCGCGCCCTCGCGCGAGTGGGTCGAGGAGATCCGCGCGGCGCTGCCCGAGCTGCCGCTGGTGCGGCGCACCCGGCTGCTCGCCGAGTGGGGCATCTCCGCCACCGAGATGCAGGCGATCCTGAACGCCGGCGCGCTGGACCCGATCGTCGCCACCATCGAGGCCGGAGCCGACGCGGCGTCCGCCCGCAAGTGGTGGATGGGCGAACTGGCGCGCAGCGCCAACGAGTCCGGCACCTCCCTGGACGAGCTGCCGATCACCCCGCAGCAGGTGGCCCGCGTCACCGAGCTGGTCGCGAAGGGCGATCTGAACGACAAGCTGGCCCGCCAGGTCATCGAGGGCGTCCTCGCGGGCGAGGGCACCCCGGACGAGGTCGTCGACCAGCGCGGCCTGAAGGTCGTCTCCGACGACTCGGCGCTCGGCACCGCCGTGGACGAGGCCATCGCCGGCAACCCCGGCATCGCGGACAAGATCCGCGGTGGCAAGGTGGCCGCGGCCGGCGCCCTGGTCGGCGCGGTCATGAAGGCCACCCGCGGCCAGGCCGACGCGGCCCGCGTCAAGGAGCTGATCCTGGAGAAGCTCGGCGTCAGCGAGGGCTGAGCCACCGTCAACCGAGGGGGACGCGCCGCACCGGCGCGTCCCCCTCGGCGTCTCCGGTGCCGTCCGCCCCCGCTGTGAGTAAGCCCACGAACGCGGCAAAGGATCACTTTTGCCTGCAAGAGTGTCCTCTGATTGCTCATGCGTTCTTTGCGGGCTGTTCCGTCCATGGACGATCTTTCCCGGTCAAAGATCCACAAACCATCCCTGGGAGCACGTCCGTGGCAGCCCTCGCGCGCTGGTGCGTCCGGCACCGACTGATCGCCGTCCTGCTGTGGCTGTGCGCCTTCGGCGGGGCCACCGCGGCCGCCTCCGTCGCCGGCACGTCGTACTCGAACGACTACGCGGTCCCCGGCACCGAGTCCGGCCGCGCCGCTCAGCTGCTCCAGGCGGGCTTCCCCGGCCTCGGCGGCGACAGCGACACCGTCGTCTGGCACACCACCAAGGGCACCGTCCGCGCCGCCGACGTCGAACAGAGCATGACCGGCGCCCTCGACCGGATCGCCGGCCTGCCCGGCGTCGCCTCCGTGGACGGCCCGTACGGCGCTCAGGGCGCCCGGCAGATCAGCGCCGACGGCCGGACCGCCTACGCCACCGTCACCTTCGCGCAGCAGGCCGAGGACATCGGCGCGAACGAGGCCCGGGCCGTCGTGGGCGCCGCCAAGGCCGCCGAGGGCGACGGCCTCCAGGTGGAACTGGGCGGCAGCGCCATCGGGCTCACCGAGACGCCGGACGACCGCACCGCGGAGGTGGTCGGCGTCCTCGTCGCCGCCGTCGTCCTCTTCCTCGCCTTCGGCTCGCTCGCCGCCTCCCTGCTGCCGATCGCCACCGCCCTGATCGGGGTGGGCACCGCGCACGCCGGCATCGGGCTGCTCGGCCACGCCATGACGGTCGCCGACTTCGCGCCCATGCTCGGCATGCTCATCGGCCTCGGCGTCGGCATCGACTACGCGCTGTTCATCGTCACCAGGCACCGGCGCGGACTCAAACGCGGCCTGGACGCCACCGAGGCCGCCGTCAGCGCCGTGACGACCACCGGACGCGCCGTCGTCTTCGCGGGCGCGACCGTGTGCATCGCCCTGCTGGGCATGCTGATCCTGCGGCTGAGCTTCCTCAACGGCGTCGCCGTGGCCGCGAGCCTCACCGTGATCCTCACCGTCGCCGCCTCGGTCACCCTGCTGCCCGCCCTGCTGTCGTACATCGGACCGCGCGCCCTGGGCCGCCGCGAACGCCGCAGGCTCGCCGAGCACGGGCCGCGCCCCGAGGTGCCCACCGGCCTCGCCGCCCGCTGGTCCGCGCTGGTGGAGCGGCGCCCCAAACTGCTCGGCGCGCTCGCCGTCGCCGTGATCGCGCTGCTCGCCCTGCCCACCCTCTCGCTCCACCTCGGCACCTCCGACCAGGGCAACGACCCCCGCACCTCCACCACCCGCAAGGCGTACGACCTGCTCGCCGACGGCTTCGGCCCCGGCGTCAACGGGCCGCTGACCCTCGTCACCCGCGTGGACGGCGCCGCCGACCGGCTCGCCCTGGACCGCCTCGACACCACCCTGCGCGCCACCCCCGGCGTCGCCTCCGCCACCCCGGCCGCCTACGCCACCGGCGGCGAGACCGCCTACCTCACCGTCGTGCCCGACTCCGCGCCCCAGTCAAGGGCGACCAGTGCCCTCGTGGACCGGCTGCGCGAGAGCGTGCTGCCTCGCGCGGAACGGGGCACCTCCCTCGACATCCAGGTCGGCGGGGTGACCGCCAGCTACGACGACTTCGCCGATGTCATCGTCGGAAAACTCCCGCTGTTCGTCGGCACCGTCATCGGGCTCGGCTGCCTGCTGCTGCTCGTCGCCTTCCGCTCGCTCGGCATCCCGCTCAAGGCCGCGGTGATGAACATCGCCGCCGTGGCCGCCGCGTTCGGCGTCGTCGTGGCCGTCTTCCAATGGGGGTGGGGCAGCGAACTGCTCGGCCTCGGCCGCGCGGGCCCCATCGAGCCCTTCCTGCCCGTGATCATGGTCTCCGTCCTCTTCGGACTCTCCATGGACTACCAGGTCTTCCTGGTCAGCCGGATGTACGAGGAATGGCTGGCGACCGGCGACAACCGGCGCGCCGTCCGGGTGGGCCTCGCCGAGACCAGCCGGGTGATCAACTCGGCGGCCGTGATCATGATCTCCGTCTTCCTGGCCTTCGTGCTCAGCGGCGACCGCGTGATCGCCATGTTCGGCATCGCGCTGGCCGCCGCGGTCGCCCTGGACGCCTTCGTGCTGCGCACCCTGCTGGTGCCCGCCCTGATGCATCTGCTCGGCGCGGCCAACTGGTGGCTGCCCGGCTGGCTGGAGCGCCGGCTGCCGCACATCAGCATCGAGCCGCCGGAGTGCCGGGCCGCGCATGAGAGGCTCGCACGGGTCCCGGCCGACCGGCTCGGCCGCGACCGGACGGACGAGTGGCAGGAGGAAGCACCACACCATGTACGCGATACCCCTGGGTGACGACGACGCCGAACTGCGCCCCCTGGAGGTCTGGCACGCCGAGGAGCTGCTGGCCCATATCGACCGAGGACGCGCGTTCATCGGGCGGCACGTCGGACTGCCGGAGGTGGTGGCCGACCTGGACGGCGCCCGTGCCTATCTGCGGTCGTACGCCGACAAGCGCGCCGCCGACGCGGGCGCGCTGCACGGCATCTGGCAGGGCGGGAGGCTGGTCGGCGGGCTCCTCTTCCGCACCTGGGACACGCCGAGCGGGGTGTGCGAGGCCGGCTGCTGGCTGGAACCGTCGGCGGCCGGACGCGGGCTCGTCACGCGCGGCATGCGGATCCTGCTCGACTGGGCGTTCGAGGAGCGCGGCATGCACCGCGTCGAGTGGCACGTCTCCACCGCGAACCAGCCCAGCATCGACGTGGCCCGGCGGCTCGGCATGACCCGTGAGGGTGTCCTGCGCGAGAACTACCCGCACCGTGGGGAGCGCACCAGCACCGAGATCTGGTCCCTGCTGGCACCCGAATGGCGCACGGCCCGTTCCGGTGACGCGCAACACGCCCACTGACGATCATTAAGCGCCCTCTCAGACGGCATCCGTACGGTTGCTGCCATGGCAACGAAGACATCGGAAGACGCCGCGGCCGGTACGACGGCGGCGCAGCACGACGACGAGACGACACAGGGGGGCGACACCGCGGGGCAGGACACCGCGGTCGAGGCGGAGACGACGCCCGCGGGCGCACAGGGCGCGGTGGCCGGGGGCGCCGACGAGACGGCCGGCGACGCGCCGGCCGGGGAGACGCCGGACGGCGCTGTGGACGAGCCGGTGGACGAGCCCGTGGCCGACGCGGCCGACACCAAGGCGCCCACCGGGGTCGGCCAGGGCGCCGGTGCCGTCGTCTCCGCCGCGCTGGGCCTGGTCTCGCTCAGCGGCGGCTGGGTCGGCACGGTCGCGGGCGCCCGCCAGCAGCTCATCGGCCAGCTGCGGACGTCCTCCACGGCGGGCGTCGCCACGCAGATCAAGGCGGTCTACGGCGACGCCTGGCACACCACCGCGCTGTGGGCCGGCTTCTTCGCCCTGCTCGCGCTGATCACCGGCGTGGTCGTCCTCGCCCGCCCCGCCTTCGGCACCCCCGGCCGTCCCCAGGCACCCTGGATCAAGTCGGTGGCCTGGGCGGGCGTCTCACTCGGCGTCATCGGCCTCCTGCTGGCGGTCCTGAAGTACTCGGACGCGCTCCTGGCGCTGCCGTCGGCGAGCTGAGGGGGCGGCAGCCCACGACGCCCGCGGGGGCCTCGGGGAACTCGTGCACATGTCACGGTTCCCCGAGGCCCCCTTCGCGTGCGGTGCGGGAGATGATGGCCCCAGGACAACCGGCAAGGGGGAGCAGCCGTGTTCGACGCCTTCAGTGAACTGTTCGCGCCGGGGCGCAAACACACCCGCGAGGAGCAGAACCGCCTCGAACTGACCCGAGAGGAGGTCGGCGACAGCGACCCCGGCCGCGGGCCCATAGACCTCACCTCCGGCAAGGCGGTCATCCGCCTGTCCGCTCCGGCCCCGGCCACCACGGAGCCGGAGCGGGACGGGGCGGGGGAAAGTCCCCGGGAGGAGTCGGGGCGAGGCTAGCTCACCTGGAGCTCCAGCAGCCTGTCGTCCCCCTTCTTCGGATGTCCCCGGCCGTCCGTGTTGTTCGTGAGCAGCCAGAGTCTGCCGTCACCGGCCGGGGCGACCGTGCGCAGACGGCCGTAGGTGCCGGTGAGGAAGGACTGGGGTGCGGCCGCCGCTCGGGTGCCGCGCAGCGGGATGCGCCACAGGCGTTCGCCCTTGAGGGCGGCCATCCAGATGACGCCGTGCACGTAGGCGATGCCGCTGGGGGAGGCGTCGTCGGTGTGCCACTGGGCGAGGGGGTTCTGGAAGCGGGGGTTCGCGGACCTGCCCTCGGCGTCGGGCCAGCCGTAGTTGCCGCCGGGCTTGATGGCGTTCAGCTCGTCCCAGGTGTCCTGGCCGAACTCGGAGGCGAACAAGCGCTGGCGGTCGTCCCAGGCGAGGCCCTGGACGTTGCGGTGGCCCAGGGAGTAGACGGGGGAGTCGGGGAAGGGGTCGCCGGGGGCCGGTTCGCCGTCCGGGGTCAGCCGGAGGATCTTGCCGCCCAGGGAGCCCCGGTCCTGGGCGAGTCCGCGCCGGCCGCTTTCGCCGGTGCCGGCGTACAGCATGCCGTCGGGGCCGAACGCGATCCGGCCGCCGTTGTGGATGGGGCCCTTGGGGATGCCCTTGAACACCGTGTCGGGGGCGCCCAGTTGCTCACCGGCCGGCTTCTTGTCGTCGTACAGCATGCGGACGATGCGGTTGTCCGAGGCGGAGGTGAAGTAGGCGTAGATCATGCGGTCCGAGGTGAAGTGCGGGGACAGCGCGATGCCCAGCAGGCCGCCCTCGCCCGCCGGGGCGACCCCGGAGACCGTGCCCAGTTCGGTGGTGCGGCCCGTGTCCGGGGCGATGCGGGTGATCGTCCCGTCGTCGCGGGAGGAGACCAGCAGATCGCCGCCCGGCAGCACGGCCAGCCCCCACGGTGACTTCAGGTTCCCGGCCACCGTGCGCAGCACCCGCACCGAGCCCTTGGCCGGCGCCGCCGACTCCGTGGCCGGGGCGGCGGGCGCGGTGCTCGGCGGCGCCGTACGGGGCAGCTGCCCCGGAAAGCCCACGCCCGGCGAGCCGGACGAGCAGCCCGCCGCCAGCAGGAGGGCGGCCGCGGCCAGCACGGTCGGCACAGCTCGACGTCGCACGATCATGATCCCTTCGGGGCGGCGTTCCAGCGGCAGGTCTTCCCCTCCCAAGGGTCCCTCAGTCCCACGACCCCTGCGCCCCCGGCAGCCGCGCGATCTCCGCCAGATCTTCGGGCGACAGCCGCAGCCCGGCCGCCGCCGCGTTCTCCGCGGCCCAGCGCTCCCGCTTCGTGCCCGGCACCGCGACCACATGGCGCCCCCGCGACAGCACCCAGGCCAGCGCCACCTGCGCCGGGGTGATCTCCGGGCCGTGCCGCCGGGCGACGCGGCGCAGACCGGCCACGATCGGCTGGTTGGCGGCCATCATCTCGGCGGTGAACCGGGGGTGGCGGGCGCGCACGTCGTCCGGTTCGAAGCCCTCGCCGGGCGTGAGCGTGCCGGTCAGGAAGCCGTTGCCCAGCGGCATCGCCGCCAGGAAGCCCACGCCCCGCGCCTCGCACCACGGCAGCAGCGTCCGCAGCGCCTCCGGCGACCACACCGACAGCTCCGCCTGGACCGCGGCCACCGGGAACACCTGCTGCGCCCGCTGCAACAGGCGCAGCGTGCCGTCGTACAGGCCCGCGCCCGAGCGGCGTCCGCCGCGCGCGCCCAGCGCGCACAGGCCCAGCGACCGCACCTTCCCGGCCCGCACCAGCTCGGCCATCGCGCCCCAGGTCTCCTCGATCGGCACCTCGGGGTCGGGGCGGTGCAGCTGGTAGAGGTCGATCACATCCGTCTGGAGCCGGCGCAGCGAGGCGTCGCAGGCCCGTCGCACATAGCCGGGGCGGCCGTTGGCCACGATGTGCTGCTCGCCCACCAGCAGCCCCACCTTCGTGGAGACGAACGCGTCCGCCCGCCGCTCCCTGAGCACCCGGCCGAGCAGCAGCTCGTTGGTGAACGGGCCGTACATGTCCGCGGTGTCCAGCAGGCTCGCCCCCAGGTCCAGCGCCCGGTGCACGCATCTCACCGACTCGTCGCCCCGTTGCCGCGAGGTGCTGTACGCCCAGCTCATCGGCATGCACCCGAGTCCGACGGCCCCCACCGCGAGCGCCCCCGCGCCGATCGTCCTGCGCTCCACCTGCTCCGGAACCTCCCTTGGCCGGTCCCCAACCTAACCTCTGCGCCGCGCGTACCTGACATAGCCTCCTGACCATGAGCGCAGACGTATGGCTTCCGCTTCCGCCCGAGGAGATCGAGGGGCTGCCCGAGGGCCTCCGGTATCTGTTCTGGGACGGCGGCGAGGACGGCGACCAGGAATTTCCGGGCGACCCCGCGCGGTGCGTGATGTACGTGGTGCCGTACATGAGGCGGGGGCCGGTCAAGGTGCGGCCACTGGAGCGGCTGAGCGGCGTCGAGGTCATCCAGACGCTCACGGCCGGCGTCGACGACATCACCGCGCGGCTTTCGGCCATCAGGCCGGGCGTACGGCTGTGCAACGCGCGCGGGGTGCACGAGGCGAGCACCGCCGAGCTGGCGCTCACCCTGACCCTGGCCGCGCTGCGCGGCATCCCGGAGTTCGTGCGGGCCCAGCAACAGGAGCGCTGGCAGGGCGTGTTCCGGCCCGCGCTCGCCGACAAGAACGTGCTCATCGTCGGCTACGGCTCGATCGGCGCCGCCATCGAGGACCGGCTCACGCCCTTCGAGCTTGCGCGGGTGGCGCGCGTCGCGCGCTCCCGGCGCACTACGGCGCGCGGTCTCGTGCATCCGATCGCCGATGTGCTCTCTCTGCTTCCGGACGCCGATGTGGTGATTCTGTCCACCCCCCTCACCGACGCCACCCACCGTCTGGTGGACGCCGAGTTCCTCTCCCGGATGAAGGACGGGGCGCTCCTGGTGAACGTCGCGCGCGGGCCCGTCGTGGACACGAACGCGCTGCTCGCGGAGCTGGAGCGGGGCCGGATCACCGCCGCCCTGGACGTCACCGACCCGGAGCCGCTGCCGCCCGGCCACCCCCTGTGGAAGGCCCCCGGCGCACTGATCACCCCACACGTGGGCGGACCCACCTCCGCCTTCCTGCCGCGCGCCAAGCGGCTGCTGGTCGATCAGCTGACCCGGTTCGTGCGCCACGAGCCACTGCGGAACGTGATCCTGACGACGGGTCAGGACCCGAAGGACCCGGTGGGAACGGCCCCCGGTGATCCGTCGGGAACGGATCCGGAGGGCCCGGACAGCCCCGGAACGGGCGGGATTTAGGGCCGTTCCGGCACCCTCCGCGACCTCTCGGACGCGGCCCGTGCCCGCATCGCCGCTGCTCGTCACGGAGCGTAGAGAAGCTATGTCCCTGAGTGACGATCCTGGTGTATCGTCCCGACTGGGGCAGCGCCGCCTACATCGGCGCCGGGGATGACATTTCAGATCTTGTGAGGGGGGCGACGGGCGATGCACGGCCTATGGACGAACGATCCGACGCGGTGGAGCCGGCGACGGCGGCCCTGGCGCACGGCCGCGGGCAGACCCGGCCACCACACCGCTCACCACACCCACCACCCGCGCCGGCCGGCCGGCCCCCGCAGGCACGCACACCCGGTGCGCCGGGTGCAGCGGGAAGCGGGCGCCTCGGCCACCGGGAGGCCCCGGTGAGCGCCCCCACGCCGACCACCACCGTCCACGCGCAGGTGCGCGCGCCGCACCCCCACCAGGACCCGCCCGCGCCCGGACGGCTCCGCATCCGGCGCACCCGCGCCTGTGAGCAGCTCGTCCTCGCCCTCGTCTGCGCGGCGTACGCCGTCGGCGCCGCCTTCGACTGGGGCACCGACGAACTCGCGCTGATCATGGGTGACTTCGGGCTCAGCGCCGCGGCGGCCGCCGCCGCCGTCTCCTGCTTCCTGTACGGCCGCGGACCGCGGGTGCGCTACCGCCCCGCCTGGCTGCTGTTCAGCCTCTCCTCGGCCATGGCCTCCCTGGGCAACGGCGTCTGGGGCTGGTACGAGGTGGTGCTCGGCCGGCCCGTGCCCAACCCGTCGTACGCCGATCTGTTCTTCCTGTGCTTCGCGCCGCCCGCGATCGTGGGCCTGCTGGTGCTCGCCAGCCGTCCGGTCACACGGGCGGGCTGGATCTGCCTGGGGCTGGACGCCTGGCTGGTCGGCGGCTCGCTGCTCACCCTGTCCTGGAGCCTCGCGCTCGCCCAGGCGGCCCGGTTCGACGGGCCGAGCGTGGCGCACACCGCGCTGTCACTGGCGTACCCGCTGCTGGACATCGCGCTGGTCAGCATGGTGCTCGCCCTGCACTTCCGGCGCGCCCCCGGCAACCGCACCGCCGTGAACACCGCGATCGGCGCGCTCGCCCTGACCGTGATGTGCGACGCGCTGTTCACCTCGCCGCTGCTGCACAGCAGTTACCACTCCGGGCAGCTGCTGGACGCGGGCTGGTTCGCCGGGTCGCTGCTGCTCGCCTACGCCCCCTGGGCCACACCCCGGCCGGGGAGCGCACCGCAGGCCAGGGTGGTGGACGGGCACACCCGCACGGCCACCGGGCACCTCCGCGCGACCGCCGGGCACCCGCGCGCCACCGGCACCCGGCCGCCGTCCGCGCCCGCCGCCGGTCACCAGCCGCCGCCCGCGCCCGCCCCGACCGCCGAGCACAGCCGGGACCCCGGCTCCGGTCAGGACGCGTACACGGGTTCCGGGCACGACACGTACGCGGGCGCCGAGCGCGACGCGTACGAGGGCTCCGGGCACGGCTCGTACCCGGACACCGAATCCGGCCGCCCCCGCGACGCCGGCGGCCCGTTCCCGGACACCGGGGACGGCTTCTCCCCGAGCGCCGGGCTCGGGCCCCGCCCGGCACCCGAGCCCTACCCCGGCGCCGACCACGTCCGTTACCCGGCCGGCCGCCCGATCACCGGCTCGCTCGCCGCGCTCACCCCGTACCTCGCCGCCGCGGTGTGCACCCTGGGCATCCTGTACAACGTCCTCAACGGCCGCAGGCCCGACCACGTCGTGCTGATCACCGCGGGCTGCGTCGTGCTCGCCCTCGTGATCCGCCAGGGCATCATGCTGCTGGACAACATCGCCCTCACCCAGGAACTGGCGCAGAAGGAGAACCACTTCCGCTCCCTGGTGCAGGGCTCCAGCGACGTCATCATGATCGCCGCGCCCAGCGGCATCCTGCGCTACGTCTCCCCGGCCGCCGCAGGGGTCTACGGCCGCCCCGCCGAGGAACTGGTGGGCACCGAGCTGGCCGCCCTGATCCACCCCGAGGACCTGGGCTGCGTGGTGCACGAGGTGCGCCGCTTCCTCGCGGCCTCCCCGGCCGTGGAGCCCACCACCCGCATCGAGTGCCGCTTCCGCTTCGGCGGCGGGGCCGCCTCCCGGCCGGGCGAGGCCGGGAGCGCGGGAGGCTGGCTGAACGTCGAGTCCACCGTCAGCCGCCACCACGGCGGCCTGATCTTCAACAGCCGGGACGTCACCGAACGGGTCCGCCTCCAGGCGCAGCTGCAGCACAACGCGGAGCACGACCCGCTGACCGACCTGCCCAACCGCGCGCTGTTCACCCGGCGCGTCCAGCAGGCCCTGTCCGGCCGCCGGGCCACCGACCGGGGCGCCGCCCTGCGCGGCACCGCGGTCCTCTTCATCGACCTCGACGGCTTCAAGGCCGTCAACGACACCATCGGTCACCAGGCCGGCGACGAACTCCTCGTCCAGGCCGCCCGCAGGCTCCAGGACGCGGTCCGCCAGGGCGACACCGCCTCCCGGCTGGGCGGCGACGAGTTCGCGGCCCTGATCGTCGGGGACGGCACCCATGACCGCGCCGCCCGCGAGCGCAACATCCTGGAGCTCGCCGACCGCCTCAGGATGACCCTCTCCCAGCCCTACGCGATCGACGGCAACGATGTCCGGGTCAACGCCTCCATCGGCGTCGCCTTCGCCGAACCCGGCCTCGGCGCGGGCGAGTTGCTGCGCAACGCCGACCTCGCGATGTACCGCGCGAAGTCGGCCGGAAAGGGCCGGGTCGAGCTGTACAAGCCGCAGATGCAGCAGGACGTCGTACGCAAGGCGGAGCTGGCCACCAGGCTGCGCGCCGCGCTGCACGACGGCGAGTTCGCGCTGCTGCACCAGCCCGTGGTGTCGCTGGACGACGGCCGGATCACGGCGGTCTCCGCGCAGGCCCGCTGGCGCTCCTCCCAGGGGGTGCTGTTCACCCCGGCCGAGTTCCTGCGGGTGACCGAGGACGGCGACAAGACGGCCGAGCTGGACCGCTGGATCCTCCAGGAGGCCGTGGCGGGGGCCGCCGAGCGGGCGGCGAGCGGGCTCGTCGCACCGGTGGCGGTGCGGATGAGCGCCCGGCGGCTGCTGGACCGCTCGCTGCCGCCCGGCTCCGTGGAAGCGCTGCTGACCAGGTACGGACTGCCGCCGGGAGCGCTGGTCATCGAGCTGTCCGACACCGATCCCGGTCTCGGTCTGGACGAGCTGGAGCGGCGGCTGACCGCGCTGAGCCGGCTCGGGGTGCGCATCGCGCTGGACGGCTTCGGCAGCGGCCACGCGGCGATCACCGCGCTGCGGCGGCTGCCCGTGGACATCCTCAAGCTGGACCGCGGCCTGGTCGAGGGCGTGCTGGAGTCCGCGCGGCTGCACAAGATCACCAGCGGGCTGCTGCGGATCGCGGGCGATCTCGGGCTCCAGTCCGTCGCCGAGGGCGTGGACCTGCCCGAGCAGGCCCTGGCCCTGCGCGCGATGGGCTGCACCCATGGCATGGGCGCGGCGTTCTCCGGCCCGCTGGACGAGTACCGGCTGCGCCGGGCGCTCGGCGCCGGGGTGTGCCCGGCGCCGACGGCCGGCCCGCACGTGCAGACCGGACCGCACCTGCCGGCCGGCCCGCACGTGCCCGCCGTCCCCCACCCGGCCACCGGGGCGCACCCCTCGGCCGAACCGGCGTTCGCGGGCCGGGTACGGGAAACCCAGGGGCGACTGGGCGCCGCGGGGGTGTACACCGGAGGAGTACCCGCAGTTCTCGGAGGCGGCAGTGCCCTTCGTTCACATTCTGAGACGTCCGTCCCACCCACTTGACACGTGGTGCGCCCCGGAGGGAGGGTCAGTGCCATGCGCACCCGAATTCTCGTACTTGGACAGCGCGTCGGCTGAGCTGGGACCTACCGGAACGCGATCCGGAATCCCCAGCGACCCTCACCGGCGCGCTCCCCTCGCTTGCCTCACGGCACGAGGGGTTTTTTGTTGCACGGGTGCCCCCCGTGCGACACCCGAACTCCGCCCGAACCTCGCAAAAAACCTCAGCATCGAGAAGAGAAGCCGATGACCGAGCAGGCCACCGGGGCCCATCATCCGCAGCCCCGGCCCCGATCCGGCGGACAGCACTCCGCCCCCGTCGAGCACGTCACGGGCGCGCAGTCCCTCATCCGCTCCCTCGAGGAGGTCGGGGCGGACACGGTATTCGGAATTCCCGGCGGCGCGATCCTGCCGGCGTACGACCCGCTGATGGACTCCACCCGCGTGCGCCACGTGCTCGTCCGGCACGAGCAGGGCGCCGGGCACGCGGCCGAGGGATACGCCCAGGCCACCGGCAAGGTCGGCGTCTGCATGGCGACGAGCGGACCGGGCGCCACCAATCTGGTCACCCCGATCGCCGACGCCCACATGGACTCGGTGCCGATGGTCGCGATCACCGGCCAGGTGGCGTCGAAGGCGATTGGCACGGACGCCTTCCAGGAGGCGGACATCGTCGGCATCACCATGCCGATCACCAAGCACAACTTCCTGGTGACCAAGGCCGAGGACATCCCGCGGATCATCGCGCAGGCCTTCCACATCGCCTCCACCGGCCGCCCCGGCCCGGTCCTGGTCGACATCGCCAAGGACGCCCTCCAGGCGAAGACCACCTTCTCCTGGCCGCCGGTCATGGACCTGCCCGGCTACCGCCCGGTCACCAAGCCGCACGCCAAGCAGATCCGCGAGGCCGCCAAGCTGATCACCGCCGCCAAGCGGCCCGTGCTCTACGTCGGCGGCGGCGTGCTGAAGGCCAAGGCCACCGCCGAGCTGAAGGTCCTCGCCGAACTCACCGGAGCGCCCGTCACCACCACCCTGATGGCGCTCGGCGCGTTCCCCGACAGCCACCCGCTGCACGTGGGAATGCCGGGCATGCACGGCGCGGTCACCGCCGTCACCGCCCTCCAGAAGGCCGACCTGATCGTCGCCCTCGGCGCCCGCTTCGACGACCGTGTCACCGGCAGGCTGGACAGCTTCGCGCCGTACGCCAAGATCGTGCACGCCGACATCGACCCGGCCGAGATCGGCAAGAACCGCGAGGCCGACGTGCCGATCGTGGGCGACGCCCGCGAGGTCATCGCCGACCTGGTGCAGGCCGTGCAGAAGGAGCACAGCGAGGGCAACCGGGGCGACTACAGCGCCTGGTGGAACGACCTCAACCGGTGGCGCGAGACCTACCCGCTCGGCTACGACCGCCCCGAGGACGGCTCGCTGTCCCCGCAGGCCGTCATCGAGCGCATCGGGCAGCTCGCCCCCGAGGGCACCATCTTCGCGGCCGGAGTCGGCCAGCACCAGATGTGGTCCGCGCACTTCATCCAGTACGAGCAGCCCGCCACCTGGCTGAACTCCGGCGGCGCCGGAACCATGGGCTACTCGGTCCCGGCCGCCATGGGCGCCAAGGCGGGCAGGCCCGAGCGGACGGTCTGGGCGATCGACGGCGACGGCTGCTTCCAGATGACCAACCAGGAACTGACCACCTGCGCCCTGAACAACATCCCGATCAAGGTCGCCGTCATCAACAACGGCGCGCTCGGCATGGTCCGCCAGTGGCAGACTCTGTTCTACAACCAGCGCTACTCCAACACCGTCCTGCACAGCGGTCCCGACGACGTCAACCCCGACGCGCGGGGCACGCGGGTGCCGGACTTCGTGAAGCTGGCCGAGGCGATGGGCTGCGTGGGGCTGCGCTGCGAGCGCCCCGAGGACCTGGACAAGGTCATCGAGGAGGCCAATTCCATCAACGACCGTCCGGTGGTCGTGGACTTCATCGTCCACCAGGACGCCATGGTGTGGCCGATGGTCGCCGCCGGCACCTCGAACGACGAGATCATGGCCGCGCGGAACGTCCGCCCCGACTTCGGCGACAGCGAAGACGACTGAGCGAGAGAGACGCGAAAAACCATGTCCAAGCACACGCTCTCCGTCCTGGTGGAGAACAAGCCGGGCATCCTGGCCCGGATCGCCGCCCTGTTCTCCCGCCGCGGCTTCAACATCGACTCGCTCGCGGTGGGCGTCACCGAACACCCCGACATCTCCCGGATCACCATCGTGGTCGGTGTCGAGGAACTGCCGCTGGAGCAGGTGACCAAGCAGCTCAACAAGCTCGTCGAGGTGCTGAAGATCGTCGAGTTGGAACCCACTCAGGCGGTCCAGCGCGAACTCGTCCTGGTGAAGGTCCGCGCGGACAACGAGACCCGCTCCCAGATCGTGGAGATCGTCCAGCTGTTCCGCGCCAAGACCGTGGACGTCTCCCCGGAGGCCGTCACCATCGAGGCCACCGGGTCGGGCGAGAAGCTCTCCGCCATGCTCAAGATGCTGGAGCCGTTCGGCATCAAGGAGCTGGTCCAGTCCGGCACCATCGCCATCGGCCGCGGCGCCCGTTCGATCACGGACCGCTCGCTGCGCGCCCTGGACCGCTCCGCGTAACACCCGGCACGCGGGCGTGCGGGCGGCCGGCCCGCACCGCTCGCCCGTATGCCGAGACCCCCGAACCACCTCGTCGCCCACCGGCATACGGTGGGACGCACCACCTGCACACATAGGGAGAGACCCAAAGTGGCCGAGCTGTTCTACGACGCCGACGCCGACCTGTCCATCATCCAGAACCGCAAGGTCGCGGTCATCGGTTACGGCAGCCAGGGCCACGCGCACGCCCTGTCGCTGCGCGACTCCGGTGTCGACGTCCGGGTCGGCCTGCACGAGGGCTCGAAGTCCAAGGCCAAGGCCGAGGAGCAGGGCCTGCGCGTGGTCACCCCGGCCGAGGCCGCGGCCGAGGCCGACGTGATCATGATCCTGGTCCCGGACCCGATCCAGGCGCAGGTCTACGAGGAGTCCATCGCCGGGAACCTGAAGGACGGCGACGCGCTGTTCTTCGGCCATGGCTTCAACATCCGCTTCGGCTTCATCAAGCCCCCGGCCGGCGTGGACGTCTGCATGGTCGCCCCGA
>NZ_JBVJUC010000009.1:0-91278 GCF_055605065.1 Streptomyces sp. NPDC037203
CCTTTGTTCCTCTTTTTTTTTTCGCCCACCCCTCCCCCTGCCCCTATCTCTTTCCCCCCCCCCCCCCCCCTCTCTCTCCCCCCCCCCCCCCCCCCCCCCCCCCCCCCCCCCCCCCCCGCGGCCGCACATCGTGTGGAACGCGGAAGGTCCCACGTCGTCATCCGTCCGGGGCGGCCACCCTGTGGTGGCCGCCCCGGTGGATCACGCTTGTCGCCGGTCAGCCCCGGACGATGTTCTGGGCCTGGGGCCCCTTCTGGCCCTGGCCGATGTCGAAGGTGACCTGCTCGCCCTCGGTGAGCTCGCGGAATCCACCGCCCTGGATCTCGGAATAGTGCGCGAAGACGTCAGCTCCTCCGCCGTCCTGGGCGATGAAGCCGTACCCCTTCTCGGAGTTGAACCATTTCACGGTGCCGCTGGCCATCAATCGATCCTTCGTTCATACCGGAAGCCACCCATGTCCGGGGCTGCTCCGGCTCCCTTGGCAGTAGGAGCCGACATCGTTTCTACCCCGAGCACCCCGGCCTATCCCGCTCATGACACAGCAGTCGGCGTGGTGTCGTCGCCGGG
This sequence comes from Streptomyces sp. NPDC037203, assembly GCF_055605065.1. Classification (NCBI taxonomy): domain Bacteria; kingdom Bacillati; phylum Actinomycetota; class Actinomycetes; order Kitasatosporales; family Streptomycetaceae; genus Streptomyces; species Streptomyces sp. NPDC037203. Next base: position 568 of record NZ_JBVJUC010000009.1, read on the forward strand.
AACGCGCCCGGCGCCCGCTCCGCCCGCACCGAGCCGCTGTCGGTCTTCACCGCAATGGCGTATGCCCCACCGGCCGTGCCGAAGAACCTGATCCAGCTGTACCAGGCCCCTGGGGCTCCTGCACGCGGAAGAGGAGACCGGCGGTCCCAGGCGCCGTCTGACGGCGCTCCCGTGCCGTGATCGGGGCACCTGGGGCGAGACGTCCGTGATGCCGGAGGTGCGAGGGGGAACGTGGGAGGGGGGCGGGGGGAAGACAGGGAGGCCGACGTGGCCCTTGAGCGGATCGGGCTGGCCGAGGTGCTGGCCGAGGCGGAGACCGCCGCACCGATGGCCTCGCTGGACGTGGTCGCGCGCAATCTGCGGGACCGGTTCGGGGCGTGGTACGTGTCGTTCCTCTTCGTCGACATCGTCAACCGCAAGCTGGTGCGGGTCGGCGCCGAGGACTCCCCGCAGCGGCGCCCCTGCGCCGATCAGGTCGACCTGCGCGACAGCGTCTACGACGACGTCCTGCGCTCCCAGCGGCTGGTGTGCACGCCGCTGGACGGCGGGCAGGGGCGACGGGTGATCGCCCCGGTCACCAACCGCGGCGACACCATCGGCGTCCTGGAGCTGTCCCTGCCGGATGCCGGGCAGGACGTGCTGGAGCAGGTGGAGGAGGCCGCCCACGCGCTGGCGTACCTCATCGTCACCGATCGCCGGTTCACCGATCTCTACCACTGGGGCCAGCGCACCACCGGCATCAGCCTGGCCGCCGAGATCCAGCGCGAGCTCCTGCCCTCGGCCTCCTCCTTCGAGGGCGCCGAGTTCGCCCTCGCCTGCGCCCTGGTCCCCGCCGACAGCATCGCCGGCGACACCTACGACTACGCCCTCGACCAGGACACCCTGCACCTGTCCCTCACCGACGCCATGGGCCACGATGTGGACGCTGCCCTGATGGCCACCCTCCTGGTCAACGCCTCCCGTGGCGCCCGGCGCGCCGGGGCCAGCCTCGTCGAACAGGCCTGCCGGACCCACCAGGCGATGCTCGACCACGGCCGCGGCACCTTCGCCACCGGCCAGCTGCTGCGCATCGCCCTCGACGGGAGCGGCGCCGAGCTGGTCAACGCGGGTCATCCCTGGCCGCTGCGCCTGCGCGCGGGCGCTGTCGAGGAAGTTCCGCCGGCCGTCGACCTGCCCTTCGGCATCCCCTCCGTCGACGGCTGCTACCAGGCGCAGAACCTCGACCTGCGGCCCGGCGACCGCCTCATGCTCTACACCGACGGCATGCAGGAACGCCGGGCACGCACGGCCGACCTGCCCGAACTGATCCGGCAAACCGCCGGCGAGCGGCCCCGCGAGGTCGTACGGGCGCTGACCGGGGCGGTCGAGGACGCCTGCGGCGGGCACCTCCAGGACGACGCCACCGTGGTGTGCCTGGACTGGCACGGCCCCCACCCCGAAGGCCGCACCGCGAACGCCGGGGCCGACCTCGGCCCGGCCGACCGGAAACGGTGACGCGGGCCCCCTCCCGGCTCAGCCGATGCCGAGGCGTTCGGTCAGTTCGGCCAGGGCCGCGCCGAGGGGCAGCGCCACGTGCGCGTGCGCGAGGTCGTCGCCGCGGGTCGGGCCGAGGTTGATGATGGAGACGGGCTTGCCGTCCTTCGCGGCGCGCCGGACGAACCGCAGCCCCGACAGAACGGCCAGGGACGAGCCGAGCACGAGCAGCGAGTCGGCGGCGTCGACCAGCTCGAAGCAGCGCTCGGTTCGGGACTTGGGCACGTTCTCGCCGAAGAACACGACGTACGGTTTGAGCACGCCGCCGCACCGTTCGCACGGCACGACGCGGAAGGTGCGGACGATGTCGTCGGGCAGTTCGATGTCGCCGTCGGGATTGACCCGCAGTCCGGCGGCGTCCTGCGCCGCGAGGAACTCCCCGTTCGCGGCACGCAGCCGGGCGTCCAGCTCGTCGCGCGGCCCGATCGTCCCGCAGTCGAGGCAGACGACCCGGTCCAGACTGCCGTGCAGGGCGACGGCGTCCGTCGTCCCGGCCGCCTGGTGGAGCCCGTCCACGTTCTGCGTGATCACGGCACTGACGTACCCGCGGGCGCGCAGCGTCTGAACGGCGTGGTGCCCCGCGTTGGGCCGGGCCCCGGCCATGGCACGGCGCCCGATATAGCCGCGGGCCCAGTAGCGGCGCCGGTTCTCCTCGTCCGAGACGAAGTCCTGGTAGGTCATGGGGGAGTGCCGCCGGTGCCGCCCGCTCGCGCCCCGGTAGTCGGGGATACCGGACTCGGTGGAGATCCCGGCCCCGGTCAGCACCGCCACCTTGCCGGCGGCCACCTGCCCGGCGATCTCGTCCATCCCGCCGGCGGGCCGCACACCGGTATCGGGTATCGGGCCGACGATCGGACGCATACGCATACGGGTAGCTTAGGCCAGCGGTTACGACGGCGGGCCGTATGTCCGCGCCGGTCAGATTGACGTCGATGACGCGGCGCCACGAGAGGGGGGCGGACGTCGCGAACGGGCTGCCCTGCGCGATACCGGCGTTCGCCCCGACCACCGACGGCCGCCGAGCCGGGTGGGCACCTCGGCCGCCGCCTCCGCGAGAGCGGTGGCGTCGGTGACATCGGTCCGGTCCTGAAGGGGGCCGCTCGGCACGGGCTGCTCCTCAGCCCTCCTGCGGCGTCGCGTGAGCGGGGCGGAGCCGGCGGGTGCGGATGTGCACTCCGTCCACCAGCCGGCCGCCCGAGTCCCGGACCGCGGACAGGCAGAAGCGGACCCACATGTTGAGCTGGATCTCCTTCGCCACGCGCAGGTGCGAGTAGAGCACGTGCACCAGGCGGGTCGCGGCGCGTGCCCACAACTCGATCTCGAACACGAGCAGGTCGCCGTCCTCGTACGCGCGGAACCGCACCTGACCCGCCTCCATGTGCCCGCGCAACGTCACCAGGTGCAGCAGACCCCGGTCGCGGTGGAGGACCCGCACCGGGCCGTTCCAGGGACCCGGCATCTCCACCACCAGCTCGTCCGCGACGTCCAGACCTCCGGCACCGAGCTCGCCCGAGCGGATCCCGACCACCTCCGACGGGACGAAGTGCTCGAAATGCCGGCAGACATGCTCCATGAGCCGGGCGGCGTCGACATCGGCCCCGGCGATACGCACCCGGAAGACACGGTGGAACAGGGGACCGCAGCCGTCCTCGGCCCGCTGCACCGCGCCATCGACCGCCGCGGGTGGAAGCCGCGGCGGCCGGTCCCGCTCATCGCCCTCGCACTCGCCCGCCCGGTACAGAGGCGTCGTCTCCCACAGGTACCGCCAGGTGACCAGCATCGTGCCCAGGAGCCACCGCGCCAGCACGGTCAGGCTCCGCTGCCAGCGCTGTCCGGGCATCGAACTCCTCGTCTCACCGTATAGGCATAAATATGAATGAATAGGTGCATACCCTGTATAGCGCTGGTGACACAGTGGCGTGACGCGAGTGGACGAACCTGGAGGCGCGCATGGTGGTCCGGCTGCTGCATCGAGCGGGCGCGCGCAGCGCTCAGCTGCACCTCGCCTCGCTCGGCGCGATCGGTCTGTGCGTGACGTTGTGGGTGCGCGCGAAGGCCGTCGACCAGGAGCAGCGCGGAAACGCCGAACGGCGCGCGCTGTTCGTCGGCCTGTGGCCGCCGATGCTGTGGCTGATCGGCGAATCGCTGCGGGAACTGGAGTGACGGCCTCCGGGCGACCGGCTTTCGGACGGTTCGACGCGGTACGAGCCTGGCAGAGGCTCGCGGACGCGTCCGTCAACTACTCCGCCGACGAGGTGCGCCGCCCCGCGTGGAACATCGACGTGCACCGCACCCCCCTGCCCGCCGAGCCGCCCGGCCCTCCCGCGCCCGGCGGATCCTGGTCGCACGCCCGCCGCCTCGTCCACGACTACGAGTTCTCCCCACCGGAGATCGTCCGGGCGTTGTACGACCCGGCGGCCCCCCTCCTCGGCCGCGACATGCTGCTCGAAGCCCGCTTCCACGGCCTGCACTTCCACTGCGGCGTACGCGTCACCGAGGTGGTCGACGAGACGAGGGAGGCGACGGACCATGTGTGGGGATGGGCGTACGAGACCCTCGACGGCCACCTGGAGCGCGGCAAGGTCACCTACGAGGTGGTGAAGAACAGCCGGACCGGCGCGGTGGAGTTCCTGGTCACCTGCTATTCGCAGGGCGCCCCCACACTCGGCCCGGTCACCGCTCTCGGCTGGCGGCTGTTCGGCCGCCGCACCCAACTGCGGTTCTATCGTCGGTGCGGCGAACGCATGCGTCGCTTCGTCGGTACGGCACTGCGCGGCGAGGCCGTGCCGCCCCGCCCGGCGACGAGGATCGGCCCCCTGGTGTACGCACCCTCGGACGCACGCGTCCACCGTTTGGACACCCTGGCCATCCACCGGGAGTCCCCGGCGCACTCATCCCACCCCGGCTGACGCGCACCGCTCCGCGGTGGGAGGCGTCCGGCCCCCGTGCGTGGGAGGTCAGGAGAAGACGACGGACCTCAGGAGGAGACGGTCACTCGCGCCGGCGCCGGGGCGCAGGGTGTAGTAGGTGTCGCCCTCGCAGCCGGCGTCGAGGAAGACCGTCGCGGTGGCGTCCGTACGGTTCTTGGGAGCCCGGCTGATGGAGTCAGGCTCGGCGCCGGGCCCCTGCAGATCGATGCACTCGCCGCTGGCGGGGTTGTTCAGGAAGCCGACGGCTTCGTACCCCTCGGCGGTGGTGTAGGTGTAGCGGAACTGGCCGGTCGCCGCCGCGGCCGAACCCGGCGTGGCCAGCAGCAGAACGAAGGCACTACAGGCAGCACCGAGCGCCGCCGTGAGGGAGCGAGCAGACACGGGATTCTCTCTCTGTCGGGTACTGATTGCGGTCAATGCCAGCGATGCCCAGAAAGCAGGCGGATAGCCGCTTTGTCCCCCGAACGGGTCGTTACGCCCACGCGCGACGCCCGGGGAACCAGGTTCGAGGGCGTGCCGTCGGCGGATCGACCGCGGCCTCCCGCTCGCAGTGCCCGGCCGACCGCTTCCGGATCGAGGGCCAGGCAGTGCCGTGATGTCAGGCATGGCCCTGAGGAAGCCCGAGGACATGGTCCGGCTGCCAAGCCCGCACCGACCGGTCCGCCGCCGAGGAGCACGGCTGCCGCTTCGCGGGACGGAAACGGTGTCGGCCACGAGTCGAGCCATCCGCCGACGTCCGTGGGACCGTCCGGGTCCGGGGCGCGGCGGCGGCCCCCGGATCCGCAGGTGGCCCGCCGGCAACCTGGAACGGGCCCGGACCACGGTGCAGGGCGCGCGTTCCGTCCCTGTCCGGGACCGCTCAAGCCGGCAGCTCCGCTTGCAACTGCTGGTGCCGAACAGGCGGGGGCTCGTTCGCGCTGAAGGTGCGGCGATAGGAGGCGGGCGACACTCCGAAGGCCGTTCTCATGTGCGCGCGCAGCGAGTTCGCCGTACCGAAGCCGGCCCGGTGTGCGACCAGGTCGATCGACAGATCGGTCGTCTCCAGCAACTGCTTGGCGAGCTCCAGGCGCTGTGCGGTGAGCCACTGCACCGGAGTCATGCCGACCTCGTCGCGGAATCTGCGACTGAAGGAGCGCAGGCTCATCCGGGCATGCTCGGCGAGCCGGGCGAGGGTGAGCGGCTCGCCGAGGTGCTCCAGGGCCCATGCGCGGGTCGCGGTGGTGCTGGCGACGGTGGGTTCGGGTACCGGACGGTCGATGTACTGGGCCTGTCCGCCGTCCCGCCAGGGCGGTACGACGCACATGCGGGCGGCCCGGTTCGCGGCGGCGGCCCCGTGGTCGCGGCGGATCATGTGCAGGCACAGGTCGACGCCGGCGGCCACGCCCGCCGAGGTCAGTACGTCGCCGTCGTCGACGAAGAGGACTTCCTCGTCGAGCTTGACCTTGGGGTAGGCCCGGCGGAACTCCGGGGCGAGGTTCCAGTGGGTGGTGGCCGGACGGCCGTCGAGCAGTCCGGCCGCCGCGAGGACGTACGACCCGGTGCAGATGGACACCAGCCGGGTACCGGGCCGGATGCCGGCGATGGCCGCGGCGACCCCGGCGGGCAGCGGGCCGCCACGGCCCAGTTCGGGCATGGCGTGCGTGGGCGGGACGATCACGGTGTCCGCCGCGCTCAGGGCCTCCGGACCGGCCGCGGGCTGGACGGTGAAACCCGCGTCGCTGAGCACGGGGGCGCCGTCGGCGGTGCAGACGGTGACGTCGTACAGCGGGCGGCCCTCGGCGTCCTGCACGCTGCCGAAGACGCGTGAGGGGATGCCGAGTTCGAAGGGCGGGACCCCCGGCAGCGCGAGCACGGCGATCCGGTGCCGCCGCGGGGTGCCGCCCACGCGGCCGGTCTCGCTCTCTACCGTCGTCCACCGCGCGCCATCCATGGCCAAATCCTGGCACATAGTGGCCGTACGGCCAACACCGTGGCGAGGCGCGGTGACCGATGCTGGCTGCGTCGCGCCGGGACCTCCCGGCGCGGACCGATACGAAGCGAAGAACGAAGAACAGCGAAGGACGAGGAAAGACAATGCGTGCGGTGGTCGTGGAGCAGTGGGGCGGGGCCGAGAACCTGGTCGAGCGGGAGGTGCGGCGCCCGGAACCGGGGCTGAGCGAGGTTCTGGTCCGGGTGCACGCGGCCGGGGTGAACCCGGTGGACTGGAAGACGCGTGCCAGTGGGGCCCTCATCGAGTGGGGTGAGGCGCCGGCGGTCGGATGGGACGTGTCCGGCACGATCGAGGCCGTCGGCCCCGGCGTGGGCATGTTCCGCCCTGGTGACGAGGTCTTCGGGATGCCGTTGTTCCCCCGCCAGGCTGGTGCCTACGCCGAGTACGTGGTGGCGCCGGCCCGTCACCTCGCCCTCAAGCCGGCATCCCTGACGCATGTGGAGGCGGCGGCCCTGCCGCTCGCCGCGCTCACCGCCTGGCAGGCGCTCGTGGACACCGCCGACCTGCGCCCCGGCGAGCGGGTGCTGGTGCACGCGGCCGCCGGCGGGGTCGGTCACCTCGCCGTACAGATCGCCAAGGCGCGCGGCGCCTACGTCATCGGCACGGCCAGCGCCGCCAAGCACGACCTGGTGCGCCGACTGGGCGCGGACGAGGTGATCGACTACCGCGCGGCCCGGTTCGAGGACGTCGTGAGCGACGTCGACGTGGTGCTGGACGGGCTCGGCGGGGAAACGGCCGAACGCTCCCTGTCGGTTCTGCGCGCCGGCGGCCGGCTGATCACCCTGCCCGGCCCGGACGACGTTCCCGCGGCCCAGGACGGGGTTCGGGCGGTGTGGCTCCTGGTCGAACCCGATCACCTGGGCCTGCGCGAGATCTCCGCCCTGGTGGAGCGGGGCGCGCTGCGGCCGGTGATCGACACGGTCCTGCCGCTGGCGGAGGCCGCGAAGGCGCACCAGATCGGTGAGCAGGGCCGCACCACCGGCAAGATCGTGCTGACGGTCGTCTGAGCCGCGGACGCGCTCGGTCTTCTGTTCTGGTCGAGGCGGTCGGCGCATCACGGCGACGACCGCCGGGCCTGCCCGCGGACGGTGGGGTCACCGACCAGCCGGCCTGCTGGGGGGTGCCGGCCGGTGTCGCGGCCGGCACTCCAGTGGCGGACGACAGCAGCGGAACCGGGCGGCTACGCCTTCCACGACTCTTCGGAATCGCTGACCGTAACTCCGCGGCCCCTCGTCAACGGTGACGCCACCACGTGGAAGAGCGTGGCCACCGCCATCAAGAAGGGCAGTGGCTACGACACCCACATGCTCTCCACGACGGTCCGACTCCAGCGTGCCTCGCGCATCCAGGGCATGAACGCCTCCCCGGAACCGGTCACCAAGGGCAAGACGATCACCGTCACCGGCGCCCTGGAGCGCGCGAACTGGTCCAGCCACCGGTACGACCGCTACGGCAGCACGTCAGTGAAGCTGCAGTTCGCGCCGGCCGGATCCAGCACCTACACCACCGTCAGGAGGCAACGTGCAGGTCAGCGGCTGCGCCTGGCGGCCCCGGCTGAGGGGCGGCCGGTCGGGTGTCAGTCGGCGAGTCCCGCGTTGACAAGTGCCTTGATGTACGGCAGGTCATCGCCGTTCCCTGTCGGGTTCAGGGAGTACACCACGCGGTGCCGCAGATCGCGGGTGGCGAAGATTCCGTTGTCCCAGCCGGGGCGAGAACCGGTCTTGCCCCAGGCGTACTCGCCGTTCGCGAGCTGGTAGCGCATGAGGCCGCCGACGCTGTAACAGGCGTCTTCGCCCGCACAGTTGGTGTTCCCGGCGCCGTTCGGTACGTCCGGCACCGCGAACACCAGCCTCTGCTGGGCGGGCGGAAGCAGACGCCCCTGGAACAGGGCGGTGAGGAAGCGGTCCAGGTCTGCGACAGTGGAGATCATGCCGCCCTCGGCCCACGGGTACGGGCTCTGCTCGGTCACGTCCTGGCCGCCGAGGTACACCTCCGCGTGGGGCGAGGGTATCGCCGGGTCGTCGGCCGCCGGCAGGCTGGTGTGACTCAGGTGCAGCGGCCGGATGATCCTCTGTTGCAGCTCGCTGGTGAAGGAGTGGCCGGTGACCTTCTCGACGATCAGCCCGAGAACCAGGGAATTGAGCCCGTTGTACTGCTGCTCGCGTCCGGGCGAGGGTGGCGCATCGGCGGCGGCGAACGACTCGCGGAGGAGTTCCGCGGGGCTCACGGACTGGAGTTGCCATCCGGGGCCGTCGGACGGGTCGGGGGTTCGTGCGGGCTTGGGCAGCCCGCTGGTGTGGTCGAGGAGCTGGCGCACGGTGACGTGGCCATAGGCCCTGGGCAGAGCGTCGGGGACGTACCGCCGGGCCGGTGTGTCCAGGCCGATCCGGTGTTCCGCGACGAGTTGGAGGACCACCGTATTGGTGAACACTTTGGTGACGCTGCCGATCCGCATGTATGCGTCGGCGGAGACAGGGCCGGCGGTGGCGGTCGCACTGTCCCGCCGGACCAACGCGCCCGCGACCACGTCGTCGGGCAGGTGGGCGAGGATGTCCTGGACAGTCGGCGCGGCGGCTGTCGAGGCGCCGGCGTTCGGCGCGGCGGCAACCATGGACGCGGTTGCGCCGGCGGTAAGTACAGTGGCCAGGGCGAGAGCGGTGACCGTATGGCGGATGCGCATCGAGTCTCTCCTCAACGGCGCGGTCGGGATGTGTTGACAAGGCCAACTCTTCCGCCCCCTGCCGTCGTCACCCATCAGTGATCACCCTGACACAACCCTGGACCGTCCCCTGGGGGACAACCGGCCGGCCTGACGCCACGACGATCGAATTGCTCGTCCGCGGGCCGATTGAGCGCGGCGCGAGTCGGCAGCCGGGAGCGGGGCCTGGAGCCCACAGCGCGGTGTACTTGTCCGCGCCGGGCTCCGCCAACCCCGTGCACTGACGTTGGTGCTGCCCGACTCCGGCGCGGCCGTATCGACGACGCGCAGGTCGAAGCCCTACGTGGTGAGGAGGGCTTGGCGGAGAGTCTCCCGGCAGTCGATGACGGTGTCGATCCCGACCAGGCTGATGGTGCGCATCACGGACTCGCCGGCGGCGGCCAGGCGAAGCCAGCCCCCGGCCTCGCTGAGGGCGCGGTGGGCGGTGATGAAGATGTTGATGCCGCTGGAGTCCATGAAGGTGACCTGGCGCAGGTCGGCCACGACGCGGGGGTGGGGAGTGTCGTGGGCGTGCAGGGCCTGGCGGAGTGTGTCGCCGGTGTGGTGGTCGATCTCTCCGGCCAGGGTCAGCACGCGGATGCCGTCGGCGGTGGTGGTCTCGACCGACAGGTGACCGGTTTGCCCGGCGTGTTGGGGGCCGGTCATCTCTACCTCAGACATGCCGGTGATCCTGGCACAGTCAGACCCTCCTGCCCAGTGCGGCTCGGCCGCGTCCGTGTGTGGCTGATCCGACGGAAGAGACGGGGTGTGATCCGCGACTGCGGGGGTAAGTGCGGGAACGACATGGACGGGGGAGTGAATGGCGGTCGTGATGGAAAAGACAGATCCGGCACCGGCAGACCACGCGGCGGTGGACGGCCCGGTGATGGACAGGCCAGTGATGGAGACAAGTGCGGCCCTGCTCGGAGACGGCACGGACATCGCCCATGCCCGTCATCTGACGGCCCAGTTCCTCACTGGGGTTCAGGCCGAGCATGGCCTGCCGGTCTCGCAGCGTGCGATGGATGTCACCCGGTTGGTGGTCAGCGAGCTGGTCACCAACGCGCGCAAGTACGCCCCCGGACCGGTGCTGTTGGACCTGCGTGTCACCGGTGACACGGTCGAGGTCGCCGTGTGGGACTCGGACCCGGTACTGCCGATCGCGCGGGCCGCGGACGCCGGCCGGGTCGGCCAGCATGGCCTGGAGATCGTCATGGCCGTCGCCCAGGGCTTCGAAGCGCAGCGTGAGCCGGTCGGGAAGCGCATCACCGCGCGCATCGCCCTGGCCGACGATCCGGGCGGCGCCGTCACCGGGCGCCGGCCCCTGTAAGGCGAGCGCGGTCGGCGCCCCGGATGACCGCATGGTTACGTGCGGTTCGCCGACGTCGGAGAGCGCAGAGCCCTGCCTGAGGAGCATCGCCGGGCACGTGTGCCTCATCGGTGCCACCGGTTACCGGAACGTTGCCCCCAACCGCTCACCGCAGCACGTGGTCGACGCCCCGTCGGGTCAGCTTGGCGGAGACGCCCGACGACGTCCGGTCCCGCGCAGGAGCCCTACTGTCGTCGTGACACGTACCAGGCCGGGGGAGCGGGGAGCCGAGCCGAATCCGAACCGCACGGCGGGCTCGACCGGCGCGAGGGAGCCCAGGTCCCGGCCCTCGTGGACGGCGCTCGCCGCGACGATCCGGTGCAGGTCGCGGGCGCCGTACCACTCGCGTCGGCCGCCTGCGGCGCTTCCTCGCGTGCGCAGACCGAGCAGCAGTCGGGCGAGGGGATCGGTCACTGCCGTCCAGCCGGGCCGCGCGGCCAGCGCTCCGGGCACCGCGGCGAGCAGGAGGCCCGGCAGCGGCCGACGGCCGACGGTGAAGCGCAGTTCGAGGAGCGGCTCCGCAGTGATCGCCCAGAGGCTACCGGAGACATGGACGTGCACCGGCGCCACCCGCACCTCGTCGAAGCTGTAGGTGGCGGCGATGAAGTCCGCCGTCCGGTGGCTGGGTGCGAGCAGGAGACGGTGGCCGTCCGCCCGTTCCAGCATCACGTCACTGAACGGACCGAAGGGCGAGCGCGGCCAGTGGCCGACGACCAGGCGGGTGCCGGACGTGGTGCCCACCCCGGCGATCCAGCCGTCGAAGCGCAGCCACCCGCGACGCCCTGTCGGACACTGGACGGACTGCTGTGGCCGGTACGAGATCACGAGCGACGTTTCCCCGGCGGGGGTGCGCCGAAACTCAGGGGACGCCCGCGTACGGCACCGGGGTGTCCCGGAGTGTTCAGCCGCCCCAGATCGTCCAGTTGGTGGTTCCGTGGGCGGAGGCCAGGACGGCGAAGAGGACCAGGTCGGCGATGCCGAGGCCGAGTCCGAGCTGTGCCCGGAAGCGGCGGGGTGTGTCCCGGCGCAGGGCGAGGACGGCGAGGAGGATGGCGATGGGGCCGAGGACCAGGTTGAGGACGAGGAGTCCGAGGAGTCCCAGGACGAAGGAGGCCACGGCCATGCCTTCGGTGTCGCGTCGGCCGGTGCGGGCGGAGGGTGGTGCGGTCAGGCGCATGGTCAGGCCCTCCTCGACCGGCGCCGGCGCCGCTCGCGTCCGGCGAACACGGCGAGCCAGCCGGCGATCACGGCGCCGGCCAGCAGGGTGACGGGCCACGGGAGGTAGGCGGCCGAGCCCAGGATGATGCCCAGCAGGAGCAGGGCGACGACCAGGAACAGCACGCCTACCTCCTCGGTCCGACGGTGCCGGCGGCGGACGGCGGTTCGCCGCCGTGTCCGTACGGCGGCCTCTGCGGCCGTTTCGTCAACGCGTCCATGACATCGCCGGATACCCGCCGACGCGCGCCTCACGCACCGGAAGCACCATCGACCGCACCGCGGATGACGCACGCACCGCAGCCGCGCCGGATCCGGACCGGCGGTCAGCGAGCACGTCCGCGGCCGATTACGGGACAGCGTTCAGGCCGGTCAGGCCAGCGGTAGTCCTGAGTGTGGACCGCGAGAACCTCCACCAGGGCCTCCGGCTCAAGGCCGATGTCGAACTCCAGATATCCGACCTGGACGCCGGCCACCAGGGTGCTCCGGGAACCTGGCGTCAGTTGGTGGCTACGGCTTGAACGTGCAGGTCACGTACCGATAGGCGCCCTGCGTCGGCTTCGCGACGGAAAACCACGTCCACAGGAACGATACGGTCGCGCCGCGCGGCATCGTGAACGTACCCGTTCCGGAGGGGACACCCTTGGCAGCCAACTCGGCCAGCAACGCCGCAGGTTGCCTGGAGGCCCCGGACGTCGAAGCGTGTGTGCTCCCCGGCGTCCCCGCCGCCGTCTCCGGTGTCGCCGCCTCGGCCGCAGGAGCCGTCGCGCAGATCAGCGCCGCGGCGAAGGCCGTGACGGTGATTCGGCGGACGGCGCTGCCCTGTGCACGTTTCATTGAAGTCCCCCGCAGTTCTCCCCTGTTCCCCGTGGAGGCTTGCTTCAGCGGCTGCCGCGCCGCTCACTCCGTGGTGCACGGTCTCCAGCGCGCCGGCTTCGACGGCAGGCGTCCGCTGTCGTACCAGGAGACGCGTGAGCGCGCCACGTGCCGGGCACCCGGACAGCAAGGGGCAGCGGCCTCTGGCGCTCCCCCCGGCCGTCCCGGCGAGGCAGACCTGCCACAGCGCAGGCGTCATCGCGTGACTGCGGGTACCCGAGGGCCATGGTCATACGACCGCTCACCTCGTTCGTTCCGTAGGAGGCCCGAGATGGACAGCCCGCACCGTTCGGAGAAGTCATCGCACCGACCGCCCGCTGACGGCCCCGGTATGAAGCTGCTCGGCATCTATCTCAACGACCACATCGCCGGTGCTACCGCGGGCGTGCTACGGGCTGGTCATCTGGCGCGGAGCACCCGCGGCTCCGAGCTCGGCCGGGCGGTCGGTCCCGTGGCCACGGAGATCGCGCAGGACCGGACGGCGCTGCTGGGCATCATGCGCGACCTCGGCGTCCCCGTGCGCCGCTACAAGGTCTGCGCGGGCTGGGCGGGCGAAAGGCTGGGACGGCTGAAGGGCAACGGCCGCCTGGTCCGGCGCTCGCCACTCAGCACAGTGCTGGAGCTGGAGGCGCTGCGTCTTGCGGTGGAGGGCAAGGCCGCCGGGTGGCAGACCCTGCGCCGGCTCAGTGCCGTCGACCCACGTCTTGACGCGGCGCAGCTCGACACGCTGCTGGAAAGGGCCCGACGTCAGCAGAAGACGCTGGAGGAGTGGCGCGTCCGTGCGGTCGAGGCGGTCTTCCGTGCCGCGAGGAATCCGACGAGCGAGGAGTAAAGCGGGTCGGCCCGCTTTACTCCAGGGCCGCTGGCGCTGTGCCCCACTGGAGCGCACCGCAGGGTGACCAAGCCGCAGAGGATGAATCGAGCCTGCGGGCGATAGCAGGGCCGACCGCAGGGGTAGTCGATCACCATGAGTGCACAGCTGCCGGCCGAGCAGACCATGGTCGTCCTCGCCGGACACGGCGTGACGGGAGAGACCACCCGGCTCAGAGGGTCAGCTCCGACCTCTTCCAGAACCTGAACGACGTCCGATTCGCCCTCGCCCCGACCACGGTCACGGACTGGGTCGGCGCCGCCACGCAGAGCACCCCGACCAGGACTCGTCGAGGCTCGCGAAGAGGCCAAGAGACCGCTACCACCATCCATACGTGCGCGGCGAACACCGCCCACCTCGCCCGCCGGCTCGAGGACGAACCGTGCCCGGCGAGCTGACACACCCGCCCCGCTCACCCCGACAGGAGAACACCGTGCCAGCGTCCGACCTCCCCGACCCCGCCACCCGGCACCCCCAGCCGCCGCTCCCCGACCAGGAGCAGGAACATCCCGGCTCGACCGAGGCGATGAATCCGCGACCGGACCACGGGGAAGATTCCTACCGCGGCCACGAGGTGCTGCGCGACCGAGCGGCACTGGTCACCGGAGGCGACTCCGGGATCGGACGGGCCGTGTGCCTGGCCTTCGCGAGGGAAGGCGCGGACATCGTCTTCACCCATCTGCCCGAAGAGGCGGACGAAGCAGAGGAGACCTCCCGGCTCATCCGCGGCGCAGGCCGCAAGGCCGTGGCCGTCGCCTGCGACATCAGGGACGAGGAGCAGTGCAACGCCCTCGTCGACCGGGCAGTGAGCGAGCTGGGGCGCGTCGACATCCTCGTCAACAACGCCGCCTACCAGATGTCGCAGCCCGACGGGATCGAGGCCATCACCACCGAGCAGTTCGACCGGGTGATGAAGACCAACCTGTACGGGATGTTCTGGCTGACCCGCAGGGCACTGGCGCACATGCCGCGCGGCGGATCGGTCATCAACACCACGTCCGTCCAGGGCTACCAGCCCAGCCCGCACCTCCTGGACTACGCGATGACGAAGGCGGCGATCATCTCCTTCACGCACGGACTGGCCCAGATGGTCGCCGAGCGCGGCATCCGCGTCAACGCCGTCGCCCCCGGCCCCGTATGGACACCTCTGATCCCCGCGACGATGCCCGACACCGCCGAGTTCGGCGCGCAGTCACCACTCGGCCGCCCCGCCCAGCCGGCCGAAATGGCACCTGCGTACGTCTTCCTCGCCTCCCCTCAGGCCAGCTACATCACCGGGGAGATCGTCAACGCCACAGGCGGCACACCCCTGCCCTAACCGCGCGCCCCTGACCGTGGCACCGTTCCCGGCCTTCTACACAGTCGCGCTCTGCTTGTGCGGTATCGGCACCGGGCTCAGCGGTGCGCTCCCTGGCCGCCGCCGCGTGCGTCGCCCTGACACTGCTGCCGTTGCTGCGAAGCGCCTTGGCGCGGAACTCATTCTCGTAGACGAGCCGCGGCACGGCTGCGCCGAATGCTCAGCCGGTTTGCGCTCGCGGGGCCGGGGATACACGGTCGAGGCATTCCGGTCTGCACAGGAGAAGGGGACAGCCATGGGCCATGGTGGAGACGTCATCGCGGAACTGACCACCGATCACCGCGAGGTCGACGAACTGTTCGGAAAGATCGAAGCCCTTCCCTCGGGGGACGAGCAGCGGAAGAAGTACACCGACCAGGCGGTGATCGAGCTGGTGCGGCACTCCGTCGCCGAGGAGGCGTACCTCTACCCGGCTGTGCGCGAGTTCCTGCCGGACGGTGACACGGTCGCCGACAAGGAGATCGAGGACCACGCGGAGGCCGAGCGGACGATGAAGGCACTCGAGGGTCTCGACGCCGGCGACCCGGAGTTCGACCGGCTCGTCGGCCAGCTGATGACCGAGATCCGCTCGCACGTCAGCGACGAGGAGACCAACCTTTTCCCCCGGCTGCGCTCGGCGGCCTCCGAGGACGAGCTCATGAAGTTGGGCGACAAGGTTCGCCAGGCCAAGAAGACCGCCCCGACCCGGCCGCACCCGTCGGCTCCGGACACCCCGCCGGCCAACAAACTGCTGGCCCCCGGCACAGGCTTGGTGGACCGGATCAGGGACGCCCTGACGGGGCGCGGCAAGGATTGACGTCGCGCGGCACCCGGCGCCCCCGAGACCGCGTTCGGATTTGCGCGCTCGGCGTCCATGACAGGGTGGGCTATCCGGCGGTGGCTATCCGGCCCAGCAGCGTGGCGAGTTGCCGGGGCATGGAGAGGAACGGCGAGTGGCCGGCCGGCAACCTGTGCACGGAGTCGGCTCGGGTGGCGAGCTCGTGTTGCCGGGAGGGATCGAGAGCCCGGTCGTGTTCGCAGACCACGTAGCTGGAGGGCACGGTGCGCCAGCCCGCCGAGGTCACCGGCTCCGTGAAGGAGCGGACGCTCTGCGGGCGCAGCCGGGCCACAGCGCGCTCGGCGTCGGCCTCGGGCGCGTCGGCGAAGAGTACCTGCCGAGCGTCCGGGTAGGGCGGGGCCTGGCCGGTGCCGTCGTCCGGCACCGGCGCGCCGATGAAGCTGAACATGCTTTCCCCGACATCGAGTTGGAAAGCGGCGAGGTAGACCACGCGGATCACGTTGGCGGCGTCAGCGATGGCCTGGGTGCTGGGTACGCCGCCGTACGAGTGGGCGACCACCACTACCGGACCGTCGATGCGCCGCAGACTGTCCCGGATGGCCTCCGCGTCCTCCCGCATGCCCACCTGGCGACTGCCGTCTCCGCGGGAGCCGGCCGGCGGGTTGGCGCTGGGCAGGTCGACGGCGTGGGACCGCCAGCCGTCGGCTTCCAGCGCGGTGCGCACCGAATCCCAGCACCAGGCACCGTGCCATGCCCCATGGACCAGCAGGAGGCTAGGCCGTTGGGTGTCGGACATCTGGGGGTGCCTCCGCGGTTTCTCGACTACCGGTCTTGTCGGGACGGTTGACGATACCGCTCGGTCTCCGCGAACCGCCCTGAGCACCGGATCCTTCCGCGTAGTGCTCAGTTCGGCATCTCGTCCCAGTAGACCGAAAAGACCGCGCACGTCGGGGGCGGTGTAGCACGGCGACGTGTACCAAGCGGCCTTGGAGGTCATCGCGATCGGCAAGCGGACTCATCGGCGTAGATGAGCCAGGGCTCTGTCGCTCACAGGGTAGGGACGTTCAGGGGGCAGGAGTTGCCGTGCGGTGTCCAGGTCTCCGTCCCGTACACGCGCGTGGATCGTGTGGGCGAGCGATGTGACGTCGGTGATGGAGATGATCCACTCATCGGCGTAGAGGCGTGCGGCTTCGCCGGCCAGACCGAGCTGGAGCGACCGGTGGGCAAGCGGCTGAAGGCGCAGGTCGCGTTCGGGGTCCCATTGCACTCGGGCCGGAGCCCGCTTCAATTGGCGCTTCCATGTGGCGCGGTCGGCGTGCAGCCCATGCTCGTAGTGGGACAGGCAGGCGTGATCCAGTGCCCACTCGAAGCCGTCACGGGAGATTTCTACGGCGAGGACGGTCTCCTGTCCTTCTTTGGTGCCCCACCCGCAGCGGTACATCATCCACAGGAACGACGGCTTGATCCATGTCATCCGGTCCCGCTGCCACACCGCCGGGAAACGCCCATCGCGGGCCGCATGCAGTCCTATCTCCGGGGCGTACGCCTGATAGACGGTGACCGTGGAGTGCGTGTGCAAGGCTCGAATCTGGTATTTGGGTTCTGCCACGGGACCAGGTTGCGCACACTGTTCCGTACGCGCCATCGAATTACGGCGGTGCGAGGCCGTCGAGCCCGCGATGGCAGATGAGGGTGGCGGCGATACCGACGGGGCACGGTTGCGCGCCGATGGTGGGGATCCCCGCTGTGCGCGTGCGGTTGGGCGGTGTGTTGGCGCGTATCGGTTCCGAGCCCTCCCTGACCTTGGCGTGTCGGACAAACGGGTCATATCGGAGAATCTCTGGCGCCGGCGCGGGTAGCGGGAGGTGAAAGCCACTCCGCTTGGGAGGCGCATCGCATGGCACCGACTCGGGAGGTCGTGGCGGTGATCCTCAAGGGTCACCGGACGGCGGACGATCTGCTTCGCCTCGTGCGCGGCGCGGAGGCCGAATGCCGGGCCGCGCTGTGCGATTTCCCGCACCCGCTGACCGCCGACGGCGAGGAGCGCACGTTCGTCAACCACGTCCGGAAAAGCCTCAGTCGGTATTGCCGGGCGGAAATCGGTGCCGGAGCCGGTCGGCTGGAAGCCGACCCGCGGACGGCGCGCCGCAGCAGCGTCGTCAACGCGCACCGCCGCCCCCGTGTGACGCCCGACGCATACCTCCGGCCGGCAGGACGATCCGGATCGCCGCAGGTGGACAGACCCACGACAGGAGCCGCCATGGAATGGAACGTGGACACCTTCATTGCCCAGGTCACCGAACGCGCACGCTACGACAGACCGCAACAGGGAGCCAGAGCCGTACGGAACGTGTTGGAGGTCCTCGGCGCCCACTTGGTGGGCGCGGACCGCACCGACCTGGCGGCCCTGCTTCCCGACGGGTGCGGGTCGCTGCTGACCGCCGCCGAGCCGGCCAGCGAACCACTGTCACCGGCGTCGTTCGTCCGAGCCGTGGCCGACCACAGCAACGAGGACGTGGCCGAGGCCAGGCGCGAGATCGACGCCGTACTGCCCACCCTCGCCGACGCCGCCGACCACGCACTGCTGCGGCGGCTGCTCACCCAGCTGCCTCCGGGGCACGCGGGCCTGTTCGGTTGCACGGACCCCGGATGACCGGCGGGGCGCAAGCGGGGGCGAGGCCCTGGGCGCCCTCGGCGCGCGCCCAGGGGTCAGTCGCCGACCGCCTGGGCGATGTCCTGCGGGTCCAGGCCGGTGAGCTGGGCGATACGCGGCGCGGGGATGCCGGCGGTGAGCGCGCGGTGGACCAGCGACTGCCAGTCCTGGGTGGTGTCCCGGAAACTGAGCAGCTCGGTCTCCATGTCCGTCAGGGACGCGGGCGTGCACGCGTGCTCGACCCGCAGTGTCTCCTCCTCGCTGAGGGGGACCGGCAGCCGCTCCGCCTCCTCGGGAATGAGCACCTCGGAGCCCGCCGGGACGATCCTGACGTGCTCGGAGGAAACAGCTGTCCCGTGGGCGTGGAGCCAGCCCAGGACCGCCGGGCTCTCCGCGCACTCCAGGTCGCCGACCGCCGACAGGGCGGCCCCCAGACGTGGATGACGCTCCGGGAGAAGGAACAACAAGGCATCGTCGGCCATGGCCGTCACACCCCTTTCGAAGAAGCAGGTCGGGGACGTCATTGATATCCCCTCAGGATGCGCTCTGCCCGCACGCGCGATACTCACTCGCCCGGATCACCCGTCCGGGTTCGCCTGCACCGGTCGAGGTCACCGTGGACGGCAGCGAGCGGTGGGGGAGGGCAACGGGCGAGGCTTGGGCACACGCGTGCAGAGGGAGCCCGGTCCGGTGCGTGCGAAGGGAGCCCGATCGGCCCGCCTGCGCCCGCCCGAGGTGTCGCGGTCCGCGCTCCGCGCCCGCGAGGACCTCACCGCGTCTGCTCCGGGCCGACATCGGTGGTGCGGCCGGGCACCGGCCCGTCCCGGACACCGACGGCATGGGAGGCCGCGGCTCCCCGTCACCGCGGCGGCCCTCGTGCGGTGGTACGCGTGACGTCGATGTGAGCGGAGGCTGTGGTCCGGACGGCGAGCCGCTCGGCCCGCGGGACCGGTGGCCCGGCGAGGCAGGGGCCAGGTCAGGTGGGGTGCCGAGCGGCGATCCGGTTCGATGTCCCCGGCGCGGGGCGCCCTCGCGCCGGGGTGCGCTCAGGACTGGACGATACGGCGCACGTTGTCGAGCGAGCCGCAGTCGGCCTTCAGCTGGCGCTCGCGTTCGTCCAGGAACGCCGCTCCCAGTTCCTCGCGCCGCCGCATCGCCACGTTCTCGCGCGCGCCGTTGAGGATGGTGCGCTCCTCCTCGTCGGCGTGGTGGGTGACGGCTTCCACCAGTGCCTCCAGCTTGGTGTCCCACTCCTCGGAGCCGACGTCCGTCACCTCCAAGAGCTCCAGAAGGGCCTGGTTGCCCTCGTCGTGCTCGTGCTCGCCGTGCTCGACCTCCTCGTCGTCGATGTTCTTGTACCGCTTCAGCGCGGGATAGACCTCGGACTCCTCGGCCAGCGCGTGGGCGACCAGCAGGTCCGCGAACTCCCGGAGCGCGGCCGCTCGGTCCGCCTCGACGCTGCGCATCAGGCGGAACAGGTCTTCCATGCGCCGGTGGTCCTGGAGGATGAGGTCGACGACGTCCTGGGTTTCGGCCATGGTTGTGGCACCACTTTCGTGAAAACGGTCGGGCTCCTGCCGCTTACCCCCGCCGACCGTGTTGATGACACCCAGGCTCGCCGGTCACGACGCCCCGGCCCCCGGCATCCCGTGGCACACCGCCGACCGGGTCCGGGCGGCCCTGGCCGGCCTCGGCGCCGCCTGCCCGCACCGCCCGCCGAGCAGCGCCCAACTCCCCTTCGGCTCAGGCATGTTGTCGCACTACTCGCCCTCGACCGTGTCCGCGACGGTCGAATCCGAAGCGACCGCCTGTGCCCGGAGGGTCCGGCGGACGGCGTCGCGGAGCCAGCGGTGGGCTCCGTCGGCCGTGTGCCGGGGGTGCCAGGCCATACCGATGGTCAGGGACGGCAGCGCCAGGGGGATGTCGAGGAGGCGCAGTCCGAGGACGTGGGCGTCATGGGTGAGGGGCGAGGGAGCGGCGCCGGGGAGCGCGGCGGGCACGAGGCAGACGAGGTCGCTGCGGGCGGCGAGGGCCATCGCGGCCAGATGACTGGGGAGGACCACGCTGACCCGCCGCTGGAGCCCCTGCTCGGCCAGGGCGGCATCGAGTGGTCCCGTGAACCGGCCGCGACGGCTTACCGCTACATGCTGGGCGGCAGCGAGCCGGGCCGCGGTCAACGGCTCTCCGGTGAGCGGGTGGTCGGACCTGACGGCCGCCATCATGCGGAGGCCGACGAGATCTTCGACGCAGGTCTCGGGGTCCACATGGTCGATGGCTCCGACCTCCAGATCGATCCGGCCGTCGCGCAGGGCGGGCCCGGCTTCCAGTTCCTCGGCCCGGACCCGGAACGAGACGCCCGGCGCCTCCCGCCGGGACAACCGGAGCAGTCCGGGCGTCAGCGCCGCGCCGACCAGGTCGGCGGCTTGGATGGTGAAGGTGCAGGTGAGACCGGCGGGATCGACGCTCGTGCCGGGACTGAGCAGCGCTCCGAGGCTGCGCACCACCGCGGCGGCTTCCTCGCGCAGGGCCTGGGCGCGTGGGGTGGGCACCATGGTCTGTCCGGCCCGGACCAGGAGGGGGTCCTGGAGGACACGGCGCAGCCGGGCGAGCGTGCGGCTCATGGCGGCGGGCGACGTGTGCAGACGCGCGGCGGCACGGGTCACGCTGTGCTCGGCCAGCAGCGCGTCCAACGCGATGGCGAGATTGGCGTCGATGACCGGATCAGAGCTGCTCACCAGTGTTATTCCATTTCAGTCAATGATTCCGTGCCGAAGTTCCCATTGTGGCAGCACGGAGCCGCTCAGCAGGATGAGGCACCTACCCGATCAGCACGACCTACGAGGTATTCATGATCGTCATCACGGCTCCCACCGGGAACATCGGCCGTCATCTGCTCTCCCTGCTCCTGGAGTCCGCCCCCGCCGCGGGCGAGGAACTGCGCGTGATCGTGCGCGACCCCGCCCGGCTTCCGGACGCGGCGCGCGGACGCCTCCAGGTGGTCACCGGCTCGCACGGGGACGCCGATGTCCTCGACCGGGCCTTCGAGGGCGCGGACGCCGTGTTCTGGCTCGTCCCCCCGGACGCCTCGCTCACCCCGCACGACGCCTACACCGGATTCACCCGGCCCGCCGCCGAGGCGCTCACCGCCCACGGCATCGGCCATTGCGTCGGCGTCTCCGCGCTCGGCCGGGGCACCCCGCTCGCCGACCGGGCAGGCATCGTCACCGCCTCGCTCGCCATGGACGACCTCATCGCCGGTACCGGGGTCGCCTACCGGGCGCTGTCCTGCCCGTCCTTCTTCGAGAACCTTCTGGAGGAGGCAGGCTCGATCCGCGAGAAGGGCGTCTTCACCGACTCCGTCCACGCCGACCGCAAGGCCCCCCTCGTCGCCGTCGCCGACATCGCGGCGGCCGCCGCCCGGCTGCTGCTGGACCGCTCATGGACCGGCACCGGCAGCGTCCCGGTGCTCGGGCCGCAGGATCTGTCGCCCAACGACCTGGCCCGCATCATGACCGAACAGCTGGGCCGCCCTGTCCGCTACGAACGCCAGCCGCTCGACGAGCTGTACAGCACCCTCGTCGGCTACGGCCTCGACGCGACGTTCGCGCAGGGCATCGTCGACATGAAGCAGGCCAAGGACGAGGGCCTCGACGCCGGTGTCACCCGCACGCCGGACACCGCTTCCCCCACCGGCTTCGAGCAGTGGTGCGCCCAGACACTCAAGCCCGCCGTCCTGTCCTGAGACCCGTCACTCATCACCTACGGAGGTTCTCCGATGCCCACCGAGAAGACCGGCAAGACCGACGGCACCGAACCGCCCGTCACGGCGTTCATGCTGGTCAAGACCACACCCGAATGGCTCGCCCTGACCGTCCAGGAACGCGTGGACGCCTTCACCACCCAGGTTCTGCCGGCCATCGAGGCCAAGACCACCGGGGTGCGGTCACGCTTCTACGACACGGAGTTCTACTCCGCGCGCGTCACCGACGTCTGGGTATGGGAGGCCGTGGACCACCACGCCTATCAGCTCCTCGTCGACGCATTGCGCGAAACCCCGTTCTGGGACCGCTACTTCGAGGTGGTCGACCTCCTCGTGGGCACCGAGAACGCCTACGCGCGCACGTACGGCCTCGAACCCGTCGCCACCATCGCCACCTGACCTGTGAGGCAAGTCCGGGGCCGCACCCGTCGGCGCGTGCGGCCCCCGGTGCTTGGATCGCGGTGAACTGCGATGCACAGGGATGTCGAGGCGGGGCGGCCGGACCACTCTCACGGGACCTCGTTCACCCGCCGCCGTTCCTGCCGCAGCAGCTCGTCGAGGTCGCCGAGCCGGTCCAGGCCCTGAAGCGCGCGCCGCATCCGGCCATTGCCGGACAGGCCCCGCCGGTGCCGGTGCAGGAAGGCCCAGTAACCGGCGGTGTAGGGGCATGCGCGTGGCCCGGTGCGCTCGGTGGGCCGGTAGGCGCAGCCGTCGCACAGGTCGCTCATGCGGTGGATGTAGGCGCCGCCCGACGTGTACGGCTTGGTGGTCATCCTGCCGCCGTCCGCGTACTGGGACATCCCGACCGCGTTCGGCACCATCACCCAGTCGTAACCGTCGACGAAGCAGCGGTGGAACCAGTCGGTCACCGCGGCCGGATCCCAGCCGCGCTGCAGAGCGTGGCTGCCCAGCACCATCAGCCGGGGGATGTGGTGCGTCCACCCGGTGTCGCGCACTTCGGCCAGCACGGTGGACAGGCAGTGCGCGGTGACCGCGTCCGCGTTCAACCCGGCGAAGTATTCGGGCAGTTCCCCGGTGTGCCCCAGGGCGTTCCCCTGCCGGTAGTCCTCGCCGAAGTGCCAGTACAGCTGCCAGACGTACTCCCGCCAGCCCGCGACCTGCCGCACGAAACCCTCCGCGCTGTTCACCGGCACGTCGCCCGCCCGCCAGGCTCGTTCGGCCTCCTCCACGCACTCCGCCGGGTGCAGCAGCCCCAGGTTCAGCGAGGACGACAGCAGGCTGTGGCTCATCACCGGATCACCGGTGAGCATCGCGTCCTCGTACGGCCCGAAGGACGCCAATCGCCGCTCCACGAAACGCCGCAGGGCCGACAGCGCCTCCCGGCGCGTGGCGGGGAAGCGGCGGGGCCCGTCCCGGCCGACGAAGCGTACGCCGTCCTCGCGCTCCCACCGGTCGAGATCCTCGCGCACCTCCGCGTCGATGCCGTCCTCCCGCGGCCGGTACGGGCCCGGCACCCCGAGCTTCCCGGTACCGCCCGGCGGGGGTTCACGGTTGGCGTGGTCGTGGTTGAACCGGCCGCCCGCCGGGTGGCCGCCCTCCATCAGCAGGTCGTGCTCCTGACGCACCCAGCGGTAGAAGTCCTCCTGGAGCAACCGCCGTTCACCGCGCTCCTCGGCCCAGCCGGCGAACTCCTCGTGCGTCACCAGGAAGCCGCGGGCGGGCAGCATCCGTACGCGGGGCAGGGACCGGACCAGCCGGAGCGCGGCGTACGACGTCGGGTGGCACACCGTGACCGGGGTCTTCCCCACCGCGCGACGCAGGCCCTCGCGGTAGGTCTCGGCCCGCACGTACGTCACCCGCTCGCCCAGTTCCGCCGCGCGGTGCCGCATCGCGGAGAGCACCAGGTGCGCCTTGGCACGGTGGAAGCGCCGCCGCCGGAAGACCGACCTGGCCTCGATCATCACCACGGGCGCCCCGCGACCGGGTCCGTCCTTGCCGTCCGGCACGAGGAAGTGCGGGCCGAGCTGGTCGCCGAAGATCCAGTGCGGGGTGGTCATGGGTCCCAGGGTGCAGGCGACGACCGAGGTCCGCATCGGGGCTTGCTTCCGATTTCGATGGGGCGACTCTCGGATGCTCGCGCCCCGGCGACGCAATGGGGGGCGCGGCGGGCCGTCGAGAGTCACCCGACCGGGTGCGGGCACGGGGAGCACCGCGAGCAGGTGTCCGGGGACCGCCGCCGGAGAATCCAGGGGGCTGCTCCGCACGCCACGGGCCGCACGCCACAGGTCGGCCGCGGGCTCGGCTCGCCGTGTCCCGGTGCTCAGCGGGACAGCTGTCGGCGGCGGTTGAAGGGAGACCGCGCCGCCCGCGTCATCCGCGCCGTCCCCGCCCTTACCGTGCCCGGCCCTCGTCCCGTGCCTGGTGGAAGGCGTCCGACAGCGCCTCCGCGGCACCGGAGAGGACGCCCTTGGCCATACCACGGGTGCCGGATCCCCCGAGCTGCTCGGGTAGTTCGGTGAGACCGGCCGGTTTGCGGGGTCCCGATTCCAGGTCCAGACGGTTGCATGCCTCGGCGAAGCGCAGGTAGGTGTCGACGCTGGCGACCACGATACGGATGTCGATCTTGAGTATCTCGATACCGACGAGGGAGACCCGCACGAAAGCGTCGATCACCAGCCCCCGGTCGAGGATGAGTTCCAGCACGTCGTAAAGGCCGCTGGACCCGCCTCCGCCGCCGGCCCGCGCTGCCACGGTCATCACGACCAACCCCTCTTCCTCGGTCCCGCGTGGTCCCGCCGACGCCGCGCCCGGCAGCGAGGAGGGCTGCCTGTTCGTGTGACCCGGTGCGCCGTGGGCAAACGCGTGTGCGAGCCGATCGGCCGACGCCCTGGGCGGCTTCCCGTGCGGACGCGATCGGGCGGTCGAGGGTGTACGTGCCTCCGCCCCCGTCCCGGCGGGCGAGCGTCACCGGTCGGCGGGCGCGCGGGCCGCGCCGTTCTACTCCCTGGGAGGCTTGACGGCGACGTCGAGGTAGAAGGCGTCGATGCTGCGGACGGCCGCCTCGAACTCTTCGAGGTTGACGGGCTTGGTGACGTAGGCGTTGGCGTGGTGGTGGTAGGCGCCGGTGACGTCATCGGGGGCGGCGGACGTGGTCAGGACGACGACCGGAATGGTGCGCAGGTCGGCGTCCTCCTTGACCACGGCGAGGAACTCGCGTCCGTTCATGCGCGGCATGTTCAGGTCGAGCACGATGAGGTCGGGGCGCGTGTTGTCCGGGTCGCGCAGATAGTCGAGCGCCTCGACGCCGTCGGAGACCTGGGTGAGGTTGCGGGTACCGCGTTCGGTGAGGGCGTCCTGGATGAGCATCGCGTCGGCGAGGTCGTCCTCGACCAGCAGCACGTCGTAGGGGCGGGTTGCGGCGGCAGCCATGATTCAGGTGCTCCGGTGTCAGGGGCGATGGGTCGGATGGATGGTTTCGCTGGTGATCAGACCGGGCCAGCGGCGCCGTGCTCCCTGCCGGCTCATGCTGACGGCCTGACCGATCTCGGGGTACCCGGCTCCGCTCTCGGCGGCAGCGTGCGCGGCCTGGTCCTCCAGATGTCGAACGGCCTGCTTGACGTCGGTGAGAACCCGCAGGCGCAGCAGAGCATATCTGCGGGTCTCTTGAATCTGATCAACGGGCTTCACCGGCGGGCGGACGGTTTCCGGGGTGAGGCGCCGGCTGACTTCGTCCACCAGTCGGGCCACCAGAGCGGCCGTATCCTCGCTGGGCGGGCGGGGAGCGGGAGGCGGATCAAGCATGGCATCACTCTACTGCCCCGCCACAGAGGTGGACAACATGTGTTGTCGAAGCGCGGGTACAGTGTCCCTGCCGTGCACCTCAGTGCGGCAAGGGCGGCCGACCAGGGAAGAGAAGCCGAAACGATGACAAGCGAGCAGGCGCAGGCTCCTGGCGTGTTGGGCGGCTGGACGACCCGCCGCTGGTTGCGCGTCGGGGTGACCGGCGTGCTCGTCGTCCTGGCGGTGCTGGGGTCCCTGGGCGGCTGGGCCATGTGGCGGACCTCCGACCTGACCGCTTCGCTGGTCGACCGGCGCTCCCCGGCCCTGATCGAGTCGATCCGGATCGAAGAGGCTCTGATCAATCAGGAGACCGGCATCCGCGGCTACGGCATGTCCGGTCGGCGGGACTTCCTGCAGCCGTATGGCCAGGGCGTGGCCGACGAGAAGACGGCACTCAGGAGAGTGCGGCTCCTTCTCGTCGACGACAGCCGGGCGCTCGCCGATCTGGCCGAGGTGGAGAAGAACGCCGACGCCTGGCAGAAGCTCATAGCCCGGCCCATCGCGACGGCGTCCCCCGCCGAGGCCATGAGGATCACCGGGGAACGCGCCGAGGCGGGCAAGGCGGACTTCGACTCGCTGCGGCGTGCGATGGCACGCCAGCAGGCCCACCTGGAGGACGAGCGGGCGACGGCCACGCGTGAGCTGAAGCAGGCGGTGAGCCTGCGGAACTGGATGTTCTCGGGCATCGCCCTGGTCATCGCCGTGGTGGCGGTGCTCGTCTTCGAGGGCCTGCGCCGCGGTGTCACCCGCCCGCTCAGCCGGCTCGGCGCGGCGGCCCGCGACGTCGCCCAGGGCCGTTTCGACCGCACGATCACCGGCAGCGGACCCGCCGACCTGCGGCGGCTGGCCACCGACGTGGACTCCATGCGCCTGCGGCTGGTGGAGGAGCTGCGCTTCAGCGAAAGGACCCGCAGGGTCCTGGACGAGCAGGCCGGCGACCTGAAGCGGTCGAACGCGGAGCTGGAGCAGTTCGCCTACGTCGCCTCGCACGACCTCCAGGAGCCGCTGCGCAAGGTCTCCAGCTTCACCCAGCTGCTGCAACGCCGCTATGGCGGGCAGCTGGACGCGAAGGCGGACCAGTACATCGCCTTCGCCGTCGACGGCGCCAACCGCATGCAGAACCTCATCAACGACCTGCTGGCCTTCTCCCGAGTCGGCCGTGTCCACAACGAGCACCGGACCGTGGACCTGGAGGACGTACTGGGCAGAACGCTGGACGACCTCAGCGTGCGGGTGGAGGAGACCGGTGCGGAGATCACCCACGACACCCTGCCCGTCGTCGTCGGAGACCTGACCCAGCTGGGCATGCTGTGGCAGAACCTGCTGTCCAACGCGCTCAAGTTCCACAGTCCCGACCGGCCGCCGCGCATCCACATCGGCGCCGAGCGCAAGCAGGACATGTGGGAGTTCACGGTCACCGACAACGGCATCGGCATCGCGCCGGAGTTCCAGGAAAAGGTGTTCATCCTCTTCCAGCGGCTGCACACCAAAGACGCCTATCCGGGCACCGGCATCGGCCTCGCGATGTGCAAGAAGGTCGTGGAGTTCCACGGCGGCACGATCAGCATCGATCCGGACCACGACCTCGGCACCCGCGTCGTCCTGACCCTCCCCGCCCTCGACGCCGCGACGGCGGCCCCGGACAGAGAGACGAAGCCGTGACCGCTCCAGTCGCAGGCCGCGCCGAGCAGTACGCGATGCTGCTGGTGGAGGACGACGACGGAGACGCCCTCCTGGTCGAGGAGCTCCTGTACGACACCGACCTGCCGCACACCCTGACGCGGTGCCGTTCGGCGGCCGAGGCGCGCAGGGCACTGGAGGCGGCTCCCGTCGACTGCGTCCTGCTCGATCTGCACCTGCCCGACGCGAGCGGTGTGGCGACGGTCCAGGCGATCCAGGCCGACACACAGGCCGCCATCATCGTGCTCACCGGGCTGGAGGAGCCCCGCGCCGGGGTCGACGCCCTCGCCGCCGGCGCCCAGGACTACCTCATCAAGGGCAAGGTCGAGCCCGAGCTGATGCAGCGGGCCGTCCGCTACGCCGTCCAGCGCAAACAGGCCGAACGCGCCAACGCGGCGCTGCAGATCGGCCGTTTGCGGGCGGAGGAGAACGCACGCCTGGAACGCGGGCTGCTCCCCGAACCCATCCTGTCCTCCACCAGCGTCACCGCCTCCAGCCGCTATTACCCCGGACGGGCGCAGGCCCTGCTGGGCGGCGACTTCCTCGATGTCGTCCAGACCGGGGACGGCCAGGTCCACGCCGTCATCGGAGACGTCAGCGGCCACGGCCCCGACGCGGCCGCGCTGGGCGTCTGCCTCCGCATCGCCTGGCGATCCCTCACCCTCGGTGGCCACCGCGATCAGGAACTTCTTCACCTCCTCGAACAGATCCACATCGCCGAGCGTGCGGGCAACGACCTGTTCACCACCTGCACCCTGATCACCCTGGACCCGGTGGCCGCCACGCTCACCCTGCACCTCGCCGGTCATCACGAGCCTCTTCTCGTCACGCCGGAGGGGACACGGCAGGTCAGCGCCGCCCACGGCATCGCGCTGGGCATCGCGCCCGGACTCGGCGACTGGCCCGCCACCAGGGTGGCGCTGCCCGCGGAAGGCGCGCTCATCGCCTACACCGACGGTCTCATCGAGGGCTTCACGGAAGGCACGGGCACCCGGCTCGGCGTGGACGGTCTGCTGCGCATCATCGGCAGCCTGCACACGTCCGATCCCGGCGCCCATCTCGACGAGATCATCGCCCGCACCCGCGCGCTCAACGCGGATCGCCATACCGACGACCTGGCCGTCCTGCGCCTTGACTGGAAGAGAGGGGCAGCGGCGCCCGGCCCTACGGGGAGCGCTTGACGGACCGCGGTACGGCCGCCCACCGGCTCGGGCGACATCGGTGACATCTGTTGAGGTGAACGGGCCTACTGGGCGGGCATCCTGACGCGCCATCACCGGGCGGTGGTCGGGGGAGGGGCCGGGGCGCCCCGGAGGCCGCGCCCGGATTCGATGCATTCCCCTCCGGGAGCGGGGTACCCGTCGTCGGGCACGACGTACCAGCAGAGCGGGAGGTATCTCATGAGCAAGCTCGGGGACTTGGCGAACAAGGCCAAGGAGATGGCCGAGCGCCACCCGGATCAGGCCGACAAGGGCGTCGAGAGCGTCGAGCGGCTGGTCGACGAGCGCACGGGCGACAAGTACGACGCCCAGACCGACAAGGCCGCGGAAGCGGTGCGGCGTTCCTACGGCGGTCCCGGCACGGCCGAGCACTGACCCCGCACCACCGGCAGACGGGCCCCGCGGCAGCTCGCCGCGGGGCCCGGTCGTGCCTGCCCTCGTACCAGGGGGCGCCGGTGAAGGCGAGGCGTGTCGGCGCCGTCTCGGGGCACCCTACGGCCATGGAGGAAAGTCCCGGCACGCGTCCACCGACCCGCGCCTTCGTGCTGGGCGGCGGTGGCGCGCTCGGCGCGTACGAGGTCGGCATGCTCAAGGCCCTCTTCGCCTCGGGGGTGCGCCCCGACCTCGTCGTCGGGACCTCCGTGGGCGCGATCAACGGCGCTGTCGTCGCCGCCGATCCGTCGAGTTCGTCCGTGGCCCGGCTCGCCGATCTGTGGACCGGTCTGGGGCGTTCCGGCGTGTTCTCCGGATCGCTGCTGGGCCGGCTGGGCACCGCGGCGCGCAGCGGCACGCACCTCTACCACGCCACCCCCTTGAGCGAGTTGCTCGTCTCCCACGTACCGGTCGCGCACATCGAGGACCTGACCCTGGCGTTCCAGTGCGTCGCCGCGAGCATCGAGCGGGCCGCCGAGCACTGGTTCACCGACGGGCCGCTGGTCGAGGCCGTGCTCGCCTCGTGCGCGGTGCCCGGACTGCTGCCGCCCGTCCGGGTGGACGGGGAGCACTACGTCGACGGAGGTCTGGTCAACAGCATTCCCGTCGGCCGCGCGGTGGCCCTCGGGGCGACCGAGGTGTACGTCCTCCAGGTGGGCCGGGTGGAGCGGGCCCTCTCGCCGCCACGGGTCCCCTGGCAGGTCGCTCTGGTGGCCTTCGAGATCGCCCGCAGGCACCGGTTCGCCCGCGACATGGCGGACCTCCCGTCAGGAGTCACCGTCCACGTGCTGCCCTCCGGGTCGAGCCACGAGGAGAGCGCGGCGACCCTGCGGCAGTTGCGTCACCGCAGCTTCGGACGGACGGCCGAACGCATCGAACGCGCCTACGCGGCCTCCTCCCGCTACCTCGACACTTCCCTCGGGTAAGCCCCCCGGTTCTCGCCGGGTCGCGGGACCCCGTTCCCCCGGAGCCGACCGATCCCAGAGAAAGGGCCCTGACCATGACCGGTGCGAGAGCCCTGCGCAGGCGCCTGGCGGGGCCGGCCGGTGCTGCGGTCACCGGCCTGCGCCGCGCGACCACCATCGCGCTGCTGCTGGCGCTCGTGCCCGTGGCGGCGGGTCTCCTCGTCGTGGCGGGCCTGCTCTGCGCCCCGCTCGCGCCTGTCGCGCGCGAGCCGTGGCGGCCCGTACGGATCATCGGCTTCGCCCTGCTGTACCTGCTGGCGGAGCTGGGCGGGCTGCTGGCCGCCGCCGTCCTGTGGGTTCGCCGACTGCCCGACCGGCGGCACCGGGAGGAGCGCCGTGCCGCGGACGCCTTCGCCGTACTGGAGCGGCTGCTACGGCTGCTGCGACGGGCCGCCGAACCGGTCTTCCGGCTCAGGCTGGAGGTGACGCCCGCGCTCCCCGCCACGCCCCGTCCCGTGACCGCGCCGGTTCTCGTCTTCGTCCGGCACGCCGGTGTCGGCGACTCCTTCCTGCTGATGCAGACACTGCTCGGCCAGGCCGGACTGCGCCCGCACCTCGTGCTGAAGCGGATCCTGCGCGCCGACCCCGCCCTCGACGTGCTGATCGGGCAGGTACCCCACTGCTTCCTCCCGGCCCTCGACGGCCGGGACGAGGAAGCGATCGGGGAACTGGCGGCGGGACTGCGGCCGGGCGACGCGCTCGTCATCTTCCCGGAGGGCGGCAACTTCACGCCGCGCCGGCGGCGGCGCGCGATCGCCTCGCTGCGCCGCCGCGGGCTGCCGCGCCGGGCGCGCCGCGCGGAACGGATGCACCATGTCCTGCCGCCCAGGGACGCCGGAGCCCTCGCCGCGATCGCCGCCGCGCCCACGACCGATATCGTCTTCGTCGCCCACACCGGGCTGGACGTCGTCCACTCGGCGCGCACCGCGTGGACCCGGCTGCCCCTGCGGAACGCCGTGCGCGCGCACTGGTGGCGCATACCCGCCGGCAGTGTGCCGCGGGGCGACGACGCCCGCAGTGAATGGCTGCTCGCCCAGTGGGACCGCGTCGACCGCTGGGTGGCCGACCATGCCGCCGCGGGCGCCACGCACGCCTGAAGCCGGCCACGGTCACCTGATCGACTTGGCCGGGCGGGTGAGGAGGTGCAGAAGCTGCTCCATGGGGCCGCGTCTGAACAGCCGGGTCCACACGGTGGCCAGCAGCATGGTGGCCGCGATGAAGACGGCCAGCACCGCCAGGGCGGACATGCCGTCGCCGTCGACGGCGGGTACGTACCAGACGTCGTCGAAGAACCACAGCGCCAGGATGTGCAGGACGTACGCGGTCAGGGCCATCATGCCCACCGCGGCGACGGGGCCGGCCAGACGCGCGAGCCGGGGCGTCCGCTCGGCGACGGTCAGGCAGGCGGCGACCACGGCCACGGCGACTCCGGTGCTGCCGACGATGGAGAACGTCGTCTCGCTGTGCGGGACGGCCACCAGCAACCAGGCCGGCGGGGGCCGGCCCGCGGGCTCGCCCGCGATGTCGGACCACCACCACGGGGACGACGCCGGGCTGTGCGTGGCGGACGCGACCGCGGACAGGGCGTGCGGG
This sequence comes from Streptomyces sp. NPDC037203, assembly GCF_055605065.1. Taxonomy (NCBI): domain Bacteria; kingdom Bacillati; phylum Actinomycetota; class Actinomycetes; order Kitasatosporales; family Streptomycetaceae; genus Streptomyces; species Streptomyces sp. NPDC037203. Next base: position 32,289 of record NZ_JBVJUC010000009.1, read on the forward strand.
ACCAGGTGCAGAGCCAGCCAGGAACCGCCGTAGCCCAGCAGCGCGAGTACCCCACCGGTCAGCGCGAGCCGCGATCTCGCGTGCGGGCGGCCCGTGTCCAGCCGGGCCACCGCCATTCCGGCGAGCAGGAACGGTATCCACGTGAGCACCGGGTAGTCCCCGGTGAACAGCAGGCCCATGGTGCCGTCCGTGCCGGTGACGCGGGCCAGGGGGTCATGGGCCGTGACGAGGTCCGCCCAGCCGCCGTCCGAGACGGCCGCCCGGATCCCGTACAGGGCCTGGGGGAGGAGCAGGGCGGACGCGGCGGCGATGAGAGCCAGCGTCCCGGCCCGCAGCCGGTACAGCGGGAGAACGGCGAGGAAGAGAACCCCGTAGTAGCTGAGGATCACGTTGACCTCGGTGCCCAGCGCGCTCAGCGCGTACCCGAGGACCAGCAGCACGCCGGCGCGGATCACGACCGTGGCCACGGCCTGGCGGCCCGCCCGGCCGGTACGGGGCTGCGGGCGGCCGGTGATGATGACCAGGGAGAACCCGGCCAGCAGGGCGAAGAGGGCGGAGGAGCGGCCACTCGCCGTCTCCAGCAGGAACCCCACCGGGCCGCCCACCGCCGGGTCGGGACCGACATGCACGGAGAACATGCCGAGGACCGCGAGCCCGCGCGCCAGGTCGATCCCGATGAGCCGCCCCGGCGGCACTCTCCCGGCGCGGGCGGGAGCCGGAGTGGGGGGACGGGCCCGCCCCGGCAGTGGTGGGACACGCGCCGCCGGGGCCAGGAGTGCTTCGGGAGCTGGTCTCGCGCTGTGCGCCGGTGCTTTGCGGGTCATGTACCGATGGGTTCACCGCGACGCCGCCCGAACCACTCCGGCAGCCGTCCCGACCCCCTCCGCCATACGTCCGCGGCCACCTCCGCCGCACGTCCGCGGCCCCCTCCGCCACACGTCCGCGACCACCCCCGCCGACCGGACGGCCGGTCGCCCGCCGACCGGGCGAGCCGGTGCCGCCGATCGGCGGGTACCGCACGCCGTCCGGCTCCGACGGGCTCCCGCGGGGGTAGGCATCGCACGGGAGGCATGCGACGAGCGGAGCGCACGTGGTCCGGGTAATGGTGATCGACGACGAAGCCCTGATCCGTTCGGGCTTCACGCACATCCTCAACGCGGCGGACGACATCGAGGTCGTCGGCGCGGTGCCCGGCGGCCGGGGCGTGCACGCGGTGCGGGAACTGCGACCCGATGTCGTCCTGCTCGACATCCGGATGCCGGACGTCGACGGGCTGTCGGTGCTGGCCGACCTGCGCCGCATGCCCGAGCCCCCGGTGGTGGCGGTCCTCACCACGTTCGACGCGGACGATTACGTGACGACGGCACTGCGCTCGGGCGCGGCCGGTTTCCTGCTCAAGGACACCGATCCCGAGGAGCTTCCCCACCTGGTGCGCACGCTGGCGCAGGGCGGGACCGTGCTGTCGTCCAAGGTCATGCGCAGGGTGGTGGACGGCTACCTCGACCACGGCGTGCGCGAGCCCACCGCGGTGCGCCTCACCGACCGGCTCACCGAGCGTGAACGGGCGGTCCTCGTCCTCATGGCCGAGGGACTGGCCAACACCGACATCGGCGAGCGGCTGCACCTGAGCACCGGAACCGTGAAGGGCCACGTCACCAACCTGCTCGGCAAACTGCGGGTCGGCAGCCGGGTCCAGGCCGTACTGATCGCCGAGCGCGCAGGTCTGCTCGCGCGGGACGGGGACGAGGGCGTACGTTGACCCTCCGACGGCCTTCGGACCGGCAGCTCGACGTGGTCCTCGTCGGGCTCGCGCTGGTCGACGCGTCGGCCCACGTCGCCATCGCGGACCGGCCGGCCGCCGCCTGCGCGCTCCTCGGCGCGCTCTCGCTCGGCGCGCGCCGTCGGCTGCCCCTGGCGACCTTCGTCCTCACGCTCCCCACCGCCCTGGTCACGGACGCGGTCCTCGCGCCGATGGCCGCGCTGTACACGCTCGCCTCGCTCAATCGCCACCGCGTCCTGCTGGCAGCCTGTGCCCTCACGTATGCCGTCATCGACTACCTGCCCTGGCCGTGGTCGTCCCTCGACGCCACCGAGCTGTCCCAGACGAACAACCTCTTCCACCTCAGCTACACGGTGGCCACCGCCGCCGCCCCGGTCTTCCTGGGCCAACTCGTCCAGGCACGACGCGAACTCTCCCTGCGCCTCGCCGACATCTGCGCGGCGCGCGAGCAGGAACGGCTGCTGACCGCCCGGAGCGTCCTCGCCGAGGAACGCGCCCAGCTCGCCCGCGAGATGCACGACGTGGTCTCCCACCAGGTCAGCCTGATCGCCGTACAGGCCGGAGCGCTCCAGGTGGGGAGCAGGGACACCGAGACGAGGCGGGCGGCGGCCACGATCCGCCGCCTGAGTGTGCAGACCCTGGACGAGTTGCGGCACATGGTGGGCGTCCTGCGCGACTCCGGCAGCGAGCCGAGCGAACTGACACCGCAGCCCTCCCTCGCCGACCTGGAGCGGCTGATCGACGCCAGCGGCATCGAGACGAAACTGGAGACCGATCTGCCCGAGGACCTTCCGCCCACGCTGCAGCGCGCCGTCTACCGCACCGTGCAGGAGGCACTGACCAACGCGCGCAAGCACGCCCCCGGTGCCACGGCGACCGTCCGCATCGTCCACCGCGGCGACCGGGTCCGCACCACCGTCACCAACACCGCCCCGCTCCGGCGGGCGCTGGCGCTGCCGAGCGCCCGGCACGGCCTGGTCGGCCTGGCGCAGCGGGCCGAACTCCTCGGTGGCAGCGTGACCTTTGGGCCCACCGCGGAGGGCGGTTACGAACTCCGCCTGGAACTGCCCATCGGGCGCAACCGCTGACCTCCCGGCCGGCGGCCACCACGCCCCGCACGCCGCCGGCCGGCCGATCGCCTGGAAGCGAGCCGCGGTGCCGGGCCGGTGGTTCAACCGAACGCGCGTCGGTAGGTCTGCGGACTGACACCGGTGGTGCGCTTGAAGCGGTCGCGGAAGGCGGTGGGTGAGCCGAAGCCGACCTGACCGCCGATGTGTTCGACGGAGTGCCTCGTGGTTTCGAGGAGGTGCTGCGCCTGGCGGATGCGGGCTCGGTGGAGCCACTGGAGCGGCGTGGTGCCGATCTGGTCGTTGAAGTGCCGGATCAGGGTTCGGGTGCTGGTCCCCGCCCGTTCGGCGATGTCGGCGAGGGTCAGGTCGCGGGCCAGGTTCTCCCGCAGCCAGGCGAGCAGTGCCTCCAGTTCGGAGCCGTGCGGCGCGGGCGCATGGTCGTAGGCGATGAACTGCGCCTGCCCGCCTTCCCGTTCGAGCGGCATCACCGACAGGCGGGCGGCGTCGGCGGCTACGGCCGAGCCGTAGTCACGGCGAATCATGTGCAGGCACAGGTCCAGGCCCGCGGCCGCGCCGGCCGAGGTGAGGAACTGGCCGTTGTCGACGTAGAGGACGTCCGGGTCGACCTCGACGTCCGGGTACATGGCCGCCAGCAACTCGGCCGCACACCAGTGGGTCGTGGCGCGCAGCCCGTCCAGGAGCCCGGTGGCAGCCAGCGGGAAGGTGCCCGCGCAGATGGAGGCGATCCGCGTACCGGCGGCAGCGGCCGAGCGCAGCGCGTCGCGCACGGCGGGAGCGAGCGGAGCGGTGGGATCGGTGACACCGGGCACGAAGATCGTTTCCGCCTCCTGGAGTCCCTCCAGACCCCAAGGAGCGCGTACCGCGAAGGCTCCGGCGTCGATCTCGGGGCTCTCGGCACACACGCGGACCTGGTATCCGGGCCTCCCGTCGGGCAGCCGGGTCCGGGAGAAGACCTCGATCGGGGTGGACAGGTCGAACGGGATCACCTGGTCCAGCGCGAGAACGGCAACGGTGTGCATGGCCAGAACGTACCTTCCTCCCGGTGTGACGAGTCCGGGCCGGTATCCGGATCGCCTCATGTCACCGCGGTTCCGGACCGCTGGGAAGCCGCTGGCAATTTCCCGTTGAAACATGTCACCAGTGCCACTGGGAGATCACCGTGGCAGCCGGTTGACTTCGGAGCATCCGATGGGAACCGACCCCGAAGGCCGACAGGCCGACGCCGGAGGGTGCGGTGACCGTCGGACCGTCCCGGCAGCAAGCGCTCACGAGGCGACCAGCGGAAACCGGCCCCGATGCCCGCCACCTCCTGAGCGCCCGGCCCCTCGAGGGCCGGCCGCTCGCCCTCCCCGTCGTCCAGTCAGGAAGAACATCGGCATGTCCGTCGAAGACGCCCGCAGCCTGCCCGTCTCCCTCCCCGTCGGCACGAACGAGGCCGTAGCCGAACGGCGTACCCGCCACGGCGGACCCTCCGGGGCCGACCACCTTCCGTTCGCGCAAGCCACCGGCGAGCGCCGGGAAGGACAGGAGCGCCAGGCGTGACCAAGTTCCTGCTGTGTCTGCACGTCCTGGCCGCCGTCGTCGCCGTCGGCCCGGTCACCGTCGCCGCGAGCATGTTCCCCGCGGCGCTGCGCCGCGCCGTGGGCGACTCCGGCGACGGCGACGCCCGGACGACCCTGCGGACACTGCACCGCATCTGCCGGGTCTACGCGGGCATCGGCGTCGCCGTCCCGCTTTTCGGCTTCGCCACGGCCGGCAGCCTCGGCGTGCTCGGCAGCCCATGGCTGATCACCTCGATCCTGCTGACCGCCATGGCCGCCGGTGTCCTGGCCCTGCTCATCCTGCCCGCTCAGGACCGTGCCCTGGCCGAGACGACGGGTCCCGCCGCGCCGTGGCCGGCACGAACCCCCCGGGCAGCGGGCCGACTCGCCATGTTCACCGGCATCTTCAACGTGCTGTGGGCCACGGTCACCGTACTGATGATCACCCGTCCCGGCTCCACCACGGGGGTGTGACCATGCGCCTGCGCCCTCCACGCCACCTGCGCGTCGCGGCCCACACCGAACTGATCTCCCTGACCGCCCTGCTGGCCAACCTGTTCACCGTCCATCTCAAACCCATCTCCACGCTGATGGGCCCCACCCACGGCTGCGCCTACCTGTTCGTCGTCCTCGCGACCTGGCGGCTGGAAGGGGCGACGACCGCCGCCAGGTTCCTGGCTCTCGTACCGGGAGCCGGCGGGCTGCTCGCGCTGCGGCGGGTCGACGGCGCCGACCAGGGCCGGGTCCAGTCGAAGGAGGCCATTCCCTCATGATCTACGTGGCGCCGATCGTCATCGGCATCGCCTACTGCCTGCTGATGTCCCTGATCAAGGAACCGCACCGGCGTCGCTTCAACGCGATCATGCTGGCCGGCGCCGGGGCCGCCTATCTGAGCGGGGGCGGGGTCGGACCGTGGGAGCTGCCGTTCACCGCGCTCATGGCCTACATCGCCTACCGCGGCCTGGAATCCTGGACCTTCATCGGCATCGGCTGGCTGCTGCACACCGCCTGGGACGTGGTCCACCTGCTCAAGGGCCGTCCCATCCTGCCCTTCGCCCACACCTCGTCCATGGGCTGCGCCATCTGCGACCCCGTCATCGCCCTGTGGTGCTTCCGCGGCGGACCGTCGCTGATCGAGCACCTGCGCCGCTGGTCGGGGGCCGCCCGGAGAGCGGATCACGATCACGCCTCCGCCTCCTCCTGAGCCACCGGGGCGAATGCTGCGGCTCCCGGCGGCTCTTGGCCCTGCGCCGACGACCTGGTAGGCATGCCCCTGTGCGATTCGAGAGTGTCCCCATGCCGGCGTCGGTCGGGGCCCGGCCCCGTGACGTCCGCGGCTACCCCGTGCCGGCGATCACGCCCTGGGAGGCGGACGAGCCCCGGTTCGCACTGACCGACTACGACCGCAGCGCCGCCTGCGCCCGCGAACGCCGGTGCTCGGTGTGCGACCAGGCCATGCCGCGGGGCCCGGTGTGGCGGGTGGTGGGCGCCGCGGAGAGCGCGGCGATCGGCGAGGCACTGGCCACCGGGCGGCCGTACCGCAATCTCGCGCCGACCCTCGAAGGTCCGGGACATCGCGCGTGCATGCTCTACGCCTCGATGGTCTGTCCGTACCTGGCCCGCCCCAACGCCCGGCGCGGCATGTCGGCGGCCGAGCCGGACGACATGACCGCCCATGTGGTGCGGGGAGCCGTCCGGGGCGGCCGGGGCGCGGTGGTCGGGTTCGCGGAGTACGAGTACGCCGTCACCGCCAGTCGGGTGCTGTTCCGCTTCCTCGACATCGTCGAGTTCCTGCCGCACGACAGCGCCGACGAGCATCTGGACGAGCTGCGGGCCGAGTTGGCCCGGACCCCGCGCTGACCCGCCGCGCGCCCCGGACCTGCCCGTCCGCCTCGTCGGCCGCGGTCAGGGCCGGTACGCCGCCAGGCCGGTGGTCGAAGTGGCCCTGGCCGGGCGGCCCGTGCCGTCGGCCCGCAGGGTCACCGTGCCCGACGGGGTGCGCGCCGCGAGGCTCTTGCCGTCGGGGGACCAGGCCGGCTCGGTGTAGTCGGTCGTGGCATGCGGGGTGAGGTCCTTGACGCGGTCGCCGTGCGTCAGGTCCTCGACGAGGACGTGGTCGTGACCGGCGACCGAGCGCACGAAGACGACCTCCTCCTCGTTCGGGGACAGCGCCGGCTCCGAGCCCTTGGCGAGCTTGGTGCCCTGCTGGCGCAGATAGTCGTCACGGATGTAGACAAAACCGGTGTGGTCGTTGGCGTACACCGAAGTGCCGTAGTGGCCGGCGGCGTTCGGCCAGACGTTGTGGGTCTGCGGCAGCTGCCCGTCCGGGCCGGGGTCGCCGAAGAGGGACAGCGTCTTGGGTGTGCCGTGGACGGCCTTGGCGGATACGTACTTCAGCCGGGACACACCGCCCGCGCGCGCCGCGAAGATGAGGTTGTCCTTGGCGGGGATGTCGTACCGGGAGTCCTTCGCGGTCACCTGCCAGGTCGGGTGGGACCAGTTCTGGTTGCCGGGATTCCTGGCGACCACGACGCGCCCGCTGCCGTCGGGACCGGCGATGTCCAGGTTGCCCGAGCCGTCGACGAAGGCGGCCTCGGTGCCGTTCGGCGACCACGCGAGGTCACGGACCGGTACCCCGAAGTCCACCTTGCGACCGCCGATCAGCACATACCTGGTGCCGTTGCTGACGGTCAGGGTGCCGTGCGCGGCACCGGAGGCGGCCGAGGCGGCTCCGGTGCCGCCGAGAAGCGCGGTGCCGGTGACGGTCGCGGCCACGGCGATGGCGGCGGCGACGGTGCGCGTACGCGTGGTCATGAGTGCATTCCCCCGAGAACGTGGAGAGGCCGAGTGGCGCGGTACACCGGCGCCGGTCCCGAGCCTGGCAGGCACCGGTCCTCGAATCGTCCGTTCGGTGTCACAGGCGGGTAACACGAAGGCCCGGTGCGTGCGTTCGGTGATGTCCCGCACCCTCGAGCCCTGCGAGCGCTCGGCGTCGCCACCACCCGGCCCGACAGGTACGAGCGGCCGCGGTCACGCTTCGACGGAATGGATCGGCGGCCGGAAGCAGGCGACGATGTCCTTGCCGCGGGGGCAGCGATGGACCTCCCATTCGTGCGCGAGGGCGTCGACCAGGAACAGGCCGCGCCCTCCCGGAGCGTCGGTGTCGGGACGCCGTTGCTCGGGGAGTCTGGAATCGGCGTCGTGCACGGTCACATGGAGGCAGCCTTCGTCCCAGGTGAGGATCAGCTGCGCCGTGCTGTGGGCGTGCACGTGGGCGTTGGTGACGAGTTCGGAGACGGTCAGCAGGACCGAGTCCACCAGCTCCGGCTCCGTCCGGGTCCAGCCGAGTGTCTCCAGATGCGTCCGTGTCCAGTCCCTGGCCGCCTTCACCCCGCTGCTCACGGGCAGCGTCCGTGCCCATCCCACAGCCTTCAACGAGGACCCGTCTTCCACTTCTCCTCCTTCGGCGACCGGTCGTACGCCTTCCGGGTGCCCGCGTTCGGCCGATTCAGCTCCGGTTGCCGGGGGCCCGTGGGCGGTGGTCCGCGCGAAAATCCGGGCGGCCATGAACGCAGGGGGCTTGCGCCGCGGCATCGGCAGGCTGCCGTCGGACCGTCCGGCCGGTCGTCTCGTCGGGCGTCCTGGTCGCCGGACTCTCACTCCGGTCAGGCGTGGGCGGCCTGGTGCACCGGCACTTCCGCGCACCGGTGTTATGGGTCGGCCGCCGACAGTGCTGGGCCCTTGAGTATTGCCCATGACTTCACGTCAGTGCAATGTTACATACCGCTGCCCGCCTCCTCGGGCGGCCTCCCCTTCGCTCCCCCCACTGGAGACGCGATGCAGTCTCGACCACTCCTGCCCAGAATCCTCGCCGCCGGGCTGGCGGCCGGAGGGCTCGTCGCGGGTCTGATGAGCGCCCAGGCCACCGCGGCCCCCGGTGTCTCGGGGCCGGCCCCGTCGTCCGCCGCGGCACCCTCCGCGGTCGTGCAGGCGGCCAGACAGCACGGAAAGGCCACGCCGACCGGACCCGAGACCGGTCGGTCCCAAGCCCCCACCACACAGGCGAAGCCGCTGCCCCCGAAGCTCCGCGGGGAACCGGCCGCCCTGGGGTCGGCCAAGCCGTCCAAGCCGCACCTGTCAGGGCACGCGGCACTCAACGCGGCCGGTGCCGCGTGCACCACGGCGGACTTCGCGGGCCGGTCCGGCAGCGACCTGGTGTCGTACATCAAGACAGTGGACTGGAACTCCTGCCTCAACCCGCTGTTCAGCCTGACCGGTTCGGACGCGCACGCGGTGTTCAACGAGTCGCAGATGCTCGCGGTGGCAAACGGCATCACGAGCGCGGCCGGCTCCTACACCGGCGACGACTCCGGCGGCCTGTACGAACTGATGTACTTCATGCGCGCCGGCTACTACGTGCAGTACGGCGACCCCCAGGACGTCGGCGCCTACGACTCCTCGCTGCGCGGCGCGATCGAGAAGGGCCTGGACACGCTGTTCGCCAGTGGCCACGCGAACGACGTCAGCGCGGGCAACGGCGGTGTGCTGGAGCAGGCGTTCATCCTCTCCGACAGCGCGCAGGTGCAGGCCGACTACCTGAAGGTCTACTCCCGCTACCTCGACGCCTACGACAGCGGCACCTGGGACGCCGTCCCCGAGATGGACCGGGCGCTGAACGCGATCTACACCCCGCTGTGGCGCGGCCCGTGGCTCCCGGACTTCGTCGCCGCGATCACCGCCGACCCCGGCATCGCCGACACCCTCTACCACTTCACCCTCGACCATCGCGACCTGCTCGGCGGCGGCAACGACGTCCTCGACTCCAACGCGGGGAACGACCTGGCCAACTTCATCCAGATCCCGGCCCTGCAGGGCAAGATCCGCCCGCTCATCAAGGGCCTGCTGGACGGCTCGTCCATCACCGGTGCCACGGACAACCTGTGGGTGCACGTCGCCTACCGCGCCAGCATCGGCGATCCGGACCAGTGCTCCTACTACGGGGTCTGCGATCTGGCGAAGCAGCTCACCGCGGCCGCGCTGCCGATCGACTACCCCTGTGCCGACTTCACCGTCATGGCGCAGGCGCTCACCGCGACGGAACAGACCGCCGTCTGCACGAGCCTGACCAACGAGGTCGGCTTCTACCAGGACCAGGTCAAGACCAGTACGCCGATACCCGGTGAGTACTTCGACCTGAAGATGGTCATCTTCGGGAGCAAGACCGACTACGCGACCTACTCGTGGGCGATCTTCGGCAACGACACCGACAACGGCGGCGAGACGCTGACCGGCACGCCCGCCGACCCCCACAACATCGCCTACTCCATCCTCTACCAGTGGCCGACCGACAATGGCTTCCCGGCCAACGCCTGGAACCTCAACCACGAGTTCGCCCACATCCTGCAGTCCGTCTACGACATGAAGGGCGACTTCGGCACCCAGGTCACCGTGCCGGACGTGTGGTGGATAGAAGGGCAGGCGGAGTACGTCTCCTACACGTACCGCGGCATCACCGACGACGGCGCGATCACCGAGGCCGCGAAGCACACCTACAAGCTCAGCCAGTTGTTCCAGAACACCTACGCCATCGACGACGAGACCCGAACCTACCCGTGGGGCTACCTGGCCGTCCGGTACATGACCGAGAAGCACCCCGACCGGATCCAAGCCATGCTGGCCAAGATGCGGACCGGGGACTACCAGGGCGCCTACGCCGTCTACAACAGCATCGGCACCGGTTACGACGCCGACTTCGACGCCTGGCTCGACACCCTGGCCGGTGGCAGCGGCGGCTCGTCCGTGCCGTGCACCGATTCCAACACCCAGGCCATGGGCCGGAACTGCTACCGCTCCGGCCAGTCCGGGGTGGCGGGCGACACCGACTACTTCTGGATCTACCTGCCGGCCGGCACCACGACCCTGAAGGTCACCACCAGCGGCGGCAGCGGCAATGCCGACCTCTACTACGACCCGGCGACCTGGGCCGGTCCGACCGCCTACACCGAGAGGTCCACCAACTCCGGCAACACCGAGAGCATCACCGTCAGCAACAGCGAGGCGGGCTACCGGTACATCAGCCTGTACGCGGCGACCGACTTCAAGGGGGTCACCGTCACCACCTCCTCTTGAGTTCCGGTCACCGGCACCGACTGATCCGGGGCCGCGGCCCGGCCGACTCCGGTCGACCGCCGCGGCCCCGGCAGCGCGCCCGCCGTTCGCCCCCTGCGGCCTACGTACGCGACGTGCGGTAGTGACGGGCGGCCCACGCCTGGAAGTGCGGTGCCCGGCCGATGAGTTCCTCGTAGGCGGCCAGGGCGGCACCGAAAAGGGTCTCGGCCGTCACGTCGGACACGCGTTCGCGATGCCACACCAGCACGTAGCGGCACCACAGGGGCGTACCGGCCAACGGCTTGACGACCACACCCGGATTCGGCTTGCACGTCGCCTGCACGACGGAGACCCCCAGCCCGTCCGCGATCATCCGCTGCAACTGATCGCGGTCCCCGAGGAATTCGTGCACCCTGGCGGGCATGAAGCCGGCGGCCCGGAACGCGTCGTAGCAGACGCCGGGCCAGCCCGCACCGTCGTCCGGCGTCAGGAACCAGGCGTCGCCGGCCAGTTCGCGCAGCGACACGTCCCACCGCGCGCTCGCCGGATGGCCGGCGGGCAGGGCGACGAAGCTCGGCTCGGTGACGATGCCACGACGCACCACGGCCTCCGAGTGCCGCAACTCGCTTCCCGGATAGTCGACCGCGACGCCGACGTCCAGCCGGCCCTCCTCCAGGAGAGCCACGATCCCGGCCGAGGAGTAGACGCTGCTCACCTGCGTGGTCAGCGACGGCAGGACGGCGCGCGCCCGTTGCAGAAGGCCCGGCAGAATGGGGGTGTTCGTCGCGGCCAGCCGCAGCACCCGATCAGTGCCGGGCCGTTCCACGCTGGGCGGCCGCCCGATCGCGTCGGCCAGCGCCACCACCTCGCGCGCCCGCACCACGACTTCCACCCCGAAGCGTGTCGGCGTCACCCCGGCACTGCCCCGGACGAACAGGTCGGCACCCAACAGCCGCTCGATGCGCCTCAGCTGGCTGCTGACCGCCGGCTGCGAGCACCCGAGGACCGTGGCCGTCCGGCCCAGGCTCAGCGTGTCGGCGATCGTGCACAGAATCCGCAGGTGTCGGAGTTCGAGTTCCATCAGCACCCGTTCCAGATCTCGGCCACGGCCGGGTTTCTTGCCGTGCCGCGGCGCGATGTCCGAAGCTGTTCGGGACAGCGAACGACCAGTCGCCGCTCCGTACGGTATAGCGAACGGAGGTGGGGGAGAAGAGGGAAGAGTGTGAGTGCCTCCGAGGGCTCGATCCGGGGCATGCTGGCCGCCAACCTGAGGCGTGCGAGGACCCGGCGAGGATTGTCGATCTCAGAGCTGTCCCGGCGTTCGAAGATCGGCAAGGCGACGCTGTCGCAGTTGGAGTCCGGCACGGGCAACCCCACCATCGAGACGGTGTTCAGCCTGTCGCGCGTGCTGGAGGTGCCGATCTCCGACCTGCTGGACGCCCGGCCCTCCGACGGACTGGTCCTCGCGCGTGCCGAGGAGGTGGAGGTGTTGCGGGGCGAGGCGGTCGATCTGCGCTCACTGCGCCGGATCGAATCGGGTGACGCCGTCTTCGAGGTCTACGACCAGCGGGTACGGGGCGGTGGCCGGCAGGATTCCCTCGGGCACGTCGGGACCGAGCACACCATCGTGCAGGCCGGCAGGCTCGGCGTGCGGGTGGACGGACGCGAGGTGGAGCTGGGTCCGGGCGACTACGTGGGATTCGACGCGGCGCTGCCCCACAGCTACACGGCGCTCGGCGGCGAGGTGCGCTCGGTGCTGCTGCTGCAATACCGGCCCGATCAGCGGCTGCACCTGTCCGCCCCCGCGCTCGACGCCCCCTGTCCGGGGCCGGTGACGGGGACGAGCGCGGGGCCGCGCCGACAGGAAGTCCGGCCCGATGTGACCGTTGACACGCGGGGCAAGACCTCATAGCCTCCCGAGCGTTCGATATAGCGAACACTGGGGGTTCCGTGAACGGAACGCGGGTAGCGGTGCTGGGCGCCGGGATCGTGGGCGCCGCCTGCGCCCGCGAGCTGGCCCTGGCCGGCATCCAGGTGACCGTCGTCGATCGCGGCGACCCCGGCCAGGCCACCACCGCGCACGGCGAGGGCAACGTGCTGGTCTCCGACAAGGGGCCCGGCCCGGAGCTGGAACTCGCCCGGCTGTCCCGGAGGCTGTGGCCGCAGGTGCTCGCCGCCATCGCCGAGCGGTCCGCCCACGCGGCACGCGCGGTGGAGTGGGAGCCCAAGGGAGGCGTCGTCGTCGCGACCACGGATGCCGGGGCCGTCGAGCTGTCCCGGTTCGCCGACGCCCAGCGCGCCGCGGGGGTGCGCGCGGAGGTGCTCGACGCCGACGCGCTCGCCGCGGCCGAGCCGTCGATCACCCGCGACCACACCGCGGCACTGCATTACCCCGACGATGCCCAGGTCCAGCCCGCCGCGGCCGCCGCGGCCCTGCTCGCGGACGCGTTGCGGAGCGGCGCGGAACTGCGGACGGGATGCGAGGTGGTCGGTGCCGTCACGCACGCGGGGCGGCTCACCGGCGTGCGTACTTCGGCCGGCCTCGTCGAGGCGGACATGTTCGTCGACGCCGCCGGACCGTGGGCCGGCGAGCTGGCCGCCCGCCTCGGTGCTCCCGTGGACGTCCGTCCCCGCCGCGGCGATGTGCTGGTGACGACACCGCTGCCGCCGACGGTCTTCCACAAGGTCTACGACGCCGACTACGTGGGCGCGGTCGGCAGCAGTGCCGGGGAACTGCAGACGTCGGCGGTGGTCGAGTCCACCCGTGGCGGCAGCGTCCTCATCGGGTCCTCACGCCGGCGGGTCGGCTTCGACGACAGGCTACGCCCCGACATCCTGACCGCCATCGCCGCCAAGGCGTTGCGGCTGTTCCCCGGTCTGGCCGGCGTCCCGGTGATGCGCGCGTACGGGGGGTTCCGGCCCTATGTACCCGACCACCTGCCGATCATCGGCGCCGACCCGCGCCTGACCGGGCTTTGGCACGCCGGGGGCCACGAGGGCGCTGGAATCGGCCTGTCGGTGGGCACTGCCCGGCTGATACGGAATCTGATGCTGGATCTGCCGACGGAGATCGACGTGACCGCGTTCCGGGTGGACCGCCCGGCCGTACTGGGTGCGACAGCGCATCCCGCGAGTGAGGAGACGGCATGAGCCCGAGACGTGTCCGCGCCGAGGCCGACGCGGTCGGGCGGCGGGAGCGGCCGCTGCTGATCACCGTCGACGGCGAGGCCGTCGCGGGCATCGCCGGGCAGAGCATCGCCGGGGTGATGCTCGCGGCCGGCCGTCTCGGCTGGCGCCGCGGCGTCTCCGGCGCCGTCCGGGGAGTGTTCTGCGGAATCGGCGTCTGCTTCGACTGCCTGGTGACCGTGGGCGCCGAGCGCGACGTGCGCGCCTGTCGCCGCCGGGCACGCGACGGCGACGTGGTGACCCTTCAGTCCCGCAAGCCCGGCACGCCGGGAACCGGGCGAGAGTCCGCGGCGGAGGAGAGATGACGCCCCCGCACGTGACCGTCGTCGGCGCGGGCCCCGCCGGCCTCGCCGCGGCGGAGGCCGCCCTGATCGCCGGCGCACGGGTGACACTGATCGACGCGGCGGAACAGCCCGGCGGCCAATACCACCGCATGCTGCCGGCCGCCTACGCCGCCGCCCGCCCGGAGCGGCTCCAGCATGGCTGGCGAGCCTTCGACCGGCGCCGCCGGAGGGTGCTGGCGCACCCGCGCTGCACCTGGTGGCCGGAGACCACGGTGTGGGCGCTGGAGCGCCCGGCCCCGCACGAGCCCGGACCACCAGGGGTCCACGTCCTCCGCGGCCCGGCCGATGGCGCTGACCGGCGTCGCCTCAGGCTCGACCCCGACGCACTGGTGCTCGCCGTGGGCGCCCACGACCGGGTGCTCCCGTTCCCCGGCTGGGACCTGCCCGGCGTGTTCACCGGCGGCGCGGCACAGGCGCTGGCCAAGGGCGAACGAGTGGTGGTGGGGGACCGGGTGGTGGTCGCCGGCACCGGACCGTTCCTGCTCCCGGTCGCCGCGTCGCTGCTGGAAGCCGGTTCCCGCGTGCTGGCGGTGTTCGAGGCGAACGCGCCGGCCACCCTGGCGCGAGGCTGGTCGCGGCGCCCCTGGGAGCTGGCCGCGCAGGCCGGGAAAGCCGCCGAGCTGGTGGAGTACTCGGCGGCACTGGTACGGCATCGGGTGCCCTGCCGGACGGGCCGTGCCGTGATCGAGGCGCGGGGCGACGGCCGGGTGGAGGAGGTCGTCACCGCGCGGCTGCGCGGCGACTGGTCGGTGCTGCCGGGCAGTGAACGCACCATCGCGGTCGACGCGGTGTGCGTCACCCACGGTTTCAGTCCGCAGTTGGAGCTTCCGGTGGCGGCCGGCTGCGCGCTGCGGGGCTCGCCGGCCGGCGAGTTCGTGGACGTCGACGACGACCAGTGCACCAGCTGTCCGGGGGTGTACGCCTGCGGGGAGATCACCGGCATCGCGGGCGCCCCGGCCGCACGGGCGGAGGGTGCGCTCGCCGGGTGGGTGGCCGGGGGCGGCGATCCGGCGGCTCCCGCCCTGCGCCGCCTGCGCCGAAGCCGGGACCAGGGCAGGGCCTTCGCCGAGCGGCTGGCCCGAGCGCACCCCATCGGCGCGGCGTGGCCGCAGTGGCTGCGGCCGGAGACGGTCGTCTGCCGCTGCGAGGAGACCGACTACGCGTCGCTCTGCCGGGCCGTCACCCATGTGGCCAGTTCTGCCGCGAGAGTCGCCAAACTGGAGACACGCGCCGGTCTCGGCCCGTGCCAGGCCCGCATGTGCGGCCCCACGGTCGCCGAACTCAGCGCACGGCTGCGCGGCGAGTCCCTCGACCGGCCGGTCGAGGGACTGCCGACGGCTCGCCCGCACCACCGGCCGATCGCCCAGCCCATCCGGCTCGGCGAACTGGCCGGTGGCCCGGACCAGACCCCGAACGAAACGGCCTGACTCAGGAGTTCCGCGCGTCGGCACCGGCCGCCCGCCGGGTCCTTCCCGGCGAGAGACGTGGACGTCGGAAGAGGCGGCCGGGCCCCCGAGAGGTCGGGGGCCGGGCCGTGGTCACAGGAGGAAGCCGCCGGGGAAGGGGTCGTCCGGGTCGAGGAAGTACTGGGCGGTGCCCGTGATCCAGGCGCGCCCGGTGATGCGGGGAACCACGGCGGGCATTCCGCCGACCTCGGTCTCCGCGACGAGACGGCCGGTGAACTCGGTACCGATGAAGGACTCGTTGACGAAGTCGCGGTGCAGCGGCAGTGCCCCGCGGGCGTGCAGCTGGGCCATGCGTGCCGACGTACCGGTGCCGCACGGCGAGCGGTCGAACCAGCCCGGTTCGATGGCCATGGCGTGCCGGGAGCGGTGGGCGTCGGAGCCGGGGGCGGCGAGGTAGACGTGCTTGACCCCGGCGATCTCGGGCTGCTCCGGGTGGACGGGACGGTCCGGTGACGCGTTGATCGCGTCCATGATGGCCAGCCCGGCCGCGAGCAGGTCGTCCTTCCGCGAGCGGTCGAACGGCAGCCCCAGTGCGTCCAGTTCGACGAAGGCGTAGAAGTTCCCGCCGAAGGCGAGGTCGTACGTCACCGTCCCGTACCCCGGTACGTCCGCCTTGCGGTCGAGGCCGGCACAGTAGGCGGGGACGTTGGTGAGCGTGGCCGACCTCGCCGCGCCGTCCTCGACGTGGACGTCCACGGTGACGAGGCCGGCCGGGGTGTCGAGGCGGACGGTCGTGGTGGCGGAGACGGGGACCATACCGGTCTCCACGAGGACGGTGGCCACTCCGATGGTGCCGTGTCCGCACATCGGCAGCACCCCGGAGACCTCGATGTACAGCACTCCGTAGTCCGCGTCGGGGCGCGTCGGTGGCTGGAGGATCGCACCGCTCATGGAGGCGTGACCGCGGGGCTCGTACATCAGGAGCGTGCGCAGGTGGTCCATGTGCTCGATGAAGTGCAGCCTGCGCTCCGCCATGGTGGCTCCGGGGATCACCCCGACACCACCGGTGATCACGCGGGTGGGCATGCCCTCGGTGTGCGAGTCGACGGCGTGGAAGACGTGACGGGTACGCAATGGACGTCCCTTCCTTTGAAGCCGTTCCGGTCAGCGGAGGCCGCGGGCGACGGCCTTCTCGGTCGCCGTGCGGACCGAGTCCTCCGCGGCGGCGGGCAGCGGCATACGCGGTGGGCGAGTGGGGCCGCCGCGGCGCCCGACGACGTCCATGGACACCTTGATGGCCTGCACGAACTCGGTCTTGGAGTCCCAGCGCAGCAGCGGGTGCAGGGACTTGTACAGCGGGAGCGCGGTGTCGGGGCGGGCGACGGCGGCGTGGTACAACTCGGCGCAGGCGGCGGGGAAGGCGTTCGGGTAACCGGCGATCCAGCCGACCGCGCCCGCCAGGACGAGTTCGACCAGGACGTCGTCCGCGCCGACCAGCACGTCGAGTTCCGGCGCGACTTCGGCGATCTCATAGGCCCTGCGCACATCGCCGCTGAATTCCTTCACCGCCACGATGCTGCCTTCGCCGTGGAGTCGGGCGAGAAGCGCGGGGGTGAGATCGACCTTGGTGTCGATGGGGTTGTTGTACCCCACGATGGGCAGCCCGGCCCGCGCGACGTCCGCGTAGTGGGCGCGCACCGCCCGCTCGTCGGCGCGGTAGGCGTTCGGCGGGAGCAACAGGACGCTCCCGCAGCCTTGTTCGGCGGCCTCCTCGGCCAAGCGGCGTGACTCCGTGCTGCCGTAGGCGGCGACGCCCGGCATCACGCGCGCGCCGTCCCCAGCGGCTTCGACGGCGGTGCGGACCACACGGGCGCGCTCGTCGCCGGTGAGGGTCTGGTACTCGCCGAGGGAGCCGTTGGGCACGACCCCGTCGCAGCCGTTGTCGAGGAGCCAGCGGACGTGTTCGGCGTAGGCGTCGTAGTCGATGGCGAGGTCGTCGCGCAGCGGCAGTGCGGTGGCGACCATGATGCCGCGCCATGGGCGCTCGGCGTTCCAAGCGGTGTCGGGGTTGGGCGCAGTGGTGGCGGTCATGAGGGCACCCTTCTGTAGTGTGTGACATTTTACTGAGCGGTGCGCGGCGCCCACAAGGCTGCCGCGACCGTCAGTTGGGGGATGCCTCTCCGGGCCCGGCGTGCGAACAGCAAGGTGGTCGTCGGCCGGCAGAAGGCGGGCGACGGACAGGGCGAGCAGACGCCTTGGGAACAACGTGACATTGTATAGTGACGTCCGCGTACGTCTGGAGGATCGGTCATGGGCCATTTGTCGTCCCGCAGCGTCATCCCCGTCCGGGAGAACCTGCGCGACCAGGTGGCCAACGCGCTGCGTGCCGCGCTCATCGCGGGCGAGCTGCGGCCCGGCGTCGTCTACTCCGCGCCCACCCTGGCCGCCGAACTCGGCGTCTCGGCCACCCCGGTGCGCGAGGCCATGCTCGACCTGACCAGGGAGGGCCTGGTCGAGGCGGTGCGCAACAAGGGCTTCCGGGTCACCGAGGTGAGCGAGCGCGAGCTCGACGAGTACACCGAGATCCGGGAGATGATCGAGGTCCCCACGATCGGACGCGTCACGGACCTCGCCGGCGCCGAGCAGTTGGAGGCGCTGCGCCCGCTCGCCGAGGAGATCGTCCAGGGCGCCCGGCGACACGACCTGATCGCCTACCTGGAGGCCGACCGCCGCTTCCACCTCGGCCTGCTCGCCCTCGCCGGCAACACGCACCTGGTCCAGGTGGTGAGCGACCTCCGCAAGCGCTCGCGGCTGTACGGGCTGACCGCTCTGGATGCCGGCGGCCGCCTGGTCGAATCGGCCGAGGAGCACCTCGAACTGCTCGATCTGATGCTCGCCGGCGACACCTCGGGCGCAGAGGCATGCATGCGGCGACACCTTGGCAAAGTCCGGTCCCTGTGGGCTGCTTCCGCCCAGGAGGCGCCGACCGCCGGGCTCGACCGCGGCGCGAGCTGACGCTCCGCGCCGGGGCGCGGCGCTCAGGGCCCTGGCGACGCGACGGCACCGACCGGGGTGTGAGCCGCACTTCCATCCTCCGGCGGGCCCGAGCCTTGCCGACACCGCGGGGCGCGCGCTTTTCGACACCCCGCGGACGGGTAGCCGACCATGGCCAGGCCCCGGCGACACACGGGTGACGCTCCCCTCGCCCTCCCGGCCCTGGTCGGACGTCACGAGAGTCCGGCGAATCCGGGACGTGGTGCGGGGGAACCTGGAGTGGAACAGACCAGGGAGGTGGCTGTGGCCGGTGAAGAAGGCTTGGGCTTGGACGACGTGTTGAAAGCGGCTGAGGACGCCGCCCCGGTGGAGTCGGTGGACGTGGTGGCCCGGAATCTGGAGAAGCGGCTCTCGGCGACAGAGGTTTCGTTCCTGTTCGTCGACATCCTCGGACAGGAAGCCGTTCGGCTGCCCAGGGCCGGCCGGGTGGGGGAGGCGTGCGCACAGGTGGAGACGGTCGAGCTGGCCGGCAGCGTCTACGAACGGGTGCTCCGTACGCAGCGTCTGCACCAGGAGGACGACGGGGAGGGCGGCCGGCGCTTGGTGACGCCGGTGACGAACCGCGGTGACTGCATCGGGGTGCTGGATCTGGTGGTGCCGTACGCGGACGACTCGGTCCTCGACGCGGTGGTGCAGGCAGCGCACGCGCTGGCGTACATCGTGGTGACCGACCGCCGTTTCACCGACCTCTACCACTGCGGCAGACGCACCACCACCATGAGTCTCGCGGCGGAGATCCAGCACCAGTTGCTGCCGACGGCACCCTGTTGCGAGGCGGCCCAGTTCACGCTGGCGTGCGGCCTGGCGCCCGCCGACGACGTCGGCGGTGACAGCTACGACTACGCCCTCGACCAGAACGTCCTGCATGTGTCGGTCACGGACGCGATGGGACACGACACCGCCTCGGCGCTGCTGGCCACGCTCACCGTCAACGCCCTGCGCGGGGCCCGCCGTGCCGGCCGCGGCCTGCTCGACCAGGCGTACGCCGCCCACCAGGCGATCACCGAGAACGCGCGCGGCATGACCACCGGCCAGTTGCTGCGCATCCAGCTGGAGACGGGCGCCTGCGACCTGGTCAACGCCGGCCACCCCCGGCCGCTGTTGCTGCGCGGAGACCGCGTGGAAGAACTGGTCCTCAAGGCGAACCTCCCGTTCGGGGCGCTCGCGCCGGTGACCTACGAGGTACAGCGGCTCCACCTGGACAGGGGAGACCGGCTGGTACTGCTCACCGACGGCATGCAGGAGCGTGGCGCCGCCGAGGTCGACCTGCCCTCCCTCGTCCTCGACACCCGCGACGCACACCCCCGCGAGGTGGTCCGCACCCTCACCACGGCGGTGCAGGAAGCCTGCGGCGACCATCTCCCGGACGATGCCACCGCCCTGGTGCTGGACTGGCACGGCAGCTGTTCGGGGCAGCGCCGCACCCACGGTGGCGCCAACACCTGACGACCGGGTAGGCGCCGACCGCTCGGGGCTGTGGGTCGCGCACGGCGGCAGGTGAGCCGCCGGCGGTCCCGCTGCCCGGCCCGCTCCCGGCGATCGGCTGGAGTAACCCGATGCCGACCGGGCATCCGCTCGGTCGGGCTCGTCAGAGGGCCCGTGGCATCGGCTCTCCGTCCCGCTGGGGGAATGCGACGTGATACTCGACGGTGTACCGGCACCTGCCGTCCGCGCGACCAGAGGTGACGCGGCGGCGCGAAAGCAGCGCCTGCGCCGCCGCCTTGAGCGACTGATCGGCGTAGCCGCCACCGAAGGCAACGACCTCGTGCCGCTGCGCAACGGTGATGAGATCTTCCCCGCCATGCTCGGTGCGATCCGCGAGGCTCGGCACACCATCGACATGATGACCTTCGTGTACTGGCGGGGGCAGATCGCGCACGACTTCGCCGCCGCTCTGGCGGACCGGGCCCGCGCTGGAGTGCGGGTGCGGCTGCTGCTCGACGGGTTCGGCGCGAAGAGGATCGAGCGGAGGCTGCTGGACCTCATGAGCGCCGCGGGCGTACAGGTGGCGTGGTTTCGCAAGCCCGTGTTGCTGTCACCGTTCAAGCAGAACCACCGCTGTCACCGAAAGGCCCTCGTCATCGACGAGCAGACCGCCTTCACCGGTGGCGTCGGCATCGCGCAGGAGTGGTGCGGCAACGCCCGCAACGCCGACGAGTGGCGCGACACCCATGTCCAGGTGCGCGGTCCGGCCGTCGACGGCATCGCGGCGGCGTTCGCGCAGAACTGGGCGGAGTGCCACGACGAACTCTTCGACGACCGTGACCGCTTCACGGAGCACCCGCAGGCCGGCTCGGCGGTGGTGCAGGTCGTCCGGGGCTCCGCGAGCATCGGCTGGCAGGACATGCAGACCCTCATCCGCGTCATGCTCACGTCCGCCGAGGAACGCTTCCGGCTGGCCACCGCCTACTTCGCGCCCGACACCTACTTCATCGATCTGCTGTGCGAGACCGCCCGCCGGGGTGTGCGGGTCGAGATCCTGCTGCCCGGCCCGCACACCGACCAGCGTGCCTGTCAGCTCGCCGGCCAGCACCATTACACGCGCCTGCTGCGGGCCGGTGTGCACATCCGCCAGTACCAACCGACCATGATGCACGCCAAGATCATCACCGTGGACTCGGTCGCCTGCCTCATCGGCTCCACCAACTTCAACCGCCGCTCCATGGACCACGACGAAGAGGTCATGCTCGCCGTCCTGGACGAGGAGTTCACCGCGTCGCTCGACCGTGACTACGAGGCGGACCTGGAGCGCAGCACGGAGATCGATCTCCATCGATGGAGACGCAGGGCAGCGCTGCAACGCGTCAAGGAAGCCGCGATCACCCCGGTCCGACGCTTTCTGTGAGCCGGCCAGGGTCCTCTGCGCAGCCGAGACACGCGCCTGCCCGTGGATCGACACGACCGGCCGCCGCCGGCCCGAAGCGCCGCGGCGATCTTTGTGCATTCGGCCGGAAAGTCCCCTGCCGTCCGATACCTCAAGCTGCTGAACTGACCCGGCTCGTCCGTCACGCGTCCAGACGAAGAGGAAGGGCCATCATGTCGCTGTCAGCAGCTGACCTCGCCAAGCTCGGAGACGCGCCGATCAGGATTCAGTCGACGCACTATCCGAATGTGTACCTGCGTATGGACGGATCCGGGGTGACCACGTCCACCGACAACGGGCAGGGGCTGGTCAACTGCCAGTACGGCTCCGGGCCTTGGACGTCGTTCGTGGCCCGGCCGCAGGCCGACGGAACGTACGCCTTCGAGTCGGCGGCCTTCCCGAACGTGTTCCTGCGCATGGACGGCAACGGGGTCCCCTCCACCATGGCTGGTGGGGGAACGGTCAACTGCCAGTTCGGGGCCGGTCCCTGGGAGAAGTACAACCTTCGCCAGCAGCCCGACGGCTCGTTCTCCTTCGAGTCGGCGGCCTTCCCGAACATCTACCTGCGCATGGTGACCGGCAGCGGGGTGACCACCGCCACCGGCCCCGGAGGAACGGTGAACTGCCAGATCAACGCCAATGGGGGCGCGGACGAGAAGTTCGTGCTCGACCGCGCCCGACGGCACGGGCCGCACCCGGTGCGCCATGCCTGGCGTTCAGCCGGGGAAACGCCCCGTGGAACGCAGTTCCCAGCGCCGCTCGGCGTAAGCCAGATCGTCGCGCCACAGCCGCCCCGCTGCGGCGCGCATCAGGGGACGCAGCAGCGGTGCGAACCGGCGAACGGCTGCGAACCCCGGACGGTCAGACGCCGCGACCACCGCCTCGGTGACAGCCGTGCGGGGCCGGCCGGTTTCGTCCGGGCCCAGCGGGGTGGCATGGGTCTCCACGACGGAACCGGCGCCCTCCCCCCGTGTGATGGTCATGACGACGGTGCGCGGGTCGGGCGCCGTGAAGACGGCGCGGACCGGCACGACCAGCCGGCCCGCCGCCCTGAAGGACACGTCGACGGTCAGGGCGTCCGGGCCGTCGTGTGAGCCGAGCTGCTCACCGGGTGCGTCCACCACGGTCAGGTCGACGAACGAGTAGGGGTGGAACCACGCCCCGTGCCACGGGTCGAGCCGGTTGGCCACCACGTCTTCGGGCTCGCAGACTCCCGTCCCCGCGTAGACGGCCGTCACGGCGCGCGCGGGGACGGGCCGGCGTGGGACGACCGGTGCGTCCCGCGGCTCCTCGCCGCCCACCGCGTCCAGGCGCGTCCACACCAGCACCCCGTCGTCGTACACCGGCAGCGGAGTCCAGCCCGCGTACGGGCCGCCGTCGAGGACCAGCCCGTGCCAGTGGCACACCAGCTTGCCGCAGCGCACCGGGCTGTCCCGGAGCGGTGCACCGAGGTGCGGGCAGATCCCAGGACCGCCCAGGGGGCGCCCGTCGGGCCCTCGCCACACCACGACCTCGTGCCCTGCCACGTTCATGGCGAGCTTGCCGTCCCCGCGCAGGGCTCGGGAGGCGCCGACGACGTACCAGTTCCCGGATGGCCGGGCCTGCGCCCGCTTCAGCGCCGCGGCGATCACCGCGGGCCGCGCCTCGCGCCAGGTGGATCGCTGGCGTTCCCAGGGCACGGCGTCGCGGCGCAGCGACAGCGGCAGACGACGGCGGTTCACGCGATCTCCTCGGCGGAGCGGACGGCCGTCGTCGGCGCGAGCGCCGCCGCGGACAGGGAGCGGGTACCGCCGGTCGGCCGGCGCACGAGGCCGTTGCGGGCACGCAGCCGGGCCGCCACCACGCGGGCCAGCCCGTCCGCGGACACCACTGCCCTGCGCCGCCGTCCGACCACCGACCGCCGGTGCAGCACGGTGTAGCCGTCGCGGGCGACGGCGTCGAGGATGCCGCCGTACAGGGCGGCGGCGGTACGGACGCAGGGCCGCGCCACCGGGTCGAGAAGCTGGATTCCGGGGGCCGCCGACCGGTACACGCCACGGGTCAGCGCCTCGAACTCCCTGAGCGCGGCGGTGATCCGGCGGTCCGGACGCCCCGCCGCGCGGCTCCAGGCCAGCAGTTCCCGGTCGACGCCGTGACCGGCGAGCAGATCGGCGGGCAGGTAGACGCGCCCGCGGTCCAGGTCCTCTCCGACATCCCGCAGGAAGTTGCTGAGCTGGAAGGCGACGCCGAGCGCCGCGGCATACGGCGCGGCTTCCTCCCGCGGTACCACCGTGCCCAGCACCGGCAGCATCTCGAGCCCGATCACCGCCGCGGAGCCGTGCATGTACGCGCGCAGATCGGCGTAGGTGGGGTAGTCCGTCACGACCAGGTCGGAGCGCATCGCGGTCATGAAGTCCCGGAAATGGGCAGGGTCGATGGCGTAGCGGCGGGCGGTGTCGGCGAGCGCGTGCACCACGGGCTCACCGCTGTCGCCCCCTCGCAGCCCCTCCTCCAGTTCCGCCTGGAGCCGCGCCAGTGCCCGCGCCCGTACATCGGATCCGGCCCCGGTGGCGAGGCAGTCGACGATGTCGTCGGCCCAGCGGGCGAAGCCGTACAGGGCGTGCACGGCGGCCCGGCGTTCGATGGGCAGCAGCCGGGTGGCGAGGAAGTACGTCCTGCCGTGCCGGGCGTTGAGGGCACGGCAGTGGCGGTAGGCCGCGCAAAGTTCCGGGTCGCTGATCCCCGCCGCGGCCAGTTCTCGATCGGTCATCCGGTCCTGCCTTCGTTCGTGGGGGCGGCCGGGGCCCTTGGCGGCAGCGGGGGACCCGTGAGGGCCGGGGCGCCCGCAGGACCGCGGTCGGCGGCGGGGGCCGCCGGGGGGCGTACGCGAGTGCTCCGGCGCAGGGGGACGCCCGTGACGCGGGCCGCGGCCAGCTTCCCGGACAGCAGTACGGTGGGCACCCCGACTCCGGGGGTGGTGCCGCAGCCGGCCAGGACCGCGTTCCGCGTGCCGTGCACCAGGTTGCGCGGCCGGAACGGCCCGGTCTGCAGGAAGGTGTGGGCAGTGGAGAAGGGGGTGCCGGCCGCGTGCCCCAGGGCGTGCCAGTCGGCCGGGGTGACCAGGCACTGTGCTTCGATGGCGGCTTCGAGCCCGTCCAGCCCGCGGCGCTCCAACTCCCGCAGCAGCGTGTCCCGGTAGCGCGGGCCCAGCTCGGACCAGGCCGCCGCGTCCGGGCCGATGTCGGTGTTCGGGCAGGGGGCGAGAATGTAGTGCAGGTGGCGGCCCGGTGGCGCGAGGCCGGGGTCCGTGGCGGTGGGCCGGGTGATCAGCAGTGACGGGTCGCTCATCAGCTCGCCGGTACGGGTGAGTTCGTCGAAGGTGGAGTGCCACGCCGCACCGAACGAGATCGTGTGGTGGGCGAGGTGGGGCCAGGTGCGGTCCGTGCCGACGTGCAGCACGACCGCGGAGGGCGAGTGCCGCAGCCCGAGCGGTCTGCGCGGCCGGCGGCCGAGCAGGCGGTAGGCGACGGGTAGGTCCGGCGTGAGGACGACCGCGTCGCACGGGATGCGGCCGGTGTCGGTGACGACGGCGGTGACCCGCTCGCCCGACCGCTCCAGCCGGGTCACCCGCTGCCCGAAGCACAGCTCTGCGCCCGCTCCGGCGGCCGCCTCCGCCATCGCCCGTGGCAGCGCGTGCATGCCGCCGCGGGGGAAGTACACGCCTGCGACGGTGTCCATGTAGGCGATGACCGCGTAGGCGGCCAACGCTCGCGCGGGCGGTACACCCGCGTACAGGGCCTGGAAGGAGAACACCCGGCGCAGCCGTTCGTCGCCCAGGAAGCGGCCGATCCGGGCGTCCAGCCGGCCGAAGCCGCCCAGCGCCGCCAGCCGGGCGAGGTCGGCGTTGAGCAGACTCAGGGGCGAGTCGAAGTTGGCGTCGATGAAGCGGCGCATCTGGGCCCGGTACAGGCGCTGGAGCCAGTCGCGGAGCCGGAGGTAGCCCGCCGCCTCGGCCGCTCCGGCGAAGCGTTCCACCTCGGCGGCCATCGCGTCCGCGCCCGTGTGCACGTCGAGGGTGCTGCCGTCCGCGAAGCAGGCCCGGTAGGCGGGGTGCAGGGGGAGGAGCTCGACCCGTTCGCGCAGGCTGTCGCCGACTGCGGCGAACGCCTCCTCGGCCAGCTCGGGCATGGTCAGCACGGTCGGCCCGGTGTCGACGCGGTAACCGGCCAGGTCCAGGTGCCCGGCTCGCCCTCCCGGCAGTTCCTCGCGCTCGACGACGGTGACCCGCCGCCCCGCGCCCAGCAGGTGCAGCGCCGCCGACAGCCCGGCCAGTCCGGCGCCGACGACGACCACGTGGTCCGTGGGACCGGGCAGGGTGCGGGTCACCGGCCGCTCCCCGTCCCGCTGCGGACGGCGTGCGCGTACGGGCGGTGCGCGGGCCGTCGGCGCCCGGCGTCCCCGTCCGGCCGTGCCCCGGCCGTCGCGAGCAACAGCGCGCGCAGCGGCCCGGCGCCCTCCGCGTCCAGCCCCGCACGGTCCAGGTGCCGCAGCCCCCGTGCGGTGAGCCGGTCGATCCTGTTCTCCACGGCGTCGCGCGCCCCCGTCTCGACGAGCACGTCCCGCACCTGCTCAAGGCCGCGTTCGGTGAGTGCCGCGTCGCCGAGCCACCGCTCCAGGACGGCCAGCGCGGCCCCGTCGTCGGCGGCCTCGGCCCGCGCGCGGGCGATCGCGAGAAGATGGGTGGGCTTGCCCTCGCGGATGTCGCCACCGCACGCCTTGCCGGTCTGACGCGGATCGCCGAAGACGTCGTCCACGTCGTCCCGCAGCTGGAACGCCATGCCGACACAGCGGCCGGCGTCACCCAGTCGGCCCGCGGTCACGTCGTCGGCGCCCGCGGCGGCCGCCCCCAGGGCGAGGGGCCGCCCCACCGAGTACAGGGCGCTTTTCAGGCAGGCGGCGCGCCGGACACGGGGCAGCGACCACGCCGCGGTGATCTGGCCTCGCACATCCAGGTACTGGCCCGCGACCATCTCCGTGCGCATGTCGCTCCACAACCGGCGTACCACCACCGCCGTCCAGGGCGGCAGCGGCGTCTCCGCGAGCAGGTCGTCGGCCCAGGCCAGTGCGAGATCCCCGGCGAGGACCGCCGCCGACTGCCCGAACCGCTCGGCCCGTTCGTCCGCCACCCGTCCGGCGTACCTCTCGGCCAGGTCCACGTGCAGCGCGGGGCCGCCACGCCGCAGGGAGGCCCGGTCCATCACATCGTCGTGGACGAGCGCGCACGTCTGGAGCAGTTCGAGGGCGCCCGCGATGCGCAGGGCGGCCGCCGCGGCCACCGGGTCGCGGCCGGCGCATGCCCGCATGGCCCACCACACCAGCTGGGCGCGGGTGCGTTTGCCGCCCGTGAGAGTGAAGCGCGCCACCCGTTCGGCCAGTTCCCCGGCGAAGCGGGAATCGGCCGACCGGGCACGGCGCAGGCGCTCCGCCAGCACTTCGCCGAGTAGGCGGCCGACAGCGCCGGGCACATCGGCGTCGGCCTCGCGCACCTCGGCGGAGCCGGCGAAGAACGACGCCCTCGCCGCGCGGTGTGCCTGAGTGGGACGCATCCAGCTTCCCTCCGTCGTGTTGCCGTCTCTCGGTCCCGTCATCCGACCGCCCCGGTGCGTCCGGCGCGGTCGGCTGCGCGAACACCCCACCTGATCGCGGGAACACCGGTATCCGCCCTCCACCACCGTGCCCTGACTCGCGCTCAGTCGCTCGCCGCCGCGGGCGCCCTGCACCTGCCGGAGTACACAATCCGGAAGAACGCTCACGCATTCGGCCGTGCGACCGCTGTGTTCCCCACCGCCGGTCGCGGTCGCCGTCACCATGGGTCCCAGTCGTCGCGAGTCGCCCCCGGGACGGACCGTGAGAGCCGGAGAAGGGAGACACCGTGCCGGAGACGGACGTGGCTGTCGTGGGGGCGGGCGCCGCCGGGCTGTCGCTGGCCCACCGGCTCGCCGGGAGCGTCCCCGGCCTGCGCACCCTGTCCGTCGTACTGGTGGACGCCCCGCCCGGCCCGCTGCGGCCGCCTCCGCGGACCTGGTGCTATTGGACGGCCGCCCCCGGCCGGTTCGACGCCGCGGTACGGGCCGAGTGGCGGCGGCTCAGAGTGCGCCCGCGCACCGGTGCCCCGGTCGAGGGGGACATCGCCCCGTTGCGGTACCGCATGATCCGCTCCGACGACTTCGAGCGCCTCGTCTGCCGGGACCTGGCTCGCAGCCCCAACGTGCGGCGACTCGAAGCCACCGTCGAGACGGTGGAGGACGTGCGCGGTGGCGCCCACGTCCATCTGAGGGACCCCGGTGGACGCGAGCACGTGCTGAGTGCCCGCTGGGTGTTCGACTCCCGCCCGCCGGGCAGTCTGCCGGCCGCCCGCACCACCCTGCTCCAGCACTTCCACGGCTGGTTCGTGCGTACCGCCCGGCCCGTCTTCGACCCGTCCGCGGTCGAGCTGATGGACTTCCGCACCCCGCAACCGGAGCACGGCCTGTCCTTCGGCTACGTCCTGCCGACCGGTCCGTGCGAAGCGCTGGTGGAGTACACCGAGTTCTCCCGGCGCCCCCTCACCGCAGGCCGCTACGAGGCCGCCGTACGACACTACGCCGACGAGGTCCTGCGGCTCGGCGAACGGCTCGTCCTGGCCACCGAGACCGGCCTCATCCCGATGACCGACGCGCCGATCCCCCGGCGGACCGGAGCCCGCGTCTTCCGCATCGGTGCCGCCGGCGGGGCCACCCGGCCCGCCACCGGCTACACCTTCGCCGGGCTGCAACGCCAGACCAGGTCCGTCGCCGAGGCACTGCGCCGCGGCCGCTGCCCGATGCCCCCCGCGGCTCACCCGGCGCGCTCCCGGATCATGGACGCCGTCCTGCTGCGCGCCCTGGACAGCGGCCGGGCCGACGGACCGGAACTGTTCAGCCGCCTGTTCGCCCGCGTCCCCCTGACACGACTGCTGCGCTTCCTCGACGGGGAGACCCGCCTGCACGAGGACCTGGCCATCGGTATGCGCGCCCCCGTGGGCCCGATGCTGCGTTCCGCCCTGGAGCTGCCCCGCCTGCCCCGCCGCCCCTTCGACCCGCCCGGACCACGGTGAGCGACCCCCTGCCGCCCCCCCGCTGTCCGCGCCGGATCCGTACTCCCCGCCTCCCCCGACGGAGAAATCCATGACGCTGCTGCGCGACGAAGACCTCGCCGCCGCCTTCGACCACGCCTCCCGCAGCTACGACACCCTCGTGGCCGCCAACCCCGGCTACCACGCCCACCTGCGCCGCTCGGTGCGCCGGCTCGGGCTGCCCGGACCGGGACGGGGGTTGCGCCTGCTGGACCTCGGCTGCGGCACCGGGGCGTCCACCGCGGCGCTGCGGTCCGTCCTTCCCGCCGCCGACATCACGGCCGTCGACGCCTCGGCCGGCATGCTCGGGCGGGCCGCGGCCAAGCCGTGGGCGGACGGGGTGACCTTCGTCCACGCGTCGGCCGAACGCCTGGCCGAAGCCGGGGTGAGCGGCCCCTTCGACGCGGTGTTCGCGGGCTATGTCCTGCGCAACGTCGCCGACGCCGACGCCGTACTCGCCGTGGTGCGTGACCTGTTGCGTCCTGGCGGCCGGCTCGGCGTGCACGAGTACGCGCTCAGCGGGCGGCACGTCGACCGTGCGGTGTGGACGCTGGTGTGCCGGGGTGTCGTGCAGCCCGTGGCGACCTTGCTGGGGGACGGGCGGCTCTACCGGCATCTGTGGCGCAGTGTCGTGGAGTTCGACACCGCCGGGCGCTTCGCGCACAGGCTCGAGGCGGCCGGATTCGACCACGTGCGGGTACTGCCGCTGCCGGGCTGGCAGACGGGCGTCGCCCACACCTTCGTCGCACGGCGGCCGCACGGACAGGGGGAGGACGGATGAGGACCTCGCGCCAGGGCGCCGCACGCCGGGGCCGCGACCGGCAGGCCCGGATGCGGCCGGCTCCGCCCGGTGTCCTCCGGATCGGGGAAGACCCGCCGTCGGTGGCGGTCGTCGGCGCGGGCATCGCCGGTCTGGCCGCCGCCACCGTGCTCGCCGAGCGCGGGGTGGCCGTCACCGTGTACGAGAGGCGGCCCTACCTGGGCGGGCGGGTCGGTGGATGGCCGACCCGGCTGCGCGACGGCTCGCCAGCGATCATGAGCCGCGGCTTCCACGCGTTCTTCCGCCAGTACTACAACCTGCGCGGGTTGCTGCGCCGGACGGACCCCGCACTGGAGCGGCTCACCCCCCTCGCGGACTATCCGCTGCTCCACGCCGGCGGACTGAGCGACAGCTTCCGGCACGTCCCGCGCACCCCGCCGCTCAGCGCGGTGGGCTTCGTGGCGCTCAGCCCCTCCTTCCGGCTCGGCGACCTGCGCGCCATGAACCCGCTGGCGGCCCTGCCCCTGCTCGACGTGCGCGTGCCCGAGGTGTACGACCGGTTGGACGGCACCAGTGCCCATGACCTCCTGGACGCCGTGCGCTTCCCGGACAGCGCCCGGCACCTGGCCTTCGAGGTGTTCTCCCGCAGCTTCTTCGCCGACCCGCGGGAACTGTCGGCGGCCGAGATGGCACTCATGTTCCACATCTACTTCCTGGGTTCCGCCGAAGGGCTGCTGTTCGACGTCCCGCGTGCCTCCTTCCCCTCCGCCCTGTGGCAGCCGCTCACCGACTACCTGGCCCGGCACCGCGCCGAGGTCCGCACCGACACATCCGTCCAGCACATCGCACCCGTGGCGGACGGCGGCCTCGCGGTGGTCTGCGAGCGGGACGAGCGCCGCTTCGACGGGGTCGTCCTCGCCCTGGACGGCGCGGGACTGCGCTCACTGGTCGAGACGTGCGGTCAGCTGGGGGACGCGCCCTGGCGCGAGCGGATCGGGCGGCTGCGCACGGCCCCGCCCTTCCTGGTCAGCCGACTGTGGCTGGACCGGCCCGTGGCGCCCGACCGGGCCGGGTTCCTCGGCACCAGCGGCTTCGGCACTCTGGACAACATCAGTGTCCTCGAACGCTACGAGGACGAGGCGGCCCGCTGGAGCCGGCGTACCGGAGGATCCGTCGTCGAACTGCACGCCTACGCCCTGCCGCCCGCGGCTGTCCGGGACGTCGAACAGAAACGCCTCCTCGCCCAACTGCACCGCGTCTACCCGGAGACCGGCCCGGCGACCGTCCTCGATGCCCGTCACGAGTGGCACGAAGACTGCCCCATGTTCCCGGTGGGCGGCTACCGCGACCGGCCCACCGTCCGCACACCGCACCCACGCGTGGTCGTGGCCGGCGACCTGGTCCGCACCGGGCTGCCCGTGGCCCTCATGGAACGCGCGGCCACGAGCGGCTTCCTCGCGGCCAACGCTCTGCTGGAGCAGTGGGGCGTGCGGGGCCAGACGCTGTGGACGGTGCCGGACCGGGGGCGGAACGCGCTCCTCAGAGCGCTGGCCGCGTGCGGGCGGACCCCGGCCGCCCGCGGAGGGCGGGCCTGAAGGGCACCGGCGACTTACTGCCGGAAGGGCACCCGCGACTGACCGGAGGTTCCGCAAGGAGCGCTGCGGGCCGCGGACGCAGGCGTTCCGCGTCCCGGCCTCCTGAGCGCGCGTGCCCCGTCCGGCTCGGTGCCGGGCGGAGGCGGCGTACTGTCGGCGGCCACGTCGTCCCCGCTCCTCCCGACAACGGGGCGGGTCGGCGGCCCTCCGGTGCACCGAGTGGCGCGGGTGCCCGGTCTGCGGCCCGGCCGCGCCGCTCCGGGAAGGGGGAGCCCCACGTTCCCCTTCCGCATGGCCCACCCCCTCCCGATGGCGGCAGGCCGCCCGGCCCCGGTGGGCGACCTGACCCCTTGTCAGTGAGCGCACCCCATCCTTACTTTTGTGCAGCGAGTCCCCGGCCAGGCGGGTCCACCGACCCGTGTCGGCCGTTGCCTGCCCTTCAGCGCACGACACACCATGGAGGCGCCACATGCCCGTAGCCGTGCCGGATCTTCAGGAAACCGACGCGATCCGCGATGCGGGTCCGCTGGAGATCGACGACGAGGCGATCGTGTTCGAGGACGACGACCGGGGTGACCGCGAGCCCACGGCGTGTCTCTCCGACCCCTGGGTGACCGCCACCACCCGCTTCTCCTGTGACCTGAACTCGTAGCGGTGGCCGTCTCCGTCGCCGGCCGCAGCGAGTGGTCCGACGAAACGTGGTCGTACCTGAACGATCCACGGATGCCGGCGATGGAGCACGGCTGGAAACTGCACGTCTCGACGCGCCCCGGCGACCTCGACACCGTGACCGGGCTCGTCCTGGCGGTCCTGTCCCGGCATGTCTGCCACGCGAAGTTCGCCCGCGACCCGGAGGTCCTGCGCCGTCTCAACTCCGGGGTGGTGAGCGCCGGAGCCGTCGGCAAGGCCATCACCGTCTACCCCCCGGCCGGTGCGGTGGCCGACCTCGCTCGGGAGCTCGTCGCCGTACTGCGCGACCGGGAGGGCCCGCAGGTCCCGAGCGACCGGCGGGTGGATCCGCGGGCCCCGGTCTACTACCGCTACGGCCCCTTCACGGGCGACTACCGGACCGGCCGCAGCGGGCGGCTCGAATCCGTCATGACCGGCCCGGACGGCCGGATGTTCGACGGCCTGGCCGTCGGCCGCTACCGGTGCCCGCCCTGGGCCGAGGACCCCTTCGCGAGCGGTCACCGGCCCGGCGGCAAGCCGCCCGAGCCCCGCTTCGGCGGCGGACGCTACACGGTCACCGCAGGCATCACGCGCGCACCGCAGGGCAACGTCTACCGCGCGCTCGACCGCACTCTGGGCCGGCCGGTGGTGGTCAAACAGGCGAGGGCCTTCGTGGGCGAGGACGAAACCGGCATGGACGCCCGGCGCCGGCTGCGCAACGAGCGCGCGGTCCTCACCGTCCTCGACGGCGTGGCGGGCGTGCCCCGCGCACTGGACTACTTCGCTCACCGGGCGGACGAGTACCTGGTCATGAGCAGTTGCGGCGACCGGGACCTGCGCCGGGAGGTCCTGCGCAACGGCCCCTACCGGGACGACGGCACCCGGCCGGAGCGCGCCCTTTCCGCCCTCGCCTCGCGGCTTCTTCGCGTCCTGGACGCGATCCACGACCGGGACGTGGTCGTACGCGACCTCAAACCCGACAACGTCGTGCTCGACGGCTCCGGGCGCTGTCACGTGATCGACTTCGGAATCAGCGAGCGGGACGGTGCCGGTCCGGGAGGGGCGACCCCCGGATACAGCGAGCCGGTTCTGCACGCGACCGGCCCCGCCGCCCCCGCCGACGACCTCTACGCCCTCGGCGCGACCCTCTACTTCGCCGCCACCGGCATGGACCCGGTGATCGTCGACAGCGACCACGCGGTCAACCGGGACCGGACGCTGGCCTGCCTGGCATGGGCACTGCCCGGCCGCGCCCACCAGGAGATCCGGTCGTCGATCTCCGGTCTCCTGAGCTTCGACCCGGCCGTACGGACCGCCGCCGCCGACAGCCTGCGCACCGGCAGCCCGGCCGGGGCCACGCGCCGGCCCGCCCGGCCCCGGATCGATGACGACCTGCTGGACGAGATCATCGAGCACACGACCGCCTTCTGCGTGGGCGAGGCGCACGGGATCGTGGACCCGGTACGGGCCGCCGGGCTGCACGTTCCCACCTCGATCGACGTCTACGGCGGCAGTTCGGGACTCGGACTGGAACTCCTCCACCACGCCCACCGGCCCGGCGTGCGTCCGGCCGTCACCGCGCTGGCGCGCTGGACGGCGGAACAGTCCAGGAACCTCCC
Source organism: Streptomyces sp. NPDC037203 (assembly GCF_055605065.1). Taxonomy (NCBI): domain Bacteria; kingdom Bacillati; phylum Actinomycetota; class Actinomycetes; order Kitasatosporales; family Streptomycetaceae; genus Streptomyces; species Streptomyces sp. NPDC037203. The sequence continues at coordinate 65,437 of NZ_JBVJUC010000009.1, forward strand.
GCCCGGCTTCTACACGGGGCGCACGGGCGTCGAACTCTTCCTCGCGCGGGCACAGCCGGCAGCGGTGACGGGGACGGGGACGGACGACGAGGTGCGGACCGGGCCCGAGGCCCTGCCGGACCGCGCACCGGACGGCGGACCGCCGGAGGCGGACCTGATCGCGGGCGCCGCCGGGACCGGCCTCGGCCGGCTGCTGCTGGCCCGCCACGCCCTGGGCACCGGCCACCCGCAAGCCGCACACCGGCACCTCGCCGTCGCCGCCGACTGCGACCGGATGCTGGCCTCGGGCAGCGCCCGGCTGACTCCGGGCAGTTCGGACACGGCCGGCAGTGCCGCGCTCCGCGAGGGCATCGCCCACGGCGAGGCGGGTGTCGCCTGCTTCCTCCTCGAATACGGCGGAGTGACCGGGGACCCGGACGCGATCAGCCGCTCGGCGCGGGCCACCGCACGTCTGGCCGCCTTGACGCCGGACATCATCGCGGCGGCCACCGGACCGGGAGCGACTCGTCGCTACGCTTCGTGGTGCCGGGGCCTGGCCGGCATCGGGACCGTCCTCGTCCGGGCCGCGGAACGCCTCGGCGAGACCGGCTACCTCGCGCTCGCGCAGCGGGCCGCGCGCGCCTGCGCCGCACTGGCACCGGGGATGCCGCTGGTCACGCAGTGCTGCGGGCTGGCCGGAGTGGGCGAGCTGATGGTGGACATCGCGGAGGCGTCCGGGTCCGAGGAGTTCCGGGAGCAGGCCGAGACCACCGCGCTGCTCATCCTGAGCCGCAGCGGCGGCACCTGGTCCCGGCCCGTGTTCCCGGACACCGGGCTCGCCCGGTCGAGTGCCACCTGGGCCGGCGGCTCCGCGGGCGTCCTGGCCTTCTTCAGACGACTGCGCGACCAGGGCGGACCCCGGCTGGGGCGCGTCACCTGACCGCAGCCACCGGCGTGCGCCGCCCCTGGCGCCGGTGGGGGAGTGGGGGATCGTCCAGCGGATGCCGCGGCGTGGAACGGGGCTTACCGGGCGTTTCGCTGGGTAGGTGTACGTTGCATCGGCCCCGTGGGCCCAGCAGGGGAACCCTGCGCCTCCTGCCTGCGGGGCTGTTGCCTTGCCCCGCCGGGGAATTACGGACGGGCGATCGGCGTTCTAGCGGCATGGACGACCCCTCCTCGTACGACCGCGATAGGCGGGACGCCGACAGCGGCGCGACGACGCGCGCGCGGCTCGCGGCCGATCGCGCCGAGACCCTCGCGCGAGCGGCCGCGCTCGGCCGCGAGTTCGACGGGATCGTCGCGGCGAACGCACTGATCGCGGTCGATGACGAGCACGACCCCGAGGGCGGGAGCACGGCTTTCGAGCGGGCCCACGTGGCCGCTCTGATGGCGCGCGCACGCGAGCACCTGGAGGAACTGGACCGGGCGCTCGAACGGATCGAGCGTGGCCAGTACGGGAACTGCGAAGGCTGCGGCGGAACGATCTCTCCCGAACGGCTGGAAATCCGTCCGGCGGCCACCATGTGCGTGAGCTGCGCCCGCTCCGACACACGCCGTCCCCCGTCCTGACGCCGCTCGTATCACCCCTACGCGGGAAGGCACTCGCGTCCCGTCAGTCCATCGCGGCCCCGCACGACGCCTGGGGCATCCGTGTCGTGCGTGTACGGCTGCGCGACAGCGTGGCACTCGGGTGCGCCCCGGCGGCGGGAGCGGTGAAGTCGGCCGCCGCCGGGTGGCTCGGTTCGGCGGGCGGTGCGAAGAGTTCCCGAGCTCCGACGAGGGCCAGCAGTCTGTCGACCATGGGGCTGACGGCGCGGACGACCACCGTCTTGCCCTGCAGGGCGGCCTGCTGCCGCAGGTCCATCAGGACGCTCAGGCCGGCGCAGTCGCAGAAGTCGAGGCCGCTCAGGTCCAGGTCGAGTCCGTGCGCCGACCGGGTGAGTGCTTCGAGCAGGTCGCCGCGGACGCCACGGCCGGAATCGAGGTCGAGTTCGCCGAGGATCTCCACACCTGTGCGGACGCCGCGCGATGAGTACAGGGCGATAGCCCGGCAGCCGGGGTCATGCATGAGCTCACTCCTCACCTGCGTGTCAGGGCCCGCTCTCCTGCGACCCGCACGTACGACAATCAATGCATGAAATGTAGTGCATGTTTTTGAGTGCATGAATGGCGACTCGTTAAACTCTGGACATGGATGAAGTGCCCGAGCCTCACACCGGATGGACGTTCCTGACGAATCACGCCCGCGTGCTCGCAGCCATCGCGGACAATCAGAACGCGCGCATCCGTGACATCGCCGCCCACTGCCGACTCACCGAACGGGCCGTCCACAAGATCATTTTCGATCTGGAGCAGGACGGCTACCTCTCCCACACCCGCGAGGGGCGTGGCAACGTCTATCGGATCGACCCCGCCAAGATCCTGCGCCACCCCGCCGAGGCCGGAATCGGGCTCACGGTCGCCTCACTCCTGTCGTTGCTGGTCCAGGACGAGGCGCTCCGCTCCGATCAGCCCCGGCTGCAGAGCACGAGCAACTGACCACCGCTCGTGGGCTGCGGACACGTCGTCCGGGCTCGGCTGGGCGCAGCCGGCCGCCGGCCCGCGGAGCTGACGCGGGCCGCCCGGCCGCCGGTCCGGCGCGCCCGTCCGGCACCGCGCCCGCCGCGCTCCGCTGGAGATGCTCGGCCGTCCTGCAACGCGGAAAGCAAGCCGTCGAGCGACCCGTCCGACGGCTTCTGTAACGGAACGGTAACTTGCGTACATGCCGGGTGAGGCCGCGGGTAGGCGCGGCTACACCGGGCTGGCCATGAGCCCGGACATGAGCAGGGAGGGGCACCACCGATGACGATCACCGCCACCAGCACCCAGGAGCGTACGCAGACGGCGCTGCCGGAGATCGGTGACGCCGCCAAGGTGGCTCCCAAGGACGCTCGGGAGCTGTCGAAGCTGTTCTTCGAGCGGCTCACCACGCTGGAGGAGGGCACGCCCGAGTACAGCTACGCGCGCAACACGCTGATCGAGATGAACATGTCCCTGGTCCGGTTCGCCGCCGGCCGGTTCCGCAGCCGGGGGCCGGAGGAGATGGAGGACATCGTCCAGGTCGGCATGATCGGCCTGATCAAGGCGATCGACCGGTTCGAAATCTCCCGCGAGGTCGAGTTCACCTCCTTCGCCGTCCCCTACATCGTCGGCGAGATCAAGCGGTTCTTCCGGGACACCACCTGGGCCGTGCACGTGCCCCGACGGCTGCAGGAAGCCCGCGTCCAGCTTGCGCAGGCCACCGAGGAGCTTCGCAGCCGCATGGGCCGCACCCCCAGCGCCAGGGAACTCGCCGAGCTGATGAGCCTGACCGAGGAAGAGGTCGTCGAAGCCCGCCTCGCCTCCAACGGCTACAACGCCACTTCCCTCGACGCCGCGCTGAGCACCAGCGACGACAGCGAGACCGCCCTGGCCGACTTCATCGGCTTCGACGACGCGGCCCTCGCCCTGGTGGAGGACTTCCACGCGCTGGCCCCGATGATCGCCGCCCTCGACGAGCGCGAGCGGCAGATCATCCACATGCGGTTCGTCGAAGAACGCACCCAGGCCCAGATCGGTGAACGGCTCGGCGTCTCCCAGATGCACGTCTCCCGTCTGCTGTCCCGCTGCCTGGCCCGCCTGCGCGAAGGCATGCTCACCACAAGCTGACACGGTCCCGCAGGCTCAGCGGAGCGCGTCCTCGACCGTGTCGTACAGCGGCAGCAGGGTCGCGAGACGGGTGAGTTCGAAGATGCGCCTCACCTCGGTCTGGACACCGGTCAGCGCGAACCGGCGGCCCGCGTCCGAACGGCGGCGGTGGATGCCGACGAAGGCTCCCAGCGCACTGGAGTCGCAGAAGTCCACGCGTGTGAGATCCAGGACCAGCAGGGGCACCTCCTGCATCTCCGTGGTGGAGAGGTGCCCGAGCAACTGGGGAGCGGTGTGGTAGTCGATGGCGCCGTCCACGGCCACGACCGCGTACCGCGGGCCGCGTTGCGAGGCCAGGCTCAGCGTCGGGCCGGACGGCAGCAGGCCGCCGGACGCGACCGGCGGCGACGCGGCGGCGGTCGTGTCGGCCTCGGGGCCGGGGGAGGGGGGCATCGGGGCGCGGCTCTCCTGCGTGCGGGGCGAACGGGGCGGCTGGTCGTCATGGTGTCGGCCGGGGAGCCGGCCCGGCGGCGTCGTCACGCGGTCTTCACCTCCGCCCACACCACTTTCCCTCCGTCGATCCACCGAGTGCCCCACCGCGTCGCGATGGCGTCGACCAGGAAGATGCCCCGGTGCCCGAACTCGCCCGGCCGGGAGACGATGAGCCGGGGTTCCTCGGGGCTGCTGTCCGTGACCTCCAGCACGACCCGCTCACCTGATCGCCGCAGCTCGACACGGAGCGGCGTCCTGGCATGGCGGACCGCGTTGGCGACCATTTCGTCCGCGATCAGCATCATGTCGTTGACCAGATGGCTCAGGCCCCAGTCGCGCATCACCCCGCAGACGAGGTCGCGGGCGTCGGGAACCGCGCTGGAGACCGGGGCGTAGTCGCGCGCGACCGCCACCACCTCGTGTTCCGCGTCCTCGGGCCGGTGCAGGTACAACAGGGCGATGTCGTCGTCCTGTTCTCCGGCGGCCAGGACGGAGAGCCAGGAGTCGCAGTCGGCCTCCATCTCGCCCACCGGCCCGGCCAGGAGTTCCCGCAGCTGCCGCAGCCCTTCGTCGATGGGGCGCCCGCGGCGTTCGACCAGGCCGTCCGTGTACAGCAGCAGCCGCGAGCCCGGTGGCAGGGCGACGTCCTGCTCCGCGTACCGGTGCCGGCCCACCCCCAGCGGCGGCCCCGCCTGCTCGTCCAGGAACCTGACGCCGCCTGCCGGATCGCGCCGCACCGGCGGCAGGTGCCCGGCGACCGCCGCGCGCAGCCGGTCCCGGCGCATGTCGAGTACCGCGTACACGCAGGTGGCGAGGGTACCGGGAGCGATGTCGTCCACCAGGACGCTCAGCTGCTCCAGCACGTCGGCGGGGGCCAGGCCGAGCTGTGCGTAGGCCCGGCAGGCCGTACGGATCTGGCCCATGACCGCCGCCGCCCTGACGCCCTTGCCCATGACATCACCGACGACCAGGGCGATTTGGCCGGCCGGGAGCGGTATGAGGTCCACCCAGTCGCCGCCGGCACCCCGATCGCGCGCGGCGGGCAGGTAGCGCCAGGTGCTGACCACCCCGTCGACGCGGGGCAGCGCGGGGAGCAGGTGACGCTGGAGTTCTGCGGCCGCTTCCTGTTCCTGACGGTACGTCTGCGCGTTCTGCAGCGCTACGGCGGTCTGCGCGGCGACGCCGGTGACCAGACGCTCGTGCCGCTCGGTGAAGACGCCGCGTTCGGGATGCCCGAAGAAATACCCTCCGAGCACCGTCCCTCGGGACATCACCGGGACGGCCAGATAGCTGCGCACCGGCAGGTGCCCCTCCGGCATGCCATGGTGGGGCGCGTTGTGGCCGTACCGCGGATCCTTTGTGATGTCGTCCGAACGCACCACGCCGAGACCCCGGAAGGTCTGCTCGAACACCTGGGTGTTGCGCGGCATGGGGAACTTGTCGAAGGCCGACCGGTCGACGCCGGAGAGCACGTAGAGCAGGTACGACTCCCCGGTCTCGCCGAGGACGTTGTAGAAGAAGGCGCCGAACGCGGCACCGGCCAGCCGGGTGGCGGCATCGACGGAGTGCTGGACCAACGCGTCGAGGTCGAGTTCCGCGGCCAGGACGCTGCCGACCTCCTGAAGCAGCTCCACGACGGCCGCCTCCTCCCGCAGGTCCCGCTCCCGCTGCTCCAACTCCTTCTGGGACCGGCGCAGTTCGGCGGTGGTGGCACGGAGCTGCGCCACCACGGTCTGCAGGTACGCGGCCCGCTGCTCCACCAGCTCCTCCATGCTGCCCAGGAGCGTACGGGCCGCGGCCGCCTCGGCGGCGGGCGCCGGCAGGCCGGCGGACAGCAGCGCCAGCCGCGTGCTGCCCGCGACGGTACGGAACGGCGTGACGGCGTCGGCCGGCAGCGCGACGCGGGAGAAGATCACCACGCCGAACCGCTCCTGCGGCGACAGGGTTCCTCCGAAGGCCAGCACGCAGCTGACGCCCTGCCCGGCAAGAACTTCCTCCTGCCCGTCCGCCTGGCCGAGGGACACGTGCACGGCCTCGGCGTCCCCCGCCGACGGCACGCCGCCGGCCGTGTCCGCAGTCATGATCCCCAAGCGCGCGAGCAGCCGGTGCACCAACGGCGCACTCTGGACGGCACTGGGCGAGAGCGCGGGCAGGCCGCGGAACCCGGCCAGAACCGGGCGCCGCTCGGGCTCGGGCGCCGCGGCGGCATCGGACCGAAGACCGGTGAAAAACACGGCCACGGCGGGGCAGGCGCGCCGGTCGTGCCCGTCGACCAGGCTGTCGTAGAAGAAGTCGGCGACCGTCTGCGCCGCGGCGTCCGCCGACGGCGCACCGCTCACTGCTCTCCGCACGCGGGCCGTGCACCGAGCCGTTTCGCTCAGGTCGAAGGCCGACAGGTCGAACCGCACGTCCCGCACGCTTTGTCACACCTCGACAGCTCAAGAGGGTAGGGCCATGGCACCACAGGGTAGCCCCTGGCCGGTCCCCGTCCCGCGCCGCGCCTTCGTGCTCCTCCACTCAGCCACGCGGTGGGGGAGCGCTCAGCGGGGCGGCACGGTCCTGCCGCGGCTGCCACGCCAGGTCCTGCCATCGATCAGGACTTGTCACACGACGCGTGATCCGGCGCTTCGTCCTGCTGGCCGAGGAGGGCTTCGCAGGCCGCGTCGGCGGTGTCGAATATCCGGCAGCTCATGCCGACCCCGGTCAGGTCGAGCACACGCCGCACCACTTGGCTGGGCGCGGCCAGGGACACGGATCCGTCGATGTTCCGCATCTCACTGACGGTCCGCACGATGACGCGCAGCCCGGAGGAGTCCATGAACGGTACATCCGCCAGGTCCAGCACCAGATGACGCCGTCCGTGCACCACCTGGCCGGCCACCTGGTGCTGAAGGGCGAGTTCGGTGTCGGCGTCGAGGTCTCCGCAGACGGTGATGATCGCGGCGTCGGAGCTGATCACGGCCACCTCGACACCCAGACCTGCTGATTGGCTCACAAATACTCCTCGGACAGGTTGTACACGACAGCACCCCGCCTACCCAGTTCGGCGATGTTCATCTGCGCTGTAGGCGGTTTCCTCGCGGACGGGCGGGCATCCGCGCCGACACTCAGTGTCCGGGGCCGCCGGCTCCGTAGTGGCCGCTGATCTGGTCGCGGTAGGCGGGATCGCCCAGGTGCCTGTCCTTGTCGAACTGCGGTGCGTTCTTGATCTGCTCCTTGGAGCCGGCGACCCGGACGGTCCTTGTCTCGTGGTCGATGGCGGTGATCGTCGAGGCCGGGAGCAGGACCTTCTTGCCGAAGATCCACACGCCGGTGCTGGCGACGATGTACTGCGAGCCGACGTCGCTGGAGTGCTGGTCCACCGTGCCGACGCGTCCGTCCGCCGTCTCCACCGCATAGCCGGTCAGGTCGGCGTCGGGAGTGTGGCCCGCCGTCGGCGCGTGGTTCCCCATGTTCTCGGTCATGCCCGTCCTCCGCGGATGCTTGTGAAGGGATGCCCGTGCATCCCGGTCTTTCCTTTCGAGAAGCTCCGTCTATCCGTGAAGTGGATGGGTAATCCCCTGGCGCCGGCATTTCGGGCAGCCCTGTGCCAAGGCCGCCGCCGGGGAGACCTCGTGATCACCGACGGCGGCGGCACCGGGAACCGGCACGGCTCGACGCGCTCAGTGCCCGCTGGTGTCCCCGTGGCTCCGCACGACCTCCTTCATCTTGGCCACCGCGAACCCCCAACCCTGCTCGACGGTCGGCTGGGCCGGGACGGCGACCTCGTCGGGGTTGGTGAGGACGTCGAGCAGGACCGGCCCCGGACTGCTGAAGGCCCGTCGCACCGCGCTCTCCACCTCCGACGGGTCCGTCACGCGGATGCCGGTGATGCCCATGGCCTCGGCCACGGCGGCGAAGTCGGGATTGTCGAGCACGGTGCCGAACTCGGGCAGACCGGCCTGCTCCTGTTCGAGTTTCACCATCCCCAGCCGACGGTTGTCGAAGACGACGAGCTTGACGGGCAGGCGGTGGGTCTTGAGCGTCATGAGGTCGCCGAGGAGCATACTCAGTCCGCCGTCGCCGCAGAAGGCCACGACCTGGCGCTCGCGGTCCAGGCACTGGGCGCCCAGGGCCTGCGGCATCGCGTTGGCCATCGAGCCCAGGTTGTACGAACCGATGAGGCGTCGCTCTCCGCGCATCTCGACGAAACGGGAGAGCCACACCGTGGCCATGCCCGTGTCGGACGTGAACACGGCGTCGTCGGCGGCGGCACGCTCCACCGCTGCGGCCAGTGCCTCGGGCCTGATGTCGTGGGCACGGTTGTCCAGCGCGGAGCGGAGCCGTCCCACGAGCCCCTTGTCGTGATCGGGGTCGGCGAGCCGCGCCTGGCCGGCGCGCCACCGGTCGAAGCGTTCGCGCGCCTTGTCCAGATGGGAACGGTCGGGCGTGCCCTTGGACGCGGCGGCAAGGTGGTCCAGGAGGTCGCGCACGGTGGCGCCGGTGTCGCCCACGAGCCCGACCTCGACCGGCACCCGGCGTCCGATGTGGGTGGCCTCGGTGTCGACCTGGATCACGGTCTTGCCCTCGGGGTACCAGTCCCGGTAGGGGAAGTCGGTGCCGAGCAGCAGAAGAGTGTCCGCGTCCTGGAGGGCCGCCGCCGCGGCGGGGTTGCCGATCAGACCGGTCTGGCCGACCTGGAAGGGATTGTGGTCGCCCTCGAATCCCGCCTTCGCTTTCAGCGTGAGCACCATCGGCGCGGCCAGACGGTCGGCGAGGGCGAGGACGTCCTCGCGGGCAGCGCGTGCTCCTTCCCCGACGAGCAGGGTGACGCGCTCGGACCGGTCGAGGAGTTCCGCGGCGCGTCGGCAGGCCGCACCGTCCGGCCGGCTCACCGCTGGGGTCAGGGAGAACCGGAGCGGCCGGTCGGCGGTCAGCTCCCGCTCTCCCAGGTCGCCCGGCACGGTGAGGACGGCGACTCCCTTGCGGCCGATCGCGGTACGCACCGCCGTCTCCAGCATCTGCGGCAGTTGGCCGGGCGAGGTGATGGTGGCACGGAATACGGCCACGTCGCTGAAGAGGGCGTCGTTGTCGACCTCCTGGAAATAGTCGCTGCCGAGTTCGGCGAGCGGCACCTGTCCGGCGATGGCGAGGACCGGGGCGTGGCTCTTGGCGGCGTCGTACAGCCCGTTGAGGAGGTGGACGGAACCAGGCCCGACGGTGCCCATGCACACGCCGAGGGTCCCGGTGAGCTGGGACTGCGCGCTCGCCGCGAAGGCCGCCGCCTCCTCGTGCCGGCAACCCACCCATTCCAGGCTCTCGGTGCCGCGGATGGCGTCGGTCAGGGGGTTGAGCGCGTCTCCCACGACGCCGAACACCTGACGCACGCCGAGTTCGCTCAGCGCGTCCACGATGACGCGGGCAACGGTACGGGACATGTGGGTCCTCCGGGTCAGACGGTGAAACGGTCGGGGTCGGCGGCCTGCCAGTCGGCCGCCCATGAGGCCGGGGGCTCCGCGAGCAGTTGCCCCGGCGCCAGCCACTCGTACAACTCCTCGTAGGAGCGTTCGGTGAGGGGGTCGACCCGGCGGCGGAGCATGTGCGGGCGCAGTTGCGCGGGGTCGCTGACCCCCATGGACGCCATGATCTGCAGGGCGCTGGCCACCGTCGCCTCCTGGAAGCGCTGGACGCGCGGGGCCTTGTCCCGTACGTCCAGGGCGCGGGCGCGGTGCGGGTCCTGGGTCGTGACGCCGGTGGGACAGGTGTTGGTATGGCACCTCTGCGCCTGGATGCAGCCGACGGCGAACATCATCGCCCGCGCCGCGTTGGCGTAGTCGGCGCCCTGGACCATGCGCTTGACGAGATCGGTGCCCGTGGCGACCTTGCCGCTCACCCCGATCCTGATCCGGTCCCGCAGCCCCGCCCCCACCAGGGCGTTGTGCACGGTGAGCAGGCCTTCGGTGAGCGGGGTGCCCACATGGTCGGCGAACTCCAGCGGCGCCGCGCCGGTCCCCCCTTCGGAGCCGTCCACCACGATGAAGTCGGGCGCCGTGCCCTCCTCCAGCATGGCCTTGCAGACCGCCAGGAACTGCCGGCGCGAGCCCACGCACAACTTGAACCCGGCGGGCTTGCCACCGGACAACTCACGCATGCGGGCGATGAAGCGCACGAGTTCGCGCGGAGTGGAGAAAACCCGGTGGTACGGCGGGGAGACGACCGTACGCCCCTCGGGCACGTCCCGCACCCGAGCGATCTCGGCGTTCACCTTCGCCCCCGGCAGCACACCGCCGATGCCGGGCTTCGCACCCTGGGAGAGCTTCAGGGAAACACACTTGACCTGGTCGTGGGCAGCCTTGTCGGCGAACTTTGCGGCGTCGAAGTCCCCGTCGGGGGTACGGCAGCCGAAGTATCCCGTACCGATCTCCCACACGAGGTCGCCCCCCGGACGCAGGTGGTACTCCGACAGGCCGCCCTCGCCCGTGTCCTGGGCGAAATTCCCGGCCGCCGCACCGCCGTTGAGCGCCAGGACCGCGTTGGCCGACAGGGAGCCGAAACTCATCGCCGACACATTGAGCAGTGCCATGTCGTACGGCCGCTCGCAGTCCGGGCCGCCGATCCGTACCCGCGGCGGGGTCTTCGGCACCGGGCACGGCGCCATCGACGGGACGAGGAACTCGTAACCGGGCGCGTACACGTCGCGCTCGGTGCCGTACGGCTCCTCCGCGTCCGTGCCCTTGGCACGCTCGTACACGATGCTGCGCACATCCCGGTCGAAGGGACGCCCGTCGAAGTTCCGCTCGACGAAGTACTGCTGGAGCTCGGGGCGTATCCGCTCCAGGAGGAAGCGGGCATGGCCGAGAACGGGATAGTTACGCAGCACCGAGTGCTCTCGCTGGAGCAGGTCCCAGCCGCCCAGCACCCCCAGGAACAGCAACGGAAGGGCCGCGAACCACCAATAGGGCGAGCAACCGACGGCCACCGCGGCGCTGACGACCGCGGCGGCAAGAGTCAGGAAGACGATCACAATGCGTGTCACCACTCGCGCATTGCCCGACAACCCGCCTCCATGCACCCCGGCTCCCCAAGAACCCGTCACATCCTCGGACCGCGGCCATCCGTGCGGGAAGCGCCGCCACCGGGCAGAAGCCGCCCTGCCCGCACTCCGGCTACCCGACCTGCGACGTCCCCGGCGCCCGGATCGGCTCCTGACCGCCGTCGGCAGTCCGGGCCGGCCGACCGATCAGGCCGGAGGCTGTGCGGTCGGGGACGGCGTCGCGGTGATCGCTTCCGCACGGTGCCGGCCGGACTTCGCCAGCTCGGCATTGAACTGAGCGCCGATCAGAAGGGCCAGGTTGGACAGCCACAGCCAGATGAGGAAGACCACCACACCCGCCAGTGAGCCGTACAGGCGGTAGTAGGTGCTCACGTGCCGGGCATAGACGGTGAAGCCGAGGGAGACGGCCAGCAGAAGCACGATCGCCAGACCGCCGCCCGGTGCCATGTTCCGGAGCGGGCGGGAGGGCGCAGGACCCGAACGGTAGAGCACCAGGACCAGGACGACGGCCACCGCGGCCAGGACCGGCCAGCGCACCATGTCCCACGCCGGGGGGATGGTGGCCAGGTCGAGTGCCCGGGCCAGGCGCCTGACCAGGCTGCCGCTCAGCAGCAGGGTGAGGGTGGTGGTGAGAAGCAGGCTGATCAGGACGAGCGCGGTGATGACGATGCGCGGGGCGGTACGCCACACCGGCCGGTGGGAGTCGGCGTGGTGGATCGTATGCAGGGCCCTGCGGAAGACGCTCAGATAGCTGCAGCCCGACCACAGCGCTCCGACGGCGCCGAAGAAGACCAGCATCCATGCCGCGGACGACTGGTGGGCCATCTGCTGCAGAGCGCTGCGCAGCAGCCCGCGGGAGGTGGCCGGGACGACCTCCGTCACCCGCTCGATCACCTGGGAGGTCGTCGCGGGCATGGTCAGCCCGAGAACCGAGAGGATCACCAGAAGGACAGGGAACAGAGCGAGCACCGCATAGTAGGTCAAAGCGGCTGCCCAGTCCGTGACATCGTCGTTCCAGACAGCCACCGGTGTGCGGCACAGCGCCGCCCACCATCCGCGCCGACGACCGCCATCGTCATCCGTCACCGCATGCTCCCCCTCTAACGGGCGCCAATGGCAGGAAGACGTCCTTCACCGCGTTCCCCAGCCCTCTACCCGCGCCGCTTCAGGTGATGTCCGATCCGCGCCCGGACCACCCGCGCGGCTGGGCGTCGGCTGTCATCTCCCAGGTCAGAGTTCTGTCACATCGGGGTATCAGGAGAGGGGTAAGGACTTGTGAGGGCGAACTGTTGTCGTTTGACAACAATAGCCGGGACGCAACAGAGTAGCCACGTCGGACGTGCGCGGGGAAGGACCTGGAATGCTCCGGTGGACGGAGACCACTCCGTGTACTGGTCACCATCGTCGACAGGTGAGGGTGACACCGGTGCCGCGGACGGCGGTTCAGGCGCTCCGGCTGCCCGAATCCGGGGCCTCGTCGTGTATCTGCGTCGCCGCGGCGACGCAGAACGCTTCCAGCCCCTCCAGGAGCGCGGTCCGCTTGGCGGCGGGCATGTCGGCGAGCACCGTCCGCAACTCGTTCTCCCTGCGCGTGCGCAGATCGGCGAGGAAGGTGCGGCCCCGGCCGCTGAGGTGCAGTCGCACCTCGCGCCGGTCTTCCGCCCTCGCCACCCGCTCGACGAATCCGGCGGCCACCAGTCGGTCGCACAGCCGGCTGGTGGACGGCGGGGTGGACGCGAGGGACTCGGCGAGCGTGCGCAGGTTGATGCCGTCGTGGTGCTCGAGGATATGCAGCGCGCGCAGCTGGGACGCGGAGGTGGGGGCGGTCGACGCGCGGCCCCACACGACCTCCAGCAACTCAGCGGCCGTGGTGGTCACACGCGCGACCTCGTCGGGCTCTGGGCGGCGGCGGAAGGCAGTCACGATCACACTCTCGCAGGCACTGGGGCGACTGTCAGCGTACTAGGTGCGCGCGCTGGCTCCAGATGGCCCATGGCGACGGTGCGGCCCGTTCCCGAACTTCGCCTCCCCGGTGAGGCGCGTACGTTTTCCGGCGAAAGACAGGTGTATATCACTTTATGAATAGATTTGTGACAGCCGAACGCGCTCTGCGCACGGCGGCTCCCCATGAGTTGCTCGACGCCATCCGTGCCGTACTGATCGAGCAGTACGGCGCGGAGGACGTCGAACTGTTCATGGCCGATTACGGCCTGACCGTGCTTCAGCCGGTGTCGGTGCTCCCGCACACGCTGGAACCGGTGTCGGTGCACAACAGCCCCGCCGGCCGGGCCTTCGGTTCGCAGAAGCCTTACCGCGAAGAGGGCCATGACGGGCGCGCGCGCCTGCATCTGCCGGTCAGTGTGCGTGGCGACCGGCTCGGTGTGCTCACCGTGACTCTCCGCGGGAGCGACGCCGCCCGTGAGCAGGAGTCCGAACTGGCCGAGATCGCCGACATGCTGGGGCACGAGGTGATCGTCGCCGAGCGCGACACCGATCTGTACCTCCAGGCGCGGCGCAAGGACCGGTTGACCCTCGCGGCGGAGATGCAGTGGCAGCTTCTGCCCGGCCGCTCCTGCTCTCGACCCGAGTACGAGCTGGGGGCGCAGCTCGAGCCCGCCTACGCGATCTTCGGTGACAACTTCGACTGGTCGGCCACCGCCGATCATCTGATGCTGTACGTCACCAACGGCATGGGCGAGGGGATAGAGGCGTCGCTGCTCACGAACCTGGCCATCAACGCGCTGCGCAACGCCCGCCGCGCCGGCATCTCCCTCGCCGACCAGGCGGCCCTTGCCGACCAGGCCGTGTACGCCCACTACCAGGGGCGCTGCTACCTGTCCGTGTTGATGTTCGACTTCGATCTCGCCACCGGGCGGGCGAGCGTCGTGGACGCGGGATCCCCGCAGCTGCTGCGGCTGCGCAAGGGCGTCGTGGAGCGCGTGGCCTTCGAGGCCCAGTTGCCCCTGGGCATGTTCGAGGAGACCGACTACGTCGCACAGGACTTCCGAGTCGAGCCCGGCGACCGGCTCGTCTTCGTCAGCGACGGCGTCCACGCGGTGGCCTCCCCGAAAGGTGAGACGTACGGGGACGCGGCCCTGGCCCGCGCCATCCAGTCCACCCGGCTGCTGCCCGCCGCCGAGGTACCGCGCGCCATCCTGCGGGAACTGAGCGGACACCGGGGCAAACCGGTGCCCGACGACGACGCGCTGGTCGTCTGCCTGGACTGGCACGGCCGGCCCGCCGGGTCCTGACGAGGGCGAGGCCCCGATTGTGGCGATCGCGTGTTGTTCGACTCCACTGCCTCGCGTTAACGTTTGCCATGCGGCAATAATTGCCTGATGGGTCGCCGTTGGGTCGATCGCAGGGCTCGCAGCAGGGAGAGATGCAGGTGGCGGAGGACGAAACGGCCCCCGAGGTGAGGCAGCACCTCGGAGGCTTTCTGGAACAGCGCCGCGAGCAGATCGCCCAGCGATGGGCGGACGCCTCCCTGTTCCGGACGGTCTTCACGGTCTCCAGGGGCGAGGCGGTCGAGGCGTGCAAGGCCGTCGTGGACGCCCTCGCCGACGTGGCGCGCACCGGACGGCTGGACGACATCGAAGCGCCCGGCTTCGCCGCCGTGCGGGACCAGCTCGGGCGGATGGCCGCCTCCCGCACCCGCGCCGGGTCCAGCCCCTCGCAGATCGCCGGCGAGGTGGCCGGACTGCGCGAGCCGGTCACCGCACTGCTGCGGGCCGAGTTCGAAAAGCCCGCCGACGAGCACGCACAGGCATGCCTGCTCGGGCTGACGGCCCTGATGGGCACGCTCCGCCTGGTGGTCATGGAGACGACGGTCAGCGCGGGCAGGGAACTCATCGCCCGCCAGAGCCAGCAGCTTCTGGAGGTGGCCACTCCGGTCATCAAGCTGTGGGAGGGCATCGTCGCCGTGCCGCTGATCGGCACCCTCGACAGTGCGCGCAGCCAGGTCGTGATGGAGAGCCTGCTGGAAGCCATCGTGGAGCAGCGGGCGCAGTACGCCATCCTCGACATCACCGGCGTGCCGACCGTCGACTCGCTCGTGGCCCAGCATCTGATGAAGACGGTCGCCGCGGCCCGGCTGATGGGCGCGGAGTGCATCGTGTCCGGAATCCGTCCCGCCATCGCGCAGACCATCGTCCACCTCGGTATCGACCTCGGGTCGATCCTCACACGAGCCGGCCTCGCCGACGCCCTGGCGTACGCGCTCAACCAGCAGGGCATCGTCGTCTCGCCCCGACCGGTCGTCGGAGCGAACCCGCGGTGACGGGTCTCCCCGCCGCCCACGGCGGCCCGGTGCCTGTCCTGACACTGGGCGACGTCCTGCTGGTGACCCTCCAGGGAGAGCTGCAGGACGGGGCGGCCGAACACCTCCAGAACGACATCACCCATCGCATCGCCTCGAACCCGGACCCGGTGCGCGGTGTCGTGATCGACATCTCGGGGGTGGAGATCGTCGACTCCTTCCTCGGCCGCGTCCTGGCCGAGATCGCCGCGGGCGCGCGCCTTCTGGCCGCACGGACGGTGCTGGCCGGTATGCGCCCGGCCGTGGCCATCACCCTGGTCGAACTGGGCCTGACACTGCCCGGCGTGGTCACGGCGCTGGACACCGAAGGGGCACTGTCCCTGCTGGACCGCACGTCCTCCGCAACCCTGCCCGCTGACCGGGAAGAGGGCGCATGATGCACGCCCCGCTCGCCTCGACCACACGCCTGCCCGTCGGCTCGGACGCGGACCTCGCCTGGGTGCGCCAGCACGTACGCCAGGTCGCCGCCGGCCTCGGCTTCGGCCTGGTCCAGCAGACCAAGCTGGTGACGGCGGCCAGTGAGCTGGCCCGCAACACCCTTGTCCACGGAGGCGGCGGGCATGTGGAAGTCACCCCGCTGACGGACGGGGCCCAGCCCGGACTGCGGCTGTCCTTCGTCGACACCGGACCCGGCATCCGGGACATCGAACGCGCGATGACGGACGGCTACACCACCGGCGGCGGCCTGGGGCTGGGGATGAGCGGGGCCAAACGGCTGGTGAAGGAGTTCACCGTGGACAGCCGGCCCGGCCAGGGCACCGCCGTCACCATCGCCGACTGGGTCTCCGGCCTGCCCTCGCCACGCCCCGGTGCTCCGTGAGCAGGGTCTGGGACATCCCGGTCCAGGACAGCACCCGAGTCCGGGATGTCCGCGTCGCCATAGAAGACGCCTGCGCCCACGCAGGGCTGGACTCACATGCGACGGCGGTCGCGGCCCTCGTGGCGACGGAACTCGGGACGAACCTCGTCAAGCACGCCGACGCCGGCCGTATCGTCATCAACCTCACCGGCCCTTCCGACACCCTCGCGCCTGCCGTGCCCTGCGTCCAGATCACCTCGCTCGACCACGGGCCGGGCATCGGCGACGTACGGGCGGCGCTGAAGGACGGCTACACCACGGCCCCCTCCTCCCTGGGCGCGGGCCTGGGCACCTGCCTGCGGATCTCCGGCGACTTCGACCTGCACTCCTGCTCGGGCCGGGGCACCGTCGCCGTCGCACGCGTCGGCTCGGCCCGCCCGCGCCTCGCGTCCCACTCGCGGCCGGTCCCTCCCCCGACCGGCGCGCGGGCCGGGGGGATCAACGCCGCTTTCGGCCATGCCGAGCACTCGGGCGACGCCCTCACCTGGGTGCGCACCGGCTCCCGGGTCACGGTGATGCTCGCGGACGGCCTCGGTCACGGGGACAGGGCAGCCGAGGCGTCCACCGCCGCGGTGGACCAGGTGCGCCGGACCGCGGACCTGCCGCCGGGCGAGATCCTGCGCCATCTGCATGCCGCCCTGCGGCCCACCCGAGGCGCGGCGATCGCGGTCGCGCAGCTCGACGAAAGGGTGAACCGGCTTTCGTTCGCCGGCGTGGGCAACGTCGGCGCCAGACTCCGCGTCGCCACCGGATGGCAGCACCTCGTATCCCATCCGGGCATCGCCGGAGCCCATTTCCCCGCGACCGTACCCGTACAGCAGGCGGCCTGGCAGCCGGACAGCCTGCTCATCCTGCACAGTGACGGCCTCCCCGGCCGCTGGACGCCGCCGGACGATCCCGGACTCTTCGCCCATGACCCGGCCGTGGTGGCCGCGGTCGTCCTGCGGGACGCGGGCAGCGCCGCGCGCCCTCCGCGCGACGACACCAGCGTGGCCGTACTGGCCCCGCACCACCGGGCGGACGCCGACGACCGCAACCCCTGACGTCCGGAAGCCGGCGTCGGCCCTCGGCGCGGCACACACGCGCGCCGCTGCCGGCCACCTCGCCACAGACGGCGGGACGCCGGGGGTACGCCTGCTCCGGTTCTGGACGACGATGGCGCCCTCTCCTGCCCAGCGCGAACCCCCTCCAGGCCGAGCAGCCGACGGCCCTCATGGGCGGCCCTTCTCGCGGTAGCGTGGAGACCTCAAGGTGAGAGGGTGGATGCAGTGAAGACCTCTGGAGCACTGGCGTCGGCGGAAGCACGACTCCGCGCGGCCGCGCCCCACGCGCTCGTCGCCACTGCCCGCCGTATCCTCACCGAGCAGTTCGGGGCTCAGGAGGTGACCCTCCTGCTCGCCGACTACGGCCTGAGCGTCCTGCAGCCGGTGTCCCATCTGCCCTGCACCGGCACTCCGGTCCCCGCCCATGACGGTCCGGCGGGCAGCGCCTTCATCCAGCAGAGTCCGGTGGTCGAAGTGTGCCGCGAGCCGTCCGGTCACCTGGTGCACCTGCCGATCACCGTGCGCGGCGACCGCCTCGGCGTCCTCTCCGTACGTCTGCCCGAGGGCATCGCCGCCCCGGAAACCGTGCTCCAGCTCGGCGACTTCGCCACGGCACTGGGCCACGAGGTCTCCACCGCCGACCGCGACACCGACCTCTACCTCCAGGCCCGCCGTACCCGCCGCCTCACCCTTGCCGCCGAAATGCAGTGGCAACTCCTGCCGGGCCGGGGATGTGCCCGCGAGGAGTACGTGATCGGCGCCCACCTCGAGCCGGCCTACGCGATCGGGGGCGACAACTTCGACTGGTCCACCAGCGCCGACCATCTCGTCCTCACCGTCACCGACGGCATGGGGCAGGGCATCGACGCCTCCCTGCTCACCAGTCTCACGGTCAGCGCCCTGCGCAATGCGCGCCGCGCCGGCATCTCCCTCGCCGACCAGGCGTGCCTGGCCGATCAGGCGATCTACGCCCAGTACGGCGGCAAGGTGTACGCCTCCACACTGCTGCTGGACTTCCACCTGCCTTCCGGCACGGTCCGCGCGGTCGACGCGGGCTCCCCCCAGCTGTTCCGCCAGCGCGGCAGTCACACCGAACGGATCGAACTGGACGCCCAGATGCCGCTCGGCATGTTCGAGGAGACCCCTTACGAAGAACAGGTCTTCCAAGTGGAGCCGGGGGATCGCCTCATAGCGGTCAGCACAGGCGTGCACGACACCCGCTCCGCGGCCGGCGACCTCTACGGGGAGCGGGCGTTGCGCCAGATCCTCGGCGCCACCCGAACGACCTCGGCACACGAGACGGCACGCGCGGTCGTCTCCGGGCTGATCGAGCACTACGGCAGCAAGGAGCTGCTGTCCGACGCTGCCGTGGTCTGCCTGGACTGGACCGGCCGTCCCCGTTGACCCGGCCGCCGTCAGTGCGGGGAGCCGCCAGCCCTCCGGCCGATGTCGTCCTGAGCGGCGAGAAAGGCGCTCAAACCCCGGCTCAGCGCCGTCCGCTCGGCGAGTTCCATGTTCGCGAGAACCTCGGCAAGCGCCTGTGATCTGCGGGAGGCCACCTCACCGAGCACCTGCCGACCACGCCCGGTGAGGTTCAACTGCACTTCCCGCCGCTTGTGCGGATGCAGTGCGCGTTCCAGCAGACCGGCCGCCTCCAGCCGGTCGCACAGCCGGCTGGCGGTCGGCGGCCCTATGTCCATGCCTTCCGCCAAAGCCGTGAGATTGAGCCCCGGTTCCGACTCCAGGATGCGCAGTGCGCGCAACTGATGCGACGACAGCCGCAGACTCGCCCCCTGGCTGGCCACCGACCACAGGTTCGCCAGGCTGTCCACGGCATCGGCGATCTCCAGCGCGAGGGACAGGGCATCGTCACCCGGTCCACTCGACTGGTCGTCTCCCAAGCCACCGAGACGAGTCACGAACCCATCGCTTTCAGCAATCGCCTGTCCCTATGGATACCACCCTCATTCAAGCGCGGTACCCGAAGAGACGCCGGGCAAGCACCGCCAGCCGGGCCATCGTAGGGAGCCGGGCCGGACGGTAAGGCGCTCCCCCCTGCAGACATGGATTACTCAAAGGTAACTACTGGGCGGGTCGCCTCCACTCGCTGCGGCCGAGGCGGCTACGGCGTCACACGGTGGTGCGGGGCCCTGCGGCGCGGCGGAGCCGGTTGGCGATCGCCAGTCCCAGCCCTTGCTCCTCCGGCAGCGATGCGATGATGAGATCGCACCCTTGCTGGTCGAGTTCGCGCAGGAAGCCGTACAGCCCCCGTGCGTAAGCGGCCGTCGACCGGGGGAGTGCGACCACGGCGTGCGCCTTTGCCGGACCGCCGGTGAAGGCGGCCGGCAGCAGGACGCCCACCCGGTGTCCAAGCTCCTGGGCCAGCTCCGCTTCGGCGACGACCTTCTCGGGTTCGACGAGGACGACCCGTGCACGTGGCGCGTAGTGGGACGGATGCTGGCCCGGCACCCGAACGTGACTGGTCGAGGGGACGTCGAGGGGGTGACCCAGAACGGCTTCGAGGTCCTCGCGCGTCACCCCGCCGGGGCGCAGGATGCTCGGGGTGCCGCCGGTCACATCGACGATGGTCGACTCGACGCCGACCTCGCAGGGCCCGCCGTCCAGCACGAAGTCGACGGTGTCGCCGAGCTCGGCACGGACGTGGTCGGCGGTGGTCGGGCTGACCGAGCCGAACCGGTTGGCGGACGGAGCCGTGACACCACCGCCGAAGGCTGCGAGCAGCGCGAGTGCCACGGGGTGGTCGGGCACGCGCACGGCGACCGTCTCCAGGCCGCCGGTTGCTTCGAGGGGTACGCGGGGGCCGCGCCGCAGGACCAGTGTCAGGGGCCCCGGCCAGAAGTGTTCGGCCAGGAGGCGTGCCGCCGCGGGCACCTCCTCGACCCAGTCGCCCAGCAGATCCGCGCTGCCGATGTGGACGATCAGCGGGTGGGAGGGCGGACGTCCCTTGACCTGGAAGATGCGCGAGACGGCGGCGGGGTCCTCGGCGTTGGCGCCCAGGCCGTAGACCGTTTCCGTCGGTAGGGCCACCAGGCCGCCGTCACGCAGCACACCGGCTGCCTTCTCGATGTCTGTGGTGCTTGCCATCACCCCGGAATTCTCTCACCTTCGGCCCTGCGCCCGTGCGACGAGCAACCGCCCCCGCCGCTTCACTCCGCCGGGCCCTGCAGGGCGGGGTCCTGCGGTGCCAGATCACCATCGGTACCAGCGGCCGCGGCAGCCGCCGGCATTCGTGGAGCGTCCTGGTGGTCTGGCTGCTCGGCTTCGTCGTGGAGGGCATACCTGGGATCCGCCTCTGTTTGCGAGGGTGGGCCGCGTCCGATGCGCCGTCCCAGCCGTGCTGAGCGGCCTGTTCGGCGCTGCGCGGGCTGCCTCGAAACGGGATCACCTCCCCCCGGCAACCAGGGGTACATCCGATCGTCACGCAGGACCACCAGGGTGTCATGTCCATGGACTCATTCACCTGGAGGTTTCACGTGCTGACTCTTCGACGTCCCCGACTGCCCTGGACCCAGCGGCTCGCGGTACTGATCGCCGCCATCGCGTCCCTGCTCGGCGTGTCCGTCGTCAACGGCCCCGCCGCGAACGCGGCGGTCTACGGTTCCTGCAGCATCAGCGGATGCTCCGACGCCGCCTCGGCGAACTCGACGTGGTCCGATCTCGGCTATCCGACCGCTCGGGGTTGGTACGACTGGCCCGACGGCGAGTGCAGCTATGCCGGTGGCGAGTTTTACAACAACGACGGCCAACTGCCGTCCGGTGACACCTTCTACGAATACGACATCTACCCGCGCGCCTGCGGCGCTCATCGGGACGCCTACCGGATCGTCGTCGACTCGAACACCGGTGTGGTCTGGTACTCGCCCGACCACTACACCGACTTCTACCAGCTCTGACGCCACCGGAGCCGGGCAGGCATCCCCGCCGGGGGCCTGCCCACAGTGGCGGCAAGCCGCTGAATAAGTGCTTGACCGGTAGCGCGTACGCGTACACCGCCTGGGGGAGGGCGGACAAGGGGGGTGCCACGGCAGGAAGTGCGTTTCCCGCGGAACCTGTGACACCGGGGCGTTCCCCGGCCATCCCGCGGCGCCCCAACGGGCCGGGCCGGGCGGCCGTACAGCGGGCTCGCAAGCCTGTGGCACGGCCCGCCGCCGGGGGAACAGAACGTCCTGAAACCGCGCTTGGCGCGCTTTGACACCTCTCTTCGGACGGCCGCAGACTCTTGCCTCGCCGCGGGACGTGACAGCCGTCCTCCCGAAGTCCTTCCGAATCGAGGTCCTCATGCGCATCACGTTCGCGGGCTGCCTGGCCGGACTGGCGGCCATCGGGGCCTTCTCGGCAGCCGCGACCACCTCCGCTCACGCCGCTTCCCCCGTCACCTCCGCAAACGCGTCGCACACGGTCACCTTCACCGTCCCGGCCGGACGTCACGGCGCCACCGTGACGGCGGACGGCGCGAGCGTCACCGTCGTCGGATCGGCCCACGCCTTGCCGGACGACCTGACCACCTGCTCCGTCACCGTCACCAAGCCGAGCCGCGTCGGGACCACCGAGGTGATGGGCGGCACGAACGTCAACTGCACCGCCCGCGTGGCCTCCCTCAACATCGTCGTCGCCCTCTACCGCAACGGGAGCAACGTCTCTTCCAACCAGACCACCGTCTCGAACATCAGCTACGGCGGCGTGTCCGACTGGGCCCCGTACGCCGGCGGCTCCTGGAAGACCGGCGGCCTCTGCACGTACTTCGGCTACGACGGCGACGGCACGTCCTCCGCCGAGTCGTACAGTCAGGCGGTCACCCTGTAACCGGAGACACTGGCCACACAGCGGGACACATTCCTGGCCCAGTGGACCGAGGTCGTCGGGGACGACCTGCAGGGCGGGCTGAACGTTGCCGAACTGTAGCGGGAACCGGGCGAGTTGTACGACGCCGTCTTCAAGGCCCGCACCGACGGCGGCAAGGAGGTGCTGGAGCCCGCCCCGGCCACCGACGAGCATGGTGCCCGCACCCGGGTCGTCATGGAGAAGCTGCTGCGATCCGCGCCGTCCTCGCCCGCTCCAGGGCGGCTGACTGCGTGTCGGACTATCCGGTGCTTGTCGGAGGTCGCAGTGCTGCGCGCGAGCGCGCACCCTCAGCCCCGTCACGCCTGCTTCTCGAGCAGCCAGCGCAGTCCCGCCGCCGCGGCCGGGCCTGGCTCCTGATCGAGGACCGGCAGGTGCCGCCAGATCGTCCGCACCTGCCGGTCAACGTGGTGTGTCGGCCAGCCGGTCGAAGGCCCATGGCCTGCCGCCGGCCTCACCGCGCCGCAGGGACTGGCGGACTGGCGAGCCACCTTGCGGCGCGGTCCCGGCTGCGCTCTGAGAGCGGGCTCGCCGGGCGGAGGAGGCTGAGCGTCTGCGCGGGCGACGGTCGGCCACCGGGCAGATTACCGCGTGCGGCCTTCCGCGCCCGTACACGGCACTTGCCCTGGGTGTCCCAGCCCGCGCGCAGACGGTGCGCGTGCAGATGGCGGCGGCGAACCGTCCCGCGGGGCGGTCTTGCGGTCGGTGGACCGCACACCTCGATACCGGCCTCGCGGTACCGGGCGGGACGGGCCCCGATGTCGGTGACCGAGGTGGCCACCCCGCACGGTCTACATGCGGGACACGCTCGTCCCGCCGTCGACCGGCACCACCGCCCCGGTCACGAACCGGGCGTCCTCGCCCACCAGCATCGTGATGGCCCTCGCGACGTCATCCGCCTCCGCGACGCGCCCGAGCGGTGCCCGGTCCGCCAGTTGCTGCTGGATCTCCTGCGGCATGTGGGCGCTGGCCTCGGTGCGTACGAAGCCCGGTGCGACCACGTTGACACGGACACCCAGGGGGCCGGCCTCGCACGCCAGGAACCGGGCGAAGGTGTTCAGGGCGGCCTTGGCAGTTCCGTGGGCGGTCATTCCGGGGGCGGGCGGCCCGTCGGCCACCGTGCTGGAGACGAAGACGATGGCTCCCTGGCCCTGCTTCTCCATCAGGGCCAGCGCGCGCTGAGCCAGGGTGTAGGCGCCGGCCAGTTCGTCCGTCACCTTCGTACGGAAGTCGGACCAGGACAACGCGCTCACCGGTGTGGGCGTGAAGGCGGCCGCGGCCGCGTTGCACACCAGGACATCGAGGCGTCCGCCGACTGCCGCCTCCTCGATCAGCCGGGCGGCCTGTTGTTCGTCGCGCACGTCTCCCTGGAGGGCGAAGGCGCTGCCGCCGTCCGCCTCGATCCGCGCGACGACCTCGTCGGCCGCGGAGCGGTTCGAGAAGTAGTTCACCGCCACGCGGAACCCTGCGGAAGCGAGCCTCAGCGAGGTGGCGGCGCCGATGCCGCGGCTGCCGCCGGTCACGAGGGCTATCGGACGATCAGAACGTGCCATGGTTCCTCCTGTGGGATGGGCCGGCTGGTGAATCTAGGCCCCCTCGGAGCAACTGTTCAAAGTTGACTTTTCTCCCGAACCCGCGTCCCACAGTTGTCCGCACCTCCTCCGGAACACACGCGGCGACAGGGCGGCTTCGCACTCAGAAAGGGCTTCACGCCTCGACGATGATGGTGCCTATGGTCGATTCCGGGCCGGGCCCTTCCGGACGATCCACCTTCCACCAACCCAGCACGTCCTGGTACTCCGGCTGCGGGACCGCACGCCCTTCGGCAGTCATCAGACGTCCCTGATATGCCTGGGCGTAACGTGCTCGAACCGAGTAGACGCCGGGTTCGTCGGGAACGACGAGGTCGCACGAGACATCCACCCACTCCGCCGGACCAGGGTTGTCCTCCGCCAGCGCCTCGACGTGCGTGCCGGCATTGACCACCTTCAAGCCGCCCCCGCTGCGCTGCTTGCCGTTCCATACCGACGCCTGGGCCCGATCTTGTCCCGCCAGCCCGACGATCACCTGGTTGACGGCGTTGCCGCACCCCGAGCAATCGTGCAACAGATCGAAGCTGACCTGGTAGGAACCGCCTCGTTGGACGTTCACCTCGGCCCCCCGGCCATCGATCTTCACGTTGCGGATCCTGAACCGCGACGGCTCCACCATTTCGGCATCGGGCGCGAGAGGCGGGGTTGGGCGGACATCGCTGTGACTCATCTTGTCGGTCATATGGCAAGTAAACAGATGACCACTGACAAGGGCAGGCCCGGCCTTCAGTACCGACACCGGCAGTTGACGGTCTCGGACGACGTCTGCAGGTCCGGGTTGTTTCATCCAGTCGCGGAAATCGTCGTATTTGTAGCCGAGACGGCGAACCAGCAGCTCGTAGAACACGTGCTGCGCGGTTCCGGGGACCGGCCGTTTTATGACGAAGGCGGGGGCATGATGTTGGTCGTGACGTGCCCGGTGAGGGCGAAGGCGGCGACGGTGGCCGGTGGGGCCATGTAGAGCTCGCGTCTGGGTCTTGCAGGTGTCCGGCGCGCATCGCGTCGCGGTAGACCTGCTGCGAGACCGGGGGTAATCAACGGACGTACAGCATGGGCGACTTGGCGGCCGCAGACGTTGTCGGCGGCGATGTGCAGGTCTTCGAGCCGGCCGATGAAGCACTGATCGCACCGCGTCCGTCAGTGCGCCGCTGCTCATCAACATGGTGCAGGGCGATGTCTTGTCCACCGCCGCGGACGGCGGCGAGACCGCTTCATGGGAGATCGTGAAGCGCCAGCGGGCCGCCACCGGGCCTATGCGCGTGACAGTGGTCAGTCTTGCCGACGGAAGTCCAGCATGTAGAAGACCTTGTCGTAGCGGTGTTCGCCTACGGCGACGAAGCGGGGGAGACGACCGTACTCGGTGAAGCCCAGCGACCGGTAGAGGTGCAGGGCATTGGCGTTGTCGCCGCGGGCGTCCAGCGTGAGGACCTCGATACCCGCCGCCCGCGCGTCAGCGATCAAGGCAGCGGTCAGCGTCCGACCAACGCCACGACCATGGACGGCAGCATCTACCGCGATCTTCTCCAGATCGGCGTGTGGCCGATGGGTCGGTCGGGCGTAGCGGAGCCAGTAACCCAACCCCACCAGCCGACGGTCGAGGTACGCGGCACGCAGGGCAGCATCCCCGGCCTGCGCCGCAGAGACGACGTGGCCGAGAAGTTCCGCCACCTCATCCCGCGAGGGCGGCTCGACCCAGCCCAGCGCCGCCCCTCCACTGACCAGGTCGGCAAGGATCTGGTGGGCCGATTCCGCAAACCGGTCCGCCAACTCCGGATCGGAAGTCAGCTCCACGGCGTCGAGGACGGCGGGCTCAGCGGACACATCGCTGGTCACGGACGGATTCATGACCAGCAGCCTAACCAGCCCACGGCTTGGCCGAGGCCCCACGCTCCAACGTCGGCAGGCGACCACGCCGCCACCTCGTCGGGGGGGGGGGGGGGGGGGGGGGGGGGGGGGGGGGGGGGGGGGGGGGGGGGGGGGGGGGGGGGGGCAGTCTGTCT
>NZ_JBVJUC010000009.1:91288-120051 GCF_055605065.1 Streptomyces sp. NPDC037203
TTCTCCCCCTCGTCCCCCTGTGGAGAGAACACCCCCCCCCCCCCCCCCCCCCCCCCCCCCCCCCCCCCCCCCCCCCCCCCCCACCCCCCCACCCCCCCCCCCCCCCCCCCCCCCCCCCCCCCCCCCCCCCCCAAACACCCCCCCCCCCCCCCCCCCCCCCCGACGAGGTGGCGGCGTCGACCTTGTCTCCCTGGACAGCCCGAGCGCGGGCGAACGTCGGCCTGGCCGGGACTTGGCCCGCTGACTTCCGGTGATCCGATGAAGCAGCGGGCCCCTGGCCGGCGTCGCCCTCCCTTTCTGCTCGAGAGCGACTTCTGCTCGGGAGCGACGCCTAGCCGACTTCAGACCACCAGGACCCGGCGTCCGCGGGTGTGCCCCGCCTGGCTGTCGATGTGCGCCGCCGCGGCCTCGGTGAGCGTGTACGACTTCTCGACTGGTATGTGGAGCTTTCCCCGCGAGATGAGGTCGACGGCCTCGGCGAGCGCTTGCGGCACGCTCCCGGCCACGCCGGAGAATCGGACACCGAACTCCGGTGCGTCGAGATCGGCGATGGAGATCACCTTCTGCGCATCCCCGGTCAGCTCGACGAGCTCGCGGATCACGCCCGAGCCGGCCAGGTCGAGAGCCGCGTCGACATGGCCGAGCTCCCGCACCCGCGCGACCCAGCCCTCGCCGTACGTCGTGGCGACGGCACCCAGGCTCCGCAGGTAGTCCTGGTTCGCGGCTCCAGCCGTGCCGATCACCCTGATGCCGCGGTCATGGGCGATCTGCAGCACCGCCGATCCGACTCCTCCGGACGCACCGCTGACCAGCAGCGTCTCCCCGGACTGCACACCGACCTCGCGGATCACGCGCAGCGCGGTCTCCACCACGGAGGGGTACCCGGCCGCCTCTTCGAACGTCAGCCCCTTGGGCATAAGGGCCCAGGCCGACAGCACGGCGAACTCGGCATACGTGCTCGAACCTTCGCCGAACACGCGGTCGCCGACCTCGACCCCTTCGACACCCTCTCCGACCTCGTCCACCGTCCCGGAGGCGTCCAGCCCGACTCCGGACGGCAGCTCGGTCGGATGCGCTCCCAGGATCTGGCCTTCACGGATCCTCCAGTCGACGGGGTTCACGCCCGCCGCCCGCACGGCGATGCGTATCTGGCCGGGGCCCGCGTGGGGCTCCTCGGCGTCGATGAGTTGCAGGACTTCCGGTCCGCCGAACTCGGCGAAGCTCACCTTCTTCATGCGCCTCACCGTAGCACTAACGGATAGGGTTTTGTATTTGTTATGGAGACGCACCTGATAGCGTGAGCGCATGACCGTGCCGACCGGACGCCGTGAACGCAAGAAGGCCGCGACCCGCCAGAAGATCGCTGACGCCGCCCTGCGGCTCTTTCTGGAACACGGGTACGACGCGGTAGGCATCCGGGACGTGGCTGCCGAGGCGGACGTGGCCGTCACCACGGTCTTCTCCCACTTCGCCTCGAAAGAGGCCCTGGTGTTCGAACAGGACGAGGACTTCGAGCAACGCCTCACGCGCGCGGTCACCGACCGGGCGCCGGGCGAGCCGCTCATTCCCGCGCTGCGTCGCGAGGTCCAGGCCCTGGTGCACCACTGCACCGCGGACAGCGCCGCCCCGATCTGGCACATGATCGACGCATCGCCTGCCCTGCGGGAGTACGAGGAGTCGATGAGACTGCGCCACGCGGAGTCTCTGGCAACGGCCATCGCCGCCGACCCCGACCTGTCGCGGACCGCAACGGCCTGTCGGGCGATCGCGAGGTTCGTGATCGACGCCTATTCGCTGGCCCGCGAGGCGGCCGATCCGCAGGCCGCGGTGGACGAGATCTTCCGGATGATCGAGGCGGCCTGGAAGGTCACCTGCCCCTCCGTGCACTCCACCGGCACGGCCGGAACGTAGTCAGGACTCGGCCCCGCCCAGCGCCGTTGCACCTTCAACCGACCCCTCCGCGGAAAAGAGTGCGGCACACCTATTCCTCGGCCCTGCCGAAGGCCGGTCCTCAGCCGGCCGCGTCCACCTCGAAGGCCGGGTTGCCCGTCACCAGGCGGGCGTGGGCGAGCAGGCGCGCCTCGATCCGGGCCGCCGTCGTGGTGCTCACCAGCAGATCC
Organism: Streptomyces sp. NPDC037203; assembly: GCF_055605065.1. NCBI lineage: Bacteria > Bacillati > Actinomycetota > Actinomycetes > Kitasatosporales > Streptomycetaceae > Streptomyces > Streptomyces sp. NPDC037203. Next base: position 93,409 of record NZ_JBVJUC010000009.1, read on the forward strand.
ATGGCGTAGCCGTCCTCGAGCGCGACGAAGGACCGGCCCACGTCCCGGGCGTCCCCGGCGAACTGGAACTCGCCGCGCTCCCGGCCGTGTTCGAGGACCTGCCGGTACAGGTCGGTCTGCTGCTCGAAGAACAGCCGGTGCGCCTGGGCGGCCGCGTCGTTGCGCAGCGCGAGCGGGAAGAGTTCGAACAGCAGCCGCGTGCTCTCCTCGCCCTCTCCCGGCCAGGGCACCCCGCTGCGGATGCAGGCCCGCAGCTGCTCCACCGGCCCCTCGGCCGCCGCGATCGCCTCCCTGCGGGTGCCGAAGTAGGTCGCGGCGCCGTGCTCGAACACCGCCGAGAAGAGTTCTTGCAGGTCGGAGTAGTAGTAGAGCACCGAGGCCGGGGTGACCCCCGCCTCCGCGGCCACATCCCTCAGCTTGACCGTCGTCGCTCCGACACGGACGACGGCCCGCCCGGCGGCGTCGATCAGCTGGGCGCGCCGTTCCACCTGGTTCCTCGGTCGGGGCATGGTCCACATGCTTGCACACCCGTTTTTCCCCGCCTCCGACCCATTGACCCTCTCCGGATTCGTTAACTAAATTTCGTTTAACTAATCCGACCCACACACCTGGTGCTTCATGTCGCGTCCCCTCCCCCTCGTCCTCGCCCAGGCCGCCCGGCGCCCCGCCGACGACCTGGACGGCTTCGCCGCCGATGTCGCCCGGCGCGTCCAGGGCCTGCCCGCGCAGCCCCTGGTCGTCTACCCCGAGCTGCACCTCGGCGGCGGACCGGGCGGCTCCGACCTGACCCCCGCGGAACTGCCGGAGGCCACCGCCGAACCGCTCGACGGTCCCCGTGACACCGCCCTCGCCCGGATCGCCGCCGACCTCGGCGTGTGGCTGGCTCCGGGCAGTTTCTTCGAACGCGGCGCGGACGGCCGTATCCACAACACCGCCGCGGTGTACTCGCCGGGCGGCGAGCGCGTCGCCTCCTACCGGAAGGTCTTCCCCTGGCGGCCGTACGAGACCGCCGTCCCCGGCGGCGAGTTCGTCGTCTTCGACCTGCCCGGCACCGGCCGCGTGGGCCTGTCGATCTGCTACGACGCCTGGTTCCCGGAGACCAGCCGCCACCTGGCCTGGATGGGCGCCGAGCTGGTGCTCAACTTCGTGCAGACCGGCACCAGCGACCGGGCCCAGGAGATCGTCCTGGCCCGCGCCAACTCCATCGTCAACCAGGTGTTCACCGCCAGCGTCAACTGCGCCGCCCCGGTGGGCACCGGGCGCAGCCTGCTGGTCGACCCCTCCGGCCAGGTACGCTCGCAGGCTCCGGCCGACGGCGACACCACCCTGACCGACGTGATCGACCTGGACGAGGTGAGCAACATCCGGCGGTTCGGCACCGCCGCCCTGAACCGCCCCTGGGAGCAGTTCCGGCCGGACGACCGGCCCCTGGACCTGCCCCTCTACCAAGGGCGCATCGACCCCGCCACCTGGCGCGGCCGCACCCGTACCGGCTACGGCCCCGTCCCCGCGGAGAGCACCCCATGACCGATCAACCCACCCGGATGAGAGGCGACCTCGGTCTCCTGTCCATCGTCCTGTTCGGCCTCGCGTACATGGCTCCGGCCGTCGTCACCTCGACCTTCGGCGTCATCGCCGTCACCAGCAGGGGCACCGCCCCCACCGCCTATCTGGTGGCCACCGGCGCCATGCTGCTGACCGGTCTGAGCTACGCCAAGATGGCACGGATCATCCCGTCCTCGGGCTCCGTGTACACCTACGCGCGGCGCATGCTCGACTCCCGCGTCGGCTTCCTGGCCGGCTGGGCGATGCTCCTGGACTACCTCTTCCTGCCGATGGTGGCCTTCCTGGTGCAGGCGATCTATCTGCACGCGCAGTACCCGTCGGTGCCCGAGTGGCTCTGGCTGGTGATCAACATCGTGCTCGCCACGGCGGTCAACGTCATCGGCCTGAAGGTGGCCGACAAGGTGAACAAGACCCTGCTGATCGCCGTCACCGGCTGTCTGCTCGTCCTCCTGGTGCTCTGCGTCCGCTACGGCCTCGGCCACGGCGGTGGCGCGGCGGCCGGACACGCCTTCTGGAACAGCGCCGCCAGTGTCTCCGCGGTCACCGCGGCGGCTGCCGTGGCCGCCTACGCCTTCCTCGGCTTCGACGCCGTCAGCACGCTCAGCGAGGAGGCGAGGGACCCGCGGCGCACCATCCCGCGCGGCATCGTCCTCACCGTGCTGGCGGGCGGCGTGATCTTCGTGGCGCTCTCCTTCGTGATGCAGTGGGCACACCCCGGAGGCGCCTTCGCGGACGAGTCCTCGGCCGGGTACGCGGTTTCCACGCTCGTCGGCGGCAAGGACTTCGCGGACGTCGCGAACATCGTCTCCATGCTCGGCGGGTTCGCCTCGTGCGTGGCCATCCAGGCCAGCACCAGCCGGCTGATGTTCGTCATGGGCCGCGACAACGTCCTTCCCCGTCCCGTCTTCGGCCGCCTGCATGCCAAGCTGCTCACGCCGGTGCCGAACGTGCTGATCGTGGGCGCGGTCGCCCTGCTGGCGACGAGGCTGACGCTGGCCGACGCCACCTCCTTCATCAACTTCGGCGCCTTCCTCGGCTTCACCCTGGTCAACGTGTGCGTCATCGCCCACGCCGTACGCCAGTGGCGCTCCGCGAGCCGTCCCCCGCTGTTCGGCTTCCTGGTCCTGCCGCTGGCCGGGGCCGCCGTGGACGTCTATCTGATCACCCAGCTGGGGTCCACCGCGACCCGGCTGGGACTGGCCTGGCTCGTCCTCGGCGTCGTCTACCTGGCCGTCCTCACCAAGGGCTTCCGCCGCCCCGCGCCCGAACTCGGTCTCGGCGACAAGGAGCCGACGACGGCCGTCGTCTCGTAGAGCGCGCCGTCAGCCGGACCGCCCGCGGGCAAGGCCCACAAGGTCCCCTGCCCGAGCGCCGGCGCACATCCTCTGCCCTCGTCCCCTCAAGTCACGACGGAATCCCGGATCGTCGGGTGGCAGCCCGCCCGGTGACCCCGCTACCGAGCAGGGCGCATCTCGGCCGCGGGGTTCCCGTCCGGGTGCCGAGCCGCCTGACGCCGGTCCAGGAACGTCAGCACGGGAGCCGTCATCACCGTGGTGACCAGGGCGACGACGACCAGGACGCCGAAGAGGGCCGGTGAGGCGATGCCCGCGCTGAGGCCGACGTTGATGGCAATGAGCTGCATCAGTCCGCGCGCGTTCATCAGCGCGCCCACCCGCAGCGCGATCTCCGGCGGCTCGCCCAGCAGCCGCGCCGCCGCCCAGCACGCCCCGAACTTGCCGATGATCGCCACCGCCACACAGGCGACGGTGAACAGGATCAGACCGCCACCGGACAGCAGTGTGAAGTCCGTGTTGAGCCCCGAGTAGGTGAAGAACAGGGGCAGGAACACGACGCGGCTGACCGGTGCGATGGCCGCCACGGCGCGGGCCACCACAGGGTCGCGGGGAAAGACCACGCCGAGGCTGAAGGCGCCGAACACGGCGTACAGGCCGATGCGGTCGGTGTACCAGGCGGCGAGGAACAGCAGGAGCACGGTGACCAGCAGCATGTGCTCCTCGGTCAGCCGTCGCGCCCGCTCCAGGGCCCTGGCCCGGACGCGGAGGAAGACGCCGAGGAACACGGCGAGCCCCACCGCGCCGCCCACGGCCAGCAGGAAGGTGTCCGCGTCGCCGCCCGCCATGCTCAGCACCATCGCCAGCAGCACCCATGCCACGACGTCGTCCAGCGCGCCGGAGGTCAGCGCGACCGAGCCGAATCGGGTGTCGGTCAGACCGCGTTCGGTGATGATCCGGGCCAGCATCGGGAACGCGGTGATGGCCACGGTGACCCCGACGAACAGCGCGCCCACCGTGGGCGAGACACCGTCCGGGTAGAGGTCCACCGATCCGTGCGCCGCCCAGGCCAGCCCGGAGCCGAGCAGGAGGGGCGCCACGATGCCGGCCGCCGAGACGGGGACCGCCGTGCGGCCCACCGACCGCAGCCGGTCGGTCCGGAACTCGTAGCCGGCCAGGAACATGAAGACGACGAGGCCGACCTGCCCGGCCACGTACAGCACGGGTCGCATCTCGTCCGGGAACAGGGATTTCTCCAGGCCGGGGGAGACGAGGCCGAGAACGGACGGCCCGAGGGCCACCCCGGCGACCATCTCCCCGACCACGGGCGGCTGGCCGAGGCGGCGCAGGAGCAGACTGACGAGACGGCAGACGGTGAGGATGACGGCCACGGCCAGGAAGAACGCCGGACCCATCTCGGTGGTGGACAACGATGACTCCCTGGGGGAGGAGACCGATGGAGACCCAAGGAGGCCCGCGCGGAGGGGAGGTCCACGAGGGCCCGTGGGGATGACGCCGTCACGCCCGCCGGACCGGGTACGGGCAGGCCGTGGGGCCGTGCTCCCGTTCCGCCCCGGTGCCCAGCGGGCGGCCCTCGGTGTCGTACCGGGCGAAGTACGTGCCGGCGGGCCTGGTGCGGCGGGCGTCCAGCACCATCCAGGTGCCGAGGACGAGTTGCAGCAGGCTGCGTCCGACGTCCTCGGCCCGGTCGCGAACGGCCAGCGCCGTGCGCAGCGCGAGCCTGGTGGCCCTTGAGCCGGGCCGCTCGCGGGGCAGCATCAGGCAGGGAGCGCGGTGGGGGATGGAACGGGTGTGCCCGACCGGCGAGTCGAGCACGTAGCGGGCCAGCACCTCGCGGGTCGCGGCACGCATCACGACCGGTGCGAGACGCCAGGCGGGACAGGGCCGGTTGGCGGCGACGCCGAAGGGGATGTGGTGGGCGTTCTTCGCGGACAGCGTCGCCCAGCGCTCCGGGTCGAAGCGCTCGGGATCGGTGTGGCCGGTGGCGTGGTAGTCCGGGTAGCTGAAGGTGAGGACGGAGCCCGCCGGGATCGTGGGCAGGCCGTCGAGCGCGATGTCGGCGGTGGTGATGCGGTGCGCCACCCCGAACAGCGGGAACAGCCGGAACGTCTCGTTCATGACGTACGACAGATAGCGGTCGTCGTCGGGCGTGTCCGCCACCTTCCGCTGCACGTCCGGGTGCTGGGCCAGGGCCAGCAGGAGATGGGCCATCGCCTCGGACATCTGGACCACGGCGGTGTTGAAGAAGGTGCCCTGCAGATAAAACGCCTGCTGGGGGCGGGTCAGACAGCCGGGCAGTTCGTGCGGCACGTCACCGGCCGCCAGCCTGCGCAGCAGATAGCGGGTCAGCCGGTTCCTGCGGCCCATGTGGCGCAGCCGGGTGCACTTGAGGGCGTCGACCACGTCGGTGGCGTTGGCGACGATCAGTCGCCGGGCCTCGGCCGGGCAGGGCTCCCGGAAGACCAGTTCGTAGAAGAACTCGGCCCACACCGGCATCATCAGGTCGCGCAGTCGCACGGTCCGGATCCGGCCGGTGTCCGCCGTCTCCAGGATGCGCCGGGTGGCCCTCGCCGCGGCGCCGTACAGCTCGGCCGACGGGCCGGAGAGGATGGCGAGCGTCCGCCGGGCCACCTCGTCGTAGCGGGGACCGGCCTCCAGATGCTCCTGGTGGACGTCGGCGCCGGGCGCGAGCCAGTACCAGAAGAGGTCGGACAGTGCCGCGCCCTTGCTGCGGCCCCCGGCGGCGGGGTGGCCGTAGACCTCCTGGAAGCGGTCGGCGCCGAAGACGGCACCGGGCAGCGGTATGCCCTCGTCGCCGTTGACGCGGGCGAAGACCTTCATCCGCAGGGCGACGACCCGGCCGGGCAGCCAGGCGGGCAGGGACAGCAGCAGCGCACCGCCCAGGGCCGTCACCGCCGTCGTCCTCCGGCTCACCATGCCGGTTCCCCCTTCCGCCGGTTGTGCGGGAACCCGCGCGCGACGACCTGGTCGGCCGTGAGGTCCGCGGGCCGGTGCCCGCCGCACAGGGCGAGCGCCTGCGCGAAGTCCGCGCGCAGCGCGCCCAGCAGCTCCGTCACCCCGTCCTCGCCGGCCGTCGCCAGTGCCCACAGCACCGGCCGCCCCACGCCGGCGGCGACCGCTCCCAGAGCCAGGGCGAGCGCGATGTCGGTGCCGCGGCGCACCCCGCCGTCCATGAGGACCGGTATCCGTCCCGCGACGGCCTCGGCGACGGCCGGGAGCGCCTCGACCGCCGCCGGAGCGGCGTCGAGCTGGCGTCCCCCGTGGTTGGAGACGAGCAGCGCGTCCACGCCCTGCTCGACCGCCGCCCGCGCGTCCGCCGGATGCAGCACGCCCTTGAGGACGACGGGCAGCTCGGTCAGGTCGCGCAGTCGCCGCAGATCGTCCCAGCCCGCCGGCCACATGGCGATGTCGCGGGTCCGGCCGGGCGCGGCACCGGGCAGGTCCCGCATGTTCTCGGCCGCGAGTCCGGGCGGCAGGTCGTGGAAGCCGTTGCGCAGGTCTCGGGTGCGGCTCCCGAAGACGGGGGAGTCGACGGTGACCACGAGGGCGGAGCAGCCCGCCCGTTCGGCCCGGCGCACGAGTTCGGCGGTGACCTCGTGTTCCGGCTGGAGGTACAGCTGGAACCAGACGACGGCCTCCGGGTCCCGCGCGCGGGCCGCGGCGACGACGTCCGTGACGGCGGTGGTGGCGGCCATGCCGGTGACCAGCGGGGTCCCGGTCGCGGCGGCGGCACGTGCGGTGGCCAGTTCGCCGTCGGGATGCGCGAGACGGTGGAAGGCGGTCGGCGAGACGAAGATCGGGGCCGGCCACTCCCGGCCCAGCACGCCCACGCCGGTGCCGGAGCCGGGGCCGCCGCCGCGCAGCACTCGGGGGAGCAGGGCCAGCCGGGCGAACGCATCCGCGTTCTCCCGCAAGGCCCTCTCCTCGCCCGCTCCGCCGGCGATGAAGTCGTAGTGCTCCGGCGGCAGTTGCGCGCGGGCCCGGCGTGCCAGTGCGGCCGGATCGTACGCCGGGCCCGTCCGCGGGCCGGTCACGGCCTGGGCGCGGCGGACGCTCCGCCGGCCGGGAGACCGTCCCCGGCGGACAGCCGGAGGGCGAGGAAGGAGGCGAGCGGGCCGACGTGGACGTCGGGGTCGTCCCACTCGTTCTCCAGGTTCTCCGTGAGGTGGTGTTCCGCGACCGGCTTTCCGGTGCCGTCCGGCAGGAACTGACGCACCACGGGGTGGAGATAGCGTGCGTCGAGGCCACCGGTGTCCCGCTGGGGCGTCCTTGCGACGGTGACGTCGAAGGGGTCGACCTGGTCGTGGTCGGCGCCGTACTCCAGGGTGACGGCGAAGTAGCCGGACACGTCCCCGAACTCGCCCCGGACGGCGGCCTCGTGCAGATGCGCCACCGGAACCTCCTCGCAGTACCGGACCCCGCCGTCGGTGCCGAGGAGCACCGCGTCGCCGAGGAACCCGAACAGCTGCCACAAGGCGGAGGTGCGATTGACCCGCGCGACGATCGCGTCGCCCACCGCGTCCGCGGTGGCGGGCAGGTCGGTGTGCGGCCAGTCCCGGTCGTGGTAACGGCGTTCGAGTATGCGGCTGAGCGACTTCACCCCGTACCGGAAACCGTGGATGAAACCACTGGTGGACTTCTTGAAGTCGCGTGACTGGGTGATGGTACCGGCGAAATACAGATCGGGCACGTTCACGGATTCCCACGCGCTGGTGAGCTGCGGGAACCGGTCCTTGACGACGAGGTCGGGACGGCAGTCGTCGTCGAATATCGAGGCGTCGAAGCGGAATCCGGTGGCCAGGATCACCCGGTCGTACGGGATGTCCTTCACCACTTCCTCGACGCGCGCGAACCTGACGCTCACCAGATAAGTTCCGTCCGGCTGTCGCACTATGCGCAGGATGTCGCCGTCCAGTACGGCGTTCTGCGATTTCAACTGATAGGTGTCGAGGAAGTTGTTGTTGACCGCGCGGAGATGTCCGACGAAGTGCGTGCGCCAGGCGAGTTTGAGGGAGCCGGGTCCGGCGACGTGGATGACGGCGGCGGTCTCGATGAGATTGTCGGCGGTCTCGAAGGCGGAATTTCCGCGCCCGATGACGAGGACGCGCTGGTCGGTGAAGTCGGCGGGGTCGACGGTCACCGTGTCGTAGCGTTCGGCCTCCTCGACGCCCTCGATGGCCGGCACGTAGGGCCGGGAGACGCCCGTGGCGACGATGATCCGGCGTGCCCGGATAACGTTGCCATTCTGGTCCGTCGCCGCGAAGAGGCCGTCCGCGGGCCGGGTGACGCGGGTGATCCGGGTGTCGAGGCGGATGCGCAGCCCCTGGGTCCGCGCGAAGTCCACCAGGTAGCGGACCATGTCGTCGGCCGGCGGGAAGTAGCGCGGGGAGTAGGCGGTGAAGCGCGGTCCGTCGTCCGACAGGAGGGAATTCCAGTCGACGCGCAGGCGCATTTCCGGATCGCTCCAGCCGGTGTGCACCTTATTGGACGAGATGAGTGTTCTATGTCGGGGAAAACGCGTGAAGAAGGCGCCTGGAGTGTCGCTCTGCTCCACGATGAGGTAATCCCGGCCGTTCTTTTCCAGGAAGTATCCGGCTTGGAGGCCCGCGGGCCCGCCGCCGATGACGAGATAGTCGACCTGCGTTAAAGCAGACATGGGTTCGTCCTGCCTTCCGTGGGGGCGGCAAGGACCTTACTTGATGATTAAAGCACTGAGCCAGACCGCCTCTGTGTGACGTAGGTCACTCGATTCTCTGGTCGGTGAATTCCATCCGTCGATTAACGTGAGGCGGGTTTGGCGGTCCGAGTGAGCCCATTCGCCGTTCGGCATGGTCGCTTTCCAGACATTCACGCCGTCTTTATGTCGGCTGCTTCCGGTCCAGAATGGAGACGAAGTGGACGAAAAGCCCGTGGGTCTCTTTCCGCAGGCGTTCATAGACGCCTTCCGCGATGCCCCCGACCTGCCCGCCTTCGAGCATGGGGCGCGCACGGTCACCCGCGGAGAGCTGCTCGACCTGACCGCCGGCTTCGTCCGGGGGCTGCGCACCGCGGGCCTGGCTCCCGGAGCCCGCGCGGCCCTCGACACCGGCGTCACACCGGAGGCGTTCGCGGTGCGCGTCGCGGCCCACCTCGCCGGCTGCCAGGTGATCGGGCTGCGCCCCGGACTGACCCGCGAGCACCTGCGCGACATCCTCGAGGGGGACATCGACGCCGTGGTGACCGACGACGCCGCGAGCCGCCCCGAACTGGCCGCCGCGGCGGGCCGGTCACGGCTCCTGGAGACCGGCGGCGCGCTGCGGCCCCCGAAGGGCTTCACCACCGCACCGGGCGACCTCACCCCCCGCGGCGACCGCGACGGCGTCGGCGTCATCCACCTCACCAGCGGCAGCACCGGCCGGCCCAAGGGCACGATGGTGACCTACGGGGCCCTCTCCGAGCACTGGGCCCTTCAGCCCGCCCGCTGGACCGACCGCGTCCGGCGCCTCGCGGCGCGCTATGAACGGTTCCTCCTCTTCGGCACCCTCACCAGCGCCGTCATGTTCGAGCACCTGGGCCTCGCCCTGCTGGCCGGGGGCACCGCGGTCATACCGCACCAGCCCCCGGTCTTCCCCGACGTCTTCGCCGACCTGCGCATCACGGCCTGCATGACCACGGTGCCGCGCCTGTACGGCATTCTCGACGCCGTGCGCGACACGGGCGCGGACACCAGCAGCCTGCGCGCCCTCGTCGTGGCCGGATCCCCTCTTGCCCCGCACCGGCTGACCGAGGCGGCCGAACTGCTCGGACCCGTGGTCTGCCACGCCTACGGACAGACCGAGACGGGCATGCTCACCCTCCTCGAACCCGAGGAACTCGCCGCCGACCCCCGCCTCGCCGACACGGTGGGACGCCCGCTCGACACGGTCGAGATGAGCGTGCGCGACGAGGACGGCCGCGACCTCCCGGCGGGCGGCACGGGCGAGGTGTGGGTGCGGGCGGCGGACGCGTTCTGTGGCTACTGGGAGGACCCGCGGGAGACCGCGGACGTCCTGCGCGACGGCTGGGTCCGCACCCGAGACCTCGGCCGGCTCGACGCGGACGGCTACCTCCGGCTGACCGGACGCGCGCGCGACGTCGTCATCGTCAACGCCATCGTGCACTACGCGGGCCCCATCGAGCGCGTCCTCGCCTCCCATCCCGACGTGGACCAGGCATACGTCGTCGGGGTCCCGGACGAGCGGACGGGCGAGGCCATCCACGCCTTCGTGGTCCCGCAACCGGGCCGCGCGCCGCAGGAGTCCGCGCTGCTCGAACTGGTGGCACGGACCCTGGGCGAGGCCGGCGTCCCGGCGGGCGTCAGCACCCTCACCGAGGTCCCCGTCGCGGCGAGCGGCAAGCCCGACAAGGGCGCCCTGCGGGCTCTGCTGACACGCTCCTGAACGGACCCGCGCCGCAAGGGCGGACGGCCGCGGTGCGACCGGCACGATCCCGGAGCGCGAGCGGTGGCACCCGCCAGGGCCGTGCGGATGGGAGCGCGAGCGGTGGCACCCGTCAGGGCCGGTACCGCAGGTCCGGTACCGCACGTCCGGGTCGCCACGACGACATGACCCGGATCGACGCCGTGGCCGACCGATCGCCCCGTTCACCCGAACAGGTGGTTTGGTGAGCTACGACGGCCTGCCCGCGTCCGGAGGCAGTGTGCTGGAGCGCGCAGGCACGTCCGGGCCGGGGACCACTCCGGCCGGCATGGCGACGGAGCCTGGTTCGAGAACTGGGGGACGACCGGTATGACCTCTTCTCAGGCCGACGGCCGCGGGCTGGACGAGCAGGCGGTCCTGCTCGTGGCCGGCCTGGCGGACCTGGCCGTCAGCACCGTGAGCTCCGCCCTCGGCACGGCACGGCAGCTGCTGCGCCGGTCCGACGGGCCCGACCTCGCACGCGACGCCCACCAGGATCTGCTGGCCCGCGGCCGCATCGCGCTGGACCGCTGCGCCGCCGCACCGCCCGCCCACCTGGAGGTGCTGGCCCAGCAGGCAAGGACACGCCGGACGGTGCCCGGCGGCGATGTCTGAGCGCTTCGACACCGCCGGGTTCAAGGCCCGTGTCGACTCCGTCCTGAACGAGTTCCTCGCCGAGGAGGCCGAGCGGCTCTGCGCGATCGACGAGGCGCTCGCTCCGGTGGCCGGGCAGCTGCGGGCGGCGGCCGAGCACGGCAAGCGGCTGCGGGCGGCATTCTGCTACTGGGGATGGCGCGCGGCCGGCCAGCCCGACAGCGATCCCCTCGTCCGCGCGGCGGCCTCCATGGAGCTGGTGCACGCCGCCGCGGTCGTCCACGACGACCTCATCGACGACAGCCCGCTGCGCCATGAACTGCCCACCGTCCACGTGGCGTTGCGGGCCGCCGTCACCGGCCGGCCCCGCGTCCGGGCCGCCGCCCGCGCGCTGGCCATGCTGGTCGGCGACCATCTGATGGCGCTGGCGGGCCAGTTGTTCGCCACCAGCGGTCTGCCCGCCGCCTACCTCAGCCGCGCGCGCCCGATGTGGGGCGACCTGGCAAGGGAGTTGATCGCCGGCGAGTGCCTGGAGATCCTCCACACCGGCGGGGAACCCGACCCGCTCGTGTCGCTGAAGGTGGTGCGCTACAAGACCGCCAAGTACACGGTCGAGCACCCCCTGCTCATCGGTGCGCTGCTCGCCGGTGCCGCCGCCCGGCTGCGGGCCGGTCTGTCCGAGTACGGGCTGCCGCTGGGCGAGGCGTTCCAGCTGCGCGACGACCTGCTGGGCCTGTTCGGGGACCCCGGCCGCACGGGCAAGGCGAGCCTGGACGACATCCGCGGCCGCCGGCCCACCGCGCTGCTGGCCGTGACCTGGCGGGACGCCCCGCCCGACCAGCGCCGGCGACTCGCCGGAGTGCTGGGCCGCCGGGACCTCACCGCCGAGGATCTGCGCGAGGTCCGCCGGCTGATGACCGACCTCAAAGCCCCCGATCAGGTGGAGGACATGATCGCGTCCCGTGTGCGGGAAGCCGTCGGCAGCCTGGACGCCCTCGACCTGCCGCACCCGGCCCGCCGGGCCCTGACCGAGCTCGCCGGCTCGGCCACCGACCGTCAGTACTGACCAGATCACCCTCGCCCGCCCGACCGCCCTCACCGGCCCGATCACCCCTCACTGATCCGCCCCTCCGCACGACGGCCGACCCTCGTAGCCGAGCGGCTCACCGGAAGGACTGCCGACATGACCTGCACCGATGCCTCCATGGACGCCTTGCGCCAGTCGGGGGACGAACTCGCCGACGCGGTGGTGGCCACCTTGTTCGAACGGGGCGAGGTGGGCACGTTCAACACGCTGATGCGCTACGTCTCCACGGCCGGCGCCCCGCTCCCCGACGGGCTGCCCGACGTCGCCCGCGAGTACCTGCGGGCCACCGCCGCGCCGCCGGCCTGGGTGGACTGGGGGGAGATGGAGAAGGCCCGGCTGTTCTTCATCGACAACAACGTGCACATCTCCACCGCGCTGTCGTTCGCCTCCATGCCCGCCTGCTACGTCGTCCCCCACGTCGCGAAACTGCTGTCGGCCACCCACGGACTGGACTATCCGTCCAGGCGGATGGCGGAGACCGGCCAGTTCACCGTCTACCTCATGCAGCCCGATGCCTTCGAAGCGGGCGGCAAGTTCGTCCCGGCCGCGCAGAAGGTCCGTCTGCTGCACGCCTCCATCCGCCATCACCTCAGGCGGGAGGACCGCTGGGACGCCGGGGCGCTGGGCACGCCGATCTGCCAGGAGGACATGATCGGCGGGCAGATGTTCTTCTCCCTGCTCGTCCTGGACAGCCTGCACCGCCTCGGCATCCACATGAGCGTCGAAGGGGCGGAGGCCTACTACTACGCCTGGCGCGTCGTCGGCGCGATGCTCGGCGTCGACCAGGACGCCGTCCCCAAGACCCTGGAGGAGGCCAGGCAGTTCCTCGACCTGTACATGATCCGCCACATGGGCCCCTCGCCCGAAGGCGCTCACCTGACCCGACAGCTGATCGACCTCTACGAGGAGGTCGTCCCCGGCACCTTCTTCGACCCGATCGTCTCCGCGCTGATCCGCTACCTGATCGGCGACACCTGTGCCGACTGGCTCCAGGTCCCGCGCACCGCCTGGGACACCGTGGTCAAGGCCGCCCCCAGCCTGCTCGGCGTGCTGGAGACCATCGAGGACCGGTCCCCGCTGGGCGCCTGGGCCCTGGACCGCCTCGGTCACCTCACCACCATCTTCGAACTGTCCTCCCTCACCCGTGGCCGCGTCATGCACTACGCCATCCCCGAGCAGCTGAAGAAGGACTTCGGTGTCACCGGCACCGTGCCGCGCACTCGCCGCTGGACACCGCCCGCGCCGGCGGTCGCGCCTTGACGGCCCGTCGAAAGCACGTGTCCCGCTCTCCGGGACACGAGGCTCGGCGGGAGGGGCGACGACCGCGCACGGGGATCACCGGCGTCCGTGCGTGCCCGCCGTGGGAGTGAACGGATGGGCGTCGGCGGGCTGGGCCGCGTGTTCCGGCCGGACCGGCCGTAGCCTGCGACCATGACCGATGCACTGACGCGGAGTCCCGACGACGCCTTCGAGATGCTGATGTCCGGCAACCATCGGTTCGTCACCGGCTTGCCCGAGCACCCCAACCAGGACGCCGCGCGCCGCGCGGAGACGGCACCGGCCCAGAGCCCCTTCGCGGTCGTGTTCGGGTGCTCGGACTCACGGCTGGCCGCCGAGATCATCTTCGACCAGGGCCTGGGCGACCTGTTCGTGGTCCGCACCGCCGGGCATGTCGTCGGTGCGGAGGTGCTGGGCAGCATCGAGTACGGGGTGAGCGTCCTGGACTGCCCGCTGGTCGTGGTCCTCGGCCACGACTCCTGCGGGGCCATCGCGGCCGCCCGCGCCGCGGCCGACGGCGGCAGGGCGCCCGCCGGCTTCGTCCGTGACGTCGTCGAGCGGGTGACCCCCAGCGTCCTGGCGGCCCGCGCCGCCGGACGGAACCAGGAGGAGGACTTCCTCCACGAGCACATCCGGCACACCGTCGGCCTGTTGCTGGACCGCTCCCGCGTCCTGGCCGAGCGGGTGGCCGCCGGCCGCGTCGGCGTGGCGGGCCTGTCCTACCGGCTGGCCGACGGCAGCGCCCACCTGGTCTCCTCGCACGGCCTGAGCGGGATCACCGTCCTCGCAGGGTGAGCCCTCGTCCGGTCCCCGCCGAAGCCGCCTGCGTGTCCGCCGTCAGCGCGGCACACCGGCGCGGCCCCTCGACACCGCCGCCCGGCAGCCGGACACCGAGGGCGACATCCGCCACCGCAGCCACCTGGACGGATCAGTGGGCCCGCAGCCCACGGTCGACTTCCGGTGTCCCCACGACTCCCCCTCGCCGCCCTCGGCCGGACCGCCCAGCCGAGGCAGCAGTCGCGCCGCCATCCGCAGCGGTACGTCCGCGACGTGCCGGGGAGCGGACGCCCCTCCCACACCAGGGCCGAGGCCACCGCGCCCAGCCGGACGCCCGTGCGGAAGGCGCGGCGCAGCGCAGCGAGCGCCGCGGTCAGCGGGCAGCGCGCGTCCCGTGCCATGGGCGAGCCGGCCGCGGACAGGGCCGGGAGGCTGCCCGGTAGCGGCGAGCACGGCGGCCCGCTCGATGCCATACCGCCGCCACTGCCACGACGCCGCCGACAGCACGACGACGCCGAGCAGCAAGTGCAAGTCGGAGCCGTCCTGACTCACGCCCCGCAGTGCGCCGATGCCCCCGATCGCAGCGGGCACGAGGGCCGGACGCTGGTTCGCGGATGCTCTCTTCGCGAGCATGGAGGCGGCGGGGGAGCGGCCGGGGAGGACGGCGCAGGCGTCGCTGTCCGCCCTGCTCGACGAGGACGGCGCGACCGTGTCCGATCTCGCCCGCCGCATGGGCGGGACCCGGCGGACGGCCCGTCAGGCATGGAGACGGGACTGCTCGAACAGGTTGCCGCCCCAGCGTCCGAGCGCCGCAGGCTGATCCGCGGCGCGGCCTGACCGCCGACCGGCGACGACCGCCGCTCGTGGCCGCCCTCTGACCGCCCCGCGTGCTCCGAGCGGCCTCGGTGGTGTCCCGCACTTCCTCTCCCTCTCCGGCCTCACCGTGCTGAACGCCGTTACGAGCCTCAGGGGTTGCGGGTTGTGGCGCCCCAGGGCGGTACGGAGCGAGGTCCGCCATCCGACGTGCCCAAGGCTCCCCGCCGGATTCCGGCCGGTCCGGTCAAGGGGGCCGTGTGTTCGGCGGACCAAGGGTTCGACCCAAGTCCGTCCCGGACAACCCCAGTTCACCGAGGTCGACGTCAGCCGGTCAGGCGTCCGGTGGGCCCCGGCCCCGGCCGCTCCACCAGCACGTCGGCCACCCGTACCGCGAACTTCGGTTTCAGAAAGTGCTGTTGGCCTCGTTGACACTCCGGGAGCCCAGGCGTTTCACTCGACACCTGTGTATGGCAACGTTGTCAGGCCGCCGGTCGAGACGCCCGGCACCGAGGCCTACACCGACGCCCTGCCCTTCGGCACATCAGCACCTGTGCGATGCACGAAACGCTGCGGAGGCAACCGATGGTCCGACCCCGACGTTCAACTGCGCCACGTGATCGAAAGAGATTCCGCCAACGCCTGACCCTGATCTCCGTCCTGGGCCTCGCGGCATTCCCGCTTCCGGCGATCGGGGGCGCGTACGCCGCGAGTGCCGCGCCGCCGGCCCTGGTGAAAGATCCCGCGTCCCTCGTCAACCCGTTGATCGGCACCTCCGGAGAGGTGGACACCTTTCCCGGCCCCGACATGCCGGCCGGCATGGTGCAGTGGGGTCCGGACACGACGCCCGACCGGCCCTCGGGCGGCGGCTACGAGTACGACGACAAGAAGATCTCGGGCTTCAGCCTCACCCATGTCTCAGGACCCGGCTGCGGTGTCGCGGGTGACGTGCCCGTCCTTCCGGTGACCGGTGCGCTCTCCGGCAACCCCGGCAACGCGTCCGTGGGCTTCAGTCACGCCGACGAGCGGACCGGCATCGGGTCGTACGAGGTCACCGACGCGAACGGCGTCACCACCAGGCTGACCGACACCACCCGAGCCGGCCTGGGTTCCTTCACCTTCCCGGCGGGCAGTCAGGCGAACCTGCTGTTCAAGCTCAGCGGTGGCGCCACCCAGGTGGACGGGACCCGCGTCCAGGTGGTGAACAAGAAGGAGATCAAGGGATCCGTCGACAGCGGCCACTTCTGCGGCGCGAAGAACCGGTACACCCTGCACTTCGACATCAAGTTCGACCAGCCGTTCACCGGCAGCGGTACCTGGGTCGGCGGCACCATCAATCCGGACGCCACTTCGCTGAAGGCGGGCGAGGTCAGGCAGAGCGCGCGGCCGCATCCGTCGAAGCGGCTGAAGGAACAGCACTTCACCGTGCCCGCGGCTCCCTCCCCGACCGTGCACGGCAGCGCTCGTACACCCTCCGGTACGCCGTCCCCGGCCCCGAGCACCGGCGCCACACCTTCGCCGTCGGCCACGGGCAAGACCACCCAACCGCCCACCTCGGGTGCGAACGGGATGTACCTGACCTTCGACACCTCCGCGAACCGCACGGTGAAGGCGAAGGTCGGCATCTCGTACACCAGTGACGCGGGCGCGGCGGACAACCTCACCACCGAGATCGGGAACTGGAACCTCGACGCGGTGGAGCGGGCGAACCACGACGCCTGGAACGCGGTGCTGGACAGGATCCGGATCGGCGGTGGCACCAAGGACCAGCAGGTGCAGTTCTACACGGCGCTTTACCACGCGCTGCTGCACCCCAACGTCTTCTCGGACGACGACGGCCAGTACATGGGCATGGACAACCAGGTCCACAAGCTGGCCAGGGGACAGCGGGCCCAGTACGCCAACTACTCGGGCTGGGACACCTACCGCTCCCAGACCCAGCTGATGGCGATGGCCGAGCCCAAGGTCACCAGCGACGTCGTCACCTCGATGCTCAACGGTTACGACCAGACGGGCCTGCTCCCCAAGTGGGCCTCCAACAACGGCGAGAGCTACGTCATGGTCGGCGACCCGGCGGCCGGCATCATCGCCGACGCGTACGCCTTCGGCGCCCGGAGCTTCGACACGGACAAGGCCCTCGCGGCCCTCCGGCACGAGGCCACCGCCCCGAACAACGACCGCCCCGGCGAGTCGGTGCGGGACGCCAAGGGCTACCTCCCGCTGGACGAGAAGGACTACGGGTGCTGCAACTTCTACGGCCCCGTCTCCACCCAGCTGGAGTACGACTCCGCCGACTACGCCCTCGCCGCCTTCGCCAAGTCGCTCGGTGACAAGGCCGTTTACCAGAAGTTCGCCACCCGCGCCCAGGACTGGATGAACGTCTTCAACCCGCAGACCGGGTACATGCAGGCCAAGGACGGGGACGGCCGGTTCGCCGCCGGGTTCACTCCGGGCACCTCCAACGGCTTCGTCGAGGGCACCTCGGCCCAGTACACGCCGATGGTCCCGTTCAACCTGAAGCAGCTCATCCAGGCGCGCGGCGGTGATCAGGCGTACTCGTCCTACCTGGACAGCCTGCTCGACGACATCACCGACCCCGGCGACACCGACGCCAACCTGAGCAACGAGCCCAGTGTGGAGATCCCCTGGGAGTACGACTACACGGGTCAGCCGTGGAAGACCCAGGAGGCCGTCCGCGCCGCCCAGCGGGACCTGTACTTCAACGCCCCGGTCGGCTCGTTCGGCAACGACGACCTCGGCGCGATGAGCTCCTGGTACGTCTGGTCCGAGCTGGGCATGTACCCGGAGACGCCGGGCACGGACACCCTCGTGCTCGGCAGCCCGGCCTTCCCGGTGGCGCAGGTGACGCTCGCCGGCGGCAGGACGGTGCGGATCAACGCGCCGCAGGCGGCGCCCGACGCGCCGTACGTGCAGTCCCTCGACGTCAAGGGCAAGGAGTGGAACGCCCCCTGGCTGACGTACGGGCAGTTCAAGGGCGCGGGCGCCCTGGACTTCACTCTCGGCACCCAGCCGGACAAGTCCTGGGCCTCCGCCCCGTCGGCGGTGCCGCCGTCGGACACCACGGGCGGGGACCGCGTCCTGGCGGCCGCGTCCGGTCCGGCCGGCGACGGCCTGGTGCTCCAGCCGGGCGCCTCCGGTGACGGCACGCTCGGCCTCACCAACCTCGGCGGCAAGGACGTCACCGTCGACTGGAAGGCGACGGCGCCCTCGGGTGTCACGCTCGAGTCGGCGTCCGGCTCGCTGAAGGTGCCCGCCTCGGGCAGCGCCGAGGCGAAGGTCCATGTCACGGCGGGCACGAGCGAGGGGACGTTCCCCGTCGCCTTCACGCTGACCGACCACGACACCGGTGCGGCACTGGACGGCGCGGCCCTCCGGGTCGCCGTGGCCAAGGCCGGGGAACTGTGGCCGTACGACACCAACGAGGGCATCTACCCCGACGGCACGACCTTCACGGGCGGCTTCGACAACGGCGGCTGGGCGTTCTCCCAGAACGCGCTGTCGGCGGCCGGCGCCACGAGCGGTTCCGCCCTCACGGTCGACGGCGTCTCCTACACCTGGCCGGCGGTGGCGTCCGGACAGCTGGACAACCTGGAGATGGCCGGCCAGACCATCCCGATGCCGGCCGGGACGTCGGGAGCGTCACTGGGCCTGCTGGGCACGGCGACCAACGCGCCGACCGACGGCAGCGGCGTCTCGGGCACGCTGACCGTCACCTACACCGACGGCACCACCGCCAAGGCGGTGGTCGGATTCTCGGACTGGACGCTCAACGCCGGTTCCACGAAGCCGATGACGGGCGACACCACGGCCGTCACGACCGGATACCGCAACACCGGCAGCGGCGGCCGGGACGGCGTGAAGACCTATGTCTTCGCCACGAAGGTCCCGCTCGACGCGGCCAAGCAGGTGGCCTCGATCACCCTGCCGGTGACGGGTTCGTCGGGCAGCGACCACCTGTTCGCCTACGGCTTCGGCCGGTGAGGCCCGGAGGGCGCTGACGGCGGTGGGCCGGCCCCGGCGGCACGAGCCGCGGGGGCCGGCCCACCCGGCGCTTGCCGCCGCGGTGTGCGTGCGCCGCCGCCGACGAAGGCCATGGCGGACGGCCGCCTCGGTCACCCGCTCGCAGGCACGCCCACCGCGCCGGCGGCCGGCAACCGCACCTCGCCCTCCTGGAACCCCAGCTCGTCCAGGGCGTACCGCAGTTGTCCGACATGCCGGGGTGTGAGCAGGCCCGTGTCGTCGAGGTGGACGGCACATGCCGTGGTGGTGTCGACAAGTCGCTCCAGGACATCCGCGACGGCGTCCGTGCCCGCCGTGTGCCGGGCGAGGGCGGGCAGTTCGGCGGCGGCGAGGGCGATGGTGGCGCGGGCCTCGGCGAGGGTGCGGTAAGCCTCCCGGCGCAGCGCCCACCGTTCGGCGCGGTCGTCGTCTCCGCCGAGGACGTGCACCAGGTAGGCATGCGCGGCGCTCCCGGCCGCCGCGAGCCGTGCCCGTACCCTGCCGCCGCGCTTCCCCGGCACCGGCAGATGCCCGGTGATGAGCACGAGCGCGCAGGCCAGCAGGGTCTCGCTGATCCGGCTGACGCAGGCCCCCGGCTCGCCGCCGGTCATGACCAGGGCGAGGACGAGGACGGTGACGACGGCGGTTTGCGCGGCGAAGTGCCGGGTGGCGACGGGAAGGAGCGCCCCGCACACCGCGACCAGGGCGATCAGCCCGGCGGGCCGGGGCAGCAGCGCCGCCAGCCCTGCGAACGCCAGGGCGCCCAGCACGGTCCCGGTGGCCCGGCACAGCACTCGGGAAGCCAGCGGCCCGAGGTCGGGCTTGACCAGGAAGGCGGCGGTGGCGGGCAGCCAGTACCAGTGCCGGCCGGGCCACGGGGTGTGGTGCAGCGCCTGGGCGATGGCGGTGGCGGCCCCGAAGCAGACGCAGACCCGCCACCCGTACTCGCGGCCCCCGCTGCCGATCACCGCGCGCAGTGCCTTCCGGGCACTTGGCCGGCGCCCCACCAGCCCCCGGTCGGCGCCCTCACCACGGTCGAAGGCATCGGCCGCACGCAGCAGGGCCTCGTCGAGGGCGCGCAGGGCGGCGTCCGACCGGTGGGGGGCGGGCAGCGGGCCGGGGCCGGTGTTGCCGCGGACGGCGGCGGCGAGCCGCCGGGGCCCTTCCGAGGCCCGCGCGGAGACCGGCTCCCCCGACCAGAACAGGGCGGTGGCGGCCTCGGCGAGGGGTAGCGCGGCCGCGAACTGCGCGTGCAGCCGGCGCTCGGTGGCCGAGCTTGCGTACCGGCGCAGCCGGGGTCCGGCGAGGGCGTCCTGGGCATGGTCGAGGGCGGCGGTGAGCGCGGCCCGCCGCGCGGTGGCCCGTTCACCGCCGACGGCGTCGAGGAGCGCGGCGACGGCGTCGTACACCCCGGCCACCGCCTTCCTCTCCCCGTCGAACCGGAAGTCCCCGGCGAACGAACCGGGCGTGGGCAGAGCGAGCCGCAGCACGAGCAGCCAGCCGGCCCCGGCGAGGAAGGCGAGCGCCCGTTGCCAGCCGCTCTCGGCGGCCGGCATCCCGGCGCCGAGCGCGGCGCCGACGAGCAGTTGCGTTCCCGCGGCGGACGCGACGGCCCCGACCGCGCTGATGCTCCCGGCGACCAGCCCGAGCAGGGTGAGCACCAGGGTCAGCGGCACGGCGGCCAGTTCCCGCCCCGCGTACGTCCCCGCGAGCAGCCCGAGCGCTCCCGCGAGCGCGGGCACCCCGAGCCGCTCGACCGAGGTCCGGCGGCTGCCGGGCCGGTCGTTGATGCCGGCGAGCATCGCGGCGATGGCGGCGAGGACACCGGGGGCGGTGTGTCCCGTACCGACGCCGGCGAGCAGCAGCGGCCCGGCGGCGAGTGCGCCTCGGGCCACCGCGCTCCAGGGCACGGGACCGCGCTGGGCGCGCAGGGCGTGAGCGAGCCAGAGGGGTGCGGCGGGCCGGGACACGGGGGCCTCCTGTCGTACGCGGGCGGGTTCTGCGCTGCCTGCGGACGACAGTGGCCGGGCGTGCTGCGCTTCCACGGTAGAAGGCGTTCTCGGTGCGAACACGGCGATCACGTTTCAGGAAGGTGAAAGGTGGCCGCGGCGGGCATGCGGAAGCCCGGCGCGCCGCGTCGCGTTCCGTCTCCCGGCCGCCCGGTCAGGCCGCCGGGTACGGCAGGAGTCCGCCGTCGATCCGCTCCCAGGCCGACTTGAGTTCGGCCAGCAGCGCGGGCCGGTCGGCGGCGAGGTCGGCCTGCTCGCGGGCGTCCGCGGCGAGGTCGTACAAGTGGTCCCTGCCCTGGGCGTCCTGGTAGTACTTCCAGCCGCCGCGCCGCAGCGCGCGGTTGCCGCGCACCCGCCAGAACAGGTCCCGTTGCGGGACGTCCTCCCCGCGCAGCAGATATCCGGCGAGGCTGTGCCCGTCCAGCGGGTACTCCGGGTCCGGCCGGGCTCCGCCCAGTTCCAGCAGGGTGGCGGTCCAGTCGGGGGAGTAGACGGGTTCGTGACTGACCTGGTGACCGTCCACGGCGGCCGGCCAGCGCAGCACGGTGGGCACCCGGATGCCGCCCTCCAGCAGTTCGGACTTGCCGCCGCTGAGCGGCCACTGGTACGAGAAGCGCTCGCCGCCGTTGTCGCTGGCGAAGACGACGACGGTGTTCTCCTCCTGCCCGGAGCGGCGTAGCGCGGCGAGCACCTCGCCGATCGACGCGTCCAGGTTCTCCACCATGTCCCTGTACTTCTCCACCGAGCCGCCGTCGGTGTGCTGGAGGGCGCCGAGGACGTCCCCCGCGCGGATCTTCGCGGCGATCCCCGCGGCCGTCTCCTCGTCGTCCTCGGTCAGCCACGGCCAGTGCGGGGTGGTGAAGTTGAGGTTCAGCAGCCAGGGTCGGTCGTGCCGGCGGCCCACGTAGTCCACCGCCCGCTCGGTCAGGACGGTGGTGTAGTAGCGCAGGTCCTTGTAGGTGGCATCCCCTTCGTACAGGTCGTAGTCGCCGAGCTGGCCGAGTTTCGAGAAGTACTCCAGCGCGCCGCCGAAGTTGCCGAAGAACTCGTCCCAACCGGACTTGGTGGGGCTGTAGTCCGGAAGCCAGCCGCAGTGCCACTTGCCGATCAGCGCGGTCGCGTATCCGGCCCGCTTCAACAGCGAGGCGATGGTGGGGTGGTGCGGGTCGAGACCCTGCGTTCTGCTGCCGATGGGCTCGGCCAGCCCGCCCTTGGTGCGGCCGGGATAGCGGCCGGTGTAGAGGCTGAACCGGGTGGGGGAGCAGGTCGCCGAGCCGGAGTAGGCGTCGGTGAAGCGCACGCCTTGGCGGGCCAGCCGGTCGAGGTTCGGGGTGCGGATGTGCGGGGCGCCGTAGCAGGAGAGATCGGCCCAGCCCATGTCGTCGCCGAGGATGAACAGGAAGTTGGGCCGCCGTCCGGGCCGGTACCCGCTCCTGGCCCGGAAGGGTCGCTCGGCCGCTTCCTGCGCCGCGGCGGACGACGCCGCGGCGGACGACGCCGCGGCGGCGGGTCCGGCGACGGCGGTGAGCGCACCGCCGCCCACCAGACCACCGAAGGCGCGACGGGAAACACGTGATATGTCGGGCATGAGGCATCCTTGTTCGGGCGGCCCTCGTGACGGGACGCGGATCAGCGGGCGGCACACCACCGCGCACACCTCACAGCGCCGTCGTGCACGGGCCGTGTGTGGGCGAGGGGATACGGAAGGGGTGTGCGAGACAGCCCCCGTGCACGGAAGTCCCGGATCACCAGGGGTTGTCCGGAGGCTGGTGATCAGCGGTTCCCAGGGGGGCGAAAAGCTCTGCGGGCTCAGCGACAGAGGGCGCTGGACTGCCGGCACAGGTCGACGTGCCGCCGCACCACGAGCGTGGCGTGCGCACGTCGACGATCGGCCGGCAGTCTCATGGCCAGGGAGGCTGCCAGCGAGGGAAGCGCCGCGTCAAGCGGCGTCCGCGCAGTGGGATGTCCGGCCGGAGAGCGCGATCCGCTCGTGATCCGCGAACCCCCGTCCGCGCCAAGCGCGTTGCGACCTCGCCTGCGCGGTGGCAGGCGGTGTGACTCCGTGTCACAGGGCCCGAGTCGTGGCGGTGTCGCGGAGGAGTCCGGCGAAGGTCAGGGCGGCGGGGGTGGGAGCGTGGTCGGCCATGCGCACCAGGAGGATGCGGCGGATGGGGGCCGGCGGTTGGAGGGGCAGGACGCTGACACCGGGTCGGATGCCCTCCAGGGCCAGGGTGGGCGCCAGGGCGACGCCGATGCCCGCGGCGACCATGGCCTGGGCTTCCTGGTAGTCGTGGGCCTCGTAGACGATGTGGGGCTCGAAACCGACGGCGCGGCAGCCGCGGACGAGGGCTTCGGCCACCGGATGATGTTCGGCGCGCGTGATCCAGGGGTCGTGGGCGAAGTCGGCGAGTGAGGCGGTGCCGCCGTCGGCGAGTGGATGGCGGTCGCTGACGAGAAGGGCCGGCGGGTCGTCGAGGAGCGGGGTGACGACGATGTCCTCCCGGTCGATCCGGCTCCAGTCGTAGTCCCACATCAGCGACAGCTCGATCTCCCGGTTCTCCAGCATGGTCCACAGCCCGGCGATGCGGGCGCTGCGGACGGTCAGCCGTACGTCGGGGTGGGCGTCACGGAAAGCGATCACGGCCTGCGGGAGGAGCGAGGCGCCGACCGTGGGGAACGTGCCGATGCGCAGGGTGCCCGCCCGCAGGCCGGCGTAGTCGGCGAGTTCGTTCTGCGCGGCCTCCAGTTCGCGTTCGATCCGGTGCCCCCGCGCGGCCAGTGCCCGGCCGGCGTCGGTGAGGGTGACGCCCCGCGCGTGGCGTTCGAGCAGCGGCTGGCCCGCCTCCGTTTCCAGCCGGCTGATCTGCTGCGATACCGCTGACGGTGTGTAGTTGAGGGCACGAGCTGTCGCGGTCACCGAGCCGCGCCGGGCGACCTCCGTGAACAGCAGGATGCGCCGGACGTCGAGCATGCCGCTACCTCCACCGTTCACTCCAGCTTAATAGCCATGCAGATTTCCGAGATTGTACTTCACGCAGCCGTAACCCACCGTGGAGGACACCACGCACGGCGAGACCGTCGGTGGACCCCCCTTCCCTGGCTGTGAGGAGTCGGTTGTGCTGCGTCTGCAGGGCGAGATGATCCGCGGAGGAACCAGCAAATGCTGGATCTTCGGCCACCACGACGTGGCCGCCACGGGCGTGGACGCCGACGCCCTCCTGCTCGCCGCCTTCAACGCCGCCGACCCCCGCCAGATCGACGGCGTCGGCGGCGCCTCCTCCACCACCTCCAAGGCCGCCGTCGTACAGGCGTCGACCCGGCCGGGTGTGGATGTCGAGTACGCCTTCGCACAGGTCGGGATCGGCGACGAGCGCGTGGAGTGGGCCAGCAACTGCGGCAACTGCGCCACCGCCGTGGCCCTGTACGCCGTCCACCACGATCTCGTGCCGATCACCTCGGGCACCACCACGGTCCGCATGCTCAACGTCAACACCGGGGCCCGCCTCACCGGCACGATCCCCACCCCCGCGGGCGTGGCCCCGGAGGAGGGCACGGCCAGGGTGCCGGGCACCTCGGCGCCGGGCGTGCCGGTCCTGCTCGGGTTCCAGGATCCGGCGGGCTCGACGACCGGCCGGGCACTGCCGACCGGCCGGGCACTGGACGAGCTGACCGGCCCGGACGGTCCCGTCGAGGCGTCCCTGGTGGACGCCGGCGCGCCCGCCGCGCTGTTCGAGGCCAAGGCGTTCGGCCTTGAAGGCACGGAGTCCCTCACCGCGTTCGCCGCCGCGGTCCCCGCGCTGACGCTGCTGCGCCGCCAGGCGGCGCTGGCCATGGGCCTGGCCCGCGAGGACGATCCGGTCAGTCACGCGGTGCCGAAGGTGGGCATCGTCGCCCGGCCTGCGCGCTATCGCACCGCGCAGGGGAACCTCGTCGACCAGGACGAGTACGACCTGGCCGTGCGCATGGTCTCCATGCACGCCCCGCACCCGGCGATCGGCCTGACCTCCGCCGTGGCCCTGGCCACGGCCGCCGCCACCCCTGGCACCCTCGCCCACCGCGTCGCCCGGCAGACCGCCGACGGCACGCTGCGCCTGGGCACCCCCGCCGGCGTGGTCACCACCCGAGCCGTTCCCGCACCGGACGGCGCGTCCCCCACGGTGCTGCTGCACCGCGCCGCCCGGCGTATCGCCCGAGCCGAACTCCTCGTCCCCGTCCTGGAAGGACGCCCCGCATGAGCCGCAACGACGCCGTTCCGGGTACCGTCACCCCACCACCGGGCCGCATCCGGCGGATGCTGTCCCATCTCTACGTCCAGTGCCTGATCGCCGTCCTCCTCGGCGCCGCCGTGGGCGGGCTGTGGCCGTCCTTCGGCGCCGACCTGAAGCCGCTCGGCGACGGCTTCATCGCACTGGTGAAGATGTTCGTCGCGCCGGTCATCTTTTGCACGGTCGTCCACGGCATCGCCTCCATGGGCAACGCCCGCGCGGTCGGCCGGGTGAGCCTGAAGGCTCTGGTCTACTTCGAGGTGCTGACCACCGTGGCCATGGTGGTCGGCCTGATCGTCGTCAACGTCGTCCAGCCGGGCAGCGGTCTGCACGTCGACGCTTCGGCCCTGTCCGGCAAGGGCCTGCCGCCGGAGGCGGCCACGGCCCACGAGGGTTTCGCCGCTTTCCTGCTGGCCATCGTCCCCGCCACCCTGGTCAGCGCCCTGACCGGCAACGAGATCCTGCCGGTGCTGCTGGTGTCGGTGCTCATCGGCTTCGGCCTGCACGCCAGCGGGGAGGCCGGTGCGAGCATCGCCCGTGGCATCGAGAAGTTCTCCACGGTCCTGTTCACGCTCATCCGCTGGATCATGCGGCTCGCCCCCGTCGGCGCGTTCGGCTCGATGGCCTTCACCATCGGCCACTACGGCCTGGGTACCCTGCGTCACCTGGCCCTGCTGGTCGGCTCGTTCTGGCTGACCTCCCTCCTCTTCGTCCTGGTCGTCCTCGGGACCGTGATGCGCCTGAACGGACTGCGGCTGCTGCCCTTCCTGCGTTACATCAAGGAGGAGCTGCTGATCGTCCTCGGCACCTCGTCCACCGAGCCCGTCCTGCCGCGCATGATGGCCAAGCTCCAGCACATGGGCGCCTCGAAACCGGTCGTCGGCATCACGCTGCCCGCCGGATACTCCTTCAACCTCGACGGCACCGCCATCTACCTGACCATGGGCTCGGTCTTCCTCGCCCAGGCCCTCGGCATCGATCTCAGCCTCACCCAGCAGCTGGCCATGCTCGTCGTCATGCTGCTCACCTCCAAGGGCGCCGCGGGTGTCACCGGCTCCGGCTTCGTCGCCTTGGCCGCCACGCTCGGCACAGTCCCGCACGTCCCGGTCGGCGCCCTCGCGCTGATCTTCGGTGTCGACCGGTTCATGTCCGAAGCCCGCGCCCTGACCAGCCTGGTCGGCAACGGCGTCGCCACCCTGGCCGTCGCCCGCTGGGAAAGCGAGCTCGACGAGGACCGCGCCAGGTCCGTCCTGCGCGGCGAGATGCCCTACGCCCCCGGCCCCGCTCCTGCCGCCGTGCCGGCTGAGCCCGTCCCGCAGGAGGCACCCGCCGCAACCCACGCCCCCGTTCCCGTCGCACGCTGACACCGCATGGGCGGGGGGGGGCCGGGGGGGACGCGGTAGGGGGTCCCGCCCCCCCCCCCCCCCAACCAGAGAAGGTGCTTGCCCCCCACCTCTTCTCCCA
>NZ_JBVJUC010000009.1:120061-305659 GCF_055605065.1 Streptomyces sp. NPDC037203
ATCCGAAACCAACCCCCCCGTTCCTGTCGCACGTGAACACCGCGTGGGGGGGGCGGCCCGGCGCGGACCGCGCCGGGCCGCCCCGCCCGCCCTCACCCGCTGCGGGTCCGAATCGGTTCAGGTTCGACGGGTGTGGTCTCGGGGGCACCCCGGACGCGGTCACCCGGACCGTTTGGCCGCCTTCAGAGCTCGACGGGGTCCGGCACGTCCAGCGCGAGCACGGCGAAGGTGGCCAGCCAGTGATCGGTGGTGAAGTCGCCGCGTTCCACGGCGGGCAGGCCGACGGCGAGGTGTGCGTCGGCCGCCTCGGCCAGGCGGCTGCGGACCGGACCGGCCGGCAGCGCCCCGGCGATCGACCGCAGCGCGGCGGCCCTGCTCAGGGCGAGGCCCAGCAGGTGACCGATCTGCGGATCGGCGTGGTCGGAGACGACGGGCACGTCCAGGAGCGGGCAGGGCGCGCCGGACCGCAGCGCGGGCAGGAAACGGTCGAGCCACTGCGCGAACCGCTCCCCGCCGAGCACCCGGCGCATCGCGTCGGCCTCGCTCAGCGCGGGCGACAGGAAGTCCTGGCCCGAGGGCTCCCAGTGCGCGGGAGCGTCGTGGTCCTCGGCGAACCAGGCCAGCAGGCGTGCCCGTACGGCCTCGGTCGTCGTGGCGGACAGTTCCCCGGCGTCCAGGAGAAGACCGAGCGCGAAGGCGCTGTTGGGGTGGTTGCCATGGCGCACCGGGTAGGTGGCCTTCGGCAGCCAGCCGGCCAGCAGCCGGTCGACGGCGGCGACGGCGGGTGCCAGCGCCTCGCTCCAGCGTGCGCCGGCGGCGCCCCCGTACGCCCGGCATTCGGCGGCGAGTGCGACCAGCCACGCCCAGCCGTACGGCCGCTCGAAGGAGGGCCGCTCCAGGAGGTAGGCGGCTTCGACGGCGAGGGCGTCCGGGGCGAGGTGCCGGTCGAGCACCTCGGTGAACGCCGCCGTCCGGGCGAGCGCGGGCGTCGCGCCGTGGCGGCGCAGCACGCGTACGAGCAGCCAGTGCATGTGGACCGACGAGTGCCAGTCGTAGGCACCGTAGAAGGCGGGGTGCAGGGTGCTCGGCCGCACGTCCTCGTCGGCCGAGGTGACCAGGTGGGCGGGGGAGTTGGGGTACTCGCGGGTGATGTTGGCGAGGGCGAGCCGGGCGAAGGGTGCCGCGTAGGAGGCGAGCGGCATCAGTGGGTGGCCCCCTCGCTGGTCTTCAGGTCCTGGTCCGCCGGGGTGGTGGCGGCGGCGACCAGCAGGGCGCGCAGGCCGCGGGCGACGGTGGCGGGCTCCAGGGCCGGTGCGGTGCCGTCGGTGACCTGCTCGGGTGCCCAGGGCACGTGCACGAAACCGCCGCGGACGTGCGGGAACTCGGTGGCGATCAGGTGGCCGAGGCCGTAGGCGACGTGGTTGCAGACGAAGGTTCCGGCGGTGTGGGACACGGCGGCCGGGACCCCGGCCGCGCGCACGGCGGCGACGCAGGCCTTGACGGGCAGCGAGGAGAAGTAGGCGGCGGGGCCGCCGGGCACGACCGGTTCGTCCACCGGCCGCGCGCCGTCGTTGTCGGGGATGCGGGCGTCGTCGAGGTTGATGCCGACGCGTTCGACGGTGACGGCCGGCCGGCCGCCCGCCTGGCCCAGGCAGAGGACCAGGTCGGGGGCGCTGGCGCGGACGGCGTCCCGCAGCGCGCCGAGGGAGGTGGCGAAGGCGCAGGGGAGTTCGGCGGCGGTGACCGTGAGCCCGGCGGGCGGCTCGGCGGCCAGCAGGGAGGCCGCCTGCCAGGAGGGGTTCACTGTCTCGCCGCCGAAGGGGGCGAAGCCGGTGACGAGCACACGGGTCATGGGACTTCCTTCACGGGGGGGCGACGGTGGGACGGGCCGGGCGCGAGCATGCCGGGGGCGGTGCCGGCCGGGCGGCTCAGAAGGCGAAGACCGCCATGATCACGGTGCAGCAGACCAGGAGCGGCAGTGCCGTGGGGATCTGCGCCTTGATCGGCCCGTACTGGTCCTTCAGTTCGAGCAGGGTGGCCGGGACGATGTTGAAGTTGGCGGCCATCGGCGTGCACAGCGTGCCGGCGAAACCGGCCAGCATGCCGATGGCGAGGACGGCGGCCTCGTTTCCGTGCATCTGCTCGATCAGGACGGGCCAGCCGATCGCCGCGGTCATCACGGGGAAGGCGGCGAACGCGTTGCCCATGATCACCGTGAACAGGAACATGCCGACGCAGTACGCGACGACCGCGACGTACTTCGAGTCGTCCGGCAGCACGTCGTGGACGATCTTGCCGACCTGGGTGCCGACACCGGCCAGCGCGAAGATCGACCCGAGGACGGCGAGGAGTTGGGGCAGCAGCAGCGCGGAGCCCATCGCCTCCAGCATCGAGCGGCCGGCGTGCAGCGGCACGGAGAGCTTCTTCTCACCCGTGACGAGCATGGCGACGACGAGGGCGACGACGCATCCGACGCCGAGACCGATCAGCGTGGCCTTGCCCGTCTCGAACAGCCCGGAGTCGTCGAGCACGGAGGCGCACACGATCGCGACCAGCGGGATCGTCAGGGCCGGGATGAAGATCCGGCTGCCCAGCCGGGCCGCGGAGGCCTCGCGCTGCTCGGCGGTGGTGGTCACCGGGACGCCCTTGCCGAGGAAGTTGAACCCGGCGAGCACGATCAGCACCAGGACCGCCACGCCGAGCGGTTCGGCGGGCAGGGTCCAGCCGCCGTTGTGCGCCTCACCGTTGGCGACGCCGGTGCCGTAGGGGAAGGTGAGGCCGAGCAGCCCCCAGAACGCCGCGGACGTCCACCGCTTCGGATTGCTGCGGTCGGCCGCCATCTGCACGGCCATGACGACGAAGACGAGGCCCACCAGCCAGTAGAGCCATTCGACCTTGATCACTTGGTGGTTCCCTTCGGCAGCGGCAGGTCGTGCTCCGCGGCGGCGAGCGCCATCTCGCGCTCCAGTCGCCGGTCCAGGAGCAGCAGACGGGCGCCGTGGATGAGGAAGGCGCAGACGGCGAGCGGAATCGCCCACAGCGCCAGCTGGGTCGGTTCGAGTTCTTGGTGGTACGTCGAGTTGACGAAGCCGGTGATCAGGAGGATCGAGCCGATCGCGATGAAGCAGTCCTCGCCGAAGAAGACACCGACGGTGTCCGCCGAGGCCGCGTAGGAGCGCACCTTCTCGCGCAGCCGCTCGGGCAGCGCCGCGCCCGTGGTCCGTTCGGCCGCCGCCTCGGCCATGGGCGCCACGAGCGGCCGCACGGTCTGCGCGGGACCGCCGATGCTGTTGAGGCCGAAGGCCGCCGTGACCTGCCGGACCAGCAGATAGACGGTGAGGAAGCGGCCGGCGCTGAGACCGCCGAGACGGCCTATCAGGTTGCGGGCCTGCTCGCGGAGGCCGTAGCGCTCCAGGAGGCCGATCACGGGGAGTACGACGGCGAAGACGGTGACCGAGCGGCTGTCGGCGAAGGACCGGCCGAAGGCCGCGAGGACCTCCAGCGGGCTCATCCTGCCGAGCAGCCCGGTGACGATACCGGCGACGCCCACCACCAGGACGGGATTGCGGCGTGTGACGAATCCGAGGATCACCACGACCACACCGAGGAGAACGATCATGCGCGGCCTTCTTCAGGCGTTGGGGACAGGGTGCCCCGCAGGGGCGGAGCCGGGTTTCCGGTTCCGGGGGGATGCACGGACCCTAGGTGATCGTTGAACGATCGAACAAGGGGTGAACTCACGTCGCCGCGTTCGAATGGCCGCGGAACCCCTTGTCGGATCGTTCAACAATCGTCTACGTTCAATGCGTGATCGATCTCAACGCGGACCTCGGTGAAGGCTTCGGACGCTGGGCCCTCACCGACGACGACGCCCTCCTGTCGGTCGTCACCAGCGCCAACGTCGCCTGCGGATTCCATGCCGGCGACCCCTCGGTGATGCGCCGCGTCTGCGACCTCGCCGCCGAGCGCGGAGTGCGGATCGGGGCCCAGGTCTCCTACCGGGACCTCGCCGGCTTCGGACGGCGCGCCATGGACGTGCCCGGCGACGAACTGGCGGCGGAGACGGCGTACCAGATCGGTGCCCTGCGCGTCTTCGCCCAGGCGGCAGGCACCGACGTCGCCTACGTCAAACCGCACGGCGCCCTCTACAACCGCACCGTCCACGACGCCGAGCAAGCCGGCGCCGTCGTCGCCGGGGTGGTCCTCGCGGGAGGCGGCCTGCCCGTGGTCGGCCTGCCCGGCTCGCGCCTGCTCGCCGCCGTGGAAGAGGCGGGTCTCACCGCCGTGTCCGAGGCGTTCGCCGACCGTGCCTACACGCCGGAGGGCACCCTCGTGCCGCGCCGCCGGGAGAACGCCGTCATCACCGACGAGGACGCCGTGGTGCGCCGTGCGGTCGCCTTCGCGGTCGACGGCGTCGTCGAGGCCGTGGACGGCACGAGTGTCACGGTCACCGCACGCTCCCTGTGCGTGCACGGCGACACTCCGGGCGCCGCCCTCATCGCGGCCCGTGTCCGCGCCGCGCTGGAGAGCGCGGGCGTCGAGGTCGGAGCCTTCGCATGACCGGCGAGCAGCCCCTGACCGTGCGCACCGCCGGTCGGCACGCCCTGCTCGTCGACCTGCCCGACGCCGAGCGCACCGCCGCCTTCCACGCCGAACTCCTGCGCCGTCGCGCGGCCGGAACCCTGCCGCCGGTCGAGGAGATCGTGCCCGGCGCGCGGACCGTTCTCCTCGACGGCGTATCCGACCCCGCGGCGCTGGCCCGCCGCCTCGCCCACTGGGACGTCCCCGCGCGGGCCGCCGACACCGGGGGAGTGGCCGAGATACCCGTCCGCTACGACGGGCCCGACCTGGCCGAGGTGGCCGCCCTGTGGGGGATCGGCGTCCAGGAGGTCGCAGCCCGGCACCGCGCGTACACCTACCGCGTCGGCTTCTGCGGATTCGCCCCCGGATTCGGCTACCTCACCGGCCTGCCCGAGACCCTGCACGTGCCGCGCCGCAGCACCCCCCGCACTCGGGTACCGGCCGGTGCGGTCGGCCTCGCGGGCCCCTACACCGCCGTGTACCCGCGCGCCACCCCCGGCGGCTGGCAGCTGATCGGCACGATGCCCGACCCCGGCCGCCTGTGGGACCTCACACGGGACGAACCGGCGCTGCTCACTCCCGGCACCCGCGTGCGGTTCGTCGCCGAGGACGGGACGGCATGAGCCCCGACCTCACCGTCGTACGCCCCGGCGCCCTCACCACGGTCCAGGACGCGGGCCGGCCCGGCCACGCCCACCTGGGCGTCCCCCGCTCCGGAGCGCTGGACGCGCCCGCCCTGCGCCTCGCCAACCGCCTGCTGGGCAACGCCCCCGACGCCGCCGCCCTGGAGACCACGGTGACCGGCTGCGCCCTGCGTCCCGGCCGGGCCGTCACCGTCGTGGTCGGTGGCGCGCCCTGCCCTGTGACGGTCGACGGCCGCCCCGCCGCCTGGGGCACGCCGGTGCACGTCCCCGCGGGCGCGGTCCTCGACGCCGGAACCGCGACGGCGGGAGTGCGCTCGTACGTGGCCGTCGCCGGCGGTGTCGCCGTCGCACCGGTCCTCGGCAGCCGCTCGACCGACCTGCTCTCCGGGCTCGGCCCGCAGCCGCTGCGCGCCGGCGACGTCCTCCCCCTGGGCGCCCCCACCGGGCGGACGGCGCTGCCCGGCGCGGCACCCTGGCCGGCCCCGCCCGCCGAACTCGTCCTGCCCCTGTGCCCCGGACCCCGCGCCGACTGGTTCACCGCGGCCGCGCTGCGCACCCTCTTCTCGGCGACGTACCGCGTCTCCCCGCACAGCAACCGCGTCGGCCTGCGCACCGAGGGGCCCCCGCTGGAGCGGGCGAGGCCCGGTGAACTGCCCAGCGAGGGCATGGTGCTCGGGTCGGTGCAGGTCCCCCCGGACGGACGCCCGGTCGTCTTCCTGAACGACCATCCGACGACCGGCGGGTATCCGGTGGTCGGGGTCGTCACGGAACCCGGCCTGGCATCCGCCGCCCAGGCCCCGGCCGGGACACCGGTGCGGTTCACTCCCGGCTGACGGACCACGCCCCGGCCGGCCTGGACACCCGGCGCGGGCACGTCGGCCTGCGTGACGGAACGCCGTACCCCTCCCGCCTCACCGCGCGGCGGCCCCGGAGCGTGGCCGCGCGTCGACCGCGGACAGGAACTGCGGCTTCCGCCGTGCCATGGACGCCTGACTCAGCCGAACACCCGGCGGCCGCCCACGAAGGTCTGCTCCACCCGCGTCGCACCGATCTCCTCGGGCGGCCCGGCGAACGGATCGCGGTCGAGCACCACCAGATCCGCCAGGTACCCCTCGGCGACCGTGCCCGTCTCGTGGTCGAGGTGGTTCACGTAGGCGCTGCCGGCCGTGTACGCGGTCAGAGCGTCGTGCAGTCCGATGCGCTCACCGGGCAGGAAGACCGGCGTCCCCGCGGGCGCCTCCGGTGCCACCCGATTCACCGCCACGTGCATGCCCTGGAGCGGATCCGGGCTGCTCACCGGCCAGTCGCTGCCCGCCGCGAGCGTCGCCCCCGACCGCATAAGCGCCCCGAACGGGTACTGCCACGACGCCCGCTCAGCGCCCAGGAACGGGATGGTCAGCTCGTCCATCTGCGGCTCGTGCGCCGCCCACAGCGGCTGGAGGTTGGCCGTCGCGCCCAGCTCACGGAACCGGCCGATGTCGTCCGGGTGCACCACTTGGAGATGGGCCAGGTGCGGCCGGGTGTCCGTACGGCCGTTGGCCCGCCGGGCCGCCTCCACCGCGTCCAGCGCCTCCCGCACCGCGCGGTCGCCCAGCGCGTGGAAGTGCACCTGGAAACCGTGGGCGTCCAGCTCGGTCACGTACGTCTTCAGGTCCTCGGGCGGCACGAAGCTGATCCCGCTGTTGTCGGACACGCACCCGCAGCCGTCCAGGTACGGACCGAGCAGCGCCGCCGTGCCGTTCTCGGCGACCCCGTCCTGCATGATCTTCACCGTCGTCGAGCGGAATCGGCCGCGGGTGCCCGCCGCGCGCCGCGCCAGCAGCTCCTCGATCTGCTCGGTGCCCCGCGCGCGGTCCCACCACAGCGCGCCGACGACCCGCGCGGTGAGGGATCCGTCCTCGGCGCAGGCCAGGTACGCGTCGGTGGGGTCGGTGAGGTTGGCGTGCTCGCCGAGGAGGGCGTCCTGCCAGGCGGTGATGCCGAGCGAGTGCAGCAGCTGCTGGGCGCGCAGCAGCCCTGCCACCCGTTCCTCGCGGGTGACCCGCGGGACCAGACGGCCCACCAGGTTGGCGGCTCCCTCCTGGAGCATGCCCGTCGGGGTGCCGTCCGGGTGCCGCTCGATCCGCCCGTCGGACGGGTCGGGGGTACGGGCGTCGAGTCCCGCCCGCTCCAGGGCGCGGGAGTTGACCCAGGCGCCGTGATGGTCGCGGTTGACCAGGTAGACCGGCCGGTCGGACACGAGGTCGTCCAGTTCGGCCGCCGTCGGCAGGCCGCCGGGGAACGCCTCCATCGCCCAGCCGCCGCCGGTGATCCACTCGGCGGCGGCGTGCGTCCGGGCGTACGCGGCGATCCGCTCCCGGTACTCGGCTCGGGTCGCCGCCCCGCTCAGGTCGCACTGGCCCATCTCCAGGCCGCCGCCGACGGGGTGCGCGTGCGCGTCCTGGAAGCCCGGCACCAGCAGCCGGCCGGCCAGGTCCACGACCTCGGTGCGCGGCCCGATCAGCTCGCGTACGTCGTCGTGCCCGACGGCGACGATCCGCTCGCCGCGCACGGCCACGGTGGTCGCACGGGACCGGGCCGGCGAACCGGTGTGGACCGGACCACCGGTGAAGACCAGATCGGCGGCAGTGGTGTCGGACATGAGGACAACTCCTGGCTTAAGTATGGCTGTTACGGATGCTGCCGGTGTGCCGGCTGCTACGAATTCCACGGGCTCCACGGGCGTCATGAAGGTTCGGTCGCGACCAGCGGGACGGCGTCGGTGCCGGCATCGGTGCCGTGTCCGGCGACGAAGTACGGCGAGCGGCGGCGGTATTTGGCGACGGCCGCCATGACGAGCCCCGACAGCACGATCGCGGCGGGCACCGCCAGCATGAACCAGCCGTTGTCCGGGCTGAGTTCGAAGTGGTCGCTCATCGTCGCGTAGTCCCGGCCGAGGTAGCAGCCGATGCCCAGCAGCGCGAGCCCGCTCACGCCGGGCGCGACGACCGCGCGCAGCGCCTCGCGGGGCGCGGTGCGCAGCATGCCCCGGAAGCGCACCGCGCAGGCGAGCGCGGTCAGGCCGTAGTACAGGGCGACCACGAGACCGATCGAGTTGACGGCCGCGAGGATCATCTCGTTCAGCCTGGGGATGGCGAGCGCCAGCAGCGCCACGGCCGCAGAGATCGACGTGACGAGGACGGTGCCGGCCGCCGGGGAGCCGTAGCGCGGGCTGACCCGCGTCCACACCTGGCCCATCGTGCGGTCCCGGCCCATCGCCAGCAGCCCGCGCGCCGTCGGGATCACGCTGGACTGCAGCGACGCCACCGCCGAGAACAGCAGCGCCAGCAGCGGCAGGCTCGCCCACGGCTCGTCCGCGAGCTTCGCGCCGAGGTAGGTGAGCGCCTGCGGTCCCTGCTCCAGGAGCTCGGGCAGCGACATCTCGCGCTGGAAGGCCACGGACCCGTACAGGAACAGTGCCAGCATGGTGAACAGCGCGATGAATCCGCCGCGGCCCGCGTCCCGTACGTCGTGGGTCTCCTCGGTGACGCTGAACGCCGCGTCCCAGCCCCAGAAGAAGAACACCGCGAGGACCAGCCCACGGGCGAAGCCGGTGCCGTCGTGCACGGCGAACGGGTTCAGCCACGACCAGGAGAAACCGTGCGCGCCGGTGGCCAGCGCCCAGCCGCAGAAGCCGAGCAGCACCGCGTACTCGAAGCCCAGCAGCCACGCCTGGAGCCGGGTCGCCTTGCGCACCCCGGTGACGGCGGTGACCGTGACGGCCGCCAGCACCACCAGGCCGGCCACGGTGGACAGCGCCGTCGAGTTCGGGTCGAGGCGCAGCCCGCCGACCGAGTGCAGGTGGGCCTTGTTCGCGAACTGGAGGAACACCGAGCCGGTCACCGCGCTCGTGTACGCCATGAAGATCAGGGTGCCGACCAGCGTGACCCAGCCGGTGAGGAAGCCGAGCCAGGGACCGAGCGAGCGACCGACCCAGACGTAGCCGCTGCCCATGTTCCGCTCCTGCCGGTTGAGCCGGGCGTACGCCGTCGCGATGCCGAGGATCGGGACGAACGCCACCAGCAGGATCGCCGGCGCCTGAAGGCCCACGGTCGCGGCGAGCGAGCCCATGCCGATGCCGATACTCGTGGTGGCGGCCGTGCTGGAGGCCGCGATGGCGATGCCGTCGAGGACACCCAGGGAACGCCGCAGGCCGGGAGGTTCACTTCTCATGGACAGACTCCTGGAACCGGGGGACGGGAGGTGCGGGAGGAGGCTGCGATCAAACCGGCCTTGTCAACGTTGCGTCAATGGTGTTGACATAAGGCGTTCACGGCACGGTTCAGAGGCGGGGAAGGGGCGCGTACGGTGACGGATGGGCGGATTCCGGCGGAGCGGCGACGGCGCAGACCGACCAGGTCGGGGGTGCTGCTGTCCGAGGACGTGATCGTCGACTGCGCGCTGCGGCTCGTCGGGCAGCACGGCCCGGACGCGCTGAGCGTGCGGCGGCTGGGCGCCGCGCTCGGCTGCGATCCGAGCGCGCTGTACCGGTACTTCCACGACACCGACGATCTGCTGCTGGCCGTCGCCGACCGGATCATCGGCGACGCGATGGCCGGGTTCGAGCCCGACCGCATGCCATGGCGGGACGCGCTGCGCGAGATGGCGCTGCGGATCCACCGCGGCTACCGGGAGCAGCCGCGGGTGGCCGCCCTCGCCGCGTACCGGGTGACGCGGCGGCCCCACGAGATCAGGGCCGTGGACGCGGGGATCGGGCTGCTGCGCCGGGCCGGGTTCGGCGACGCCGACGCCGTGCGCCACTACTCGGCGTTCGTGGACACCGTGTTGGGCCACGCGGCCCTCGACGCCGCCCACCTGGCGCTCCCGCCGGAGCGCCGCGAGGCCGACGACCGTGCCTGGACCGGCGCCTACGCCGAACTGCCCGACACCGACCACCCGCACCTGGCCGCGGCACGCGCGGAGTTGCCCCTGATGGCGGGCAGCTCGTTCGAGACGGCACTGGAACTGCTCCTGAGCGCACTGGGAGCGGCGGCGCCGGGGGACACGCCCTGAAGCGGAGTGCCGAGACCACCGGCGAATGGGTCGGCGGCCACGAGACTCGTCCGGGTATCACCGGCCCGCGTCGCCGAGCGGTTGTCCGGCAGAGGGGCCCACGAGGTCGGTCCGTCGAGCCCGCCACCACGGCACAAGCTGGACGACGCCGAAGGCCGCCTCGGCGGCGAAGAACAGCCACAGCCAGCGCGGGGCACCGTGTGCCAGCGCATACGCCTGCCACGCGGCGAAAAGCGTGCGCGCGATGCCGTCGAGCAGTCCGTGCACCGGCAGCGGGCCGATGATCCGGAGCAGCGCCCAGACGACCACCACCGAGCCCATCAGATTCGCGTAGAGGATCTCGATCGGGTCGAGGGCGGGCAGCGTGCCCAGCCCGAGCGCGTCACCGGTCTTCGACAGCGCGTCGTGCACCAGGACGTAGGAGAGCCGTGCGCATCGGGGAGCTGGCCGCGCAAGCGGGACTGACCAGGGACACCATCCGCTTCTACGAGAAGATCGGTCTCGTCACGGGGCGGCGTCTGGCCAACGGCTATCGCGATTTCCCGCCGGAGGCGGTGCCCTGGCTGCAGTACGTCCGCACCGCACAGGCGCTCGGCTTCTCCCTGGCCGAGATCGCGCGGACCGGCGAGGAACTGCGGAACGCGCCCGACACCGCTGGGGCGTTGTCCGCGCTGTTCAAGGAGAAGATCAAGGTCATCGACGCGCGTATGGCGCAGCTTGCCGCCCTGCGGGCCGAGCTCGCCGAACGAGTCGGCACCGGATGCCCGCTGCGGGCGGCCGGCTGAGCGCAGACGGTCCCCTCGAACCGGTGTGCGTCAGGGCTGGATGTTCTCCAGGTCCTCGAGGAGGCCGGGATGGGTCGGCTGCCACCCGAGGGCATCGCGGGTGTGGGCGCTGGACGCCGGCTGGTCCATGGCGAAAATCGGGCCGAACGGGCCGAAGTCGTCCTGCGGGACCTCCTCGACCGGAAGGCCCAGTCGCCGACCGATGACGGTCGCGATGTCCCGCACCGCGTCGCCCTCGTCGTCGACGGCGTGCCAGGCCGTCCCGGCCGGCGCGGACTCAAGGGCCAGGCGGAACAGGACCGCTGCGTCGAGCGCGTGCACGGCCGGCCAGCGCTGGGTGCCGTCGCCCGGATAGCCGACCACCCCGGTGCGGTGCGCCCGATCGGCCAACAGGCCGGCGAATCCCCCCTTGCCCTCGTTGTGGACCGTGCGCGGCATACGGACGGCCGTGCTGCGCACACCGCGCGGGGCGAGGTCCAGCAGCGCGTTGACCGAACGGCCCCGACCGCCCACCGGTCCGTCGGTCGGCAGCGGATCGGCCTCGACAGAGGCGCGTCCCGGCACCCAGGGTGTGCCCGAGACCGCGACGATCGGGCGGTCGCTGCCGACGAGTTCCTGCCCCAGCGCGGTGAGAGCGGCGCTCTCCTCGGCGATGGCCCGCGCGAGCGCGTCCGGACTGCCGTAGTCGCGTCCGAACGCCAGACTGATCACACCGTCGCACTGCGCCGCGCCCGACCGCAGGACGTCGAGGTCCGCCAGTTCTCCGCGCAGCACCTTGGCGCCGGCGCTCTCAAGGGTGTGTGCGGAGCCGTCCGAACGAGCCAGTGCGAGAACGGTGTGGCCGTTGCCGAGCAGTTCGGCGACGACGGCGGAGCCGATGGTGCCGGTACCGCCGGTGACGAAGACATGCATGAGCTCTCCCTGAAAGTGATGGGACTCTTGTCCCATCACTGACTCTACATGGTGATGGGACAGGTGTCCCATCACCTATCCTGGTCTCATGGCTAGATGGCAACCAGGGGCGCCCGAGCGACTCGTCGCTGCGGCCGTCGACCTGTTCACGGAGCAGGGCTACGACGCCACCACGGTGACGCAGATCGCCGAGCGCGCGGGCGTCACCAAGAGCACCTTCTTCCGGCACTTCTCCGACAAGCGCGAGCTGTTGGTCGCCGGCCAGGAGACGCTGAGCAGGCTGCTCGCCGACGGCATCGCCGAGGCCCCCGCGAGCGCCAGCCCGCTCCAGGCGGTGGCAGCCGGTCTCGAGCGCGCGTCGAGCGCCATGGGACCGGCGAACCGCGAACTCGGCCCCCGCCTCAGGGCAGCCGTGGCAGCCAGCACCGAACTGCAAGAGCGCGACGCCCTCAAGAGCGTCGGCCTCGCGGCCGCCATGACCGCCGCGCTCGTCGCCCGCGGCGTCCCCGACCCGACCGCGCACCTCGCGGCCGAGCTGGGAGTCCTCGCGTTCAAACGGGGATACGCCCAGTGGTCCGAAGGCGATCGTGATGACACCGAAGGGCTCGCGCCACACGCACTGGCGGCCTTGGAAGACCTGCGTGCGGCGACTGCGTCGCTGGGCTGATCGACGCCACTCGGCTGTCGCCCGCCGTGCCCTGCCGGCGCCACGGGCATTCCGCCCGTCGACCGCCTCCGGGACGCCGTGCTCGTCCTGACAAACCGCGGAGCCGATCGCTGTGGGCTCATCGGAGTGACTGTCACGAGCCGGTGATCGCCGGGGCGGGTATGAAGGACATGACGACTACCGATGCGCGGCTGCGGCTGCACCATCCGAGGCTGCGCCTCCTGCCGTCAGGAGACGAGTGCTGCCCAGGTGTGGGGGCCGACGATGCCGTCGCCGGTGAGGCTCCTGCTGGTCTGGAAGGCGATGACCGCACTTCGCGTCGCCGGGCCGAAGTCGCCGTCCACGTCGACGGGGTGGCCATGTGCGGTCAGTTCGTCCTGCACGGCCTTCACGGCCGGCCCGCTGTCGCCCTCCCGCACTGTGACGACGAGTGCCGCCCAGGTGTCGGGGCCGACGATGCCGTCGGCAGTGAGGCCCTTGCCGGTCTGGAAGGCGATGACCGCACTTCGCGTCGCCGGACCGAAGTCGCCGTCGACGGTGAGGGTGTAGCCGTGGGCGTCGAGCAGGTACTG
The DNA here is from genome assembly GCF_055605065.1 of Streptomyces sp. NPDC037203. Taxonomy (NCBI): domain Bacteria; kingdom Bacillati; phylum Actinomycetota; class Actinomycetes; order Kitasatosporales; family Streptomycetaceae; genus Streptomyces; species Streptomyces sp. NPDC037203. The sequence continues at coordinate 133,275 of NZ_JBVJUC010000009.1, forward strand.
GATGGTTGTCGTGCTGTGGCCGGTGGCGCCCTGGGAGACGATGGGCCAGCCGCTGCCAGGGGGTGGCGGGGGCGGAGTGTAGGGGCCGTGGGCGAAGGTTTCGAGGTCCGTGGTGGTGCCGTTGAAGACGTCCTGGTCGCCGGGGAAGGTGCCGCTGGCGGCGTTCTGCCAGATGGTGTAGGTGCTCCAGCCGCCGGGGAGCGGGGTGGGCGATCCGCTGTAGTCGGCGATCCACAGGGGGTCGTGCTGGCCGGGCGTGGCGGAGTCGCCGGTGCAGGTCGACCACCAGTCCCGCGTGGAGTAGACGATCGGGTAGCGGCCGGTCCTGGTGTGGTACTCGTTGCTGAAGGCGGTGATCCAGGAGACCATCGCGCTTGGGCTGAGACCGTAGCAGGTGGCTCCGTAGGGGTTGTACTCGATGTCGAGCGCGCCGGGGAGGGTCTTGCCGTCGTCGGACCAGCCTCCGCCGTGGGCGATGAAGTAGTCGGCTTGGGCGCTGCCGCCGGAGGTGTTGGGCAGGGCGAAGTGGTAGGCGCCGCGGATCAGGCCCGCCGCCGCGGATCCGTTGTACTGCTGGGAGAACTGGCCGCTGGTGTAGTCGGTGCCCTCGGTCGCCTTGACGTAGGCGAAGGACGCGCCTTTCGATGCCGCCGACGCCCAGTCGATGTTCTCCTGGAACGCGCTGACGTCCAGGCCCTTCAGCGTTCCTGCGGCGTCGGGGATCGCGGGTGCGGTGACCGACTCGTGAACGGTCCTGGCCGGCATGCGGGCGATGAGTCCGGAGCCCATGTGGTCGGCGTCCTCGTGCCAGGGACGGGCCGGTGCCGGGATCGCTGCGGCACGGGCTACGTCGTGCGGCAGACCGGCCGATGCGACCAGCACGGTGAGGCCGAGTGTGACGGCGGCGGCCAGGGTTCTGTTCATCAGTGGTTCTCCGTTTCGGAGGTCGGCGCAGGGTCGACCGGCACCGCGGAGGCACGTCGTGTGCCTCTGCGGCGCCGGCGGCAGGCGAGTGGAGACGTCGGTGAGGCCGGTGATGCCGGCGACGCTGGTCGTACTAGGCCCGGACCAGCCCGTAGAAGACGGAGCTGGACAGCGGGTAGCTCTTGTCGTAGACGCCGATCTGGCTGGAGTCGCTCGGGTTGGAGGTGTTGCCCGAGATCACGTAGACGGTCGATCCGCTGACGTGGTCGACGATCCCGATGTGGTAGCGGTTGGTGGCGGTACCGAAAATGATCATGTCGCCCGGAAGCGCGTCGTGCAGCAGGCTGGTGCCGTACCAGCGGTTGTGGCTGACCGCCCAGTCGTACACGTTCGGCACGTAGGTCATGAACGGGATGTTCTCTCCGGCGTCCCGCCAGACCCAGGTGGCGAAGGCCGCGCACCAGTCCGCGCAGATGCTGTACGGCTTGCCGGGAACGCAGTTGCCGGAGTCGGCGCGGACGCCGAGCTGGCTCTTGGCCACGCTGACGATCTTGTCGCGCTGGGCGCTGCCGGTGTGGCAGCTCGCGACGAGCCGCGTGATGCCCATCGACTTCATGGTGTCCGGGCCGGCGATGCCGTCGGCGGTGAGCTGGTGCGCGCTCTGGTAGTTCTTGACCGCGGCGGCGGTGCCGCTGCCGTAGTCGCCGTCCTGGCTGACCCCGGCCTTGCCCTGGACCTCCTTGACGACGGTCTCCAGTTCGCCGAGCGTCTGGCTGCCGATGATCCCGTCGACGCTCAGGCACCGGTCGGACTGGAAGGACTCGGCCGCTGCCTCGGTCTGCGGTCCGCTGACTCCGTCGACGGTGCCGGCGTTGTACGCCAGCCCGTTCAGGTCGGACTGCCCCAGCCTGATATCGGCCGAATCCGCCGACGCCGCAGTGGGGCCCGCCAGCACCGCGCCGGAGACGAGTACCGCCGCGAGGGCTCCGAGTACGGCCCTTCTCGTCCGCAGTCGTGCGGAATGCTTCATGTCGTTGCTCATAGTCGCGCGTCCCTTTTCCCCGTGTGACCTTCGCCGCCGCGTCTGCGGTGGTGGCTCGTTTGTAAGGGACGAGACGTTGTCCGCTGTCGGCCGCTGGACGCCGGACAACACGCTCCGCACAATGAGCACTCCGCGAGGACAGGCAGGAGGCGACCGTGCCCCGCAGCGAGCGGCCGTTGGACGACGAGGACACCCATCTGGTCAGGTTCGCCGCGGACTTGAGGAAACTGAGGGACAAGGCAGGCGCCCCGCCGTACCGCAAGCTCGCCCGCGCCGCGCACTACTCCTCGACCACCCTCGCCGACGCCGCCTCCGGCCGTAAGCTGCCGAGCCTGCCGGTCACCCTCGCCTACGTCCGCGCGTGCGGCGGCGACACGGCGGAATGGGAGCAGCGCTGGCACCGCCTGTCGGCCGATCTGGCCCGCGCCGATGAACTCCCGGACGCGGCTGACGGGAACGACGACTGCCCCTACGCGGGACTCAGCCCCTTCGAAGCCGCAGACGCCGACCGGTTCTTCGGACGCGAACGGCTCACCGACGACCTGGAAGGCCGCGTCCGCGGCCACAGGTTCGTCGCGGTGTTCGGCGCCTCGGGCTCCGGGAAGTCCTCGCTCCTGCGGGCCGGCCTGATCCCGAGAGTGTCCGCCGGCGAGACACCGTGGACCGCACTGGTTCTCACCCCTGGCCCGCACCCCTTCGAGGAATGCGCGGCACGGCTCGCCACGCTCTCCGGCTCCTCCGCCGTCGCCCTCCACGACGATCTGCGGACCAACCCCCGCGCGCTGCATCTGACCGTGCTCCAGCTTCTTGCACAGCAGCCGCCGAAGACCGAATTCCTCCTTGTGGTCGACCAGTTCGAGGAGATCTTCACCCTCTGCGCGGACGCGGACGAACGGAACGCCTTCATCGCCTCGCTGCTCACGGCTGCCGGTGCGGCCAACAGCCGGACGCGCGTCGTCCTCGGCGTGCGGGCGGATTTCTACGCCGCTTGCTCACAGCACGCCGATCTCGTGGATGCGCTCCAGGACTCGCACCTGCTTGTCGGCCCGATGACCACGGATGAGCTGCGCCGGGCCATCACCCAGCCCGCAGTCCAGGCCGAGTCCACGGTGGAAGGACCCTTGCTCGCCCGCGTGGTGGCCGAGGCAACGGGGCAGGCCGGCGTCCTGCCCCTGGTCTCCCACGCGATGCGTGAGACCTGGCGGCGAAGACGCGGCAATACCCTGACCCTGAGCGGTTACGAGTCGGCCGGCGGCATCACCCACGCCCTGGCCAACACCGCCGAGACCGTCTACAACGGCTTCACCGGGCCGGAGCAACGCCTCGTGCAAGGCATTTTCCTGCGCCTGGTGTCCCTCAACGACGGCACCGAGGATTCCAAGCGCCGCCTGCCCAGGGATGAAATCGATCCCGGTGCGGAAGCCGTCGTCGACGCACTGGCCCGCGCCAGACTCGTCACCCTCGACACGGACAGCGTCGAAATCACCCACGAGGCACTGCTCCAGGCATGGCCGAGACTGAGCGGATGGATCAGCGAAGACCGGGCCGGCTTGCTCATCCAGCAACAGCTCACCGACGCCGCCACGGCCTGGGAGCGCGAAAACCGCGACACGAGCGCGCTTTACCGCGGCTCCCGGCTCTCCGTCGCTCAGGAGTGGGCCCAAGCGCACGCGCACGGCGGGCGGTTGAGCCGGCGAGCGACGGAATTCCTGGCCGCCTCCGCCCGGCACCAAGGCCGGGGGATTCGACGCCGCCGCGCGGCAGTGGCCGCGCTCTCCCTACTGACCGTGCTCGCCGTCGTCGCGGCCGGAATCGCCTTCCAGCAGCGATCGACCGCCCGGACGGAACGCGACATCGCCGTCTCGGGCGAAGTGCAGGCCGAGGCCGAGCAGTTACACGGCACCGATCAGTCGCTCGCCGCCCGCCTCGACGCAGCCGGATACCGCGTCCACCCCACCAGCCGCCTGTCGACCGACCTGCTGGGCACCCAGAGCGCACCGCTGTCGACCCCGCTGACCGGGCACACCGCCACGATCTACGCCGTCGCCTTCAGCCCGCTGGGCCATGTGATGGCCACCGCGGGCAAAGACGACACCGTCAGGCTGTGGAACGTCACCGACCGCGCTCACCCCGCGTCGCTCGGCGACCCGATCCACGCGCGCGCCGGCGGCATCATGTGGCTGTCCTTCAGCCCCGACGGCCACACCCTCGCCGGAGCGGGCCGTGACCACACCGTACGCCTGTGGAACCTCACCGACCCGGACCACCCGACGGCGTTGCCCGCATTGCGCGGACACGCGGGCATCGTCTTCTCGGTCTCCTACGCCCCGGACGGCCGCACCCTGGCCAGCGCGGGCGACGACGGCACCGTGCGACTGTGGAACATCACCGACCCCGCCCACGCGAGCGAACTCGGCAAGCCCCTCCGCGCCCAGAAGGGACCCATCGCCTCAGCCACCTTCAGCCCCGACGGCCGCACCCTGGCCAGTGCCGGCCACGACCACACCATCCAGCTGTGGAACGTCACCGACCCCGCGGACCCGAAACCCTGGGGTTCGCCGCTGCACGGCCATACGGACACCGTGTACGCGGTCGCCTTCAGCAAGGACGGCCATGTCATGGCGAGCGCCGGGAACGACTTCAGCCTGCGGCTCTGGAACGTCTCCGACCCGGCAGAGCCAGTCGCCCTGGGCAAGGTCCCCGGCGCGGCGACGAACACGATCTACGCGGTGGCCTTCAGCCCTGACGGGAGGGTGGTGGCCACCGCGGGCGCCGACCAGACGGTCCGCCTCTGGAACGTGACCGACCCCTCGGCCCCGATCGCGCTGTGCCCGCCGCTGACCGGCCACACCGGATACGTGTGGTGGCTCGCCTTCAGCCCCGACGGCCACTCTCTGGCCAGCGCCGGCGCCGACAGCACGGTCCGGCTGTGGGACCTGCCCCGGACCGTACTGCCCACCCCCAGCTACGAGAACACCGTCGCCTTCAGCCCCGACGGCCGCGTCCTGGCGGCAGGCGCCACCGACGGCGCGATCCGGCTGTGGAACACCGCCGCACCCGGCCGGCCAACCTCCATCGGCACCCCGCTGCTCGGCAACGCCAACGCCGTGAACCAGCTCGCCTTCCAACGCGACGGCCGCCTCTTGGCCAGCGCCGGCCGCGATGGCACGCTGCGACTGTGGGACGTCACCGACCCGGCCCGCGCGCACGAGCTGAGCGAGCGGACCACCGATCCGGGCCACGCCGCCGTCACCACGGTCGCCTTCAGCCCCGACGGCCGTATCCTGGCCAGCGCCGGCTACGACCACGAGGTGCGGCTGTGGGACGTCACCGACCCCACCCGCCCCCGTCGGCTCGGCGTCCCGATCACCGCGCACGGCAACACCGTACGAGCGCTGGCCTTCAGCCCCGACGGCCACACCCTCGCAAGCGCCGGCGCCGACGACACCACCCGCCTGTGGAACGTGACCGACCCCACCCACCCCCGTTCGTGGTGCCCGCCGCTGTCCGCGCACACCGGAGGCGTCGGATCAGTGGCCTTCAGCCCCGACGGCCGCACCGTCGCCACCGCCAACGACGACCACACCGTACGCCTGTGGGACGTCAGCGACCGCCGCCACCCCGCGGCCCTGTCCGCACCGCTGGCCGGGCACACCAGCTTCGTGCTGTCCGTGGCGTTCAGCCCCGACGGGCGAACCGTCGTCAGCAGCGGGGACGACGGCACCATCCGGCTGTGGGACGTCGCCGACCCGACCGCGCCCACCGCTTCGGGCGGCCCTGTCGGCGGCCACACCGGACCGGTCGACCAGGCGGTGCTGAGCCCCGACGGCCGCACCATCGCGAGCGCGGGCGACGACCACACCGTTCAGCTGACGTCCCTGAACCCGGACGCCGCCGTCCACCGGGTCTGCGCCGCCACGACCGGTGTCCTGACCGCACGGGTATGGCACCGCTTCGTGCCCTCGTCCCCCTTGCCGAAGGTGTGCCGCTGACGCGGACGCCCGTCCGCGAGATTCCGGGCCGCCACCGGTCCCGCCCGCACCCCCTGCGGCCGTTGTCAGGCGGTTGTTGTCCTGCGCCTCGGGTCCGACACAGGACAACGACGTCGCCGGTAGACCCGTGGTCGTGGGGTGCGAGCTCACCGGCGGTGCGAGTCGCGCCAGGCGGGCCGGCCCCATCGTCCTCACAGCCGACGACAGGATGGGATCCCTGATGCGAACGAAGATCACGACGTTACTGGCCACGGGCCTGCTGCTGATGCTCTCGGCCCTCTTGGCGGGGAGCCCGGCCTCCGCGGCTCCCCACTCGGCCGCCGGTTTCACGGCGCAGGCGCGGGCCGCGGGGCTGACCGCGGCCCAGGCCGGCGCGCTCCAGGACGAGGTGAACCGCGACCTGGCCTCCCTGGGCGGGAAGCAGGTGGCGCCCAACCGGATCCAGCTGGACGGCGCGACGCTCTACCTCGCGGTGCCGGGCGAGGCGCACCCGCGCGACCTGACGGCCGGGACCGGGGCGGCCCCGTTCTCCGACCCCTGCGCCGGCGGTGGGGCCGACCACCTGCACATGTGCGCGTACAGCAAGACGTACTACACCGGCTCCGAACTCGACATGTACAGCTGCAAGCGCTACTACGTCAGCACCTGGTCCGGGCCGGGGTCGTGGGACAACGAGCAGAGTGACGGCACCGTGGCCTACATGTACGGGCCCACCGGGGCCTTCGTGTACAAGACGCCCCCGGCGCCGAGCTGGGACGCCACCGGGAACTGGTCCTCGGTCCACAGCATCGTCAACTGCTGACCGGAGCGGTGCCCGCCTGAGCGAGCGTCTCCCACCGGGGCACCGCGGGGCGCTCGGCCGGATTCCTCCGGCCGAGCGTTCCGCGTCCTGCTCGCCGAACGACCCTGGCAGCGGGCCTGATCCGACTGCCTGCGATCGTCGTCGATCCCGCGGGGCAGCGCTCCGAGGCTCGGATTTTCCTCGATACCGGGAAAGAACCGGCCTGCCTCCAGGACGTGTCAGGTGGTCGAGGCAACTGCTCGGGTGACGGCCGCGATCGCTGGGGTGGGGCGGCCGGGGAGGCGCGCCACGAGAACCCTGCGGATCTCGGGAGGCGCGCCTTCGACGTGCAGCAGGCTCACTCCGGGCGGCAGTACGGGCGAGAGCCGCAAGGGCACCGTTGTCACCCCGAAGCCGCCGGCGACCAGCTGAAGCTTCGTCAGCCAGTCGCGCGCGCAGTGGACGATGTCCGCCCGTCCGGGCAGGCCGGGCCAGACGCCGAGCAGTGGCTCGGCGCTCGACGCCGGGGCGGCGATCCACGGGGCGTCGACCAGTTCGTCGACGTGGACCGCGGTGCGGCCGGCGAACTTTCCGGTCGAGGGCACCGCCACGACCAGTTCGGTGTCGGCAATGGTCTCGACGTGCAGGCGCGGGGACTCGCCGTCCAGGGGTCGGTGGGGCGGGCGGGACGTCAGCACGGCGAGGTCGATCGAGCCCGCGCGCAGCGCCCGGATCAGGGAGGGCGTGGTGCCCTCGGTGGTCGTGACCGTGATCTGCGGGTCGGTCGCCGCGAGGCGGGTGAGTGAGAGAGGCAGGATGGCCGTGCCCGCGCTCGGGAACAGTCCGAGCCGCACCGGTTCGGTCTGCGGGACGGTGCCGGTGAGGTCGCGCTCGGCCGCCGTCAGGCAGTCCAGGATCGTGCGAGCGTGGCGCAGCAGAGCCAGACCCGCGGGGGTGAGCCGCACTCCGTCGGGGCGGCGTTCGAACAGGGCGGTGCCGGCGCTTCGTTCGAGGGAGGCGGCCTGGCGTGAGACCGCCGACTGGGTGTAGCCGAGCCGGGTGGCCGCCGCGGTGAAGCTGCCGGACTCGGCGATCTGCCGCAGGACCCGTAGTCCTGTGCTGGAGATGTCCATGCGGAATGTGCATACCACAGATGCCTGATCGTCGCTTCCCGCATGCCCGCCGGGTTCCTAGTCTCGGGTGCGGTGAACACGGACGAACACGGAGGTCATCACGTGCGAGCAGCAGTTCTGACGCAGTTCGGTGCCCCGCTCACGGTGCGGGAGGTTCCCGATCCCGAGGCCGGGGGCGGCGAGGTGGTGGTCGAGGTCCTCGCCGCCGGCGTGGCCCCGTACGCAGCCGAGGTCTTCAGCGGCGAGCGGAACTACCCCCTGGTCCCTCCCGTCGTGCCCGGCATCGGCGGCGTGGGACGGATCGTCCACGTGGGCCCGGACGCCACCCGGCTGCGCCCCGGTGATCTGGTGTGGTGCGACTCGACGGTGCGCTCGCGGGACGACGCGCTGACGCCCGACATCACGCTCCAGGGCTGGAGCTCCCGCGGGGAGGGCGGCGCGCGCCTCGCCGAGTACCTGCACGACGGTTCGTTCGCCGAGCTCATGCGGGTCCCGACGGAGAACGTCTTTCCGCTGCCCGCGGCGGCGGGGGACGACCCGGCCCGCTGGGCCGCGCTCGGCGTGCACGTCATCCCCTACGGCGGGCTGCTGGCCGGCGGGCTCGCGGCCGGTGAGACGCTGCTCGTCAGCGGGGCCACCGGCAACCTCGGCAGCAGCGCGGTCGCGGTCGCACTCGCCATGGGGGCGGGCCGCGTGGTCGCTCCGGGCCGCAACCGGACCGCGCTCGACCTCCTCGCCGACCGGTTCGGTCCGCTCGTGCGCCCGGTCCCGCTCACCGGGGACGAGGCCGGCGACCGCGCGGCGATGTCCGCGGCAGCCGACGGCCCGATCGACATGGTGATCGACCTGCTGCCACCGAGCGCACCCGGCTCGGCAGCGCGCACGGCAGCCATGACCGTGCGCGAATACGGCCGCGTCGTCCTCATGGGCGGCGTCGGCATGCTCGGCGGCGACGACCTCGCACTCCCGTACCGATGGATGATGCGCAACTCGATCACCGTGCGCGGCCAGTGGATGTACCCGCGCACGGCGAACGTCGGCATCATCCGGCTCCTCGCCTCGAGCGCCCTGGACCTCGCCCCCGAACGGGTCCGGTCGTTCGGCCTCGACGCCGTCAACGACGCGGTCACGTACGCCGCCTCACATGGCGGCCCGTTCGACCGCACCGCCCTCACCCCACCGGCTCGCTGACAAGACCGGCTGATCCAAGCGGCGGTTCGGCGGTCGAGGGCGATACGGAAGGAGCCGCGGGAGTCTATGCGTGGGTGCCTGGTCCGGGCGCGGGGTCGGCGAGGCGGACGAGGGCGGCTTCGAGCTGGGCGGTGGCGCGGGGGAAGTCGTGCAACTGCTCGCTGAGGACGGCCAGTGCGGTGCTCAGTGAACGGGTGGGGACGGCGCGTGCGTTCAGGACGTCGGCGGTCCACGTCACGAACGAGGTGAACAGCTCGGAGTCGTCGACGTAGAGGGTGCTGGTGAGGAAGTCGACGATGTGGGCGATGTCCTCGGCGGTGCGCTCGCGCTGGTCGTGGCGGTAGGAGCGCATCGCAGGGTAGCGGTCTTCGAGGTCGACGAGGGTCTGTCCGATCAGCTGCCCGCGAGAGCGGGCAATCATCGTGTACTCCTGGTCGGCCAGGTGCGGCAGGTCGTCCACCGTCTGACGGGCGGCGGTCGCATCAGGCCGCCTCAGTCCCGTTTCGAGCACGGCGGCGGCGCCTCGGGCGTCGGCCGCCCAGCGGTCGGCGCCCAGGGACCGGGCGTAGCGGCCGTCGGTACCGAAGGCGCGTCCACCGGCCAGCACGGGGACGCCTACGGCCTGGCACGCGGCGATGGCGGTGTGCGCGGTGGGCAGGCGGGTGGGCAGGGAACTGGACAACAGCACTGCGTCCGGGTTCGTGGCGTGCAGGTGGGAGATCAGGTGCGCGGTGGGCGTCTGCGCGCCGAGGTAGTCGACCTGCCAGCCGCGCAGCCGCAGCACTTCGGCCACCAGGCGGGCGGGCAGGGCGTGCCATTCGCCGTCCACGCAGCTGACGGTGACCCGGCCGCGCGCGGTGCTGGACGAGGTCCGGCCGCGGTGGACGAGGGCGCCGATGACGCGTTCGTTGATGGCGGTGGCCGCGTGTTCCTGCGCCACGGTCATGCGGTTGGCGGCCCATTCGACGCCGACCTTCTCCTGGACCGCGCCGATCACCTCCAGCAGCAGTGTCTCCCTGTCGCGGCCGGCGGCGAGAGCGTCGTCGATGACGCCGACGGCTGTGTACTCGTCGCCGGCGGAGGCAGCCGCCCACAGCCGGTCGCCCAGTTCGCTCACCCATGCGGGGTGGGGGATGCTCACGGGTTGCTCCTGCCGCGATGCCGCTGTCGGTCCTCGTCGCCGCGCACGAGCGTGAGGGGGCCGGTCCTGGGCGCGCTGATGGCGAGAGTGGCCATGTCGTCGTGGCGTGCGTGGCCCAGCCACTGGGCGGCCAGCATCTGCACCCGCTCCACGACCGCTTCCGCGGGCATCCCGGCACATTCGGCCAGTGCCCGTCTCAGGCGTTGCTCGCCGAAGAACTCGTCCTGCAGCGGTCCGCCGCGGGCTTCGGTGATGCCGTCGGTGTAGAGGAGGCAGGTCTCGCCGGGAGCGAGAACGGCGTGCGCCGTGGTGGAAGCGACCTGCGGCAGGGCTCCGACCAGCCGCCCCGAAGTGGCGGCCTCCTCCACCCGCCCGTCGTTGCGGATGATCAGCGGGGGCATGTGCCCGGCGCTGGTCAGCCGCAGGTGCACCCGATCCGCCCGCCGCCGTGCCGAGGCCAGGACCAGCGTGGCGAACCGCGAGTGGTGCGAGGCGAGCAGCGCGTCGTTGAGCAGGGCGAGGATGTGCTGGTGGTCCCCCGACAGCGACAGCAGAGCCTGCAGCACGCTGCGGATCTTGCCCGTCAGCACAGCGGCCTCCAGGCCCTTGCCCGCCACGTCGCCGAGTACGACGAAGGTCTCCTGGGCGGGGTCCGCTCCGGGGTGGACGTCGTAGAAGTCGCCGCCGATGCGCTCGTGGTCGTTGGCGGCCCGGTAGCGGCCGGCGTAGTCGACGCCGTGCACGCGCTCCAGCATCGGCGGCAGCAGATCACGCATCAGCGCCGCGGTGATGGTGGCCTGCTCGCTGTAGAGGCGGGCGGCGGACAGCGCGGTACCCGCTCGGGCGGCGAACAACCGTGCGAAGACCTCCTCGCCGTCACTGAACGCCGTGTGCGAACTCGCGCGCAGCAGGATCAGCACGCCGGCGGGGACGCCGTGGCCGGGCAGTGGCGTGACGATCGCGGAACCGATGGGGCCGGTGAAACCGGGCGGGATGGCCCAGCCGGGAATGTCGGCGGGGCTGATCCAGCGGGTCGGTACCGGTGGGAAGCCCTGCAGTGCCTCGGCCAGCCCCGGCACGGCCGCCGGGTCGATCGCGCCGGTGCTCTGCGTGACCTCGCCTCCGGCCTGGGCGTAGGTGAGCGGGTGCCGTCGCCCCTGCGCGGGAGAGACGATGACGGCCGCGTCCGCGAGGTGATCAGCGGCCATCCGCGCGGTCACTTCCATGCAGCGCTCGACGTTCAATGACGACAGCAGCGTGCTGGAGATCTGCGCGAGCAGGTTCGCGCGCTCCCGCTCTTGAGCCAGGGCCCGCTGCGCCAGGTGCAGGTCGGTGCTGTCCACGAGCGACCACACGACTTCCCCCGCGCCGCCGACGACGGTGCAATGCGCCTCGAAAGTGCGCTCGGCGATCACCCCTGAGACAGGAGGAGCGCCGCCGGAACCGGGGTCCGCGCCCGTCCTCGCCTGATGCGCCCGCGCGAGCCAGATGGGCACCACGAGACTCGATGGGGCCGCGTCCCGGTCGTGGTCGAGCAGACGGCGGGCGCGGTCGTTGACGTCGATGACCGTGCCGGCCCGGTCCATCACCAGGGCCGGGTACGGGGCCCTGCGCCACGCGGCTTCGGAGAGCGCGGCGGAGCCGCTCGCGTGCGCGGGAGGGACGGGTGAAGGAATCACAAGCAGGGGAGCGCACCGTGCGCACCCAACCGCCTCTCTGCGCTGGTCAATATTGTCTTACTGCAACCATCTCCCGCCGCATGTCGCCTGCGCAACCTTGCACCGAGCCTCCCGCGGGCCCGCCACGCCCGTCCTCTTCACGGCCGACCGCTCCTGGGACGTCCGGGCCAGGCCGGCGTCGCAGTCCTGCGTCGTGAGCCGGGGCCGTCGTCCCCGTAGGGCAGGCCACGCCCGGCGTCAGGCCCGGCCTGCCCCGTGTCGCGTCCCGAGTTCCGTCACCACCGGCACCGGTGAGGTTCCCGGCACACGGTCATGTGCCGGCGATCTCCTTCAGCTTCCCCTGGGCCTTCAGGTCCCCGACGACGGTGCTCGTGTAGTACTGGGTGCCGAGTCCGGGCTGGTTGAACCAGGGCCTCACCGGACCGGCCTCGACCGTGAAGTCCGCGGTGACCTGGTAGAGGTGGTAGTTGAACGAAGGGTCGGAGGCGTTGTACTCGTCGAGGTTGCTCGGAGGGATCGCGCGCTTGGCGTACGGCGTGCCCTTCGGTGCGAGGAAGTGACCCGTGTCCCCCCTGCCGAAGAGGTCGAGCAACTGCCCCTTCCGGAGCGTCAGCGCCCGCTCCACGGGGCGGCCGTTGCGGAGCACGAACCCGTTGTTGTCCGGGTACCACCAGCCGCCGACCTGCGGGTCGTTCTGCGGGTTCGTCTGCCAGTAGCACCCGAGGAACCAGTACCGCGAGGTGGGTCCCTCCGGGCGGTAGCCCCGCAGCATCCTCGCGATGGGGCCGGTCCGGGGGAGTACCTTGGGGCCGAGGCGCCAGTCATTGCCGTGGTAGGGCTGCAGTTGCGGGGACGGCGCCTTGCTCGTCGCGGTGTCCCGGTGCTGGGTCGGGCAGGTGACGCCGTTCCGGTTCTCGGCCGCTGCGGCCTGGGGGTGGCGGGCGAGATGCCCACCAGCAGGAGCGAGAGCGCGGCGCTCTCTGCGATTCTGCGCGAAACGCGCATGCGATGTCTCCTCGACTGTGCCCCCCTCTGCGGACGCCGTTCAGTGCACCCGCTCGTCCTCGGGGCGCTGCGGAAGCTGCCACGGGTGGCCACTCGGATGGCGGCGCAAGTACGCACGGGCAGCCGAACGGCATCGCCGTACGCGCCGGCCGGCGCGGGGGAGCACCATCGGAGCCGGACGTCAGATCGTCGACGCCACCGATGTCACTCGGTCGGTGAGCGAGCCGCTGGTCGCCCCGCCAAGCGGCACGAGACGCTGCCGGTCGCGGTCGTGGTCGCCACCCCCGTCCGCATCGGGCGGCAGAGCCCGCGGCCGACCAACCGCACGGTCCCGGAGGCCGCGGTGGCCCGCGTGTTCGGCGCGGAGATCCTGCCTCTGCGGCGGTGAAAGCCGGGCTCGGACATCGCCGATGGCGACCGGGCCGCGGAGACCCGGTTCGGTCAGCGGTATCGATGCCGCGAGACGGGGCGGGATGCACGATGCGGGTCGCCGCCGCCACGCTCGCGCGCGTCGCTGAGCTGGTCGCGAGTCGGACGCCGCCGCGCTGCCGTCAGGGCAGCGGCGTGGTCAGACGGGGGAGACGTCGGCGGGGAGCAGGTCGGGCCGGGCGCGGTGCCCGCGAGTGGGGGTGACGCCGCCGGCCGGAGGCGCTGCGAGCGACATCGACGCCGACCTCCACCACCAGCCCGCGTGCCAGCCGGCGCGACGTCCAACTGCTCCCGGCCGACGCACCCCGCGAAGTCACTTGCCGGTGCCGGTGTGGTAGCCGATGGGGTCGACGTAGACGTCGGGGGCGTTGCCGGTGGTGGCGGGGATGGTGATGTTTTGGCCGTCGAGGTCCATGACGTCGAGGACGGTTTCGTTGGGCGGGGTGACGGCGAGCTTGGTGTAGGTCTTGCCGGAGCCGCTGGTGTCGGGGATGTAGTGGAGGAGGAAGCGGGTCTCCTCACCGGGGGCGATGGTGACGGTGGGTGCGGTGGTGTCGGTGCGGGCGGCGTCGGGGCCTTTGTCGCCCAGACCGTCGGCACCGAGGAGCTGGACGCCGGGGAAACCGTGCATGCTGCAGGTGGCGGAGCCGCTGTTCTTCAGGTTGACGACGATCTCGTTCTTGATCCCTGCGGAGGCGGCGCTGAAGCCGAGGTGCTCGGTCTTGCACGGGGCGCCCGACGCGGTGGTCCCGGTCCGGGCGGCGGCCTTCTTCCCTGTGCCGCCGCCGGCGCCGGTGCCGTTATCGCTCAGCCCGCCGGCGGTGGTTCCCCTGCCGCCGCTGGTGTCGCTGGAAGTGCCGGAGGAAGCGCCGGCGGTGTCCTGGCCGCCCGTGGAACTGCTCGCGGAAGCATGCGTGCGGTCCGGTGCGGCCGTGTTCGAGCCGTCGCTGCCGCCGCACGCGGTCAGCGAGAGGCCGGCCGCGGCGACGATCACGGCGAGGGCGGAGATCTTCTTGACACGCATGTGCACTCCTGCGAAGTGGTCTTGTGCGGCCCGCTCGAACTGGCGAGCCGCTGTCGTTCGTCTTTGGGGATGCCTGCTTCCGGACGGCCGTTGCGATACGAGTCGAATCAAGGTGCCGCTGTGACAGACCAGTTGACGGCCCGTGACATCCCCTTGCGCGAAGCGGGGCGAACCCGGTGAACCGGCATGGCACGACTGCCGGAACCGCACTGAACCGGTCGTGTCCAGCACGGAGCGTCCGTCCTGGCAGGCTGGTCGTGGCCACCGCGCTCGGGGCACTGGTCAAGATCCACCGGGTCACGGGTCTGTCCCAGTCGGAGCTGGTTTCCGGCAGGCGGCAGGGGCCGGCGCGGCCAGTGGTGGCATGCGTTGCGCCACGGCGTGCGTAACAGGCTTGTATCCGAGGGGCGTTCGGGGGAACGGCTCGTCCTGAACGAGCGGTCCTGTTGATCAGAAGCGCTTGCCGGTACCGATTCCCGCCGACTCACGAGGAGGTGTGCGGGACGGTTCCGAGCGGCCGATGACCCCAACCGATCAGAGGAAAAACGATGCGCGTTCACAAGCTCACCTTCGCCGCTCTGGCTGTCGCCGCGGGCCTCTCGCTCACCGCCTGTCAGAACGACGGCGGCGGTACGACGGGGCAGAGCGACCCGTCGGCCGCGGCCACCGCTTCTTCCCAGGACGGTGGTGCGGGAGCGAGCAGCGGCTCCGGTCAGGGCGGTGGCACGCACGACTCCGACGGCGCCGGCTCGGCGGGCAAGGGTTCCTCCGCGCAGGGCACGGCCGCCGGCAGCGGATCCGGAGCGGCAGGCACCGGCAAGACCGCATGGTGCCGTACCGACGACTTGGAGATCACGGCGGCGGACAACACCATCGACGGCGACCCGGATCGCACCGTCGCGGTGACGATGAAGAACCACGGTGGCCGGGACTGCACGATCTCGGGCTACGCCGGCGTCGACCTGCAGCTCAGGGAAGGCTCGCTGTCCGCGAAGCGCACGGGGGAGAAGGCCACTTCGACCATCCTGAAGAACGGGCAGTCGATCGCCTTCGGCATCCACTACCCGGCCAACGACACGGGCGGCTCCGGCGTCCGCATCACCGGACTGCTGGTGACGCCGCCGAACGAGACCAAGACGGTCACCCTCAAGTGGCCCGGCGCCGCCACGCTGCCCGTCACGGACGAAACCACCTCCAAGGTGACGGTCGGCCCGGTCGGCAGCGCCGGCCAGGGCGGCTGACCGTACACCCCACCCGACGCGTCCGCTCGCCGCGGCGGTGGCCGAAATCGTCGACGCCTACGACGTGATCGTCCTACCGCCGAGGTATTGGTCCAACCCCGACCGTGCGGTGGGCTCCGGCGCGCGGGGTGGACCAGGGAGACGGGATCATGTCGGGGCCGTGGCCGTCGCCGGGTCTGGTGTGTGGGTCGCGCTCGATGAGGTCAATCCTCCGCGTCGGCTGCCTCGACGGCCGTCAGTGTCACGGTGCCGTCGTCCGCGACCGACCAGCCGGGGTTGTGGCACACCTCCCAGCGGTGGCCATCAAGGTCGGCAAAGTAGCCGTGGTAGCCGCCGAACGCCGCGCGCTGCGGCTCTTTGAGGACAGTCGCTCCTGCCGCACGGGCCCGCTGCACGGCCTCGTCGACTTCGGCGGGTGAGCCGAGGTTCTGGGCGAGGGTGAAGGACGTGCCGGCCGTTGCCGGATGCCCGGTGTCGGCACCGAGTTCAGCCAGAGGAAAGAGGGCCAGGGCCAGTCCCTTGCCGATCTGGTAGAAGACGATCTCGTCCAGATCGAGCAGCGGTGTCCAGCCCAGGCCGTGGCTGTAGAACTGGCGGCTGACTTCCAAGTCCCCGACACCCAGTGTCACCAGGTTCAACTGCTGGCTCATGCATAGCCCCAAGCGCCGGTAGGAGATCGCCACCCAGCAGCAACGCTACCCCAGGGCGAACGTCGCCTGATGCGGTGCCAGCACGCAGACGACGTCGCCGGTGCGGAACGCGCCGGTGCACGCACCGAGGCAACGGCGAAGCTGGGTGATCGGCTCGCAATCGATGTGCGCGCCCGCACCCGTCGTCAGGCCCTGGAGTTTCCGGCGTACGGGCGGATGAGGGCCCCTTCGGCGAACGGACCCTCGCACACCGCCGTCTGGCGCACAAGACCGGGGGCCCTGGCGCAGTGCGGCCAGAGGTTCGACCTCAGCGATGCAGGGCGACCGCGAGTGCCTCGGCCAGGGTCACGGGCGGGCGGCCGATCAGGCGGCGCAAGTCGCCGGAGTCGGTGTACATCTCGCCGCGGCTCATGCCGCGGTCGGCGTCGGCGAGGACCTCCGCCAGCTCGGCGGGCAGGCCCGCGCCGGCCAGTATCCGGGCGAAGTCGGGCACCGGGAGGTCGGCGTAGGTGACCTGCTTTCCGGCCGCAGCGGAGATGGCGGCGGCGAGTTCGGTGAGGGTGAAGGATTCGTCGCCACCGAGCTCGTACACGGAGCCGGTGTGACCCTCAGTGGTGAGGACGACCGCCGCGGCCTCGGCGTAGTCGGCGCGCGACGCGGCGCTGATCCGCCCCTCGCCCGCGGCGCCGACGACGGTGCCGTTCTGCAGGATCTGCGGCAGTTGGCTCGTGTAGTTCTCCAGGTACCAGCCGTTGCGCAGCAGCACGCTGGGGATTCCGCGGTCCCGCAGGTACTCCTCGGTCTCGCCGTGCGTGGCACCGATGACGGTCGTGGCCGTGTCCGCGTGCGTCGTGCTCGTGTACGCCACCAGCGACACGCCTGCGGACGCCGCGGCGTCGATCACGCGGCGGTGGTTGGCGACCCGCTCGCCCACGGGGACCGAGGCCGAGATCAGCAGCAGCCTGTCCGCCCCCGCGAATGCCTCGGCCAGGCTGTCGGTGTCCGCGAAGTCGGCGCGGCGTACGGTGATGCCTCGGTCGGCCAGGTCCTTGATCCGGGCGATGTCCCGGCCGGTCGCGACGATGTCCGCGGCCGGGATCCCGCGCCGCAGCAGTGCCTCGATGGTGAGCCTGCCCAGCTGGCCGGTGGCTCCGGTGACGACGATCGGCATGATGGTCATTCCTTCCTTCCGCGCGTGCCCCGCGCGCCAGCCGCGGTCCGTCCGCGGCGGGGTGGAACTCAGAATGACCTGGACACTCTCCGATGGGGAGTAGCCACTTCTTGGTAGGGTACTTACCCGACCGATAGCATCGAGGTGAGCGGCTTGGCTTCTGTCGATAGCGTGACCGGGCCCATACCGTCGTTCGATCCGTACGAACGTGGTTGTCCGTCGCGAGACCTGCTCGACCAGATCGGCAGCAAGTGGGCGGTCCTCGTGCTGGGCGAACTCGGCCGGAACGGGACCTCCCGGTTCGGCCGGCTCCGGCAGGCGCTGGCGGGCGTGAGCGAGAAGATGCTCACCCAGACGCTGCGCACCCTGGAACGCGACGGACTGGTCAGCCGGACCGTCTACCCAGAGGTGCCGCCGCACGTGGAGTACGAGCTGACCGCGCTCGGCCAGACACTGCGGGAACCGTTGAAAGCGCTCACGGAGTGGTCCGTGCTGCACATCGAAGAAGTCATCACCGCCCGCGAAGAGTACGACGACCGCACTGAGCGCACCCCCTGATCATCTTCACGCACGCCTTGGCCGCCTCATGTCCCCGGCCCCCCGCGCCGCAGTGACCGCGGAGACCGTCAACGCCCAACTCGGTAATTCGTAGCGGAATACGAGGGCGGATTGGTCCGGGATCTTTTCTCACCTGATCAGGTCCGGGACCAATCCGCGCTGCGGGCAGAACCGGATTCCCCCCGTGAGGGACGAAGAGAAGGATCAGCGAGGGCGGCCGGGTCGGCCCCGTGTGGCGCTGGGTGCGCTGAGCGGGGCGCTGGCCGGCTTCGCCGCGCTGGCGGTGGCCGAACTCGCCGCCGCGGTGGTGCGCCCGCAGTCCAGCCCGGTCATCGCGGTGGGCGGGGCGGCCATCGACGCGACACCCGCTGCGGTCAAGGACTGGGCGATCCGTCACTTCGGCAGCAACGACAAGCTCATGCTGCGGCTCGGCATCCTCGCTGTGCTCGCCGTGCTGGCTCTGGCACTGGGCGCGCTGGCGGTGCGGTTTCGGCGGGCCGGATCCGCCGGGGTCCTTCTCTTCGGGGGTATCGGGGTGGCGGCTGCCGTCAGCCGGCCCGACTCCACCAGCCTCGCCGATGCGCTTCCCTCCCTCGCGGGTGCCCTCGCTGGAGCACTGCTGCTGTACGTCCTCGCCGGGCGCCTGACCATGGTGCGGACACCAGCGTCGGCTTCCGGGGCTGGGACCGGGGAAGCCGGTGACGGCGTGTCCGCGTCCGCCGGCTGGGACCGGCGGGGATTCGTCCTGGCTGCCGCCTCCGCCGCGGCGGCTTCTGCCGCGGTCGGCGCGGTCGGCCGGTCACTGAACGCCTCGCGTGGCCAGGGCGCGATCGCCTCCCGCAACAAGCTCGTGCTGCCTTCTCCCCGGTCACCGGCGCAGGCAATCCCCAAGAGGGCCGGACTGCGAATCCCCGGCGTCAGTGCCTTCGTCACCCCCAACGCGGATTTCTACCGGGTGGACACGGCGCTGGTGGTGCCCAGGGTGGACGCCACCAACTGGCGGCTGCGTATCCAGGGCAAGGGCGTTCGCCGCCCCACCACTTACTCCTTCGACGACCTGTTGCACCGTGAACTGATCGAGCGGGACATCACCCTGACCTGTGTCTCCAACGAGGTCGGCGGCCCGTATGTCGGCAACGCCCGGTGGATCGGGGTACGGCTGGCCGACCTGCTGGCCGAGTGCGGCATCAGGCCCCCGTCCAGGGGAGGCCCGGCGGATCAGCTGGTGTCCCGGTCGGTGGACGGCATGACGATCGGCAGCCCGGTCGAGGACGTCATGGACGGCCGCGACGCGATGCTGGCCCTCGGCATGAACGGCGAGCCGCTTCCCTTCGACCACGGTTTCCCCGTCCGGATGGTCGTGCCGGGCCTGTACGGGTTCGTCTCGGCCTGTAAGTGGATCGAGGACATCGAGCTCACCACCTTCGACTCCTACGATCCTTACTGGGTCAAGCGAGGCTGGGCCCGCAGGGCCCCGATCAAGACCGCCTCGCGGATCGACACCCCCAAGCCGTTCGCCCGGCCCAAGGCCGGCACGGTGATGATCGCCGGAGTCGCCTGGGCCCAGCACCGGGGCATCGACAAGGTCGAGGTCCGCATCGACGACGGCTCCTGGCAAGAAGCCGATCTGGCCGCCGAGGACACGCGCGACACCTGGCGCCAGTGGTCGCTTCCCTGGCAGGCCACGAAGGGCGGCCACACCCTCGTCGTCCGCGCCACCGACCGGACCGGCACGGTGCAGACCGACAAGCGCACCCGCACGATCCCCGACGGCGCCGCCGGATGGCACTCCGTCGTCGTGACCGTCGAGTGATCACCCTCCCCCTCCAAGGGCCCCTCGTGCCCTTCCTGAACCACCGTTCCGCACCACCACAAGCGCAGCGGCCTCCCGCTGCACCGTCAAACAGGAGAACCTCATGAACACCCGTATCCGTCGTAGCGCCGGTCTCTTCGCCGCGGCCGCCGTGCTTCCCCTGGCCCTGACCGCCTGCTCCAACGGCAGCAGCGACTCGGGCACGTCCGATGCCTCGGCCAAGGCATCGGCTCGGACCACGCAAAGCAGCGACGACATGGGCGGCTCGACGGCATCGAGCAGCATGGACCAGCCGTTCGGCCCGGCCTGCGCCTCCGTGCCGAAGAACGGTGCCGGCTCGTTCGACGGCATGGCCGAGGACCCCGTCGCCACCGCCGCCTCCAACAACCCGGCCCTGTCGACCCTGGTGACCGCGGTGAAGAAGGCCGGTCTGGTCGACACCCTGAACAACGCGCGGAACATCACCGTGTTCGCGCCGACCAACGACGCCTTCGACAAGATCCCGAAGGCCACCCTGGACAAGGTCCTGAACGACAAGGCCCAGCTGACGAAGATCCTCACCTACCACGTCGTCGGCCGGAAGCTCACCCCCGATGACCTGGAGAACGGCTCCTTCGACACGCTGGAGAAGTCGAAGGTCGTGACCTCCGGCTCGGGTGAGTCCTTCGCCGTCAACGACTCCGCCAAGGTCGTCTGCGGCAACGTCAAGACCGCCAACGCCAACGTCTACATCATCGACACCGTCCTGATGCCCAAGAGCTGACCCCACCACGGGCCGAGGACGCACGCCCGCCCGCTCGCCTCGACGGGAACGAGTCGGACGGCGCGCGTTCTCCCATCGGGGGCATCCGCCGGCCACCCCACCGGCAGGGCCTGGCGGATGCCCCTCGTCGAAAGGCCGGCCACCGCGCCAAGGCCGGTCGTATCCGTGTGGGGAGCCCGTCCCGCGGGCGGGCTCCCCACACGCATCCTCATGTCGGCAGGCCGAGCAGGGCGACCGGTGCCGAGGTCGGCTGTTCCGATCCACCGGCCGGCTCCACCGTGATGCCGACCCCGGACGCGCCGTCGACCGAGCCCTGCATGAGGACCGCCTGGTCGCTGCGGTCGGGGTTCATCAGGCCGGCCGAGCGCATCTTCCCGCCGTCGGCGAACCACAGCTGATACACCTTGCCCCGCGGAGGGGCGGCCATGTGAGAGGCCACGAACACGGCCCGGTGCCGGCTGGCGGAGACCACCAGCGTGCCCGCGCCGCCCGCCACCTTCGCCGAACGCGATCTGGCATCAGGCGCGGCCAGCACCCCCGCCAGGTCCTCGACGCGCTGCTGCGCCCGTGCGGCCTCGTGCGCGGCGCTCTGGGCGCGTTCGTACTGCCACACCGCGGTTCCGCCGAACACGGCGGCGGCCACACTCGCGGCCAGCGCCCACCGGGCCAGGCCCCCTCCGCGCAGCGCGCCACGGCGTACCCGCTCCAGCGGCGCGGCACCGGGCGGCACCTGCCGCACGGTGGTGATCCGCCGCAGTACCTCCTCGCGCATGACGGGGCTCGCGCGCACCGTGGAGGCCAGGGCCAGGCGCCCGGCCGCGGCCGTGAACCCGGCGACCTCCTGCCGGCAGGCATCGCAGTCGGCCAGGTGACCCTCGAAGACGGCACGCTCCTCACCGTCCAGCGCGTGCACGGCGTACGCGCCGGTCAGCGCGTGCAGATCGGTCGTGGTCACGCGGTCACCCCCAGGCAGTCGCGGAGCCGGATGAGCCCGTCACGCAGCCGTGTCTTCACCGTACCGAGCGGCAGAGCCAGTGCTTCGGCGACCTCACGGTAGGTCAGGCCCCGGTAGTAGGCGAGAGTGACCGACTGGCGCTGCAACTGGGTCAGGGTACGCAGGCAGCGCCTCACCTGCTCCCGCTCCAGCCGGGTCTCGACCTGCTCGGTCACCTCGTCGTAGGCGGGCTGATGCTCCAGCAGCGCGGCCTTGGTATCGCGGGCGGCGGCGGCCTCCGCCGAGCGGACCCGGTCCACGGCCCGCCGGTGGGCGAGGGTGAGGATCCAGTTGACGGCCGTGCCGCGCTCCGGCCGGTAGCGCGGAGCGGTGCGCCACACCTCCACCAGGACCTCCTGCGCCACTTCCTCCGACTGCGCCTGATCACGCAGAACGGCCCGCGCGACCCCCAGGACGGATCCGGCCACGGCGTCGTAGACCGCGGCGAAAGCCTCCTGATCGCCCAGCGCCACCTCGTGCAGCAACTGTTGCAGATCAGGTTTGGCAGCTGGATGGCTGCCGATGTATACAGATTCCTTCACAATGGTTCTCCCATGGGCGCGGCGGAGCGGAACAGCCCCGTGTAATCCGGGGCCGCGCGCGCCGAGGATTGGTGGCCACACAACGGGACGAACTGCCGGCCCCGTAAAGCCCCGTGCGCAGGGGCGGTCCTGCGGAGCCGCGAAGCACCTGACGATGAAGGCGGCGAGCGAGGCTGCGGACCCGGCGGGGTCCTGGCGAACGGCCGGGTGCGACACCTACGGCTTCGTGGCGCGCATGCTGAAGAGGACCGGAAGGGGGTACTCCCAGAGTTGCAGCCGCCAGAGCCCGTCGGCCCCCCGGGTGAGGACGCCGTCCCGGTCGTTGCGTTCACTCGTCAGGTGTTCCTCCACGGCGTCGATCCGCAGACCGGCGGCTGCGCACGCGGACACCACCTCGCCGAGGGAGTGGGACCACTGGACGGTCTCCCGGTTCTCCAGCGGCCTGTCGGGGGCGGCGTAGCTCGTCGCGCTGGAGTAGTGGTGCGGCCCGTCGTCGGCGTACGGGCAGTCGACCACGAGGGGACTTAGTTGGTCGATCATGCGCGCGAGCGGATGAAGATCGACGACGGCGAGTCGGCCGCCCGGCCGCAGGGCCCGTGCGGCGCTGCGTGCCCACGCCCGGAGGTCTCCGATCCAGGCGAACACTCCGTAGGAGGCCCATACGACGTCGAAGCTCCCCGTCAGGTCCGCGGGCAGGTCGAGAACGTCCGCGGTGACGAAGTCGGCAGCCAGGCCGGTGCGCCGGGCGAGTTCCCGTGCGCGTCCGATCGCCACCGGTGAGAAGTCCACTCCGGTGACGCGGGCCCCTTGCCGGGACCAGCTCAGGCTGTCGAGTCCGAAGTGGCACTGGAGATGGAGGAGGTCACGTCCGTCGACGTCCCCGGCCAGTTCGACGTCCAGGGCCCGGAGCGTGCTCCCGCCGGCGAGAAACCTCTCCGTGTCGTAGTACGACGCGTCCTGCCCATGGAGCAGTGCGCGCTCGTCCCAGCTGCGCCGGTTGAGATTGCGCGCTTCGTCCTCGGAGATGACGTCCCTGTGCTCCGCGGCTCCCGACATGCCGGGAGTCTACCCGCAGGGGCCGGTACCCGGCCGCGTCCTCATGCACCACCGCCCCGTCCGGTGTGGCGCCAGCCCGGATAGAGCAGGTCCATCATCTCGCCGCAGTGCGTCTCGAAGGTCGCGCGCATGGCCGGTGTCCAGTCCTGCGGGCCGGTCGCCCGCCGCCTGTTGAGCACGGCGAACTTCGCCTTGCCGAACCGATCGTGGTTCTTGCGTGGCAGCGAACCGGGCAGCGGCGCCAGCCCGAGCATTTCGCACAGCCGGTTCCGCTCCGGGCCGGGGGCGAGGATGTCCTCCATGCGGACGATCGGCGCTTCCCAGTCCAGCAGCCTGCGGTAGGTCCACGACCAGAAGCGGCAGCACTTCTCGAAACGGTCGCCGGGGAAGGCGGGTTGCAGCCGTGACCAGTGGGCGTCGCGTGGCCGCACGGTCCAGTAGTACCACCCGTCGTTCATCCCGGAGGCCACGGTTCTGCGGCCGTCCCGGCACAGTGCGACGAGTGGCACTCCGGGCAGCGGCCGGTCCTCAAGGAACACCAGGTACGGCGAGACCTCTATTCCGGGTCCGATGCCGTGCAGCAGGGCGACGGCGCCTTCCTGGTCACCGGCGAGCAGACGGCGGACCAGCTCTCTCGCGTGTGTCTCGTGCCGTGCCCGGACGCGGGTGCCCGCGGGGGAGACGGCCGTGCGGTCGAGGGCCGCGGCGAGAGATGTCGTACCGCAGCGGCCGGAACCGGTGACGAAGCCGTGCGGCGGGGGACCTTGTTGACTGGCCACTGCTCTCCTCCGTTCCTTCCGCGCGTCAGATCGCTGCCATGAGATCGGTGACCGCAGGGGTGACGGCGGGGCTGTCGACGACGGTCTCGGCGTCGCCGAGTTTGCGGTAGGCGAAGGTGGTGAGGCAGGCCCTGGCGACCTCGGTGAAGGCGAAGGACGCTTCCATGGCGGCGAAGCGGTCCACGGCCGCGCTGTCACCCGCGTCGGCCGCCGTACGCAGTCCGCGTTCGAGGTCCACGAGTTCGCGTACGGCGGCGCGTACGTCGTCCGGGCCGCTGGGCAGGGCGGGCAGCTCCACCGGCGTCACCGGTTGTGAGATCAGCTTGCCGACCAACTCGATCTCGTTCTCGTACACATGAAAGGTGCCGGACTGGTGGATGTAGGGGCCGCAGGCGACATCCAGCCGGGCCGCGGCGACCTGGTGCATCACCATGAACAAGAAGGCGTCGTAGGGCAGCACGGTCAGGGCCTGCTGCGCCCGCATCACGGTGATCCAGGTGAGCGCGCCGTCGCGCAGGAAGAGTTGGACACCGGCGGCACAGGGGTGCTCGCGGGACTGTGTGAAGTGGTCCGCGGGATCGAGGATGACGGCGAACGTCCGGCGGTGCGCCGGGTCCCGCCGGATCCGCTCGATGATCGCTTCCAGCTGGTTCCCCGACGCCGAGGCGAGCAGTCGCCGGCCGAACGCCCCGCTCAACGTGTGCTGGTCGTCGGAGTATTCGTAGGCACCGCGGCGGTAATAGGCGGGTGTGCCGACATCGTCCCTGCCGTCCAGCGACCATGCCGCCAGGCCGAAGCAGTAGGGGAGGTGGACCGGCAGCAGGGGGGTGAAGGCCAGGCAGGACCGCGGTGAGCCGATGCGTAAGGTGTGGGCGAGCAGCTCACGGTAGGGCCTGTCCTGAGCGCCGAAGCCGGAAGCCTTGGACAGCGGGTCCCGCACGGACGGGACCTTGGCGCCCTGGGACAGTATGTGCTCCAGCTCTCCGGCATAGGCTTGTGCGAACGTGTCGTAGGGGGGCATCTGTGCTCCTCAGCGGTTGGAGAACTGTCGGATGGAACGGGACGCGGTGGCGCACGCCATCATCGTGAGCGCGCCCACGGCCAGTGCCGCACCGGTCGCGGGGTAGCCGCCCCAGGTCACCAGTGCGCCCACGGCCGCCGGCGCCAACGGCGTGACGGCATTGCTGAGCAGATTCACCGCCGAGTGCACGCGGCCCTGCAACTCGTCCGGTGCGTGCGCCGTCTGATAGCCGAAGATGATGCTCTGTGTCGGGGCGATGGTCGTGGCAAGTAAGAAGATCACGATGGCCACGGCCCAGGGTGCCGAGCTGACGGCGAGGACCGCGAGCATCGCGGGCCACAGCCACCCCAGGGCGACCAGCAGGGTGCCGTCACGGTACTTCGCGCGCAGCCGCGGCACGGCCAGCGCCCCGGCGGCCCCGCCGATACCCCCGCATGCAAGCAGTGTCCCGATGACCGCCGGTGCGACGCCGGCCGTACGCAGACCGACGATGACGACCAACGGCATCGCCGCGACGATCGCGTTGACGCCGCAGAGATAGAGCAGACTCGCCCGGCCCGGCCGGTCGCGCCAGACCCAGCGCATGCCCTGGAACAGTTCCGACGTGGCCAGCCGCACCTTCTGCTCCGCGCCGGAGAGGGGAGTGGTGATGCCCAGCACGGTGGTGAGCGACACGAGGTAGGACCCGGTGTCGACGAGGAACGGCACCGGCGCTCCCAGCGAGAACAGAAACCCGCCGACGGGCGCTCCGGCGATGGTCGCGGCCTGGAGGTAGACCTGGTTGTGCGCGATCGCCTCGCTCAGCCGCGCGCGGGGGACGAGGTACGGGAGCACCGCGCGTTCCGCCGAGAAGAAGAACACCGAGAACGCTCCTTCGAGGAAGGCCGCCCCCAGGACAAGGGGGTAGCCGGCCGTTCCGGTCAGGACCGCCGCGGCAAGGCCGCCGGCCGTGGCGGCCCGGCCGACGTCGCACCAGATCAGAACACGCTTCCTGGAGCAGACGTCGACCACCAGTCCTGCCACCAGGCGCAGCAGCAGTCGCGAACCCGTGCTCACCAGCCCGACGAGGCCCGCCTTGAACGGGGTCCCGCCGAGCTGCAGCACGAGCAGGGGGTAGGCCAGATCGCTGGCCGCCGAGCCCACGCTGGAGACTCCCTGCCCGAACCACAGCAGCCAGAAGTCGCGGCCGAACCGGGTCCGGACCGGACGGGTACCAGCCTGGGCCGGGCCGGACACCGGGGCTGGGTTCTCACTCATCGCGACGGTCAGATCCGGGAGGTGTCCGACTGCCGGTGGAGCTCCCTCATCCGCTCGGCGAACTCCTCGGCGAGGACGCCGTAGAGGACTGCGTCGACCGGAGTGCCGTTGACCAGCCTGGCCTTGCGCGCGATCCCTTCCTGGACGGCGCCGGCCGCCTGACACGCGGCGGCCGCGGGCAGGTTCTGTGCGAGGACCCAGGCGTAGATGCGGCGCAGTCCCATGACGTTGAAGCCGAATTCGGCCATCAGCAGGGCGGCTTCGCGGCCGAGTCCACGCCCTCGGTTGCTGATGTCGCCGAGTGCCAGTGAGACCTCGGCCGACCTGTCCTCGGCGCCGGGATTGCGCAGCGCACCGAGCCCGAGAGCGGCGCCGTCCTCGGGCGAGCAGAGGATGAAGGTCGCGTCGTGGTACGAGGGTTTTCCGTGCCTGTCGATCCAGTCCCGCCAGCCGCCGCGGCCCACCGGGTAGCGGTAGCCGAACATGTCGCGGAAGTACTCCTCCTGGAACCATGTGTAGAGCACGTCGGCGTCCTCGGGTTCCAGGGCGCGTAGGGCAACCTGCTTTCCTGGTGTCACCACGAACCGTCCTCTCCTCGGGCCGGGCGGGGCCGCTACTTGCGTTCCAGCAACTGAGCGAAGCGCCGCTCCCAGGCGTCCTGATTTCCCTTGGCCTCCTGGACGAACCGGCTCCGGGCGATCCCTTGGATCACCATGTTGTTGACCAGGGAGTACGGAAAGGCCATCGGCCGCACGACGTCCATGAACAGCACGGCACGGTCCTCGTCGGTCCCGTTCCAGGCTTCATGCACGTAGGTGTCGTCGAAGAACATCCCGGTCCCCTCACTCCAGTGCGCCTCTTGTCCGCCGACGCGAATACCGCAGGCGTTCTCGGGCGACGGGATCTTCAGCGCGAGATGATAGCGGACCACGCCCTTGTAGGGGCCGCGGTGCGGTGGCACGTGTTTGTGCGGGCCGAGGATAGAGAAGAAGGCCGTTTTCAGACCGGGTATCCGGGCCAGCAGTTCAGCTGTCCGCGGGCACCGTGCGCAGTTGGCGTCGAACCGGAACCCGTAACCGTAGAAGAAATAGGTCTTCCACTGGTCGTCGTCGGTGATGCGGCGTTGGTCGGTCGAGATGTCCTGGAAGTTGGGCAGCGCTTCACGGTGCTCCAGCAGGGCGTCGAGTTCGGCTCTGACGTCGCGCCAGTTCCCTTCGAGTCCACGGCTCCACGGGAACGCCGATTCCGGGATGAACGGGCTGTCATCGAAGCGGGAGTGGTGGACCATCTGCTTTTCGATCCACTTCACCAGCATGGGAAGAACTCTCGGCACAACCACACCCCTGCGTACGTCGGTTCGGCTACCGGTCTCAGGTGCGGGGCATCACGAGCTCGGCTCGGCCGCCGGCCGGAATGACCGGGCCGAGCAACTCGGTGGTGACGCGGTCGAGTTCGTCCGGATCGAAGCCCCCATCCTCGACGTCGACGTATCGGACCGGAGCGATGGTGTGCACCCCCGCGACGAGTGGCGGCACTTCCTGACCTCGCTCGATGAGGAGGATCATGGGCTTGGCCATGGCCGACATCCAGCCGATCTCCACCATCGTGCCCGGCGAGGGCGGGTCTCCGGCATACGCTACGAAGAGTACGGCCTTGCGCAGTGCGAGATAGTCCAGCCGGGTGCACACGTCCGGGGCCATGACCTCGGCCCCCCAGGATTCCCGGCGGTGGGCGTTGTCCACCTCGAACCCCAGCCCGGTGAAGTGGTCGATGAGAGCGCGGTAGTTGCCGCGATGCCGGTCCGGAAGAAGCCCCGTTTCCGGGTCGAGCAGCCCTTTGAAGGGGCCACCGACGAAGACCAGCGGCTTGCTCCCGTCCGGGTGCAGTGGTTCGTCGGCGGACCGGGGAAGCGATTCGGGGTGGCTCACCGAGAGGTTCCCTCCGTTGTAGAGGTTTTTGGTGGTGGGGCAGAGGCGGATTCTCCGGTGTCACGGGCGTCGACGACCCCGTCCGGTACACATGACGTCAGTTCGCCGGCGATTCCGGCGCCCGCGGATTCCGACACCCGCGACAGGAGGTTTTCTCCTATGGCTGGAACGTGACACTCCCATGTGCTGCGACTTCACGGCGTCTGCGTGGCGAGCGCCGTGGCCCCTTCCGGGGCAGCGTCCCGCCTCGCGATACCCGGCGTCCTGCTCGGCACGGAAGAGTGAGTGATGAATTTCGCACGTGCGTTCCCCCGAGTTTTCCTCGTCATTGCAGCAAATGACGGGTCGACTGCAAGCTTCGAGTGAACCGAAGTCCGTGTCAAGGCCACGGCTCGGATGATGTTGGCCAGTAAGAGACGTTGCGGGTGATCGGAAATCGATGTTACGGTCGGCTCGGTGTCTATTCGGCAGCGGCGACCGATGAGTTCGGCAAAGAATTCTTCCCGCTGCTGAGAGGATCTTCGCGCCAGGGGGCCGAGACGTGGACGCACAAATTCCGTTAGGCACACCACCCTCCATGGAACTGGTCTACTTCGGCCTGTTCGACAACTGCAATGCCCGGTGCAATATGTGTGAGTGCTGGCTGGCACCGAGAGCCGATCTGCCGCTCGCCCATTACCGGAATGTGCTGTCGGCGGTGCTGTCTCTCCGGCCGCGCGCCGTGCGCTTCACCGGCGGTGAACCACTGATCTTCGCCGAGCTGCCGGAACTCGTACACCAGGCTGCCGCGGACGGCGTCCGGGTATCGGTCATCTCCAACGGGCGCATTCTCGGACCCGGAAAAATCCGCGCCCTGATCGACAGCGGATGCCGGGAAATGGTGCTGAGCATCGACGCGCTGCGAGAGAATCACGACCGGATACGCGGCACTCCAGGTCTGTTCGACCGCTGTATGGAGGCCATCGGGGACCTCCACGAAGCGAAGATGGCCTACGGCGTCAATACGGTGCTGCAGGCGCTGGGGGCGGACGATCTCGCATCGCTGGGCGAAACGCTCCGGACGCAGCCCAACCCGCCGTCGTGGTGGCACCTCATCCCCGTCCGGGGCGACGACGCACTCCGGCCCAGCGCGGTGCAGCGGGCCCGCATGCAGGAACTCATCCCGAGGCTGAGGGAACGGATGTCCTCGGCGGGGACCCGAGTGGTCGCGGCCGACGACCCCTTCCTCGACGCCGGGCCCGAGCCCTGCACGGTGCCGACCTTCACCGCGTACGTGCGCGCCGACACCGGCGACATCTTCGGGTGCAACATGCTCGTCTACGCCGATCCACCGCTCGGAAACGTCCTGCGGTGGCGCGCGCAGGACGCCTGGAACAGCCTGGACGCCCACAGCCTGCGGGACCGCTGCGCCACCGGCACGAACAGGTCCTGCTCCCGGTGCGACCCGAGTTCCAAAGCGATGAACCACGTCCTGAGGGAATTGGCCGCTTCCGCCGCACCCGAGGAATCACTGTGACCACGAACACCAGGCCGGACTCCGGCACGCTCGCCATCAACGGTGGCACCCCGGTCCGCGCGACGAAGAAGGCGGCGGATCCGGTCATCGGGGAGGCAGCCA
Source organism: Streptomyces sp. NPDC037203 (assembly GCF_055605065.1). Lineage (NCBI taxonomy): Bacteria > Bacillati > Actinomycetota > Actinomycetes > Kitasatosporales > Streptomycetaceae > Streptomyces > Streptomyces sp. NPDC037203. The sequence continues at coordinate 163,007 of NZ_JBVJUC010000009.1, forward strand.
AGGAAGAGGCCCTCCGCGTCCTGGACAGCGGTCAGCTCGCCCGGTTCTACGGCGGCACGAAAGTCGCCGAATTCGAGGCGGCCTACGCCGAGTGGTTCGGCAGGCGCCATGCCGTCGCCGTCAGTTCGGGGACCGCTGCCCTGCACGTCTCCTACCTTGCCGCCCGACTGCCCGAGCACAGCGAAGTACTGGTCCCCGCCAACGCCTACGTATCGGCGCTGTCCGCACTGATCCAGGCCGGTCTGGTCCCCGTGATCGTCGACATCGACCCGGTCTGCTGGGCGATGGATCCGGCCGACTGCGCCCGCAAGATCAATGACCGCACGAGCGCGATCGTGCCGGTGCACATGTACGGACAGCCCTGCCCGATGACCGAACTGGCCACTCTGGCACGGCGGCATGGGCTCACCCTCGTCGAAGACTGCGGCCAGGCGCACGGCGCCCTCTGGGACGGCACGAAAACCGGCACGTTCGGTCTCGCCGCCGCCTTCAGCCTCTGCTGCCGCAAACACATCGCCGTCGGCGAGGGCGGCATCGTCATCACCGACGACGAGCAGTTCGCCGACACCGCGCGGGCACTGGCGCACAAGGGTAAGGGCACCGGTTGGTTCGACTACCGGGAAATGGGCTTCAGCTACAACATGACGGAGATCCAGGCGGTGCTCGGCCGCTGGCAACTGTCCAGACTGGACACCGAATTGCGGACCAGAACCACACTCGCCGAGCTGCTGCGCGCGGGCCTCGACGACCTCGGACTGCGGTTCCCCGAGGTGGCGCCCGGCAGCACCCATGCGTACTTCAAGCAGAACGCCTTGCTGCCGGCCCGGCTCGCTCCGCACCGGAACGCCATCGTGGACGCCGTCCGCGCCGAGAACGTGGGCTGCGACCCCTCCCACCCGCACCTGCTCGACATCGACTGGATCCGTGAGCAGCGCCCCTCCCTCTACCGGGCGCTGCCCGCGGAGCACCGTCCCGACTACGGCAGGAACACCGCGCCCGTCGCGCGGGACGTGCTGTCCCGGCAGATCTGCATCGAGATGGGGCCGGGGCTGGACGACGAGGACATCGACTACACGATCAAGGCCATCCGGAAAGTGGTCGCCATCTTCGACCAGGAGGCCACGTGACCGTCGACGACCCCACGGCCGGCACCCCTGGTGACGACAAGGCTTCCGCGGGCGCTCTGCACCTCGGCCTGCGGAACGGAGAGGCGCCCCTGACCCGAGAGCAGGCCTCTGCGCTCGTCCGCGCCGCCCATCCCGCGCACTCGGACGTGCGCCCGTGTGAGGCATGCGGGTCCGCGAGCACCCGGCCGGCCACCTGGCGGCGCGGCTTCCGCATCGCCGAGTGCCTGGCCTGCGGCTTCCTCTGGGTCGATCCCATGCCGACCGCACAGGACATGTGGGCCTACTACAACAAACGAACATGGAAGCCCTACTCGCCCGAGGTGATCCGCAGCAAGTACGCACCATCGGTCGCAGCGGTACTTGCCCACGTCCCGCCCGGACAGTCCGTCCTCGACGTCGGATGCGACCACGGGCACTTCGCGGCACTCCTGCGCGACCGCGGATACGACGCCGCCGGGTCGGACATCGACGGGCTCGCCCTCACCTACGCCACCGAGCACTACGGGCTGACGGTCTACCAAGGGGACCTGCCCGACATCGACTTCGGCCGGCGATTCGACGCGGTGACCATCCTCAGCTCCCTCGAACACATGGTGAATCCCTTCCACGTCGTCCGGGCGGCGGCGCGGGCCCTGCGCCCCGGCGGAGTACTGCTCATCTCGACCCCGAGGGCCGACGGACTCGTCCACACCGTGAGCCGGAGAGTATTCGCCCCCGTACTGCACGCCTGGGAGTTCCTCGCGCCCCCCAGCCACCTCACCTACTTCGGCCGGCGCTCGCTGCGCGCCATGCTCCATCGCGCCGGATTCGCCACCGTCGCCTTCGGCCACCAGGAACGCGACGCCGCCTACCGGGCCCGTGAGCTGTCGGAGACGCTCGCGGAGTGCCCGGACGCTCCCGGCTGGGCCAAAGCCACCTATCCGCTCCTGCGCCATCTGCGCACCCCCGCCCGTCTGCTGGACCGGGGGGACATGATGCTGTGCGTCGGACGTACACCCGCGCCGTCCGCACCCGGCACGGAAGGTTCCTGACCATGGCCGGTGAAGACAGGCCGGCCCCCGCGCCGTGGCGGGACGTCCCGGCACCGGCCGGCGCCCCCCGGCCCACGCTCGTCTTCTGCGGGCACGACTTCGGCTGGGGGAGCGCCGGAAAGCTGCACGCCGTCCTGACCGAGCTCACGGCCCGCACCGCACCCCCGCCGCGGCTCATCGGGGTCGGCACGGTGCTCGGCCGATCCCTGCTCGCGAAGCTGCCCGTGGACACGTGGTACGACCAGCCGAGCAGCACCGGCGAACTCCGGAACCTGCTGCGACGGCACCAGGTGACCGCCGCCCTGGTCGTACTGGACGCGGAGTTCGCCGCGGCCCTGCTCGCCGCGGGCTGCCCCACGGTCTTCGTGGACAGCCTGCCCTACCTGTGGACCGACCACGACACGATTCCCCACGGCGTGGCCCGCTACTGCGCCCAACTGTGCGAGTCCCTTCCCCGGACCTGCTGGGAGCAGTTGCGCACAGTGGAGCGGCTGACGTGGACCGAGGCGATCCTCAGCGCCCCGGCACCCACCCACCGGGCGAGTACGCCCGGCCTGGCCGTGCTCAACTTCGGCGGGCTGCACTCGCCCCTCAGCCAAGGCAGTGCCAACGCCTACTCCGGGCTGGTGGCGGAACCGGCCGTCCGGGCACTGTCCGACGCCGGGTTCCGCACCCTGGAGATCTGCGGCAACATCGACACCACCGTGCTTCCGGAGCGGGACATCCCCACCGGTATCGCGGTGAACGCAGGCCCGCGCTCCCACGAGGAGTTCCTGGACCTCCTCGACCAGGCACAGCTGCTGGTGACCTCGCCGGGCCTGACCACGTTGCTGGAGGCCGGCCAGCGCCGCCTGCCCACCGTCTGCGTCCCACCGCAGAACGTCAGCCAGATCCTCAACGGGGACCGCTTCGCCGCGGCGGTCGAGGCGGCCTGCCGGGTGCCGTGGCCGTCGGAAGTCCTCGATCCGCGGCAGGTCGACGCCGTACGCGCACGGGGTGAACACGCGGCCCTGTCCGTCGTCTACGGGGCGATCGAGCGCGCCGCACGCCAGGCACACCCCTGGGTGCGGCACCGACTGCAGCGGGACATCGCCACCGCCATCGAGCATTCCCGTGCGGTACGGGACTGGGGCGGTCTGCTCGGCCGGACGGGCAGCCGCGGAGCACACCAGGTGGTGCAGTGCCTCACCGAAGTGTTCGCGGAGCAGTCCGTGCCGGTGCGCCAGGAGGCCGGGTGATCCTCGCCTTCCTCCGGCACACCGCGGCGATCAGCTCCTCGGAGGTCTACCTGCCCGACGACCGCCGGGTCCTGACCGAGCGCGGGCGGACGCACGCCGTCGCCCTGCGTCCCGTCCTGCGCCGTTTCGCGCCCGACGCCGTCTGGTGTTCCCCGCTGCGCCGCGCGGTGGAGACCTGGACCCTCGCGGGCGCCGGACTCGGTCTCGACGCCCGTCTGCACACGGACCTGGGGGAGCGCTCGTTCCCCTCCCTGGCGGGCCTCACGCTGCCGCAGATCGCGGCGCGGATCGGGCCGGCGCAGACGGCACTGGCACGCGTCTCGACCGATCTGGTCGATCCTCCCGGAGAGGAGTCGGTACGCGCGGCGAGTCGGCGCTTGATCGCGGCGATGAGATCGGTGGCGCGGGAAGCCGCGGCGCTCGGCGCCGAGCGGGTGCTCGTCGTCTCGCACGGCGGCCCGTCCAGCTGGTTGCTGTGCCATCTGCTCGGCGTGCCCCTGGAGCGCAACCGGGTCTTCCGGCACGATCAAGGACGCTTCCACCTGCTGGAAGTGGACGAAAACCTGACACTGGCGACGGCAATGGCCCTGAACACCGCACAGTTGCCGGAACCAACAGGTGCCCCTAAGCCGCCGGGGCAGGTCACGGCACCCCCCTCATGGCATTGACGATTGGAACTGCAGCGCTATGGCACATGTGCCCGTCATCGTGGTGACCGGGCCTTCCGGCACCGGCAAGACCGTCACCTGCTGGGAGATCCGCGAAATCCTGCGGGAACGCAAGGTCGCCCACGCCCTGATCGACATGGACAACATCCGTTGGTGCTACGTTCCCGACTCCCGCGACCGTTTCAACCGGGCACTCGGCGCCAAGAACCTCGCAGCCGTGTGGGCCAACTTCCGCGAGGCCGGCGCCGACCGGCTCGTCCTGAGCGGAATCGTGGAAGACCGCGAGGACACCCGGCTCATCGAACAAGCGGTGCCGGGCGCCGACATCACGGTCTACCGGCTGCACGTGGACGAGGCAACGCTGGAAGACCGCATGCGCCAAAGGGAACGCGGCCGGGGACTCGCCCGCAATCTCGCCAGGGCGAAGGAACTCACCGACATCATGGCCCGGAACGCGATCGGGGACCATCTGATCGACGCGGACCGCGAACTCGACGAGATCGCCCGCGAAATCGTCGACCTGAGCGGCTGGCTGTCCTGACACGACCGCGGGAGCATGCGATGAAAGTGAGCCTGCTCGTGACCGAGGAGGAGATCCTCGGCCTGTTGAGCTCGTCCGCGGTGAACGACCTGTGGTCGGGCGGCGCGCACCTGCCGTACTGGCAGCCGGCCGCCCTCGCCGCGCGCATCGAAGCCCTCGGGCGGCACGAGGTGGCGCTGTTGGTCATCGAAGGGGACGGCGGTATGGCCGTCGGCGTCCTCCGGCAGCGGCGAAACGGTGTCATCAGCACGCTCATCCCGCGCGAGCCCTTTCTGGCCAGCGGGCCTTTCGGTGACGCGGACATGTTGCGCACGCAGCTGCTCCGGTCCGTGGAGAGAATCGGCGCCAGGGCCTTCCACCTGCACGAGACGGAACGAGACGCCCCCGTCGTCGAGCGCCTGGCAGAGCAACCGGACACCGCAGTGGTGGTGCGCCTGCCGAATCCGGTCATCGACTGGCATGACGACGGTGCGGACATGCTGACCGGGGCGCAACGGCATTTCGGCCGGACGTTCTGGCGCCGGGTCCGGCGCTGGGACCGGGAGTTCGAGGTGACGACGGTGCGTGAAGACGCCGCGATCGACGTGGTGGAGAACATCGAGAGACGATCCTGGAAAGCGCGCTCGGGCACGCATCTCGACGAAGGGGAGCTGGCGTTCTACCGCGCGCTGCTGAGACGGGACGAGTGCCTGCTCACCCTCGCGACAGCCGGGGGCGTACCGGCCGCGTACTTCCTGGAGATGCGCGTCGGCGACGTGGTCTACGGCATGCAGAGTTCCTACGCCGAGACCTTCGCCAGGCTGTCTCCCGGCGCGTTCCTGACCACCATCGGTCTGCACCGCCGGTGGCACGGCAGCGGTATCGCGACCTACGACCTGCTCGGCGGCAGCGGGCCGCTCAAGGACGCCCTGGCCTCGCGCGCGATCCCGCGTGTCGACGTGGCCTGGCCGGTGTGCGCGGCGACCAGGGACCTGCTCGGGGAGCGGCTCAGGTTCGACCGCCACAGGACGGCCGCGTCCGAGCGTGGACGGGGCGCGCGCCATGTCGCCGCGACCTACGGCAGCTGAGAGGCGGAGGTCTTTCCGGATGAACCACCCCCCTGTGCAGGGTTCCTACGGCCCACTCGCCTGGGTCTCCGACGCGATGCACGGCATGTACCCGGACCGCGAGCGCCACCTGAGACGGCTCGGGCTGCGGCCGGCGGACGACGAGATCAGCACACGGCTGCCCGTGGTCGGTCTCCTCGGAGCGGCCGACTGGCGCGCCGCGACCTGTGTGCTGTCCTCGCCGTGCATCGACCACTCGTCAGGGCGGATATCCGGGCTCACCGCCTCCGTCGCGGCAGATCTCCTGATCGGGCTCCGGGTGGCGGAGGCACTCGGACTGCCGATGGTCAGCTTCCTCGGCAGTGGCGAGGAAACGCACCTGGTGCCCAGCGGCGAGGAGCGGTCCGCGGACTGGCAACGGGTCGCCGAGTACGTCGCCGGCCTCGGGGCCCGTTGGGCACGGGGCCGCGTCGACGCGACCTTCGTACGCACCGGTGAGCCGGCCGCATGGGCCACCATCAAGGCGCAGACCGCGGCGGACCACGACCGCGTTCCCCAGGCGGGCCTCGACGGCCTGCACCGCCTCGTCGACGACAACCCGTATCCGCGGGGGACCCGTTTCACCTACCTCTACGACTACTACCGGTCCAACATCTCGCACTACCGCCATCCCGTCATCGAGGCGTTGGCGGGCGTCGACACCGCCCATGTACTGGTGGTCGAGAACGTGCAGCAGATCAAGTGCGTTGCCTGGGCCCGGTCCCTCAACGACGCCGACGGCATCCGCACCAGCCATCTGGTGACCTGCCCGGCACCGGATGCCACCAACAGCGTCCGGGTGAGCCGGGCCGAGCCCCGGCACCGCATCATGCTCGCGGACCTCCTCGACGGGCGGCAGCCCGGCAGCGCGCCCTACTGGGCGTTCCTGTCGGCCCTGCGCGACCGCTTCGACGCGCATGGCTGACCTCGACGCCGCGGCATGGGAAGCGCGGCTGGCCCAGTGCTACCCCGGCCCGCTGTACGTGTACGACCTGGATCGGGTGACGGCCGCCGTGGACGACCTGCGCGCGGCGCTTCCGGCACCGAGCCTCCTCTACTACTCCCTCAAGGCCAACCCGCACGAGGACCTCGTACGAGCACTGCGGACCGCCGGCTGCCGCGCGGAGATCAGCTCGGTGGGAGAGCTGGCCTGCGCGCTCGGTGCCGGGTTCCGCGGCGCCGAATGCCTGTACACGGGGCCCGGAAAGACGGACGGCGAGATCGCGCACGCCCTGCGGCACGGGGTCCTCGACTTCTCCGTGGAATCGGCGCACGAGCTGCGGCGACTCGACCGGATCGCGGCCGTCGACGACCACCGGCCGCGTGTGCTGCTGCGCGTGAACGGGGCGCGCGCGGCCCCGGCCGGCGGCCTGCACATGACCGGTACACCCTCGCAGTTCGGAATCGACCTGGAACTCCTCGGCCCCGCGCTCGCGACGGCCGCGCGGTGTCCGCGGCTCGACCTCACCGGCCTCCACCTGTTCTCGATGACCAACGCCGTCGACGAACCGAGCCTGATCCAGGAACTCCGTCGCAGCATCGGCACCGCCGCCGCGGTATGCGACCAGTACGGGTTGGCACCGCGGACGCTGGACCTCGGCGGCGGCTTCGCCGCTCCCTACACGCAGTCCGGCCGGCGGCCCGGCTACTCCGGGCTGGCACAGGCGCTCCGGCAGGACCTCGACCGGCTGTTCCCGGCGTGGCGCACGGGAGCCCCCGTGATCGCCTTCGAGTCCGGCAGACATCTCGTCGCCGACTGCGGCACGCTGATCTGCACCGTCACCGAGGTCAAGAACAGCAAGGGAAAGCAGTTCGTGGTGCTCGACGCGGGGGTCAACGCGCTCGGCGGGCTCTCCGGGACGGGGAGGTTGCTTCCCCTGTCCGTGGAGCCCGTCGACATCCCGCGGGCGGCCGACGCCTGCGACGCGGCCCAGGGCTCCGGCCCGGCCGTGACGTCAGCCCGTATCGTCGGGCCGCTGTGCACTCCGGCCGACCTGCTCGGCCGGGAGGTGCCGGTACCGCGACTGCGGCCGGGCGACCGGATCGCCATCCCGAACGTCGGCGCCTACGGCCTGACCACGGGCCTGCTCGGCTTCCTCAGCAGGCCCGCCCCGACCGAGCTGGTGGTACGCGGCAGGAGCGTCGTCTCCGCGTCCCGCCTGGAACTGAAACGCGTGCCCGTCGAGAGGGAGTGGGAAGACGATGCCCTGGGATGACCGGTTCGAGGCACTGCTGCGCGCTGCGCTGCCCTATCTCGCCCCCGACGAGCCGCTGCCGCCCGATGCCGAGCTCGTCGACCTCGGTATCGACTCCATGGCCGCGGTCGAGCTGCTGAGCACCTTGGAACAGGCATACGACGTGCGCTTCCCCGACGACAGCCTCCACCGCGAGACCTTCCGCACCGCCGGCACCCTGTGGTCGGTCCTGAGCCGACAGCTCTCCCAGGAGCCGACACCGTGACCGTCGGGACACGGCAGGGGCGGGCCCTGCGCCATGTCGTCGACGTGCTGGACCACGCGGCGGCCGCCCACGGCGGCGAGCTCGCCGTGACCGATGACCACGGCGACTGGAGCTACGCCGAACTCGCCTACCACAGCGGCCAGTTCGCACAGTGGCTGCACCGCCGGGGGGTGTCCGCCGGGGACCGTGTGGTGGTGCGCGCGAGCGCGAGCCGCGAGTTCGTCGCCATGCTCTACGGCTGTCTGCGGGCGGGAGCGGTCTTCGTGCCGCTCGGCCCCGCGACGACGGCGTACCAACTGGGCCAGGTCGTCGCGGACGCCCAGCCCCGCCTGGTCGTCAGCGACCGGAGCGACGAGACATCGGATACGGCGTGCAGCCTGCGGGAGGTCTGGGCGGAGGCGACGCGACCGGGCGGCCCGATGACGCACCCGCGCGCCGAAGTCGCCCCGGCGGACACCGCGTTGCTGATCTACACCTCCGGCAGCACCGCCGCACCCAAAGGGGTCGTCTCGCCACACGAGAGGGTGCTGTGGGCGGCCCGTGCCGTCGCGGCGCGGCTGCGTTACCAGGCGGACGACATCGTCCTGTGCCGCTTACCCCTCTCCTTCGACTACGGCCTCTACCAGGTCTTCCTGTGCGCCCTGGCCGGGGCCCGTCTGGTGCTGCTCTCCCAGACGGCGGACCTGCGGCTGGCCGCCGTCGCGCGGGAGCGCGGCGCCACCGTCGTGCCGTTGGTGCCCTCACTCGCGACCATGCTCCTGCACAGCGCCCGGCGCGACGCCGGACCGAGCCGGATCCGCCTCTTCACCAACACCGGTGAAGATCTCTCCCAGGCGGTGCGTGCCCGGCTACGCGAGCACTTTCCCGGCGCCGGCATCCAGTTGATGTACGGAGCCACCGAGTGCAAGCGGATCTCCGTACTGGAGGTCGACGGCGACCTGCGCAGGCCCGGTTCGGTGGGCCGGGCGCTCGACGGCACACGCATCCGCATCCTGACGGCGGACGGTGTTCCCGCCGCACCCGGCGAGGCGGGCGAGATCGTGGTCAGCGGACCGCACGTGATGGCCGGGTACTGGCGGGCGCCCGAGCTGACCGCCGCGCGCTTCCGGACCGATCCGCACACCGGCGAGGTGCGGCTGCACACCGGGGACTTCGGTCACCTCGACGGCGACGGCTACCTCTACTTCCACGGTCGTGGCGACGACATGTTCAAGCGGCACGGTGTGCGCACCAGCGCCGCCGAGATCGAGTCCGCCGCCCGCGACATACCAGGGGTGGACCATGCCGTGCTGCTGCCCCCCACCGACCGCCGGGACATGGTGCTCTGCGTGGTCACGACGCTCACGCCGACCGAGGTGCTGCGTCACCTCGGCACGCTGCTGGACCCGGCACGCGTGCCCGATCGGTGCCGGGTCTTCGACCGGTTTCCGCTCACCTCCAACGGAAAGACCGACCGGGCCCGGCTGTCGCGGCAGGAGGCCGACTGAGGCGGCCGTCGCCTGTCAACCGCTGCGCCAGGCTGGATCCTCCTCGGTATGGAGCCCGTGCTGGTGCGCGTACACGATGGCCTGCGAGCGGTCACGGCTACCGGTCTTGCTGAAGATCTGATGGACGTGGGTCTTCACCGTGGAGCGACTCAGGTACAGCCTGGCGGCGATCTCCGAGTTGGACAGGCCCTGCGCGATCAGGCCCAGTACCTGGGCCTCGCGTTCGGTGAGGCCGTCGGGGAGGGCGGAGCTCTTCGCGGTGTGGCCGGGGTCGTTGCGGCGGCTTGCGTGGATCAGGCGGGCTGCGGCGATCGGGTCGAGCATGGCGTGACCACTGGCGGCGGCCTCGATGGCGCGGTGGATGTCCGCGGCAGAGGCGTTCTTGGTCAGGTAGCCGGTGGCGCCGGCTTCGAGAGCGGCGAGGATGGAGTCGTCGTCGGTATAGGTGGTGAGAACCACGACGGCCGTGGCCGGACGCTCGCTCCTGAGCCGGTGTGTGGCCTCGACGCCGTCCATGCCGGGCATGTGAAGGTCCATCAGCACCACGTCGGCCTCGTGCCGGGCGGCGAGATCGACGGCCTGCGCACCGTCCGCGGCCAGCCCGACGACGCGGACCTGGTCGACGGCGCCGAGGATGGTGGCCAGGCCCTCGCGGACGACCCTGTGATCGTCCGCGATGACGACGGAGACAGGTGCGGGGGTCATCGGTCACTCCCATCGCTGCTGTTACCAGGATTGTCCCTCCGGTGGGGGACGCGTGCGGCGACGCGCCATCCGCCGTCGGGAGTGGAGCCGGCCCGAAGATCGCCCCCCGCCCGCTCGACGCGTTCCCTCATACCTCGAAGGCCGAACCCGCCGCCACTGGCAGGCAAGGCCGCGGGCGTGCCCGTGCCTGGCGCGGGTCTGGTGTTGCCCACCTCTATGGTCACGTCCCTGGCGCCGAAGCGGATGCGCACGCTCACGCGCGTGCCGGGAGCGTGTCTGGCGGCGTTGGTCAATGCTTCCTGGGTGAGCCGGTAGAGCGCGAGCGTGGTGTCGGCATCGAGCTCCTGCGGGGTGCCGTCCAGCTTGAATTCCGCCTGGTGGAGTGCACAGAGTCGGTCGAGCTGCGCGGCCAGCGGTTCGCTCCCGCCGCGCAGCGCGTGGACGGCTTGGCGTGCCTCGTCCAGACCCGTGCTGACCAGTTCGTGACCGAGCTCGATCTGTGTGATGAGCTTCTCCCTCGGTACGTCGCTGCGGGCGAGGGTGTCGATCACGGTGAGCTGGATCGAGAGGGCGCCGAGCGTGTGGGCGAGCACGTCGTGCAACTCGCGGCCGAGGCGGTTGCGTTCGCCCGCCAGTTCCGCCTCGGCACGGGCGAGTTCGGTACGCCTGCGTTCAGTGGCGACCAGTGTGCTGTGCCGGGCACGCTGGGCGATCTCACGTCTGCTCGCACCGGCAACCAGCCCGGCCAGGGCCACGGCGCCGGTGGTCAGCAGGCGGCCGGGGGAAGGCGCTTGGGGAATCGACGCGAGGCAGGAGGCGACAGGGCCGACGGCTGCCAGCACAAGGGCGGCGACGGGATCGAAGGCGACGGCGGCTGTACTCGCCGCGACACCGGTGAAGATCAGCCCATTGGTATCGGTGAGAGCGATCACCGCCCCGGCCGCGCACATCACCGCGACGACGGGGGCCACCCGCGCACCTCGGATGCCGGCGATCAGGACGAGCCATGCCAACGCGGCGACAGCCAGGGCAAAAGCCGTCACGACCCCCGAGCCGGTGGGGAGCGTAGCCACATTGACCCAAAGCGACACGCCCAGTCCCGCCAGCATCCCCACGGCGCGCGCCCGCGGGTCGGGGATCATGCCGCTCAGTCCGATGCCAGGATGGTCCGCGGCCGGTCTGAATCTGTCGACGGTGTTCATTGACAGGAAGGACTCCATTGCGGTGTGCCAGAAGAAGGCGCCCACAGTGCGCCAGCGCCCCGGACGATCCCGGTGCGCAGTGATATGAGGATCATCGTGCACTGCCCGTCGCACCCGCACCGCCCACGACCGGTTCCGGGGCGGCAACCGTGCCGGCGCGGGCCAAGCGCGCGCGGCCCCGCGTCCACAGCCCCAGACTGCGGAACAGGCTCATGCTCACGGACAGGAAGATGAAGCCGTTCGTCAAGGCGGCCTCGCTCAGGTGATGGTGTACCAGGAACATGCCCAGCCCCACCGGGAAGATGTGCTGGGCGCCGTAGGCGAAGGCGAACCGCGCGACCGTCACAGCGATCCAGACCGCCGCGTAACCGGCCCCCGAGGTACTGACCGCAGCGGGCCTGGCCGGGGCTGACGAGGTGCGCGGCCAACGGCGGCGCCACTGCGGGTGGTAGTCGACGGACACCAGCAGCGGGCAGACCGAGAACAATCCCAGCGTCGCCCCGGCAAGGGCGCTGGCCCCCTGCAGCAGTAGGTCGTTGCCGCCGGTGGGCAGCGAGGTGAAGAAGAACGGCACGATGAGACTGATGCCGACGACCGGTCGTCCCACCCTGAACCAGCCGATTTTACGGCGGCCGAGATCCGACTCCAGCACCACGGCCAGGATCGCCAACTGCATGATCACGATGTTCGCTGTCATGCACCCACCCTCGCCGCAACGCCCGGCCCCGCCATCGGCCCCCGGGTCGGTCGTCGGGTGGATATCCGGGCCCTCGGGGTGGAGACCACGCTCCACCCTCTCCCGACGACTGGCGGTCGACGGCGCGGTGGTCCGGCCCAACGGCGGCCGGCGCACGGGTTCGCGGCCCCTGGCCTCAGCCCGTACTCGGTCGACCAGCAGGCATCTGCCGTGGATAGCCGGAGGGGCATGGCGATAGCCGTCGTTTCTGGCTATCCGCGTAGTGTGCCTTCGAGGTGGCCTGATGCCAGGACGTGTCCGGCCAGCCGCGGCAGCAGGGCATCGAGGTCGTTCGCCGTGGAGGGGTCGGCCTCCGTGTCCAGTGCGTAGAGGTGGAAGTGGTAGTGGTGGGTGCCGTGGCCGGGCAGCGGCCGGGGTCCTTGGTAGCCGCTACGTCCCCGGTGGTCGGGCAGATAGGTGAATCGCCGGTTGTCCGCAGTGAGTTCGCCCTCGGCGATGCGGGGCGGGTCGGGTGCGAAGAAGGCGACCATGTGCCTTCCCGGACTGGCCGTGGGGGTGTCGGTGTCTTCCATCACGAGAAGCATCTGCCGGGTACCTGCGGGCGGATCTTCCCAGACCAGGGCCGGGGAGATGTTGGGGCCGAGGTCCATGGTCGCGTGTCGTGGCGGGATCGCCGTGCCGTGGGTGAAGGCGGGCGAGGCGAGGTTGAGCGTGCCGGTTCGGGCGGCGGCCAGTTCGGGGGCGTTGCGGATGCTGTGCGTGGTGCCCGCGCGCTTGCGGCGCAGCAGCAGGCCGATCGGGTACAGGAGGATGGCGAGCAGTCTCATCGCCGGGTTCCTTCCGTTGCGGTGTCGGAGTCGTTGTCCCGGGCCACGGTGGCGGGGATGGTGCGGTCGAAGAGGGTGGCCAGAAGGGTGAGGGCTCCCAGGGCGAGGACGATCCAGCCCATGCGGTGGAAGCCGGCGTCGGTGACGTGGTCGCCGAAGCTGAGGGAGATCACGCTGGAGGAGAAGATTGCGCCGATGTAGCCGAAGGTGCGGAACAGCCCTGCCGCGACACTGACTTCGCCGACGGAGGTCTGGACGAACAGGGTGGTCTGGTTCGCGAAGTTGCACAGGCCGTTGGGGAAGCCGAGGATGCCGGTCGTCAGCAGGATCAGGGCCAGGGGGCTTCCCTCGTGCGCTGTGAGCATGAGCAGTCCGCCCGCGACCAGCGCGAGGGTCCCGGTCAGCAGCGGCCAGCGCACCCAGCCGCGGGTGGAGACGAAGCGCGCCAGGACCATGCTGACCGCGGACATCGGCAGCATGATCAAGCCGGTCTGGAAGGAGGAGTATCCGGCGCTGCCCTCCAGCCACTGGGTGACGGAGTACATCGATGCGTACATCCCCAGGCCCACGAGCAGTTGGCGTATGTAGGTCCGGCGCAGCGCCGGGTTGCGGGCGAGGGATCGGACGTCGATCAGCGGTGAGGCGGTGCGCCGTTCCCACCAGATGAGCGCGGCGAGCGTGACGAGCGCGACGGCGCTCAGTGGCCAGGCGGGGTGGTGGAGGTCGTTGAGGAACTGCAGCAGGCACACCACGGACAGGGCGAACAGGACGATCCCGAGCGGATCGACGGCCGCGAGCGACTCCCTGACACCGCCGGATTCGGCGGGCGGGTCCTTCTCCACGTTCTTGGCGGCGAAGACCAGGGCGAATGCGGCCAGGGGGACGTTGACAAGGAACAGGGCGCGCCAACCGAAGGCGCTGGCCAGTACACCGCCGAGCGGCAGGCCGAGTACGGCCACGATCTGTGAGGCGATGGAGAAGTTGCCCAGTACGGTGCTGGGCACGCCGGTCTTCAGCTGTTCGGCCCTGCGGCGCACGAGCGCCATGGAGGCGGGGTAGCAGGCCGAGGAGCCGATGCCGATCAGTGCGCGGGAGAGCAGCAGGATCTGGAAGCCGGGCGCGAGGGTGCCGATCGCGCCGCCGGCCAGGAGGATGGCCACGCCGGTGAGGAAGATCTTCCTGGGGCCGAAGATCGCGGCGAGCTTTCCCATGGTGGGTTGCATGACCGCGCTGCACAGGTACAGCACGGACACCAGGGACGCGGCCGGGCCGGGGCCCAGGTGGAAGTCGGCGGCGATCCCGGCGAGACCGGTGGCGATCATGGAACTGTTCACCGGGTTCATCGTCGTGCCCAACATCAGTGGGAACGTGAACCGCAGGCCGAAGGCGTTACTGGCGGATGCTGCCGGTTTCGGGCACGTATCGGGGCGCGGGGGCGATGTGGGAGACATGGGGCCTCGTCGGTCGTGGGCGAATCCAGGGCGCCGGAGACGGCGTACCGAAGGCATTTCTTTCTTACTACGAAGCATCTTTCTTCGTTATACTAAGAAACCGTGAGTGCGAACGCAATCCCCGAAGGCCTCCCGGACGAGGACACCTCGACCCTCGGCACCGAGCTGCGGGTGTCGGTGGCCAGGGTCTACAGCCGCTTCCGCTCCGAACGCGGCGACGGCGAGATGGCCGAGGCGGCCGTCATCGTGCTCACCGCGCTCTACAACCGCGGCCCGCAGAGTCTGACCGAACTCAGCCGGCGCGCCCGCGTCACGCCGAGCTCCATGAGTCAGACCGTCAACCGTCTCGTCTCCGGCGGACACGCGACGCGGCACAAGGACCCGGAAGACGGGCGTCGCGTCCTCTTCTGCCTCACCCCGTCCGGCACCGAGGTCGCCCGCGAAGCACTGGCGGTACGTCAGGACTGGCTGGAGGGCGAGCTTGCCCGACTGTCCGAAGAGGAGCGGCTGACGCTCCTGCGAGCCTCTCGGATCATGCGCCGGCTCGCCGACTCCTGAGAACCCGGATTCCGGGCCGAACCGGCAATTCGTTACGCGCGCAACGCCTGTGACAACGCGTCGACGGTCACGCCCACGATGGCCAGGAGCTGCTGGCGGCTCGCCCCGGCCCTGCTCATGACGGCGAGCGACTGGTTCACCGCCGCCATGTGTACGGCGAAGGCCTCGGCGTCCTGGTCGGTCAGCCGGCCGGCCTTCAGTGCGGTGCGCAGGCGCATGTGCTGGAGACCGAGCGCCTTCTTGGCCTGCGCTGCGACGCGCGGGCTCAGCACCGGGACCGCCATGGTCGACTGGGCGATCAGGCATCCGTCAGGCAGTCCGGGATCGGTGATGCGGTCAAGGGTGACGTCGAAGAACGCACGAACAGCGGCAACGGGATCCGAGGCCGCGCCCGACAGGGCGGCGTCATACCTCTCGCCGTAGCGCGCGGCGTAGAGGTCCAGGCAGCGCAGGAAAAGCGTGTCCTTGTCGCCGAGGGAGGAGTAGATGGAGCTGCGGTTCAGGCCGGTCGCCCGGCACAGATCGTCCAACGAGGTGTCGGCGTAGCCGTCCCGCCAGAACTGGATCATCGCGGCGTCGAGCGCCGCGTCCATGTCGAACTGCTTCTTGCCTGCCACGCGGCACTTCCTTGCCGATACATCGTTGGTGCGGACCGATTTTCGCACCATCTTATCTTGAACTGATCGGTTCAAGATGTGCTAGCGTTCGAGCGTAGCCATGGCCACGCATGCCGCGCCCACCGCGATCGCGCGAGAAACACACCGTGTGCTCCCGGCCGCCGCACGTCGGCTGCACCCCCCATCCGCATCCCTGACACCGCCGGAGGACTCCCATGACGGGCCCAGCAACCAGCACTCCGCATGTCTCCGAAAGCAACCCCGTCCGCGACCTGCCCCTGCACCATCTGGCCGGATTCACTCACCGCTGGATCGACGCGGACGGCGTCCGCCTTCACGCCGTCGAGGGCGGACGCCCGAACGGGCCGACAGTCGTCCTGCTCGCCGGCTTCCCGCAGACCTGGTGGGCCTGGCGGAGGGTGATGCCCGAGCTCGCGGGCCGGTTCCGCGTCATCGCCGTCGACCTGCCGGGGCAGGGCCACTCCGAGCGTCCGGACGGCAGCTACGAAACGCATGCGGTCGCCGCGCACGTCCACACCGCCGTGAAGGCTCTCGGAGTGTCGGCTTACTCCCTGGTCGCCCACGACATCGGCGCCTGGGTCGCGTTCTCCCTCGCCCTCGACTTCGAGAGTCACCTGCGCAAGGTCGTTCTGCTCGACGCCGGAATTCCCGGCATCACCCTCCCGGAGACGATCCCCACCGACCCGGACCGTGCCTGGAAGACCTGGCATTTCGCGTTCCACGTCGTGCCCGACCTGCCCGAGACGCTGCTCACCGGCCGCGAACGCGAGTACGTCGGCTGGTTCCTGAAGAAGAAGGCCCTGTCGCCTGACACGTTCGACGACGCCGAGCTCGACCACTACGCGGCGGCCGTCGCCGCCGAAGGCGGCCTGCGCGCTTCCCTCGCGTACTACCGGGACGCGGCAAAGTCAGCTCGCGCGAACGGCGAGGCGCTGGAACGGCGGCACCTGACCGTGCCCGTCCTCGGAATCTCCAGCAGCCACGGCTCCGTTCCGGACATGGCCGCCTCGCTCAGCCCCTGGGCCGACAACACCACGGGGATCGTCGTGCCCGACGCCGGCCACTTCATCCCCGACGAACAGCCCGAAGCCATCGCGGCCGCGGTAGCAGACTTCATCGGCGACGACGACTGACACCCGTCCACTGGTCACGACGGATGTCCTGGACGCGGCAGCCGGCGCCCTGGGGAACACCTCGTCTTCGGCATCGCGGCGACACCGCTGGCGCATCGGGCAGTTGTGTCCACGGCATCTGCGGGGCATGAGGAGAGCTGTGTCGGTTCGGCACTCGTCGCCGAAGCGGGCGCAGTGGCGATGTATCGACGAGGGCGGGAGGCTCGGGCCTTGTTCGAGGGTTTTGAAACCAGGCGGGTTCAGGTCGGGGAAGCATCGATTTTCGTTCGCTACGGCGGGGAAGGGCCGCCGGTGGTGCTGCTGCACGGCCACCCCCGGACATCCGCGACCTGGCATCGCGTCGCCCCGCTCCTCGTCCGACACGGGTTCACCGTGGTCTGCCCCGACCTCCGGGGATACGGCCGGTCCACCGGCCCGGCGCCAACCGCAGACCACGCGAATTACTCCAAGCGGGCCGTCGCCGGTGACGTGGTCGGGGTGATGCGCTCCCTCGGCCATGACCGGTTCGCGCTCGCCGGGCACGATCGAGGAGGCGCTGTCGCGCTGCGTCTTGCACTCGATCACCCCGACGCGGTCTCGCGGGTGGCGCTGCTCGACTGTCTGCCCCTCACCGAGCATCTGTCCCGCATCACGACCGAGTTCGCCACGCAGTGGTGGCACTGGTTCTTCTTCGCCCAGCCGGACGTCCCCGAGCGGGTCATCAATGCCGATCCGGACAGCTGGTACCACGGCGACCCCCAGACCATGGGTCAGGAAAACCATGACGAGTGGCGCGCGGCCACGAGAAACCCCGACGTGGTGCGGGCGATGCTGGAGGACTACCGGGCCGGTCTCACCATCGACCGGCGGCACGAGGAGGACGACCGCGCGGCCGGGACACGGATCCAGTGCCCGGCGCTGATCCTCTGGTCGCTCCGGGACGACCTCGAGGACCTGTACGGGGACCCGGTGAAGATCTGGCGGCAGTGGGCACCGGACGTACGCGGCCACGGCATCGACGCCGGGCATCACGTGGCCGAAGAAGCCCCGGACGCGCTCGCATCCTCCCTTACGGACTTCTTCGCGGGACGACCGGAGTGACAAA
Source organism: Streptomyces sp. NPDC037203 (assembly GCF_055605065.1). NCBI lineage: Bacteria > Bacillati > Actinomycetota > Actinomycetes > Kitasatosporales > Streptomycetaceae > Streptomyces > Streptomyces sp. NPDC037203. The sequence continues at coordinate 180,939 of NZ_JBVJUC010000009.1, forward strand.
CCGCTGGGCTGCCTCCCGCAGAGCACCGTAAGGGAGAACTCGTGCGCCTCGTTCCGCGTACCCACCGGGTACATCCGCTCGATGCCGTCGGACCACGTCCCCGGACGGGGCCCTGCCGCCGCACCTTCACGCGGGGGTGCGCACGGCGAGCAGGGCGACGTCGTCGAGGCCCGGCGGCTGGACCCGGCGCAGAAGCTGATCGGTGAAGGACGGCAGCGGGCGGTGGGCGAGGGCGGCGGCGTGCCGGCGCAGCAGGTTCAGCCCCTCGTCGAGGGCCTGGCCCGGTTTCTCGACGAGCCCGTCGGTGTACAGCACGAGGGTGGCGCCCGGCGGCAGGAGGACGGTGGCGTCGGGACGCGGGGTCCGCACTCCGGTGCCCAGCAGGAGCCCGTGGCCGTCGGTGAGGTACTCGGCCAGACCGTCCCGCGTGATGAGCAGGGGAGGGGGGTGACCGGCGTTGGTCCAGGACAGCTGCCAGTGGCCGTCGCCGGTCCGGGTAACGCGGGCGAGGACGAGGGTCGCCATGGTGACGTCGGTGATCGGCATGATCGCCTCGTCCAGGCGGTCGACGATCCGGCTGGGCGGTCCCTGCTGGGCCCAGGCGTAGGCGCGCAGCATGTTGCGCAGCTGGGCCATGCCCGCCGCGGCCTCCAAGCCGTGGCCGACGACGTCGCCGACGGCGAGCGCGGTGGCACCGTCGGGCAGGGTGAAGGCGTCGTACCAGTCGCCGCCGACCTGCGAGGCGTCGGGGGCGGGCAGGTAGCGCACGGCCATCTGGAGCCCGGGTACGTGCGGCATCTGGGGCAGCAGATGATTCTGCATGGTCTCGGCGACCTTGCGCTGGCGCTGGTAGAGGCGGGCGTTGTCCAGGGCCAGCCCGGCCCGGCGCGCGATGTCCTCCAGCAGGGGCAGATCGGAGACGGTGAAACTGTCCGGCTTGCCGGCACGGCCGAGGGTGAGAGCCCCCAGCACGTCCCGTGTACTGCGCAGGGGCACCATGGCCGCGGAGTGCATGCCGGCGCTCTCGAAGAGACGACGCTGTTCGGCCGTGATGCCCGAGTCCGGCGTGCCCTGGTAGGTGTCGGGGCCGGCGAGGGCGGAGGAGACGCCCCGCAGCGCCTTCGACAGGGGCATCAGCGACTCCTCCGGGACCGGCGGCATCGGCCCTTCGAAGTCCTCGTGACGGATCACGGTGTCGCCGTCGGCCTGGGCCACGACGGTGCGCCACACCTCATCGCGTTCGGTGATCAGGTCGATGACGGCCCAGTCCGCGAGGCGCGGCAGGACCAGCCCCACCAGTCGGCGCAGCGCCTCCTCGACGTCGAACGTGGACGTCAGCTGCGTCGTGGTCTCGGCCAGCAGGGCCAGCCGCTCGAAGTCGGTCAGCGTTCCGGCGGACTGCTCACGGGGCGCATCGGTACCGGCGGCCGGTCGGCGGGGGTAGAAGACGACCAGCGTGCCGGGGCCCCCGTCGCCGACGTCGTACGGCGTGATCGTCCAGGAGACCGGGAGCAGGGAGCCGTCGGCGTGCTCGAAGTGCTCGTCGCCGCCCTGGGCCGGGCAACCGGCCAGGAACGCCTGCCGCATGCGGCACTGCGTCGCGGGCAGCTGCTGGCCCTGCGGCCCGCGGTGCAGCAGGTCGTGCGCGTCCCGCCCGACGAGTTCGCCGGCGGTACGGCCCAGCAACTCCGCGGCGCGGCTGTTCGCGGCGAGAATGCAACCCTGCTCGTCCACGACGTAGCCTCCCGCCCCGATGGCGTTCAGCGCCGGGGCGAGGTGGGCAGAGGACACCCCCGCGGACTGCTTCCGCCCGGCCTGCGGCCTCTCCGGTCCCACCATGGTCCTGGTCTCCCTCGTCGATCCCCGTATGCCCGGCCGGGGCCGCCCGCCCGCCCGAGGGCCCTTGATCTACTGTTCCCGCACCAGCCGCCCGCCCTACCCGCCGGGCGACAAGTCCGTGGAGATCCACTCCAAGAGCTGCGGCGCGCCCACGCTGCTCGTCTCCTCCGACCCGCGTCCGCGCGCGGAGCCGGCCGCCCGGGGATGCCGGCCGGGAGCCCCACGCGGGGCACCCAGCGCCGAGAAGTGTGCAGCTCAAGATCCAGGGTCGCCGGGCCGACGACCGCCACCGCACCCTCGACGTGTGGACGAGTCGCCGCTTCCACCACCCCGTCGCGTGTTCGCGCGGGCGGCTCCATCGCGGACGCCCTCGCCCTCCTCGACCCGCACATCCGCATCACCACCGTGCGCACGCTCAGCGCCGCGGCGACGGCGTCCGGCGCCGTCTCGGTATCCGCACCTCGTCGCCACCACCTCTCGATCCCCTGCCACTCGAGGTTCCTTCCGCCGGGTTGCCCGACGTCGGCGTTCCCCGGCGCTCGGGTCCTCGATCCCTGCGATCGGCTCAGGCCGAGCGCAGGCCAGGTCGCCGGCGCCGAAGTCGGGATGCATCTGCTGGGAGGTGCCGTGCCGTCCGGCCAGTTCGGGGCGAGGTGTCCGGGGGCGGGGTGGGTGGTGCGCAGCTCCTCGTGGTCTGCCGTCTCGAAGTCGGGCCCCGGCTACGCCGACCCGTCGTCGCGGCGGAGGGGACCCGCAGCTCGCGCCGCACCACGCCTGACGCTCGTCCGGCCGGGCTCAGGACGCCTCCGACGTGCGCAGAAGCCGTTCGACCGCCGCCCGGTCCACCTTCCCGTTGGCATTCAGCGGGAGCGAGGCGACCGCGGTGATCCGGGCCGGGACCATGTACGGGGGCAGGCGGCGGCGCAGTTCCGCGCGGTGGTTCCCGGTGCCGTTGCCGGGAGCGCCGGTGTGCGCCGCGGCGAGTTCGACGCTGCCGTCCGGCGTCGGCAGCGCCACCACCACCGCGTCAAGGATGCCCGGCAGGTGCCGTAGCGCCGCCTCCACCTCGCCCAGTTCGACCCGGTAGCCGTGCACCTGGACTTGCTGGTCGACCCGGCCGAGGTGGATCAGGGGCGTGCCGGGAGGCAGCGGGCCGTCGTCGACGGTGGCGTGGGACAGCGCGGTCACGCGGTCGCCCGTTCGGTACCAGTGCGCCTCCGTGAGGGGTGTACTCGGGTCGTACAGGTTGCCGTCGGGCGTGAGGAAACGCCCCGTGTTGTCTGCCGGATCGAGGTAGCCGGCGAAACGCTGGGGGCCGCGCACGCACAGTTCGCCGTCCAGGAGCCGGCCCTCCAGAGCGGGGTGCAGGGGGCCGATCGGCACGGTGTCGTTCGGTGTGCCGGGCCAGGCGCCGAGGTCGCGGGGGAGTCGGTGGCCGGTGCAGGTGACGGTGAGTTCCGTGGGGCCGTAGGCGTTGTCCACCGTGCTGTTCCCGGCGGCTCGCGCCCACGCCCGCGCCTGGCGGAGGGTGAGCGGCTCGCCGCAGAACATGCTGCGGCGCAGGCTGGGCAGGCTGCCCGGCTTCAGCGCCCGCAGCCGTTCGGCCAGGGAGATCACCGAGGGCACGGAGTTCCAGTGGGTCAGGGCGCGGGCCGCGGCGAAGCGGACGGGGCGCAGCAGGTCCCCGCGGGTCGCCGCGACCAGGGTCGCGCCGGTGCCCCACGCCGCGTACAGGTCCAGCACGGACGGGTCGAAGGTCAGGTCGAACGTCTGCGACACCCGGTCGCCGGGACTGGGCCCGTAGTGCGGCACCGCCTGCTCCAGGTAGGCGCACACGTTGGCGTGCCGGATCGGGACGCCTTTGGGCGCGCCGGTCGAGCCGGAGGTGAACAGCAGGTAGGCGAGGTCGTCGGGGGCGGTGGTCGGCTCGGGCAGGTCGGGCGGTGCGGTGGCGGTCAGAGCGAGCAGGTCCTCGGCGGTGAGTGTGAGGGCCGGCGCCGGCAATGCGGCCGCGTGGTCGCAGGAACCGTCCGTGAGGATCACGTCGAGCTGCGCGGCGGCGGTCACGCGGGCGTTGCGCGTGAGCGGGAACGCGGGTCCGAGGGGCACCACGGTCCCGCCGATGCGGTGGACCGCCAGATAGCCGGCGTACGCGACGGGAGTGCGCCCGGTGAGCAGCCCGACGCGGAGGGGAGCGGCACCGGCGCCGCCGCGCTCCAGCAGTCTGTGGGCCACGTGGTCGGCCTGGGCGGCGAGTTCGGTGTAGGTGAGCCGGGTGTCGCCGATTTCCAGTGCCGTCGCGGCGGGGAAGGCGGCGGCCGTCCGCGTGAACCAGTCGTGCAGCGTCCGACGTTCGGTTCGCAGGATCTCGGTCACGTGTCGTTCACGCCTTTCGCGGGAGAAGGGGAGGGGGGGAGGAGACTCGACCGGCGGGTCCCCGGATCCCGCTGAGGTGCGAGCCGTCCGCGCCGTCCGTCCGGACCGGGCCCACCGCGCAACTCAACGGCGTCGCGGAGGCGCCTCGCAGACAGATCCAGCGGTACGGTCCCCAGCGACCGCCGTGGCTTCCCGGCGGCACGTCGATCTCCCACGGCCGCCCCGCAAGCCCGACCCCGGCCGCTTTCACGCACGCCTCCTGGGCCGTCCACACCCAGGCCACCTCCTCCGCCGCCCGCGCCGGCGCCAGCGCGAGGACACCGGGCGCGTGAGAGCGCAGCAACCGGCGGGCCAGGGTGGCTCCGACGGAGTCCGCCGGGTGCTGGAGGTCCACCCCGACGCGTCCCTCGGCGGCGAAGGCGCAGGCCACCATGGACTCGCTGTGCGAGACGCTGACCGCGGCCCCGGCGTGCCCGACCAGGTGGGGCTGCCCGCGCCCGTCGGGCGTGATGTCGGCGCCGGCCAGCGGCGGCGCCACCGTGTGCAGCAACTCCCGCAGCATGCCGCGCCCGTGGAGGAAGCGACGGGCCCGCCACTCGGGCAGGGCGGCAGCGCGGCGCCGGTCGTCACGGTGGGTGCTCGGAGCGCCGGAGCCGGCCACCACCCACACGCCCTCGGCGACCGCCAGGGGCCCCACCACCGGTCCGGGACTCACAGCGGGAGGACCTCGCGGCCCAGGTCGGCGAGCACGCGCTCGGCCCCTTCGGCGACCGCCTCCAGGACCACCTCCGTCGTCCCGCCCCCGATGCCGAAAAGCGCGGCCTGCGCCCGGATCTCCTGCATGCCGCCGTCGGCGAACCCGGCCGCTCCCCACAGGTGGGCGCACTCCCCGAGGACGTACGGCACGGTGGTACCGGCGGCGGCCTTCAGCGTGGCGGCGGCCTGGAGGTCGTAGTTCCCCGCCACGACGGGAGCCGACCGCTCGGTGAGAGCGTGCAGCTCCCGGACGCGCACCAGGGCGGCGGCGAAACGCTGCCGGACGTGGCCGCGGCTCCACAGCGTGCCCTCCTGGTGCGCCCGCCCGGTCAGCCGGCGCCGCGTGTCGGCCAGCACCCGGCGGCACAGCGCCACGCCCCACAGCGCCCCCGCCAGCCGCTCGACGGCGATGTGCCGCGCGAACACCGGCAGTCCGAACCCGACCCTGCCCACCAGGTGCTCCCGGTTCAGGCGCACCGCGTCGAACGACACATGGCCGGCGCCCGAGCCCGCGTAGAGCGTCGAGCGCGCCGACCGGACCGCCACGCCGGGCGCATCGGCCGGGACCAGGACCCAGGTGAAGTTCGCGAAGTGCCGGCCGGGGCGGTGCCGGGCCAGGACGAGGAACGACTCGGCGGTGGTGGCGTTCGTGATCCACTCCTTGCCGCCGGTCACCATGACGCCCGTGGCGTCGACGGCCGCCTCGGTGCGCAGCGCGGTCAGGTCGGTGCCGGCCGTGGTGTCCGTCGCGGCCAGGGCCAGGGTGGCTGTCCCGCTCAGGCCGCGGGCCAGGGCGCGCTCGACGGCGGGACCGGTTCCGGTGGCCAGGACGGGCAGGGCCGTGGCGAGCTGCACACTGGCGGACAGCGTCGCGGGGACGGCCCAGCGGGCGTCGGCCGTGGCCAGTACGTCGGCGAGGCCGCCGACGTCGATTCCCCGGCGGACGTCGCCGCCCCGGTAGACGCGGGCCAGGTGCCCGGCCGCGCCGAGGGCCGCCCACGCGGCCGATCCGCTCATGGCGGTGTCGCGTGGGGCGGCGCCGTCGGCCACCGGGGTCCCGGCCGGGTGGATGGCGGGTAGCTCAGGCAAAGGTGACTCCCTGGTCGCGCAGGGCCAGACGGCCGTCCGCCAGGTGCAGGCGGTCGTTGTGGTAGTTGAGCGCGGCGGACCGCAGGTCGCGTACGGCGAGTTCGAGCCGGGTGGGCGAGTCCTTGAGGTAGCCGTCGCGCAGCCCGACCGCCTCGACCAGTTCGTCCACGGCGGCGAGACACTGCTCGGAGGCCGTGATCTTGAGGGAGTTGAGCAGGAGCTGCCGCGGCGCACGGGACAGGTCCTCGCCCGACTCCACTAGGGACAGGGCCTGTTGCAGCAGCGCGTGGACGGCGTCCAGGCGTTGGCGGGCGCGGGACAGACGGGTGAGCAGCAGCTCGGAGCCGATGTCGAAGCGTGCGCGCCCCGCCGGGCCGCGCACCAGCCGCAGAACGCGGGAGAGCGCGCCCGCCGCGGTGCCGAGCCAGGCGGCCGACCAGCCCAGATGAGCGAGCGGGCCGAAGACGTTCGTGGCGATCTCGTGGAACTGACCCGGCCTGCCCACCACTTGGCGGGCCGGGACACGGCCGGACAGGCGCAGGGGCGCACTGTGGCTCGCCCGCATGCCCATCGGCTGCCAGTCACCGGACGCCTGGACGGTCAGCTGGTCGCGCTCGGCGTAGACCAGGGACACGTCGTGCACGGTGGCGTCGCCCGCCGCGCGCATGGTGATGAGGAAGCCGTCCGCGTGTGCGCCACCGGTGACGACCGGCGCGAACCGGTCGATCTCCAGCAGACCGTCGGCGTCGACCAACTGCGCCTCAGCGGTCGTCAGGTGGCCGCCTTTGCCCGCCTCGGTGGTGACCGAGGCGAGGTAGACCTCGCCGGCCGCGACGCGCGGCAGCACCGCCTCGGCGAGCCGTTCGTCGGCATGGCGGACCAGCGCGGCCGACTGCTGGCAGTGCATGGCGAAAATCATGGCCACGGACATGTCGGCGCGTCCGAGGATTTCGGCGGCCCGCACCAGGTCGCGCACGGACCCGCCGAGCCCGCCGTGGGCGACGGGCACCAGCAGCCCGAGCAGACGCGAACGGCGCAGCGCGGCCAGCGCCTCGACGGGGAAGGCCGCGTCGCGGTCCGCGTCCGCGAGGTGCGCCTCGGTCACCTCGACGACCTCCGCGAGCCGGGCGGCGAGAGCGGGTGCGGCGCCGGCGCTCACCCGGTCACCCCGCTGGACTCCTCCTCGGGCAGCTGCGCGGCGACGGCGCGCCACAGGCTGCCCGCGGTCGCGAAGGTGGCGTCGTTCATGTCCTCGTCGGGCAGTTGGATGCCGAAGCCGTCCTCCAACTGGAAGAGGAGCTCGATGGCCTGCATGGAGTCGACGCCGAGCCGACGCAGATCCGTCTCGGGGGTGATGGCGAGGTCGTCGGGACCAGCGTGCTTGAGGAAGGGCCGGAGCAGGTCGGTGAAGCGGGGGTCCACGGGGACGTGTCCTTTCGGTACGGGCGTGCGGCTGCGCGGCGGAGGCGGTCAGCGGTGGGCGATGCGGCAGAAGTCGTCCACGCGGCGCAACTTCTCCGGGATCAGCTCGTCGGCGACCAGTTCGAGACCGAGATCGCTCTCGATCCGGTCGATGATCTCGACGAGCCGGAAGGAGGTGAAGGAAGGGAAGGAGTCCAGCGGGGCGCCGTCCAGCAGGTCGGCCGCCGGCACGCCGAGTACGTCGGCGACCATGCGGGCGACGGCGGAGCGCAGCTCGTCGCCGGCACCGCCGGCCGCGGGCGCGCCGGCGGCGAAGACCGCGCGGTCGGCGGCGAGGAGTTCGGCCAGCCGGTCTACGGCCCCCGCCGGTTCGGGCCGGCCGCGGGCCACCCTGCGCTGAGCGACGTAGGTCTGCTCGACCAGCTTGTCCCAGGACGCGAGATGGGCGCGTTCGCCCTCGGTCGGCCCGGTGCGTCCGGCGCACCGCGCGCGGTGCGCGGCGTGGAGTTTGCGGGCCCGTGCCAGCAGCCACGTCTCCGCCGAGAGCTGTTCGAGGGCGCGGAGCCGGTCCGGCCACGTCGCGTACGCGGTGACATAGGGCTCGGGGTCGAAGTCGGCCACGCTCGGTTCCGCGGGCTCGGGCGGGGCCGGTGCGAAGGTGACGACCTCGGCCGTCCCGATGTCCGCCAACTCCCGCTCGTCCAGCACGTGTTCACCGGGTTCTGCGGCGCCCCACCGGGTCTCGATGCGGTAGCCGTCGGTGACGTGCCAGCCGTCCGGGCCGGCGGTGAGCAGGAAGCTGTGGTCCAGGTGGGCACGGCCGTGGTAGGGCAGCCAGGGCAGGTGGTAGCTGTCGGCGACGACGTAGTGCACCTCGGGCCGCCGGGCCGCCTCCGCGAGGAGCGCGGCGGCGGCCAGGCGGCGTCTGCCCACCGGGCGCAGCCCCACCAGGGGCGCGTCGGCCGTGAGGCGCGCGTCGAGGGTGGGGTCGGCGGTGGGCAGCCCGTCCGGCAGGGTGCGCAGCGGAAGGTCCAGGCGGGCGCCCAGGCGCAGGTGGGTGCCGGGGCCGTGGAAGTGGTCCGCGAGCACGGCCAGGTTCACCTGGACGCAGTCGAGCACACCGCTGTCGACGCCCTCCACAGGCAGAGCGGCGGGGGCTGTCGGGGGCAGGGGGATGGGCATGTCGGTGGAATCCTCGGTCGCTCGGAGAGGGGCGCGGGTCAGATCCATGGGGGCAGTGCCGGCAGGCCGCCGGGCGCGTCGAGGCGGGCGCCGTCGCCTCGGCCGCTGAGCCACGCGAGGAGTTCGGCCCGTGTTCCCGACACCACGGGCCCACCGCCCGCGAACCGGGCCAGCTCCACTCCGGCGGCGTCGCTCAGGGTGAAGGCGGGCACCTTCTCGGCCTCGGCGTAGTAGCCGATCACGTCGGCCAGGACGATGTCGCGTGCGGTCGCCGGGATGTCGGCGATCTCGTGACCGACGTCCAGGTCGACCAGGTGCAGGACGAGTTCGCGCAGCCGGATGACGAGGATGCGGCGCGGGGTGCAGATCTCGCCGGTGAACGGCACGATCGTGGCGTCCCACGCGGGTCCGGGCAGCGTCTCGACCGCGCGCTGCCAGCTCCGGGCGCTCTCGCGGACCCGCGCCACGAGAGCGGCGGCGGGCAGCAGGGCCCCGGCCTCGATCTCCGCGTCGCGGGCCTCGCGGTCGGCGTACTGGTCGGTCCTGACGCCGGTGCGCGCCCAGGTCAGCAGGCGTTCCAGCGCCGGGGCCTGGGCGGCGAGGTGGCTCAGGACGTGGGCGCGGCTCCAGCCGGGCAGCCGGGACGGTCCGGTGACGGCCGTGTCGCTCAGCGGGGCGGCGGCGGTGAGGAGCCGCCCGGCGGCACGGTCGAGTTCGCGGAAGACCGTGGTGGTGGGTTCGAGTTCCTTCACCGGCTCGGCTCCAGGAGGTCGGGTACGGGCGCGGGGCGGCGGCCGGTGAGCTTGGCGAACGCCTCCGCTATGCGGGTGAGTTGGCCGGCGATGTGCGGCAGGCGTACCGGATCGTCGGCCGCCAGGGCCTCGGCCTGCCCGCGCTCGTCGCCGTACAGGAGGCTGGTCGCCGCCTTGAAGCGCAGCGCGTCCGGGGCGTCGCCCAGCAGGTGCCCGGCCAGGACGACGATGCCGGACTCGTCGAGCAGCCGCCGGGCGAGGGAGGCGGAGTCGGTGACGCCGCGGGCGGCCAGTTCCGCGCGGAGCGGGCCGAAGTCGGGGTAGACGTAGAAGGCGCCGGTGGGCGGTCTGCATACGGCGCCCGCGTCGAGCGCGATCCGGTGCACCGCGCGAGCCACGGCGCCGTGCAGCCGGGCGGCGGCGCGCAACCTCCCGGCCACCTCGGGAGGTTCGGCGAAGGCGTAGGCGGCGACGTGCTGCATCGGGCCTGCCAGCGTCGACCACAGCTCGCTGGCAGCCGCCACCACGCCCTCCCGCAACCGCCGGCCCAGATCGCCGGCGGGGAAGCGGGCCGCGCCGATGCGCCAGCCGCCCAGGCCCAGGCTTTTCGACAGACCGGTGGTGACGACCGTGCGCTCGGGCACGACCTCGGCCGGACTGAGGAAGCCGCCCGCCGGGTCGTGCAGCACGTCACGGTAGATCTCGTCGGAGACGACGACGAGGTCCTCGGCGCGCGCCACCTCGCAGATCTCCCGCACCAGTCGCGGCGGGGCGAGCGTGCCGGTCGGGTTGTCGGGCAGGGTCAGGACCAGCGACGCGGGCGTTCGGCCGGCGGCGCGGGACCGGGCGAGCGCGGCGCGCAGCGCGGCGGGTCCGGGGACGCCCCCGCAGTCCTCGGGCACCGGGACCGCGATGGCCCGCTTGCCGGCGTACACGGCCTGCGGAGCGTAGGTGTTCCAAGCGGGGGCGGGCAGCAGGACGTCGCCGGGGACGGTGAGCTGGAGGGCCATGAGCAGCGGCTTGCTGCCCGGCGCCAGCACGATCTGCTCGGCCCCGGTGGGCAGACCGCGGCGCGCGAAGTAGCCGGCGACGGCCTCGCGCGCGTCGGTGCGCCCCGCCACCGGGCCGTACGACGTCTGGCCCGCCCCGTCGGCGAGGGCCTGCGCGAGACCGGGCAGCAGAGGCAGACGGGCCTCGCCGAACGCCAGGTGCACCAGGGACTCCCCGGCTGCCCGGCGCTCGTGCACCGATTGGTCCAAGGCCAGGTTGGGCGAGGGCGGGAACTGCGGGAGGCCGGGCACGTGCGAGGTCCTTTCACGGGTGGCCGGACCGCTTGCGGGGAGGGTTCCACGGGCGGGCGGCGACGCGGGGGCGGGGGAGGAGAGGGTGCGGGGCTTCACGCGGTCACCCCGGACACCGGCGGCGCGCCGCGCAGCGCGGCCGCCAGATCCGGCGGGCAGTCCGGCGCGATCTCCAGGTCGTCCAGCCAGGCCGCCTCGGGGCAGTAGCGGGCCCGGAAGGGCCGGCCGACCAGGGCGGGGTCGCGGGCCTGGAGCATGCGCAGCTGGAAGTACGAGCCCTCGGGCGTCTCCTGCACCCCGTCCACGACGACCTTGCCGGGCGTCGCGGACATGACCGGGCCGCGCACGGTGCGTGCCAGGCCAGGCAGCGTGCGGTAGGCGGCCTGGAAGATCTCCGTCGCGCGGGCCAGCGGCACCTGGAAGTAGGCGTGCGGGCCGGTGTCGCGTTCCACGAACAGGTAGTACGGAACGGCTCCCGCGGCCAGTTCCGCCTTCCACAGCGCACTCCAGGTCGCCGCGTCGTCATTGACACGGGCGATCAGCGGCGCCTGGCAGTACACGACGGCGCCCGTCGCGCGGATGCGCCGCAACGCCTCCTGTGCCGGCGCGGTCTCCAGTTCCCGCGGGTGGCTGAAGTGCGCCATCACGGCGAGCTGCTTCCCCGCCGCCACGACCTGCTCGAACAGGCGCAGCACGTCGTCGGCGTCGTGGTCGGTGGTGAAGCGGTGCGGCCAGTACGCCACCGACTTGGTGCCGATGCGCACGGTGTCGACCGACTCCACGGCCAGCAGCGGCTCCACATGGCGGCGCAACCGCTCGGTGGTCATCACCATCGGGTCGCCGCCGGTGACCAGCACGTCGCTGACCTCGGGACGCGCGGCCAGATAGGCGAGCAGCCCGGTCGGGTCCGGGGCGGCGAAACGCAGATCGGCGTCGCCGACGAACTGCGCCCAGCGGAAGCAGTAGGTGCAGTACGCGTGGCAGGTCTGCCCCTGGCCGGGGAAATACAGGACGGTCTCGCGGTACTTGTGCTGGAGACCCGGCACGGGCCGCCCGTCCAGGTGCGGCACGTTGTACTGCTGCTGGCCCGAGGGGTGCGGGTTCAGCCGCGCCCGGATGTCACCGACCAGCTCGCGCAGCAGCAGCTTGTCGCCGGGGTCGGCGGAGAGCTTGGCGAGCTGCTGCTCGTCGTCGGCCGCCAGCATGCCCCGCTGGGGAAAGGTCAACTGGAACACCGGGTCGTCCGGTACGCGGTCCCAGTCGATCAGCCGGCTCAGGACGTATTCGTTGACCCGGAACGGAAGCACCAGCGACACCCGCCGCACCGTCTCGCGGACCTCCTCGCACAGGCCGAAGCGGGCGGCGATGTCGTCAAGGTGCTTGGGGCCGTACGCCCGGAAGCGCTCGGGCACGGTCGGGCCGGCCGTCATCGGGAGCCCCCCTTCGACGGACTCTTCTTCCGGTACAGCGCGTCCCCCAGGACGAGGAAGTCCAGGTCCATGGAGCGGAACGCGGCCAGCGCGTCGCACGCGCTGTCCACGACGGGCTCGCCCCGGTCGTTGAAGGAGGTGTTGAGGAGCACCGGCGGCGCCCCCTCGGCCTCCAGGGCGTCCAGGGCCGCGCCGACCGCGGGCGCCGCGTCGCCGTCGAGCACCTGCGGGCGGGTGGTGCCGTCGACGTGGACGACACCGGGCGCGACCCGCCGGCCCAGCTCGGTGGCGCGGGCGGCGCCCAGCATGTAGCGGCTGAGGTGCTCCTGCTGCTCCCACAGCCGGGCACCGTAGCCGGGCCGGGTGACACCGGCGAACGGACGCCACTGCTCGCGGTTCTTCACCGTGTTCACCCGTGTGTTCACCGAGGCGGTGTCCGGCACGGCGATGATCGAGCGGTGGCACAGGGCGCGCGGCCCCACCTCGGCGCGCCCCTGCGCGACCGCGCCGACCCGCCCGTCCAGCAGCAGCCCGGTCAGCTCGTCGATGTCCAGCGGACAGCGCCACAGATCCTCGGTGTCCGCGGCGGTGATCGCCGCCGCGCCGATGTCGCTGCCGAGGTACGGGGAGAGCGGCACCGTACGGGAGCGGGGCGGGCACACCGTCCAGGCGGCGCCGAGGGCCACGCCCGCGTCGTGCGGGACCGGCGGTACGTACAGGGGTCCGGGCAGGGTGCCGTTGGTGGAGCAGTTCAGGGCGACGCCGCCGCTCAGGCACAACTCTTCGACCCCCGCCGCCTTACGGGTCTGCGCGGCGAGGTGGCTGACGGCCTCCTCCACGACGCGCTGGGCGGTGTAGGCGACCAGGACCGCGGCGGGGTCGTCGGCGAGCCGGTCCTCCGCGGCCCGCGGCCCGTCGGCGCCCGCGATCCGGGTGTAGCGCTCGCGCCACCGGGCGACCGTGTGGTCGTACTGCTCCTTGATCTCCTCGGCGGTGGCCCGTCCGGTGCGCTCGGCCAGCGGCTGGACGGCGAGGGTGAAGTCGTCGCCGTGCACGTCCACGAGGGTCTCGGTGCGCACGCTCCGGGCGCGGCCGTAGGCGGCCAGGCCCATCGTCTTGCCGGCGTTGAGGAAGGAGAAGCCCAGCCAGGTGGACGCCGCGTCGTAGGCGTAGCCGAGGGAGGCGGTGCGCTGCCAGGAGCGTTCCAGGCGCGGCGCGCGGCCCTCCTCGTAGGTCCAGATGCTGGAGGACTCGTTCTCACCGTGTCCGTCGACCACCAGGACGCCCGCCTTGCGGAAGGGCGAGGCGTAGAAGGAGGACGCGGCGTGCGCCTGGTGGTGGCCGACGCGCACCACCTCCGGCAACCGCTCGCCGAAGTCGAGGCCGACCGCGTAGGCGAGGAACGCGGCGTCGTCGGCGAACCGGCCGGGGTAGAGCTGTTCGTCGTCCCAGCCCAGCGCGACGACGTCGATCTCGGCGGGGCCGATGCCTGCCTGCTCCAGGCACAGCCGGGCGGCGCCGGCGGGTTTGCGGTACAGCGAGTGGCGCCGCCGGCTGAGGCGTTCCTCCTCGGAGAAGGCGACGATCCGGCCGTCGCCGTCGATCAGACAGGCCGCGGTGTCGTGCCAGCCGGCCGGAGGTGCGTTGACGCCCAGGATCCACATGGTCGGACAGCTCCTTGCTTCCTTTTGAGGGTGAGAGGTCAGCGCTCTGGTACGAGGTCAGTGGGGGAGCGGCGCAAGACGGTGGCGCACGGCCCGCTCGGCGGCGTCCAGGGCCGTGCCGCACTCCTCGGGGCTGTCGCCCGTGGCGATCAGCGCGGCCAGGCGGGGGACGATGCCGTGCGGCGGCAGCCGCAGCACCGTGCCCGGCGGCGCGAGCGCGACGGCGTCCGCGATGCCGGGCACGGCCGCCGCGTCGGTGACGTCGAGTTCGCGGACGACGGCGTCGTGCGCGGGGTAGACGAAGCGGACCTCGGCGCAGCGCTCAAGGCGCGGTGACACGTCGGGGGTGCGGCCCAGGGCGAGGTCGGCGGCGGCGGCCACCTGGTCGACGCCGGTGGCCAGGCGGCCGAGCAGCGGGATGAAGTCGCCGCCGAGCCGCCCGTTGACCTCGACCACACGGGGCCCGGACGGGGTCAGCCGCAGCTCGCTGTGGGTGACGCCGGTGCGCAGGCCGAGCGCGGCGTGCGCGGCCGCGACCACCCATTCCACTTCGTCGGCCCAGGGTTCGTCCCGCCAGGGCGCCACCAGGTGGCCGATCTCCTCGAAGTACGGGGCGAAGCCGAGGCGCTTGCGGGCCACATTGACGATGTGCACCCGGCCGCCGTCGACCGCACAGTCCACGCTGATCTCGGGTCCGGTCAGGTACTCCTCCACGATGGCGCCGGCCAGCCGGTCGATGCCGGGGAAGGCGGAGGTGGTGGCCGTCTCGTAGGCCCGGCCGACCTCGTCGGGCGTGCGGGCGAGCGTGACGCCGATGGACCCGGCCAGGCCGCGGGGTTTGACCACCACGGGCAGGCCCAGGTCGCCGGCGGCCGAAACCGCCTCGGCGCGCCCGTGGACGTGGCGGAAGCCGGCGGAGGGCACCCCGGCCGCGGCGAGGACCTGCCGGGTGGTGAGCTTGTCCCGGCAGCCGCGTACGGCTTCGGGGCCCAGGTGCGGCAAGTTCAGCCGCCGGGCAACCTCCGCGGTCGTGGCGAGCAGTGTCTCGTCCCAGGTGAGGACCGCGCCCGCGCCGTCGGCCGGGGCGAGCAGATCGGCGACGGCCTCGGTGACGGCGTCGGCGTCGGAGGTGTCGGCGGCCCGGAAACGGTCTTCGATGTAGGGGCGCTGCCACTGCGGCGGGCCGGGCTGCACGAGCGCGGCGTCGACCCGTTCGGCCAGAGCGGCGAGCGCGTACCGGCGGTAGGGCGGGTTGCCGCAGCCCACCACGACCACCCGTGCGGGCGCCCGCGCATCGAGGGGCGTGCACTCCAGCGCCGTCCCGCGGGCGGTGCGGCGCAGCGCCTCCTCCACCTCGGCGGTGCTGCGGCCCGCGAAGCGGAAACGCGCTCCGGCGTGCTCATAGCCGCCTCCGGTCATCAACTGCCCCCGGTACGGGACGCTGCTGGCGTACGCCGGCCCGTCCTCGGGCAGCGTGACGGTCCGCACCCGGCACGGCGCGGGGACGGACGGCGGCACCAGCAGCCAGCCGCCGACCCGGCCCGTCCCCAAGGGCGCGGCCGGTGTCGGGTCGGGGGTGTCCGTCTGGTGGGCGAAGGCGGCGGCCATCAGGTCGACGCCGTGCACCTCCCGCCAGACGAACGGCACTTCGGCCCCGCCGGGCCGCGCTGCGAGTTCAAGCACGGTCAGCGCCCCGGCCTCGCTCTCGAACAGTTCCAGGTGGAAGACGGATGGCCGGGCGAGCAGGGCCCGCGCGGCCCGCGCCGTCAGCGCGCCGATGCGCTCCAGTGCGGCGCTGTCATCGATCTCCACCGAGCCCAGCACCTCGCCGGAGGTGAACCGCAGGCAGGTGCTCAGATAGCGCGAGGCCCGCCAGAAGCCGAGGTAGCGACCGTCGAAGACGCCGTCGACGTGCAGGATCCGGTCCGGCGCCCACGGCTGCACGATCATGTCGGTGTCGGCGGGGAAGACGTACGCGGCCAGCGCCCGCGGGGAGTCCAGGCGAGTGACGTGGGCGCTCGCGGTGCCGCGCCGGGGTTTGACCAGGACGGGCCAGCCGTGCGCGGCGGCGAAGCGGGTCACGGCGGCGTGGTCGGGGGCGTCGGCGGTCGCCGGGGTGGGGACCGCGTGGGCGGCGAGGCGATGGGCCATCAGCAACTTGTCGCGCACGGGGCGCAGTTCCTCCGCGCCGGGACCCGGCAGGGACAGCTCGTCGCGCAGGACGGCGGCCAGGTCGAGGTCCGTCTCCTGGAGGGCGACGATGCGTGTGGGCGGCCCGTGCCGCTCGGTCAGCCGGTCCACGGCCGCGCGCACCGCCTTGGCGTTCTCGGTGCTGTCCACCAGCTCCACCCCGGCGGCCACGGCCGCTGGCAGGTGGGTCAGGGCCCGTTCGGTGGTGATGTAACTGACCCGGTGGGCGGTGTGGTCCAGGTAGCGGGCGTAGTCGGCGTACCGGTCGCTCCAGCGGTGCAGGACGACGACGTGGCCCAGGGCGGTGCCGTCCTGGCGGGGCTGAGCGGCGGGCCGGCCGAGTGGGTGGGTGGAGCCGGGCACGGGACCTCCTGGGGCGGGGCGGACAGTGGGGGCCGGGGTGTCAGGCAGCGGCGAGCAGTGTGTCGTGCAGCTCCCACAGCAGGGCGGCGCACTGGGCGCGTCCGGTGTCCCGCGCGGTCAGCCGCACGGTCAGCGTGTGTCCGTCCTCCTGGGAGCGGGCGTAGCAGTGCGGTCCGATGGTGGTGAACGGCGTCTCGAAGGAGACGGTCGGCCCGACCGGCGCGGCCTGGGGTGACGTCGCCTCGCCCGCGTCGACGGGTGGGACGGCCACGTGGTTGAAGGCGCAGGCCGCCTGGGGCGCCCCCGGCATGCGGGCGCGCAGCGCGGCGACGGCCGTCACGTCGTGCGTACCGTGCCGGACGGCGCGCAGGCTGCCCCAGTGCACGGCACGGGCGAGCGTCGTGAGGTCCGCGTCCACCCCGTCCACGAGCGCGGGAACCCACTCGTTCATGGAGGTGACGAGGTCCTTCCAGCGTCCGGAGAACCGGTTGGCGCTCATCAGCTGCACCAGCAGCCTGTCGCTCCCGCACCGGCGGCCCACGGCACGCACGTAGGCGGCCAGCACGGCGCTGGCGACGGAGACGCCGGCCCGGTCGGCGAGCGCCCGCGCCGCGGGGAGCGCGGGCGACGAGCGGAGCGTGGCCTGCACGACCTCGCCGGGCGCGTCACCCGTCGCAGGCAGCCGGGCGGCCGGGGCCCGGTCGAGGACCCGGCGCCAGTACTGCAGCGCGGCCCTCTGGCGCCGCAGTCCGTCCGGTCCGTACTGCTCGGCGGCCAGGTCGGCGGGGCCGGGCGCCGGTCCGCCGAGCGTGCCGGGCGCGGCGAGCTCGCGCAGGAGGTCGCGACGCAACACCTCCTGGGCCCAGGCGTCGGCCAGGATGTGGTGCTTGACGAAGACGAGCCGATCGGGCGCCCGCCGGCCGTCCGCCGTGCGCCTCTCGGCGATCAACCGGGCCCGCCAGCCGTCCTGTCGGCCCAGGTCGAAGGGTTCGGCGGCCAGTCGCAGGGAGAGTTCCGCGGCCTCGCCCTCGCCGGGCGGGGCCGTGGTGAGTTCGACCGGTCGTGCGTCGGCCGGCAGCCACTGCCGGGGCGCGTCGGGGTCGCGCAGGTCGTAGCGGGTGCGCAGGGAGGGGTGCCGGACGGCGAGCGCGGTGAGCGCGGCCCGCACGGCTTCCGGTCCGGTTCCGGGCGGCAGGTCCCACACGGCCGCGTTGTTGGGCTCGTGGCGGCGGGTCGCTGGCAGGTCGCGGATGTCGTGCCAGACCGAGAGCTGGCCCAGGGAAAGGGGTCCCGCAGCAGTCAAGCGCACGTCCTCTCCAAATTCCGCAATGCGAAAACTGTATTCCGATTCGAGCCACAAGCTGTCACAGCTCATGGAATCTGTCCAGTGATCACCTGGAGCGGGCGATTCCGCTTGGCGTTCGTCCGCCGGCCCATCTCCCGCCCTGGCGGCAGGCATTGAGGGAGGTGGCTGGCGCGCTCCCGGCGGAGTGTGAGAGCGTGGACATGAAATCGGAAATCTAATTCCGAAAGGCGGAAGTTCGAGGTGGGGCGTGCAGAACATCGGAACCGCGCCGCGAACACGCCACCCGCGGCGGAAAGGACGTACTCAGTGTGCCCACGGCCGGACGACACCGCGGCGGCGACCGGTGAGTTCCTCCACGACTTCCTGCTCGACCCCACCCGCCACACCCCGGACCACCCGGCCGTCGTCGAACCCACCGCCACCGGCGCGCCCACCGTCACCACCTACGCCGAGCTGACCGCCACCGTCAGCGCCTACGCGGCGACCTTGCACGCGCTGCAACTCGCCCCCGGCACACGTGTGCTGCTGGAAGCCGAGGTGAGCGCCGAGTCGATCGCCGTGCTCCTGGCGTGCTCCCGTGCCGGGCTCACCTTCGTGCCGGTGAGCCCGGAGACACCGCCGGACCGGCTGCGCGCGCTCATCGACACGGCCCGCCCGGCCCTGCACGTGCAGGCCGCCACCAAAGAGCGCACGGACCTGCCCGCGACGCTCGGCACGGCACGCTTCGGCAACGGCGGACTGACCGTCGAACGAACCCCTGTGGCGACCACCCGCCGACGGCGCATTCCGTGTGTCACCGATCCCTCCTACATCGTGTTCACCTCCGGAACGACCGGCCGCCCCAAGGGCGTCGTCATGAGCCACCGCGCCGTGACCGCCTTCTACCGCGGCATGCTGGCGCACCGCATCGCCGCCCCCGGCGACCGCGTCGCCGGCACCTCCCCGCTGCACTTCGACTTCTCCCTGCTCACCATCGGGCTCGCGCTCGGCAGTGGCGCGGCGCTGGTCCCGCTGCCCCAGCGACTGGTGCGCTGGCCCCGGCACTTCCTGCGTGCCCTGCGCGACACGAGAGCCACCCAGGTCACCGGAGTGCCTTCCGTCTGGCGACAGGTCCTGCGCCACGAAGCGGACCGCCTGAGCGAACTCCGGTACCTGCGCGGGGTGTTGTTCTGCGGCGAGGAGTTCCCGCTGCCGGAACTGCGCCGCCTCCAGGAACTGCGTCCGGGCATGCGCATCGTCAACTGCTACGGGGCGACCGAGTCGATGGCCGCCACCTTCGAGGACGTCCCCGAACCGCTGCCGGCCGACCTGGAGCGGCTCTCGATCGGCCACGCCCATCCGGGCGCCGAACTGCTCCTCAGGGACGGCGACGGCGAAATCGTCGACACACCGGGAACGCCGGGGGAGATGCTGCTGCGCAGCCCGGCCCTCTTCTCCGGCTACTGGGACGACCCGGAAGCCACCCGCGCCGCTCTCGTACCCGACCCGCTGTGCCCGGAGTCGGGCCAGGTCGTCCTGCGGACCGGGGATCTGGCGGTGCGCGGCGAGAGCGGGGAGCTGTACTTCCTCGGCCGCACCGACTCCCAGGTTCAGATCAACGGCAACCGGGTGGAGCTGGGCGAGGTCGAACGCTGCCTGACCCGCCACCCCGCCGTCACCGCCGCCGCGGCCCTGCGACTGCCGCTGCCCGGCGGGGGCGGCTGCCTGGCCGCGTTCGTGGTCGCGGACCCGAGCGGCGGCGCGCGGGACGGCTCCCGCCCCGGCGCCGTCGAAGCCGCGCCCGACGAGGACATCGCCGCCACCCTGCGGGACTTCTGCGCCCGCACCCTGCCCGCGTACATGGTCCCCGCCGAGCTGCGGGTGATCGACGTACTGCCGGTCACCGGCAACGGCAAAGTCGACCGCGAGGCACTGGCCGCGAGTGTCACCGGCCCCGCCTGACCGGCCCGGCCCCACGCGCCCGACCCGTCCCGGCCCGCACTCACTGTTCGTGGAGCGCGGCCGCCCCCGCGACACCGGCACCAGTACCAGGTAGACATCCCCGACGCCCCGGATAACGACCCCACCCGAGCCCGCACGGCTCCCCCCGGAGGACCACGTTGCCCCCCACCCCGACCACCGCACCGTCCGCCGGCCGTCTCCGCGCCCTCGTCAGGGTCCGCGCCGGCGGTCTGCCCGGCGCGTTCTGGGTCCTGTGGACCGGCACCCTGGTCAACCGGCTCGGCGCCATGGTGAACCCGTTCCTGAGCCTCTACCTCAGCCAGGTCCGCGACGTGCCGCTCGGCACCATCGGCGTCATCCTCGCCGTCGTCGGAGTCGGCTCGGTGATCTCCCAGCCGCTGGGCGGGTTCCTCACCGACCGGTTCGGCCGCCGGGTCGCGCTGTCCGGCGGGATGCTCGCCAACGCGGGTGCCCTGCTGGCCCTGGGCCACGCGCAGTCGATGCCCGCCCTCACCGCCGCCGGCTTCGCCCTGGGCGTCACCCTCGACCTCTTCCGGCCCGCCGCCCAAGCCCTGGTCGCCGACACCGTCCCGGCCGCCGACCGCACCCGCGCCTTCAGCCTGCTGCTGTGGTCGGTCAACCTCGGCTTCTCCGCCGCCATGGTCCTCGGCGGCCACCTCGCGACCCGCGGCTTCTCCCCCCTGTTCTGGATCGACGCCGCCGCGTGCGCGGTGTTCGGCCTGCTGGTCTGGTGCGCCGTCCCCGAAACCCGGCCGACCCCGGCGGAGCGCGGAGCCGGCGGCAGCTACCGCACCGTCCTCGCCGACCGGGCGATGCTCGCCTTCGCCGGAGTCGTCGTCCTGTACGCCATCGTCTTCCAGCAGGCTTTCGCCACCCTGCCCCTGGCCATGGCACGGCACGGACTGTCCGGTGACGTCTACGGGCCGGTCATGGCGGTCAACGGCGTCGTCCTCATCCTGGTCCAGCCGCTGATCGGCCACCGACTCGCCCAGTTCGACAAGAGCCGCGTGCTGGCCACCGGCTTCCTGCTCGCCGCCGCGGGCAACTCCCTGCTCGCCGCCGCGTCCGCGAGCCCCGCCTTCGCGCTGGCCGCTGCGGTATGGAGCCTGGGCGAGGTCCTGGTGTTCGCCACCGCCGCCGCCGTCGTCGCCGACTTGGCCCCGCACGCTCTGCGCGGCCGCTACAACGGCCTGCTCGGCATGGCCTGGGGCACCGGCTTCCTCATCGCCCCGCTGGCAGGCACCCGCCTGCTGGCCGCCGGGGCCACCGTCCTGTGGCTCTCCTGCGCCGCCCTCTGCGCGACCGCCGCGCTGGCCCAACTCGCCCTGGCGCCGACCATCAGGAAGCGGACCGCCCAACTCGTCGACGTGACCGCTTCGTTGCAGAACGCCGCCCCCTGAAAGTCTCCGGTGCACCCTCGCACGCCTGCCACCCACCTCCCCCCGGTCAAGGACCCCCCATGCCGAAGATCCTCCTTCTCGAAGCCGGTGTCTCCGCCGGAGAGGCCCTGCTGCGCGCCGCCCACGACCTGGGCGTCGACGCCTGGGTGGCCACCCACGAGGAGATGTACGCCCAGTACCCGTCGCGGACGAAAGCACTGGTGGCCGGCACGGTCCGCCCCGACTTCACCGATCCCACCGCCGCGCTGGAGGAGTTGACCGCATTCTGCCGCCGGACCGCGATCGACGGTGTCCTGGCGTGCTGGGAGTTCCTCACCCCGCTCGCCGCGCGGCTCGCCGACCGCCTGGGCCTGCCCGGCCACGACGCCGGGCTGTCCCCCGCCAGCCGCAACAAACGCCTGATGGCCGAGGCGTTCACGGCCTGCGGCGTGCCGTCCCCGCGCACCGTCAGCGCCCCGGACGCGGACACACTCGCCCAGCGCGTCACGGCCGCCGGGCTCACCTACCCGCTGGTGGTCAAACCGGCGGAGAACGCCGCCTCCATCGGCGTACGAGTGGTCGCATCGCCCGGCGATCTGCCCGGCGCCGTGGCCCTCGCCGGGGCCGAGACGGTCAAACTGCCGCACGGCATCCTCCTGGAGCCCACCCTGCTCGCGCAGGAGTACGCGCACGGCGCAGAGTTCAGCGTCGAGACGGCCGTCGCCCGCGGCGCGATCCACCACCTCGCCGTCACCGAGAAGTTCACCACCCGAGGAGCCGTACGCGCCGAAACCGGCCACACCGTCCCGGCGGACCTCGCACTCCCGGCGCGCACGATGCTGCTCGACGCCGCGAGCCGGGCCGTGTCCGCCCTGGGACTGCGTGACGGCCTCGCCCACACCGAGATCAAGCTCGACGCCACGAACCGGGCGTCCGTCCTGGAGACCGGCGCCCGGCCGCCCGGCGACGGCATCATGGAACTGGTCGAACAAGCCACCGGCATCGACATGGCCCGCACGGCCGTCCAGATCGCCCTCGGCCACGAAACCGACCTCGCCCCGACCCGTGCCGGCGCCGCCGCCGTCCGCTTCCTCACCGCCCCCCGCGCCGGCACACTGCTGGCCGTCGACGGCCTCCCCGCCGCCGGCCCCGACCTCGCCGTCACCCTCACCAAGCAGCCCGGCGACCATCTCGCCGACCCCACCGACAACCTCCAGCGCATCGGCCGCGTCGTACTGTGCGGCGCCACCGCGGCCGAGGTGAACGAGGCGGCGCTCAAGGCGCTGGCAGCAGCACGGATCACCGTCGGCCCGTGACACGCCGACACCCTCCCGGACCGGCAATTGAGCCTTTCCGGCTATGACCTCCACCGCTTCGGCGGCCATGAACGGGACCGGAACAGCGGCCCGCGCATGGTCGCAGGCTTCTTCCACCGCGCCGTTCACGCGCCTCGCGCGGGCGTGACTGCCTGGGGGAAGGTGAACAGCTGCTCCGGGTCGCAGGCGGCTTTCACGCGTTGCATGCGGGGGTAGTTGTCGCCGTGGTAGGCAGTCTGCCAGTCGGTGAGCTCGGGGTCCATGCCGTTGGTGTAGCCGCCGGTGCCGAGGTGGTGCTGCATGGTGGCATGGACATCGTGCAGCCAGTTCAGTCTGCGGTCGATGTGTGCGGGGTCGGTGTGCTGGTGCCAGTAGGAGTGGTACTGGACGACGCCGACAGCTGCCCGGTGCGGAAACGCGGTCGCGTCTGGAGGCCGGTCACCGACGGCGCCGCCCAGAGCGTCGATGAGCAGACCGCTGGCCCCGCCCACACCGGTGAAGTGGTGCAACTGCTCGAGGGCGGCGGCCATGTCGGTCGCCGCCGCCGGAGTGAGCGGTTGGCGCACGATGTGGGATTTGGCGGCGAAGGCGACCCTGGGGCCCCGTGTGCCGCTGCCCCAGCGGTCCGCCTCGCAAGCCGCCCGGAGGTGATCGCAGGGTACGAGCAGCCGGCCGGTCTCGGGCAGACCCACCGCGGCCGTCAGCCGGTCAAGCACCTTCTCGGTGTCACCGGGTGCGCCGATGAAGGTCCCGGTCACGGTCGGCTGCGAGGGCAGGCCGGCGTCGCTGAGCTGCTCGAAGGCACAGGTCACCGTACGCGGTGTGGCGGGGGAGGCGTTCCACGTCGTCCAGCCGCGCAGGACGGCCGCGCTCGCCGTGGCCGGCCAGCTGACCAGGAAGCGTGTGTAGCCGAGGTCGCGGATGTCCTCGGTGGTGAACGTGAGTGCGGTGACCGCGCCGTAGTTGCCTCCGCCGCCCCCGCACAGGGCCCAGAACAGGTCGTTGTCCGGGGGCGGCGAGTCCGCGCGTACGTGGCGGATGCGGCCGTCGGCGGTGACGATCTCGACTTCTTCCAGGTGGTCGCAGGCCAGTCCCCAGGCCCTGGTGAACGCGGACAGGCCGCCGCCGACGGTGACGCCGGCGAGGCCGATGGTGGGGCACCGGCCCAGGGGCAGGCCGGCTCCGGCCGCGGCCAGTGCCAGGTGAGCCTGCTGGCCTTTGACGCCGGCTCCGAAGCGGGCCCGCCCGCCGCTCACGGCCGCGGAGTTGAGGGAGCTGGTGTCCAGGACGAGTCCGGGGCCGGTGGAGTATCCGGCGTAGCTGTGTCCGCCGGAGCGCAGCGCCAGCGGTATCTGTTCGGCACGGGCAAAATTGATGCAGGCGACGACGTCTTGGGCGTCTGCCGGGTAGGCGATCGCCTGGGGGCGGATGTTGTCGAAGCGCTGGTTGACCAGGAGGCGGCCCTGCTCGAAGGCGGCCTGTTGCGGTGTGAGCAGCACACCGCGAAGTCCGGCCGCAAGCGCCGGCCAGTGCGTCCCGCCTGCCCTGGAAGCCGGCGGCCGCGCTGTGACGGCGGGCATCCGGGCGGTACAGGGAAGGCGGGCGGCGCGCAGGGCTGACAGGGTGTGGAGGTCGGTGAGGACCGGGTAGTCGAACGGCAGCGGCCGGGGTCCGACCTGGTCGGGCGGGGCGGTGAAGCCGCCGTCCGCGCCCTGCTCGGCGAGCAGGTAGGCCACGGCCCGGCTCACGGAGAGCGGGTCGCCGTACCGGGCGAGTACGGGAACGGCCTGGGCGGTCGAGAGTACGTCGCTGGGGTCGTCGGGGAGTTGGCCCCAGCCGCCGTCGGCATGCTGGGTGGCGACCAGGCGGCCCACGGCGTCGACGACAGCGATGAATGCTCCCCACTGCGCCAGCAGCTCCAACTCGGCCAAGGGTGCACCCGGGACCAGCCATCCGGCCATGCGGCCGTGTCCTGTGCGTGCCAGCCGGCGCGGCTCGTCCTCGCCGGTGACGAGACCGTGTCGCACCGCCCAGGACCGCACTTGCCGTTCGGCATGAACCCAGTGGGGACTGCACACCGTGACCATCTGTCCTCGCCGGCCGTCGTCCGGGCGCAAGGAGCCAGCGGGCGCGGGGAGCTGGAGATAACGGGTCGGGGCCCGATGGCTCATGACGCGACCGGCCCGAACAACGCGCCGGCACCTGGCGCGGCCTCTTCGAAGGCCGCCATTGAACCCCCACGGCCGCCATTGATCCCCCGGCGGCGCCATCGTCAGGCAGCGAGGAGGCGTGCAGTCCAGGCTTCCCCATCGCATCCTCCGTCGTGTCGTACCGCCCGCTTCAGCAGACCCTGACCCCGTCGCGCCACGCCATAGCGACAGCGGGAAACCACCCTTCCGTGCGAACCGACCGCGCAGCACGGAGCGCATCGCCGGCCGCAAGCCCTGACATCGCTCACCGCGTGGGAAGGCCTCTTCGAGTACCTGGCCTTCGCGAAGGCGCCCTGGAGATGACCGGCACCCTGCCGGTCGCCGCCGAGTCCGCCCGCCGTATGGGGTGCCCCATGTCGTCGACCACCGCGAGCCCCCGTCCCCACAGGTGGCCGAGGTGGCACCGGGGGAGTGGACTACGTCTTCACCACCGCCGATGCCCGTTCATGTCCGAACGGCACCCGAATCTGTTTACTTTCCTGCAATGCAGGGTTAGCCTCCTCCGTAAGCCACAGATTCGGGCATCAGTCGGAGGCGGACGGACATGTACGCAGCGGAGCGGCAGCAGGAGATCCTCCGGCTCGCCCGTGACGGCGGCCGGGTGGACGTCATGTCGCTCGCCGAGGAGTTCCAGGTGACGGCGGAGACGATCCGCCGCGACCTCAAGGCCCTCGACCGGGCCGGACTGCTGCGCCGGGTGCACGGCGGCGCCATCCCGGCCGGCCGCCTCGACTTCGAACCGGACCTCACCGAACGCGAGTCCACGGCGGCCGACGAGAAGGACCGCATCGCCAAGGCGGCCCTGGCCGAACTGCCCGTCGACGGCACCGTGATCCTCGACGCCGGCACCACCGTGGCCCGCCTGGCCGCCGCGCTCCCGCTGGAGAGCGAGCTGACCGTCGTCACCCACTCCCTGCCCATCGCCGCCCGCCTCGCCGACCACCCCGGCCTCCAGCTCCACCTGGTCGGCGGCCGCGTACGGCACCGTACTCGGGCCGCCGTGGACGCCTGGGCGCTGCGCGCGTACGGCGAGATCCGCGCCGACGTGCTGTTCGTCGCCGCCAACGGCTTCTCCACCGCGCACGGACTGACCACCCCCGACCTCGCCGAGGCCGCCGTGAAGCGGGCCGCCGTCGCCGCCGCCCGCCGGGTGGTGCTGCTCGCCGACTCCGCCAAGCACGGCCAGGAGCACTTCGCCCGCTTCGGCGGCCTGAACGACGTGGACCTGCTGATCACCGACAGCGCCCTGAGCCCCGAGGACGCCGCCGCCATCGAGCGCGCCGGCACGGAGGTGGTCCGCGCATGATCGTCACCGTCACCCCCAACCCGTCCCTGGACCGCACCTACGAAGTCCCCTCCCTCGACCGCGGCGAGGTCGTCCGCGCCACCGGCGAACGCATGGACCCCGGCGGCAAGGGCGTCAACGTCTCGCGCGCCGTGGCCGTCGCCGGCCGCCGCACCGTCGCCGTCCTGCCCCTGGGCGGCGCGCCGGGCGCCCTCGTCGCCGAACTCCTCGCCGCGCAGGGCATCGAGGTCGCACCGGTCCCGGTCGCCGGGACCACCCGTTCCAACATCGCCCTCGCCGAGGCGGACGGCGTTCTGACGAAGATCAACGCACCCGGCCCGGAACTCGGCCCCGAGGAGAGGGAACTCCTCCTGCAGACCGTACGGCGCCGGGCGCGCGGCGCCGACTGGATCGCCTGCTGCGGCAGCCTCCCACGCGGCCTCGCCCCCTCCTGGTACGCCGACCTCGTCGGCCGGGCGCACGCCGCCGGGGTCCGCATCGCGCTGGACACCTCCGGGCCCGCCCTCCTGGCGGCGCTGCGCGAGGGCCCGGACGTGGTCAAGCCCAACGCCGAGGAACTCGCCGAGGCCGTCGGGCGCCCCCTGGCGACGGTGGGCGACGCGCTGAAGGCGGCCGAGGACCTGCGCTCGCTCGGCGCGGGCGCGGTGCTGGCGAGCCTCGGCGCCGACGGGCAACTCCTCGTGACCGGCGCGGGTGCCTGGTACGGCGGCGCGCCGGTGGCCGCCGTCCGCAGCAACGTCGGCGCGGGCGACGCCTCGCTGGCCGGTTTCCTCATCGCGGGCGGCGCGGGCCCCGAGGCCCTGGCCTCGGCCGTCGCACACGGCGCGGCCGCCGTCCAGCTGCCCGGCAGCGTGATGCCCACCCCGGCCGACCTGTCCCCGGCGGCGGTCACGGTCACGGCCGACGTCCCCCTCGACCGCCCCCTGACGGACCCCGCGCCATGACCCGCCCCGCGGCCCCCACCGCTCTCCGGGGAACCCGGACCCGGACCTGGAGCCCGACCGTGGACACTCCGCCCGCGGCCCACACGGCCCACACGGCCCACACGGCCCACACGGCCCACACGGCCCATGCGGCCCACACGGCCCATGCGGCCCACACGGCCCATGCGGCCCACACGGCCCATGCGGCCCGTACGGCCTCCGCCGCACCCCACGGCTCCCGTGCCGGGGCCCCGGCCCCAGCCCCCGCCACCCCCCACGGCATCCCCGTCCCCACCCCCGCCCCGGCTTCCCCCGCCGTCCGGGCGACACGCGTGCGAAGGAGCCCGCGATGAGCGAGATGATCACCGCGGACCTGGTCGACCTCGACCTGTCCGCCGACACCAAGGAAGCGGCGGCGCGCGCCCTCGCCGAGCGGATGGCGGCCCTGGGCCGGGTGACCGACCTGGCGGGCTTCCTCGCCGACGTGGCCACCCGCGAGGCGCAGATGCCGACCGGCCTGGAGGGCGGCATCGGCATCCCGCACTGCCGCAGCGCGCACGTCACCGAGCCGACGCTCGCCTTCGGGCGCAGCGCATCCGGGATCGACTTCGGCGCCGCGGACGGCCCCGCCGACCTGGTCTTCCTGATCGCCGCACCGGCGGGCGCGGACGACGCCCACCTGGCGATCCTGTCCGCCCTGGCCCGCCAGCTGATGAACGCCGAGTTCACGGCCGCGCTGCGCTCGGTCTCCGACACGGCGACGGCTGCGGCGCTGATCCGGGGGGACGCGACTCCGCAGGAGGCCACCGCGGCGCGGACGGAGGCGGCCCCACCCTCGGGCGAGGCGGCCTCGGGCTCCCCGCAGACCTCCCCGGCCGACGACGCGGCCCCGGCGGAGGCAGGCGCGCCGGACGTGGCTCCCGCCCTCTCGGAAGCACCCGCCCCGAAGGACACCGCGGATCCCACCACGGCCGATCCCACCCCCGAGCGCCCCTTCAGGATCGTCGCCGTCACCTCCTGTCCCACCGGCATCGCGCACACCTACATGGCCGCCGAGTCGCTGGAGAACGCCGGCCGGGAGGCGGGCGTCGAACTCGTCGTCGAGACCCAGGGCTCGGCCGGCTTCACCCGCCTCGACCCGGCGCTGATCGCCGCGGCGGACGGCGTGATCCTCGCCCACGACGTCCCCGTACGGGACAAGGACCGCTTCGCCGGGAAGCCGACCGTGGACGTCGGCGTGAAGGCCGGCATCAACCGCCCCGGCGAACTGATCACCGAGGTGAGGCAGAAGGCCGTCCGGGGTGAGACGACCGCGCCGGCCGCCGCCGGCACCCCGGTCGAACGCACCGGCGAACCCGGTGAGGGCTACGGCACCAAGCTGCGCAAGTGGCTCATGTCGGGCGTCAGTTACATGGTCCCGTTCGTCGCGGCCGGCGGTCTGCTGATCGCGATCGGCTTCGCGCTCGGCGGCTACAAGGTCAACAAGGCCCCCTCGGTCATGGACCACTTCGTCTGGACCCAGACCGACAGCTGGGCCGCGCTGATGTTCCAGATCGGCGGGGTGGCCTTCGCCTTCCTCGTCCCGGTCCTGGCCGGCTACATCGCCTACGGCATCGCCGACCGCCCCGGCCTGGTCCCCGGCTTCGTCGGCGGTTCGATCGCGCTGACCATCAACGCCGGCTTCCTCGGCGGCCTGGCGGCGGGACTGATCTCCGGCGCGGTGGTGACGGCGATCCAGCGGGTGCGGATACCGCAGGCGCTGCGCGGCATCATGCCGGTGGTGGTGATCCCGCTGATCTCCTCGGCCGTCGTCGGGTTCCTGATGTTCGTCGTCATCGGCAAGCCCATCGCCACCGCGCAGAAGGGCATGACGGACTGGCTGTCCGGACTCAGCGGCGCCAACGCCGTACTGCTCGGCGCGCTGCTCGGCCTGATGATGTGCTTCGACCTCGGCGGCCCGGTCAACAAGGTCGCCTACACCTTCGCCACCGCCGGGATCGCGGTCTCCGACCCGAGCGACTCGGCGATGAAGATCATGGCCGCGGTCATGGCGGCGGGCATGGTGCCGCCGCTGGCGATGGCCCTGGCCACCACCGTGCGCGGCCGGCTGTTCACCGAGACCGAGCGGGAGAACGGCAAGGCCGCCTGGGTCCTGGGCGCATCCTTCATCTCCGAGGGCGCGATCCCGTTCGCCGCGGCCGACCCACTGCGGGTCATCCCGTCGGCGATGGTGGGCGGCGCGCTCACCGGAGCCCTCTCGATGGCCTTCGGCGCCACCCTGCGCGCCCCGCACGGTGGCATCTTCGTGGTCCCGCTGATCGGCAACCCGTTCCTCTACCTGATCGCCGTCGCGGCCGGCGTGTGCGCCTCGACGGCCCTGGTGGTCGCGCTCAAGACCCTGCGCGGCTCCGCTCCGGGCGCTCCGGACGGCGAGCGGGAGAAGGACGAGCACGAGCAGGCGGCGCGGGCTGGATCGGCCGACCGGGAGCAGCCGGTGGCCGCCTGACGGCCCCGACGCGGCCCTGCCGCTTTGGGGGTGCTGTGAGCAGTTCACGTCACCTGCGCGATACGTCATGGTCCGGGGCCGATGCCCCGGATCGTGACGTTCACTTGGTGACATGCCCGAGCACGTCTCGATGCTCAGGTGTGCGGCGTGGCCCTGCCCGCCGCACTGATCACCGCCTGCGCCTTCGTTCTCGCCGGCTACCGCTACGGCCTCTGGTTAGAGATCCGCCGGCGGCCCTTGGACCAGCTCCAGGCGCGGATCAGCCGCGACGAGGACGACTGGCCCGACACCACCCTCCGACTCATCGCCGACGATCAGGCCCAGGGGCCTCCGCGATTCCCGCTGCTGGCCGTGAACAACCTGCCCGACGAGGACCACGGCGTCTACCGGAAACGGCACTACTGACGGCACCCGATGCGCGCGCTACACGGTATGAGCACGCCGCTCACCGGGGTGCCTCCCGGTGAGCGGCGTGCAGCGTGATGCGGAGAGGGCAGGATTCGAACCTGCGTGGGTCCCCGAAAGGACCCGACCTCGAGGCGTGCTCGCTGGTCCCCGATCAACCACTCCGGGCACCTCTCCTCGCTCCCGACTCCGGTGATTGCCAGGGTCGTTCACGTGAAAGAGAATCGCACGGGCCCCTGACACGGGACTGACATCGCAAGACCGGGCGGGGCCTCGGCCTGGGCCGGGGCCGTCGGGACGCCCTGGGCTCTGTCGAGCGGCTGGCAGCGGTTGAGGAGTTGGCGGCGCACGGCGGGGACGGCGCTGACGCACACGCTGCCTTACCGGGCATGCCGAGGGTGATCGGCAGCTCTGGGGTAGGGGCGAATCCCCTCAGTGGCGGTGTGATCGGGCAGGAAGTCGGCGACGGAGTAGCCCGACTCGCCGTTATCAGGCTTGCGCGGTGGGGCGGACGACGATCTCGCTGACATCGACGCCGTCGGGTTGTTCGATGGCGTAGCCGATGGCGGAGGCAATCGCCGAAGGCGGCATGGCGATCTCGTCCCGCTGCCGGGTCAGCGCGGCCGCGGCTTCCGGGCTGGCTCCCTTGCCGACGCCTTCGGTATGGGTGAAGCCGGGGGAGACGAGTGTGACGCGCAGGTCGGGTCCCGACTCCTGGCGTAGGCCCTCGGTCAGCACCTTCACCGCCGTTTTGGTGGCCGCGTAGACCGCCTGGGGGGTTTTGACGACGTAGGCCGCAGTGGAGCCGACGTTGACGAACTGGCCGAAGCGCTGCCGGCGGAAAATGGGCAGAGCCGCCCCGATGCCGTTGAGCAGGCCGGTGATGTGGGTGGAGACCATGGCGTCCCAGTCGTCCTGGCGCAGGTCGTCGAACGGCGAGACGGCCATCGTGCCTGCGTTGGAGACGAGGACGTCGAGCCGACCGTACTGGTCGAGGGCCGTGTCCGTCAGGCGCTGGAGGTCTTCGCGGCGCGTGACGTCGACGATGACGCCGGTGGCGGTGCCGCCCTTCGCCGTGATGCCGTCCACGACGGCGTTCAGTCGGTCCTCGCGCCGGGCTCCGAGCACGAGTCGGGCGCCCTTCGCGGCGAGGTAGGCCGCGGTTGCCTCACCGATGCCGCTGCTGGCACCTGTGATCGCAATGACTTTGCCCTGGATGCCCGACATGATCGGCTCCCTTTCGTGGGATGCGCGCAGGTCAGTGCGGTGACCTACAGTTAAACCGGAGGTGTCCCCAGTTAGCTCAATCTAAGTGGGGGCGCATCCGGTTAGCAAGGTCGGAGGGCTTCGAAGAGGGATGGCGAGCACTGATGACCGACGGAACGCCTCGGCCGCTGCGGGCCGACGCACGGCGGAACAGGGAGAAGATCCTTACGACCGCCGCACGCGTCTTCACGGCG
This sequence comes from Streptomyces sp. NPDC037203, assembly GCF_055605065.1. Lineage (NCBI taxonomy): Bacteria > Bacillati > Actinomycetota > Actinomycetes > Kitasatosporales > Streptomycetaceae > Streptomyces > Streptomyces sp. NPDC037203. The sequence goes on from NZ_JBVJUC010000009.1 coordinate 212,076, forward strand.
GAGGGGCTGGATGCGCACCTGGAGCGCATCGCCAAGGAGGCAGGCGTGGGCAGTGCGACCCTGTACCGCAACTTCCCCACTCGGGAGGCCCTGATCGAGGCGGTCTACCGCAACGAGGTGGCCCACCTGTGCGATGCCGCCCCCGCTCTGCTTGCGCAGAAGCCGCCGGCAGAGGCCCTGCGCGCGTGGACACGCCTGTTCCTGGACTACGTCACCGCCAAGTACGGCATGATCGACGCCCTGCGCGCCATCGCCGCGACGGGAGGCAATCCGTATGGTCAAAGCCGGGAAATGATCCAGGCCGCCATCACCTCACTCATGGACGCTTGCACGGCCGCCGGTGCGATCCGCACGGACATCCAGCCCACCGACATCGGCGCTGCCCTCGAAGGCATCGCCCTCACCTCGGCGGGCGCTGAACACCGACAGCAAGCGGAACGCCTGCTCGACCTCACCCTGGACGGCCTCACGGTCCGCCGCTGAGGACCCGCGCGTGGATCCGCCTCTACCACCGCAGGGCCTCGGGCGGTCATTCCTCGCTGTCGTCGTCCTCTCCGGCTCGGGCCGTCCGGGTCGCGTAGCAGGTGCAGGGCGCAGGGTGCCAGGACGTCGGCGGTGAAGCTGTGGCGGGCGAGTAGAGCTCTGGGAGGAACTGAACCGGCGCGGCGCCGTCGTCTTCGTGCACCCCACCTCGCCGCCGCACGCCGACGAACTCGCCCTGGGCCGTCCCCGGCCGATGCTGGAGTTCCTCTAGGTGGATCCTCACCCACGGTGGGGGAGCGCTGCCGCTGATCGCCGACCGGATGGAACTCTTCCGCACCCACTTCGGCAACGGCCCCGAGGACGCGCCGAGCGTCGTCGAACAGCTCGGCCGCCTCTGCTACGACATGGCCGGCACTCCCTTCCCCCGCCAGACCCCCGGCTTCGAGGCGGCCTTCGGCACCGAACGCCTCCTCTACGGCAGCGACTACTGCTGGACGCCCGCCGAAGCCGCGCTCGCGCGGGTCGCCACCGTCGACGCCGCGCCCGCGCCCTCCGGCGCCGCCACCTCACCACCCACAACGCGCACCGCCTGTTCCCGAGGACGCGCGGTGACCGCGTGAGCGCCACGGCGGAAGACCACCCGACCGGACGGACGACCGTACCGGCCCGAGCACCGGGAAACGCATGACCACGTCCGCCTGCCCCGCCGCTGCTCTCCGCGGCCGTCATCGACACCCGCGACGGCGCGCACCACCCCGAGACCGTAGAGCTGCTGTGCTCCTGGGCTGTGTGCCTCCATGCCGACGGCCTCGATACACACGTCCGGGCCACGACCGCCGCTCATCTCGTGCAGCTCGGCGTCGATGTCGGTCTTCCCGTAGTTCAGGGTCTCCGCGCCGACGTGGCGACGGGCCATGTCCAGCCGGTACTCGAAGCGGTCGATGGCGACGACCCGGTCGGCACCCAGCGGTATCGCGGCGCGGGCGGCCATCTGACCGACCGCTCCGCACCTCCACACGGCGACCACGTCACCGGGCTTTACTCCGCCGAGGTCGGCACCTATCCAGCCGGTGGGCGCAGAGTCCGAGGCGAAAAGCGCCGTGGTGTCGTCCCGGCCGTCCGGTACGGGGAAGGCGCCTTGGTCGGCGTACGGGACGCGGATGTACTCGGCGTGGCTGCCGGCGAAGCCGCCCATGGCGTGGGAGTAGCCGTAGCAGCCGCCTGGAGCGGAACCCCAGAGGTGCTCGGTGATGCCGGGATTGGTGTTGCCGTTGTCGCAGAGGGAAAAAGGCCCTGTTCGCAGTACCAACACTGGCGCCGGGAAGGAGATGGGTCGGCATGCCAGCGACTCGTCGATGATTCTGGGGCTCGCCGACCTCTATGGTCGCCTTGCCGGGACGGGCTGAAGCGCGGGCCAGCGAGTGAGCATACGTTGCCGCATAGCGGTGCTGAGGCTGCTCACACCGCTCAGCGAGGTGTCTCCGGCCGTCATCTGGCTAACGACCCCGAGCCGGTGGACGAGCCGTTGTCGGGCGGTCGCGGTGCCCCACTTCCAGTCCCGGTGCGGAATCCGCGCCAGGTGATCAGTGCTTTCACGGCGTGCCCGCTCAACCAGCGCATCGCCGCGGAGCAGCCAGCCAGTGCACGCGTCAGCGAGCCCGTCTTGGGCTTCGGAGCCGGTCAGGGTGCGCCACTCATTGCGGTATGCGCTCTCCGCCCGTTCCAGTAGCGGCTCCGATGCTGAAGTGACACACCAGCAGGTCGGAAAGCCGATACGGAGGTAGGCGAGCTCCATCAAACCGCTGCCCAGCGATGCTTGCTCGAAGTCGATGAACCTGATCCCCGTGGCCGTGTGGAGATCGTTGCCGGGACAGGGATCTCCATGGAGGAGGGCATGCCCTGGTGCCTGGTCGAGCCGGCCCACGAGGTCACTGAGTTCGCCGGACACACCGGCGGTGACAGGGACCTCCAGAGCCTCGGCCAGCCGCAGGAAAGACTCGATATCAGACGGGTTCGGGCCCTGCCACCGGGTAAGCACCCCGACGTCCTCCGGGCGGCCGGTGGCATGCAGCCGTGCCAATGCGGCTGCATAGTCGACGATCCAGTCGCTGGCCGGGCGTCGGTGATCCAGGTGCTCCAACACCAACACCCGCTCGCCGGGATCGATGGCCAATAACGCGGGCACCACGGGACTTTCGGCTCGGGCGGCGAGCCGCAAGGCGGCCACCTCGCGGGCGTATCGCTCGTCGGCATCAGGACCGTCGACGATCTGCTTCACCACTGCCGTTGCCTTCGGCAACTCGACGCGCCACACGCGCGAACGAGGGCTGCTGCCCAGTTTGCGAGAGCGCCTGGGCGATCCCAGCTCGGCCCGTAACTCGTCCCCGAACGGCAGTCGCAAGCCCATGCGCTCATCCTTCCACGCGACCGAACGAGCCTGCGGCTACTGCGCACAATGGACCGTCCCGCTTCACGTCGCCGAGGACCATCACCCCGCAGCGATAGCGGGGAACCCTCGGGACTGCTGCTGGGGTGCTGCCAGTTCTCAGGTTCTGGCTCAACTTCTGTGGAGCAGTAACCCTGCGCACCCGACCCGGCCCAAATGGTGCCCCACCCGTCTCAGGCCACTGCATGCGTATTCCGCCCCCATCCTCAGCTGCGTGCTCGTCGCGAGAGGATGGGGTGGTGATCCGCTACGACACCGAGGTACAGGCCCTGTACCGCCGCTATTGCCTCCCCGCGCGCCGCTATCTGAAGCTCGGCGGAGCGGTACTTCGCATGTCGCGCGAGGAGTACGAGCCGTTCGTTCAGCACCTGGCCGCTGATGCGAGGGCTGTCACCGACGCCGAGCTCACCATCCTCTTCGAAGGCAGCTGGCGCGAGCGCCGGACCGCGGCATGGCTCGCCGCGGTCTCGCGCCGTGACCACTTCCGTGAGCGTCTGGGTGCGCTGCTGCTGGAGAGTGAAGTCTGCTGCGCGGGTGGGGCCTACTGTGTGGCACTGGCGAGTTTCGGCACCGCGCGGGACGCCGACCTGCTTGCCGCTTACCTGGATCGCTACCTGCGTAGGCCCGATCTCGCCTACGATCAGCCGACAGCCATGGGCGCCCTGGCCTACACGGAGTTCGTCCTGCACGGCGACCGGGCCAGCCACCTCCTCCAGGAGGGCGGGCTGTGGCGGCAGTGGTTCCAGGACGCCCCCCACATGCACGGCGATGACAGCATCTCCAGCTACCTGGGCGGCATCCGCCTCGCCTGCGCCGTTGTAGACGAATGTGCCAGCATCTGACCCCCTCGGCTCCGTTCACTGCGAAGAATCTGGCTCAACGCCCCGGGACCCGACCACACTCCGTCACGCCAGTAGGACACGCTTGCGAAGAAGTGGGAACCCTCCACGGCCGAACATCTGGCGCTTGAGCATCCTGATCTTGTTGACATGGCCTTCGACCGCGTCCGAGCTCCAGGGCAGGGTCAATCCGGCGGTGACGGCGTCTGTGTCGCGGTCGATGCCGGCGGCGAGGGTGTCGAGGCTGGGCCTATCGTCCTGTCGGACGGCGTCGAGCCAGGCCGCAAGGCGCTCGCCCTGGACAGCATGGTCGCGAAGGAGCTTCCAGGCGTTGGTGATGCCGGCTTTCCAGCGGTCGTTCAGGTAGGGCTTGTAGTCGTCGAGGAACTCCTCCCGCTGGCCGACTCGCTCCTGGCCATGGACCGCCCGCTGTCCGGCCTCGCCTGGCCGAACAGGAACAAGGGGAAGCCCGGCTCCACCGCTGACCTCCTCCGGGCGGTTTGGCCAAGGCGACATCGAGCTAACCCACGTGGCCTTCCATCATCTCCAGCCTTGGCGGGCCGCCCCCCACCTGCGGGAACTCCTCATGACCTGCGGCATCCTGCCTGCCATCGACAAACGGATCTGCTCGTTCGAACGATGGCTCATCGAGCACCTCGCCAGCATCCCCGACCCCGACCACGCTCAGATCATCCGCCGGTACGCCACCTGGGAAGTGCGGCCACGGCTACGGACCCGCACCGAGAAGAAGCCGGTCACACCAGTCGCCCGCAGACGCGTCGCGGACCAGGTCAAGCAGGCCAGCACGTTCCTCGACTGGCTCGCTGATCGGGACCACACCCGCGCCACCTGCGGCCAGACCGGCATCGACGCCTGGCACGCCGAACGCAACCAGCGCGCCCGCGCCATCAGGAACTTCCTGCTGCGGTGTTCGGCCAGCAAACTCACCCGGCCCTTCCGGCTGCCTCCAGCGCAGATCAGCCGGGCCGCACCGATGCCGCAGGCCGAACGCCTGGAGCCGATCGGCCGCCTTCTCACTGATTCGGGCCTGCCTCTGCGGCCCCGGCCGCGGGGAGCATCGTCCTGCTTTACGCCCAGCCGCTCAGCCGCGTCGTCCGCCTCACGCTGGACGCACACCCGCGCCCAGCAGCAGACCCTCCTCCGGCTCGGCGAGCCGCCGTCGCCACCACCACCGCCGGCCGCACCTCCGCGATCCGGCGGCACGTGCTGGACATGCCCGCCCCGGTTGTCCCGGAGGCTCTGAGCTACCACCGGGTCACCACGGCCAAGCTGGCCTCCGAAGCCGGAGGCACCTGGAGCCGATACGCCTCCGGAGACCACTGGCGGTCACCACCATCCGGTCGAAGTCCTCCGGCAGCGCGTCGGGCAGGAAATGCTCGACTTCCCGGTCGGCTTGCTTGATCAGGACCAGGGAGCGGTAACAGACCTTGGGAGGATGCTCAAGAAGGATCGCTCGCAGAGACCCCGTCGCTTGCGGAGGCCGCCGCGATGATGGTCTTGCCCGTCCTGCACGCGGCGTGCACCTGCCCGCGCAGACCATTCCCGTGTTCTCCTCTCCGCGGAATGCGGCGCGTAATCGGAACTCGCGTCTACGTAGATCACGCCGTGCAGACTATCGAGGTGGATCTCTTTGACCTGAGTCAGAGGCTCGTCGTTGACCTGGTGCGAATTGTCGTGGAGCGAGGATCCCGCCGTTATCGGCAACAAACGCCCGGCGACACTTACTTGAGGGGTGGGTACGCAGTCGGTCACCAGCCCAGGCTGAGGCCTTGCGGTCCAGGACCGAGCCCGGAGTATGCCCAGGCGCATTCGATCACGGAGGCGTCGAGGCGGCCGCAGGTCGCTCCGGACACAGTCCGCATGTGGCGCAGGCGCTTGCTCGCCTGCGGTCTGTCCGACAAGCCGAAGCCGGGTGTCCCCAGGAAGATCACCGACGCCGACGTGGAACAGGTCATCCGGCTTGCCGCCGGCAACCCCGCTTCGACCAGCGCCTGAAGGCCGCACGCTCCGACCTCCTCTTTCGGCACGGGCCCAGCCGACCTCGAAGCCCGCGTCCCCCGCCGGGACGAGCCGGCAGCCGGACGAGGAACCGCGCGCGTCGGACGAAGCTGTTTTGGGGGCGGGCACGTGGCGCCCCCGGCTACTCGAACGCACTCTCAGCGAACCTGTGGCGGCGGCAGTGAGTACTCATGAGTACACGTGAGTACCCGTACTCAAATCCCGCGTAGCAAGCTGACCCGGCCTTCTGTGTCTGATACATCTGTCGCCGTTGTCATGCTCCGTCGACCGGTGGCGGAAGCGGGGGGCCCGCACGAGCGGGTAGAGGGTGGGAACACAGGATGACGTATCGGCGCGTGCTTGGACCGGCGATCTTCGGATCGCTGTTGCTGGCTGGACTGCTCTGGTGGGCGGGCTCCAGCGCTCACGCACTCAGTCTGCCCGGCGCCACGCGGTTCTTCGGCCCCGACCAGGCGAACCGACTGGTGACGTGGACGATGCCGTGGTCGACGGACCTCCCGTCCTCGGACCAGTTCACCGATCCCGCCGGCGCGGTCGGCCACGGCGGGGACTACGCGGCTCTGCGGCAGACCGCCATGCGGGTGCGGTACGCCGCGCTCGTCCTCCTCTTCCCGTGCGGCGCGCTGCCACTGCTGCGCCGACTCTCGGGCCGCGGCGCCGGGCGTACCGCGGTCTGCGTGGCGGCCCTGTGGGGGTGGGGCGTCGTCGCGGCCATGCTCGCCGTCGCCGTCTCCGCGCCCTGGATGGTCGCTTCCGGCGGATCAGCGGCCTTCCGGCTGCTGCCCCACCTCGCGAGCTTCATGTCCCAGGGCCGCGAACTCCCGGTGGGCGCCGCGTTGGTGGCCGCGGTGGCGGCCACGGGTCTCATGGCACTGCTGCGGCGCGAGGCGGCGTCGGAACCACGCCCGGCCGTGCCGACCACGGCCACCGCACGGCTCGCCGCCACCCTGGGCACCGCCGTGGTCGCCCTAGCCCTCGTCGTGCTCTCCAACGACCGGGTCGCCGGGCACATCCAGACCGCGTTCGACGGCGGCGGGCGGCTCTCCGAGCCCGGTGACCTGATACGGCAGTGGATCCAGCTCAGCGCCTGGACCATGCCCACCGGCTCCACCTTCGGGCACTGGCTGCTGTACCGGCTCGGCGATGTGGCGCTGCTCGTCCTGGTCTGGTGGGGGCTGCGGCTGCTGCCCGTCCTGCTCGACCGCGTGACCTACCCGGCCTGCGCGCTCGGCGGCGCCGCCGTCACCACCCTCGGCGTGGTGGTGGGTGAGCTCTGGACCTCGCTGCTCTCCTACCAGGGGAGTACCGCCGGGCCCCTGCTCTACTACGTCTCCATGGGATCAGGCGTGCCGGCGGCCCTCGTCTTCGGCGTCTTGGCCGGCTGCGTGTGCGCGGCGGCCGTGCGGCTGCGCGGACGCACGCAACCGCCTGCCCCAGCCACGGCACAGACCCAGCCTGCCTGACCAGCCCAACGCCCCGTAGGTTCGGTCCCGACGACGCTCTGCTTCAACAGCGGCTGTGGAGATCAAGGGTCTGCGGGGGGAACGGGCCCGTAGCGAAGGCCGGCGCCATGGTGAAGGTCGATTATGCCGGCGTCTCGCTCTCCATCGGCGAGCAGCTGGACACCAGTTGGAACCGGGGCACGGCGCTGCAGTTCAAGCTCGGCGCCGGCCAGGTGATCTCTGGATGGGACGCAGGTGTTCAGGGCATGAAGGTCGGCGGGCGCCGCCAGCTGACCGGGGTGCCGGAAGCAAGATCGAACCGGGCGAGACTCTGATCTTCGTCTGCGATCTCCTGGAAGTCTGAGATCTCCTGGAAGTCTGACGGAGCCAGAGCACCTGGTGTCCCGTGAGAACGGACCGTCATAGATGGCCCGAACCCGCGCGGCGCGCCCTCCAGTTCCTCACCCAGCTCCACGTTCGGTTACTCAGCGGCATTGCCGGTTCGGCCGACCTCGGGACGTGTTCTGAGCTGGTCCCACGACCGGCGGCCTTGCCGGGTGGTGCCGTGGTGGCCCGGCCGACCAGCTCAGGCCCTACGACACTCCCGACATCTCAACCGCCTCCGGCAACTAACCAGCCCCGCGGCGAGGCGAGCTGTGCACCCAGCCGCCGGGACGCGTCCCACCCCCAATCGGACGGGCGGTCAATCGGTGTCCAGGAAGCGCTGCAGGGAGGCTTCCCGCTGCTCGCGGAGAGCCGCAGCGATCTCCGGACGGGCGGCATCGAATGCCTCCAGCGCCGCGGGGGCTGGGCTCCAGCAGTGCTTCGGTCCCGGTGAGCCGGAACACGCGCCCGGCGATCGATCCGTCCGTCACCCGCACGCTGGGACGAACACCGGCGGCCTCTGCAAGCGAGCGGCCTTCCAGCAACACGTTCAAGCCCGAGCAGTCGAAAAAGTGCACCGCACCGAGGTCTATCCGCACATGCTGCGGAGCCTGCACCAGGCACCGCCTGAGTGCGATACGGAGCCGCGGGGCGGAGTCGAGATCTCCTTCGCCGGTCACGGCCAGGACGACGGCTTGTGCATCAAACGCGACGTCGGTGGTCACCGTGGTCACGGCCCCTAGACGTTCTGCTGGGGCTCTGCCAGCCGGTAACGGACCTCCTGATCTGCAGCTGGCGCGTGGGCCGTGGTCGAGGCTGGTGACGGTGAGGCGGCGCCCTCGGCGTGCAGGGCGTGCCGGGGCAGCGATATGAGCAGGTGCTGCCCGCCGTAGGTCCTCGGTGACGTTTCAGTGTTCGGCGGCGGCCCGGAATTTCTGGGTGAGGGAGGCGATCTGCTGGACGTTGATGCCGCTGGACAGGTTGCTGAGGAGTCCGCCGACGCTCCCGGAGTCGGCCCAGGCACAGAGCAGTTCTGCGTTGTTCTCTCCGCACCGCACCTTCCCGCCGGCCGAGCCAGGGTTGAAGACCTTGGCGTCGGTGATGTGCGCCCCGGCCATGAGCCCGGAGTTCTCGGTATCTGCCGACTGCTGGGTGAGCTCCTGGGCGAGCTGTGGATCAGCGGTGCTGGTGTCGCTGAAGACTTCCAGTACGGGCTGAGTGGGATTTCCTGCGTTGGTGTAGAACACGACGGCGTAGTGTTTGGGCAGTTTCCCGGCTGTTCGGGCGTTGAGCAGGTCTGCTTGCTCGCCGGTCATCAGTCTGTAGCTGCCGAGGGTGGTCGGCGGTGTGACGGTAAGATACGCGGGTCCCTTGGCTGCGGCGCTGACGTAGCCGTCGGACCGGTGCATGTGCGGTGCGGCCATCGCCGTGGCCGCCACGACGATGACCACAGTGCCGATGACGACTCGACGGGTGCGTTCCCGCGCCAGCTTGGCCGTGGCCTCCAGATCCTCGGGGATCGTGATCGGTTTGGGTCGGCGCCATGTGCGGGTCGTCGCCCAGAGGATGGCCGACGGTCCCCGTGCGGGCGCGGCCGAGGGTTGAGCCCTGGGGGAATTTGACAGCCGTCTTGACGCCCTTGCCGCCGCCGACGGAGACGGTGACGCTCACCCCGCTGGCGTTGACGAGCGTGGCTTTGCCGATGGTGGAGCTTTCGTCCCACCTGAGCTTGCTGGTCTGCAGCGCACACCGCGTTCCGCGCCGCAGCCGCCGCCGAAGCCGCCCGCCTCCAGGCCGCCGCGCCGCCGGGGGAGGACGGCCAGGAGCGGGGCCGGAGCCGCGGCTGGTTCCGCCGCCGGCCCTGACGAAGAGGTGCGCCGAACCGGTATGGCGGCTGAGCGGGCGCGGTGGCCGTCGGTGGTGGACCGGATGCGGGAGATCGTGAACGGGTACGCGCCGATGAAGGACACGCTGCGCCAGGTCATGTATCGCCTGGTTTCCTGGCGCTGCCGCACACGGCGCCGATGTACCGCCGTCTGTCCGTGCAGCCGGCGAAGGCCCGCCGGGAGGGCCGGTTCCCCGACCTGCGTGCGAACCCGGACGGGACGCTGCACCGGCCGTGGCGGAAGTGCTGGGGGCAAAGGCGGTGACGGCTGCGTCCTGCTGACCTGGTGAACACACCTGCCGCGCCTGGCGAAGCGGTGCTCCGGACCGCCCGTCGGGTGCGGTACTGCTCGGTCGCCCGCTCGTTGATCACCGGACCAGCCCGAACGAAGAGGAATGAGCGGCCGTGGCCATCGAGATCACCGAGGACTGCATCAACTGCGGTGCGTGCGAGCCGGAGTGCCCGAACGAGGCAATCTCGGAGGGTGACGAGATCTACGTGATCAACCCCAACGCCTGTACGGAGTGCGTGGGGTTCTACGACCACCTCGCCTGCCAGGCAGTGTGCCCGGTGGAATGCTGTGTGCCCGATCCGAACAGGGTGGAGAGCGAGGAGGTTCTGATCAATCGGGCCCTGAGCCTGCACCCCGACGACGAGGAACTCCGGCGCAAGGTGGAGGCCAACGACTACCCCAGCCACTTCCGGAAGTGAACCTGCCCGGCCGGCCGCCAAAGGAGGCGCGCCGGCCGGTGAAGCCACCGGGGGAGGGGCTCAGAGCCTCGCGCTGGTCCCGCGAGCGTGCTGCTGGCGCACAAGTGCGGCGTGCATGCGCACCACGGCGGCACGGTCCGGTACGCGATAGACGCGCGCATCCCGGGCGTAATCGTCGAGCATCTGCCGCCCGACCAGCAGCTTCTTCCCGGGGTCCTTCCCGCACGCGTTGAACAGCTCGCGGTAGCGGCCCTGGTAGTCCAGACGGCTCTTGCGGCTGCCGCGGACCTGCGTGGCCGCCGCGGACTGCCCGATACCTGCGACGCACGACGCCGCAAGGCTGGCGAACGTCACTCGGAGCGCCTGGCGACGCGTCGGTTCGTAAATCATGTGCGGAAAGTAGCAGACCGAACGCACTCAGCCACCAGCTGAGTAGCTCAGTCGGTGCCGGTCTCAGTGACCAGAGCTGTCGGTCCGGCGTTCGACGCCCTGCGTCGGGCGGGCCTGTCTCTTCGAACGGCGAGGTGGGTGCACCTGCGCTGCCCCTTGACGGCCCTTGAGCTGCGGGCGGGTGTCGGCTCGAAGCCTCGCTCGCCATGGAGCGGGTTGCCTCGAGTGGCAGCTGAGCCGGTGGCTGGGCAGTGGCGGGTCGGCTGGAACAAGAAACCAAACGAACGGTTGAATCAGGCCATGCGGCCGATTCTGGATGACCTCACCCAGCGGCGCGCACCGGGTGCGGAGTGCACCGCATGCGTCAGCACCGGGCGCTGGTCGCCCATCGCCTCCAGGGCGGTGCGGGCGTCCTGTGACAGCGAACCTTGAGCGCGTGACTGTGCTGCGTGCTAGGTAGAGCGTCGGTGTTTCGACCTTCGGTCTGCGGGGGCAGGGCCGTGCCAGTCCAGGCACAGGACGGTGGCGTCGTCTCTTACGTGGCCGTGACAGGCGTTGGTGACGGCGGTGACCATGGCGCGTACGACCTCGCGGGGGTGCTCGGCTGCGGTGTCGCGGACAAGGCGCGGTAGGTCGACGGCTTCTGCTTGGCGCTCCTGCATGCCGTCGGTGCAGAAGACGAGGCGGTCACCCGGGCGCAGATCGATGTCCTGTACCTGGTAGGCGCCCTGTACGGGGACGCCGAAGGGGAGGTTGATGTGCAGCTTGATCTCGTCGACGGTGCCGTCGCGCAGCCGTAGGGGCCACGGGTGGCCCGCGTTGACGAGCCGGGCGCTGCTCCCGTCCAGAGCGATGCGCATCAGTTGTCCGGTGGCGAAGGTCCGTCTGCCGTGGTCGAGGAGGGCCTGGTGGGTCTGGCGGGCTTGTTCGGCGAGGTCCGTGCCGGCGCGGCGGGCACCGCGGGAGGCGTTGACCAGGAGGGTGGCCATGAGGGAGGCGTCGACGTTGTGGCCCATGGCATCGGTGATGGACAGGTGCAGGGTGTCGTGGTCGAGGCTGTAGTCGTAGGTGTCACCGGCGATGTCGGAGGCCGGAACAAGGGCGCCGGCGAGGGTGAACTCGGGAGCCTCGCACGAGGGAGCCGACGGCAGGAGCTGACGCTGGATCTCCGCGGCCAGCGTGACTGTGGCGGTGCGGTTGCCCCAGTGGTAGAGGTCGGTGAAGCGCCGGTCGGTGACGATGATGTACGCGAGCGCGTGCGCGGCCTCCTCGACCTGCTCCAGGACGTCCTGCGTGATATGGGTGAGGTGCAGCTCCAGGACACCGATGGTGTCGCCGCGGTTGGTCACCGGGGCGAGCACGCGCTGCTCCTGCGCGCCCTCCGCCACGCGCACCGCTTTCTGAGTGCGCAGGACACTGTCGTAGACACTGCCGGCCAGGAGAACCTGATCGGCGCCGTGCTCCTGTGGCGCCGCCCCCTCGTCATTGACCCGCAGCAAACGCCGGCCGACGACGTCGACGAACAGGAACGACACGTAACGCGCCCCGAACCGCTCGCGCAGATTCTGCGCCACCACATCGAGGGAGCGCACCGGCGCGGCCTCCTCCGCTGCTGCCAGTACCTCAGCCAGCCCGACCCGGTCACGCCCCATCGCAGCCTCCCTAAGTTAAGGATCCTCCTTCCCGCCGACGCCCTGGTCATCACAGCCACAACAGCCGCCTCAACCCCGGAGACCACGGTGCACGTGACCTGAGCCGCTCAGACGCCCACGGCACTGATCAACTTCCGCCGACAACAGGACACGCGACGCCGACCGGGCGTGTCCGATGGGATCCCAAATTCGAACAAAGATCTGATTGGCCTGTCAGCTGCGGTAGAACGGCGTGATCCTCCCCGACAGCCGAATCCGAGCGCGCCCTCGGGAGGACGGCGTGGAGAGCCTGTCGCTGCGCGCACTGGCGCGGCGGGTCGGGGTCAGCCATACCGCGCCCCGCCCCCCTTCCCAGATCGCCAGGCGCTGCTGGACGCCCTCGCGGAGGCGGGATCGCTGCGCCTGGCCGACGAGGTCCGCGGGGCCGTCGCGGGCGCCGGCGAGGACCACCAGGAGCAGCTCCGCGCGGCGGCGGTCGCGTACCTGCGCTTTGCCCTGCACGACGCGGCCGTGCTGGACGTCATGTTCGCCTCGAAGCCGGACGGTGGAACGGCCGGCCTCGGCGAGGGCCTCGGCTGGCTGTTCGCCACCGTGGGGGGCCTGGTCGAGGCGGGGCGGCGCGCGGGTCTGCTCCCGCCGGACGGCCCCGACCGCCTGGGGCTGCTCCTCATCGCCACGATTCAGGGCATCGCCGTACTCGTCAGGTCGGGCCGGGTGTCCCAGAAACAGGCGAAGGCACTCGTTGCCGGCGCGGCCGCGGTCTTGTCCGTCGAGCGGCCATGAGTCAGGGACGGCTCGGCGCGTTCTCCCCGTGCACGGCCGTGCCGCCCCTGTCGAACCGCGGGTGCGGGGGCCGTGGTGCCGCGGTCAGCTGCCCCAGGAGTCGTGGCGCAGCCCGTCCGCCTGGTCCCACCACCAGTGCTGCACGGTTCCGTTCGGGTCGGTCGCCCACACGTGCTGGGCGTCCCCGATCAGCAGGGCGGTGGGGTCGCCGCTGATGCCGGTGCCCCAGGTGTCGTGGTGCAGGCCGTCGGAGGACTGCCAGAAGTAGTGCTCGAGCGTTCCGCCGCTGCCGCGTACGAAGACGTGCTGCTGGGCGCCGTCCTGGAGGAAGGTGGGACGGCCGGTGTCCCCGCTGCCCCAGGTGTCGTTGCTCCAGCCCGCCGCGGGACTCCACCACCAGTGCTGGAGACGGCCGGCGCTGTCGGTGAACCAAAGGTGCTGCGCGTCCCCGATCTCGGCGACCGCGAGGTCACTGGCCGCGTCGGCCGGAATGGTCTCGCTCTGGGAGCCCTGCGCCGCGTCCCACCACACGTGCCGGATCGCGCCTGTCGGCGTGCGGACGAACACGTGCTGCACGTCGCCGACGAGCATGGCGCCGGGTCGGCCGGCGACCCCTGTGGCCCAGGTGTCGTGATGGGAGCCGCTGGCCGGGTCCCACCAGGAGTGCTCCAGCGTGCCGGCACTGTCCACCCACCACACGTGCTGCGCGTCGCCGATCATCATCGCGGCCGGGTCGCCCGCGAGGCCGCTGCCGGCCCAGGTGTCGTGGGTGGTCGAGCCGGTCGCCGAGTCCCAGAAGTAGTGCTGCAGCGAACCGTCCGAACCGCGGACGAACACGTGCTGCTGGGTGCCGTCGACGAAGGTGACCGGCTTGCCGGTGACCCCGGTCGCCCAGGTGTTGGCCGCGTATCCGGTGGAGCTGTCCCACCAGACGTTGCGCAGCGCGCCGCCGGCGTTGGTGTCCGTGAAGTGCTGCTGGTTCGGCGAGAGGTAGACCTGTGAGCCCTCGGCGGACCAGGCGGAGCCGGTGCTGCCGCTGGGCAGCGCCGACGCCTGGCCCACGTACGCGCGGCACTGGCCGGAGGCGTCGAGGTCGGTGGTGATCTGGAGGAACGACTTGCCGTCCGCCGAACCGAGCAGCGGCGAGGAGTAGCCGGGGCAGGTGGGTGCCGGGCCGCCGCCGGCGTCGGACAACGGCACCGGCGAGGCGACGTCGAACCACGGCCCCTTGCCGCCCGCGGCGTTGCCGAGCACCGTTCTGCCGTCGCCGGCGGCGAAGCCGCCGTCCGGGTTGCGCAGGCGCATCGCGGTGAGCAGCACGGTGTTGCCGGCGACCGTGATGGTGGGGGTGCTCGCCGGGTAGCGGCCGTCGGCGGTGAGCACGCGGGTGCCGATGTCCGAGGGGGTGCCCCAGTCCCAGCCGTCCGGCGAGCTGCGGACGTACACCTCGCAGACGTGCGAGCCGCCGCAGACCTCGTAGCTCATGAGGTACGAACCACCGGGCAGCCGGCGGACGACGGCCATGCCGGGGCGGGCGGAGGAGTCGCCGAGCGCGACGGTGTCGCTGAAGTCGGTCCAGGTGACGCCGTCGGCGGAACGCGCCCGTTCGAGTTTCTGGCTGTGCGCGGGATCGGTCTCGTCGGAGTAGAACACCACCAGCCGGCCGTCGGACGCGACGGTCAACTCCGGCTCCCACAGGCCGAGACCGCTCGACGCCGTGGTCACGGTGGACAGGTACGACCAGCTCACGCCCAGGTCGTTACTGCGCCACACCCGGATCGACATGCGTCTGCCGCTGCCCGCGTCGGCACCGAACGACGCCGCCCACAGCAGGGTGCCGGCGGGCATGCCGCCCACGGCGCTGGGGAGTTCGTAGAGGGTCTGGCAGCACATGCCGGTGGAGTTGACGGGATCGTCGACGGCGCCGACCTGCGTGTACGACCGGCCGTTGTCGGTACTGTGGAAGATGGCGCCGACCCAGTCGCCGTTCTGGTTGGTGACGACCGCGGCCACTGCCATGCCGTTCGACGCGCCGTTGTGCTCCAGCCGGATCACCCGCGGGTAGTACGAGTACCCGGACCACATCTGCGTACCGCCGCCCGGCACGGCGCGGGCGGCCGGGACGGCGATCCCCAGGCCGATGAAGGCGAGCAGGACGGACAGCACCGACAGGACGCGCCTCATGGCATCACCTCGAAGGGAGTCGTGCTGGCGGCGGCCACGGCGCGGCGTTCGTCGGCCACCGTGTGGCCCGATCTCTGCAACGTTGTAACGGAGGGGTTGTGTACCTGTCAACATGTCAACTCGTCGACGCCACGCCCCGGTCGGAGGGATGCCGTCGGGCCCTGGGATGCGTCGGAGCGGGTGTGCTCGGTGTTCTCCTGCAGCCGGATCCGTCCGGGTGAGGCCGACGAGCAGCAGGTCGCTCATCTGGCGGGCGTGGTAATCGGGGAACGCCTTGCCGAACAGATCGGCGCGCACAACGTGGGTCTGAACTGTCTTCTCTCGTCCGACCGCCTGGGCCTGCAGCCGGGTCAGCAATTCGGGTCAGGTGCCGTCGCGTTGCCAGCGGCGGAAGAGCCCGTAGACGGTCTGTCATGGCCCGTACTCCGACGGCAGATCCCGCCACGGAGCACCGGTCCGCGTCCGCCACCGGATCCCGTCGATCAGCCTGCGCCGGCCCAACGAAGGCCGCCCCGGCACCGCGACCGGCAACAGCGACACGGCTTAGGCCGACGCGTCGCTGTCCTGTGTCGGAAGTCCCCGTAGGAGGACGCCCAGGAAGAGGTCGAAGCGTGGCGTGATGTCGCCGATCGTCACCGGCTGCTCCTCCACCGCGAGCCAGCTGATCATGGACGTGATGAAGATGAGCCAGCTTTGCTCTGCGTTCTGGTGCGAAACGCCGCCCTTGATGAACACGTCGATGCATGCGCGGCGAAGCCGGTCCACCGAGTGCGCGTTGTGCGCATGCGGCCGCGAAAGGTGCGAGGCGTAGCCGGGAAGGCCCAGGAAGTGCTCACGGATCAGCAGCGCCAGCTGCCGAAGCTGTGCGCGCCAGTCCGATGACTCAAGGTCGGCCGCACTCAGTACCCGGTCGACGACCACGTCGCTGACGAGGTCGAACAGTTCGTCGCGACTTTTCACCCAGCGGTAGAGCGCACCATGGCGAACTTCCAGCCGTTCCGCCAGCTGGCGCATCGTGATCGCGTCGATGTTTTCGAACGTGGCCACGGCTTCCACGATCTGCTCGCGGCTGATCTGTGCCGGTCTGCCCGGCCGACGGGGCGTATCGGCGACTTCGCTCATGACCGCGACGGTACCTGAGCCCGCGTCTCCGCGGACGCCTCACGCCATGCGGCACACCCCGCCTCTATTTGTGGCCACTGGACACAAACGCATGTAGCGTGGGGCGCGCGCCTCCCATCGAGGATCGAGGCCCCGATCACAAGCCAAGGAGGAGACATGTCTGAGATTGCCGTGCACGGCAGCGTCGCCGACGGGTTCGAGTCCGTGCGCGAGGGGTTCCGCGAGATCGTGACCCGCGAGGGCGGCGACCTGTCCGCCCAGGTCGCCGCGTACCACCGCGGACAGCCGGTGGTGGACCTATGGGCGGGCAGCGAGACCGCGGCGGATTCCCTTCTGGGTATCTACTCCGCGAGCAAGGGCATCACCCACATCGTCGTGGCGCTGCTCGTGCAGCAGGGCGTCCTCGACCTCGACGCACCGGTCAGCCGCTACTGGCCCGAGTTCGCCGCGAAGGGCAAGCAGGGCATCCTGCTGCGCGAGCTGGTCTCGCATCAGGCGGGGCTTGCCGGCGCGACCGACGGCTTCACCATGGACGACATCGCGGACGACCAAGTCGTTGCCCAGCGGCTCGCCGCGCAACGCCCGCTCTGGCGACCCGGCACCTCCTCTGGTTACCACGCCCTGGTGATGGGCGCCCTCAGCGGCGAAGTCGTGCGCCGAGCCACCGGAACCAGCGTGCAAACGATCTTCAACGAGCTGCTCCGTGACCCGCTCGGGCTCGACCTTCACCTGGGACTGCCGGCAGACCAGGAACACCGGTACCTTCCCGCGCAACCGATGATCAATACGCCCGAACGACTCGCCGGTCTGGCCGCAACAGCAACCGCCCCGGACAGCATCAGCGGCGTGGCGTTCAACCGTCACGCTCCTGGCAATCGTGAGGTGTGGGAACTCCCCAACCTCACTGCCGTCCGATCCAAAGGAACCGCCTCCTTCGGAGGCATAGGCGCAGCCCGAGGCCTAGCCAAGCTCTACTCCGCGCTGGCCAGCCCAGTAGACCGTCACCAACCGCTCCTCAGCGCCGACACCGCTTCGGCATTCGCCCAAGTCCAGAGCAACGGCTTCGACCTGGTACTGCGATCCCAGAAAGCCTGGGCCGTCGGCTTCCACACCTATTCCGAGATCTACCCGTCATTGGCCGCAGGCTCGTTCGGACACAGCGGTGCAGGAGGCCAGCAGGCACTCGTCGACCCACGCAACGAGCTGTCCTACGCCTTCCTGCGCCGCCGCTTCCTGATTCCCACCCAAGCCGACTCCGATCACAACCGCCTGCTCCGCGCTCTGCGCAACGTGATAGACGAACGCGCCTGAAAGACCGCTGTCCGGAGTCTGGCAAGCCGATCGCTGAGGCGGTCGAGCAGAAGCTGGTGGATGAGGTCGTGGGGCGACTGATGGACGGAGCCGAGGCCACGGGGCGCAACTGCCGGACCAAGGGGTCAAGACGCAGGACATGACAGTCAGACGTAACGCGGGTCACCAGAACCGCAGAGCTGCACGCTGACCTGCGAGATCGGGTTGACAACACTGGATAACCGTGGCCGGCGCGCGCCTCGTAGGCGCCACCCGTCGCGCTCGACGGCTGAGGTCCCGCACTCAAGATGCTGCCTGATGGCGACGTTCTGCTCGGGCCCCCTCCGGCGAAGCCGTCAGTTGCTCCTGGACCCCAGCGCAATGGCACGGCCTGGCCACGCAAGATCCGAAAGAGATGCCCTAGTGGGCTCAACCAGGTTCTCTGACAGGCTCCTACGCTACCGACCTTGTCCCCGATGAACTGTCGGAGCGAATAGCCCCGCTGCTGCCAAAGCGGCCTGCGCGGCGGAAGCGGCACCCCGGACGGCTGCCGGTGTCGGACGGGGTCGCCCTGGCCGGCATCATCTACGTCCTGCGCAAGGGAGTGGCCTGGCGAGATGTGCCCAGTGAGGTCGTGGGCTGCTCGGGAGTGACGCTCGCGTGCAGCATCATCTGCCTTCGTCGGCGCCGTAGATCATTCTGAAACGATCAGTAAGTAGGACAGTGGGTCGGATGTGCTGTGATCATATCTGGCGGGTCCCTGGGCGGGAGGCGCCAAGGTTCCTCCTCGATCGCTTGTCAGTGTCCCGCGGGCAGGAGGCATGCAGGACTGCACGACCGAGACCATCAGTGTGCTGGAGGTTGTAGCACGAGCTAAGGCTGTCCCCTGCACGCTGCTCTCTCGATCACCGCCCCCAAGGGCGGCCCCTCGCGGAGGAGCCCCGCGAGCAACGCGCACCTACAGCGGGAGATAGCCTGCGGCACCGCAGTTCCGGTGTGGAGCTGTGTTCGAGTACCGGTCAGGGCTGTGGCACGCCTGTGCTTCGGATGCGCATGCCCGCGGCCGAGGGAAGAGGAGAAGATGGCGCAAGGGGTTCCGTCGGCGCGGCGTTCCGCGGGCACCGAGACCGCGGTGGACGTGCTGCTGCGATGGACGTGGATCCGTCGGCGCTCGCCTGCTCAGGACATCGAGGACTTCAGGAACGGGCAGCCGTTGCAGGTCGTCGGATTCACCAAGAGCATCGGAGGGGCGGTGATGACGTCGGTCGGCCGAGGGAGAGGGCGACGACTGGCCGAGCTGCACGGCGTCGGCACGTACGCCCCGACGGCTTCGTTACCTGGCGCGCCCAGGGCGCCTTCCCCGACCCCCAAACCGCCCGCCGGGACGCCTTGAAGGCCGTACTGCACAGGGGCTGACCCGCAGAGAAAGCCGCGGGGAAAACGGCACAGGGCCGCCCGGGGGACGGCCCTGTGCCAGGGGAGGCCTCCCGATCACACCGGGTCCGCCGACCGGGGGTTTTTCGGCGACTCGGCGGGAAGGGGAGGCATGGTCTCGTTTCCGGCGCGCCGCGGAAGAAAGCGGTCCACACCGGCGATCAGCAGCGCCACGCAGGTGAGGGCTGTGGCGCCGTAGAGGCTGTGGCTGGTGGCGCGCGGGAAATCGCTGCGGGTGGCGGCCAGTCGGTTGTAGAAGAGGGTGGCGGCGACGGCGGTGCCCAGCGAGGTGCCGACGCGCTGTCCGGTCTGCAGCACGGCGGCGGCGGTGCCGCTGCGGGCGGGGGGTACGTCGGCGAGGGCGAGGGTCTGGTTGGGGCCGATGACCAGGCCGCTGCCGAGACCGGCGACGAGCAGGGGGCCGAGTACGTACAGCCAGACCTGGCCGTGCGGGTGATGGCCGATGACGGCGGCGGTGCCGCCGAGACCGAGGGCGACGGCGGCGATCCCGGCGACGACCATGGTGCGGCCGGCCCGGAAGACGGCACGGCCGCCCAGGGTGGAGGTGACGGCGGAGCCAAGGGCGAAGGGCAGCCCGGTGGCGCCGGCCGCGAGGGCGGAATAACCGTGCCCCTGCTGGAGGTAGAGCGTCAGCACCAGCAGCAGACCGGTGTATCCGGCGAAGTACACCGAGCCGACGGCGCTGCCGGCCCCGAAGGAGCGGGCCCGCAGCAGCGACAGGTCGACCAGCGGATCGTGCCCCGCCCGCCGCCACAGCGTCTCCCATCCGACGAAGCAGGCGAGCAGGACGGCCGCGAGACCGAGCAGCCACCAGCGCACCGACGCGCTCCGCTGCTCCTGTTCGATCATCGGCAGCAGGACCGCGGCGACGCCCCCGCCGAGCAGTAGGACGCCCACCAGGTCCAGGCCGCGACCGGTGCCGCGGGCTGCCGTCCGCGGCAGCCACAGGGCGCCGAGCACCACGGCCAGCAGACCGATGGGCAGGTTGACCAGGAACACCCAGCGCCATCCGCTGTGCACCCCGGCCGCCTGGATCAGCAGCCCGCCGGCGAGGGGCCCGACGGCGGTGGAGATCGCGATCGAGGCACCGTACAGACCGAAGGCCCGGCCCCGCTCCGGACCCCGGAACAGCTGCTGGACCATGCCGATGACCTGCGGATTGAGCAGTCCGCCCGCCACCCCTTGGAGCAGCCGCGCGACGACCAGCCAGGTGGGGTTCGGCGAGAGGGCGCACAGCACGCTCACCGCGGTGAAGAAGGCGAGCCCGCCCAGGAACATCGTCTTGCGGCCGAGGAGGTCGCCGAGCTTGCCCGCCGGGACGAGCGCGAGCCCGAAGGTCAGGGTGTATCCGGAGACGACCCAGGACACGTCCGCGGGCGAGGCGTCGAGTCCCCGCTGCATCGAGGGCAGGGCCACGTTGACGATGCTGACGTCGAGCAGGGTCATGAACCCGGCGATCAGGCAGACCGCCAGTGCTCGCCAGCGGCGGGGATCAAGGGCCCCGGCGTCGTTCGCGGGGACGCGCTGTGGTGTCATGCTTACACCGTACACGGGCATGCTTACGCCGTAAATTCACGGTAACGTCGTACACATGGATGCTGACCGAGCCCACAGCCGCGCCGCCGGGCGGGACGCCGCCGGATCCGCGGCCGAGCCCGCGATGTCCGTCTGGCAGCGGCTGGCCCAGCCGACCCCGTCCCAGCGCCCGGTCCTTACGCACGCCCGGATCGTGGCGGCCGCGCTCCGCGTCGCGGACACCGACGGTCTCGACGCCGTCTCCATGCGCCGTCTGGCCACGGAGCTCGGGGTCTCCGCCATGACCTGCTACCGGTATGTCTCCGGCAAGGAGGACATCATCGAGCTGATGCTCGACAAGGTCCGCGCGGAGATGCTCCTGGAGCGGCCGGGCGGATCCTGGCACGAGGTGCTGCGGGACTCGGCGCTGCGCTTTCGCCAGGTGGTCCTGCGGCATCCGTGGATGACGGAGGTGCCGGGCCGGATCCTGTTCGCCCCGACGCCCGCGCATCTGGCGCTTGTGGAGCAGCAGTTCACCGCGCTGGACGGCCTCGGCCTGACGATGGAGCAGATGGCCGACATCGCGGGCGCGGTCACCGCGTACGCACGCGCGCGCACCCACGACGAGATCACCCGCGCCCGGCTGCGCGCCCCGGAGGGCTGGACCAGCGGCGGGGAGGCCCGGGAGGCGAACCTGGCCCGGCTGTCGTTCCTCCTCGAAGCCGGTGACTACCCGCTCTACCAGCGCTACGTACGCCAGACCTCACCCCACGAGGACGAGGACGCCCGCTTCACCTTCGGCCTGGACTGCCTCCTGGACGGCATAGCCGCCCGCCTTGACCTCCCCCGGAGGGCTCCCCGCTGACGCCGGGCGCGCGGCTCGCGGGCACCGGGCGCCCGGCCGCCGGGTGCCCGGCACGTCAGCTCCCCGGGGTGCGGGCGCCGGTCAGGAGGTGATCGTGGCTCATCCGAAACGCGCGGGCCGGAACGCGGCCAGCTCCGGCGCCTCGCGATCGTCGACGAGTTCGCCCGCCACCAGCTCGGCGAGGTGCGGCGCGAGCGTGACCCCGCTGTGCGTGACCAGCACATAGAGGCCGGGCAGGCGTTCGGTGAAGCCCGCCACGGTGAGCCCGTCCGCAGGCAGCGGCCTGACCCCCACCCGTACCCGCTCGACGGGAACGTCCGCGAACGCCGGAAACACCTTGCGGGCCCGGTCGATGAGCATCGGTCCGAGACCGAAGACGCCCTGATCGCTCCGGGGCACGCGGGAGCCCGCGCCGTCGCCGCCGAGGACCGCACGACCGGTGGCGGTGGGCCGAAGACCCATGTCGGGAGTGTGCAGGATCCGGCGCAGCGGTACCCGCAGCGCGGCGGTGTCGGCAAGGCCGCCCACCGCGAGATAGCGCTCGTCGCCGGGGGCGCGCGTCCGCCGGTCCTCCTCCTCGATCAGGGGGACGGTGATCGAGGAGGCCGCGAGGAGCCGCTGGGTGGCCGCGCCTGCGGCGCACACCACCTGATCGGCCAGGACCTCTTCGCCGTTGGCGAGCACGACCTTGGTGCGCGCGCCCGAGGGCTCGAACCGGACCACCGGGCAGTGCGCGCGGATCTCGGCCCCGGCCGCCCCGGCCTGGTCGAGCAGGTCGGCGATCATGCGTTCGGTGTCCACCCAGCCCTCGGCGGGGAACCATGCCGCGTCCAGCGCGCGCCCGGGATCGATCACCGGGTCCAGCTCCGCGGCCTGCCGGGCCGTGATCCGCTCGGCCCGGTAGCCGCGCGCGGCCAGATCGGCGACGACGGCGTCCAGGGCGGCGGACGATGCCGCGTCCGTGGCGATCTCCACGTTTCCCACCCCGTGGAACCAGCGCCGTCCGGCGGCGTGTTCCGCCAGGCGGTGGTAGGCGGCGAGGCCGTCGGCGTTGAGCCGGAAGTACGCGTCGGGCCTTTTCTTCTGGGCGTTCGCCCAGGCGAAGGTCGAGGCGCTGGCGCCCGACCCGGGCGTCGCCGCCTCCAGCAAGGTCACAGGGACCGATCGCGCGGCCAGCGCGTTCGCCACGCCCGCGCCGAGCAGTCCGCCGCCCACGATCACCACACGGGATCGCTTCATATGAGAGCACCTTCCTCGGTCCAGGTAGTGGTGGAGGCGGGCACCTGCGCGACCGGACGGTCGCCGCCGGTCAGATTCACGAGGGCCACCGAGTCCGGGGTCAGGGTGCCGTCCTCGGCCGCCCGCATGACACCGGCGAGCGCTGTGGCACTGGCGAAGCAGCCGCGCACACCCGCCATTTCGAGGAGCAGCCGGCGTGCCCGCCTGATCCGGTCCTCCTCGGCCGCGAGGATCCGCCCGCCGCTGCCTCGGCACAGATCCCTGATGTACGGATAGGTCGCGGTCGGGTCACCGCGCAGGATCGCGTAGGCCAGGCCCTGCGGGTTCCTGATCACATGGCGGGGCTCGATCCGTTCCGCGTCCTCCCCGAAGGCATGGGCCATGGGGGCGCAGGACGCCTGCTGCACCGCCATGAAGGCCGGGAGCTTGCCGAGGCGTCCCAGTTCCCGGTACTCGACCGCGCCTTTGAGGGCGCCGAGCAGGCCCATGCCGCTGCTGACGGCCTGGAACACGAAGTCCGGCTCGACCGGCATCTGGTCGAAGGCCTCCAGGTACGCCAGCTTGAGCCCTTCCCTGCGGGCCAAGTTGAAGAAGCCGCCCTCCCAGAAGTGGCCCTGCTCGCGCGCGAACCGCTGGGCGACCTTGCCGGCCATGACGAACTCACCTTCCACGACATGCGTGGTCACATTGGGGTGGTCCGGGTAGTTGAGCCGGCTGACGAAGGCACGGCCGACGAAGATGTGCAGCCGGAAGCCGGGGAACAGCGCGGCCGCCCGTGCGTAGGCGGTGGAGGTGTTGCCGGTCGAGGACAGCACGAGTTCGTGAATGCCCAGTTCCGCGAAGCGGGACAGGCACAGGGACGCGACCCGGTCCTTGGTCGACCGGGTCGGGTTGGCCGACTCGTCCTTGACGAACAGCCGGCCGACGCCGATGGCCGCGGCGAGTTCCGGCACCTCGAAGCACGGAGTGTTGCCCTCTCCGCCCCAGCGGCCCGAGGCGCGGTCGCGCAGCGGCAGCAGCGAGAAGTAGTGCTGCAGGGGGTCCGGCCCCTGGCGCGTCGCCGGCACGGCCGCCTGGTCCAGGTCGTAGAAGGCGTCCAGGGCGCCGTTGCAGGCGGTGCAGCGGGTGCTCGGCGACTCGGACTGCTCCTGGCCGCACAACAGACAGAAGTAGCGGACGACTTTGTCCGGTCCGGTCGCGG
The DNA here is from genome assembly GCF_055605065.1 of Streptomyces sp. NPDC037203. Classification (NCBI taxonomy): domain Bacteria; kingdom Bacillati; phylum Actinomycetota; class Actinomycetes; order Kitasatosporales; family Streptomycetaceae; genus Streptomyces; species Streptomyces sp. NPDC037203. The sequence continues at coordinate 236,002 of NZ_JBVJUC010000009.1, forward strand.
AGCCGCGTATCTTGCGTATCAGGCTCTCGTAGTTGGCGGTGATGCTCTCGTGGTTTCCGGTATCGGCTGACAATGGCCTCATCCTTACGATGGCATGCGAAGAACGCTCCGTCAGGAGAGAGCAGGGCAGGGCCCTTCCGGGCGGAGAGTGTGTGCGGATGTCAGATGGGCTGGTGCGCGCTCCGGCCGTCAGTCCGCCGCGAGCACCGCCGCATCCCCGGGGGCCGTGGCAAGGCCGCGCTCGCGGACCAGACGGCGGTCCACCTTGCCGCTGCCGTTGACCGGGAACCGCCGCCAGCGCACGAAGCGGACCGGCGCGTGCGTCGGTGTCATCGCCTCGGCCACGTGGGCGCGCAGCGCCTCGAAGGCCGGGGGGTCGTCGGACCGCAGGACCACGGCCGCGTGCAGCTCCTCGATCAGGTCGGAGCTCCGATGGGGGTACACGTACGCGTCGATCACGCCCCGGTGGCCCACGAGGACCTTCTCGACCTCGCTGGGGTGGACCTTCGTGTCATGCACCTTGACGACGTCGTTCATACGGCCGCTCAGCCGCAGCAGGCCGTCTTCGTCCAGGCGGCCGAAGTCCCCGGTGTGGACCCACCCGTCACGCAGCACCTGGGCGGTCAGCTCCGGATCGGCGGCATAGCCCGTCATGACGAGCGGGCTGCGGACGACCACCTCACCGGTCTCTCCCCGGGGCAGTTCCCGGCCGGTTATGGGGTCCTGGACGACCACCTCGACACCGGGCCGCGGGCGTCCCACGCTGGACAGCCGCTCGGGTATGTCGTGGTCGGCCGGGGTCAGCATGGAGATCTGCCCGGTCTCGGTCGTCCCGTAGGAATGGTGGAGCACTCCGGGAAAGAGCTTGACGGCTTCCCGGACCCGTTCCGGGGAGGCCGGGCATCCCACGTACAGCAGGCGCCGCAGCGAGGAGAGATCGGCGGTGCCGACACCGGGGTGGTTGACCAGCTCGTAGAACTGGGGGACGCCCATGAGCGTGTCCGTGACGCGGTACTCCTCGATGTCCTCAAGGAGCGCACCAGGGTCGAACCCGGTGCGCAGCACCACGCTTCCCCCGGCGGCGACGGCCGTGTCCACCAGCAGTCCGCCGGTGTGCGTGACCGCGCTCATCGCGAGGAAGACCTTGTCGTGGTCGAGGGTCGACGACTCGGCCAGCACCACCCTGTTCCAGGCCGCGAAGGGCTTGACCACGCCCTTGGGCCGACCCGTGCTTCCGCTGGTGTAGAGCACCAGGGCGTGCGCGGGAACGCGTGCGGAGAAGCCCGGCGGCGGCCCTTCGACGGGGCGCCCGTCGGCGGTCACCGGGCCGGAGAGCGGTGCGCCGAGCTCGCACAGGCCGGTGCCGTCGGGCAGCAGGGCCCGCATGCGCGCGGCTTCCTCGCGCTGCGACTCGTCGTGGACCAGCACGCGCGCACCGCACTCGCGTGCCATGCGGACACGGCTTCGCGTGTCCAACTGATGCGTGGTGGTTCCGTGGTTGGCCCCGGACACGGCGACCACCGTGCCGCCCATGAGGTGCACGGCGTACCGGGCCGCCAGCAGCCAGGGGCTGTTCACCTCGGTCAGGAGGGCGACGGCGGCACTTGGGCGGACGTCGAGTGCGGTCAAGGCGCCGACGATGCGCAGGACGGCCGCGCGCAGTTCGGACCCGGAGATCACGGTCTCGCCCCAGTGGACGACCGGGCGTTCGCCGCCGTCGAGCCGGTCGAGGATGCGGAGCGCGTAGTGCGCGTCTTCGGTGCTCTTGGTGCTTGTCATGATGTGGCTACCGTTCCTCGGCTGGTGGGGGTGGTCGGCGCGGGCCACCGAGCCATCGGGCTTCCGCTGAGATAGGCGCCCTGCCCGGAGAGAGCCGCCGACGGACCGTCGAGCAGGCAGAGGGCGTACTGGGCGATGTTGTCCGGGTAGCTCCCGGTGTCCGTCGGCGGTGGAGCGCCGATCGGCGGGCGGGCGCCGGGCCGGAATCCGGCCGGTGCGGCGAAATGGACGGTGATGCCCAAGGGGGCCAGTTCCGGTGCGAGGGAGGCGGTGAAACCGGCCGTCCCGGCGACCACGGTCCGGTCCCCGCGCCCGCCTCCCCGCTCTGGTGACGAGGGGCGGACGACGTTGAGGATCCGGCCGCCGCCGCGCAGCATCTCCCGGGCGACGGCCCGGTTGGTGACGAAGAGGGTCCGCAGGGCACGCCGGGCCGCTGCGTACCTCTCCGGCGCGCCGCCGTGGTCCTTTCCGGCGTCCTCCGTGCCGCCGACGCAGGTCAGCAGGACGCTCGGCCTGCCGAGCACGGATCGGACATGTGCGAGGGCGGCTGAGAACGCGGCGGTGTCGGACGGGTCCGCCGACACCGTGACGCATCGCCGGCCGGTGGCAGCGATCCGCCGCAGCGCCTCCTCGGCCGGGGCCCGGCGGCCGGGGTCCACCAGCGCGATATCCATGCCGGACGCCGCGAGGCGCACAGCGGTGGCCAGCCCCGCGCCTTCGGCCGCCCCCGCCAGGAGGGCCACTCTCCCGGCACGTACCGGCTCCTCGTTCATGGCTGCCCCCCGTCGACGTACACGGTCTGTCCGGTCAGGAAGCCGGAGTCCGGGCCGGTGAGAAAGGCCACGACCCCGGCGATGTCCTCGACGGAGCCGACCCGGCCGAGCGCGGACCGGGCGGCGGCCTGGTCCAGGAACTCGCCGCGGTCGACCCCGAGCCGCTCGGCCAGGGCGTCCACCATGGGGGTGGCGACGAAGCCCGGGGCGACGGCGTTGACGGTGATGCCGCTCGGGCCCAGTTCGGCGGCCAGGTCGTGGGTGAGTCCCGTGACCGCGGCCTTGGCCGCCGCGTAGTTGGACTGGCCGGGGTTCCCGTCGGCGGCGACCGAAGCGAAGTTGACGATGTGTCCGCCCCGCTGCCGCCGCATCTGCTCCACGGCGGTCAGGCACCACAGCAGGGTCCCGCCGAGGTTGACGTCCAGGACCGCGTCCCATTCGTCGTCCTCCATGGTCAGCAGGAGCCGGTCCCGGGTGATGCCCGCGCAGTTGACGAGGACGTCCAGCCGGCCGAAGACCCGGACGACCTCCCGCACCGCCGCGCTCACCTGGCCGGTGTCCGCCACGTCGCAGCCCAGGCCGAGCGCCGTGCCACCGGCGGCCCGGAGCGCCGCCACCGTCCGGGCGGCGTCGTCCTCGGTCCTGTCGACCACGACGACCGAGGTCCCCGCCGCGGCGAGCCGCGCCGCGACGGCGGCCCCGATTCCGCGGCCCGCACCCGTGACGACCGCTACGCGGCCCGCCTCGGCCCGGCCGGTCGGCGGTACCGTACGCGGTGCGGTCATCGCCCGGTGCTCGGTTCGCCCGTCTCCAGGTACCTGAGGCAATCGGCCCGGCCGACCGGACCGTGGACGGTCTGCCAGCCGCTTGGAACGTCTGTCCCGGACGGCCACAGCGACTGATGTCCGGCATCGTTGCGCAGCACCAGATAGCTGCGCTGTTCGTCCTCGAACGCGCTCATGGTTTCGCTGTCCCTCCTGACATGGTGCGGACGGTCTTCGGTACGGACGCTCAGGCGCTGAGGCGCACCGGCAGCGAACTCATGCCGTGCAGGATGCTGGAGTAGATCCACTTCTCCTCCCCGACCTGCTCCAGGCCGCCGACCAGCCGGCGCAGCCCGTCGAGCACCGCGCGGACCTCCATGCGCCCGAGGTGATGTCCCAGGCAGTAGTGGGTGCCGTAGGCGAAGGTGAAGTGCTTGTTGGGGGTACGGGCGAGGTCGAACTCGTCGGGTCGGTCGAAGACCGCCTCGTCCCGGTTGGCGGAGTAGATCCAGACGCTCACCACGTCACCGGCCTTGATCTGCTCGCCGTTGACGACGACGTCGCCGGTGGCGGTACGGCCGCCGTGCAGCGACGGCACGGTCCAGCGCAGTACCTCCTCGGTCGCGGTGTCGAGGTCGACGTCCCCGTTCTTCAGGGCGCGCCACTGGTCGGGGTGCTGGATGAGCGCGAGGACCGCGCCGGTGATGGCGTGCCGCCCGGTCTCGTCGCCGCCGATCATGAGGCCGTAGCAATTAGCCATCTTCTCCACGGAGTTGAGGGGCTCGCCGTCGATACGGCAGTTGGCCAGCAGGCTGACCATGTCGTCGTTGTCGCTGCCCACGCGTTCCCGGCACAGCTTGCTGAAGTAGAGGAGGATCTCGTTCTTCGCGATCCAGTTGTCCTCCGGCCGCGCGTCGGCGTCGTCGGAACTCCAGGCGTGCGCGGTCTGGCCGAGCAGGAACCTGCGGTCGGATTCGGGGATTTCGAGCAGGTCGCAGATGGCGCCGAGCGGCACGTTCGCCGAGACGTCGTTGGCGGCGTCGCACTCGCCCTTCGCCAGGGCGTCCAGCAACAGCCTGTCCACGCTCTGCTGGAGCGAGTGTTCGATGAGGTTCAGGGTCCGGCGCGAGAAGCCCTTGTTCAGCACGTTGCGGATCTGATGGTGGCGCACGCCGTCGGTGACCGCCAGCATGGTGCCGGACGCGGAGTCGCCTCCGGTGAGCAAGGTGGCCAGCGCGTTGCCGTTCTCGGTGGTGAAGTGGGCCTTGTCCTGGTAGACGCTGTTGACGTCGGCATAGCGGGAGATCACCCAGAAGCCGGGGCGGTCCTCTCGCGGGGGCTGCCAGTAGACCGGCCGGTTGGTCCGCAGATGGCGCCAGACCTCGTCCAGTTCGTTCTCGGCGTACAGATGCGGTGAGGCGAGGTCGATCCGGTCGATGTCCTCGGGACTGACCATGGGGCGGCTGGTCATCCGTCACTCCTTGCCGCCGCTATCGCGGCGAGTGCTTCGATGGTCGGGTTGTCGATGACGTCGCGCGGCGAGAAGTCCAGCCCGGCCTCCTGGGCCCGCTGGATGAAGAAGATGGCGAGGATGCTCGTACCGCCGAGCTCGAAGAAGCTGCTGTCGACACCGATCGACGCGCTTTCGAACAGCTCGCAGAAGATCTCGCAGAGGGCCTTCTCGGCCGGGGTGCTCGGCTCCCGGTGCCCGGTCCGCGGCAGGACGCCCGGCGCGGGCAGGGCCGCGCGGTCCACCTTGCCGTTCGGGCTGAGCGGCAGGGCGGCGAGCGTCGAGTAGACGGCCGGGACCATGAAGTCGGGCAGGCTGCGCAGCATGTGTTCGCGCAGTTCGGCGGGGGTGGGCGCGGCGCCCTCGACGGGCACCGCGTAGACGGCGAGCTGCGGGGCCCCGTCGTCGGTGCGCAGCACGGCCACGGCTTGGGCCACCTGCGGGTGCCGGCCGAGTGCGGCCTCCACCTCACCGAGTTCGATCCGGAAGCCGCGGAGCTTGACCTGGTCGTCCGCCCGGCCGTGGAAGAGGAGCTGCCCGTCGGAGCGCCGCGAGGCCAGGTCACCCGTGCGGAACATGCGCGCGCCCGGCGCCCCGAACGGGTTCGCGACGAAGCGCTCTGCGGTCATGGCGGGGCGGTTGAGGTAACCGCGCGCCAGCCCGGGGCCCGCGATGAACAGTTCCCCGATCTCGCCGACCGGTGCCTGGCGCAGCTCGTCGTCCAGAACGTGCGCATCCAGCCCTGGCAGGGGGCGGCCGATGGTCACCTCGTCGCCGGCCGAGAGGGGGCCGGTCATCGTGGCGCAGACGGTGCCCTCCGTCGGTCCGTACGCGTTGAGCAGCCGCACCCGCGGGGCCCAGCGCTCGACGAGTTCCGGCGGACAGGCTTCGCCCGCGACCACCAGGGTGCGCAGTGCGGGCAAGCGCCCAGGGGCGATCGTCAGGGCGGCGGTGGGCGGAAGCACGGCGTGACTGATCCGGTGGTCCAGCAGAGCCGCTTCGAGGATGCCCGCCGCGAGGGTGCCGGCCGTCGGCACGACCAGGGCCGCGCCGCTGGTGAAGGCCGCCAGCAGTTCAGTCAGGAACGCGTCGAAACTCGGTGAGGCGAACTGCAGCACCCGGCTGTCCGGCTCCACGGCCATCCCGGCGACCTTGGCGGCCGCGAGCGCCGCGAGCCCGGTGTGGGTGACGGCGACGCCCTTGGGGCGGCCGGTGGAGCCGGATGTGTAGATGACGTAGGCAAGATGGTCCGGGAGCAGCGGGGCCGTCCGCTCCTCCTGTGCGACGTCCGCCCCCTCGGCCCTGCGCAGCCGGTCGAGGAATCGCGGGTCGTCGACGACGAGGCGCGGGACGGTGAGTTCCGGGGAGAGGGCCGCGCGCGACGCATCGGTCGTGCAGAGGAGCGCGGGCGCCGCGTCCTCGATGATGTAGGACGTCCGCTCCGCCGGATAGGCGGCGTCGACGGGCAGGAAGGCGGCTCCCGCCTTGGCTGTGGCCAGTACGCCGATCACCATCTCGGGCGACCGTGGCAGCGCCAGCCCGACCAGCTTTTCCGGGCCCGCTCCGTGCTCCATGAAAACGCGCGCCAGCCGGTTCGCCCTGGCGTTCACGTCCCCATAGGAAAGGGTTGTTCCTTCGGAGATGATCGCGGGATTGTGCGGGTACTTCCGTACCGTCCGTTCCCATAGCTCCACAAGAGTTCGCAGCGTCAATTCGCTAACCTCCGGGAAATGTAACTTCATCAGATGGGCGCTCGTCGTCGCACTTTCCGCCCGGCTGTTTTCGGCCAGCGCAAAGCGGCGTGATCAGTCGTCTTTTGCGCATCAGGAAGGGGCGCCGAAGCGTTCGGATGCAGGTCGCGTCGCGGGCCCGTCATGGGCACCACGGACACGTCATGAAGTGAAGCGTGCAGAATCCACTGTCGGCCTGATAGAGGTCAGGACTCGGGCGGCCCGCGCCTCGCGCCGGCACATGTGGAGAGATGGAGCGTCCGGGACGCCTACAAGCAGAACCTGCCGTCCCGCTGCCAAGGCAGCAGAACCGTCCCCCGTGTACTGCGTGACATTCCCTGTCCCCCTCTGCTTCAAAGCGGTGCATCCTCGAGCCTGGGGATGCCGCTTTCATTAGGCCGTAACTTTATTTCACACCATCAGACCGACGTCAACGGTGATCATCACGTGCCGAAGCCCGACTCCGGCCCGAACAACTCGACACGACTTCTAGTTTGCTATTTCTTTTACTTTCGGCAACTCTGCGCGCATTGCCGAAACGGAGCCGAGGCTGCCGCCCGGTTTACTCTGTTCACGTGGCAGTTTACGGCGTTACATGAGTTTCCGTGGCGGAGCGGAGCGGCCCGGAGTGCTGCGGGGTGGTGTGCATCGCGGCGGGTTTCGTCCAGCACGGGCAAAGCTTCGCAAAGACCGAGCAAAGTCGACGCACGGCCGGAACCCGCCCCCGCAGGGGCCCGCGGGCGTCCGGCGGCGCTCGGGCCGCACCCGGGAGACCTGGGCAGAAGAAGAGGTCCAGACCCGTTCGGTCTGGACCTCGGTGGAGCCTCCTGCCGGATTCGAACCGACGGCCTTCGCTTCACAAGACCGTGAGCGATCATGTCGCCCGGTACTACGTCGTGCCGCCTCGTAACGTTTCCGCTGATCAGGATGGGTGGCTCGTCCGTCAGCGTGCGCCTGGGCTCCAGCATGTCCGGCTCCGCCACCTCCTCCTCCTACTTCACCATCTCGTCCGGTCAGACGGTCTCCAAGCACTGGCAGAAGTCGGGAAGTTACATGTGCTCCGACAGCGTCGGCGTGCTGAACTACAGCGGCGGCACCTACCAGACGCCGACCGCGCACTGCTGAGGCGCGCGGTGTGATGGGCCCCGCACAGCGGTGCGGGGCCCCCGCTGCGCCGTCAAGGCCCTGATTCTGTCGAGGACTTCTCGTGTTTTCCGCGATCTTCCAAGGCCATTACGGCTACTTGGCCGCATGCATGCTGGCCGCTCTCGTCCTGGGCGGCGTCGCGTGGCTGGTTGCACGTCGTTTGGGTAATCCGTACGGCGTGTGGTGGGCGGGGCTGACCGGCACGCTCACCGGCGTGCTGGGCGTCACGTTCATGGGCGGCGGCTACGCCAACGGCCAGTGCGTCATCAACCACGACCTCGCCGAGCCGTTCCACGCCACACAGGGCCTGTGGAACCTCCTCATGACGGTGCCGCTCGGTCTGTTCGCCCTTCCGGCCCTTCGCCGGTTGCTTCCGGCGCTCGTCGGCGTCGTCGCGCTGCCCCTGGCCATCGAGTTCACTCAGGCCACGGTCAACGGTCTGGGGCGTACGTGCGACAGTTCGGACGCGGAGATGAACATCCTCGGCGGTCTGGTCGGCCTCGCGGTCGCGGCAGGGTTCCTCGCCAGCCGCGGAGCGCTCAACTGGCGGGCGGCCGCCAAGGGATCGCTGATCGCCTCTGCGGTGCTGCTCGTCCTGGGCGCGGGTGTGGCGCGCCCGATGGTGTCCTTCACGCACGTGGACGGCACCGGCCTGTCGGCCGCCGATTCTTCGACGCGCCAGGCCGTCGAACAAGTGGTGACGGAAGCGTTCGGAGACCGGTACAAGCTGGGACGTGTCTACATGCAGCCCTGTGTCGGAGCATCATGTACCAACGTCGAATTCACCTTGCTGAGCCGAGACAAGGGTCATCCGGAAGCCTTCAGTAACGGCAGCCTGTCGTGGCCGGACAAAAAGCATCTGAACGTGCTCCTGGAAGACAGCGACCGTTCCAACGTCATGGGCTATCCGGTGGCTGGAGCGAAGGCTCCGTACGGGAAGCAGGAGGCGTACCGGATCGCGCGCACGTACATGAACAATCGCTACCCCTGGGCCGAGGACGCGACCTCCCACCGTACAGATGCCGTGGGTGGGAAGGCCGAGCTCGGATGGATCACCAGTTGGCGCTGGCTGCAGGACGACGTGCTGATGCCCAGAATGCTGGATGTCCAGGTCGACAGGAGGTGGAGGCGAAGTACCAGGTGAAGGCGTTTACTCTGAAGGCCAACGAGCGGAGCGGTACGTGGCGGCCGGAGTGGCTCGTCAACGTGTCGATGCGTGCGCAGCCGGGAACCGAACCGCAACAGCCGAGCGATATGGACATGTGGCGAGTGGATGCGGTGAACGGGCAGGTTTACGACGGCACAGACGCACCTGTGCAGGCAGTCAGCTGAGGAGACGCAGTCGGCGGCCCTGCTTGGCACGGGCAGAGGCCAGACGGACGGGTGCGGCCGGCCGAGGCGAGTCGGCTGCACCCGCGCGGGCATCAGCGGCCGGGCAAGCGCGGCGATCTCGTCCAGCTCCCGACGGTGCCGCGGGAGCGCCCGGCGCAGGCCTTGGTAGAGGCGGAGGAATGCCTCAGCCTCCTGTTCGGTGTAGGGGCGGAGCCGTTCCGCGGCCAGGGCCCACGAAGCCCGCCCGGTGCCGCCACTTTCGTGGCGCAGCAGAGCTTGGCCGTCCCGGCGGATTACCGTGATGGCCGTGATCTGCGGGTGCTGCTCGGCGGCGGCGACGACGTCGGCGAGCGCGTGGAAGCAGGTGTCGTGTCCGGAGCGGCTGGTGAACCGGCCGGTGCCGCCGCGCTGCAGGGCACGGGCGTAGCGCAGTGCGGTCGAGAGCCGGCTGTCGGTTTCCCGCACGGCCAGGACGACGAGTTCGACCGAGTAGCCGCTGGTCGCGAAGGGCAGCGTGCTGGTGAGGAACTCCTCCACGCTGCCGGGAGCGGCCTCGATCAGGACGTCGCCGCGCCGGTCACGGACGTACTGCTCGGCCCAGGCGAACCAGGCCCGGTAGTCCGCGCGGATCGTCGCGCCGGCGCTGCGGGGGTCGTCACGCAGCAGCTGGAAGTAGTCGGGGTGCTGGGCCTTGAAGTCGTCGCCGACCAGCCGCGTCGTTCCGGGCCGCATCGCGCGTCGGACCATCCGGGCGGCCAGCAGCTTGCCCGCGCCGGGCTGCCCCAGGACGTAGACGGCGCGCGGCTCGTCCCGGGTGACGATGCCGTTCAGATAGGACGGGACGATCAACTCGTCGAAGACCCACCGGTGTTCGCTGGCGGAGAGCCGGTGGTAGTCGACGCCGGGCGCGCCCCGTCGGGGCTGGGCGATGCGCCGGACCGGCTCGGCGAGCGCCGCGGCCCGCCGCGCGTCCCGTACGACGGCCAGGCGCTCGTCCTCGCCCGGCACCTCGCGGATCACGCGCACCTCGGCGCGGACTATCTCTCGATGGAACAGGGCCGTCTCCCGGGCCGTCCACGCGCGTGAACGGCCCCGTGCGACCGCCTTGTCGGCGCCGGGCCGGCACCGCCACACGCTGTCGACGAGCTCGTTGTCGTACAACACCGTGCCGTCGCGCATCATCACGGTGATGCGGTCGGCGAGCTGCTCCTCCTCGATGACCGCGAGCGTCGCGAGCATGTTCTTCACACAGAAGTCGTGGTTCGCCCAGGTCACGAACCGCCCGCCCGCTCCGCCGGAGGCCTCGGTGAGGAAGCGATCGAGGATGCCCAGCTGGCTCCACGCCTCCGGTGTCGCGAGTGCGACGACCTCGATCCGGTGCCGGGAGCGGCGGTACGCCGCCGACGACGCACGGAAGTCGTCGGGCTCGGCGAGGGCGGATTCGACGACCGCGTCCAGGCCGTGGTCGCGGACGTACTCCTCGACGGCTGCCTGCCACGCGATGGTGTCCGAACGGACCCTGGCGCCGGCGGTACGGACGTCGGCGGCCAACGCCGCGGCGTAGTGGCGGTGGGCGGCCTTGTAGCGGGTTCAGCAAGGACTTCCACTCCGGGAACGTCGTGCGCATCCGCCAGACGCCAGCTGCGCAGGCAGCCCTGCTGCCTCTGGAGTGGACGACGCGGCCCGAGGGGGGAGGACCGAGCAGCTCACGCACGACCTGGCAGCCGGGATGCGGGCTGTACCGCGGCCCTGCTCAACTCGCCGTATCAAATGCTCAGTCACACCGGCATTGAAGCTGCCGGGGGCGAGGCGTTTTGCATCCTACGGAAGGGCCGTCGGGCGGGTCGCCCACGCGGCACGGCGGCGTGCCCACCAGGACAGCTGCGGCGCGGTCGCGGCGTTGACGGCCCGGCCGAACGCCTCCAAGGCGGCCTCCAGGCGCGCGGTGTCCTCCACGTTGGACAGGGCGTTCAGCAGCTGCTCGGTGGTGGTGACGACGGTCGGGTCGGACCAGCGCATGAGCGGGGCAGCGGCGGTGGCAGCCCGGGTGAGCGGCGCGCGCACGGCGGCCACGGTCTGCTTGCTCGCCACCCGCTCCCGGCTCAGCAGCTCGACCGCGCGCCCGAAGCCCGCGCAGCCGCTCTGCACATCGCTGCCGCTGGCGACCTGAGCGCGGGCGGCGCCCCCGGCGAAGGCGAGCACGGCCAGCAGGAACGTCCGGCCGCGCTCGGCCGGCCCCTCCCACAGCAGCCGGTTGGCGGCGGCCGCGCCCTGCAACTCCATTACCGCCACCGTCATCGCATCCGCCTGCACCCGCAGGGCCCCGATCTCGGCCTGCTCCTGGTGGTTGCGGGCGCGGTTAGTAGGTGTTTTCCTTCCTCGAGCTGACGAGGCCGAACTGTTCCAGGCGGTCCGGATGCCGGAGTGTGCCCGGTTGGCTTCGTAACCGAGAGTGGGTGAACCCTGCGTCGCCGCGCTGCGCGGCTTTTGTCAGAGGGGGCCCGTCACATAGGGAGTGAGAACAGCCGTACTGCCCCTGAGGGCCACCGGGCATCGTCGCGCAGGGGCGTCACCATGGTCCGCAGCGGCATGGTCACGAGGCGGCCTTCGGGTTGTTCGACGAGTACGTCCTTGTCAAGCGGGTGCCATCCGAGGCGCTGGTAGAGCGACACGAGGGGAGGCCGGCAGAAGAGGAGTGCGTGTTGAGGACCCATCGTTCGGGCGTGCTCCAGGGCAGCTGTGACGACGAGGCGAGCGAGGCCCTGACCTTGCCTGCCGGGTGAGACGGCCACCCCGCCGACGCCCACCACCTCTGTCTCGGCGTCGCCGATCGCAACAGGCAGTCGTAGCAGGCCGGCGTGTGCCACGAGGCGGCCGTCGTGCCGGATGCCGAAGTGCTCTTCTTTCGGCAGCCAGGTCAGACCGGTCCAGGCGACACCGAAGGGATCATCGCTGATGCCAAGGATCTCCTCCTGGTCCGCCTTCGTGTACTGGGCGAGCCGCACCACAGTCGGTGCCACAGGGGATCGGTTCTCAGTCATTCCCACATGATGATCTCTCCGCCGAGCACTGGCCTAGTGCTGTGAGCGCGCAGGTTCACCGGGTTCGCTGGCCGCTGCGACCGCTGGACTGGTTGGATTACGGCCGACAATGAGGTGTTCGGTCCGGGGCGTGCAAGGTTCGCCCGCGAACCTGCGTCGGGAGGGCACGTGCAGCGCGGCGAGGTCTGGTTGGCGGACTTTGACGAGCGGCGGCCGGTTGTGCTGCTGTCAGGAGACGAAGCGTCCGGGTTCCGAGCGATGCAGGTCGTCGCTCCTGCGGGGACCGAGATCAGCGGTGTGGCCGTCGAGGTGGCAGTGGGGGCGCCCGAGGGGATGCCTCTCGAGGGCGTCCTTCGAGTGGCGCTGCCACGTCCAGGTCTTGTCCCGTGCACTTGGCTGGTCACGTTGGCCCAGGAAGATCTGACCGAGCAGGTGGGCGTCTTGTCGTCAGCGAAGCTCGGCGAGATCGAGGATGCCCTCCGTGCCGGTGGACTCGAGCAGGCGGCGCACTAGGCTGCTCGCCGACCTCACCGTGAAGCACGGATGCCTCCGGTTCTCGCAGGTCAACGTGGCTTCTTCGCCCACTGGCTCGTTCGGGGGCTCTTGCGGGTGAGGCGCCGGGTCATCATGGTGATGAGTGCCCAGTTCAGGTGGGCTTCGGAGTGCTGGGGCAGGCGTTCGTAGTCGCGTGCGTTGCGGCGGGCGTTCATGCACCAGCCGATCGTGCGCTCGACTTTCCAACGGCGGGGCAGGACGACGAAGCCCTTGGTGCCCTTGGGCCGGGAGACGATGCGCAAGGAGATCCAGAGACGATCGCGGGCCCAGTCGACGAGGTCGCCGGCATAGCCGCGGCCGGCCTGGATCTGAGTGATCTGTGGCTGGGTGAGGCGCAGGCGCCAGAACACGTCGCGGGCGGCGTCGCGGTCCTGGATGTCGGCGGGCGTCACCGTGATCATCACCGGCAGGCCGAGCGTGTCCACGGTGATATGTCGTTTGCGGCCGTTGATTTTCTTGGCGGCATCGTAGCCGCGGCTGTTGCGGCCGACGGTGGAGGCGCCTTTGACCGACTGGGAGTCGACGATCAGGGTGGCCGGGTGGGGGCAGCGGCCCTTGCCGGTACGGATCCTCCGTCGGAGCTGGTCACGGATGTAGGTGACGACCCCGGCGCGGTTCCACCTGCAGAAGAACCCGTAAACCGCCTCCCACGGGGGGAAATCCGCAGGCAGAGCCCGCCGCTTCGCGCCGTTGTCGACGATGCAGCGGATGCCGTCGACAATCTCCCGCCTCGGCCGCTTCCACTCCAGCAGCGCCCCCAGCAGAGCGCTGACGACCGCGACCACCGCCGCCAGCCCCGCGTCCTCGCTCTCACCGTGCTCCTGGACGTCGATGCACGCCTGCGCGCAGGCCTCCGCGACATCGGCCAGCCCCTTGCGCAGGTTCTCCCAGATCTTGCCCCCGTCGCGCTCCCAGCACGGTATCGGTGCCCGAGCCGGCCGGCACCGATCCGGTGCCAGCTGCCCCGCCTGCCGGACCGGCCAGCGCCCGCGAGACCGCCTCACCCGGCTATCGCCGCGCCCTCGAAGCGCACCGCGTGGTTGCGCCGCCGTCGCGAGTGGACCCGGCCGTCGCGGAGGCGGTGGAGCGGCAGACCGCAGCGATGCGGGATCTGAGCCGCCGGGCCTTCTCCGAGCCAGACGTCGTGCCGGCCGATGTGACGGTCCGAATCGAGCAGGCACGCCTGGAGCGCAGCCGCCAGGCCGCGGCCACCGAGGCGGCCGCTCTGCGCCGGGCTCGGGCCGAGCGCGCTACCCGGAAGGGGCAGGCCGCGGACGGCCGTATTCACGGCTCCGCCTGGGTCCGGAGCCTGGGAAACGGGGCGGCGCAGGGCACTGTGGCGTGATCGGCCGTTTGCGCCTGGGACGGGGGCCAGACTGGAGTGTGGGTGCCGGGACGAACGAGGACTTCGGTGGTCGAGCAGACGCCGTACGGGACCGAGCCGGGTGGGGACGATCTGGCGCTGATCGCCTTGCGCCACGCCAAGCGCGCCGCCCAGGGACATCAGGGCCGCGCCGCCCGCAGATGGTGGCAGTCTCAGCAGCAGCCGGGAAGTCCACGCCCCGTCCCTCTCGCCGTCGCGATGGTGGAGGTGGCCGAGCTCTACGGCTGGCCTCAGCCGGAGGACACCACGTTGATCAGGCAGTGGCCCACACTCGGTGGACCCCTCGCCGACAAGCTGATCGCCGTGAGCTTCGATCCGGCCTGCAGGACCCTGAGCTTGCGCGGGAAGTCGGAGGCCTGGTGCACCCACGGCCGCATAGGGCTGGCCGTGTGTCGTAGGACGAGATCAAGTCCACATCTTGGCGCCTTCCGCAGTGGCCGCCGGGGAGTTCGATGGGTTCTGCGCCGGGGTTCCGTCAGCCGTCGGGGGGCTTGTAGCGTCGGGGCGAACAGCCGGTGGCTAGGGTTCCGGTTCTGGGGTTACGCGTGTGACGGCTCATTGCTTGAATCGAGCCCGCGACCTTTCCGGATCTTGACTGTCCTTTGCGAAAAAAAATGGCCGCCCGCACCCTTGCCGCCCGCCCAGGTGCCGTCGTCCGCCTCGTCGCGACGCTGATCATCGCGATCGGGGTGATCGGCCAGACCCAGCTCATCAGCACGCTGCTCTACAACCGCTCGGACGACACCGAGTTCGTGGGCTCCGCCGAGGGCAGGAGCATGGCGCTCGTACAGGCCGCAGACCGTGCCCGCCCGCCCGCGGAGTTTCGGGTCGCACTCCCCGACGGCGTCCACATGGTGTCGCTCGGACATGCGGACGTGGCTCCGGACGGCTCCAGTACACGACGCGTCATCCAGGCACCCTGCGAGGACCTCAAGGCCCTCCACCTGCCCTGCCCCACCGGACTGACCCCCGAAACGGTGCCCTTCGAAAAGCTCGACCAACGCCTGCAAGTCGCCACCTACATGGACTTCGGCGAAACCCCGGCCACCGTTCGCACGGCAGCGGCCACCCGCCTCGACCCGCATGACATCTGGCTCGTCGTCTTCACCTCCGACAGCAAGGCCCTCGACCTCCCGGCCGTCAAACGCGCCGCCCGCCTGACCTTGAGCACCGACTCCGTCATCCGGCCGCTGGCAGAAGGCACCGGCTCCAACACGCTCGGCTTCCAGGCCCGGTGGATCCCCTTCCTCGGCACCGTCGGCACCCTGTACATCGCCGTGGCCATGGTCTTCTCGTCCCTCGCCGAGTTCCTCCGCTTCGCCCGCGCCCTCGCACCGGTCACCGCGCTCACGGGCCGGCGCCGTGTCTTCCGCACCACGGCGGCGTGGTCGCTCAGTGTGCCCATCGCCGTCGCCGGCACCGCGGGCGTCGGAGCCTACGTCGTGCTCGCCCAGCCCATCAGTGGTGGCCCTCAGGGCGCGCAGTTGTCCATGAGCCTGTGCGGTGAGCTGCTGGTACTCACCCTCCTCCTCGCGGCGGCAGCTGCGGCAGCGGCTGGCCTCGCCGCCGCAGGAGAGGCCCGGCGATGGCGGCCACGGGCAGACTGAACCGCAGCGGGAGTTCGTGCTTGTCCAACGTCGCCTCGCTGTCCCGTTGACCGACGGCGCGGCCGGTGCCCCAGGCGGTGGCGACGTCGTGGATCTCCCAGGCGAGGACCACCTAGCCCGCGTCGGCCGCAGCGGCGATGTTCGCGAGGTCGGCGGTCCCGGCGATCGCGTCCTGGCCCTCCTTGAGCGGGCGGGCCTAGGCAGTGTCTTCGAATGATCACTGCTGGTGGATCATGGTGTGGTGATACGTCGCCATGAACTGTCGGGCGCCGAGTGGGAGTTCGTCCGGCCGCTGTTGCCCGAGTCGTTGCGGGGGCGGAAGCGGCTGGACGACCGCAGGGTGCTGAACGGGATCGTGTGGAAGTTCCGGACCGGGACGACCTGGCGGGATGTGCCCGGGCGCTATGGTCCGTGGGCCACTCTGCACACGCGATTTCGCAGGTGGGCGGCGGACAGGACGTTCGACCGGATGCTGCGGGCCGCGCAGGCGAAGGCGGACGCGGCGGGAGACGTCGAGTGGCTGGTGTCGGTCGACTCCACGATCGTCCGCGCTCACCAGCACGCGGCCGGGGCTCGAAAAGGGGGCTCCGCGACCCGGCCCCCGGCCGGTCCCGAGCTGGCCTGACCAGCAAGGTCCACCTGGCCTGCGACGGCCGGGGCCGCCCACTCGCCTTCGTCGTCACGGGCGGCAACACCAACGACTGCACCCGTTTCATCACCGTGATGGAAGCGATCCGGGTGCCCCGCCCGGGGCCGGGGCGCCCCCGCGTCCGGCCCGATCACGTCCTGGGCGCCAAGGGCTACAGCCCAACAGCCATCCGCGGCTGGCTCCGCCGCCACGGCATCGCGCACACGATCCCCGAACGGGCCGACCAGGTCCGCAACCGGGCACGGCGCGGCAGCCACGGAGGCCGCCCGCCGGCCTTCGACCGCGAGGCGTACAAACACCGCAACGTCGTGGAACGGTGCTTCAACGCTTGAAGCAGTGGCGAGGCATCGCCACCCGCTACGACAAGACCGTCCAGTCCTATCAAGCAGCCGTCACCCTTGCGTCACTCCTGATGTGGGCGTGACATTTGACGACAGAACCTAGGAGTCCCCGCCGATGCTCGTGTGTGCCGCGAATCCTCCGCCCACGGTGTACGCGTGGCCGTCGGCCGTCGCCGTGACGGTGCAGCTGTCGTTCTCAGCGTTGCGGCCGCCCTGCTGGTGGTTGTACTGGCCGGCGAAGACCCACTGGCCCGCCGGGACCGTACGGCCGTCCTTGAGCGTCCAGGTGTAGACGAGGAATCCGTTCCGCTCCTGGACAGTCTGGGTGAAGTCCGCCTCGGGCAGGGAGCGCCATGCGCCGGTGGAGGCCACGCCCCCGGTCTGCGCGACCTCCAACTGGACGGTGAGCGCGGTGAGTTGGCTGGCCGTCTTCAGGGTGACATCGCTCTGGGCCCAGAAGGCGTTGCTGTGTGGGTCCACGGAGCCGTCCAGCCACAGCGGGCCGCTCCGTTCGCTGTGGGCCGCGGGCGGCTGGGCGGAGGCCCGGGCGTTCCGGGACTTGCCGGCACTCGGCGCACCGGACGGCCGGGTGGTGCCCGCACCGGGCGCCGGGGTGGCGGTGCGGACGGGCGGACGGCTCGCGGTCGCGTCCGGCGAGGTACTGGGTGTGGGGGAGACGGCGACCGTACGCTTCTGCTCCGGGGGCGCGTTCTTCACCGCGGACGCCACCGCGTACCCGCCGACGGCGAGCACCCCGGCGACCGCCGCGGTCGCGCTGACCACCCGCACCCAGTCCAGCAGCAGGGGGCGCGTGGACCGGTGACTCAAGGGGCGGGACGGCGGCTCGGCCATGCCGCGCTCCACGCGGGCCAGAATGCGCGCGCGGTCGGGTTCGCGGGCCCCGGCCGCCTCGTGCAGCCGGGCGCGCAGCTCGTCGTGCACGTCCTGCTGCCTCATCGGTTCCTTCCTCCGCTCTCGGCGCCGCCCCGGGCCATCACCGCGTGCACCTTCCGCTCGGGACGCCGGGTGCCGAGCAGCCGTTGCAACTCGGCCATTCCCTTCGACGTCTGGCTCTTAACCGTACCCACCGACACCCCGAGGGCGAGCGCGGTGTCCTTCTCCGAGAGGTCGAACGCGTGCCGGAGCACCACGCACGCCCGTTTGCGGAACGGCAGCCGGCGCAGCGCCTCCTGGACGTCCACCACGCCCGCGACGTCCGGGTTCTCGGTCCGGTCCTCGCGGTGCGACCAGAACAGCGCGATCCGCCGGCGCTCGCGTACCGCGCCGCGGATGCGGGTGCGGGCCAGGTTGGCGACCACGCCCCGCGCGTACGCCACCGGATGGTCGGCCGCGCGCACCCGGTCCCAGCGGTGCCACAGCGCCAGCAGCGCGTCCGCCGCCAGGTCGTCGGCGGCATCCGCCTCACCAGTCAACAGGGCTGCCAGTCGGGCGAGTTCGACGTAGTGACGTTCGAAGAAAGCATGGAACTCCACGGAGGCTGCGTCGTCGACGACTGTGCCCACGGGTGACCTCTCCTCGGTGCAAACTCTGCGAGTGTCATGCGAATGACATGCGAACATCCGGAGGGTGTGGCCGGACGGAGATCCGGAAGCGTAGCAGTGATCGTTCGGTGCAGACGTACGTGGGTTCAGACGGTGTACGACCTGCTGAACCCGCTTCCCGGACACCTGGACACGTGGAAAACCTGAACGCGGACGTCTGCACCGACGGCGCCGGCGCCGTCACGGGCGCCCGTCTGTTCCGCTACCGCCTGGCCAGCCGAAAAAGTTTGTCGATCTTCGGGAACGCGGCAACCTTTCCGGCCGCCCGGACCACTCAGTGCTGCCCGGCCAGGTGGTCCGGTCAGATGCAGCAACGCCTGAAAGTGAGCACAGACATGTCCCCTCGCCCACCCAAGTCGACCGACTCAACCGTCGCGGCGAGACGAAAAGCGGCACATCGTGGCCGGCGGCTGATCGCGCAGCGCAGTGTCTGGGCGGCGGTCGTCATAGCTGTCGTGAGCGGCGCCGTCGTCATGGTCAACAGCGCATCGGCCCAACCCGTTGATCCGAAGGCGTGGTACGTGCTGGTCAACCACAACAGCGGCAAGGCGCTGGACGGCCGTGCCTCCGCCACGAACGACGGGGCGGCGGTGGTGCAAGGCAACCGTCACGGCGGAGCCAACCAGCAGTGGCGGTTCATCGATGCCGGTGACGGCTACTACCGGCTGCAGAACCGGAACTCCGGCAAGGTTCTGGACGACTACCACTGGTCGAAGAGCAACGGCTCCGGCCTCGTCCAGTGGAGCGACCGGAAGGGCTCCAACCAGGAGTTCAAGCTGGCGAAGTCGCCGGACGGCTACGTACGTCTGATCAACCGCTTCAGCGGCAAGGCCGTCGAGGTCCACAACGCCTCGAAGACCGACGGTGAACACGTCGTCCAGGACCGCGACCGGGGCGGCGCCGAGCAGCAGTGGAAACTCGTCCCGGCCGGGAGCGCGGGAAGCGCCGGCACACCCCCCGCGACGGACGGCAGCGCGGCGAAACGCTTCATGGGCAGTAGCACGGTACTCATCGGCGGTTCGATGTCGGACGCCTCGGCGAACGCCGCGCCGTTCGACGCACGGTATGCCTATGTGCACAGCCAGCCCGCGCTCTCGTCGGCCTACTACTCGGCATCGCGCTGCCAGGACGGGTGGTCGAACTGGTGGGGCTGCTGGAACGGCAGCACCACGGCGCCCGGCACTTACGTGACCTGGCGGGACAGTGAGGTGGCCAAGGCGACGTACAAAGGCCGCCCGCGTCCGCAGAAGATGCTCTGGACGTGGTACTCGTTGCGCGATCTCGGGGATCTGGCAGGCCAGGGCGACGGTCCGGGCGAGGTCCGGGCTATCGACCGGGTGGACCTGCTCACCCGGTACATGAACGACTACCGTTTCTTCCTCCAGAAGATCGGCACGTCGCGCGACATGATCGACCTCGAACCCGACTTCTGGGGGTACGTCCGGTCGCTGGGCAATCCGCACAAGGTTGCCGCGCAGGTCACGGCCGCGAATCCGAAGGACTGCGCATCCCAGGAGAACAGCGCCGCCGGACTCTCCCGCTGCCTGATCTCCATGGCGCACAAGTACGCGCCGCACACCGCCGTGGGGCTCCACCTCACCTGCTGGGACTGGCAGAGCAACACCCGGGCATGCGTCAAGGACTACGCGAGTCTCGGGGCGCAGAACGCCGACTTCCTGGTCAGCGACGTGTCGGACCGCGACGCGGGTTGGTACGCACAGCCGGCCCACGGCGGCCGTGACACCTTCTGGACCGGGCAGAAGGCCGCCGACTCGATGCGGTTCTACAAGACGATGGCTGAGTCCGTGGGCAAGCCTGTCGTCCTGTGGCAGATCCCCGTGGGCAACATGGCGCAGAACAACACCCTCAACCATTACAAGGACGACAAGGTGGACTGGCTCTTCGCCCACATGGACCAGGTGGCGAACGCCCATGTCGCGGGCCTGATGTTCGGTCCGGGACAGCAGGAACAGACCTCGGTCGAGACCGACGGCGGAAACCTGATCACCAAGACCATCGCCTACCGCAACTCGGGTGGTATCGCGCTGAAGTAGGCGACGCTATTGCGCTGAAGCCGACGCACGGCCGGGGCATCTCGAAGGCGACGGTCGTCGCTGCTCCCCACGCTTGTGGGGGGCCCGGTATCAAGCGCTTGGGGTGCGGGCTGGGTTCGGGGGCGCACCTGCAACTGCGCATCCCCGCGGGCACCGGGTTCCACGAGGGGGAGCGATGGACGCCGCAGCTGGGCCGCGCGTTCCTCACGGAGCACTGCGGGCTGGGCCCCCTGGGGTTCATCGACTTCGAGATCGCCCGGTACCTGGGACGTCCGGGACAGGCCCTGGCCTACAAGCTAGGGGAGAAGGCGTGGCTGGAGGCGCGGAAGGCGGACCGCCGCTGCGACGGCGCCGCCTTCGACCTCCGGCGGTTCCACCACAACGCGTTGACACTGGGCCCGATGGGCCTGGGCCTGCTGCGCGCGGAGCTGACCTGCCAGTCCGGGCCCGCGGAACAGGCGTGGACAGGACACCTGCCAGCGGAGCGCACGGCATGACGAGGAAGCGAGCGATCGGATGACCACGGCAGTGGGACACGACGACCTGACCCCGGCGACCTGGGAACTAGTGCGGACCGGACTGCGCGCACAGCCTGCGCGCCGGAGCCGGACTGCCGCTGGCGTTCGGGCGGGTGACGCACGAGCTCGGGCGGCGCCTGACGGGTCTGCTCCCGGAGCCACGGCGACGCTTTCCTCGGCGGCGACGAGGGCGAGCTGCGGGCACACCGTCCAGCGGCCAGGACGCCACGGCCCACATGGTTGCCTACGCCCGGGCCCGCGGGATCGCCGTGGACGTCGTCTGGCCGCGGGGACCGCGCGTGAACGGGCCCGGCACGCCGCGTCGGTGCGCGTGTCCTGAGCGTCCCGTTCTACCTCGCCTCCAACCCGACGACTCGTCGTTCGACTTCTCGCCCGACGAGGCCCTCAACCGGCTGCGTGCCGCCGTGCGACCTGAGACCCGGGTGTTCGGTGTCGCCCGGGTGCACTCCAACACCGGCGTGCGCCTGCCGATGGCCAGGGTCACCGACACCATCGCCGAGCTGAACCGGAACCGCGGCGAGGACGACCGCATCCTGCTGGTGGTGGACGGCGTCCACGGATTCGGCGTCGCGGACGAGGACGCCGCACGGATGGGCTGCAACTTCTTTTCCGCTGGCACCCACAAGTGGATCCTGGGACCGCGCGGCACCGGGATCATGTGGGCGACGGCGCGGCACCGGGATCATGTGGGCGACGCCGGAGAACTGGGCACTTATCCAGCCGACGATCCCTTCCCTCACAAGTCATCTCAATTGGTGAGTCTGCGGTAGCAGATGAGGGGGCGGGCGATGCTGGTGAAGGCCAGGAAGTGGCTGGCTTTGCGTTCGTAGCGGCGGTGCAGACGTCGGCATCCGGCGAGCCAGGCCATGGTGCGTTCGAATGGTCCAGCAGTGCCGGCTGAGCCGCTGACCGGAGTCCGTGCCCTTCCGTGCGATTCGGGGCGTGATGCCACGGCTGCGTAACCATCGCCGCAGGTGGTTGTAGTCGTAGCCCTTGTCGTCGTGGAGCTTGTCCGGCTTGCGTCGCCGTCGGTGGCGGCGCGAGCGGACGGGCGGGATGCCCCGCATGAGCGGGATGAGGGCCTGGCTGTCATGGACCCGATGAATACGAGGTAGACGAGGTGCGCGGGGGCCGGCAGGTACTGGACGACCAGACCCGACCCCAGTGCGCCGACGCCGGATCCCAGCCCCGTGGCGATGGCGTTGGCACGGGTGCCGCGCTCGCGGTCGATGTCCAGCATCGCCGCGCCCAGCGCGCCCAGGGCGCTGCCGGTGGCGATGCCTTGCAGCACTCGCCCGGCGATCAGCGCGCCGCCGCCGCCGGCCTCGCTGAACACCATCATGGCGATGGCTTGGAGGGCCAGCGCGGTCAGCAGCACCGGCTTGCTGCCGAGGTGGCCGGACGCCCGGCCGAGTACGAGCAGGGCGGCCAGAACGGCGACGGCGTACACGCCGAAGACAACGGTGGTGGTGATCGGGGAGAAATGCCACCGGGCCGCGTAGAGGGCGTAGACCGGCGTCGGCGCGTTCGACGCGGCGAGGAACGAGACGATTCGACGCGAACAGCGCCAGGCCGGCGCCGCCCGTACGCCGGACGGTCAGGGGGACGTCACTCGGTGGCGTCGTGGTCTTCATCACACACCTCACGGCACTGCTCCGGGGCCCGGGGCGGAGCCCCGGAGCGGCGCTCTATCGGGCCGCGCCGTCGGGGTAGGCGGCGGTCGCCTGGATCTCGACGAGGAGTTCCGGGCTGGCGAGGCCACTGACGCCGATGATCGTCCAGGCGGGGTGGGGAGCCTTGATGAGGCGCTGCTTGGCCGCGAGGAAGCCGGACATGTTCTCGCGGATGTCGACGTGATAGCTGGTCACGTCCACCAGATCGCCGAGGTCGAGGTTCTCCAGCCGCAGGATCTCCTCAAGGCGCCGGATGGCGAGCTCTGTCTGCTCCTCGACGGTCTCCCCCGGGACGCCGTCGGGGCGGCGGCCGATCTGGCCCGAGATGAACAGGTGGCTGTGCGAACGGACCGCGGGGGCGTGGCCGAAGCGCGCGAAGGCGCTGGTGGTCCCTCCGAAGACCGGCGAGTTCTCGGGGACCTCTACGTGGTGGATGGGCATTGCGGCGTGTCCTTCTCTCTGGTGTCTGCGCTGAGTGTGCGACGGCTTCGGTGCTGACTGGTGTGCCGACGTGGGGGGCGGCTTCAGAGCCGACTTCTGCGCTGGCCTGCGAGCCGACTTCCGAGTCGTCTTCGTCGACCGGGTGGCGGACCGGGCGGGGCCGGTCAGTTCCCCCACCGGGAGGAGCTGCAGGCGTGCTCCATCCGGGTCCGGCCGTAGGCCTCGCGTTCCCGAAGGAATTCACCGGGTATCGCGTAACGCGGGGCGTTCCTGGGGTTCTTGGCGGCTTGCGCGACGATCGCGTCGGTGAGCGAACGGATCATCTCCAGCCGCGGGTAGGCGGCGTGGACGACGTCGGCCTGCTCATCGCTGAGGACGTCGGCGTAGGTATTGCCCATCGGGCCGCCGAAGTCGATCGCGACGCCTTCGCGTACGAGCACGCACAGCGTCCCGCGGCGCTCCGCGATGCCCGAGGAGGTGTGCAGGGCGATGGCCTGCCAGACCTCGTCGGCGTCTGCCTCGGACCGTCCGTTCGCGCGGAGGAAGGCGGCAGCCCGATCGGCGCCCTCGACCTCGAACCGCTGGGTGTGCGGACCGTCCGGCGCCACGCCGAGGTCGTGCATCGTGCAGGCCGCGAACAGCAGGTCGTCTTCGTAGTCTCTGCCCGCGGTCAGTCCGAGGCGCGCGGCCACGAGCCTGGCGAACAGGTAGGTGCGAATGCTGTGGTTGAACACCGAGGGCGATTCCACCGGCTTGATCAGTTGTACGACAGCGCTGGTGAGCGGTGTGTCGGGCAGCGCGATCAGGTCGGTGACCGTCTTGGGGTCCACCTGGCTGCGAGTCGATCCGGTCATGTCCACCAGGCTGGCACGCACCCCCCTGACCAGGTGAGTGGCAACCCTGACAGCTATCGATAGAATATTGCCATGACGCCCCACCGAGTCGCGATCCTGGCGTTGGACGGTGTCACTCCGCTCGACCTGGCGATCCCGGCACAGATCTTCAACACCCGCCCGGAGACCCCCTACGAGATGACCGTGTGCGGGCTCGGCTCCACGGTGACGACCTCCACCGGCTTCTCCCTCGTGACCGAAGGCGGCATGGACCACGTGCGCGCCGCCGACACCGTGATCGTGCCGGGGTACGAGCCGGGGAGGGAGCCGCTGGTACGACCGTCGGAGGAAATACTCGACGCACTGGTCCAGACGCGCGAGCGGGGCCGGCGCGTGGTGTCGATCTGCACCGGCGCCTTCGCGCTGGCCGAGGCCGGCATCCTGGACGGACTGCATGCCACGACACACTGGCTGCACACCGGCGAACTCGAGCGGAACTTCCCGTCCGTCACGGTCGACCGCGACGTGCTCTACGTCGACGAGGGAGACGTCCTCACGTCGGCCGGCGTGTGCTGTGGCATCGACCTGTGCCTGCACCTCGTGCGCCGCGACCTGGGGGCGACCGCGGCCAACCGGATCGCCCGCAGCCTGGTGGCCCCGCCGCACCGCGACGGCGGGCAGGCCCAGTACATACCGGCTCCGGTCACCGAAGCCGGGGAGGCCTCCCTCTCCGAAACCCGGAGCTGGGCGCTGCACCACCTCGACGAGCCGCTCACACTCCGGGTCCTTGCCCGGCACAGTGGTGTCTCACCGCGTACCTTCATGCGCCGGTTCGCCACGGAAACCGGTACCACACCCCTCCAGTGGCTGCTGGGCGCCCGCCTCGGCAAGGCACGCGAACTACTGGAGACCACGGACCACTCGGTGGAGCAGGTGGCCCGGGAATGCGGCCTCGGCACAGCGGCGAACCTGCGTCTGCACTTCCGGCGGACCCTTGGCACCACCCCCACCGCCTACCGACGCACTTTCACTCGGTGACACCGCTCGGGCGCCGACCGGGCCGCCCGCCGGCGTGCCGGTGCCGGAGAGCGCCGCGGTTGCGGGCGCGCGGGGCGGCGGTGTGCGGTTGTATGTGTGCCCAGGGGCCCGGCGGGTGTCCACACGGCAGGCGGCCGGTGTGGCGGAGGTGGTGGGGCATACGGTCGCGGCCCGCGGGGCGTGCTGTGTGTACGGGGACACGGGCCTGGGCAAGACGGTCGCCGTCGAGCAGGCGCTGCGTCTTCTGCCCGGCCGGGTGCGGTGTGGCGGGCGGTGGCCGGTGTGGCGTCCGGTCTGCCGCAGTTGCGGGCCTCGCTGTGTGAAGCGCTCGGGCTGCCGTCGGGGGCACTGCCGCACGGCCAGGCCGGGCCGGCCAGCCAGGCTCTGACGCGGGCACTGGGCGAGCCGGGTGTGACGACCTTGCGCGGGCGGACGAGTTGAGGGCGCGCGGCCATTTCCGCACGTGGGCGAAGATCACGTCGCATGTCTACGCGAGCCGCGAGCGCGGCTCCGTAAGGCGTGTGGACCGGGAGCTGATTGAGCAGGCCTGCGCGCGTCTTGGCCCCTACCCGTGTCGGTCCGCTCTGCTCGGAGGACTCGTGTACGGGGGCCTTCATCTGTTCCGACGAGGTGAACGAAGGCGCGCTCTATGGAAGCGGAAGTGATGGGGCACGGCGTGGGTGGGCAGTCGATGGCGCCGCCGGAGGACCCGGCCGGTGTCCGGGGGGAGGAGTCGTTGGCGGCGTTGCGGGCGCCGGCGGTGCGTCGTCTGCTGGCGCTGCGCCGGCCTCCCCTTCGCCCAACTCGCCGACCGCGTCGCCGCCCTGCGCGAGCGCGGCGTACGCCGCGGTGACTACGCCGGCGTCTGCCTGGAACGCGGCGTCGACCTCGTCACCGCACTGCTCGCTGCTTGGAGCGCGGGCGCGGCCTACGTGCCGCTCGACCCGCGCTACCCGGCGAGCGGAGCGCCTTCATGATCCGCGACTGCGGCCCGCGGCTGGTCGTCGCGGCCGACGACCGCCCGACCCGGCTCGCCGACGTCAAGGTGATCGCCCCCCGCCGCCGCTGGCCCCGCCACCGCGCCAGTGCCTGTGACTCCCGCCGATGCCGCCGACGTCATCTACACCTCCGGCTCCACCGGCGTGCCCAAGGGCGTCTCGCGACCCGGGGCGGCGTCGGCGGAGGCCGGATGTACCGCACCGGCGACGAAGTCCGGTGGCGGGCCGACAGCGCAATGGAGTTCGTCGGCCGGGCCGACCGCCAGGTCAAGGCGCGCGGCTTGCGGATCGAGCCCGGCGAGACCGAGGCCGCCGTCGCCGCCTACCGCGAAGGCTGCGCCGCCGTCGTGGTCGCTCGCGCCGACGACCTGGTCGCGTACTGTGCCGGTGACGTCGACCTTGACGCGCTGCGCGCGCCCCTGGCCGCACAGCTGCCGGCCCACCTGGTCCCCGCACGAGTACGCGATCGAGCGGGTGCTGGAGTGGATTGAGGACGAGGTCGCGGTGATCCGGTACGGCAGGGACGGCATCTACCGGGTGCGGCCGCCCGGCGGTCTGGCCGCCGCCCGCTTCCGCCACCACGAGGCCCGCTCCGGGCGACCGCTGCTCCATGACCATCTGCTGTTGTCGGTGAAGGGGCAGCGCCTGGACGGGAAGTGGGGCTCGATCCACACCACGGCCCTGCACGAGAACACGGTCGCGGCTTCCGCGCTCTCCAACGAGCTGGTGGCAGCGGAGGTCTGCCAGGCGCTGGGGCTGGCGACCGAGCCGCGCATCGTCACACCGGGGCGCCGGCCGGTGATGGAGATCGCCGGGGTGCCCCACGAGCTGATCCGCTGGACTGCCCGGCGCAGCGACCGGATCGCCGCCTGCCTGACCGAGCTGGAGCACGAGTACGTCACCGCCGTCGACGACGACGGCGAGCAGAAATTCCTGCCAGTGGTCTCCGAGCGGGCCCGCGCCAAACTCAACGCCATAGCCGCCCGCAAGACCCGCCCGCCCAAGCAGAAGACCCGGCCGCTCGCTCAGCTGCGCGCGTGGTGGAAGACGAGCGCGATCCTCACCTCCGGTGTGCACGTCGACGTCATCGACTCCCTCCTCGAGCACGCCCGCGCTGCAGCGGCGGTGATCCGGGCCAGGGTTGCCGCCGTGGTCGACATGGCCCTGGCGGCCGTCGACGTCGCCGCGACGGTGTTCGTGATGAACGACGGCGGCCGCTTCCACCGCAGGCACCTGCTCGCCGAAGCCCGCCGTCACCTCGCCCTGGTCCTGCGCGGCCGCCGCCGCGACCCCGGCCTGGACGACCAGGTCGTGGCCGCCGCCATCTCCACCCACTGCCTGGACATCACCGAGCCGAAGACCATACGCGGCCTGGAGGCCGGCTACCGCCTCTACACCGCCCGGTGGTCCCTGCCCGACCTCCCCGCCCGCCGCCGGGCTCCGGCTCCCGCACCCGGCACGGACGAGCGACCCTCGGCCGATCCGGCCGAACCCCGGCCCGCCCAGGAGGCGGGGGAGTGGGAGATCCCCCGCATCCCGCTCCAGTACGAACGCGCCGTCCTCGCCGGCGCGGTGGTCCGCGAGCAGCTGCGCACCACCACCGCCACCGCCGTGCGGGGCTGGGCGTACGACATCGTCGCCCACCAGCAGGCGGCGATGCCCGAGCATCTGCTCGCCGCCCGAGCCGGCCGACCCCGAGCCCGACGACCAGGAACCGAAGGCCGGACGCGGAGAAGCGATCGACATGACCGCGCTGCGGGCCCTGCGGGAATCCCGCACGGACGTGGAAGCCCTCGACCTCACCGCCGACCGGCTACGCCGCCTCCAGGACGCGTTCGCCAAGGTGAGCGACGACTCCCGCGTCCGCTCGGACCGCCACACCGCTGAGCAGACCGACGCCGACGCAGTGCGCCCGGTGCGCCCGGACGACCAGCAGGCGCACCGTCCGCAGGAGCCCGGACCGCACCGCGGCCGGGAGGCCGGCCACTGAGTGCATCCGATGCTGTGCATCGCACCGGCGATGCCGCGCTTCCACGGAAGCGGCGGCGGCGCCAACCCAACTGACCCAACCGGGCGTCAAGCAGACGCCGGTTCGAGCAGCACAGCAGCACAGCCTGGGCAGGGAGTGCCCCGGACTCCCTCTACACCGGAGCGGCAGCTGTTACTCATCTGGGTCTGACTGGACAACCGGTACTCTGCCGGCCGGCGCCTGGAACAGAACCGGCAGGCGCGTACTGATCAGTGCGCTGCTGTGTGCGCTGGCCCGGCGGGAGCAGGGCCAGAAGCCGACCGGAGTCTTGGGTGCCCAGTCGTGACCGGTCGGGGTGGTTCGGTGTTGCTTCTCGCGGCTGGCCGGGCGGGAAGGCTGCCGAAAGTCCGTTCAACGGCTGATGTTCGGACGTGGGTTCAGCTTGTCCCACTGTGGCGGGATTGTTCGTTTGGCATCAGTTACCACATGCTGAGAGTAGTGAAGCGAAGCAAGTTCGCTACGTCCAGTGATTGAAGGGGCGTGTCATGCAGGACGTGATGAAGGTGGACGGGCAGGTCGAGGGTGCGGTCTTCGGGGGGGAGAGTCCGGTGTACGAGCCGCCGCTGATGGTGGAGGTCGGGGCGTTCGCCGAGGACACACGGGGCGGGACCGGCAATTACAACGAGGCGTTCACCACCGGGTGGTGGCTGTGAGGCAGTCCTGATCAGGCCGGCGGTTTCCAGGGGCTACTCGCGCTGGGGGTGACGTTGTACTGGTTCGCTGCTGTTCCGGACTGCGGTGCGGGTGAGCTCGCCGCGGAGCAGTTGGGGGGTGGGCAGGTGCCGCTGGCCTCACATGCTTCAGGCCGCCCGTGGTTGGTGGGGAACATGCCGGCTGACCAAGTGCACTCCGTGTCTGTGGGCGGCACCCGGCTGGCGGTGCTCGGCCATGCGCCGGGCACCGCGGCCGTACATGGAGGCGCCGACGGCCCGAGGGAAAAGGTACGCCGTTGCCTGACCGGGGTCCGGGACACCGCGGATCTGGTCGACGTGAACAAAGTGGCCGAGCTGGTGCGGGGCAGTTGCCATGTGGCGGTCTCCGCGCATGGTCGGTACCGCCTGCAGGGCACGGCCTCCGGGTTGCGGCGGGTGTTCTGGACGCGCTGGCAGGGGATCACGGTGGCCGCCGACCGGGCCGACGTTCTCGCCCATATGACCGGCGCCTCCTTGGACGAGCGGTATCTGGCACTGACCATGCTCACCCCCGGTCCGCCTGCTCCCGCCGACGACCTGAGCCCGTGGACGGGAGTGGAGGCCGTGCCGGCGGGCTGCGCGCTCACCGTTTGCGGCGAGGACTCGCCCAGGATGCGCCGGTGGTGGCAGGTGCCTGCCGCTCACCTGCCGCTGGCCGAGGGGGCCGCGGGAGTGCGTGAGGCATTGCGGCAGACCGTGGCCGAACGCGTGAGCGGCGAGGCAACCGCGGGCCGTGTGGTGGGCTGCGATCTGTCCGGGGGTCTGGACTCTACCTCGCTGGCCTTCCTCACCCGCGACTGCGGGACCGTGCCGGTGACACTGACCGTGACTTATCAGGACCCCGCCAACGACGATCCGTACTGGGCCGCTGTCGCCAGGCAGCACCTGCTCGACCCGCAGGCCCAAGACGTGGACCACGCCCCGCAGGAGGCCCTGGCGCTGGAGGTCGCCGAGGCGAGCATGCCGGGGCAGTACGCCGGCCTAGACGCGGTCGCCTCGGCGACGGATGCCGCGGCCCCGCTGCTACGCGGACGCGCCGACCTGGCGTTCCTGGCCGCCACCTACACGCGCCGGGGCGTGGCAGTGCAGCTGGCCGGCCACGGGGGTGACGAGGTGGTCCAGGCGCTGCCGAGCTACCTGCACCACCTGGCCCGGCGCCACCCGCTGACGGCCCTGCGCCACCTGCGCGGGCACCGCGCCCGCCGCCGCTGGCCCCAGGGCGCGGCCCTGCGCGCGCTCACCGACCTGTGCACATATCCGCAGTGGCTGGCTGGTGAAGCCGCCCGGCTGAGGAACGTGCGGCCCGCGCGTCCCCCGCTCGGCTGGGGTGAGCCGCTGACCCTGGCGCCCTGGGCGAGTCCTGCCGCCCGTGCCCTGGTCGCCGACACCTTGCACGAGGCCGCCCGCGCCGCCGAGCCTCTGGCGGGCGACCGGGGCCAGCACGCCAGCGTGCACCGGGTGCACACCGCCGCCCGTCTCTACCGGCACTTGCGCCAAGAGCACCCCGCGCCTTGGATCGCGCTGCCGTTCCTCGACGACCGGGTGCTGGACGCGTGTCTCGCGGTCCGGTTGGAGGAACGCGGCACCCCCTACGCCTACAAGCCGCTGCTGAAGACCGCCCTGGGCGGCATCCTTCCCGGGCCTTTCCACTCCCGGGCGACCAAAGGTGCCGGGACCGCCGCTGCCTACCAGGCCTTGCGCGCGCAGCGTGGGCAGCTGGCCGCGTTGGTGGATGGCTCCCTGCTGGCCGACCGCGGTCTGCTCGACGCCGCGGCCCTGCGCCAGACACTGCTCGCACCGGGCCCACGCATCGGCGTCCACCTCGAATTCACCCTGGCCTGCGAGCACTGGCTGCGTTCGACCACCGATCCCGGCCACGCCGAGCCGGGGCGAACCGCGGCCTTCCCGGAGCGCCGCTCATGATCCTGCGCCTGGAACCGCACATCAGCCTCACCGCCACCGAGACCGGCATGGTGATCCTCGACGAGAGCACCGGGCGCTACTTCGAACTCAACCAGCCCGCGGCCACCGCCCTGCGCGCCCTGCTCGACGGAGCCGACCCCGCCCACGCTGCCGCGAACCTGGTCGGCGGCCGCCCCGACCTGCTCGAGCGGGTCGCCATCGACCTGAAGCACTTCCTGCAGCAGCTCACCGACGCCGGCATCGCCACCACCGACACCCAGGACTCCGGGGGCCCCGAAGAGACTGTCCGGCCCACAGGCAAGTTCCGGTGGGTGAAGCGTCGATGAGTGCTGCCACCGCCCTGCCTGAGCCGCCACGGCGCCCCGCCGTGTGGCGGCAGCCTCCCGCACGGGTGGCCATCACCCTTGCCTGGGCACTGGCCAAGCTGTCGCCGCGCCGGATCCGCCGACTGATGGAGTTTGCACGAAGGGGAGCCCAGGCGGCCACCTACACTGAAGCCGCAGCCGCCCGCGACCAGGTCGTCGCGCTCAGCGTGGCCTGCGCCGGCGAAGGCTGCCTGCAACGCTCCCTGGCCACCGCGCTGCTGTGCCGCATGCACGGCACCTGGCCCACTTGGCGCACCGGCGTGCGCAGCCAGCCCTTCGCAGCACACGCCTGGGTCGAAGCCGAAGGCCGCCCCGTCAGCGAACCCACATCCACCACTCAGCACCGGCCCATCATTACCGTCGCTCCCACATCACGGCGAGCGTCTCTTTCGCGGCCGTCTGCTTCTTCCAGCACCGCACCCCGTCGGCAAGGACGTGACGGCAAGGGTGCTCGTGGTCAGTACCCGGAATTGCTACATGGACGGTGAACGAGCCCTCGCACGGTTCGACACGGCAGCGCCCTTCCACAAATGCCCGCAACGCGCAGGAATCCGAGAAACAGTGCCTAACGAGCTCGTGCACGGTAGGCGGTGAGGCGTGGAGGATGGCGGCGGGGCTCGGGGTTCACATCTGCCGCGCCGGCGTTAGGTCCGCAGTCTGCTGGTGGGACATGGTGTTGACCCGGTTCTCCTCGACGAGCCTTGCGCTGGGCCGGGACTGCGAGGAGGCCCTGCCCGCCGTCGAGCGGCTGGCAGCGGGCGAGGAGTTGTCGGTGTACGGCGAGGACGCGCAGGGTGTAACGCTAGCTGTGTGGTCGGGCATGAGGGCGGCGATGGACCGGCCCTCCAGTTAGGCGGTGCGGACGGCGTCGGACTTGTCGGCCGCCACGGCGGGGCGGCGGCCGCCCTCCTTGCCCATCGCCTCGGCGGCGCGCAGTCCGCGGTTCGCTATCTTCGCTGGTCAGGCGGCTGTTTGTGAGTCTAGTGGGCTGACGGATGCTCGGCTGGGCATTCACCTGGACCACCAGCCGAACGAGCGGCAGTGCGTCTTTGGTAGTGACATCTGCGGACGCCGGTCTGGTGCCGGCGCCGCCATCGTGACCAGTTCAGCGCCCGTTCGCAGGCATTTCGGCGCGGAACCTGGGGTGGGGCGAGTGCTGCCAGGAGTCGCCGCACTTCTGCCACGGTGAGGGGTGTGGCCGGACGCCCCTGACCGCCACACCAGCACGGCCGCGTCCTGGTCGTCGCTGTGGAGTCCTTCCAGGTATTCCTCGGCGTACGCGATGGCGGTGGCGGCATCGGTGCACGCGCCGATGCGGTGAGGGCTCAGGAAGCCTGGCAGAACTCGGCGTCGAGGACCTCGTCCAGGCGGGCCGGGTCGAGCCAGAAAAACGGCCGCCAGCACGGAATGCTGGCGGCCGTTGCTGTCTAGCTCGGGTTCTGCGGATCCCAGTTGCACTTGTGCAGCGTGAAGAAGACGGGAGACAGTGCGTTGCTGGTCCCTACGTCGGCGCGCCAGGACTCCACATCCCAGCTGTCGCCCGTGCTCCACCCCGAGGAATTGAGCGGATCCGGGAAGACGAAATTCGCATGGCAGATGAACTGCTCATACTCCGAGTTGTACTTCGACTGGACGGACAGCTGCTGCGGGGGCGGCACCATCGTCCACAGCTGGTCCCAGGCGCCGCCGAGATCACTGGCCGCGTTGCGGAATCCTGCGTCCGTCGGATAGGCGCGGATGACCACCTCGTTCGGGAAAGCGGCGGGGATCTCGACGCGCACCTGTTTGAACCAGTCCGTGGCGGCTTCGGTCAGATAGCCCGTGCATTCTCCCGAACATCCCTCCTCCCGGTGTCCGGAACTCCAGAACAGCGTGCTCTGCCGGTTGGAGAAATTCTGGTACGTCTGGTTCGACGCAGTGTCGGTTTTCTCGTCCGAGGTGGGATATCCGAACGACCCGCCCTCCCAGCCGTAATCCCCCCACAGCTTCCCGATCTTCCCCCATACGGGGTGCGCGCCGTAGGCGGACGCCCAGTAGACGGAGCCGCCTTCGAACTCCTGACGGCGGCCGAATCCGTCGGGGTTCGCCAGCTCGTCCGACGTGGGGTACCCAAGCGGACCGGACTCCCAGTTCTTGTCCGCCCACTTCGCGCCGATGGCGCCCCCAACGGGATGGGCGCCCGTAGCGGGCTTCCAGTAGACGGTTCCCCCGGTGAATTCCTGCCTGCGGCCGACGCCGTCCGGGTTGACCAGCTCGGTCGTCTTCGGGCAGCCGAGAAATCCCCGGTCGTAGTTGTAGTCCTTGTACTTGGCGAGGATCGCTCCGCCGACGGGGATCCCGCAGAAGACGGGGTCGTCCGCCTGGGCGGACGGGGATGACCCCAGCAGGGCGGTCACAGCCAGGGATGTGGACGCAAGCATCGTCATGATGCGGCGAGCAGGCACGGAAATCCTTCCGGAAAGCAGTCGATTGTGCTGTTTTCTACGGGGGAAGAGGCCTCTCCTCGAAGGTTCCTTCCCGGAAACAGACGGCACCTACCTCAGCCACCTCAACGGCCGGCGGCGCGGCGAGCGCCTCACGGCGTCGTCCTCCTGGTCGGCGCCGGCGACCAGGGCCACGATCCGCTCGATGCTCTCTGCCGTGATCCGTGCCAAGATCCGGGCCGTCAGCGTCTCCTCGGCGCTCCGCAGCGCGGCGGCCACGATCCGGTCGCACCGCCCCGGGGTGGGCGGCTCGATGCACTCCGTACGACAACGGGCCAGCAGTTCCACCCGCACCTGCTCCGGCTGCCGCTCCTTGCACGCGACGTGCTCGGCGAGCCAGGCCGCCAGCTTCTCCGCGTCCGCGACACTGCACTCACGAAAGCCCAGGTGCCCGCGGATCTGCGCACGGTGGTACTCGACCGTCCGGCCGCTCCACTCGTACGCATCCAGCTCGGATGCCGGTACCTGTACCTGCCGGGCGACGAACTCCACTGCCTCGCCCAGCAGCTCGAACCGGCCCCGGGGAAACCGGCCGTACTGCGTGTAGAACTTCAGCAACACCGCGAAGCCCAGTCGCGTCGCACCGCGCTTGCCGGACACGAGCCCCTGCTCGTCCTTCAACAGCGTCCAGTGCTCGACCAGGTCGTCCAGGTCCAAAGGGGTACGCGCCACGGTCGTCGATCGTCCTCCCTGGACTTCACCCCGCGCAGCTGTACGACCCCGGACTCACCCACACGGGTGACACCCCCACAAGATCACCGCCATTTGCGGCTGGTGACAGAGTTCTTACCGGCACCCCTAGGCCCGATAGTCCCGAAGCTACGGGCAGGTGCCAATTGGCACCTGCCCCACGGTCTTCCTGGCCGCCATCACTCTGTGTATTCGCTAGGCGGGGGACACCCCCAACAGCAAGGCCCGTGGTCTTTGGAGGAGATATCCGCGAAGCGGCCCCCGCGGGGGCCGCTTCGCGGATATCTCCTCCAAAGACCACCTGTGCCCAGCGACGGATCCCCCCTCAGGCGGTGTGCGGCTGATCCCGCCAACAGGACGTCGCCCGCGGCTCCACGCCGCTCGATCGGGGCTGCGCGCGGTGGTTTCGAATCTGGTCGGAGCCAATACTGGTCGGCAGGGCGCCGGTTCGGCGGCCGCCGGATCGGTCTTCTGCGAGAATCCGGAGGGCAGCGCGAAGTACACCATGCGTGGTCAGTCGTTGATGCCCCAGTCGCGTACGGCCTGGGCCAGTTCCGCCCTGGTCATCCCCGTAGCCGGGGGTTGCCCAGCGTGCGTGCGCCCAGCGGGTGGCGAGTTCGGCGAAACGCCATCCGAGGCATGGTCGTCGCCGGTCGCCGCGAACACAGCGATCTTCAGCGCGATAGCGCGGGAACAGCGGCGCTGCGTCGGCTAACAGGTTCCAGCGCGCGACGGCGGTCGCCGCTCGGGGTGCCGGCCACACCCCGGGCCGCCCCTGGGGCGTGGCCAGCGCTACTGGTCAGATCTGCAGGATCAGCGCTTCCACCTGGCTGAGCGTGGTCACGCTGCCCTGCGCGGACTCCCGGGCCTTGGCCAGTTTCTCCATCCACTCGATCCGCTGCTGTGCCGGCAGCCGTTCCGCGCCGAGCTGGCCCCGCAGGCGGCGTGCCTCCTCGAAGTCCGTCATCAGGGTGTGGGCGGAATCGATCGCGCGCTGGTAACTGGCTTCGACCAGCTCGACTCGGGCAGGCAGCTCCCGGCGCAAAGCAGCCAGCTGCTCGCGGGGGTCGGGCGGAGCCTCTCCGCGGGAAGTGTCGCTGTCAGCCTGGCCGCTGGGCAAGGCCGACGCCCCAGGGACCGCACCGCTGCTGGATGTGGGAGCCGGTGCCGGCCGGCCGAGTTCCACCGGGAATGTCTCGTCGAACCACTCCTTGTCGGCGATGTACCTGGTAGGCCGCCCTCCAAGGTCGGGGATGGTGACCATCCCTGCCGTGATGGGGCTCTGTTCGTCCGCGGTCAGGTGGCGCTCGCTGTAGCGGACCAGAGGGCTCCCGTCTTCGGCGGCGGGGGGCTCGGTGGCGTCGGGGTGCTTCAGGACGGACGCCGCGAACGCGAGGAGGAGAGGCCGGCTGATGGCCGGGCTCTTCGAGGTGTACGCCAGGGTCAAGGACGCGAGTGCGCTGCTGGGGGTCCGGCGCACACCCTTGCGGCCCTGGCCCGCTTCGCTTCCCTGACCGGGAGTGATGAAGGGCTCGGGGGCGTGCATGAGTGCCGGCGCCATCCGCTGGACCAGAGCGCCCCACGCTGTCGGATCGCCCGCCTCCGCTCCCAGGAGCAACTCCTTGAGCGGCCTGGGGTCCTGCCTGGACCCCTCCTTGGTCTCCTCGACACCGAACAGTCCCAGGGCGGACAGGATGTTGCCGCGGTGCAGGAACAACTGGGCGACCGCGGCCGACCACAGACGGGTACGGGCACCGGCGGTCTTCCCGCTGACCTGGCTCCACGCCGGCTCCTGCAGCGTCCCCTTCACCACCGGCCAGAACCGGCCCGTGTCCCGGCGCCTGTTCGCCGCCTGTTCAGGAGCCGGGGGGACCTCCGGGAACACGAGCGCGGTGATGGCCCGCACAGCGACGTCGCGCAGGACCACCGGGGACACCTCCTCCTCCGCGGGGACGAGCGGCTCCAGCGGATCGAGCGGTCCGTTGGCGGTCAGGGCATCGCGCACCCCGAGCAGATCGAGCAGCTCCGCGCCCCGCGCGCGGGGAAACGCCTCGACGAGCGCGGGTCCCAGGAGAGACTGACTCGCGTAGGAGTCGACGAGCGTGGCGAACAGGGCGACCAGGCGGGCGTCCTCGTTGTAGGGCTGGATGCCGCGCAGATGATCGTTGACGTTCAGAGCCCGCAGGACATGCTCCAGTGCCGCTGGCTTGGTGCAGCCGATGACGATCTCCGTCGGCACCGTGGCGATCTTGGCCGCCCGGATCGCCGGATCCTCCGGAGACGTCTCCGGCTGGGTGCCGGCCTCGTTGAGCCGGGCGGAGATCCGGTTCAACACCTCTCGCAGGTTCAGCAGCCGTAGCGACGGGTCGCTCTTCTCCTTGGGCAGCGACACAAGGGACTGAGGCATGCCCGTGACCAGGTGCTCCGGACGCACGTCGAAGACGTCCAGACGGGCCAGCGCCCGGTTGTTGGCGGTCACGGCGGCCATACGCCAGATCCGCGTCACCGTGCCGTCGGGGTTGGTGATCTGCCACTGCTGGAGGACGTTCATGCCCTTGGAGAGCTGGCCGGCGTCCACGAGGGACTCGACCAGGTCGTAGCCCCGGGTCTGCCCTGCGCGCTGCAGACAGTCGGCGGCGTACCTCTGCACGTGGACGGCTACCTCGTACGGCTGCTCGGCGAGCGTGAGGGCCGCCTTCGGCTCACCGTCCTCCTCGGCCGCCCGGACCACCGGCCGCGGCCGGCGGTTGCCCAGAGCGGTCAGCAGCGCCTGCCGCTCCTTCTCCAACTTGTTGAGGTGCCGGAGCGCATCCACGTGCTTCTGCTCGGCTGCCTTGAGCGCCTCAGCGGTGTAGGTCTCGTCGCCGGGCGCGCGACGACGCACATCCCGCTCCTTCTCGGCGCTCTTCGCCGTCTTCTGCGCCTCGAGCAGCACAAGCTCGATCGCGACAAGGTCCTTGACGCGCTGGGTGGCCTCCGGGCTCGGCGGCGTCCAGCAGCTGACGGTGCGGTCGTTGAGATCCCACGGGACCACCGCGGCGCCGTGCACGTCGCACATCAGCAGCAGCACCTTGTCGGCTCCGGCCTGGACTTCCCGGTAGGCCGTGGACTTCAGCACCTTCCTGCCGCGCTGCGTCGTCACCAGCTTCTTGATCTCGGTGTCCGGGAGAGCGCAGGCGAGACCCTCGATGATCGCCTGCCGGGGAGGAGGCACCAGCCCCAAGTCCTCGCACGTGTTCGCGATGGCCTCCGCGAGACGCTCAGCGTAGGTATCGGTGCCGATGTACGGGTAATTGCCATCAGGTCGCTTTACGGCCATGGTGTCGTCCTTCCACCCGGGCGTGCCGGGCGAATGCAGACGCCCCCGCATCTCGGGAGCGTGACACGCGCCCGAGAGCCGAAGCCTCGTGCCGGCGAGATGCAGGCCGACACCCCTGATGAGTTTCGACGCAACCCCGCCCCGTTCGGTCCAACTGCCAACGCCCGAAGACGATCGACCCGGACGGTGTCCCATGGGGCACCCGGGCTTCTCGCGACTCGCTCCTACTCCGCCGTCGGCGGCATGAGGCGGACGCCGGTGATGAACCACCGACGTGCACCGCGAAATCTGCCACGCCTGTTCGCACAAGAGTGAGTCCCGGCCCCTTGGGTTCACTCGATCAGGGATGGACTCCTTCAACACGACGCGGCGACAGCGGCGTTGTAGTAGAGGCGCCCTGACCGCTGCGCGCGGCGAACCCGGACGGGGCCGAGACACTGCGGGCCGCGTGGAGTTCCAGCCCCCACCCGGTGAGAGGCTTCGTCAGGTGCCGACGGGATGCGTGGGGTGGCCCGCTGCGTTCTCAGCACCGCACTGCCGGGCTGGCCGCGGACCGCCCCGCTGGCCTCGGTCAGCGGTCGTCGGTCATGGTGTCGGGCTGGGCCAGATCCTCCGCTGCGTGCTCCAGCCCGACACTGTGGGAGCCCTTGACCAGGACGACGTCTCCGGGCCGGACCACCTCGCGGGCCAGGGCGAGAGCGTGGTCGCGATCGCGGGCGGCCACGACCTGCAGACGAGGGTTCTCCCGCTGGGCGACGTCGGCCATGGCCCGGGCGTCGTCGCCGCCGACCGCGATCAGCACATCGATGCCCACGGTGGCGACGAGACGGCCGACCTGGCGGTGCTCCTCGCCACCGTCCGAGCCGAGTTCCTTCATCTCGCCCAGGACGGCGATGGCCCGGCGCCTGTCCGCCATGGCCTGAAGGGCCGCGAAGGCCGCCCTCATCGAGTCGGGGTTCGCGTTGAACGCGTCGTTGATGATCCGCACTCCGTCGGGCCGGTCGGTGACCTCCATGCGCCCCGGCGCCACCAGGACCGGGCGGGACAGCGCAGCCGCGGTCTTCTCCACGCCGGCGCCCAGCCCGATCGCGACCGCGGCCGCGGCGAGGGCGTTCGACACCTGGTGCGCCCCGTGAAGGGACAGCTCGACCGGCGCTTTGGCGCCGGATGCGGTCAGGGTGAAGGAGGCCCGGCCCGAGGCGGCGACCGTGACGTCCAGGGCGCGGACGTCGGCGTCCGCGTCGACACCGAAAGTCAGCACCCGGGCGGAGGTACGCGAGGCCATGGCGGCGACCAGCGGATCGTCGGCGTTGAGGACCGCCAGACCGCCTGCCGGGAGCGCCTCGACGAGCTCGCCCTTGGCCTGGGCGATCTGCTCGCGCCCGCCGAACTCGCCGACATGGGCGGTGCCCACGTTGAGGACCAGGCCGACCGACGGCGGGGCGATACCAGTGAGGTGTGTGATGTGGCCGATGCCGCGGGCGCCCATCTCCAGGACGAGGTAGCGCACGCCCTGCTCCAGGTGCGTCACCGCCAACGGCATACCGATCTCGCCATTGAACGACTTCACCGTCGCGACCGTCGGCCCGAGCTCGGGAAGGACCTGCGCGAGCAGGTCCTTCGTGGTGGTCTTGCCCGCCGATCCGGTCAGCCCGATCACCGCCGCCTCGGGTACGGCAGCCAGCACCGTGCGGGCCAGCGCAGCGAGCGCGTCCAGCACGTCCTCGACAACCACGGCCGGGACACCGACGGGCCGGGCGGCCAGGACCGCGACTGCGCCGGCCTCCACCGCGTCCGCCGCGAAGGCGTGCCCGTCGGTGTGCTCACCCGGCAGCGCAGCGAACAGACCTCCGGGCTCCACCGTGCGCGAGTCGACCCCTGCGGGCGCGGTCACCAGAGTGGACGCATCCGGCACGTCACACAGCCGACCATCGACGGCAGCGGCGACGGCTTCGAGCGAAAGAGGAATCACGACGCGCACTCCCCAGCAGCAGAGTCCACCCGGCACGGCGGAGCGCCCACCGGCTCAGTTCGATCGACCGTAACGCCTTCAAGGGCCGGTACGCATGAGGGCTCGCGGCAACCACCAGCCAGCAGTGGAGGAAGACGCGAGCGGGCGCCGCGCTGTGGACCAGGCCGAGCCATTCCTGACGGTCGCCGGGATGGGAGCCGTCAGGTGAAGGTGTCGAATTCGCGCGACCCTGGAATTGACCGAGCCGGAAAGTGGCGCAGCGCGCAAGGCGATGTCCCGTGCGAGCAGGCAGGGCGCCCCGGCCGGTTCAGAAACTGGCGTTATGCCGGAGTCGACAGCGCGATACCGCGGCCGGCCATGGCTCCTGCCCCGTGCGGACAACCGACCCCCTCCCGGCCTTCTGTCAGCCGTTGGCCTTCTCGTACGCCTCGCGGACGGAAGCAGGGACACGGCCGCGGTCGTTGACCTCCAGGCCGTTCTCCTTGGCCCAGGCGCGGATCGCCGCGGTGTCCTGGCTGCCGCCGACGGCGGCACGGGCCTTTCCACGGCCGCCGGAGGCACGGCCCCCGGTACGCCGACCGCCCTTCACATAGGGGTCGAGAAGGCCGCGCAGCTTGTCCGCATTGGCGGTCGTGAGATCGATCTCGTACGTCTTGCCATCCAGCGCGAACGTCACCGTCTCGTCCGCCTCGCCGCCGTCGAGGTCGTCGACAAGAAGGACCTGCACTTTCTGAGCCATAATATTCCTTCATTCAGAACGAGAGATTCAGGGCCGAGTCGCCTGATTGCTGTACTTGCCACATTCAATACCGCATCAAACGGAAAAGCAAACGACTTCGGGGAGGAAGCGCAGGAAATGGGGGAACTGCGAGTCCGATATGATCCCATGTCGGACATATAGTGAGCTTTCCGGCGGTTGTTTATGAGTGCATTCCGCTTCGCCTGGGCTGTCGCAGAAGAATTCGTCGTCCGGCGTCGCGTCGCAAGCCGTGGAGCCTTTCCTCTAAACTGCCTCGGCATGAAGGACGGCATCTATCCGCTGTCTTGCGGCGCGATGGGAGGCAGTCGGTGAACGGCTACGGCGGGGCCGGCAAGCTGGTGCGGAACCGGATCCCGCAGATGATCCGCGACGGCGGAGGTGAACCGGTCATCTACGCAGCCTCCGCGGATGAATATCGCGCTCGGCTGCGGGACAAGCTCGCTGAGGAGGTCGCCGAGTTCCTGGACGCGGACGACGACGCGGCGCCGGAGGAACTGGCGGACGTGCTGGAGGTCGTGTACGCGCTCGCCGACAACCTCGGGGTCGACGTGAAGCAGTTGGAGAAGATCCGCGCGGCCAAGGCGGCGGCGCGAGGTGGCTTCGGCGACCGGATCGTCTGGATGGGGACTCGTTGAAGGCTCCGACCCCAAGACCGAGCCCTTTGCAATACCTCCTGGATGTCCCATGACGAGGTGTCGACGGTCACCACTGCGGAAGAGACGTGGGTGCGGCGGAGAGAGTTGCTGCGCGGCCAGAGCGGTTCTTCAAACTGACTATTTGAGCGGGGCCTTAGCCGTCGACTGCGGCACATTGGGATCCAGGACCTTGCTCAGCGCTCGGTTGATCTGGGGGTCTCGGCCTGGGACGTAGGGGTCGATCAGGGTGTATCCGCAGCTGGTGTAGAGCGCGAGCGCGGCAAAGTTTCTGACGCCGGTTTCAAGGACTACCTCGGTCATGCCCCGCCTCCGGGCGTCATCCTCCAAGGCATTGAGGATCTCCCGTCCGAGCCCGCGGCCGCGGGCTGCTGGTAAGACGTACATGCGTTTGAGCTCGGCGGTGGCGGGTGCAGCGGTACGCCAGCCGCCGCACGCCAAGGGGGTGCCGTCCGTGCGGGCAGCAACAAGGAACGAGCCGCCTGGAAAGGCGAATTCGGCAGGTTCGGAGGCGTCGGGGTCGTCGGCTCGACCGTACGTCGCCATCTGCTCACGATGGAGGGACTGTGTGAGTTCGCGGGCACCGGGGCTGTGGTAGGAAACGGTGGCGATGGTCCATGCTCGGTCCGTGATCGGCAGCAGGTGCGTCATGAAACTGATAGTGCCTTCCGGATGGCGTCGAGCGCATCAATGTGGGCGGCTAATGGCTAACGACCTTGGGACGGTACATTCCCGGTTCCGAGATCGGACCGCCCTGTGATTCGTTGCCGCAGCCGCAGCAGGCACGCGACTTATCGGGGACGACCTAGGTGTGCTGTTCGGAGAGGTTGGCGACGCGGATGCCTGCCCAAGGACCCGCGGGGCTTCATCGCCCGGCCGACGAGCTTGACGCCGGCCTGGCGCCGGGATCCTGCGCGAAGCCGACGCCGTCAACGCCTGCCGCCGCGAGCGCGTCGTCACCCTGGGCCGCCAGGAGCTCGGCGGCGACGTGCGGGGCAAGCGGATCACCGTTTGGGGCGGCCGCCTTTAAGCCCGAGACCGACGACATCCGCGACTCGCCCGCCCTCGCCCAGGCCCTGCACGACCCCGGCGGCGCCGTCACCGTCACCGACCCCAAGGCCCTCGACAACGCGCGTAACCCCCACCCCGCCCTCGACTCGCCGACGACCCGATCGCCGCCACACAGGACGCCGACCTGCTGCTGCACCTGACCGAGTGGCCCGCCTACCGGAACATCGACCCCGCCCACCTCGCCTCCCGCGTCGCGAACCCGAAGGTGATCGACGCCCGCGGCACCCTGAGCGCTGACGACTGGCGCGGCGCCGGGTGAATCTACCGGGCCCTCGGTCGGCCCTGATGGCCCGAGGCCGGCACCGCGGAGGCCCGGGTAGACTCGGGCCGCTGCCGGCGCCGATGTCCCGGCAGGCGCCGGGCGGGCTTGACCCCTTCCAGGAACTTCCACAGGGGCCGGCCCTCGGCGGCCCACAGCTCCAGCCGGCCCCGATCGATCAAGTGGACCCCGTAGGTCTCGCTCCGCTCCACCGCCGAAAGGGTGAACCGGCCATTGGTGATGATGACCGCGAAGTGGGCCCCGTGGACCGATTTCGCCGTGCCGGCGAGCCGCTGTAGGACCTCCACCCCGATGGCCTTGCCCTCCCAGCCGTCCCGCTTGTGCTTGCACTGAACGACCCAGATCCGGCCATCTGCGTCGACACCGCGTACGTCGCAGACGTCATCGTGCGCTCCGCCGACCCGCTCGGCTTCGAAACCGTCGCGGCGCATCAGATCCCGCACCGCGAACTCGAAGTCGCGGTGGTGCAGAGCGTCGATCTTCTCCAGCGACATCCGCACGCCCCGGGCCCGCCGTTCCTCCCACCGGCGGCGCTGGTCGCTGGCCAGGCCCCAGACGGCCAGCAGCATGAACGCCACCTGCGGCACGACGGCGTAGATCCTCCAGTGCTCGTTCAGCCAGGCTCCCAGCCAGAGCCCGAACCCGACCACCGCTGCGAGGGCGGCCGCCGCTGCGCCGATCAGCACCCCACCGCGCAGTTCCTCACGCGAGACCCATCGTTTCGGCCCAGCAGGACCACGGTCCCGAACCGGGGAGTCCAGCAGCAGGTCAGGGTCCGGTCCTCCGTCCGGGACTGCGGTGCGCTGGGTTAAGCCGGCGGGCGCATCGCCGTCCTCCGACCGTTCGCCGCCATGCTCCTCGTTTTCAACCATCGGTACTCCTCCGCGAGTTGACATGCCAGGCCACGCGGCAACTCCACCACAGGGCACTGACACCACGTGTCGGCCCCGGTCCACCGGCCGGGCAACGCCGACCGGGAGCACCGCCCTCAGCCGGTGACGGAGAAGCCCGCCGAGTGGGATCGCCCCGCGCTCGGCCCCTATGCAGCTCGCCTGCTGGGAACAGGCGTGGCCGCATCGACTGTCCCTCAACGTCATCCGCTGGCATCACGGCGACCTGAACGCCCGCAACGTCCTCGCGGCGGACCGTGAGGTGGGTCGCCGAGCATGAGGGGGGTGTGCGTGACGTCGGTCAACCTGCCCTGGAGCCGGGCAAGTTGCTCTTGTGCAGGCACGGCGAGTCGATGGCGCCACGAACCGGACGCGCTGGCCACTTGGGGCGGCCACGGCGCGGTTCACCTGTACGAGCATCGTTGGAGGGCGGACGGATCGCGCTGCGCTCGGAGGGCTGGGCGGATCGGCCGGGATGACCCCGCGGATCAGTGCCCACGGTGCGTGGCCGCCGCGACGCCCACGCCGGGAGGATGCTGCCTACCGTGATGGGAAACGGCTCCACTTCCCGCAGATGCTTCTCCAGCTCGCCGGCGACGGCCTGCCGCTCGACCTGGGCCGGGCGCGGATCACGCGTCGGGCTCTGCGTTCCGAACCCGCAGGAGCTGGAGCGCTGCCGCCGTGTCGGTGGCGTCCCTGGGGGCCTGCCAGGTGAGCCGCTGCACCAGCTCGAGGTCGATGCCGCTGTCCGGCCCGGTGACACGGGCCCGGACCGGCCGTAGGGGGCCAAGGGCCGACGCCGCGTCGCGGGCACCTGTATCCCTCACGCGGCTTCCTCTTCCTCTCGCCAGGTTGCCAGCACGGTCCGTACGGCGCTGGAGACCTGCTCCTGTTCCGTACGATTGGCCCACAGGTGTGCATCGTGTTCGGTGAGCTTGACCGTGTCGCTCTCGTGGGTGGCGTGGGTGGTGAAGTTGAACTGTCGGGTCTTGTTGCCGCTCTTGGAGAGGTAGTCGAAGTGCCCGAGGTAGGTCTCAATCACGGTGACCGTGAGGCCGGTCTCCTCGGCGACTTCCCGGTGGAGAGCTTCGGTCAGGGTCTCGCCCGCGTCGACGCCGCCGGAGGGCAGCTCCCACAGGCCGCCCAGGTAGTCGTCGGCGGCGCGGTGCAGCAGCAATACCTTGCCTTCCGCGTTGGGGATGACGGCGCCGACGACGTGCTTGGTGATGCCGTCGGCGTCGGCGGCGTGGATGAGGTCGCCCAGGAGGGCGGCGTCGACGGGTGCGTTCACTTCACGAGGTCCTTGTGGTGTTCGGCGACCTTGATGATGGCCGCGGTGTACGCGTCGGCGAGGTGGAGGTCTTGGTCGCGGTGCCACACCGGGAGCTTCACCGTGCTGCCGTGCACGCGTCGGGCAGTGGTGAAGCTGTCGGCGGCGGGGCCCTGGTAGCCAGCGTAGCCGGGCAGGAGCGCCGAGGGGGTGTGGAACAGCGGGTGATCGCCGAGAGCGCGGGTCGAGCCGGGAAGGTCGACCTCGCTGGCGCCTTCGGCGTGGACGGCTTCGAGGAACCGTTCGACGGGCAGGCCGGCGA
The DNA here is from genome assembly GCF_055605065.1 of Streptomyces sp. NPDC037203. Lineage (NCBI taxonomy): Bacteria > Bacillati > Actinomycetota > Actinomycetes > Kitasatosporales > Streptomycetaceae > Streptomyces > Streptomyces sp. NPDC037203. Next base: position 280,470 of record NZ_JBVJUC010000009.1, read on the forward strand.
GCTGATCCGGGCGGTAGCGCAGGGGCAGCGCGTACCAGGCCGGACCGGCATGGGACGGCGAGTGCGGCACGTCGATGCCCGGCACTCCGCGCAGAGCCCTCCGCATCCGGTCGGCGATCGCTTCTCGTCCGGCCAGATAGCCCTTCAGGCGGGGAAGTTGGGCGTGCGCCAGTGCGGCTGCCAGTGGGTGAATGCGGAGCTTGAGCCCCATACCGGTGACCGCGTACCGAGCGAGGGCGTGGTCGGGGGGGATTTCGCGGCGGCACCGCTTGTTGTACTGGCCGTGCAGCAGCGCGCGGTAGTACAGCTCAGTGTCGTCGGTCGCGATGAAACCGCCCTCACCGGCGGACAGCGGCTTGGGTCCGTTCAGGCTGAAGGCCGCGGCGCAGCCGAAGGAGCCGACCGGCTGGCCACGCCAGGTGGCGCCGTGGGCGTGGGAGCAGTCCTCCAGCAGCATCAGGTCGTGCCGGGTGCTGAAGGCGGCGAGGGCGTCCACGTTCTCGGGCAGGCCCCACAGGTGGACGGCGACAACGGCCTTCGTCCGCGCCGTGATGCGGCGGGCGGCGTCCTCGAGGTCGAGCTGCCCGCGGGTGTCGACGTCGGCGAGCACGGGACGGGCACCGAGGTGGAAGAGCGGGGTGGCCGTGGCATGGAATGTGAGCGCCGGAACGATCACCTCGTCACCCGGGCCGATGCCGGCAGCCGCGTACATCGAGTGCAGGGCGGCTGTCCCCGTGCACGTGGTGACGATGTGGCGGACGCCGAGGAAGGAAGCCAAGGCGTCCTCCAGGTCGGCGACGATGCCGGAGCGGTCGGGGATGGACACCGCGGACAGCAGCTGGGCGGTGACCGCCTCGACGTCGCGGTCCTCGATCGGGGGCCAGGCGAAGTGCGGCCCGGGAAGTTCGAGGAGGGGCGGGCCGCCGAGGAGAGCGAGGGGCGAGGTGGTCACAGCAGGTACTCCTTCGGGTCGGCGGGCGTGAGAGAGCTCTGGGAGGTGTAGGCGGCGGCCAGGAACGCGGCGTGCGCCACGTGGGTGCTCGGGCCGGAAGGGTTGGTCCGCTCGCCGTCGAGTACGCGGCAGAAGCAGTCGATCTGCGCGGTCGCGGCGGAGGGCCAGGCCGGCTCACGGGTCAGGGACTCGATCAGCTGCCCGTCCGGGGCGAGGCGCCGCACCCGTCCGCGCTCGATCACGACGGCGCCGCGGGGACCGGTCACCGTCATCTGTTCGGTCTTCGGCCCGGCGGAGCGGGAGATGAGCAGGGAGCCGTACAGGCCCCAGTCGTAGGCCAGATGGACCAGCGCGGTGTCCTCGGCGTCGTAGTCCGCCTCGGGGAGGGCGGCGGTGGAGGTGTCGGCCAGGATCCGGTCGGGCAGGCCGAGGTACCAGATGAGCAGGTCGATGACGTGGTAGCCCATGTCCATCAGGGCACCGCCGCCGGCCAGGGCGGCCCGGCCGCGCCAGCCGGCGGCCGGGTCGGCGCAGTGGAAGGTGTAGCGGCCCTCGACCAGGTACGGCTGCCCGATCTGCTCCAGCAGCTGCACCGCCGCGGTGTAGACGGGGTGGAAGCGGCGCTGGACGGTGACCATCAGCTCGATGCCGGCCTTGTCGCACAGCGCCACCAGCCCGGCGGCCTCGGCCGGGCTGGTCGCGAACGGCTTCTCCTTCATCACGTGCACCCCGGCCGCCGCGCAGGCCTCGATGACCTCACGGCCGGCGTGGTGGGGCACCGCGACGATGGCAAAGTCCGGGCGCACCTCGTCCAGCAGGGAGCGGACGTCGGTGAAGCCGGGCACGTTGTGCTGCTGGGCCTGGGCGGCGACCTTGCTGGAGTCGGTGTCGCACACCGTGGCGAGCTGGGCGAACTGGGAGTCGGCCAGCCCCGGCAGGTGGTCCTCCAGGGCCTGGTGGCCGAGCCCGATGACGGCTGCCTTCTTGCGTACGCTCATCCGCGTTCACATCCCTCGGTGAAAGCACGTCGGTCCGCCTCCTGCGGGCCTTGGCAAGTTCCAGAGCACCGCACCTGGTCCGCCAGCGGCAGGGGCGCTGCCGTGGCTTGCAAGGCCGTTTGCATCTGGTGCAAAACCGCTGTTGCTGCCCGGCAGCCCGGTCTACGGTGGGCGGGGGCCACCTCGGCTATCGACGGGGGCGTGGATGCCATTCAGCACAGCGCGAGATCGATCCGAACGGCCAAGAACACCCGGCGAGTTGATTCGCAGCAGGCGCCAGGCTCGGGGCTGGACGCTCGCTGATCTCGGTGACCGAACCGGCTACTCCGCCTCTCAGATCTCCCGGTACGAGCGGGGCCACTCGTCGCTGTCGGACATCGCCGTGCTCAGACGTTTCGCTGATGTCCTCGACATTCCGCTCAAGGAGTTCGGGCTCACCGCGACTTCGCCCCCAGTGGAGACCCAACACGGATACCCTGTCGCCCCTGATCTCGCCTACCCGCGCCTTCCCGGCCCTAGGCTGGGACGAACTCAGCGGGAGGAGGGTGACGACTCAGTGCGGCGACGGAAATTCCTGGCTCTCTCGGCCGCGGCGACCGCTGGCGTCTCGCTCCCGGCACCGGGGGCAGAAGCAGCCCAGGACGTCCCGGTGGGACAGCGCCTCGTCGGTCGTCTGCGGGACGCGATGCTCGGTATCGGCCAGGACCACGACCTTTCGGCCCCGGAGCAGATGCCCGTCGAACTCGCCCGCGTGCACGCCGACTTCCACACCTGCAACTACGCCAGTCTCGCCGTCCGTCTGCCCCGCCTGATCCGTGTCGGGCACACACTCGGCCCCGCCGACGAGGGAGACCACCTCGACATCCTTGGGCAGAGCTACCTCCTCGCAACCCGCATGCTCGTCAAACTGGACGAGCAGCAGCTCGGCTGGATGGCTGCCGACCGCGCACGCCAGGTGGCTGAAGCCGCCGGACACCCCCTCGCCGTGGCTGAGGCCGCCCGGAACCTGGCCGTCCTCGCCCGCCGCGCCGGTTGGGAGGACCAGGCACTGTCGATCGCGCTCAACGCCGCCGACGACCCAGCCCTTCGCGCGTCCCGCAGCGGCGCCGCTGAACGCGGCTTGTTGATCCAGTCAGCTGCATACAGCGCCGCACGGCGCGGCGACCGGGAGGGGATGCGGGAGCTGACGGACGAGGCCGCCGCCATCGCCGCCGGCCTCGGCGGCACCACTGCGCTGCGTGACCACGGCAGCGGCTTCAGCCCGGCCACCGTTCAGCTCCATCGCATCTCGGCCGAGTTCTCCACCGGCGACCCCTCCGCGGCCCTGGCCGCCGCCCGTGCACTGCCGCCGCAGAGCCTGCCCAGCGTGGAACGCCGGGCGCGCTACTACACCGACGTAGCAGCCGCCCTGGCCCAACGCGGACGCCGGGACGAATGCGTTCGCTCCCTTCTGGCGGCCGAGCACCAAGCGCCCCAGGAGACGCACTCCCGCCCCGCGGTGAAGTCCCTCATCTCCGGACTCCTGCTGTCAGGCCGCACCACACCCGAACTCCGCGCCCTCGCCGCTCGCGCCGGCGCCCTTGCGTAGCAGCTCGCGGCCTTCAGGTGCTGTCCCGCACATTCGGTACGGCTCGCAGTGGTGAGTTCTCGGCGACCTGCGTGCGCAGGCGCTCGATCTCGTCGTACTGGGCAGCCAGCCGGGAGATCGCCAGGATCTTGAACTCGGTCAGCTCGGCCAGTTGCTCATCTCGGGTGGCGACCCGCTCCTTGCGGCTCGTCGACCTGTTTCTTGAGCCGGTCGAACTGGGCGTCTCACGGGTCGACGATCTCTCCGGCGGCCCATGAACGTCGCCTACGTCGCCGCGACCGTCCACGGTGATCCACCGTGCGGTATTCGGCCAGGTCCGATGGCTTTGTGCCATTCGTCGGCAACCCAGCCCCAACATCACCAAGGCCCCGCTACATAAAGAGGCTGGGGCGGCGTACTGCCGTCCCGCCTGGTGATGGCCGGTCGTATTGGGGGAGGTCGGGACGGTTGCTGACCATCAACGTGACGCTGCTGCTCGCAGTCATCGTGTTCTTCCGGCTGCGGCGGCGTACGGAGGCCCGCAGCCGCTTCGACGAGAAGCTGACCGTCGTCATCGTCCTGGCGCTGGGCGTCCTGCTCGCACCCACCCCCGCGGGCCAGTGGATCTTGAACATCCTGGGACAGCTTGCGAGCGGCGTCACCCAGGCCGGCCGATGAGGCCCCGCACATGCACGGGCCGGACGGCGCCCGCCGGCGACCACCGCGGTGAACAGGACTGGGGAGAGGGGGAGTGATGGCGGCACGTCAACGGCGCCGGCGTTTGAGGAAGCGGACGCGCAGGCAACTGCAGGGCTGGGGCGCGGTGGCGGCGCTGGCCGCTGCGGTGTGGGTGGCCCGGCACTGGGCTGTGGTGTGGCCCGTCCTGGTAGCCGTGCTCGCCGCGGCCGTGGTGGGCGGTGCCGGATGGACGCTGCTGCGCGCTCACCGCCGCGCGGTCGGCCAGGACCGCGCGTGGCGGGCGCAGGAGGAGGCCCGGGCACGCGAGTTGTCGATGGCTCAGGTCGACGCCTTGTCGTGGCAGGAGTTCGAGACGTACATCGCGGAGCTGTGTCGACGGGACGGCTGCACGAAGGTCGTCGTCAGCGGCAAGAGCGGCGATCTGGGCGCGGATGTGGTCGGCTACCTGGCCGACGGCAGGAAACTCGTCGTCCAGTGCAAAAAATACGCGCCGCACCGAAGCGTGCCCTCGCAGGACATGCAGAAATTCGTCGGCACCGCCCGTCTCGAACACGGAGCCGACGTCGCGTTGTTCGTCACCACCTGCCGCGCGTTCACGAGGGACGCGTTGGGCCTGGCCCTGCGCCAGGACATCGTGGCCATGCACCGCGACCTACTGGGATCCTGGGTCAAGGGCGCTCATCTGGAAACCTTGGTCCCGCTGAACGGAAGCGGCGGCGGCACCAGGCGGCGCCCCTCTGCCTGACCGCCATACCCGGGTGACGGCAGCCCCCAGCCGCGAGCGGCTCCAGGCCGGAGATGAGCCGGTGACGTGATCGGTAGGGTCACGGTCATGGTCATGGGGAGCGGGGGAATGTGGGTGCGGTCATGGCTCGCCGAGATTGCGCTGACGACGGTGGCGGGCGGCGTACTGGTCGCCCGGTACGTGACGCGCGTGGCGAGCCCCACCGGAGTGATCGCCTTCGCCATCGGGTCCGGAGCCGTCTGGGCTCTGGTTCGGGTATCCGCCCGGAGGTACGCCCTCTGGGAGGGGGCCATGTCCCAGGGCTGGCGGTGGCACCGAGTCAGGGATCACTTCGGTCAGCTTGGTGCAGAAGATGAGGAGGCAGCGTTCGTCGCCCGGCAGATGGACGCGGTGACACGCCGGCTCGAGGAGTTCGCCGACGAAGTCGACTGCAGGGTATCCGTCACCGTGAGCGACAACCTCGTCTTCGGGGTCTGGGACGATGCCCGCACTGTGCACGGCGGCCGTCAGGCACACGTTTTTCTGGGTGCGTATTGGCTGGAGCCGCTGGGCGCGGCGGGGCTCCCGTTCGTTGTGGAACACGAACTTGGCCACGTTGTACGCCGGGACACCCTGATCCGAATTGTCACCTCGTCCGTGTCGGCGGCGCTGCTGATCTTGAGCATCGGGCTACTGCCGTTGCTTCCCGCCCTGCTGGTCGTCGCCGCCCTCGGCGTGGTGGGGGTGGCGTTGCGCTGGCGGCAGGAACTGGGGTGCGACACCATCGCGGCTCGCCGGGCCGGCGCCGACGCGGCGGCAGCTGCATTCGACCATAGTCTTCGTGAAGCCCTCGCGGCTCCCCGCCTCGTGCGCGTGATAGACGGTGCGCGCCGAGTGCGAAGCCACCCGCCGCTTCGGTTGCGCCGATGGCGAGCTGTCCGGTTGGCGGTCCCGCCGTCTTACGCGCCACGGAGAACGCGGTGAGTCCCGAGTTGGGCACCGCTGTCCTGAGGAGCGTCGGCCGGTCTCCTGGAGTGGTGAGTCTGCCAGCGTTGTACTGGGCGGGTGTCAGGACGGCCAGGACAACGCCGCCAGCAGGACGACGCCGGCCACGAGGATGAGCGCGGTCAGTGCCGGCCGGCGGGTGCGGCCTGGTCCGGCACCGATCGCGATCACCGCGACGGTGCACACGGAGAGCAGGAGCCACACGCCGAGCCATGCGGTCAGGGCGGGGGATGCGCCCAGGGCCCGGGATGCCCAGGTGGCTGCGTGGCCCAGCACCACGAGGGTTGCCCCGGTCAGCAGGGCCCAGATGGCGCGGGCAGTCCATTTCGCGGTGGGCTCGGTGCCGTCGGAATCGCGGTGCAGGCGGGCCCAGAGCCCGAACCAGCAGCGGTGCAGCCAGGAAGTCACCGGGCCAGTGTGCCGACCCGCCATCTCGAAAGGGGCGCAGTTTCCCGAACCGGCGGGCATCGACCACACCATGTGCACCCAGCCGGACCGCTGGCGCCTGGTGTGCGGGGACACTGTTGTGACAACGGACTGGATAGCGCAAACGCCTCCCCGGGCGCGCGTAAGCGGTCATCTCCTCGTTCGGACCTCAGACGAACCGATAGCCCCCGCCACCGCCTCGCGCGATCATGGCAGCATCCGTCGCATGTCAGGGAGGAATCCGATCATGCCGAACAAGACTCCGGCTCGCCGGCTCACGCCCGGCCCGGACCGCGACAAGCTCGCCCAGGACCTGAAGAAGAAGTACGACGCCGGCGCGAGCATCCGGGCGCTGGCGGAGGAGACGGGCCGTTCCTACGGCGGTGTGCACCGCCTCCTCGAAGACGCCGGGGCCACGTTCCGCTCCCGGGGCGGAGCCCCGCGTCGCACCCCATCCTGACCATGCGGGCCGAGCGGCCGTGGGTGCCGGACAGGGGCATGATCAGGGCGAGGTAGCGCGGGACGGCACGCAGCCGCAAGTCCACACCCTGGTGGCGGGCGGTACGGGCGGGCTGGCTACAAGGTGGTGAGGTCGGTGGCGTCCGGCAGTTCGGTGAGGGGCTGCCGCGCGGCACGGGGGATCCCGAGCCGCGCTCGGGCCTGGTGGACGGCGGTGAGCTGCTCGGCTGCCGGGAGTCCCCAGTCGAAGAGTTCCAGGGCCTGTTCGGGTGTGGCCAGGATCCGGATGTGGGTGCGGCCAGTGGCCGGGTCGACGGGCGGCGGGCCGAGACGGGTGAGGGGCGCAGCGTAGCGGAGGCGGGCGTACGGGTTGTCGGGTTCGCAGAGGTGGCCGAGGAACAGCGGTTCGCCGAACTCGGCCGCGGCTTCCTCGCATACCTCCCGGCGCAGTGTGATGAACGGGTCGCCGCGGTCGGGCGGTTCGGGGGTGCCGCCCGGCAGGAGGGCCGCGCCGGTGTCCGGTTCCAGCAGCACCAAGACGCGGCCGTCGGGAGCGAGGAGCCAGCCCCAGACCTGGACCACCGAGAGCTGCTCTGGGACGGCGGGGCCGACGTGGAAGGGCAGGTGGTGCCGGGCGCGGGCGGTGCGAAGGGCGCCGGCCCGGTCCAGGATGGTGGGGGCGATCGGGAGGCCGTTCTCCAGCAGAGCAGGCCCGGCGGTGTTGATGCGGGCGCGTAGGGCGGACAAGGCCCGGCGGGCGTCGCCCGGCGCCATCAGGCCCGGTAGCCGGGCGGGTTCGACGAACTCGACGGACGTGATCTCTCGGTCGGGCAGCCGGATGGCGGCGATCTGCTCGTCGTCCCACGTCCCACCGTCGTAGACGTGCAGAATCTCGCCGGGGAAGCGCATGCTGGCGGGCGCGTTCAGGCAGTCGGCACTGACCCAGTCCACGGCGAGCCCGCGGTCGACGGTCGTGGTGACGCCGAGTTCCTCCTGCAGTTCCCGCGCGGCGCACTGGGCCGGGGACTCGTCCGCGTCGACGGCGCCGCCGGGCAGGAGGCAGGTCGTGCGGTAGTCGACGCGCTGGATCAGGATTCGGCCGTGCCGGTCGGTGATCAACACGGATGTTCCGGCCCACAGGGCTGTTGAGGCGCGTAAGGCCCCGTACTCAGCGTCGGTCATCGACGTGCTGGGCGGCGCGTCAGGGCAGGGCGTGGCGGTCATCTCGTCTCCGATCGTGCGGGCGGAACTCTGTGGGCGGTGGACCGGTCAGGCGACGAGCTGGTGCGGGTCCCCCGGCGCGGGGCCGGGGGAGAGCCGGGTGAACTGCTCGGTGCTGATGATCTGATTGCGCTCCGGTTCGGGCAGGCGGGCGAGCAAGCCGGGCAGGGGCCGCGGGCGAGCGACCTCGCTGCGGTGGGCGCAGATCGCGGCCCACTTCACCGCGGCCCACGGCGAGACGTCGACACTCGTGGTCACGTACGAGTCCGGCACCGCAAGGAGCGTCTTGCCCACGCTCTGAAGGAGCGGGCCAAGCCGGCCCATCCCGGATTCCGAGTGCGTGGCCGCGTACAGGGCGGTCGGCTGCCAGGGCTCACCGGCGTCGGGGTACAGGTGCGACAGGCCCGCGGCCTCGACGGCGAGGAGGGTGATCTGGTGGGCGCGCCGGTGATCCGGGTGCCCAGTGAGTTGCCCCAGCGCGTCGTGGCCGATCACGATGTCGGGCCGGACCTCACGGATGTGTGCGACCAGCCGGCCGACCGCCTCGTCGAGGGGCGCGTCGACGAGGCGCACGGCGCCGTCGGGTGCCGAGGCGGGGTTGCGGGCATCGGCGTAGCCGAGCAGCCGCGGGCTTCCGGCACCCAAGAGGCTCAGCGCCTCTGCGAGTTCGGGAGCGCGGTGGCTGCCGGATGTCCATGTGGCGGTGACGACCGCGGTGCGGGCGCTGGTGGCGGCGTGCTGGGCGAGGACGCCTCCGGCGACGAGGGATTCGTCGTCCGGGTGTGCGAAGACGCCGAGCAGAGAGGGAACGGCAGTCGGTTGCGTCACGGGGGCCTCCGGGCCGGTCACGGCGTGGGTACGGGGGTGTGGGTGAGCTCTTGGGCCCGGCGGGCGATGAGCGGGGCGAGGGCGGGGTGAACGCCGCGGGAGCATGTCTGGAGAAGCTGGGCGAGCGCGATGAGCTCGCCAGCCCGGCCTGCGTCGGTGTCCAGGACGTGGGCGAACTCGTGCCGGATCCGGGCAGCGGTCTCCGGCGCGGCCAGCGAGTACGCGTGAAGGAGATCGGCGTGCCCGGTCGTCGTCTCACCGATCCGGACGGGGTCGACGCCGAGGAAGCGGCGGAAGTGCCGGTCGACCCAGTTCTGCCGTACCGATTCCCGGTCGGTGGGCACCGTCGCGAGCGCCCCGAGCGCAGACTTCAGCTCCGCCCACCAGGAGTCGGGCAGAGCGGTGTCCTGGTCGAGCGCGGGAGTGCCGCTGGTGACTGGCGGGACGGCCACGTACTCACTCCGCCCGGTAGGCGACGTCCGCTGAGGTCCAGTCGAGGAGGCCGCGAAGCTGCGGCCGCGGTACCGACCGCGGCACACGCGTGTCAGCGGTCGCCGTCCCCTCCCACAGCCGTCCGCCCGCCTTGCTCGCCTCGGCGGAGACGATCCGCAGCCAGCAACCCCCAGCCCGTCGCCCCAGGGTGCGGCCCTGCCACCCCCACACCTCCGGCCCCGACGCGGACACCCGGAACTGCCTCGCGGCAGCCGCGTGCGCGCGACGCATCCGGTCGCGCTCGTCGCGCTCCGACGGAGCGACGAACACCACCTGACGCGCAGCCCGTTCCACCGTCACACCTCCTCCGCCACGACGTCGGCCCCAGGACGCTCAACGGGGCCGGGCGGCACCACGTCACGGAGCAGGGACTGTGTCTCGTCGGGAACGCGGCCGGGCCACTGGAGGACAAGCCGTGCGGAGGGTTTGTCGAGTACGTCCCCTACCGGCAGCTGCTCATCCGGGGTGCCGGCCGGGTGGACGGTCATCGGCGGGTACCCGCTCTCGCGCACTTCCTGGTCCCAGGTGCGCACGCAGTCGGCGAAGCGCTGCGCCAGCTCGTCGGCTGCCGGGCCGTAGGCGTGGATGAAGAACTCGGTGAGACGGTCGGCCGGTTCCGGGGCGTCCTTGACCTTGCGGTAGGTCAGGTAGGCGAGGGAGCCATCCACCAGCATCGCGGCCGCGTCTTGCTGCGCCACCAGCGCGGATCCTTCCCTGGCGGTCAGGCGGCAGAAGCCGGGCAGGGTGGTCGCGGCGTAGATCTGCAGGGTCTCGAAGTTGAACACGCCCTGGACCACCAGGCCGGTGGTGAGCTCGTGCCGGGGCCCGCGCAGCGCCTCCTCGAGCCCAGTGATGTCACCCGGCCCCCCGTCTTCCCACCGCACAGTGACCTCGCCGCCAGCCAGGCGAACCGTGGGGGCGGTGCGGGCGGCGGCGCCGCGGTCACGTACGAACCCGCAGTACGTCCAGTGCTCGCAGTACAGCACGTCGCCGCGCCGGACCAGGGTGAGAGAGCGGGTGTAGCCGCCCATCTCCAGCGGCACCACCAGCCGCGCTCCGTCACGGAGTTGCTCGCGCCAGGCCGCGGCGATGTCCGACGCGTTGTGTGTGATCACCACCCCGTCGAAGCCGCGGGCGGGGACGTGTCCCGGCGCGCCAAGACGGCCGTCGCCGAGGACGGCGGTGACCCGGCCGCTGCCGGCCTCCGCGCACAGCCGCCGTGTGCGGTGCACCACGTATGGATCAAGGTCCGCCGTGACGACCCGGCCGGCTGGCCCGACGATGTGGGCGAGCAGCTCGGCGTTGTACCCGCCGGAGCCGACCTCGAGGACAGTCGCCCCGGGCTTGAGCCGGAGCTGCTCGGCCATATCGGCCTGGAGCCATGCTGCGCTGACCGAACTGATCGCCTGGCCGTTCTCGTCCCGGCGGGTGACGACGGCGAGGTCGTCGTCGTACGCGGTCTGGAGGTCCGTCTCCGGTGCGAATCGGTGCCGGGGCACCGTGCGCAGCGCCTCCTGGACATTGGCCGAGGGTGCCCAGCCGCCCGCGATGACGGCATCGGCCATGCGCTGGCGCAGCCGGACGGCTTCGGCCGGCTCCCCGGGCACCGGCGCCAGTTCGGCGACGACCGGATAGGCATTCACCGGCGGCAGGCCGGGGATGGCGCCGGGCCAAACCCAGTTCAGCGCCTGAGCGCTCGGGGTGAACACCGGGCCGAGACATCCAAGACCGTGGGGGTCGTGCCATTCCCAGCGCGTGAACTTCTCCGGCTCCGCGGTGACGAGGGCGCCCGTGATGCCGGTGATCCGGACCACCGCGGTCACCCGCGGAACTCCTTGGGCGGCATCGGTGAGGATGGCCACCACGCCGGCGCCGGTGGCGTGCAGGCCGGTCTCCTCGGCGAGCTCACGCGCCCCGGCCCCGTCCACCGGTTCAAGCCCCTCGAGCTTCCCGCCGGGAATTTCCCACATGTCGCGTTTGGACCAGCCCAGCAGGACCCGCCCATGCTCGTCGGTGACGACAGCCAGCGCCCCGGCAACGGCGTAGCCGGTGGCCGGCACAGACCGCTCTGTGGCGACCGTGTCCGCGCACGGCCCGCGCAGGAGAAGCGCCGCCAGGTCGCCGGCGGCGAAGCGCTGCACGCTCGTCCATCCGCAGGTGAGGGCGGTGATCTCCTCCTCGTCCAGTGCGATGTGCCGCTTTTCCGTGGAAGTGTGCGCGGCCAGCGGGGTGATGATCAGCACGGTGCCGCCCTCGCGCAGCCGGCGCCCGAGAGTGTGCAGGACACGGGTGCGGTCGTGCACGAAGGCCACCGACAAGCGGAAGACCACCAGGTCATACAGTCCGTCATCCAGTGGGGCGGGGTCGTCTCGTTCGATGTCCAGACACAGCCACCGCACCCGGGTGTCGGGGTGTTCCGTGCGGGCCCGCACGAGCGCGGCTTCAACCGCATCGACAGCGTCCACCTCGTACCCGAGCGAGGCAAGATAGGCGGCCATCTCGCCCGTTCCGCAGCCGACGTCAAGCGCGCGGCCGCCCTGCTGCGCGGGTGCGTGCTCGGTGATCAACTTCTTCTCATCGTCGCCGAGCCGCCGGAACCCCCGCCCCTGGCTGTAGTGCTCGGACCAGACGGTCCGGTTGATTCCCACAGATCGCTCCTCGTTCGTGAATGGTGGGGTGACGGTCAGGGCAGTTCGACGGGGCCGTAGAGGGCGGCTGGCTGCTGGGTCTGCAGCGCCCAGTACCGGTCCCCGGCCGACCAGTGCCACCATTCCGTGCCGTAGTTGATCAAGCCTGCTGCGGACAGCGCGCCGCTCAGGGTGGCGCGGTTCGTTCGGGCCCGGACGCTGAGGCCAGGGGTGTCGGTGTAGCAGGCGCCGTCGGACTCCTCCGGGGAGGCGTTGACGCGGGTGCCCATGTCCAGCTCGTGGCCCTGGTGGTCGATCAGCGTCACGTCGACGGCCGCGCCGGCCGAGTGCGGCGCGATCTCCGGGGGCGACACGAAGCGGCTGGTCGCGTCTCGGAGTTCGGCGGCCTGCCAGTCCGGGTGCGCGCGTGCGAGCTCGGCGGCGTACTCCTGGAAGTACGTGCGCTGCAGGGCCGGCGGCCGGAAGCCCTCGACGAACAGCAGCAGCACACCGGTGGGCAGCAGCGACTGGGCGTGCAGCAGCCGGGCAAGGACACCTTGCCGTACGTGGGCCCAGGCCCCGGTCTCGTCGCGCTTGCGGTCGTCGACTGTCAGGCCGTGCGCGCGGACGTCGACGAGATCCTCGCCGCACTCCTTCACAGGGATCGCAGCAACCCGGCGGTCCGACATCAAGATGATGCTGCTGGTCATGCGTCCCCCCAGGTGTCGACGTATGCGGCCACGCCGGTGCGGCGGGCTTCCTCCACGGCGCGTAGCCGCGCGAAGTCGTGGGCTGGCATCAGTGCCTCCCATTTGGTCAGGGGCAGGACGCGGGCCTCGTCGTGCTCGCGCGGGTTGAGGGTGAGGGCGCGGATCTGGGTATCGGTGAGGCGTCCGCCGTCGAAGACGAGCTGGAGCGTGCTGTACGGACGCCGCTCCTGGGGCTGCCCGAACACGGTGGCCAGCAGCCGGGGCGGACCCACAGCGGTCATGCCGGTCTCTTCCCGGCACTCACGCACCACCGCGTCCCAGGGCCGCTCGCCCAGCTCCATCGCTCCGCCGATCATGTGCCAGGGGTGGCCGGGGGAGTAGACGGAGTGCAGCTGGAGCGGCCGGTCGTTCTCGTCGGTGACGTAGAGGCAGACGAATGCGACGGCCTTCGGCAGGGCCTGGGCGTACTGCTCCGGTGGCACCCACGAGGAGTTAGTTCTCGCAGCAGGAAGGGCGACGGCGGATGTGCTGCGCCGGGTCATCCGCATGAGCGCGGGATCGCCGCTGAACCCGAACTCCCGGTACAGCGGCGCGGCCTCCGCGCTGGTGTGCAGCTCGAACAGCGTGACGTCCTCGACGTCGGCCAGGTGTTCCAGGAGCGCGGAGACGACGGCCCGGGCGTGGCCGCGGCGCCGTGCCTCGGGCCGGGTGGCGACCAGCTGCACGCGGGCGGCCAGGCCCCGGGGGTAGGACCGGGCCGGGAGCACGGGGTGGAGCAGGCCGAGTGCGCAGGCCGCCATCGTCCCGTCGGGGGCGTCGACGACGAAGGCCCGCGCGTCCCCCTCCGGCTCCAGCCGTGGCGCCAGCTCCTCCGTGCACCGCCGGATCCACTCCTTTGTCATCGGTGCGGACAGGACGTACTGGGAGCGCATCCGGATGATGGCCTCGGCGTCGGCGGGGGTGGCCGCGCGGACCAGCGGCCGCCCGGCATCGTCCGGCGGCTCGGTTGAGGCAGCGGGTGTCATGTCGGCGTTCACTGTGCGTCTCCTGTCGGTGAAAAGGCTGCACGATCCTCGGCGCGCAGCCGGGCCAGCGTCCGACGGCCGCGCTCGACCAGCTCCACATCACCGTGGGCGGCGCCGTACGCGATCCCGCTCACGGAGTCGAGCGCGGCGTCGATGACCAGCCGGGCCTCCTCGGCCGGGGTCAGGGGCCTGCCGTACCCGGCCAGAAACGCCTCGTACAGGTCGTCGCGCCCGTGCCAGGCGTCGGACAGGCGGACCAGGTCCCGTAAGGCCGGTCCCGGCTCGCTGCGCTCGAGGTCGATCACTGCCAGGAAGGGCCCGGAGTCCGCCGCCTCGCCGGGGGTGTCGGGGTCGTAGAGGATGTTGCGGAGCTGAAGGTCGCCGTGGGTCTCCACCCACTCCAGCGGCTCCAGCTCCTCGGCCTGCGCGACGAGGGCGCGCAGGAACTCCTCGTCGCCCGGCTGGAGATGAGCCCGCGCCGCCGCCAGATGCCGGTCCGCCTTCGCGACCGCCGGACCGCTGCCGGCAGGAGCAGGCCGGGCGGGGCAGGACTGATGGATACGGCGGGCCAGCGCGCCGATCCGGCGGAAGATAGCCCTCTCCCGCTCCGGCGCCAGGACCACGCCGTGCAGCGGGCGGCCCGGCACCGCGGTGATCACCACGGCCCGCAATACCTCGTCGGCGGCCACCAGCCGGGGCGCGGCCGCGCCCAGCGCCGGCGCCCACGTCCGCAGGCCCCGCACCTCCCGGTCGTGGAACCGGCCGTTCTGGTGCACCTTCACATACCAGGTGCCTCCCTGGGCGCCGTCGGCGCGCCAGACGCGGCTGGTCTCGCGGGCCCACGACGTGTCCGTCCATCTGCTGATCCGGCCGACCGCCCGCTCCGTGAACTCCACGACTGCCGCATCGGGACCGCCAGGGGCCGGCCCGCCGGTCACGTCCGCGACGAGGCGCATCCGATCGACTGCCGGGTCGAAGGCGACGGCGTCGCCGGGCATCTGGAAATGCAGGGCCAGCCGTGCGCCGGCGGTGTAGGCGTCCAGGCCGGCGCGGCAGTACGCCACCATGTCCGCGGGCAGTGCGTCCACGGACGCCCAGTCCATCGCGTCGCACACGTCCGGCTCAGCGATCCGCGGCTCGCCCTGCCACCTCCGGACCTCGAAGAAGTGCCCGGTACGACTGGCCCCGCCGGGACTTCGGTGGTGCACGGTCACGGCGGCCCGCACGTCGGCCGGATCGATCACGACGCCGGTCTCCTCCCGCGCCTCGCGCACCAGGGCGGTGACGACGTCCTCGTGCGGACCGTCAAGGTGCCCGGACGGCAGGTGCCACAGGCCCGCGGCGTACACCGGGCCGGCTCGCCGGGACAGCAGCACCTGCGGCCCGTCGGCGGTCTCCCGGCGCAGGATCAGGTGGACGTCCACCGGTTCGGTGTGCCGCTGTCCGCCGCTCATCGGGCATCTGCCGGATGCCAGCTGAGCGGACCGTGAACACGGCCACTTCCAGCAGGGGCCGTCGTTCGCGAGGACGTCGTCGGGGCAGGTCACGGGGCGGTTCCTTCATGGATCGGGCGGAGGAGGGGAAGGGGCCAGGTCAGACGGCCGCACGCCGAGGCGGCCCGTTGGCCGCCGTCCGGCTCGATGTGGAGGCGGTAGCGGCTGGGGCTGCCGGCCGCCTGCCACCGGGCCTTCAGGTCCTGGAGTTCCTTCCAGATGTCGCGCGGTCCCCGGGTGGTGACGTTCCAGCGCCGGTAGCCCACTGGCTCGACGCGCAGCCACGAGCCGCAGTCGGGCGCGCCGATCACCAAGTGCTCGGCGCCGAAGTCCCGCACCAGGCCGCCGAGGAGATGGTCTGCGGCCAGCCACAGGCCCCGGTCCGCATCGGCCGGCGGCGCCGCCATGCTCCGCTGGGTCCAGGTGCCCGGTTCGGAGCTGATGCGCCGGCGGAACTCCTCGTTCAGCCAGATCCGCTTCATGCCGTGCCCCGCCCGGTGCGCGAACTCCACGGCCCGCAGCTCCGCCGCGATCCGCCCGTCGGCAGTGCGCTCCACGACGGCGAGGCCCGGCCACGACGGTGACGCGCTGGTGATGTGCACGAGGAGCCTGCCGCCGGGGGCGAGTTGGTCGACGAGCGCCGTCGGCACGCGATGCATCGCGTACGACACGAAGATGCGGTCGAACTCCTGCCCTGGTACGCCCTGTTCGCCCCAGTCGCACACCACCTGCGGCCGGAACCCCAGGTCGGCCAGCCGGACCGCGGCCGCGTCGGTGAGATGCCGGTCCCGGTCGAGGGTGACCACCCCACGGTCGCCGCAGATCTCGCACGCGACCGCGGAACTCACCCCCGCCCCGGTGCCGACGTCCAGCACCCGCTGACCGGGGCGCAGGTCAAGTTCCTCCAGCAGGGAGACGGTCAGCCCCATCACCGTCGACATCGACGTGATCGACGCACCCGAGCGCGTCCCGCGCACCCGGCCCAGCAGCGGCTCCCCGTCGTGCTGGACGAGCACACTGCCCCCGCCGTAGAGCAGCCCGAGCAGCTCGGAGCGGTCCTCCGGCGCCGACCAGTCCAGCAGATCCCACCGCGGCGGGTCCTCGCCCGGCGCACTGCGCCGCACATACGCCTGCGGCATCAGCACCTCGCGCGGCAGCGCCAGCAGGGCATCGCGCACCGGCCCGTTCCGCAGCCCGTGCCGCGCCTCCAGCTCGGCGACCATCGCCGCCCGCGCGGCAGCCGCGCCCACCGCGAGCGGGTCGGTGTCGGGCGCCCGCTCCGCCGGTCCGGAGGCGGCCGGGCTCGTGTCCAGGGTCGTCATCGCCGCTCCCACCCCCTTTGCGAGTACAGGCGCCCGGCGAGCACCCCTTCGATCGCCTGGCGGGTGTAGGGAACGACGGCGTCCGGGAGGTCCTTCGGGCTCCACCACCGCCACTCCACGCACCGGTCGGGCTCCCGGACAGCCGGGGTGCCGGACCAGGTGCGGGCCCTGAAGACGAGGCCGATCCGGGGTCGGGCGGACGGCGAGTCCACGAGGTGGACGAGGTGTACGAGCTCGACGTCGTCCGGGTCGATGACCAGCCCGGCCTCCTCCTCGGCTTCCCTGATCAGGCAGCTGACCGCGTCCTCGCGTTCGCAGTGCCCGGCCAGGAAGTGCCACATGCTGCCCGCGTACGCCGAGTCGGGGTGGCGCAGGCCGAGAAGGATGCGTCCGTGGGCGTCCTCCAGGTAGAGGTGGACACCGACGATGTGGAGCTCGGTGCCCTTGGGCGCCTCGTCGCGCAGCAGCCGGGTCGGGGGCGGCGGGCTGTCGGCGGGGGGATGGTCGGCGGCGTGCCGGCGGATGAGGTCACCGAGCCCGGGGCTGAGGTTCAGCCGCTCGAGCATGTCCGGGGTGAACCACCGCAGCAGCACGCCCTCTTGCAGGTCCACTGTCTCCGGGTCGCCGCTCCAGCGGGCCTGGAAGACCTGGATCGGCACCGCGAGGCCGTCGACGCTCGTCGCTTCCTCCAGCGCGTAGGGTGCCAGGCCGTCCACCTCCAGCCCCGGTGCTTCCTCGGCAAGTTCGCGCCGCAGGGTCGCTTCCAGGCTGGCGTCGTCCCGTGTGCGGCCGCCGCCCAGGAGCGCGAAAGTGCCGGGTGCCCAGATGCCTTCACGCTGGTCACGCAGGTGGAGGAGGTATCTGCCGTGGCCGTCGTGGATCAGCGCGGAGGCGTTGACGGGCTCCGGCCTCCCGTCGAGACCCCGGTCGCGGGCCTGGAGGAGCTTGGCGCGCAACGTCGAGGAGCGGACCTCGGCGAAGTCGAGCCAGCGGGCGCCGGTGACCTCCTCGCCCTGCAAGGCGAGCGGGGGGTGCTGCTCGGGCACGAGGTAGAAGGCGAAGCGGAAGTCGAAGTGCTGGTGCGCACCTTCGCCCTTGGCGGGGTTGGCGTCGATGTCGTGCACGTCGATGTCGATCGGGGCGCCGAGGAACTGCGGGGTCAGGCACAGGTCGCCCGGCCGCAGGCCCGTCTCCTCGCACACCTCCCGCAGCGCCGCGGCCAGCAGCGTCCGGTCCCTTTCGACGTGGCCTCCCGGGTTGAGGAGCAGCCCTGTGACCTTGTGGCCGATGTGCAGCACTCGCTGTTCACGGTCGATGACGGCCGCGCTGCACGTGACGTGGCCGGGGAGCGTCGTGCGGTCGGCCGGGTCGTCGGCGCCGTCCAGGAGGGACATCAGCCCGGCGAGGGAGTCCCGTTCGTGCGGATGCCGGGCCAGGTACGCCTCGGTGGTCTTGCGAATGTGGGAACGGGGGAGCGGCACGTCATCACCTCGGGACGGCGGAGTGGGGGGCGGGAAGGACCGCAGCGGCGGGACGCGCGCAGGTGGCGCGGCAGCGGCTCACGCGGGAGCCTCGTGCCTGTCGCCGTCCGGGTCGGAGGTGATCTGGTACGAGAGCAACTGGCGGAAGAGACCGCTCTGTTGAGAAAGCTCATCGTACGTGCCCTCCTGGACGATCTCGCCTTCGTCGAGGACCACGATGCGGTCGGCGATGGCCACGTTGGTGATGCGGTGGGTCACCAGCAGCACCGCCCTGTCCTGGGCGAGGGTCCGCAGCCGCTGGAAGATGCGGAACTCGGCGCGGGGGTCGAGGTTGGCCGTCGGCTCGTCGAGGACCAGCAGTCCGGCCGGGCGGAAGAAGGCCCTGGCCAGGGCGATGCGCTGCCGCTGGCCGCCGCTGAGTTCCTCCCCGTTGAGCCATTCGCGGGCCAGGAGGGTGTCCAGGCCGGCGCCGAGTTTGTCGACGACCTCGTCGGCGTCGGCCGCCTCGCACGCCTCGCGGACCGCCGCGTCACCGCGCGCGGTGGGCTGGCCCTGGGTGACGTTCTCGCGCACGGTCAGCGGCCAGTGCGCGTAGTCCTGCGGCACGAGGGCGACGTGCTGCCACAGGGCCTGCGGGTCGCAGTCGCCGATCGGGACGCCGTCCCACAGCACCTGCCCGTCGGTGGGGAGGTAGAGCCCGCTGACCAGCTTGGACAGCGTCGACTTGCCCGAGCCGTTGAAGCCCACGAGCGCGGTGACCTCGCCGCGGCGCAGGGTGAGGGAGACGCCGGACAGGGCGTCGCGGTCCTTGCCGGCGTAGCGGTGGGTGACCGACTTGACCTCGATCCTCTCCGGCGGCCCAGGGTGGTGGGAGCCGCGGCGCATGCGGAAGCCGCCGGCCTTGTCGAGGAAGCCGGTCCAGTCGTCCATGTACAGCCCGGTCCGCACGGCGCGGGCGCCGACGGCCACCAGGCCGCGGACCGCCATGCCGACGGTCTGCAGGGCGAAGACGGCCGTGCCGGCATGTCCGACGGTGATCCGGCCGGTCGCGAGCAGCCACACGACCGCCGCCCACACCACCGCCGACCCCAGCCCTCCGCACATCGCGCCGACCAGGGACATGCGGGCGCCCTGGTCGGCCGCGGCCCGGTCCTCACGGTTGATCCGGGCGACGGTGTCCCGGTAGCGGCCGGAGAGGAAGCCGGCCATGGTGCCGGCGCGGATCTGGTCGGCGGCGTCCTTGGTGTAGATGTGCCAGCGCAGCACGGACAGCATGCGGTTGTCGCCGTTGCTGCGCAGGTTGGCCAGGTAGCGGACGCGGGCGGCGCTGACCTGGGCGAGGGCCTGCGGGAGGCTGGCGGCGACGAGGAGTGGGAGAAGGACCCAGTGCACGCCGGCCAGGACGATGGCCCCGGCGAGGAAGGCGGCGGCCGAGGCGATCAGGTCCTGGCCCTCGTTGATCAGGTCGCCGGTGACCTGGGCGCCGCGGTCGGCGGCCTCGCGGTCGCGGTTGAAGTCCGGGTCGTCGTAGGCGCACAGCTCGACCTCGGCGCAGCCGGTGAGCAGCATCTGCTCGGCCTCGCGGGACATCAGCGGGCCCAGCCGGGAGGAGAGCCAGTTCACGGTGATGCCGAGGAGCGCGCGCACGCCGGCGGCCCCGGCGAGCAGAGCGACGGACGGCCACGCCTGAAGGAGCCGGTGGTAGACGTCTCCGTCGCGCAGCAGGGCGGTCAGGGTGCCGGCGATGGCGACCAGGCCGAGGGCCTGCATCACGCCGGTGATCAGCTGGCACAGCAGGAGGCCGACGGTCGCCCGCCGGTCGACGCGCCAGGCGAGAGCCAGCGAGCGGCGGACCAGTTGCGGCAGGCGTCGGGCCATGTCGCGCATCCGGATCGAGCGGCCAGCCGCCTCGCGGCTGCCGGTCAGGTCGACGTACCGCATCTGCGCCTCGGGCGCGGGCGTGGTGGCCGCCGATGGGGCGGACGCGGAGGGGGCGGGGGACGGCGCGGTGGTGGTGCGCGGCCCTGGAACGCTGTCGGCTGATGCATCGGTGGGCTCGCTCATGCCGCCCACCCCGTATCCGGGCGTTGCGAGGTGGGCGTGCCGTCAACGCTGCGTGTGGGCTGGCCGGGCCGCCGTTCGATTCCGGGAGGCTGCTGCAAGGGGGCGAGGGCGGGGTGCATGGCGTCCTCCGTCTGGGCGTCGGTGTGGCACTGATGCTCTAAAAACGCGGTGGATCTGGTCCCGTCACGGCCCGCCCGGAGGGCATTTGGTGAACACGGGTTCTAATTCCGGGGTCGGACCGTGCGAGCTCTGGGGTGTCGCCGTTCAAACTCGTTCGATCAGGTCGGATCACTCCTTCGGAGGATTGCGGGCAGCGCGGACCGAGCCGCGGCGCGTGACGGCGGCGGCCAGGGACGGGTGATCGGAACTCGAAGAGGGGAGCGTGCGGGTCAGGTACCGAGGACGGTGAAGGCGACGGCCGGAAAGCGACGGCCGTTGACCTGGAGGGCGAGGGAGTAAGAGCCGGGGGAGACCTTCCAGCGTGCGGTCGAGCGCAGCGGGTGCACCTTGGCGAGCCGCAGCGCCTGGCCCGGCTCGGCGGTGGCGCGGCGCACGAAGGCCACCTTCTCCCGCGGCCGGCCACTCGGCCCCGTGGTGGCGATCACGCTCATCACGTGGACGGGCGCGGTCGCGGTGGCGGTGAGAGTTGCGGAGAAGTTCAGAGCGTCGCCGGCGCGGAGTTCCGTGCGCTCCAGGACGAGCGGGGTGAGGGAGATGGGTGCGTCGTGGGCGTAGCCGAGGAGAGCGTAGGCGGGCGGCCAGCCCTCTTTCAATCGGTTGCTCAGGGCATTGCGGGCGAGGAAGGCGAACTGCTCGCCGGTGACCCGTCCCGAGGCCTTCCACCGGCGGAGGGTGGCCAGCACGAGGTCGGGCTGGGTGGCGGCGATGTCCCCCAGATGGTTGGCCACGGAGGCGCGGACGTAGAGGTGCGGGTCGTCGTAGAGGGTCTCGAGGACGGGCAGACCTGCGTCGCTGGGAAGCGCGATGCGGGGGGCCCAGGGCAGCAGGGGCCGGGTGGCCTCGCTCGCCAGCCGCCGTACCCGGAAGTCCTCGTCGCGACTCCACGCGTCGATGGCCTTCATCGTCTCGTCGGGAAAGTCGGCGAGAAAGTGCCGCACCGGGAGCTCGGCGGAGAAGTACGCCGTCATGCGGGCCAGCGCGGCGAGCGCCCGTTCCAGGTGCTCGGCGGTGCGCAGATAGCGGGAGACGTAGTCCGAATGCGGCGAGTAGAGGTGCAGCCCGAAGTCGTTGGTCACCCCGGCGGCCGCGGGCGTCGGCGGCAGCGAGCGCAGCAGGATGTCGAGCGCGTCCGGCCCGGTGACCGGGAGGTGGTCGTGCAGGCCCTGGCTGGTCCGGGCGATCCGGGCGCTCAGCTCCAGCCGGGGAAGGTCCGCCATCACGGACGTCACGAACGCGTCGGCGTCGAACTCCGGGCACACGGCGCGGACTTCGCGGCCGATGCGGGCGATGCGCTCGGCGTTGAGAGCGGTCTCTTTCAGGGGAACCTTCGCGGTCATGGGCACACCCTAGGCTCGGCTACGGGGGCATCCCTCGCGTTCTCGCCGCGGGTCATCCAGCGGCGTGAACGCGGGGGTTTGGGCTATCGGACGGTGGCGCGGTACAGCAGCCGGCGGTGGCGGGAGCTGTCGCAGGGGGAGGCGGTGTGGAGGGTGGCGAGGTTGTCCCATACCACCAGGTCGCCCTGCTGCCAGCGGTGGCTGTAGACGTACGGCGCGCTGGTCGTGTGCTGCAGCAGCTCCTCCAGCAGAGCGCGGCTGTCCTGCTCGGCGAGGGTAGTGATGCCGCTGATCACCATGGAGCCGAGCAGCAGCGAGCGGGCGCCGGTTACGGGGTGCGTCAGGACGAGCGGGTGTACGACCTCCGGGCAGGCGGCCAGGCTCCCGGCAGTGATCGACGACTGGCCGCCGCTGGCCTGGCTCTGCAGGACACCGAGCTGTGCGATGGAGTGCACCGCGCGCATCGGGTCGATCCGCTGTCGCACTGCAGGGGCGAGGTCGGCGTAGGCACGGGTCGCGTCGGCGAAGCGGGTCTCGCCGCCGCGTTGGGGGGTGATGACCGAGTAGAGCATCGTCGCCGAGGTGAGCTGGGGCTTGAAGCTGTTGTCGGCGTGCCACTCCTCCTCGTTGTCCCCGTCGTAGATGCCGATGTGCTCGCCGTCTTCGACGATGTTGCTGATGACGGTCAGGCCCGGGAAGCCGCCGACGGCGTACCGGCGGTCGACGCCGGTGTCCACGGTCCCGAAGCAGGAGGCGACGGTCAGCAGGTCGGCGTGGGTCAGGTGCTGGCGGGGCACGATCAGCAGCCGGTGCCGGTGCAAGGCCGCTGCCAGCTGGGGCGCCAGGCTTTCGGCGTGGAGCGCGAGGTCGGCATCGACGACGGCGCCGAAGCCGCTCTCGTCGAGCGGGCGCAGCGACAGGGCCATGGCTACTCCTTCCGGGCGGTGGCCCGCGGTTGGTCAGAACTGGGGTGAGGGCTGGAAGACGCTGATGTCCTTGATGCCGGAGGCGGCCATGCACAGCCGCTCGATGCCGATGCCCAGTCCGACGCTGCTGGCCGGCACACGTCCGGCGTCGATCGCTGCTCTGGCCAGGGCCTGCTCGTCGTCGTACAGGTCCACTGCGCGGGCCCGGTCGGCGAACGCGGCCCCGTCGGGTTCGTCTTCGTAGCCGTGGACGACCTCGATGCCGTCGACCAGGACCTCGAATCGGTTGAGGACTGCGGTTGTGCCGGGTGCGAGGCGGGCGCACGGCTCGTCCCCGCCGACCGGGTACTCGATCAGAAACAGCGCGGCGCCGGTGCTCTGGACCTCCACCTCGCGCTCCACGTACTGCCCGAGCACCGTCTTGAACGGCACGTCCGCGCTCATGCCGAGGTGGGCGGCCATCCGCTCGGGCAGGTCGCCGAGGGGCTCGTGGCGCAGGTCGATGCCGAACTGGTCGCGGAGGTGGTCCGCGACGGAGATGCGCTGCGGGGCGTACGGAAGGTGCGGGCCGATCAGCCTCTCGGCGAGCGCCAGGAGGAAGTCGAAGTCCTCGCCGGCGGCGTAGAGGTCGAGCATCTGGAACTCGGGCGCGTGCAGCGCGTCGGGCTTCTCGGGCCGGAAGCACGCGCCGATCTCGAAGATGCGCCGGTGGTGCTCCAGGTTCACACGCAGGGCCGGACCGATCATCGCCCGCAGGAACCGCCCGCCGTCATGGTCCACCGGCAGACGGCGCCCCGGACCGAGATCGGCCCTGCGCATCGTCGGGGTGATCACCTCGACGAAGGTCTCCGCACGGAGCGTGTCCCGCAGGCTGAACAGCAGGTCGGACTTCATGACGACGGGGTTGAGCACGGGTGCTCCTCAAGGCCGTTGTTTCCAGGCGGAGTTCGCGGGAAGCCGAGCCGCACGGCGATCTGTCGTCCGGGTGCTCGGCGAGGCCACAACGTAGCCGCGCCCCAACGAGCAGCAGAAGCCCTGCGCTGCTCCCCGCGCCCGCGGGGATGTTCCCAGCGCGCTGCCTACATCCGTGCCGTCATCGAGCTGCTCCCCGCGCCCGCGGGGATGTTCCCTCCTGCTCGGGGGCCGCTCCGTTTCCGGAACGCTGCTCCCCGCGCCCGCGGGGATGTTCCCGACCCGGCCACACCACGCAAAGCACGCAAGTCCTGCTCCCCGCGCCCGCGGGGATGGCCCCGCCAAGGGCGACAAGGGCCGCACCGAAGTCCTCTGCTCCCCGCGCCCGCGGGGATGGCCCCGGCACGGGCGCTGTGGGCACACGTCAGCGTACGACTGCTCCCCGCGCTCGCGGGGATGGCCCCACGAGGTAGACGACGGCGCCCAGAGCGATCGCCTGCTCCCCGCGCCCGCGGGGATGGTCCCGAGGCCCGCCCTACTACGTCGTCCAGCGGATCCCTGCTCCCCGCGCCCGCGGGATGGTCCCTTCTCCACCCTCGCCCGGATGGCGCGGGCCGCCTGCTCCCCGCGCCCGCGGGGATGGCCCCGCCTACGTGGACCGGCTCCGCGCCCAGCGTGACTGCTCCCCGCGCCCGCGGGGATGGCCCCGACCGGACACGGTTGGTCATCGTGGTCTTGGACTGCTCCCCGCGCCCACGGGGATGGTCCCTCGTCGAAGTCTGGTGGTGGCGCCCGGTGCGCTCTGCTCCCCGCGCCCGCGGGGATGGTCCCGCCGGAACCGGTTCACGCAGCACGTGCGACCACTGCTCCCCGCGCCCGCGGGGGTGGTCCCCTGCCGTACACGGTGTCGTCGGTAGAGACCTGCTCCCCGCGCCCGCGCGGGGGTGGTCTCGCGCCCGGCTCGGCCGCCGCCCCGGCGGCCGGCTGCTTCCCGTGCTCGTGGGGATGGTCCCGTCCTGCAGCTGGTGTTCAAGGGCATCGCGGTCTGCTCTCCGCACCTCTCGAGGCGATGTCTTCGTCTCAGGTGTCCGTCAGCCGCGCGTCTTGAGAGGCTGACGTTGCCGTCCTGTCCCGATCTCCTCGTCTGTATCCCGGCGGTCGCACTGGCTTGCACAGCGGTCACCAGGGCGTCAGCTTCGGCCACGGGCGTGCACGTTCTGGGCCCGGAGCGGGGCGGACAGCTTCAACTGGACGCTTGTGCCTGCCATCTGGCAGCCCGTCACCACCGTGCACCATTCGCTGCTCGTTGTAGGGACTGGTCCGGGTAGACGTGATGGCCAGTCACCGGCGATCTTTTGGTGGTGCTGTCTGGGTCCAGAGTCTATCTCATGCTTCAAACTGAAGCACTTAGAGCGCGGAAAGCCCTCGAACGTGGCCGAGTTTGGTAAACCCGGCTTCACCCCTTCCTGGTTCGGCCTGCCACTCTCCCGACTACCCGTCACCCCTGCCTTGCTGCTGCTGCGTTTTTGATGGCTGGAGCGCAGCGGAGGCCACGGGCCGGCCGAAGGCCGCTCCCGGCCCGCAACGCGGGCCGGGAGCCCTGCGGTTGGCGGGGCGCGCGGAGCGCGTTCCGCCTGGCGGTGAGCGGAGCGAGCCGCATCCGCTCACGCGGAGCGGGAGCGGCCGGGGCGCGCAGCGCCCCGGTTCGCTTCTTCGGGCGAAGCCCGAAGGGACCCGCTCCG
>NZ_JBVJUC010000010.1:0-293455 GCF_055605065.1 Streptomyces sp. NPDC037203
TCCGGGCTGCTGGTGAAGTCCACGGTGATCATGAAGGAGAACCTGGAGGAACTCAACCAGCGCGACCTGGCCGGCACCTACCCCGTCATCCTCGGTGGCGCCGCACTGACCAGGGCGTACGTCGAACAGGACCTCCACGAGATCTACCAGGGAGAGGTCCGCTACGCCCGTGACGCGTTCGAGGGTCTGCGTCTGATGGACGCGTTGATCGGCGTCAAGCGTGGCGTGCCCGGCGCGAAACTACCCGAACTGAAGCAGCGGCGGGTCCGTGCCACGGCGGCCGTGGAGGTGGTCGAGCGTCCGGAGGAGGGGCACGTCCGCTCCGATGTCGCCACCGACAACCCCGTGCCCGAGCCCCCCTTCTGGGGCACCCGTGTCGTCAAGGGCATCCAGCTCAGGGAGTACGCCTCCTGGCTCGACGAGGGCGCCCTCTTCAAGGGCCAGTGGGGACTCAAGCAGGTCCGCACCGGCGAGGGACCGTCGTACGAGGAACTGGCCGAGACCGAGGGCCGGCCCCGGCTGCGCGGGCTGCTGGACCGGCTCCAGACGGAGAACCTCCTCGAAGCCGCCGTGGTCTACGGCTACTTCCCCTGCGTCTCGAAGGACGACGACCTGATCGTCCTGGACGAGCAGGGCAACGAGCGCACCCGGTTCACCTTCCCCCGTCAGCGCCGCGGCCGGCGCCTGTGCCTGGCCGACTTCTTCCGCCCGGAGGAGTCAGGCGAGCGGGACGTCGTCGGCTTCCAGGTCGTCACCGTCGGCTCCCGCATCGGCGCGGAGACCGCCAAGCTGTTCGAGGCCAACGCCTACCGCGACTACCTCGAACTGCACGGCCTGTCCGTCCAGTTGGCCGAGGCGCTGGCCGAGTACTGGCACGCCCGCGTGCGCGGCGAACTCGGTTTCGGCGGCGAGGACCCCGCCGACATCGAGGACATGTTCGCCCTCAAGTACCGCGGTGCCCGCTTCTCCCTCGGCTACGGCGCCTGCCCCGACCTGGAGGACCGCGCCAAGATCGCGGACCTGCTGGATCCCGAGCGGATCGGCGTCCACCTCTCCGAGGAGTTCCAGCTTCACCCGGAGCAGTCCACGGACGCCATCGTGATCCACCACCCGGAGGCGAAGTACTTCAACGCCCGCTGAGGCATCCGCCGAGGGCATGGGGAACCGCCCTCCGGGCCACACCGGGGGTGCCATCCGGCATACCCCAGGTGACAAGCGGCAAACGAAGCGCTTCGCCGCACGGAGTCGTAGACTGGTCGGTCCACCGCAGGCCGGTTCCCGCACGGGAACCGGCCTGCACGTCCCTCAAGGAGGTGCGCCCGGATGACCAGCACGGTCCCCGCGCTCGGAACCCGTTCGGCCGAGGATTCCGCATTGCAAGCGGTCCTCCTCGACATGGACGGCACCCTGGTGGACACCGAGGGCTTCTGGTGGGACGTCGAGATGGAGGTCTTCGCCGCCCTCGGCCACACCCTGGACGACTCCTGGAAGCACGTCGTGGTCGGCGGCCCGATGACCCGCAGCGCCGGCTTCCTCATCGACGCCACCGGCGCCGACATCACCCTCGCCGAACTCAGCGTCCTGCTCAACGACGGCTTCGAGGCCCGCATCAGCACCGGCCTGCCCCTCAAGCCCGGCGCCGCCCGGCTGCTCGCCGAACTGCACCAGCACCGCATCCCCACCGCCCTGGTCTCCGCCTCCCACCGGCGCATCATCGACCGCGTCCTCGCCGTCCTCGGCCCGCACCACTTCGCCCTGTCCATCGCCGGCGACGAGGTCAGCCGCACCAAGCCCTTCCCCGACCCCTACCTCCTGGCCGCCGCCGGGCTCGGTGCCCACCCCGCCAGATGCGCCGTCGTCGAGGACACCGCCACCGGCGTCGCCGCCGCCGAGGCCGCCGGCTGCCGCGTCGTCGCCGTACCCTCCCTCGCCTCCATCGACCCGGCCGAACGACGCACCGTCGTCCCCTCCCTGGAACACGTCGACCTCGCATTTCTGCGCGGCCTGATGACGGAAATGCCCTAGCCGTTCACCCAGCGTGCAAAGGCCATTGGTCGCGGCGGTCGAATATCCGCGGAAGTACATCCCGCGGAATTCACGGCACGCCCGCACGGTCGAATTCGGCTACCACCCCGGACAGTGGAAGATGTGACGTTCGCCACCCGTCAAGCCCTCGACAAGAGCTGGCGAGTGTGCAGACCGCCCCGGTGCGACCGAGAGTGACGGGACCTTGTGTCCCGATTGATGAGACGCTGCACTAATCCTGCCGCTGTCGGGTTTTCGGTGTGTCCACGCCCGGTTTCACAGCGTGATGAAGAGTCAACTCACGCGGCTGTGAACGCCCCACGGGGTGCGGACTAATCTCATCGCGAGAACATCGCCGAAGAAACCCCCGTGCTCCGCCGCGCGCCACCCATGCACGCCGGAAACACGGACCCGAACAGCTCTGGAGAAACCCCCGCATGAACCGCAAGACTTTGGTGCTGCCGGCGGTGGCCGGCCTGCTCACCCCGGTCCTCGCCGCGTGCGGCGGATCGGGCAGCGGCAGCAAGGGCGGCGACGCCATCGTCGTCGGCACCACGGACCGGTTCACCGTCACCAAGGACGCCCCCGCGCCCATCGACCCGGCCTACGCCTACGACGTCGGCAGCTGGAACATCCTGCGCCAGACCGTCCAAACCCTCATGGCCGAGCCCAAGGGCGAGGGCGACCCGGTGCCGGACGCCGCCGAAAGCTGCGGCTTCACCGACAGCGGCAGCGAACGCTACGTCTGCAAGCTGCGCGAGGGCCTCACGTTCGCCAACGGCGACCCGGTGACCGCCCAGGACGTCAAGTTCTCCATCGAACGCGCCCTGCACATCAAGGCCGACAGCGGTGTCTCCTCGCTGCTGAACACCATCGACACCATCGAGACGCAGGGCGACCGCGAGGTCGTCTTCCACCTCAAGACGGCCGACGCCACCTTCCCCTACAAGCTGTCCACCCCGGTCGCGGGCATCCTCGACCCCAAGGACTACCCCAAGGGCTCCCTGCGCGACGGCTTCCACCTGGACGGCTCCGGCCCGTACACCTTCCAGCCCGAGGTCAAGAACGACGCGATCGTCAGCATCACCTTCACCAAGAACCCCCGCTACAAGGGGGCCCAGACGGTGAACAACGCCAAGGTCGTGCTGCGCTCCTTCGCCGACGCCGACGCCATGGGCGCCGCCATCGACAAGGGTGACATCGACGTCATGACCCGCACCATGTCGCCCGCCCAGATCCAGAAGCTGGACTCCGGCAGCGACGACAACGTCGACCTCGTCGACATGCCGGGCCTCGAGATCCGCTACCTCGCCTTCAACACCAACGCCCCCACGGTGAAGTCCAAGGCCGTACGCCAGGCCATGGCCCAGGTCATCAACCGCGGCGAACTGGTCTCCAAGGTCTACGGCACCGAGGCCGAGCCGCTCTACTCGCTGGTCCCCGCCACCGTCACCGGGCACTCCAACTCGTTCTTCAACAAGTACGGCAACCCCAGCGCCGCCAAGGCCAAGGACCTGCTCACCAAGGCCGGCATCACCACCCCGGTGAAGCTGACCCTGCACTACACCACCGACCACTACGGCTCCGCCACCAAGCAGGAGTTCGAGATCCTGCAGAAGCAGCTCAACGACACGGGCCTGTTCGACGTCACCATCCAGGGCCACCCCTGGGCCGCCTTCCGCCCCGCGGAGGAGAAGGGCCAGTACGACGTCTACGGCATGGGCTGGTTCCCCGACTTCCCGGACGCCGACAACTTCCTCGCGCCGTTCCTCGACAAGGACAACTTCCTCAGCTCGCCGTACTCCAACAGCGAGATCCAGCGCACCCTGATCCCGCAGTCCCGCCGCGAAGCCAACCGGCTCTCCGCCGCGGACAGCCTCACCAAGATCCAGGACATCGTCGCCGACGACGTCCCGGTGCTCCCGCTGTGGCAGGGCAAGCAGTACATCGCCGCCCGCGACGACATCACCGGCGTCTCCTACGCCGTCAACTCCTCCTCCACGCTCCAGCTCTGGGAGCTCGGCCGGGGCGTCAGCGGCTGACACACCGCCAGCGTCGGCACCGGCAACGGCGAAGGGCGCCCCTCTCCTCGCGGGAGAAGGGCGCCCTTCGCGTCGTACCGAACAGGCGTCGTATCGAACGGGCTGACGGGCCGCCGGCGACGGGCCGCCGGGACGCTCCGCGGCCTACTGCGCGCCGGGACGCACCAGACCGCTCTCGTACGCGTACACCGCCGCCTGCACCCGGTCCCGCAGACCCAGCTTGGTCAGCACATGCCCGACATGCGTCTTGACGGTCGTCTCGCTGACGAACAGATCCGCCGCGATCTCCGCGTTGGACAGCCCCCGCGCCACCAGCTTCAGCACCTCCACCTCACGGTCCGTGAGCGTGTGCAGGGTGTCCGGAACCGGCTCCTCGCCCGAGGGCAGATGCGTCGCGTACTTGTCCAGCAGCCGGCGCGTGACACTCGGCGCCAGCATGGCCTCGCCGTTCGCCACCACCCGGATCGCCTGCACCAGCTCGTCCGCCGGGGCGTCCTTGAGCAGGAAACCGCTGGCACCGGCGCGCAGCGCCTCCACCACGTACTCGTCCAGATCGAAGGTCGTCAGCACCAGCACCTTCGCCGGACCGTCCCGCTCCGGACCACTGATCTGCCGGGTCGCCTCCACCCCGTCCATCCGCGGCATACGGATGTCCATCAGCACGACGTCCGGTTGCAGGGCCCGCACCTGATCGAGAGCCTGAAGGCCGTCACCGGCCTCGCCCACGACCGCGAGATCCCGCTCGGCCTCCAGGATCATCCGGAAACCCGTACGCAGCAGGGGCTGGTCGTCGACCAGTAGGACGCGGATGGCCACGTGACACTCCTTCGCTAGTCCGCGCCCATTCTGCCCTGCGGCCCACCACCCGACTCCCGCACCCTCACCGGCAGCGGATACGGCGGGGGAGTGCCCCCGAACTCCGGGCAATGCGCCTGGTGATCGCACCAACCGCACAGCTTCGTCGGCCGCGGCCGCCACTCCCCGCTCTCCGTGGCCTCCCGGATGGCCTCCCACAGCGCGCGCAGCCTGCGCTCCATCCGCTCCAGGTCGGCGAGCACCGGATCGTACGTCCGCACCTCGCCGCTGCCGAGATACACCAGCTGGAGCCGGCGCGGCACGATCCCCTTCAGCCGCCACACCACCAGCGCGTAGAACTTCATCTGGAACAGCGCGCCCTCGGCGTACTCCGGCCGCGGCGCCTTGCCCGTCTTGTAGTCGACGATCCGCACCTCGCCGGTCGGCGCCACGTCCACCCGGTCGATGATGCCGCGCAACCGGGGCCCCGACTCCAGCTCGGCCTCCACGAACAGCTCCCGCTCGGCCGGCTCCAGCCGCGTCGGGTCCTCCAGCGTGAACCAGCGCTCCACCAGCCGCTCCGCCTCGCCCAGCCAGCGCGCCAGCCGCTGCCCGTCCGGATCGTCCGCGAACAGCTCGGCCAGCTCCGGGCGGCTCTCGCGCAGCCGCTCCCACTGGCCCGGCACCAGCGCCCTGGCCCGCGGCGCGGTCCGCTCCCCGGCGGGCACGTCGAACAACCGCTCCAGCACCGCGTGCACCAGCGTGCCCCGCGTCGCCGCCTCGCTCGGCTTCTCCGGCAGCCGGTCGATCACCCGGAACCGGTACAGCAACGGGCACTGCATGAAGTCACCGGCGCGGGAGGGGGAGAGCGAGGTGGGCGGCGCGGCCGGGCGGGGGGCGGGGACCGCGGGGGACACGGTGGCGCCACCGGCACCGGCACCCGTGGCCACGGTGGCTTCGCCGGTTCCGGCGGCTTCGGCAGCTTCGGTGGCCTCCGTGGGAGCCGGGCTCGGCGCCACCACCGCATCCGGCGCGGCCGAAGGACCCGGTACGGCCGCGGCGGCGGGCGGCTCCGCGTCCACGGCGCCCGCGGCCACGGCGCCCGCGTCCACGGCGGCCGTCACCACGGCGGCCGTCACCACGGCTGTCGTCGCGTCCGCCGCATGCGGATCCGTCGGCTCGGGACCGCACGCCGCGGCTCCCGCCTCCTCGAAGCTGGTGTCCATGTCCAGAAACCATACGGCCCACCACTGACAGTGACCCGCGCCACGGCCCGACCGGGCCGCCCGGCCACGGGGCGGACGCCAGGGGTGCCGGGGCGAAACGTGCCACCACGGCCGCATACCATCGATCAGAGACCCTTCCGCCCCAAGAGGCGCGGA
The DNA here is from genome assembly GCF_055605065.1 of Streptomyces sp. NPDC037203. Lineage (NCBI taxonomy): Bacteria > Bacillati > Actinomycetota > Actinomycetes > Kitasatosporales > Streptomycetaceae > Streptomyces > Streptomyces sp. NPDC037203. The sequence continues at coordinate 6,245 of NZ_JBVJUC010000010.1, forward strand.
AGACGCTTCGAACGAGGGGACACCGTGGACGTGAGCGGCGCGAGCGGGCAGCCGCGGTCCGGCGACGACCAGCCGACCGACCACCCCGCAGTCCCAACGCCCCCGCCGCCGGCCCCCGAGGGCCCGGCACCGACGCAGGACGGCCCCGGCACCACCGGGAAGGCCGCGCCGGACACCGGCACGCACCGGGGCGGTGCGGACGAGACCGGGACGGACCAGACCGAGGCGGACGAGACCGAGGCGGACAAGGCTCGCGGCGACACCCCCGGCGACCGCCCGCCCCACCCCGCCCCCGAAACCCACCGCACGCTCGCCCACACCGAACCCCACCCCGGCCCCCCCGCCGGCCCCGGCATCGCCAAGGGCGCACCCCCGCGGCCGCCCAAGGAACCCGGCGGCGGCATCCTCATGGGCCGCCCCTTCGGCGTGCCCGTCTACGTCGCCCCCAGCTGGTTCCTCGTCGCCGCCCTGATCACCTGGGTCTTCGGCGGACAACTCGACCGCGTACTGCCCGAACTCGGCGCCGCCCGCTACCTGGTCTCCCTGTTCTTCGCGGTCGCCTTCTACGCCTCCGTACTCGTCCACGAACTCGCCCACACCATCGCCGCGATCCGCTTCAAACTCCCCGTCCGCCGCATCCAGCTCCAGTTCTTCGGCGGCGTCTCCGAGATCGAGAAGGAAGCCGAGACACCCGGCCGCGAATTCGTCCTGGCCTTCGTCGGCCCCCTGCTCTCCCTCGTCCTCGCCGGACTCTTCTACCTCGCCATGAAGCCCGTGCAGCCCGGCACCGTCCCCGGCGTCCTCCTCGCCGGCCTCATGGTCTCCAACCTCATCGTGGCCGTCTTCAACCTCCTCCCCGGCCTCCCCCTCGACGGCGGCCGCATGCTCCGCGCCGTCGTCTGGAAGATCACCGGCAAACCCATGAGCGGCACCGTCGCCGCCGCCTGGGTCGGCCGCGCCCTCGCCGTCGCCGTCCTCATCGGACTGCCCCTGCTCAACTCCTCCGGCGCCCTCGGCGGCGGCACCGAGGACACCGGCGGCATGGACACCGTCACCGACGCCCTGCTCGCCGCCATCCTCGCCGCGATCATCTGGACCGGCGCCGGAAACAGCCTGCGCATGGCCAGGCTCCGCGAACACCTCCCCGAACTGCGCGCCCGCACCCTCACCCGCCGCGCCGTACCCGTCGAGACCGACACCCCCCTCTCCGAAGCCCTGCGCCGCGCCAACGCCGCCGGCGCCCGCGCCCTCGTCGTCGTGGACGCCGACGGCCACCCCCTCTCCCTCGTCCGCGAATCCGCCATCGTCGGCGTCCCCGAACACCGCCGCCCCTGGGTCCCCGTCGGGAGCCTCGCCCAGGACCTCACCGACGACATGCGCGTCTCCGCCGAACTCTCCGGCGAAGAACTCCTCGACGCCCTGCGCGCCGCCCCCGCCACCGAATACCTCGTCGTCGAGAACACCGGCGAGATCTACGGCGTCCTCTCCGCCGCCGACGTCGAACGCGCCTTCGTCAAAGCCATGGCCCGACCCGCCTGACCCGACCGCGGCCCCCACCCCGCGGCCGGTCAAGGCCCCGGCGGGAACCCGGTAGTCTGGTCACATGTCCGAACCGACCGGTGCCGCCCGCAGGCGCGGGCCCTTCAAGGTCGGGGACCAGGTACAGCTGACCGACCCCAAGGGCCGCCACTACACGTTCACGCTCGAAGCCGGAAAGAACTTCCACACCCACAAGGGTTCCTTCCCGCACGACGAACTGATCGGTGCTCCCGAGGGCAGCGTTGTCCGCACCACCGGCAACGTGGCCTACCTCGCGCTGCGCCCCCTGCTCCCCGACTACGTCCTGTCCATGCCCCGCGGGGCAGCCGTCGTCTACCCGAAGGACGCGGGACAGATCCTCGCCTTCGCCGACATCTTCCCCGGCGCCCGCGTCGTGGAAGCCGGCGTCGGCTCCGGCTCCCTCAGCAGCTTCCTGCTGCGGGCCATCGGCGACCAGGGCATGCTGCACTCCTACGAGCGCCGCGACGACTTCGCCGACATCGCCCGGCAAAACGTCGAACGCTACTTCGGCGGCCCCCACCCCGCCTGGCAGCTCACCGTCGGCGACCTCCAGGACAACCTGTCCGACACCGACGTCGACCGCGTCATCCTCGACATGCTCGCCCCCTGGGAATGCCTGGAAGCCGTCTCCAAGGCACTCGTCCCCGGCGGCATCCTGTGCTGCTACGTGGCCACCACCACCCAGCTCGCGCGCACCGTGGAATCCATCCGCGAGATCGGCTGCTTCAACGAGCCGACCGCCTGGGAGACCATGATCCGCAACTGGCACATCGAGGGCCTCGCCGTCCGCCCCGACCACCGCATGATCGGCCACACCGGCTTCCTGCTCACCGCCCGCCGCCTCGCCGACGGCGTCGAACCCCCCATGCGCCGCCGCCGCCCCGCCAAGGGCGCCTACGGCGAGGACTACGCCGGCCCCAACGCCGACGGCGGCACCGCCCGCTGAACCACCCCCACCCCGCACAACACCACGGCGCCGTGCCCCCGTTCCCCGGCCGATCCGGGAACTGGAGCACGGCGCCCACTCGTTGACAGGGCACCAGACTCCCGGAACACCGGCAACCCACCCCCGCGGGCCCGCCACCACCGGGAATCGGCACCCCACCGTTCCCCACGCCCTGTGACGTGTGGCACCATGCAGGCCACACCCCCCCGGCACAGCCCTCACAGGAGACACTCCTCGTGCAGCAATCCGCCGTTCCGGAGCTCGCTCACACCCACACCCGCCCCATCCACTGGCTCGCCACAGCCACCGCGCTCGCCGGCGTCGTCGCCCTCTCCTCCCTCGTACGCCCCGGACCGGCCACCGCCGCCCAGCCGCCCGCCCACAGCGCGGCCGCTCCCGGCACCGCCGCCGCACCCCCCGGCACCACCGGCGTCACCTTCCCCCTCGCCTGCGGACCCGAGAAGGCCATCGTCGTCAAAAAGGCCACCGGCGACCTCGACGGCGACGGGCGTCCCGAAACCACCGCCGTCGTCCACTGCGACAGCGCCATGGGCACCCCGCCCGACGGCGTCTACGTCCTCACCCGCGCCGCCGACGGCCACACCCCCCGCCTCGTCGCCACCCTCGTCGACCCCAAGGACCGCCTCACCGTCACCGACCTCGCGATACGCACCGGGACCGTCAGCGCCACCCTCCTCGGCTACTCCTCCGACGCCGTACCCCGCTGCTGCCCCGACACGAAGACCCCGGCCGCATGGCACTGGGACGGCAAAGCCTTCCTGCGCACCACCCCGGCCGGGGCCCACAGCGTCTGACGACACGATGTCCGGAAAACGCGGCTCACCCCGCGTCGGGACCGTAAACCTCCACCCCGTCCGAAACCCTCCGCACATGGATGCACTCACCAGGACACTCCCTGGCCGAATCCACCACATCCGTGAGCAACGGCAACGGCACCGGAGTCACCGCCCCCGCCTCCTGGAGCAGCTCGTCGTCCGCACCCTTCACATACGCCAGACCGTCGATGTCCAGCTCGAACACCTCCGGGGCGTACTGGGCACAGATCCCGTCGCCGGTACACAGGTCCTGGTCGATCCAGACCTCCAGCGCCTCCCCGGCCGGGGCCTCCTGCTGCACGGTCACCTCTCCTGACATCGGTACGCCGCACCCCGGCACGGCACACACCGGCCGGGACCACACCAGCGGCAGTCGAACACGCCCGACCCTACCCCCGCCCCCGCGACCGGCCACCTCCGGCCACCAACGGGTTTCCACCCCCACCGGCTCGGGTACGAGCGCTCGACCGGAAACAGCACGCCCCAGACCCCGTACACACATTTCCAGCCACCCGCACGATGACATCACCCCACCGCACCGTCGCTCTACGTGACGACCGCCCGAGCGGGCCCCGACCTGCCCAAGAACCCGCCCACCCGGCCCGGAGCCGACAACTCCGCCCGCCCCCGGAGGGTTTCGACCACGCCAACCAAGGAACAACCCGCTTCCCCATCACGTTGAGTGGGTATCCCCTCCGTGCGAGGGAGTGCGCACCGGGTGACCGACGACACACCTTGACAGTCAATGTGATCTAGGGGTTTCAATCGACACCCACCCAGGTAGGGTCTGGAAGCGTCCAGCTCCCCTTGGAGGAGGTGAGGACCGTGGCAGCCAACGACGACGACATGAACCGCGGCATCCGCTCGGGACGCGGGTCCGACGACCCGGCCGGGCAGATCGCCTACCTTGAGCAGGAGATCGCCGTCCTGCGACGCAAGCTCGCCGACTCTCCGCGGCACACGAGGATTCTCGAAGAGCGGATCGTCGAGCTACAGACCAACCTGGCCGGCGTGTCCGCCCAGAACGAACGACTGGCCAACACCCTCCGCGAGGCCCGCGACCAGATCGTGGCCCTCAAGGAAGAAGTCGACCGGCTCGCCCAGCCGCCGGCCGGCTTCGGAGTCTTCCTGCAAGCCAACGAGGACGGCACCGCCGACATCTTCACCGGCGGCCGCAAACTCCGTGTGAACGTCAGCCCCAGCGTCGACCTCGACGACATGCGGCGCGGCCAGGAAGTCATGCTCAACGAAGCGCTCAACGTGGTCGAGGCCATGGAATTCGAGCGCGTCGGCGACATCGTCACCCTCAAGGAGATCCTCGAGGACGGCGAACGCGCCCTCGTCCTCGGTCACACCGACGAAGAACGAGTGGTCCGCCTCGCCGAACCCCTCCTCGACGTCACCATCCGACCCGGCGACGCCCTCCTGCTCGAACCCCGCTCCGGATACGTCTACGAAGTCGTCCCCAAGAGCGAGGTCGAGGAACTCGTCCTCGAAGAAGTCCCCGACATCGGCTACGAAGCCATCGGCGGCCTCGGCAACCAGATCGAAGCCATCCGCGACGCCGTCGAACTTCCCTACCTCTACCCCGACCTCTTCAAGGAGCACGAGCTGCGCCCGCCCAAGGGCGTCCTGCTCTACGGCCCCCCCGGCTGCGGCAAGACACTCATCGCCAAGGCCGTCGCCAACTCGCTCGCCAAGAAGGTCGCCGAAGTCACCGGCCAGGCCGCCGGCAAGAGCTTCTTCCTCAACATCAAGGGCCCCGAGCTCCTCAACAAGTACGTCGGCGAAACCGAACGCCAGATCCGCCTCGTCTTCCAGCGCGCCCGCGAGAAGGCCAGCGAAGGAACCCCCGTCATCGTCTTCTTCGACGAGATGGAATCCCTCTTCCGCACCCGCGGCTCCGGCGTCAGCTCCGACGTCGAGAACACCATCGTCCCCCAGCTCCTCGCCGAGATCGACGGCGTCGAAGGCCTCCAGAACGTGGTCGTCATCGGCGCGTCCAACCGCGAGGACATGATCGACCCCGCCATCCTGCGCCCCGGCCGCCTCGACGTGAAGATCAAGATCGAACGTCCCGACGCCGAGGCCGCCAAGGACATCTTCGGCAAGTACCTCACCGAGCGACTCCCCCTCCACACGGACGACCTCGGCGAACACAGCGGCGACAAGAACGCCACGGTCCAGGCCATGATCCAGACCGCGGTCGAGCAGATGTACGCCGAATCCGAGGAGAACCGCTTCCTGGAAGTCACCTACGCCAACGGAGACAAGGAAGTCCTCTACTTCAAGGACTTCAACTCCGGCGCCATGATCGAGAACATCGTCGGCCGCGCCAAGAAAATGGCCATCAAGGACTTCCTCGAAAAGAACCAGAAGGGCCTCCGCGTCTCCCACCTCCTCCAGGCCTGCGTGGACGAGTTCAAGGAGAACGAAGACCTGCCCAACACCACCAACCCCGACGACTGGGCCCGGATCTCCGGAAAGAAGGGCGAGCGGATCGTCTACATCCGCACCCTCATCACCGGGAAGCAGGGCGCCGACACCGGACGCTCCATCGACACGGTGGCCAACACCGGTCAGTACCTGTAAAAGCGGGGCGGCTGCGGGTGCCCACGGCGGGTACCCGCAGCCGACTGCTTTTCCGGCCACGACCGGAGCAGGCAATGACGCAAATGATCTCCCCACCAGCGCAAAGGCGTTCTAGGCTCTTTCCTACCGCCGAGTCGCGCAGTGCGGGCACGGGCACCGCACACGCACCGGAGCGCCAGCGGTACGTGAGCGGCGCCCATCACCGAGGGCGCCGCCGGGCAAGGAGGGCCGCATGACCGTACGGCGAGTAATGGGCATCGAGACGGAGTACGGCATCTCCGTCCCCGGCCACCCCAACGCCAATGCCATGCTCACCTCGTCCCAGATCGTCAACGCCTACGCGGCGGCGATGCACCGGGCCCGCCGGGCCCGCTGGGACTTCGAGGAGGAGAACCCGCTACGCGACGCGCGGGGCTTCGACCTCGCGCGGGAGGCCGCCGACGCCAGCCAGCTCACCGACGAGGACATCGGCCTCGCCAACGTGATCCTCACCAACGGCGCCCGGCTCTACGTCGACCACGCCCACCCCGAATACAGCGCTCCCGAGGTCACCAACCCCCGCGACGCCGTCCTGTGGGACAAGGCCGGCGAACGCATCATGGCCGAGGCCGCCGAACGAGCCGCCCAGCTCCCCGGCGCCCAGCCCATCCACCTCTACAAGAACAACACCGACAACAAGGGCGCCTCCTACGGCACCCACGAGAACTACCTCATGCGGCGCGAGACCCCGTTCTCGGACATCGTGCGCCACCTGACGCCCTTCTTCGTCTCCCGCCAGGTCTTCGCCGGCGCGGGCCGCGTCGGCATCGGCCAGGACGGCCACGAACACGGCTTCCAGCTCAGCCAGCGCGCCGACTACTTCGAGGTGGAAGTCGGTCTGGAGACCACCCTCAAGCGCCCCATCATCAACACCCGCGACGAGCCCCACGCGGACGCCGAGAAGTACCGCCGCCTCCATGTGATCATCGGCGACGCCAACCTCTCGGAGATCTCGACCTACCTCAAACTCGGCACCACCTCCCTGGTCCTCGCCATGATCGAGGACGGCTTCATCGCCGTCGACCTGGCCGTGGACCAGCCCGTCCGCACCCTCCACCAGGTCTCCCACGACCCCAGCCTCAAGCACCTGGTCACCCTCCGCAGCGGCCGCACTCTCACCGCCGTACAGCTCCAGATGGAGTACTACGAGCTGGCCCGCAAATACGTCGAGGAACGCCACGGAACCGACGCCGACGACCAGACCAGGGACGTCCTCAGCCGCTGGGAGGACACCCTCACCCGGCTCGAGAACGACCCCATGAGCCTGGCCGGCGAACTGGACTGGGTCGCCAAGCGCGAACTCATGGAGGGCTACCGCCGCCGCGACGGCCTCGACTGGGACGCCGCCCGGCTGCACCTGGTCGACCTCCAGTACGCGGACGTGCGGCCCGACAAGGGCCTCTACAACCGCCTGGCGGCCCGCGGGCGGATGAAGCGGCTGCTGGACGAGTCCGAGGTCGAGCGGGCGCGTACGAAGCCGCCGGAGGACACGCGGGCCTACTTCCGCGGCCGCTGCCTGGAGCAGTACGCCGACGACGTCGCCGCGGCCAGCTGGGACTCGGTCATCTTCGACCTCCCCGGCCGGGACTCCCTCCAGCGCGTCCCAACCCTGGAACCGCTACGCGGAACGCGAAATCACGTCAAGGAGCTACTGGACCGCTGCCGTACCGCGGAAGACCTGGTCAGGGTGCTGTCGGGCGGGTGAGCGGGGCCAGGGGGGTACTCGGTGCGGTCCGTGGCGGCGGGTGGAAATCCCGCCGTCCGGGAATCATCGAGATGGCCCCCGTACGTTGGAGAAACTGCGGGGCCGATGTCGGACCCGGCTTGTAGGGTCTGATCATCACCGATCGGCAGGCTAACTGAGCGGGGTGAGGTTATGGCAACCAAGGACACCGGCGGCGGCCAGCAGAAGGCCACACGGTCCACCGAAGAGGTCGAGGAACAGGCACAGGACGCCCAGGCCTCGGAGGACCTCAAGGAACGACAGGAGAAGCTGTCGGACGACGTGGACTCCGTCCTGGACGAAATCGATGATGTGCTCGAGGAGAATGCCGAGGACTTCGTGAGGTCCTTCGTTCAGAAGGGTGGACAGTAGGCTTCGCCTTTTAAGTGAAGGCACTTCGGGGGATTGGCTTGGGAAGTGAAGAGGGCGTGAAGCGTTGCTCGCGGTGCAAGCAGTACAGGCCGCGGGCAGCGTTCGCGCGGAACAGGGCGATGCGAGACGGGCTTCAGTGCTACTGCCGGGAATGCGCGGCCGAGTATCACCAAGCCCGCCAACTGGCCAGGGGCAAGAACGTCCGCCCTCGGGTCGTGGCGCCCGAAGGGCACAAGTTCTGCCGTCGCTGCGGAGAAATCAAGCCGCACAGTGAATGGCATCGCAACGCGAGGGCGTCCGACGGCCTCTCGACGAGCTGCAAGGCCTGTCGGGCGGTCAAGGGGCGCGCGGACCACCTGAAGCGCCAGTACGGCCTCACCGAAGCCGAGCGGGATGCGATGGTCGCCTCGCAGCGGGGGTTGTGTGTGATCTGCCTGAAGGCTCCGGCCGCGCATGTGGATCACTGTCACAAGACGGGTAAGGTCCGTGGCGTACTGTGCTTCAACTGCAATTCGGCCATCGGCAAGTTGGGAGACGATCCCGACGCCGTACGCCGGGCCGCCGCCTATCTGGAAGGAATCTCGTGGAAGCCAATACTCGTGGCACCGGGCGTCTACCAGCTGCCTTCCTGACGCCCGGGTCGTCCTCCTTCATGGATTTCCTCGCCGGGCACCAGCCGGAGATGCTGCCGGGGAACCGGCAGCTGCCGCCGACGCAGGGAGTGATCGAGGCGCCGCACGGCACCACCATCGTGGCGGCGACCTTCCCCGGCGGCGTGGTGCTCGCCGGTGACCGCCGGGCGACCATGGGCAACATGATCGCGCAGCGGGACATCGAGAAGGTGTTCCCGGCGGACGAGTACTCCGCCGTGGGTATCGCGGGCACCGCAGGTCTCGCCGTGGAGATGGTCAAGCTCTTCCAGCTGGAGCTGGAGCACTTCGAGAAGGTCGAGGGCGCCCAGCTTTCCCTGGAGGGCAAGGCCAACCGGCTGTCGACGATGATCCGCTCCAACCTCGGCATGGCCATGCAGGGCCTCGCCGTGGTCCCCCTGTTCGCGGGGTACGACGTGGACCGGGCGAAGGGTCGGATCTTCTCGTACGACGTGACGGGCGGCCGTTCCGAGGAGCACCACTTCGCGGCGACGGGCTCGGGCTCGATCTTCGCCCGTGGCGCGATGAAGAAGCTGTTCCGTGACGACCTGACGGAGGAGCAGGCCACGACGCTGGTGGTCCAGGCCCTCTATGACGCGGCTGACGACGACTCGGCGACCGGTGGTCCCGATGTCGCCCGCCGGATCTACCCGATCATCACCGTGATCACCGAGGACGGTTTCCGCCGGCTCACCGGGGACGAGGCTTCCGAGATCTCGCGTTCGGTGCTCCAGCGCCGCCTGGAGGAGCCGGACGGTCCCAAGGCCGCTCTGCTCTGAGCGCGGCCCGGTTCTTGACAAGGTGATCACAGTGACCATGACAGAAAGGGACGGATAACCGGTGTCGACGCCGTTCTATGTCTCACCTCAGCAGGCGATGGCCGACCGGGCGGAGTACGCCCGCAAGGGCATCGCGCGTGGCCGCAGTCTGGTGGTCATGCAGTATGCCGACGGCATCGTGTTCGTCGGCGAGAACCCGTCCCGCGCGCTGCACAAGTTCAGCGAGATCTACGACCGGATCGGCTTCGCGGCGGCCGGTAAGTACAACGAGTACGAGAATCTGCGCATCGGCGGTGTCCGTTACGCCGATCTGCGCGGCTACACCTATGACCGGGACGATGTGACGGCCCGCGGTCTGGCCAATGTGTACGCCCAGACGCTGGGCACCATCTTCTCCTCGGCGGCCGAGAAGCCCTACGAGGTGGAGCTGGTGGTGGCGGAGGTGGGGGAGACCCCGGAGGGCGATCAGATCTACCGGCTGCCGCACGACGGCTCCATCGTGGACGAGCATGGTTCGGTCGCGGTGGGTGGCAATGCCGAGCAGATCAGCAACTTCCTGGACCAGCGGCACCGGGACGGGATGAGCCTGGCCGAGGCGCTGAAGCTGGCGGTGCAGGCGCTGTCGCGGGACACGAACGGCGGTGAGCGGGAGATTCCGGCCGAGCGGCTGGAGGTCGCGGTGCTGGATCGTACGCGTCCGCAGAAGCGGAAGTTCAAGCGGATCGCCGGCCGTCAGCTGGCGCGTCTGCTGGAGGCGGACGGTGCGGCCGCGGTGTCGGACGGCTCGGAGGAGTCCGACGACGCGGAGTAGTCCGCCGCCTTTCCCGCCTTGGAGTGCCCCGGCCGTTTCGGCCGGGGCACTCCGCGTTCAGCCGTGGTGGGGGCGTGGGGGTGCGGTGGAGCCGCGTACGACGAGGTGGACGGGGATGTCGCCCCCGGTGGGCGGGTGGCCTTCGAGGACGGCGAGCAGGGCGTGCATGCCGCGTTCGCCGAAGAGTTCGGCGTCGAGGTGGACGGTGGTGAGTTCGGGGTCGAGGGCGGTGGCGAGGGCGAGGTCGTCGAGGCCGGTGACGGAGAGGTCGTCGGGGATGCGCAGGCCGAGGCGGCGGGCGGCTTTGTAGGCGCCGGCGGCGAGTTTGTCGTCGTCGCAGACGATGGCGGTGGGGCGGGGGCCGGGGGCGGTGAGGGCGGATTCGGTGGCGGTGCGGGCGCCGTCGATGGAGATGGGTGCGCGGGCGGTGCGCAGTTCGGTGCCGGGGGTGGTGGCGAGGCGGGTGCGGAGTGCGTGGGCGCGGGCCTCGAAGGTCCAGGAGGGTACGTCGGCGGCGAGGTGCAGGACGTGGCGGTGGCCGAGGCCGAGGAGGTGGTCGGCGACCTGGCGGATGCCGTCGGCGATGTCGAGGTTGACGGTGGCGGCGCCGGGGCCGGCGGCGGGGTCGCTGTCGAGCATGACGAGGGGGAGGCGGTCGCCGCGGATGGCGGTGAGGGCGTCGGCGGCCATGGAGGAGGCGAGGACGCCGTCGAGGGCGGCCTGGGCGGAGGCGAAGGGGTCGCGGGCCGGGCCGATGCCTTCGGGGGAGGGGTAGAGGACGACGCCGAAGCCGTGCTGGGCGGCGACGCGGGCGGCGCCGGTGTAGACGCCGGCGAAGAATTCGGTGGTGAGGGCGGGGACGACGAGGAGGACGGTGCGGGTGCGGCCGAGCCGGAGGTTGCGGGCGGCGAGGTTGGGCCGGTAGTCGAGGGCGCGGGCGGCCTGGCGGACGCGTTCGGCGGTGGCCTCGGAGACGCGGCCGCGCCATTTGTCGCCGAGGACGAGGGAGACGGCGGCCTGGGAGACGCCAGCGGCGTGGGCCACGTCGCGGCTGGTGGGTCGGGTGCTGCTGCGTGCCACGGGTGGGGCTGCTCCTTCGCCTGGACGCCTGAACAGCGCACATGGTACGTATGGGAGAGGAAGTTATACGTAAAACTTGGGCGTCGAGGCGCCCGGTGCGAGCCAGGGAGGCGCCGCGACATGGCCACGGGTTATCTGGAGATACTCCGGGCGCGGCATGCGCTGCGGCTGCTGACGGGCACGTTGGTGGGCCGGCTGCCGAATGCGACGGCCCCGATCGCCCTGGTGCTGTTCGTGCGCGCCTCGGGCGGGACGTACAGCCTGGCCGGTGCGCTGGCGGCGGTGTACGGCGTGGCGAACGCGGTGGGGCAGCCGGTGCTGGGCCGGCTGGTGGATCTGTGCGGGCAGCCGCGGGTGCAGTTGCCCGCGGCGGTGCTGGCGGCGCTGTCGATGACGGTGTTCGCGTGCGCGGGGACGGATCCGCTGCCGCTGGCGTATGCGGCGGTGGCGGCGGCGGGGCTGTGCGCGCCGCCGCTGGAGGGCGGGTTGCGGGCGTTGTGGCCGTCGGTGCTGCGGGGCGAGGAGCAGGTGCACTCGGCGTACGCGATGGACGCGGTGGCCCAGGAGGTCATGTTCACGGTGGGGCCGTTGCTGGTGACGGTGTGCGCGGCGGTGTGGGACGCGCGGGCAGCGCTGCTGGTGCCGAATGCGCTGGGGGTGCTGGGCGCGCTGTCGGTGGTGGTGTCGGCGCCGTCGCGGGCGTGGCGGTCGGCGCCGCGGGAGGCGCATTGGCTGGGTGCGTTGCGTTCGCCGGGGCTGCTGGTGCTGCTGGGCGCGTTCCTGTTCGTGGGGATCGCGCTGGGTTCGATCACGGTGGCGTCGGTGTCGTACGCGGACGGTCATGGCGGGGACGTGGTGTACGGCTGGCTGATGGCGGGGCTGGGGCTGGGTGCGCTGGTGGGTGGTTCGGTGTACGGGGCGCGGCGGTGGGCGGGGGCGCCGGAGCGGCGACTGCGGGTGCTGGTGGCGCTTCTGGCGGTGTGTTATCTGCCGCTGATGCTGGTGCCGGGTGCGGTGGCGATGGTGGTGCTGTCGGTGGTGGCGGGGGTGTTCCTGGCGCCGTGTATCGCGTGTGCGTTCATCCTGGTGGACCGGTATGCGCCGCGGGGGACGGTCACGGAGGCTTTTTCGTGGCTGGTGACGACGTTCACGGTGGGTGCGTCGGTGGGGACGGGCCTTGCGGGGCCGGTGGTGCAGGCCGGTGGCACGGTGTGGGGTTTCGCGGTGCCGGGCGCGGCGGGGGTGGTGTCGTTGCTGGTGTTGCTGGCGACGGGGCGGGTCCTCGCAGCTCCTGTGCGGGGGGCGGTGGTTGCGGCTTCATCGGAAAATGATCCAAATCGTGCTGTCGAACCCCGTTTCAGCTCAACGGATCAGGCGTAATGTTCCCTCATGGACCGCCGCATTTTCGGGCTGGAGAACGAGTACGGCGTCACGTGCACGTTCAGGGGACAGCGCCGCCTGTCGCCTGACGAGGTGGCGCGGTACCTCTTCCGCCGTGTCGTGTCATGGGGCCGCAGCAGCAATGTCTTTCTGCGGAACGGCGCCCGGCTGTATCTCGACGTGGGTTCACATCCGGAATACGCGACACCCGAGTGTGACAATGTGATCGAACTGGTCACCCACGACAAGGCCGGCGAGCGCATTCTCGAGGGACTCCTGGTGGACGCGGAACGACGCCTGCACGAGGAGGGAATCGCGGGCGACGTCTACCTGTTCAAGAACAACACCGATTCGGCGGGTAACTCGTACGGCTGCCATGAGAACTATCTGGTGGCGCGGCACGGCGAGTTCTCCCGTCTCGCGGACATTCTGATCCCGTTCCTGGTCACGCGGCAGTTGCTGTGCGGCGCGGGCAAGGTGCTGCAGACGCCGCGCGGCGCCGTGTACTGCGTGAGTCAGCGTGCCGAGCACATCTGGGAGGGCGTGTCGTCGGCGACGACGCGTTCCAGGCCGATCATCAACACCCGTGACGAGCCGCACGCGGACGCGGAGCGTTACCGCCGCCTGCATGTCATCGTGGGCGACTCGAACATGTCGGAGACGACGATGCTGCTGAAGGTCGGCGCGACCGACCTGGTGCTGCGGATGATCGAGGCGGGCACGGTGATGCGGGATCTGACGCTGGAGAACCCGATCCGGGCGATCCGTGAGGTCAGCCATGACATCACGGGGCGGCGCAAGGTGCGTCTGGCCAGCGGCCGGGAGGCGTCGGCGCTCGAGGTGCAGCGCGAGTACTTCGACAAGGCGGTGGATTTCTGCGAGCGCCGCGGGATCCGTACGGGTACGGTCGCGCGGGTCCTGGAGTTGTGGGGCCGCACCCTGGACGCGATCGAGACGGAGGAGTTGGACCGGATCGAGACCGAGATCGACTGGGTGATGAAGTACAAGCTCATCGAGCGGTACCGGGCCAAGCACAACATGACGATGTCGCATCCGCGGGTCGCGCAGATAGACCTCGCGTATCACGACATCCACCGTCGGCGTGGGTTGTACTACCTGCTGGAGAAGAAGGGGCAGGCGGCGCGGGTCTGCAATGACGTGCGGATCTTCGAGGGCAAGTCGGTTCCGCCGCAGACGACTCGGGCGCGGTTGCGCGGTGACTTCATCCGGCGGGCGCAGGAGCAGCGCCGGGACTTCACGGTGGACTGGGTGCATCTGAAGCTCAACGACCAGGCACAGCGCACCGTGTTGTGCAAGGACCCGTTCCGTTCGGTGGACGACCGGGTGGAGAAGCTGATCGCCGGAATGTAGGCGTCGGTCGGGTTTCGGCGGGTGTGGCGTCGCGGTGGTGGAGTGCCGCGGCGCCACACGCGTGTCGTGCGTTTCGTGTGCGGCGCCCGTGTCGGTCGTAGAGTTGCGCGCACGTCATCCGCAAGACCGACCGATTACGAGGCTTCCGTGCGCCGACGTTCGCTTGTTCTCGCCGCCGTTCCCGCTGGACTGGTCACGCTCGCCGGGTGTGGTGGTTCGTCCGGTTCGAGCCGGGCCGGTGAGTCTCCGTCGCCTTCGGCGGCGAGTGTGCCGCCGCCGAAGATCGTGGACGGTCCGTTGCCGGCGATCACGGCGGGTCGGCGGTTCGGTGAGAAGCCGACCGTGGCCAAGGGGCCGGGGGCGCCGTCGAAGAATCTGGCGGTGCGGACGGTGATCGCGGGGACGGGTCGTACGGTCGCGGAGAACGACTTCGTCCAGGCGAACTATCTGGGTCAGATCTGGGACACCGGCAAGGTGTTCGACAATTCGTACGACCGGCATGCGCCGCTGGTGATGCAGTTGGCGCAGGGCAGTCTGATCGATGGCTGGCGCTATGCGCTGGCCGGGAGGAAGACGGGCAGCCGGGTGCTGATCGCGGTGCCGCCGGCCTGGGGTTATGGCAAGTCGGGCAATCCGCAGGCGGGGATCAAGGGGACGGACACGCTGGTGTTCGTGATCGATGTGATCGATTCGTTCAACTCGAAGAGTTCGGCGCGCGGCCGGGCCGTCCCGCAGAACGATCCGGCGCTGCCGAAGGTCTCCACGGTCACCAATGGCACGGTTCCGGTGGTGTCGGTGCCGCACTCGAGCCCGCCGGACAAGCTGGTCTCCACGTATGTGCTGGAGGGCGACGGTCCGCGGCTGAAGGCGGACCAGACGGTGCTGTGCCAGTTCCAGGGTCTGGTGTGGGAGGGCGGCAAGACGTTCCAGCGCACCTATGGTTCGGGGCGGCTGAGCCAGTTCTCGCTGGCGCAGATGCAGGACACGGTCAAGGGTCTGGCGCAGGGGCTGGTCGGCAAGAAGGTGGGCAGCCGGGTGCTGGTCGTGGTGCCGCCGCAGCTGGGGTACGGCGACACCCCGCCGAGCGGCGGCCCGATCGGCAAGGGTGCGACGCTGGTGTTCACGGTGGACATCCTGGCCGCGATGTAGCGGGGACCGGTGCCGGGCGGTTGGCGTGCGGAGATGACAGACTGTGCGTGTTTCGTGTCGTACCTACGCAGGAGCTTTTGACGTGAACATCGAGAAGCCCGAGATCGACTTCCCCGAGGGCGAGGCCCCGAAGGACCTTGAGATCAAGGACATCTGGGAGGGCGACGGGCCGGTCGCGCAGGCGGGCCAGATGGTGACCGTGCACTACGTCGGCGTGGCCTTCAGCACCGGCGAGGAGTTCGACGCCAGCTGGAACCGGGACGCCCCGTTCCGCTTCCCGCTGGGTGGCGGCCGGGTCATCGCGGGCTGGGACCGCGGTGTGCAGGGCATGAAGGTCGGTGGCCGCCGCCAGCTGACCATTCCGGCGCACCTCGCCTACGGCGACCAGAGCCCGACCCCGGCGATCAAGCCGGGCGAGACGCTGATCTTCGTCGTGGACCTGCTCGCGGTCTGAGCCGTACCCGAGCCATCGGCCGTTTCCGACCGGATCCGACCGTCTGGGGCCCATGCCTGTCCGGGCATGGGCCCTCGGCTTTTGCCACGCCGCCCGAGAGCGGTACGGTCGACGGTCGGAAGCACACAACAGAAGGTGAAGGGCGTCGATGGCCATTGCCAAGGCCGAGCGGCTGATGAACCTCGCGCTGTGCCTGCTCGGCGCACGGCGGCCGCTCAGCAAGCGCGAGCTGCGCGACTCCATCGAGGCGTACGTCGAAGCGGCGCGGCCCGACAAGGGTGCCACCGGCAGCGACGATTCCTTCAACCGGATGTTCGAGCGCGACAAGGACGATCTGCGCGAGCTGGGCCTGGTCATCGAGACCGTCGAGAACCTCGACGGCGAGGTCGGCTATCTCGCCCGCCGCGACAGCAACCGGCTGCCGCCCATCACCCTGGATGCCGAGGAGGCCGCCGCGCTGGGCCTGGCGGCCAAGGTCTGGCAGCAGGCCCGGCTCGCCGGTGCCGCCAGCGGCGCCCTCCAGAAGCTGCGCGCCGCCGGGCTGCCCGAGGAGGTCGACCCGTACGAGGGGCACGCCGCGCTGGAGCCGCGCATCCCGGTTCACGAGGCCGCCTTCGAGCCGCTGATGCTGGCCTGCCGCGACCGCCGCCCGGTCCTGTTCGACTACCGCAAGGCCTCGGCCGTCCACCCCGAGCCCCGGCATGTCGAGCCGTGGGCGCTGGAGTGCTGGCGCGGCCACTGGTACCTGGCCGGTTTCGACCGGGGCCGGGGCGCCGAGCGCGTCTTCCGGCTGTCCCGGATCACCGGCAAGGTCCGCTCGCGCGGTACGGGCTTCACCGCGCCCGTGCCGGACGTGGTCACCGTGCGGGAGACGGTGGCGGGCTGGGCCGGCGAGACGGCCGACCGCTCGGCGCTGATCCGGCTGCGCTCCGGCGCCGGGTACCCGCTGCGCGCGAAGGCCGCCAAGGTCCGGGAACTCGGGGACGGCTGGGACGAGTTGGAGATCCCGTACGGCCACGGTCTGGACGCCTGGCTGGTGGAGTTCGGGCCCGATGTGGTGGTCGTGGAGCCGGCCGAGCTGCGGGCCGACGTGGTGGACCGGCTGCGCGCCGTGGCCAAGGGCTGAGGGGGAGCAGGACTGTGGCAGGCAAACCGGCCAGAACCGTCAACGCCATCGACCAGACCCGGCGGATGCTCTCCCTGGTGACGTATCTGCGCGAGCGGCCCGGCGCCCGGATCGCGGACGTGGCCCGCGCCTTCGGGATCACCGAGGACGAGCTGGTCGCCGACCTCGATCTGCTGCCGATGTGCGGCACCAGCTTCCGCGGCGGCGATCTGCTGGACATCGACACCGACGGCGAGCGCATCTGGTGGCACAACCCGGCCGCGCTCGGCGAGGAGGCCGCCGAGCCGCTGCGGCTGGCCGCCGACGAGGCCACCGCCCTGCTGGTGGCCGCCCGCGCGGTCGCCACCCTGCCGGGGCTGCGCGAGGGCGACCGGCAGGCGCTGCTGCGGGCCACCGCCAAGGTGGAGACCGCGGCGGGCGAGGCCGCGGGCGCCAGCTCCCGGCTGTCGGTGACCTTCGAGTCCGAGGGCGGCGTCTTCGCGGACGTGGACCGCGCCATCTCCGAGCGCCGCCGGCTGTGGATCCGCTACTACTCCCCGGCCCGCGACGAGGTCACCGAGCGCGAGATCGATCCCATCCGCCTGGTCAGCGTCGGCCACACGTACGTCGAGGCCTGGTGCCGGCGCTCCGAGGCGCGGCGCACCTTCCGGCTGGACCGGGTCGCCGAGATCCGCATCCTGGACGAGCCGTCCGCGCCGCCCGAGGTGGAGCTGCGGGACCTGTCCGAGGCGCTGGTGCAGCCGGCCGCCGAGGACCCCGAGGTGGTCGTCGAGGTCGGGCCCGGCGGGCGCTGGGTCGCCGAGTACTACCCGCACGACAGCGCCGAGGAGCTGCCCGACGGCGGGCTGCGCATCACCCTGCGCACCCCCGAGCCGGCCTCGCTGCGCCGCCTGGCGCTGCGCCTGGGCCGGGACGGCCGGATCGTCTCCCCGCCCGAGCTGGCCGACAGCGCCCGCCGGGCGGCGGCCGAGGCGCTGGCGGCGTACGACGTCCCGTCGGATCCGGCGCCGGACGCCACGGCGGTGCGCGGGTGAGCCGCCGGGCGAGTGGGCCCGTCCGCTCCTTAGGGCGTGCCCGCTGTGCGGGGCCGGGCCGGCGGGGACGCGGGCGGGCGGCGGACCGGCCCGCGGGCGGGTCGGCGGCCCGGTTGATGGATCGGCTCATGGACCGGTCGGCGGACCGGCCGGTGGAGCGACCGGCGGAAGAGGAGTGACGGCTGTGAACGAGTCCGCGGTGTCCGGTGCGAACGGGACGGCGGTGTCCGGTGCGAGCGGGATGACGGTGGCGACCGCGTTCGCGGGGATGCGGGGGGTGGCTCCGGTGGTGTTCCGGGCCGGCTGCCCGGACTGCCGGGGCCGCTTCGAGCTGGCCGCGAGCGCGCTGCGCCTGGCCATCGGCGCGAGCCACCGCACCACGTTCTACTCCTTCACCTGCCCCGACTGCGGGGCCTCGGTCCGCAAACCGGCCGGCGAGCGCATCGTGGAACTGCTCACCGGGGGCGGGGTGCGGACCCTGCGGCTCCACTCGACCGTGTAGCCGGCCGCCGCCCCCGGTGCGGCCGGGTGCGGACCGGGCCGCCGGACGGTCTAGGCTCGACGTCATGTTCTGGCCGATGCTCGCCGTAGCCATGGGGTTCCTGGGCCTCGCCGTCCTGGGAGTGCTCGCTGTCCGGGTGTTCGTGGAGGCGCGGCGCCTCGGGCGACAGGTCACGGAGTCCGCGCAGCGCATCAACCGGGCCGCCGAGGACCTGGAGCGGTCGGCGGTGAGCGCGGCACGGGCCGTGGACGCCCTGTGATGTCGTCTTGTGATGCGCTTTGGGTCACTTCGCCCTGTCACCTTGCCGCTCCGGGCAGGTACGCTGCTGGTCGCGGCCCGAAGAACGAGGCGCGGTCCGCAGAGCTGGAGTACGCACGGGGTGTGTCCCACGTTCACCCCCGGACGATACGATCGCTGCCGGCACGATGGTCGGACACCTGTCCGATCGGTCGGACAAGCCGTCGCCCCGCCTCAGTGAGAAGGTGAAGACTTATGTTCCGCAACGCACTTGAGCCGTGGCACCTGGTGCTTCTGGTGCTGGTCATCGTCCTCGTGTTCGGTTCCAAGAAGCTCCCGGACATGGCCCGTTCCCTCGGCAAGTCCGCTCGTATCCTCAAGAGCGAGGCCAAGGCGATGAAGGACGACGGCGGCAAGCAGAACGCCACCTCCGCCCAGCCCGCGGAGGAGCCGGCTCCCGCGCAGCGCACCATCCAGGCCGCGCCCGGCGATGTGACCAGCTCCCGCCCGGTCAACGAGCCGACCGACTCCACCCAGCGCTGACGCGAGGGCCGGGGCCCCGGTCCGCTGCACGAGATGAGGATGTGGGTTGCTCAAGTCCGCCCGCACGGAGAGGGACCCCGAGGGGCGCATGCCACTCGGGGATCACTTGCGTGAGCTGCGCAACCGGCTCACCAAGGGTGTCCTGGCGATCGTCGTCGTCACGATCGTCTCCGCCTTCTTCTACAAGGACATCATCGACTTCATCACCGCGCCGCTGCTGCGCTCGGTGGGCTGCCACCAGTCCTTCGGCGAACTGTCGAAGGCCAGCAAGGACACCCACTGCGCGCACATCACGATCGGTGACCTGCTGGGCCCGTTCACACTGGCGCTGAAGGCGTCGCTGACCGCCGGCGTGGTGCTGGCCTCCCCGGTCTGGCTCTACCAGCTGTGGGCATTCGTCGCGCCGGGCCTGCACCGGCACGAGAAGAAGTACGCGTACGCGTTCGTCGGCTTCGGCGTGCCGCTGTTCCTCGGCGGCGGCTTCCTCGCGTACCACGTGCTGCCCGTCACGGCGAAGGTGATGATCGACCTCACCCCCTCCGGGGTGGAGAACCTGCTGTCGCTGGACAAGCTGCTCGACCTGGTCACGCGCATGGTGGTGGTCTTCGGCCTCGCCTTCGAGATGCCGCTGCTGCTGGTGATGCTCAATCTGACGGGCATCCTGTCCGGCAAGCGCATGCTCGGCTGGTGGCGGGCCATGGTCGTCGGTATCGCCGCCTTCGCGGCGGTGGCCACGCCCGGCGCGGACCCGATGTCGATGCTGGCGCTGGCGACGCCGATCTGGGCGCTGTTCTTCATCGCGGTGGCCTTCTCGCTGGTCAACGACCGGCGTCGGGCCCGCCGCGCGGGTGACGGGCTGTCCGACGACGAGGCATCGGAGCTGGACCTCACGCCCGAGGCGGTCGGCGAGGTGGAGGCCGTGAGCGCGAGCCCGGCCCCGGAGCCGCGGGGCAGGGACCACGTCAACGGCTACGACGACGTGACCTGACCCACATCACAGGCGAGGCGACCCGCCCCCGGCACCGGGCTCTCCCGGTGCCGGGGGCATTTCTCTGCTCAGCGCACGTTCCGGATAATGATCGTCCTGTTGTCGGTGGGGCCCGGTACGCTCGAAAGCACGATGACAGAGGACCTCTCACCGGCCGAGCGGTACGCGGCGGCCCGCCAGCGGGCAGCCGAGCAGGCCACCGCGCTCGCGTCCTTCCGCGAGATGTACGACTTCGGCCTCGACCCCTTCCAGATCGAGGCATGCCAGGCACTCGAAGCCGGAAAGGGCGTGCTGGTGGCCGCCCCCACCGGCTCCGGCAAGACGATCGTCGGCGAATTCGCCGTCCACCTCGCCCTGCTCCAGGGCAAGAAGTGCTTCTACACGACACCCATCAAGGCGCTGTCGAACCAGAAGTACGCCGACCTGTGCCGCCGCTACGGCGCGGACAAGGTCGGCCTGCTCACCGGCGACAACAGCGTGAACTCCGAGGCACCGGTGGTCGTGATGACCACCGAGGTGCTCAGGAACATGCTGTACGCGGGCTCCCAGACCCTGCTGGGCCTCGGACACGTGGTCATGGACGAGGTGCACTACCTCTCCGACCGCTTCCGCGGCGCCGTCTGGGAAGAGGTGATCATCCACCTGCCCGCCTCGGTGACCCTGGTGTCACTGTCGGCGACCGTGTCGAACGCGGAGGAGTTCGGCGACTGGCTGGACACCGTCCGCGGCGACACCGAGGTGATCGTCTCCGAGCACCGGCCCGTGCCGCTGTTCCAGCATGTGCTGGCCGGGCGGCGGATGTACGACCTGTTCGAGGAGGGCGAGGGCCACAGGAAGTCCGTCAACCCCGATCTGGTGCGCCTCGCGCGGATGGAGGCGACCCGGCCGTCGTACCAGGACCGCCGCCGGGGGAGGGCGATGCGGGAGGCCGACCGGGAGCGGGAGCGCAGGCAGCGCTCGCGGATGTGGACGCCGGGCCGGCCCGAGGTCATCGAGCGGCTGGACGCGGAGGGGCTGCTGCCGGCGATCACCTTCATCTTCAGCCGGGCCGGCTGCGAGGCCGCCGTTCAGCAGTGCCTGTACGCGGGGCTGCGGCTGAACGACGAGGAGGCGCGGGACCGGGTCCGGGCCCTGGTCGAGGAGCGCACCGCCCACATCGCCTCCGAGGACCTGCACGTCCTCGGGTACTACGAGTGGCTGGAGGGCCTGGAGCGGGGCATCGCCGCTCATCACGCGGGCATGCTGCCGACCTTCAAGGAGGTCGTGGAGGAGCTGTTCGTGCGCGGTCTGGTCAAGGCCGTGTTCGCGACCGAGACCCTCGCGCTCGGCATCAACATGCCCGCCCGTTCGGTGGTGCTGGAGAAGCTCGTCAAGTGGAACGGCGAGCAGCACGCGGACATCACGCCGGGCGAGTACACCCAGCTGACGGGGCGTGCGGGCCGGCGCGGCATCGATGTCGAGGGCCACGCGGTGGTGCTCTGGCAGCGCGGGATGAGCCCCGAGCACCTGGCCGGGCTCGCGGGCACCCGTACGTATCCGCTGCGCTCCAGCTTCCGGCCGTCGTACAACATGGCGGTCAACCTGGTCGAGCAGTTCGGGCGGCATCGCTCGCGTGAGCTGCTGGAGACGTCGTTCGCGCAGTTCCAGGCGGACCGTTCGGTGGTCGGCATCTCCCGGCAGGTGCAGCGCAACGAGGAGGGTCTGGCCGGTTACCGGGCGTCCATGACCTGTCACCTCGGCGACTTCGAGGAGTACGCGCGGCTGCGCCGCGAGCTGAAGGACCGGGAGACGGAGCTGGCCCGGCAGGGCGCCCACCAGCGGCGCGCCGAGGCGGCCGCGGCCCTGGAGAAGCTCAGGCCGGGCGATGTCATCCATGTGCCCACGGGCAAGTACGCGGGGCTCGCGCTGGTGCTGGATCCGGGTCTGCCGGCCGGCCGGTCCAACGGGCATCGCGGTTTCGACCACCAGGACGGGCCGCGCCCGCTGGTGCTGACGGCCGAGCGGCAGGTCAAGCGGCTGGCATCGATGGACTTCCCGGTGCCGGTGGAGCCGCTCGACCGGATGCGGATCCCGAAGACGTTCAACGCGCGCTCGCCGCAGTCGCGCCGCGACCTGGCGTCCGCGCTGCGCTCCAAGGCCGGGCACATCCCGCCGGAGCGGGCCCGCAAGAAGCGCTCGCAGGCGGCCGACGACCGGGAGATCGCCCGGCTGCGCACCGCCCTGCGCGCGCACCCCTGCCACGGGTGCGACGACCGTGAGGACCACGCCCGCTGGGCCGAGCGCTACCACCGGCTGCTGCGCGACACCTCGCAGCTGGAGCGCCGGATCGAGGGCCGTACGAACACCATCGCGCGGACCTTCGACCGGATCGTCGCCCTGCTGACCGAGCTGGACTACCTGCGGGGCGACGAGGTCACCGAGCACGGCCGGCGGCTCGCCCGGCTGTACGGCGAACTGGACCTGCTGGCCAGCGAATGCCTGCGCGAGGGCGTCTG
The DNA here is from genome assembly GCF_055605065.1 of Streptomyces sp. NPDC037203. Classification (NCBI taxonomy): domain Bacteria; kingdom Bacillati; phylum Actinomycetota; class Actinomycetes; order Kitasatosporales; family Streptomycetaceae; genus Streptomyces; species Streptomyces sp. NPDC037203. Next base: position 28,912 of record NZ_JBVJUC010000010.1, read on the forward strand.
GGAGGGCCTCGCGCCCGCCGAACTCGCCGCGTGCGTATCGGCGTTGGTGTACGAAGCGCGGCTCAGTGACGACGCCATGGCGCCCAAGGTGCCCTCCGGCAAGGCGAAGGCCGCGCTGGGGGAGATGGTGCGGATCTGGGGCCGGCTCGACGGTCTGGAGGAGGACTTCCGGATCAGCCAGACCGAGGGCGTGGGCCAGCGCGAGCCCGATCTCGGGTTCGCCTGGGCCGCCTACATGTGGGCATCGGGCAAGGGCCTGGACGAGGTGCTGCGGGAAGCGGAGATGCCCGCGGGCGACTTCGTGCGCTGGTGCAAGCAGGTGATCGACGTACTGGGGCAGATCTCGGCGGCGGCGCCGGGCGAGGGGTCGACCGTGGCCAAGGCGGCGCGCAAGGCCGTCGATCAGTTGCTGCGGGGCGTGGTGGCCTACTCGTCGGTGGCCTGACCGGCATCCCGGAGATCGACCGGCTCACCCTTCGGGGTGGGCCGGTTTTCGTATGTCCGTACGCCATGACCGAACGTGTTCGAACAGAAGCGCTGCGTGCAAATGGGGTCGAGCGTACTCCTGGTGTCGGGGTGATTTCAGGCGGTCGCTGAATATGACACGGCGATGATCCGGTCGGACTAAGCTCGCCCGCGGCGCACCACGTTGAGCTGATTCGCGCGCCTGTTCCCAAACATGCCGAAGATCCGGTCTGTGCCATGCATCTTCCCCCCGACAACCCTCCCGACACCCAGCCGATCCGTCCCAGAAGGCATCCATGGTGAGTGTTCCGAAGCCGCCCGGTCGCCGGGAACGTCCCTACGCCCGCGTCCTGTTGCCGCCCGCCATAGTGATGGCCGTGGCGAGCGGGGCCGCCGTCGCCCTGGTGCCGGAGCCGGCCCGCGTCGCCGTCGGCCTGTGCGGGGCCCTCGCCGTACTCCTCGTCCTGGTCACCGGCGCCGAGGCCGCCCGCCGCGGCCGCCTGCTCCGCGAGGAGCAGGCCGCGCGCGCCCGCGACCGCGCCGCCCTGGAGCAGCGGCTCGCCGAACACCAGGCGCTGGTCCACCGCTTCGCCAAGGACATCCTGCCGTGGGGTTTCGCCCGGCTCGCCCGCGGCGAGATGCTCCGCGACGTCATGGCGAACGTCTACGACGCCGACCCCGACCTGCGGGTCCTGCCCGACGTCTACCGCGAGCTGACCCATGTCGCGCTGCGCGGCGCCGACCACGAGATCACCATGCGGATCGCCACCGAGCGCTCCTTCGTCAGCATCGCCCGCCGCGTCCAGGCCATCGTCCACCAGCAGGCCGTGGAACTGCGGGAGATGGAGGAGGACCACGGCCGCAATCCCGAGGTCTTCGACGACCTGCTGCGCCTGGACCACGGCAGCTCGCTGATCGGGCGGCTCGCCGACACCATCGGCGTCCTCGGCGGCGGCCGGCCCGGCCGCCAGTGGCCGCTGCCGGTGTCCCTCTACAGCACCCTGCGCGGCGCCATGTCCCGGATCCTGGACTACCACCGCATCCACCTGGCGTCCATCTGCAACATCAACATCAAGGGCACCGCGGTCGAGCCGGTCATCCACGCGGCGGCCGAACTCTTCGACAACGCCACCCGCTACTCGCCGCCCACCACCAAGGTGCACGTCACCGCCGTGGAGGTGCAGACGGGCATCGTCATCGAGATCGAGGACGCCGGGGTCAGCCTCAACGAGGAGTCCCGGATCCGCATCGAGAAGATGATCGAGGACGCCAAGAACGGCGACGACGCGCACAACCTCGGCGACAACCCGCGCCTCGGGCTCGCCGTCGTCGGCCGGCTGTGCAAGCAGTTCGACATGGAGGTCTCGCTGCGCACCTCCGCCTACGGCGGGCTGCGCGCGATCCTCATCGTGCCGCGCGTGATGACCACCACCGAGCCCGGCGTCGGCGTCGCCCACGGCATCGGCGCGACCGGCATCCCGATGCCGGAACTCGGTGCCGTCGAGGGCCCCAAGCGGCGGCCGAAGACGCGCCGCCCCACCAGCCCCAAGATCCCCGCCGGGATCTCCATGGAGGACGACGTCCCCGAGGTCACCGAGTGGACGGCGGGCGGACTGCCGCAGCGCCGCAGCCGGGTGAAGGTCCCGCTGAGCCAGCGCTGGGCCGAGGAGGCCGCCATCGAGCGGGCCGAACGCGAGGGCCGGCCCACCATCTGGTCCCAGACCCGCCGGGAGCCCGAGCCCGAGCCGGAGATGGACCCCGAGCGCAAGAAGCTCATCGAACGCCCGCCGGGCATGTGGATCGACGACTTCTTCGACGGACTGCGCAAGGGCATGCCGGAGGGCGCCACCGCCCCCGAGCTGACCGACTTCACGCTCAACCCCACCAAGTACCTGCATCTGATCGATGACTCGGCCGCCCCCACCGAGGCCGACGACGAGGGGACCGTCCAGTGATCCAGCAGCGAGGCAACTTCGACTGGATGCTCAAGCAGCTCAACGACGGAGTGCCGGGCATCGAGATGATCGTGGTGCTGTCCTCCGACGGCCTGCGCATCGCCCGCTACGGCGGCGACCCCGACGCCGCCGACCGGGTGGCCGCCGCCTGCGCGGGCGTGCAGAGCCTGGCCGGCGCCATCATCCAGGAGATCCCCGGCGCGGGCGAGATGAAGGTCGTCGTCGTGGAGATCGAGGGCGGCTACTTCTACCTGATGAACGCGGGCGCCAACGCCTACCTCGCCGTGCTCGCCGACGTCACCTGCGAACCGGGCCGGATGAGCGGCATGATGCGCGATCTCGTGGTGCGGATCGGCGCCCACCTCACCAGTCCGCCCCGGCGGGACGGGCAGACCGTATGACCCCTCCACGACGACAACGGCGCCTGCCGAACCCGCCGGGCTCGCCGTCACCGTCCCCCTCCGCACCGCGGTTACGGCCCCCTCTGCACGCCGGTGCGGCGGACGGCCGTACCCCGCACGGCGCCGTGGACGGACCGGGCGCACACGGCACCCCGGACGGCCAGCCGCCGCCCCGCAACCCCGAGCGGCTCTACGCCGTCACCGGGACCGCCGACGGCGGACGCGCCGAACTCGACCTCGTGACCCTGATCGTGGCCCGCCGGACCCCGCCGCCCGGCGCCTCGCCGGAGCACACGGCGGTGCTCGATCTGTGCACCGCCCCGCTGTCCCTGGCCGAGCTGTCGGCCTACCTCTCCCTGCCGTTCAGCGCGATGACGGTACTGATCACGGAGATGATCACGGCCGAGCTGGTGCAGGCGCGCGCCCCGGTCACCCGCCGCACGGCTCCCGACCGTTCCCTCCTCGAAGCGGTGATGCATGGACTTCAACGGCTCTGACACGATCCCCGGACCGCGCGCCGCGGACCAGCTGCCGCACACGGCCCAGGCCGCGGTGAAGATCGTGATCGTGGGCGGCTTCGGCGTCGGCAAGACCACCATGGTCGGCTCCGTCAGCGAGATCAAACCGCTGACCACCGAGGAGACCATGACCCAGGCCGGCATCGGGATCGACGACAACTACGGCTCCGAGTCGAAGACGGCCACCACCGTCGCCATGGACTTCGGCCGGATCAGCATCACCGACAAGCTGGTGCTCTACCTGTTCGGCACCCCCGGCCAGGAGCGCTTCTGGTTCCTGTGGAACGGACTGTTCGAGGGGGCGCTCGGCGCGGTCGTCCTCGTCGACACCCGGCGCCTGGAGGTCAGCTTCGACGTCATGGGCCGCCTGGAGGAACGCGGCGTGCCCTTCGTGGTGGCCGTCAACTCCTTCCCGGACGCGCCCCGTTACCCCCTGGAGGAACTGCGCACCGCGCTCGACCTGACCCCGGACATCCCGATCATCGAATGCGATGTGCGCCGCCGGGCCTCCAGCAAGGACGTGCTGCTCACCCTGATGCGGTTCCTGCACTCCCTCGCCCTCTCCGGCGCCCTCACCTGACTCACCCGCACTCCCTTTTCCGTTCCGGAGCGATCACTGTGACGCCTGAACCCCAGCCTCCGACCGCCCTCTCGGCCCCCGACGCCCCCCTGTCAGGCCCGCCGCCCGGCTGCCCCGCGCACGGCCTCGGCCCCGGCGGACTGCACCGGCTCTACGGCGCGGGCGCGGAGGACCTGGACGACCTCTACGAACGGCTGCGCGAACAGTACGGCGCGGTCGCCCCCGTACTGCTGCACGACGACGTACCGATGTGGGTGGTGCTCGGGCACGCCGAGAACCTCCAGGTGGTGCGCAGCCCCTCGCAGTACACCCGCGACAGCCGGATCTGGGCCCCGCTGCTCGACGGCCGGGTCAAGCCGGACCACCCGCTGATGCCGCACATCGCCTGGCAGCCCATCTGCTCCCACGTGGAGGGCGACGAACACCTGCGGCTGCGCAACGCGGTCACCTCCGCCATGGCCACCATCGACCACCGCAGCGTCCGCCGGCACATCGGCGGCCACACCCAGCACCTGGTCAACGGCTTCTGCGAGCGCGGCCGGGCCGACCTGGTCGCCCAGTTCGCCGAGCATCTGCCGATGGCGGTGCTGTGCGAGATCCTCGGCATGCCCGAGGAGTACAACGACCGGATGGTGCAGGCCGCCCGCGACGCCCTCAAGGGCACCGAGACCGCCATCCAGAGCCATGCCTACGTCATGGACGCGCTGAACCGGCTCACCCTGCGCCGCCGCGCCCGGCCCGAGGACGACTTCACCAGCCACCTCGTCCTGCACGAGGCCGGGCTCACCGACGACGAGGTCCGCGAACACCTGCGGCTCGTCCTGTTCGCCGCCTACGAGGCCACGGCCAACCTGCTCGCCAACGCGCTGCGCATGGTGCTGACCGAGCCCGGTTTCCGCGCCCGGCTCAACGGCGGGCAGATGACCGTACCGGAGGCGATCGAGCAGTCCCTGTGGGACGAACCGCCGTTCAGCACCGTCTTCGGCTACTACGCCAAGCAGGACACCGAACTGGGCGGGCAGCGCATCACCAGGGGCGACGGGCTGCTGTTCGCGCCCGCGCCGGGCAACATCGACCCGAGGGTACGGCCCGACCTGGCCGCGAGCATGCAGGGCAACCGCTCCCACCTCGCCTTCGGCGGCGGCCCGCACGAGTGTCCGGGACAGGACATCGGGCGTGCCATCGCCGACGTCGGCGTCGACGCCCTGCTGACCCGGCTGCCGGACGTGCAGCTGGCCTGCGCCGAGGACGATCTGCGCTGGCGCTCCTCCATCGCCTCCCGGCACCTGGTGGCGCTGCCGGTGCGGTTCGAACCCAAGCCGCAGCAGGACACGGACATGCCGCCGCGCGCCTACGCGAGCCCCGGACTCCCCGCCGACCTGCGGCTGGCCGCCGAACGCCGGGAGGCACAGGGCACGGCGCTCCCCGCGGCCGTGCCGCCGGCCCGCCCGGTGCCGCCGCCGGTCCTCCCGGTCCCGGTCTCGGTCCCGGTGCGGGGGCTCTGGCAGCGGCTGCTGCGCTGGTGGCGCGGGGAGTGAGCGGGCCGGGTCAGTCCGCCGCCCACTCGGAGTAGGCGGACCAGGCCTGAAGGGTACGCCCGCTCGTGAAGGTGTGCGCGACGCCGGTGACCGGGTCGGTGAACTCCAGCCTGCGGGCGAGCAGTTGCAGGGGGCGGCGGAAGTCGCCGGGCGGCACCGGGGCGGTCACCCGCGGGTAGAGCGGGTCGCCGAGGATGGGCACGCCGAGCGCGTTCAGGTGCACCCGCAGCTGGTGGGTCTGCCCGGTGCGCGGGAGCAGCCGGTACCGGCCGAGCCCGCCGCGCCGCTCCACCAGCTCCACCCGCGTCTCGGCGTTGGGCTCGCCCTCGACCTCGCGGGCCGCGTGCACCCCGCGCTCCTTCAGGATCCGGCTGCGCACGGTCCGGGGCAGGGCGAGCGCGGCGTCGTAGGGGGCGACGGCCTCGTACTCCTTGGCCACCCGGCGTTCGCCGAACAGCCTCTGGTACGCGCCGCGTTCCTCGGGCCGTACCGTGAACAGCACCAGCCCGGCGGTGAGCCGGTCCAGGCGGTGCGCGGCGGTCAGGGCCGGGATGCCCAGGGTGTGGCGGAGCCGGGCGAGCGCGGTCTGGGCGACATGGCCCCCGCGCGGGGTGGTGGCGAGGAAGTGCGGCTTGTCGGCCACGACGATGTGCTCGTCCCGGTACACCACCGGCAGCGGGAACGGCACCGGTACCTCGGCGGGCGGCTCGCGGTGGAACCAGACGAACATCCCCGGCCGATAGGGCGCGTCCGCCGGCACCGGCCGCCCGTCGGCGCCCACGATCCGCCCGGCCGCGAACATTTCCTCGATCACGCCGGGCCCGGCACCGGTGAGCCGCGCCACCAGGTGCTCACGCACGGTGGTCCACCCGCCGTCCGCGGGCAGCCGCACCCGTACGGGATCGACCCCGTCGCGCTGGGGGAGCGGAGCGGGTGGGGGCGGCGTACGGCGTCTCACCCGGTCAAGGGTACGAGGGGGCCGGGGGGAGCGGTCGAGGGCGGCGGGTGAGGTGACGGTCAGGGGTGCGAGGGGTGGTCGTCGTGCCCGGGCCGGGGAAGCGGGCCGCCGGCGCGGCAGTATGGGGATCATGCCCGTTCTCACCCGTCCGGTGCTGACCCCCGGCGCCCTCGCCCGTACCGAGCAGCCCGTCATCCCCACCGGTGACGGGCTGGTGCTGCGTCCCTGGCAGGAGGGGGACGCGCCCGCCGTGCACGCGGCGTTCCAGGACCCGCTGATGCACCGCTTCCACGGCAAGTCCTGCGAGTCGGAGGCGGAGGCCGCCGAATGGATCACGCGGTGGCGGCGGGCGTGGGCCGGGGAGCGGGAGCCGCAGTGGGCGGTCGTGGCGCAGGACACCGGGCGGCTGATGGGCCGGGTGGCGCTGCGGCAGATCGAGCTGGCCGACGGGCTGGCCGAACTCGCCTACTGGACCGTGGCGCAGGCCCGCGGCCGCAGTGTGGCGACCCGGTCCGCCGTCGCGCTGACGCACTGGGCGTTCGAGGAGATCGGCTTCCACCGGCTGGAGTTGATGCACTCCACCGCCAACGAGGCGTCCTGCCGGGTCGCCGCCAAGGCCGGCTTCGCCGCGGAGGGCACCCGGCGCAAGGCGTACCTGCACCCGGACGGCTGGCACGACATGCATCTGCACGCACGGGTGCGCGGGGACTGAACTCCGAGCGGGCGGCCGCGCCGTCGTGCCGGTGCGGGCCGGTGTGAAGATGGGCGCATGCCTGCCTATGACCTCGCGAACCGGCTCGTCGTCGGCGTCGCCTCCAGCGCCCTGTTCGATCTGCGGGAATCCGACGCGGTGTTCAGGGAGCAGGGCGAGGAGGCGTACCGGGCCTACCAGGAGGAGAAGCGGGACGACACGCTGCGTCCCGGAGTGGCGTTCGCGTTCATCCGCAGGCTGCTGTCGCTCAACGACCTCGGGGAGCCGGGCGATCCGCTGGTCGAGGTCATCATCCTCTCCCGCAACGACCCCGACACCGGGCTGCGGGTCATGCGCTCGATACAGGCCCGCGAACTGCCCATCAGCCGGGCCGTGTTCATGCAGGGCCGCTCCCCGTACAGGTTCATGCCGGCGCTGAACATGTCGCTGTTCCTGTCGGCGAACGGCGACGACGTACGCGAGGCCGTCGCGGCGGGCCTGCCCGCGGGGCATGTGCTGGGAGCGGCGTATCCGGACGACGCCGCGGACCGGGAGCTGCGGATCGCGTTCGACTTCGACGGGGTGCTCGCCGGAGACGCGGCCGAACAGGTCTACCAGTCGCAGGGGCTGGAGGAGTTCCGGGCGCACGAGGCGCGCAACGCGGCGACCCCGCACGACGCCGGGCCGCTGCGCGACTTCCTGGCCGGGGTGAACCGGATCCAGAACCGGGAGGAGGAACGGCGCAGGGCGGACCCGGAGTACGAGCTGCGGGTCCACGTCTCCATCGTGACCGCGCGCAACGCCCCGGCGCACGAGCGGGCCGTGAACAGCCTCAAGCAGTGGGGCGTGCGGGTCAACGGCGCGTTCTTCCTGGGCGGCGTCGACAAGGGCGCCGTGATGGAGGTGCTGGATCCGCACATTTTCTTCGACGACCAGGTGACGCACCTGGAGAGCACCGCGCGGACCACGCCGAGCGTGCACGTGCCGTTCGGCCGGATCAACGCGCGCTGACGCCGGTCCGGACGGACCGGCTCGGGGCCGCGGGGCTCAGGCGGCCTGCGCGCCGCCCTCCTGCTCCGCCTCGATGCGGGCGTTCCACTCGCGCTTGGACGCCTGCCAGCCGTCCTCGTTGTGACCGAGGCGCCAGTAGCCGGAGATCGAGAGGTCCTCACGCGGGAGCCGCAGGTCGACCCGGAGCAGCCGGCGCAGCTCCTTCACGAACCCGGCCTCGCCGTGCACGAAGGCGTGCGGGCGGCCCTCGGGGAACTCCAGCGCGCGGACGGCCGCCAGCAGGGCGGTGCCGACCGGGCGGTCCCCGCGGTGCACCCAGACGATCTCCGCGGCGGAGTCGATCTTCTGCTCCTCCTCGGGCCCGGAGACCTCCACGAAGGCGTGCGCCGGGGCGCCGGCGGGCAGGGACTCCAGGGCGCGGGCGATGGCGGGCAGCGCGCTCTCGTCGCCGACGAGCAGATGCCAGTCGGCGTCCGGGTCGGGGGCGTAGGCGCCGCCGGGGCCCATGAAGCGCAGGGTGTCGCCGGGCTGTGCCCGCAGCGCCCAGGGACCGGCCAGGCCCTCGTCGCCGTGGATCACGAAGTCCAGGGTCAGCTCGCGGTGTTCGGCGTCCCAGTCGCGCACGGTGTAGGTGCGGGTCACCGGCCACTGCTCGCGCGGGAACTCGGCGCGGATCCGCTCCAGGTCGAAGGGTTCCGGATAGGTCACGCCCGGCGGACCGAACAGGAGCTTCACATAGTGATCGGTGCAGGTGTCGGCCGCGAACCCGGCGAGCCCGTCGCCGCCGAGCACCACGCGCTGCATGTGCGGGGTCAGCCGCTCGGTGCGCACCACACGGGCGGCGTGGACCTTGCGCGGCTTTCGTTCCGGACGCTCTGCCATCACGGCCTCCTGCGAACTGGGTTAGGTATACCTAAGTTAACATCTCTCCTTTCGGCCCGATCTTCCTTTGTGATTCAACCGCCGCCCTTTGCCCGAATATTGCCGACCTGACGGCCCGGTCTCCGCAGTCCTACGCGCTCAGCGTGGCCAGCAGCCGCTGGAGCGAGCCGCCCAGGCCCCAGCGGGCCGCCAGTTCCTCCAGGGCCGCCGGATCGCGCGGGGCACCCGGCAGCGCGGTGTCCACACGGGGCAGCGGTACGTCACCGGCCACCCGCACCACCTTCGGCGCCACCGCGAGATACGGCCGCGCCTCGGTCAGCCGCCGCCGCTGCGAGGGGGTGAGCTTCGCCTTCGGGTCGTCCACGGCCGCCATGATCCCGGCCAGGTCGCCGAACTCGGCGAGCAGCTTGGCGGCCGTCTTCTCGCCGATCCCGGCCACGCCCGGCAGTCCGTCGCTCGGGTCGCCGCGCAGCAGCGCCAGGTCCGCGTACCCCCGTCCGTCGACGCCGTACTTCTCGCGCAGCACCGCCTCGTCGGTCATCTGGAGGGTGCCCACGCCCTTGAGTGGATACAGCACCCGCACCCCGCGCCCGTCGTCCACCAACTGGTACAGATCGCGGTCGCCCGTGACGATGTCGACCGGGCCCGTGGCGCGGGCGGTGAAGGTGCCGATGACGTCGTCCGCCTCGTAGCCGGCGACTCCGACGCGGGCGATGCCGAGCGCGTCCAGCACGGACTCGATGACGGGCACCTGTGGGGCGAGGGTGTCCGGCACCTCCTCCGCGTCCGGGGCGCCGGTGTGCTCCTCGGCGACCCGGTGCGCCTTGTAGGTGGGGATCAGCTCGACCCGCCACTTCGGCCGCCAGTCGGCGTCCATGCAGGCCACCAGGTGGGTGGGGCGGTGGTCCCTGACCAGGCGGTCGACGAAGTCCAGCAGTCCGCGCACCGCGTTCACCGGGGTGCCGTCCGGTGCCCGCACGGAGTCGGGTACGCCGAAGTAGGCGCGGAAGTACAGCGAGGCGGTGTCGAGGAGCATCAGTCGTCCGGTCACGCTTCGCATCATGCCGTACGCCACTGACAGTCACTCCCGCGTCACCCTCGCGCACCTTTCGTCCTGGAACGTGTTGCGTGCTGCGCATCGCAGTGAGCCCGGCCACCTCTGAGTTTGCCTCTGCTTGACCTGGGCAGGGGCGCCGTCGGGAGCGAAGTAGTGCGCTTTTCAACCGGTCGGTGGCCTTTGTCGCCGGCCTTCCGGCGGTCGCCGGGACTTCGTCTCCCGTCCCCTGTTCCCGAGACAAGAGGTTCGCGTGCAAGCCAGGCTTGAGGCGGAGCACCTGTTCAAGGTGTTCGGCAGACGACCGGACGACGCAGTGGAGCGCCTGAGGAAGGGTGCCGACCGGGAGGAGCTGCGCGCCGACGGCACCACCGCCGCCGTGATCGACGCCTCCTTCCGGGTCGAGGCGGGTGAGATCTTCGTCGTCATGGGCCTGTCGGGCTCCGGCAAGTCCACCCTGCTGCGGATGCTCAACGGTCTGCTGGAGCCGACCGCCGGCAGCGTGCGCTTCGACGGCGCGGAGCTGACCGCGCTCGGCGACCGCGGCCTGCGCGAACTGCGCTCGAACAAGATCAGCATGGTCTTCCAGCACTTCGCGCTGTTCCCGCACCGCAGCGTCCGCGACAACGCCGCCTACGGCCTGGAAGTGCAGGGCGTGCCCCGCGCCGAGCGCGAACGCCGCGCCGACGAGGCGCTCGCTCTGTGCGGCCTGGCCGGCTGGGAGAAGTCCTGGCCCGACGAGCTGTCCGGCGGCATGCAGCAGCGCGTCGGCCTCGCCCGCGCCCTGGCCACCGACGCCGATCTGCTGCTCATGGACGAGTCCTTCAGCGCCCTGGACCCGCTGATCCGGCGCGATATGCAGGACCAGCTCCTGGAACTGCAGAAGACGCTGAAGAAGACCATCGTCTTCATCACCCACGACCTCAACGAGGCCATGCGCCTGGGCGACCGGATCGCCGTCATGCGCGACGGCCGCATCGTGCAGACCGGCACCGCCGAGGACATCCTGCTGCGCCCCGCGAACGACTACGTGGCCTCCTTCATCAAGGACGTCGACCGCTCGCGGGTGCTCACCGCCGCCGCCGTCATGGACACCGATCCGCGCGGCGACGAGGCCGACTGCGGCTGCGAGACGGCGACGCCCGACACGCCGTTCACCGAGCTGTGCGCGATCAGCGCCCGGCTGCCGCACCCGGTCGCCGTCCTGGACGCCGACCGCACCCTCGTCGGCGTGGTGCGCCGGCAGCGCCTGGTGGGCTTCCTCGGCGACGAACAGGGCGAGCCCGCCGCCTGCGACGGCTTCGACCGGGACGGGAAGAAGGTGATCGGCCGTGCCTAGGCTGCCCCTCGGCAACTGGGTCGACTCCGGTGTGAACTGGCTGGTCGGCCACCTCTCCTGGCTTTTCGACGCCGTCAAGGCCGTCATGGAGGGCATGTACAACGGCATCGACGCCGTCCTCGGCGCCCCCGCGCCGCTGCTCATGGCCGGCATCCTCGCCGTCCTCGCCTGGTGGCTGCGCGGCCTGCTCGCCGGTGTCCTCGCCTTCGCCGGATTCGCTCTGGTCGACTCGCTCCAGCTGTGGGACCAGGCGATGTCCACGCTCGCCCTGGTCCTGGTGGCCACCGTGATCGCCCTGGTGATCTCCATCCCGCTGGGCATCTGGGCGGCCCGCTCCAAGGCGGTCGGCGCCGCCGTACGGCCCGTCCTGGACCTGCTCCAGACGATGCCCTCGATGGTCCTGCTGATCCCGGCCATGCTGTTCTTCGGCCTCGGCACCGCGGCCGGCGTGGTGGCCACCCTGATCTTCGCGCTCGCCCCCGGCGTCCGCATGACCGAACTGGGCATCCGCCAGGTCGACCCCGAACTGGTCGAGGCCGCCGAGGCGTTCGGCACGAGCCCGCGCGACATCCTGTGGCGGGTCCAGCTGCCGCTCGCCCTGCCGACCATCATGGCCGGCGTCAACCAGGTGATCATGCTGGGCCTGTCCATGGTCGTCATCGCCGGCATGGTCGGCACCGGCGGCCTCGGCGGCGCCGTGAACGAGGCCATCGGCCAGCTCGACATCGGGTACGGCTTCGAGGCCGGCGTCGGCATCGTCGTCCTCGCCATCTACCTGGACCGCGTCACCGGCGCCCTGGGCACCCAGCTCTCCCCGTCCGGGCGCAGGGCCGCCGCCAAGGCGCCCCGGCGCGCGTGGTCGTACCGGCCGCGCCCGGTCGTCGCGGTCGCCGGGATCGTCGCCCTCGCGCTCGCCGCGGGCGGGATCGGCGTCTTCGGTCCCAACGGCACCACCTCCGAGGCCTCCGGCACCGACGTCGGCAAGGGCAAGGAGATCAAGATCGGCTACATCCCCTGGGACGAGGGCATCGCCTCCACCTACCTGTGGAAGGAGATCCTCCAGGAGCGGGGCTTCAAGGTCACCACTACCCAGTACGCGGCCGGCCCCCTCTACACCGGCCTCGCCACCGGGCAGATCGACTTCGAGACCGACTCCTGGCTGCCGACCACGCACGCCGAGTACTGGAAGAAGTACGGCAAGCAGCTCGACGACCTGGGCAAGTGGTACGGCCCCACCTCTCTGGAGCTGACCGTGCCTTCCTACGTGAAGGGCGTCGATTCCCTGGCCGACCTCAAGGCGCACGCATCCGAGTTCGGCGGGAAGATCGTCGGCATCGAGCCCAGCGCCGGCGAGATGAGCCTGCTCAAGACGAAGGTCCTCAAGGAGTACGGGCTCAACGGCACCTATCAGGTGATCGACGGTTCGACCCCGGCCATGCTCGCCGAGCTCAAGCGCGCCTACGCCCGCAAGCAGCCGGTCCTCGTCACCCTGTGGTCCCCGCACTGGGCCTACAGCAGCTACGGCCTGAAGAAGCTCAAGGACCCGAAGGGCGCCTGGGGCAGGGGCGACGGCGTGCACACCCTGTCCCGCAAGGGGTTCGCCGGGGACAACCCGCAGGTCGCCCGCTGGCTGAAGGACTTCTCCATGACCGAGAAGCAGCTCACCGGGCTGGAGGCGAAGATCCAGGGGGCCGGCAAGGGCAAGGAGCAGGACGCGGTCCGCTCCTGGCTGCGGGAGAACCCCGGCCTGGTCGACACGTGGGCGCCGGTCTCCGGCGAGCACGCCCAGAGCCAGGCGGCGGGGTGACCCGCCGCCGGGCGGCCGGGTGACCTGACCACCCGGACCGCCACCCGAGGGGCGGACGGCACCGTACGACAATGGGGTACGGGGCCGTCCGCCCCTCGGGTTTTCCGGCGGTTTTCCCCTCGGGGGACGCCTCCGCTTCCCTTACGGGAGGAATCCGGCCAATCACCCAGCGTGATGACTCCGGTCGCAGGGCATGTTCATCCCCAGGGAGGACGTTCACGGCGGAGCCCTCCGGGACGCCGACACCTGGCGAGAACGCGAGGGTAGGGGGTATTCGGTGAGACGGGGATGTGACACGCGCATGAAACCGTTTGCCGAACATGCGTAGGGTGCAGTGAAGCCATTCACGAAACGCACGAGAGCACGACGAGCGGGGGAGGGAGCCGGAGCGATGGGCGACCACAAAGAGCAGCAGCCCGTACGGGTGGGCGCGGCGGTCCGGCGGCGCCGGCGTGCGCTGGAGTTGACCCTCGCGGTCGTCGCCGAGCGCACCGGCCTGTCCGTGCCCTTCCTCAGCCAGGTGGAGAACGACCGGGCGCGGCCGAGCAGCACCTCCCTGGAGAAGCTGGCCGACGCGCTGCGCACCACCGCCGTCGAGCTCCTCGCCGCGGCGGACCCGGCCGCCAGCGTCGACCTGGTGCGCGCCGAGCCGCTCCCCGAGGACGACTTCACCCCCCGCACCCGCAACCTGGTCCGCGGCCACCACCAGCTGCACGCCTCCGAGTTCACCGGCGACCACGACGCGGGCCGCGAGTTCCAGCACCGCAACGACGAATTGATGTACGTGGCCGACGGCGCCGTCGAGATCGAGGCCGAGGGCCGCGCCTACCGCCTCGGCCGGGGCGACACGCTCTATCTCACCGGCGGGGTCAGGCACCGCTGGCGGGCGACCGTGCCGGACACCCGGATCGTCGTGGTGGCGGTGGCCGAGCACATCGAGGCCGTGCAGGACCGGACCCGGTGAAGCGCGTCGTCTCCCTGGTCCCCTCGCTCACCGAGGCCGTGGCCGAGACGCTGCCCGGCGCGCTCGTCGGCGCCACGGACTGGTGCAGTCATCCGGGGGAGCTGGACGTCGTCCGGATCGGCGGGACCAAGAACCCGAAGGTGGAGCGCATCGTCGAGCTCGCGCCGGACGTGGTGATCGCCAACGAGGAGGAGAACCGCGTCCCGGACCTCGACGCGCTGCGTGCGGCGGGGCTCGAGGTGCTGGTCACCGAGGTGCGGACCGTGTCTCGGGCCTTCACGGAGCTGGCGCGGGTGCTGGCCGCGTGCGGGGCGCCCGAGCGGCCGGCCTGGCTGCGGGAGGCCGAGACGGCCTGGGGCGCGCTGCCGGAGCCGGGGGAGCGGCGGACGGCGGTCGTGCCGATCTGGCGCAGGCCCTGGATGGTCGTCGGCCGCGACACCTTCGCGGGCGATGTGCTGGCCCGCCTCGGCGTCGACCACCTGTACGCCGACCACCCGGAGCGCTACCTCCGCATACCCCTGGACGAGCTGCGGGCGGCGGCCCCGGACGTGGTCGTCCTGCCGGACGAGCCCTACCGCTTCACCGCCGACGACGGCCCGGAGGCCTTCCCCGGACTGGCCTGCGCCCTGGTCAGCGGGCGGGATCTGACGTGGTACGGCCCGTCCCTGGCGTGGGCGCCGCGGGCGCTGGGCGAGGCCCTGCGAGCAGTTCGCCGCTGAGCAGCCCGCGCACCGTGCCGGACGCGGCCGCGAGCCAGGCCGCCACGAGCAGGACGTACAGCGCGACGGACAGCGCCTGGAACGCGGTGAGGGAGGTGTGCCGGGCGAGGGCGGCCGCCCCGGTGACGCAGGTCCCCACCGGGAAGGTGGCGCCCCACCAGGTCATCGCGAACCCCATGCCCCGGCGGCGGGCCCGCAGCAGATGGGCGAGGGACAGCGCCAGCCACATCAGCGCGAAGCCCATCACCGGCACGCCGTACAGCACGGAGAACACCGTGAGGCCGTGCGCGTAGGAGGCCGGTACGACACCGGGGGCGGCGTTCGCGACCGAGCCGAGGGCGGTGGTGGACTGCCCGAGCGGACCGAGGACCAGGAACAGGGTCGGGGTGAGCGCGAGCGGCAGCGGGCCCGAGGTGATCAGCCGGCCGAGGACCAGCGGCAGCATCAGCAGCGTGGCGAACAGGCTCAGCCCGAACATCGCCAGACAGGCCAGCAGCAGGGTCGCGCGGGGCTGGCCCGGCGGCAGCTGCGGCACCAGCAGCGGGCCGAGCGCGGCCGACACCATCGGCGCGACCAGCGGCAGCAGCCACACGGGGGAGGCCTGGGAGGGCTCGACGCGGTGCCGTACGGACATCAGGTACGGCACGGCCACGGCGGCCCCCAGACCGATCGCGGTGCCCGCCGTGTACAGCACACCGTCCAGTGCGACGGCCGTGCGCGTGCCGAGCCAGTCGCGGCCCGCGGTCGCCGCGCCCCCGCCCACGGCCAGCAGGGCCATGGCGAGACAGCCGTAGAACGGGGCCATCGCCGGGTCGAGGAGGTGGGCGCGGGCCTGGTCGCGGTGGTGGATCCAGTGCAGGGCGCGGGCCGCCAGCAGGGTCACCAGCATCAGCAGCGACAGCGCCCACACCGCCGCGAGGAGCGTGTGCGCGCCAGGCGGCAGGCTCACCGGCAGTGCGGTGCCGGCCGTGCCGACGGCGGCGGTGCCCATGACGGAGGCGTACCAGTTGGGTCCGAGGTGGCGGACCAGGGCGGCGCGGGGTGCGCGCGCGACGGGGAGGGGCGGGGCAGCGGTGACCATGACATCCACCGTGCCTTCGCGCATCGCCCCTGACCAGGGAGTTCCTCTCTATGAGGGCATAAGCTGGTCTTATGAGCGAGGTGGAGGGGTCCGGAGGACGGCGCGAGGGCACGGGGTCGTTGGCGCACCGGGTGCCGGATCTGGCGGCGCTGGAACTGCTGCTCGCGGTGGCGCGGCTCGGCAGCCTCGGCGCGGCGGCGCGGGAGGTCGGGGTCACGCAGCCGGCGGCGAGCAGCCGCGTCCGGTCGATGGAACGGCAGCTGGGGGTCGCGCTGGTGGACCGTTCGCCGCGGGGGTCCCGGCTGACCGACGCGGGGGTGCTGGTGACGGACTGGGCGCGGCGGGTGGTGGAGGCGGCGGCGGCGTTCGACGCGGGCGCGCGGGCGCTGCGGGACCGCCGGGACTCGCGGCTGAGGGTGGCGGCGAGCATGACCATCGCCGAGTACCTGCTGCCGGGCTGGCTGCTCGCGCTGCACGCGGAGCGTCCCGATACGGCGGTGTCGCTGCTGGCCGGGAACTCGGCGAGGGTGGCGGAGCTGCTGCTGGCCGGGGAGGCGGATCTGGGGTTCGTGGAGGGGCTGTCCGTGCCCTCGGGGCTCGACGCGGTGGTGATCGGACACGACCGGCTGATCGTGGTGACGGCACCGGGGCATCCGTGGGCGCGGCGCCGCCGGCCGCTCTCGCCGGAGGAGCTGGGGCGGACGCCGCTGATCCTGCGCGAGCGGGGGTCGGGGACGCGGCAGGTGCTGGACGCGGCGCTCGGGGGGCTGGCCCGGCCGTTGATCGAGCTGTCCTCCACGACGGCGGTGAAGGCGTCGGCGGTGAGTGGGGCGGGGCCGTCGGTGCTCAGCGAATTGGCGGTGCGGGAGGAGCTGGCGTTGCGCCGGTTGGTGGCGGTGCCGGTGGAAGGGGTGTCGCTACGGCGTGACTTGCGTGCGGTGTGGCCGACGGGGCACCGGCCGACGGGGCCGGCGCGGGATCTGCTGGCCTTGACACGGGCGTGAGCTGCCGCCGACCGGAGGGGACCGGCGGCGCGATTGTCGGTGGCTGCAACGCCCCGTAAGGGGCGCGGGGAGCTGCGCGAGCGGCCCCGGCGGTCCCGCAGCCGTCCGCCGTCCGCCGGTCCCGGCCTCCGTGGCGCGTCGGCTCAGCTCGCCGCCGAGATCAGTCCCTCCATCACTCGCGGATCCTCCCCCATCTCCGGGTGCCACTGCACCCCCACCACCCACCCCCGCTCGGCCGGCAGTTCCACCGCCTCCACCGTGCCGTCCTCCGCGAAGGCCGACGGCAGGAGACCGCGGCCGAGGCGGGACACGCACTGGTGGTGGTACGTGGGGACGGACACCGTCTCCGGGACGAGGGAGGCGTACCGCGTGCCCGGCACCGGTTTCACCGGGTGCCCGCCGAAGACGCCCACCACCTCCGCGTGCCCCTCCATGTGCTGGACCAGCGTCCCGCCGAGCGCCACGTTCAGCAGCTGCATCCCCCGGCAGATGCCCAGCAGCGGTGTGCTCAAGGCCAGCGCCGCGTGGATCAGGGCGAGTTCCCAGGCATCGCGGGCCGGGGCCGGCGGGCCGGTGCGGGGATCGCGCTCGGCGCCGTAGTGCACGGGGTCCACGTCCGGGCCGCCCGCGACGACCAGGCCGTCGAGCCGGGCGACCGCCGCCGCGGCCAGCTCGGGCGCGTCCGGCGGCAGCATGCACGCGAGGCCCCCGGCCCGCTGGACCAGCCGGGGGTACGAGGCCGGCAGCAGCGCGGCCTCCAGCTCCCAGACCCCCCAGCGGGCCCCGGCCTCCAGATACGTGCTCACACCGATCAGCGGTCGTCCGCCCATGCCAGCCTCCCCGAAAGGTATATGTTCATACCTTTGCAGAATCCGCTTGCGCCAGGAAGCCCCGCGCTCACGTCAGGAAGCCCCGCAGCAGCGCCGCCGTCCCCGCGCAGTGCTCCCGCATCATCTCCCGCGCGCCGTCGGCGTCCCCGTCGAGCACCGCCTCCACCAGCGCGGTGTGCTGCCGCTGGGAGTGCTCCAGGTTGCGCACCAGCAGCGGGATGCAGTCCAGCAGCTCGTTGACCTGCGCCCGTACCGCCGCGTACTGGGCGGTCAGGGAGGGTGAGCCGCACAGCTCGGCCAGGGTCAGATGCAGCAGCGTGTCCAGGCGCCGGTAGTCGGCCAGCGGCGCCTCGTGCGTCTCGGCCAGCGCCGTACGCAGCCGCTCGGCCTGCCCGCCCGTCAGCCCGTGCGCCGCGCACAGCCCGGCCGCGCCCACCTCCAGCACCTCGCGGAAGCGCAGCACGTCCTCGACGTCGACCGCTGCGACCCGCCGCCGCAGCTCGTCCTCGCCGGCGGCGTCCGCGCGGGGCAGCACGAACGTTCCGCCGTACCGTCCGCGCCGCGCCTCCACCAGGCCCTGGTCCTGGAGCACCTTCAGCACCTCGCGCAGCGTCACCCGGCTGATCCCCAGCCGCTCCGCCAACTCCCGCTCCGCGGGCAGCCGTTCGCCGCCCGGCACCAGACCGAGCCGTACCACCTGGAGGATCTGCTCCAGGGCCTCCTCGAAGCCGTTGCCCGCCCGCACCGGCCGCAGCACCGGGGCGAGCCGGTCGCCCACCCCGTGCCACTCCGTCCGAGACGACATCCGCCGTACCCCCTTCCCAAGCAATGGTTCTGAGCAATACCTTATGGCTCCCGGCCCGGCCGAAGAAGCGCGAAGGCGCCCAAGGAGGCTTTTCCGTGGCAGACCGCACAGCCCCGCTCCCCGTCGAGGAACTCCGCGCCCTCGTGGAAAGCGGTGAGATCGACACTGTCGTCCTGGCGTTCCCCGATATGCAAGGGCGCCTCCAGGGCAAGCGGTTCGCCGCCCGCTTCTTCCTCGACGAGGTCCTGGAACACGGCACCGAGGGCTGCAACTACCTGCTCGCCGTCGACCCCGACATGAACACCGTCGACGGCTACGCGATGTCCTCCTGGGAGCGCGGCTACGGCGACTTCGCCATGCGCCCCGACACCGCCACCCTGCGCCGCATCCCCTGGCACCCCGGCACCGCCCTGCTCGTCGCCGACCTCGCCTGGAACGACGGCGCCCCGGTCGTCGCCGCCCCCCGGCAGATCCTGCGCCGCCAACTCGACCGGCTCGCGGAACTCGGCTACACCGCCCAGGTCGGCACCGAGCTGGAGTTCATCGTCTTCAAGGACAGCTACGAACAGGCGTGGGACGCGGGGTACCGGGGGCTGACCCCGGCCAACCAGTACAACATCGACTACTCCATCCTCGGTACCGGCCGCATCGAGCCCCTGCTGCGCCGGCTGCGCAACGACATGGCGGGCGCCGGGCTCACCGTCGAGTCCGCCAAGGGCGAGTGCAATCCCGGCCAGCACGAGATCGTCTTCCGCTACGACGAGGCGCTCACCACCTGCGACCAGCACGCCCTGTACAAGACCGGCGCCAAGGAGATCGCCGCCCAGGAGGGCGTCTCGATCACCTTCATGGCCAAGTACAACGAGCGCGAGGGCAACTCCTGCCACATCCATCTCTCCCTCACCGACGCCGACGGCGCCAACGCCATGGCCGGGCCCGACGGGATGTCCCCGGTGATGCGGCACTTCCTCGCCGGACAGCTCGCCGCGCTGCGCGACTTCTCCCTCCTGTACGCGCCGAACATCAACTCCTACAAGCGGTTCCAGCCCGGCTCCTTCGCCCCCACCGCCGTCGCCTGGGGCCACGACAACCGCACCTGCGCCCTGCGTGTGGTCGGCCACGGCCGCTCCACACGCTTCGAGAACCGGCTGCCGGGCGGCGATGTGAACCCCTACCTCGCCGTCGCCGGACTGGTCGCCGCCGGCCTCTACGGCATCGAGAACCGGCTCGAACTCCCCGAGCCCTGCCCCGGCAATGCCTACACCGCCGGCTTCGCGCACGTGCCCACCAGCCTGCGCGAGGCCGCCGAGCTCTGGGAGAACAGCCCGATCGCCGAGGCCGCCTTCGGCGCCGAGGTCGTGGACCACTACCGCAACATGGCCCGCGTCGAGCTGGCGGCGTTCGACGCCGCGGTCACCGACTGGGAGCTGCGCCGCTCCTTCGAACGCCTGTGAGCACGCCGGTGTCCGGTCCGCTCAGCCGTCCGCTCACCCGCCCCTTCGCCCGCCCGTGAAAGGCCGATCCGTGTCCGACTCCGACGAGCTGAAGATCCTCAACCCCGCCACGGAAGAGGTCCTCGCCACCGTCCCCGCCGCCACCGCCGAGGACGTCGACGCCGCCGTCGTACGGGCCGTCCGCGCCCAGAGGCGGTGGGCCGCGCTCGCGCCCGCCGACCGGGCCCGGCTGCTGCGCCGCTTCGCCGACACCGTCGACGCGAACCTGGAGGAACTCGCCCGCCTGGAGGTCCGCGAGGCCGGGCACACTCTCGGCAACGCCCGCTGGGAGGCCGGCAACGCCCGCGACCTGCTGGAATACGCGGCCGGCGGCGTCGAACGCCTCCTGGGGAAGCAGATCCCGGTACCCGGCGGCTGGAACATCACCTTCTCCGAGCCCCTGGGCGTGGTCGGGGTGATCGCCCCCTGGAACTTCCCCATGCCGATCGCCGCCTGGGGCTCCTTCCCGGCGCTCGCCGCGGGCAACGCCGTCCTCCTCAAGCCCGCCGAGACCACCCCGCTCACCGCCCTGCGCCTGGCCGAACTCGCCCTGGCCGCGGGCCTGCCCGAGCACCTCTTCCAGGTGCTGCCGGGCCACGGCCACACCGCCGGACGCGCCCTGGTGGACCACCCGGACATCGCCAAGATCGTGTTCACCGGGTCCACCCGCACCGGCCGCGAGATCATGGAGCGCTGCGCCCGGCTGGTCAAACCGGTCACGCTGGAACTCGGCGGCAAGAGCCCCAACATCGTCTTCGCCGACGCCGACCTGCGAAGCGCCCTCGATCCGTTCTCCTTCCTGGACAACTCCGGGCAGGACTGCTGCGCCCGCACCCGGATCCTCGTCCAGGAAGCCGTCCTCGACGAGGCCCGCGACGTCCTCGCCGACGCGCTCGCCGCCGTCGTCGTGGGCGACCCGGCCGACGAGAAGACCCAGATGGGCCCGCTGATCTCCGCGGCGCAGCGCGAACGCGTACGGTCGTACGTCCCCGAGGGCGCCCCGGCCCTGCGCGGCAGGGCCCCCGACGGGCCCGGCTTCTGGTTCCCGCCGACCGTCCTCACCGGGGAGCGGCACGACAGCCCGGCCGCCCGCGAGGAGATCTTCGGACCCGTCGCCGTCCTGCTCCCCTTCGCCGACGAACGGGACGCGGTCCGTCTTGCCAACGACACCCCCTACGGGCTGTCCGGGTCCGTGTGGACCCGCGACCTCGGCCGCGCCCTGCGCGTCTGCGAGGGAGTGCGTGCGGGCAACCTGTCCGTCAACTCCCACTCCAGCGTCCGCTACTGGACCCCGTTCGGCGGCTACAAGCAGTCCGGCCTCGGCCGGGAACTGGGCCCCGACGCCCTGACCGCCTTCACCGAAACCAAGAACGTCTTCATCAGCACGGAGGGCCCCGCACAGTGACCGACACCAGTGTTTGCCGCCGCCTGGTCGGCCGTACCGCCGTCGTGACCGGAGCCGGCAGCGGCATCGGCCTCGCCACCGCCCGCCGCCTCGCCGCCGAGGGCGCCCACGTCGTCTGCGCGGACGTGGACGAGACCCGCGGCAAGGCCGCCGCGGACGAGGTGGGCGGACTCTTCGTGAAGGTCGACGTCACCGACTCCGAGCAGGTCGAGACGCTGTTCCGGACGGCGTACGACACCTACGGCAGCGTCGACATCGCCTTCAACAACGCGGGCATCTCGCCGCCCGACGACGACTCCATCCTGGAGACCGGCCTGGAGGCGTGGAAGCGTGTCCAGGAGGTCAACCTCACCTCCGTGTACCTGTGCTGCAAGGCCGCGATCCCCTACATGCGGCGCCAGGGCAAGGGGTCCATCATCAACACCGCGTCCTTCGTGGCCCGGATGGGCGCCGCCACCTCCCAGATCTCGTACACGGCCTCCAAGGGCGGCGTCCTCGCCATGTCCCGTGAACTGGGCGTGCAGTTCGCGCGGGAGGGCATCCGGGTCAACGCACTGTGCCCCGGACCCGTCAACACCCCCCTGCTCCAGGAGCTGTTCGCCAAGGACCCGGAGCGGGCCGCCCGCCGGCTCGTGCACATCCCGGTGGGCCGGTTCGCCGAGGCCGAGGAGATCGCCGCCGCGGTCGCCTTCCTGGCCAGCGACGACTCCTCCTTCGTCAACGCCACCGACTTCCTGGTGGACGGGGGGATCGCGGGCGCGTACGTCACGCCCCTGTAGGCCCGCCGCCGCGGTGGCTCAGAGGAAGGTGTGCCCCTCACCCCGGTACGTGGGCACCGTCGCCGTCACCTCGTCGCCCTCGACGAGGTGCAGCGACGCGAACCGTTCGCACAGCTCGCCCGCCTTGGCGTGCCGGAACCACACCCGGTCGCCGATCAGCAGATCGTCGGCGGGCGAGCCGAGCAGCGGGGTCTGCACCTCGCCGGCGCCCTCCTGCGGGTCGTACCGCAGCCCCTCCGGCAGGTACGGCACCGGCGAGCGGTCGGGGCCCGCCGCGCCGGAGGCCGGATAACCGCCGCCGAGCACGGTGACGACGCCGACACCCGGCCGCCGTAC
The DNA here is from genome assembly GCF_055605065.1 of Streptomyces sp. NPDC037203. NCBI lineage: Bacteria > Bacillati > Actinomycetota > Actinomycetes > Kitasatosporales > Streptomycetaceae > Streptomyces > Streptomyces sp. NPDC037203. Next base: position 51,527 of record NZ_JBVJUC010000010.1, read on the forward strand.
CACCGGCAGCGCGAAGAGGGCAGCCGGACGGCCGCTGAACGACGTGTAGTTGTCGAACAGCCGCGGTACGTACAGCCCGGAACCGGCCGCGATCTCGGTGACCGCGGACTCGGCCGCGGTGTGCTGCACACTGCCGGTACCGCCCCCGTTGACGAACTCCAGGCCGGGTGCGACGGCCCGCACCGCGCGCACGGCCGCCGCGCGCCGCTCGGCCAGCTCCCGGCGCGCGGCGGACTGCATCAGCCGGATCGCCCGCGAGCGCAGCGGCCGCCCGGCGACGGCGTCCCCGACGCCCGCGATATGACCCTCGTACGCCATGAGCCCGACCAGCCGGAAGCCGGGGCGCCCGGTCACCACCCGTGCCACCTCGGCGAGCCGGGCGGGGGAGTGCAGCGGGGAGCGGCGGGCGCCGACCCGCACGCGACCGCCGAACAGCCTCAGCGATGTGTCCAACTCCAGGCATACGCGCACCACTTCACGTCCGCCGTCGCGGGCGGCGTCGATGAGGTCGAGCTGCGCGGGGTCGTCCACCATCACGGTGACGGCGGCGGCGAGCTTGGGATCCGCGGTGAGTTCGGCGAACCCGGAGCGGTCGGCGGACGGGTAGGCGAGCAGGATGTCGTCGAATCCCGAACGCGCCAGCCACAGCGACTCGGCGAGGGTGAACGACATGATGCCCTGGAAGCCGTCCATGGCCAGCACCCGCTCCAGCAGGGCACGGCAGCGCACGGACTTGCTCGCGACCCGTACCGGTTTGCCGCCGGAGCGGCGGACCAGATCGGCCGCGTTGGCGTCGAAGTCCTCCAGGTCCACGAGCGCCAGCGGCGCTTCGAGATGGGCGGTGGCCCGGTCGTACCGGGCCCGGTCGGCGGCACGCGCAGTCATGCCGGAAGCCTGCCAGAACGGATTACCGCAGGGTAGAGGGACGTTCCGGGCAAGTGCCCCGGCCTGCCGTACCGGTTCCGCCCCGGCCCCCGGCAACCCGTAGAGTGACGCGCACGTACGGCGGACCCGCCCTGGGATGCGGGCCCGGTCGCACGGGTACGAGGAGACGGCCCGGGTCGCGAGGAAACGGGGAACGCATGACCACGGAAGCACGCCACTCCTCCGTACCGCCAAGCCCTTCACCCTCCTTCGGCCCCGGCGCGGGACGCGCCGAGGGGACGCGGGCCACCGCCGCCGCGCGCGCGGACATGCCTGCGGGGGAGGACCCCGGCGACGAGCCGTCCGTCTTCACCCGGCGCGTGCCGGGCAGTGGCACGGGCCCGGCGAGCGGGACGCCCCGGCGCGTTCCCGTCCCCGAGGCCACCGGCCCGGCGAGCGGGACGCCCCGGCGCGTTCCCGTCCCCGAGGCCACCGGCCCGGTGAGCCCCCCGCCGCCCCCCGCGTCGGCCCGCTTCCCCGACGCCCCGCCCCGCACGGCGCGCACGGGCACGGGCGCACCGCGCCTCGCGCACACCGAGGAGACGACCGGGGGCGGCGCCGGGTCCGCCGACGGGGGGAGTGCGGGGACGCGGGGTGGCGGCACCGGCGGTGGCGCAGGAGCGGGCGGTTCCGCACCGTCGGACCGCCAGTCCGGACGTCCGGTCCCCGGCGCTTCCGCGCGCCCACCGGCGAGCGCGCCCTCGCAGGCGACGCGGCCCGCCACCCGGTGGCACCACCAGCCGCCCGCCCCGCCCGCGTTCGGCCCCGCCCACTCCCGGCCGGGCGCCGGGCGGCCCCGTGTCACCTTCGGGGAACCCGACCTGTTCCGGACCCGCAGGCGGGGGCGGGCCGTCGCCGCCGCGATCTGCCTGGTGCTGGGGATCGGACTCATCGGCGGTGCCGTGGCCGGGAGTTGGCTCACCGAGGAGCACGAGGACAGCGCCGCGCGCGGGTTCGCCGCGGCCGCGCCCGCCTGGCACAGCGTGCCCGTCGACACGCTGTTCCCGCCCGTCGTGCACGGGGCGGGGGAGGGGCCCGGCGGGGCGGACCGGACCTGGACACGGGTCGCCGTCGCCCCGGACAGCGGCTGCGCCGGCGCGTTCGACCCGCTGCTGTGGCGGGTCCTCGCCGGCACCGGCTGCCGGCGGCTGCTGCGGGCCACCTACACGGACGCCACCCAGAGCTATGTGACCACCGTCGGCCTGCTGTTCACCACGGCCGACCCCGCCCAAATGGCCGCGCTCGCCACCCGCTTCCGCACCCAGCACCTCGCCGGACGCACCGACCTGATGCCCCGTGCGTATGCCGCGCCGGACACCCCCGCGGCCGGCTTCGGCGACGCCCAGCGCGCCACCTGGACCATCTCCGTGCGCACCGACGCCCCCGTGGTCGTGTACGCCGTCTCCGGCTGGGCCGACGGCCGCAGCGTGGACACTCCCCAGCCCGCCGCCGACGCCGTACGGGCCGGAGCCGCCACCGCGCAGGCCCAGTCCGGCCTCGGCAACGAGGCGCTGGGGCTGTCCGGACAGCTGACACGGCGGCTGCGCCAGGCCGTCGGCTCCGCCGCCACGAACGCCCCGAACACCACGAAGAGTTCCTCATGAAGCGTGCCTGCGGGGCCGCGGTGAGTGCCCTGCTCGCCGGTGCCCTCACCCTGCTGCCCACCGCCGCCGCCCACGCCGACGGCATCCGGGCCCAGCAGTGGGGGCTGTCCGCCCTCCGCCTCGACGAGGCCTGGCGCACCACCAGGGGCCAGGGCGTCACCGTCGCCGTCCTCGACACCGGCGTCCAGGAGGACCACCCCGACCTCGTCGGCAATGTGCTGCCCGCCAAGGACATGATCGGCTTCGGTGCCCGGCCAGGCGACCGGACCTGGGGCCGGCACGGCACCGCCATGGCCGGCATCATCGCCGGACACGGCCACGGCCCCGGCGACTCCGACGGCGTCATGGGCGTCGCCCCCGAGGCGAAGATCCTTCCCGTACGGGTGATCCTGGAGGACGGCGACCCCGCCCGCGCCAGGGCCCGCACCACCCGCGGCACCGCCCTCGCCGACGGCATCCGCTGGGCCGCCGACCACGGCGCCGGCGTCATCAACCTCTCCCTCGGCGACGACTCCGCCTCCGCCCACCCCGAACCCGGCGAGGACGAGGCCGTGCAGTACGCCCTGAAGAAGGGCGTGGTCGTCGTCGCCTCCGCGGGCAACGGCGGCGACAAGGGCGACCACGTCTCCTACCCGGCCGCCTACCCCGGCGTCATCGTGGCCACCGCCGTGGACCGCTACGGCACCCGCGCCGGCTTCTCCACCCGCCGCTGGTACGCCGCCGTCAGCGCGCCCGGCGTCGACGTCGTCATCGCCGACCCCGACCACAAGTACTACGAGGGCTGGGGCACCTCCGCCGCCTCGGCCTACGTCTCGGGCGTGGCCGCCCTGATCGAGTCGGCCCGTCCGGGGCTGAGTCCGGCCCAGATCAAGACGCTCCTGGAGGACACCGCCGACGACCCGCCGGCCGGGGGCCGCGACGACTCCCGCGGCTACGGCACGATCGACCCGGTGGCCGCCCTCGCCGCGGCCGACCGGCTCGGACCGCGGAAGCTGAGCCCGGCGTCGTACCCCCGCCGGTACTTCGGCCCCGGACCCGACGCCCCCAAGGCCACCGGCTCCGCCACCGACTGGGCGGCGCCCCTGGCGGGCAGCGTCGGCGGGGTGCTGCTGGTCGCGGGCGTGATCCTGTGGCGCGGCCGCCGGCAGCCGTTCTGAGACGGGCCGGGGTTCCGGCGGCGCCGCCGCCGGCGGTCCTTCCGGGCGGGGCCGGGTGAGCGCGCGGCCGGCCCTGCCGGGGTGCGCACCGGCCCGCCGCTCCGCCGGGTGGTTTCCCCCGATAGGGTCGGTGACCGTGGCGAACAAGAACATCCCCGACCCCGGCTACTCCGACGACGACGGCTCCGCCGACCCCCGGCTCGGCGCCGCGCTCGCCGCGTGGGCCGAGGACCGCACCGCCGTCGGACCGGTCCTCCAGGCGCTGAAGGGCGCCCGGCTGCTGGTGCCTGTCGTCGCCGTGCTCGGCGAGGTCGAGGAGGGCGATCAAGAAGGGCGCGAAGCTCGTCACAAGGGTGGTGGTGGGAGACGGGTGGGCGGGCTGCGCCGCGAGAAGACCAGCGACATGGCCGTACCGACCCTGAAGGCCGGCGGCCGTACCGCGCTGCCCGCGTTCACCTCCACCGACTCCCTCGCCCGCTGGGACCCCGAGGCCCGCCCGGTCGCCGTCCCCCTGCACCAGGCGCTCCAGGCCGCAGCGCACGAGAAGGCCGACACGGTGGTGCTGGACCTCGCCGGGCCGGTGCCGTTCGAGCTGACCGGGCCCGCGCTGCTCGCCCTCGCCGAGGGCCGCACCAGCACCGACCCGCTCACCGACCCGGCCGTGACCGGGGCCGTGCGCACGGCGGTGGCGGCCGAGCCCGCGGTCCGCAGCGCCCACCTCGTCCCCGGCCCGGCCGACGGCACCCTCGCCCTCGTCCTCGACCCGTCCGCGCCGCCCGCCGAGACCGCGCAGGCGATCGCGGGCCGGCTCGCCGCCGACGAGACACTGAGGGCCCGCCTGGTGCGCGGCCTCGACCTGGCACTGCTGCCGGCCGGGACGACGCCTCCGGGCGAGCCCTTGTACGTGCGGGGATGAATCGGGCGCCCGAGGGGGCGCCTGGCGCTACGGGCCTGTGTGGCTGCTCTGGGGATCTAGCCGTAGACGGGGCCGGTGTACTTCTCGCCCGGCCCCTGGCCCGGCTCGTCCGGCACGACCGACGCCTCGCGGAAGGCGAGCTGGAGCGACTTCAGGCCGTCGCGCAGCGGGGCGGCGTGGAAGGAGCTGATCTCGGTCGCGCCGCCGTCCAGCAGGCCGGCCAGTGCGGTGATCAGCTTGCGGGCCTCGTCCAGGTCCTTGTGCGTGTCCCCCTCCTCGCTGAGCCCGAGCTTCACGGCCGCGGCGCTCATCAGGTTGACGGCGACCGTCACGATCACCTCGACGGCGGGGACCTCGGCGATATCGCGGGTCATCGCGTCGAAGTCGGGGTTCTCGGCAGGGGTCTCACTCATGACCCACACCCTAAGGCGGGACGACGGCTTCACGGTGACGGGATCCCGATTCGCTCTTGTCAAGCCATCCTGCTAGCCTGGTACGCGACCGGCCGGATCCGCCATGTGCGAGTTCGGCCCACAAGTGGAGGCTCCAATCTCCCACCCGCTCCGTCCTCCGGGACGGCGGGTCTCCGGTCAGGTGGCCGCCATCGTTCCGTACGGACGATGGAGCCGCCCGATTCACGCCCCGCGTTCGCGCGGCGGTGTTCCGGTAGTCAGGAGCCCCGCCTGTGATCGTCCGGGGCATTTTTTGTGCTTCGGCGCGGTTGGTCTGATGAACACAGACGTTACGCGGCAGTCCGCCAGGCCGTCGCGTGGTGCTACCGAGGAGGATCCATCAGCGCCGAGCCCCGCATCAACGACCGGATTCGCGTTCCCGAGGTGCGACTTGTCGGTCCCAGTGGCGAGCAGGTCGGCATCGTGCCGCTCGCGAAGGCACTGGAGCTTGCGCAGGAGTACGACCTCGACCTGGTCGAGGTGGCGGCGACCGCCCGTCCGCCCGTGTGCAAGCTCATGGACTACGGGAAGTTCAAGTACGAGTCGGCCATGAAGGCCCGTGAGGCGCGCAAGAACCAGGCGCACACGGTCATCAAGGAGATGAAGCTCCGGCCGAAGATCGACCCGCACGACTATGACACCAAGAAGGGTCACGTCGTCCGGTTCCTCAAGCAGGGCGACAAGGTCAAGATCACGATCATGTTCCGTGGTCGCGAGCAGTCCCGGCCCGAGCTGGGCTACCGACTGCTGCAGCGCCTCGCGGAGGATGTCCAGGACCTCGGGTTCGTCGAGTCGAACCCGAAGCAGGACGGCCGAAACATGATCATGGTCCTCGGTCCGCACAAGAAGAAGACCGAGGCGATGGCCGAGGCCCGTCAGGCGCAGGAGGCCCGCAAGGCCGACGCGAAGGCGAACCCCGGCAAGTCGCAGAACCCGGCCGAGGCGTCGTCCGAGGTACCGGCCGAGGCCGAGGCGTCGTCCGAGGAACGCGCCGAGGCGTGATTCCGGGGAGCCGTACGGCTCCCGAGGATGTAACCGAAACAAGAGCGACGCTCCACCGTGCCCGGTTTTCGTGACCGGGCACCGGAGCGCCACCGACGAGGAGAGAACGGCGCTATGCCGAAGAACAAGTCGCACAGCGGTGCCAGCAAGCGCTTCAAGGTCACCGGCTCCGGCAAGGTGCTCCGCGAGCGCGCCGGCAAGCGCCACCTGCTCGAGCACAAGTCGTCCCGCGTGACGCGTCGCCTCACCGGCAACGCCGAGATGGCCCCGGGCGACGCCGCGAAGATCAAGAAGCTTCTCGGCAAGTGACGCCCCGGCGCTCGTCGAGCGCCGCGCGTCTGAACCGGGACCCAATCGTTTCCGGGTCGTGTGAGGACACCCACGACCCCGCTACAAGGAGTTAAAAAGTGGCACGCGTCAAGCGGGCAGTCAACGCCCACAAGAAGCGCCGGGCGATCCTGGAGCAGGCCTCCGGCTACCGCGGTCAGCGTTCGCGCCTGTACCGCAAGGCCAAGGAGCAGGTCACCCACTCGCTGGTCTACAACTACAACGACCGCAAGAAGCGCAAGGGCGACTTCCGTCAGCTGTGGATCCAGCGCATCAACGCCGCTGCCCGCGCCAACGGCATGACCTACAACCGCTTCATCCAGGGTCTGAAGGCCGCGAACGTCGAGGTCGACCGCAAGATCCTGGCCGAGCTGGCCGTCAACGACGTGAACGCGTTCGCCGCGCTCGTCGAGGTCGCGCAGAAGGCGCTGCCGTCGGACGTCAACGCGCCGAAGGCCGCGTGACGCTGCGCTGGCTTCAGCCGTCGTAATACCGGGACCCGCAGGCTGTATGGCTTGCGGGTCCTGTTGTTGAGGTCCCTCGGTGCGCGTTCGGCCGCGGAGCGCTGTGGTCGCTCGCGCAGTTCCCCACGCCCCTTCGGGCCCGACACCAAAAGACTCTCCGGAAAGCGAAGACGAGCATGGTCCCCGTCAGCCCCGAGCTGATCTCTCCCCGTTCCGCACGCGTCGCCGCCGCGCGGCGGCTCGCCAAGCGGAATGTCCGGGGGAAGGAGCGGCTGTTCCTCGCGGAGGGACCGCAGGCCGTGCGGGAGGCGGCGGCGCACCAGGGGGGCGGGCTCGTCGAGCTGTTCGCCACGGTCGAGGCCGCGGAGCGGTACGCCGACATCGTCGGCGAGGCCCGTGCCGCCGGTGCTCGGGTGCACCTCGCCGCCGAGGACGTCATCGCCGACATCTCGACCACCGTCACCCCGCAGGGGCTGGTCGGCGTGTGCCGGTTCCTGGACACCCCGTTCGAGGACATCCTCGCCGCCCGCCCCAAGCTGGTCGCCGTGCTCGCGCACGTCCGCGACCCCGGCAACGCGGGCACCGTGCTGCGCTGCGCCGACGCCGCCGGCGCCGAGGCCGTCGTCCTCACCGACGCCTCCGTGGACCTGTACAACCCCAAGGCCGTACGCGCCTCCGTCGGCTCCCTGTTCCACCTCCCGGTCGCCGTCGGCGTCCCCGTGGAGGAGGCCATCGAGCGGCTCAAGGGGGCCGGGGTGCGCATCCTGGCCGCCGACGGCGCCGGCGACCACGACCTCGACGAGGAACTGGACGAGGGCACCATGGGCGGCCCCACCGCCTGGGTGTTCGGCAACGAGGCCTGGGGGCTGCCGGAGGAGACCCGCGCCCTCGCCGACGCCGTGGTGCGCGTGCCCATCCACGGCAGGGCCGAGAGCCTGAACCTGGCCACGGCCGCCGCCGTCTGCCTGTACGCCTCGGCACGCGCCCAGCGCGCCCGCGGAGGGTGCCGTTCCCTTACCCAGAGCTAGTAGGGTGGCCAGCTCGGGGCCGTGCGCCGTATGAGAGGTGGGGTACGGGGATGAGTGTGGCCGGCACGAGCACCGGGCCGGAGGGGCGGGACGCGCGCGACGCGCCCGCGTCCTGGGATGGTGCGGGCGGGCTCGAGCCCGACCAGCTCCCCGACGGACTGGTGGTCGCCGACGAGAGCGGGCGTGTCGTCGGGTTCAACGCGGCCGCCGAGCGCATCACCGCCGTACCCGCCGCCGACGCCCTCGGGCAGCCGCTGGAGAAGGCGCTGCCGCTGGAGGACCTGGAGGGGCGCCGCTGGTGGCAGCTCACCGACCCCTACGGGGGCCTGCCCACCAGGACCCGGCAGCCCGAGCGCAATCTGCTGCTTCCCGGCGGCCGGGAGGTGCTCGTCACCGCCCGGTACGTCCGCACCGCGCCCCTCGGCCCCGTGCACCGTCTGATCGTCTCCCTGCGGGACACCGAGGCCCGCCGCCGCACCGAGCGCAGCCACGCCGAGCTGATCGCCACCGTCGCCCATGAGCTGCGTTCCCCGCTGACCTCCGTCAAAGGGTTCACCGCGACGCTGCTCGCCAAGTGGGCGCGGTTCACCGACGACCAGAAGCGGCTGATGCTGGAGACCGTCGACGCGGACGCCGACCGGGTCACCCGGCTCATCGCCGAGCTGCTGGACATCTCCCGGATCGACTCCGGGCGCCTGGAGGTGCGCAGGCAGCCCGTCGACATAGGGGCCGCCGTCTCCCGCCACATCCAGGCGTACGTCGCCGCCGGGCAGAGCGCCGGACGCTTCCTGCTGCGCATCGAGCAGCCGCTGCCCGATCTGTGGGCCGACCCCGACAAGATCGACCAGGTGCTCAGCAACCTGCTGGAAAATGCCGTGCGGCACGGCGCGGGAACCGTCACCATCGACATCACGCCCACGGCGTCCCCCCGCGAGGGCGAGGAGGCCGGCACATCGGTCACGGTGAGCGACGAGGGGCCCGGCATCCCGGAGGAGTCCATGAACCGCGTCTTCACCCGCTTCTGGCGGGGCAGCAAGCGCGGCGGCACCGGGCTCGGGCTGTACATCGTCAAGGGCATCGTGGAGGCCCACGGCGGCACGATCACGGTCGGCCGCGCCCGCGGCGGCGGCGCCGAGTTCCGATTTACGTTGCCCGTGAGCGCCCCGGCGTATCTCGCCTAGCGGCCCACGGGCCCTTCGCCCCCCTCCACCCCGTTAGACTCGGCCTTTGGCACCGTTGTGTCCTTCACGCGGCCCTCGCGAGTCGGTGACGGGGACCATCCGCCAGCCAATCGGAAGCACGGGAAGAGATGTCGGCACCCAATAAGTCGTACGACCCTGTCGAGGTCGAGGCGTTGAAACCGGAAGAGATCGAGCGCATGCGGGACGAGGCGCTCGCCGCCTTCGCCGCCGCGGACTCCCTCGACGCGCTGCACGAGGCCAAGGTCGCCCACACCGGTCCGGCGTCCCCACTGTCCCTCGCCAACCGCGAGATCGGCGCCCTGCCCCCGCACGCCAAGGCCGAGGCCGGCAAGCGCGTCGGCATGGCCCGCGGCGCCGTCAACAAGGCCCTCGCCGCCCGCCAGAGCGAGCTGGAGGCCGAGCGGGACGCGCGGGTGCTGGTCGAGGAGGACGTCGACGTCACGCTGCCGTACGACCGCGTCCCGGCCGGTGCCCGCCACCCGCTGACCACGCTGTCGGAGCGCATCGAGGACATCTTCGTGGCCATGGGCTACGAGGTCGCCGAGGGCCCCCAGGTCGAGGCCGAGTGGTTCAACTTCGACGCCCTGAACATCGGCCCGGACCATCCGGCCCGCGGTGAGGCCGACACGTTCTTCGTCGAGGGCCCGGACGGCGGCGCCGAGTCGGGTGTGGTCCTGCGCACGCACACCTCGCCCGTGCAGATCCGCTCGCTGCTCGACCGCGACCTGCCGGTCTACGTGATCTGCCCCGGCCGCGTCTACCGCACCGACGAGCTGGACGCCACGCACACGCCGGTCTTCCACCAGGTCGAGCTGCTCGCCGTGGACGAGGGCCTGACCATGGCCGACCTCAAGGGCACCCTGGACCACATGGTCCAGTCGCTGTTCGGCGCGGGCATGAAGACCCGGCTGCGCCCGAACTTCTTCCCCTTCACCGAGCCGAGCGCCGAGATGGACATGCTCTGCTACGTGTGCAAGGGCGAGTCCGTCGGCAACCCCGACCGCCCCTGCCGCACCTGCTCCAGCGAGGGCTGGATCGAGCTGGGCGGCTGCGGCATGGTCAACCCGCGGGTGCTCACCGCCTGCGGCGTCGACCCGGAGAAGTACAGCGGCTTCGCCTTCGGGTTCGGCATCGAGCGGATGCTGATGTTCCGCCACAACGTCGAAGACATGCGAGACATGGTCGAGGGTGACGTCCGGTTCACCCGGCCCTTCGGGATGGAGATCTGATGCGGGTCCCGCTTTCTTGGCTGCGGGAGTACGTCGACCTGCCGGCCACCGAGACCGGCCGTGACGTCCAGGCCAAGCTCATTTCGGCCGGTCTGGAGGTCGAGACCGTCGAACAGCTCGGCGCCGACCTCAAGGGGCCCCTGGTCGTCGGCCAGGTGCTGACCATCGAGGAGCTGGAGGGCTTCAAGAAGCCGATCCGCTTCTGCACGGTCGACGTCGGCCAGGCCAACGGCACCGGTGAGCCCCAGGAGATCGTCTGCGGCGCCCGCAACTTCGCGGTCGGCGACAAGGTCGTCGTGGTGCTGCCCGGCGCCACCCTGCCCGGCGGCTTCTCCATCGCCGCCCGCAAGACCTACGGCAAGGTCTCGCACGGCATGATCTGCTCCAGCGACGAGCTGGGCATGGGCGAGGACACCACCCACGGCATCATCGTGCTGCCGCCGGAGACCGAGGTCGGCCGGGACGCCATCGAGCTCCTGGAGCTGGTGGACGAGGTCCTGGACATCGCCGTCACCGCCAACCGCGGCGACTGCCTCTCCATCCGCGGTGTCGCCCGCGAGACCGCCATCGCCTACGGCCTGCCGCTGCGCGACCCGGCCCTGATCGACGTGCCCGCGCCGAACGCGTACGGCTACCCGGTCAAGGTCTCCGACCCGTTCGGCTGCGACCGCTTCACCGCGCGCACCGTCACCGGTCTGCGCCCCGAGGCCCGCTCCCCGATCTGGCTCCAGCGCCGGCTCCAGAAGGTCGGCATGCGCCCGATCTCGCTGGCCGTGGACATCACCAACTACGTGATGATGGAGCTGGGCCAGCCGCTGCACGCCTACGACCGCGCCTCGGTCCAGGGCACCATCGGCGTTCGCCGCGCCCGGGAGGGCGAGAAACTCGTCACCCTGGACGGCGTCGAGCGGACGCTGCACGCCGAGGACCTGGTCATCACCGACGACCGCGGCCCGATCGGCCTGGCCGGTGTGATGGGCGGTGCCAACACCGAGATCGCCGACCACGGCGAGGACCCGGAGCACGCGACCACCGAGGTCGTCATCGAGGCGGCCCACTTCCACGCGGTCTCCATCGCGCGCACGGCCCGCCGCCACAAGCTGCTGTCCGAGGCCTCCCGCCGCTTCGAGCGCGGGGTCGACCCGGCCGCCGCTGCCGCCGCCGCGCAGCGCACCGTGGACCTGCTGGTGCTGCTCGCGGGCGGCACCGCCGAGGCCGGCGTCACCGAGGTCATCGCGCCCTCCGCGCCGCACACCATCACCATCCCGGCGGACCACCCGGACAAGGTCGCGGGCGTCACCTACGGCCGCGAGACCGTCGTACGCCGCCTCCAGGAGGTCGGCTGCGACGTCTACGGGCAGGACGAGCTGATCGTCACCGTCCCCTCCTGGCGGCCCGACCTGACCGACCCGAACGACCTGGCCGAAGAGGTCATCCGCCTCGAGGGCTACGAGGGCCTGCCGTCCCGGCTGCCCCGGCCGCGGGCGGGTCACGGCCTGACCGGCCGCCAGCGGCTGCACCGCCGCATCGGCCGCGCGCTGGCCGGCGCCGGTTACGTCGAGGCGCTGAACTACCCCTTCCTCGGCGAGCAGGTCTTCGACCAGCTCGGCCTGGACGCGGACGACCCGGCCCGCCGTGTGCTGAGGCTGGTCAACCCGCTCAGCGACGAGGAGCCCGCGCTTCGTACGACGCTGCTGCCCGGCCTGCTGGGCGCGCTGCGGCGCAACACCGGCCGCGGCGCGCACGACCTGGCCCTGTTCGAGACCGGGCTGGTCTTCCACCCGCGCGCCGAGCGCGTTGTCGCGGGGCACCTGCCGGTGGACCGCCGTCCCACCGACGAGGAGATCGCCCGGCTGAACGCGGCGCTGCCCGAGCAGCCGCGGCACGCCGCGGTCGTCCTCGCGGGCGCCCGCGAGCAGGCCGGCTGGTGGGGCAAGGGCCGCCCGGCCGACTGGGCCGACGCGATCGAGGCCGCGCGCACCGTGGCCCGTGAGGTGGGTGCCGAACTCGTCGTGCGCAAGGGCCAGTACGGCCCCTGGCATCCGGGCCGCTGCGCCGAGCTGCTCGTCGTCGTGGACGGCGCCGAGCGGGTCGTGGGCCACGGGGGCGAGCTGCACCCGCGCGTCGTCAAGGCACTGGGCCTGCCCGAGCGCACCTGCGCGATGGAGCTGGACCTGGACGCCCTGGAGGAGGCCGGCGACGGCGTCCCGATGGCGCCGGCCATCTCCACCTTCCCGGTCGCCACGCAGGACGTCGCCCTCGTGGTCGACAAGCCGGTGCCGGCGGCCGAGGTCGAGGCCGCGCTGCGCGCCGGTGCCGGTGAACTGCTGGAGTCCATCCGGCTGTTCGACGTCTACGAGAACGCCGAGCAGCTGGGCGAGGGCCGCAAGTCGCTGGCGTACGCGCTGCGCTTCCGCGCCCCCGACCGGACGCTGACGGTGGACGAGGCGTCGGCGGCCCGTGACGCGGCCGTCGCCCTGGCGGGCGAGCGCACCGGAGCCGTGCTGCGCGGCTGACGGCCGTAGCGCACAGGGCGCGCCCGGTCACGGACCTCCGTGGCCGGGCGCGCCTTCGTCTTGGCCGCAGAAACGTTCTGACGCTGCGTCACCTCCTGCATAAATGCACCCCCACCTGCGCCTTCTCACTCGTTCGAGTGGTCATCGGAGGTGAACCAGTTCTCGCGGGCCATGCCGTCGACAGAATCGGACCGGCCTTACGGGGTCGGTCCGGCTGCTCTGTCAGGGACTCTCCATGGGGGACAGAGGCATGATCCGCATCAAGGCACGGGCACCCACCGCGCGCGGCGCCGTGCTTCCCACGCTCTGGGGCGCGCTCGCGGTCGCCTACAGGTTCGGCTGCCCGCTTGCCACGCAGGAGCGGCTCGGCGCCCGCATCGCCGCCAGCGTCGTGTTCTTCGGCGTGGGCATCGGGCTGCTGGCCCATGTGCGGCGCTCCCTGCTGCGGGAGTTACGGCTCGCCCGGCGGGTGGCTCGGGTCGCGCAGGGTGTCGTACTGCGGCCGCCGCCCCCGCGGCTCGACGGACTCGGCGTCGCCGCCGCCCAGCTCTCCGCGGACCGGGGTGCGAGCGTCGGGGGCGATCTGTACGAGGCCATCGCCACCGAGCACGGGGTGCGGGTGGTGATGGGGGACGTACGCGGGCACGGGCTGGCCGCCCTCGGCACCGTCGCCGCCCTCCTCGGCAGCTTCCGTGAGGCCGCCCATGACGAGGCGCGGCTCGACGCGGTGCTGCGCAGGCTGGAGCGGGCGCTCGCCCGGCACCTGCGCGAACGCGCCCGCGCCGAACATCCTTCCACCGGTTGCCCGGCGGACCCCGACCACCCCGTCGCCGAGGAGTTCGTCACCGTCCTGCTGCTGGAGATCGGCCGGGACGGCACGCTGGGCGCTCTCAACTGCGGGCACCCCTGGCCCTACCGGCTCACCGGCACCACCGTCGAGCCCCTCTCCCGAGCCGAACCGCTGCCCCCGCTGGGCCCGTTCCCGCTCCCGGCGGACCTCGCCCCGCACCACTGCCCGCCGTTGCGGCCCGCCGAGTCGCTGGTCCTGTTCACCGACGGCGCCGAGGACGCGCGGGACGCACGGGGCCGCTTCTTCGCCCTGCCCGAGGCGCTGCGCACCGCCGTACGCGATCAACCCGCCTCTCCCCAGCGGGTGTTGCGCACCCTGTTCACCGCCCTGCTGCGGCACACCGGCGGCACCCCCACCGACGACGTGGCCCTCCTGGTGCTGCGCAACGAGCGGGGAGCGGCACCGATGGCGCGGGAACCGGCCCGGCCGGCCACCACCACGCACGGCTGATGGTTCCCGCCAGACCACCGCTGTAGGAGGGGGAGCCGGTGGCCTGGCGGGCCTCGCGAGGAGGACCACCAGTGAAGCCGCCCGGCCACGCTCCGCGACAGCGCGTGGGCGCCCCGGATACGGGCATTCCGTTCACACCCCGTGTGAAGGCGCACCCACTACGCTGACGGCATCAGGCACTCGGGGGTCATCCCATGCAGCCCAACACACTCCTTGACGCCATCCTGGACGAGGCGGGGATCTCGCACGCCGGTCTCGCCGCCCATGTGAACCAGGCGGGGCGCCGCCGGGGCCTCGCGCTCCGCTACGAACACACCGCCGTGGCCCGGTGGTTGAAGGGCCAGCGGCCGCGCGGCCAGGTGCCCGACCTGATCTGCGAGGTGCTGGCCGCCCGGCTGCACCGCCCGGTCACCCTGGACGACATCGGCCTCGGCGTGCCCGGCCGGCCCGGCAGCACGGCCGCCGGCACGCTGTCCGGCTTCGTGGAGCGGGCCACCGCCCTGTGGCGCTCCGACGAACAGCAGCGCCCCCATGTGCTGGGCGCCCCGGCCGTCACCGGCACGCCCGCCGTGATGCCCGTATGGGAGTGGGAGAACCCGCCGGAGGACACCGATGTCTCCCGCGGCGGCAGACACCTGGTCACGGCGGCCGACATCGAGACGCTGCGCGCGGCCCGCGCCCATTACGAGCAGATGTACCGCAAGGCCGGCGGCATCGCGACCCGCGCCCGCATCGTCGGCTTCCTCAACGCCGAGGCGGCACCGCTGCTGCGCGGCAGCTACACCGACGCCACCGGCCGCCAACTGCACCGCGCCACCGGCGGGCTGGTCGCCGTCGCCGGGATCTGCGCGTACGACTCCGACGCGCACGGACTCGCCCAGCGCTACTTCCACCAGGCGCTGCGGCTGGCCAAGGCCAGCGGGGACCGGGGCCTCGGTGCCTACGTCATAGCGCTGCTGGTCAACCAGTCGTTGTTCATGCGGGAGTTCCGACAGGCGGTCGCCTTCGCGGAGGCCGCGTTGCGCACCGCGGGCCGGCACATCACCCCCGCGCTCGCCTCCGACCTGTACGCGATGCAGGCCAAGGCGTACGCGCACCTGGGCGACGCGGCCGGCGCGCTCGCCTGCATCCGGCGCGCGGAGAGCGCCGCCGAACGCATCCGGCGCGGCCACGAACCCGACGAGACCGGCTATGTGCAGCCCGGCCTGGTCAATGTGCAGGTCGCCGAGGCGCTGCTCAGCCTGGGTGAACTCGCGGCCGCGCGGGAGCACGCGGCGGCCGCCGTGGACAACCCCGCGCACGACCGGGGGCGGGTGCACCGGCTGGCCATGCTCAGCACCATCGAACTGCGCCAGGGCAACGCGGAGAAGGCCGTGGTCACCGCCGTGCGGATGGCCGAGCAGGTGCGGGGCATGGAGTCCCAGCGGCTGCGCGACCGGCTGCGCGTGGTGCGTGAACACCTGGCGCGCTGCGGGTCGCCCGGCACCACCGAGGCCGCCGAACTCATCGACGGAGTGCTGCGCGTGCCCCTGTAGGCGCCCTGTGGGCGCGCCGCCGCTGCTGCGATATTGCCACCTACCTCCCGAAAGGTGGCAGAACCGTGCAGTGGACGAAACAGAACGAACAAAAGATCTATGAGAACCGCTGGTTCAGCGTCAATCTCGCGGATGTCGAGCTGCCCGACGGCCGGCATCTGGACCACTTCCTCATCCGGATGCGGCCGGTGGCCGTGGCCACGGTCGTCAACGAGGCCAACGAGGTCCTGCTGCTGTGGCGGCACCGCTTCATCACCGACAGCTGGGGCTGGGAACTGCCCGCGGGCGTCGTCGAGGACGGCGAGGACATCGCCCGCGCGGCCGCCAGGGAACTGGAGGAGGAGACCGGCTGGCGGCCGGGGCCCCTGCACCACCTGATGACGGTGGAGCCGTCCAACGGCCTCACCGACGCCCGGCACCACATCTACTGGTCCGACCGGGGCGAGTACCTCGGGCACCCCGTGGACGACTTCGAGTCGGACCGCCGGGAGTGGGTGCCCCTCAAGCTCGTCCCCGACCTGATCGCCCGTGGGGAGGTCCCGGCCGCCAACATGGCGGCCGCGTTACTGCTGCTGCACCACCTCAGGCTCGCCGAGGGCTAATGGACGCGCAGGGCCGACCAGATGGTCACCACGAGCGCGCCGAGCGCGGTCAGCGCGGCGAGCGAGGGCAGCGGCCAGCGCGCGTGTTCCAGCGAGACCATGCGGGAGTTCAGCTCGTCCAGCTCCTTGGCGGTCTCCTCGGTACGGTGACCGAGCAGGGCGAGACCGCCCTCGACGCGGGCGTAGGCCACGTCCAGCCGGCGCCGTAACTCTGCGAGTTCTCCATGGACCGCGGGATGCTCCGGATCGCCGGTCACGGGTCCACTCCTTTCCGTAGTCGAACGGGGGGTTCCGTACCCCCTTGCATGTGCATGAAGAGTGAACTCGCCTGGTGGTCGCGTGGGGAGCGTGTGTGGTGGACGTCTGCGGGCCCGGCGCGCACACGGTGTGTGAAACGGATGTGCCCGGCACCGATTCCGGTGCCGGGCACGTCTGTCGGTAGCTGAGGGTGATCAGCCGTAGGGGTAGAAGCCCGAGCCGGTCTTGCGGCCGAGCCGGCCGGCCTCGACCATGCGCTGGAGCAGCGGAGGAGCGGCGTACAGCGGCTCCTTGTACTCCGCGTACATCGAGTTGGCGATGGAGACGATGGTGTCCAGGCCGATCAGGTCGGACAGCTTCAGCGGGCCCATCGGGTGGGCGCAGCCCATCTCCATGCCGTTGTCGATGTCCTCGCGGCTGGCGATGCCCGACTCGAACATCCGGATCGCGGAGAGCAGGTAGGGCACGAGCAGCGCGTTCACCACGAAGCCGGAGCGGTCCTGGGCGCGGATGGCGTGCTTGCCGAGCGTCTTCTCGGCGAAGACCTGGGCCCGGCTGAGGGTGCCCTCGGAGGTGGTGAGCGCGGGGATCAGCTCGACCAGCTGCTGCACCGGGGCCGGGTTGAAGAAGTGGATGCCGACGACGTGGTCCGGGCGCGAGGTGGCGACCGCGAGCTTCACCAGCGGGATGGAGGAGGTGTTGGAGGCCAGGATCGCGTCCGGCCGGGTCACCACCTGGTCGAGGACCTGGAAGATCTCCGTCTTCACGGCCTCGCTCTCCACGACCGCCTCGATCACCAGGTCGCGGTCGGCGAACTCGCCGAGGTCCGTGGTGAAGCCGAGCCGCGACTGGGTGGCGTCCCGCTCCTCTTCGGAGATCTTGCCGCGCTCGGCCGCCTTGGACAGGGAGTTGTACAGCCGGGTACGGCCGATCTCCAGGGCCTCGCCGGTGGTCTCGGCGACCTTCACGTCCAGTCCCGCGCGGGCGCACACCTCGGCGATGCCCGCGCCCATCTGGCCGCAGCCCACGACTCCGACGCGCGCGATATCGCCCGATGGGATGCCTGTCACATCGTCCCCTTCGCTGTTCTCCGGCTTGGCTGGCAGACCTCCGGGTTTCGGCGCCTGCTCCGATCGTGCACGTTACCGCGAAGTATCGATGATCGATCGTGTGGGTGCGGGCATTCTTGGCCACGGAGACCTTCCGTGACCGTACAGATCCGCAACGTAAGGAAAAGTGGCCGAATGGGACCCCTCTCACGCCGGGATTTCGCCCTGGCGACGCTGTCCGCGCTGACCACGGCCGGGTGCGGTGCCGCGGCGACCGGGACCGCGGAGATCAGGCGGGGCGGGGGCGAGCGGTCCGGGGGCGGGCCGTCCGGGACCCGGGGGGCCACCGGCGCGCCCGGTGCCCGCGCGGTCACCGAGATGCGGGGCGTGTGGATGGCGACCGTCGAGAACCGGGACTGGCCCTCGCGGCCCGGTCTGACCGCTGCCGCGCAGGAGAAGGAGCTGACCGCCCACCTCGACCGGGCGGTGCGCGACCGGCTGAACACCGTGATCCTCCAGGTGCGGCCCACCGCCGACGCGCTGTGGCCCTCGCCGTACGAGCCCTGGTCGCAGTTCCTCACCGGCACCCAGGGCCGCGACCCCGGCTGGGACCCGCTGGGCACCGCCGTGCGCGAGGCCCACGCGCGGGGGCTCCAGCTGCACGCCTGGTTCAACCCGTACCGGATCGCGAACCACACCGATCCCGGTCTCCTCACGCCGGCCCACCCGGCGCGCGTCCACCCCGACTGGGCGGTGCCGTACGGCGGAAAGCTCTACTACAACCCCGGCCTGCCCGCCGTGCGCGCCTTCGTGCAGCGGGCGATGCTCGACGCGGTCGCCCGCTACCCGGTGGACGCGGTCCACTTCGACGACTACTTCTATCCCTACCCCGAGGACGGGGAGGCCTTCGCGGACGACGAGGCGTACGAGCGCTACCGCGGCGCCTTCACCAGCCGGGCCGACTGGCGCAGGGACAACATCGACCGGCTGGTCAGGGAGATGGCGGCCGGCATCAAGCGGGTGCGGCCCGGCACCCGGTTCGGGATCAGCCCCTTCGGGGTGTGGCGCAACGCGTCGACCGACCCGCGCGGCTCCGATACGGACGCGGGCGCGCAGACGTACGACGACCTGTACGCCGACACCCGCACCTGGGTCCGCGAGAACTGGATCGACTACATCGCGCCCCAGCTGTACTGGGAGATCGGCGCGAGCGGCGCGGACTACGGGACGCTGCTGGACTGGTGGGCGCGGGTCGCCGAGGGCAGCGGGACGCGGCTGTACATCGGCGAGGCGCTGTACCGGGCCGGGGCCGCGGGCGCGGACGGCCGGCCCGAGGCGTGGCAGGACCCGGCGGAGCTGTCCCGGCACCTCACGCTCGCCGCCCGCCGTCCGCAGGTGGGCGGGCACATCTTCTTCGCCGCCGGGGACGTGGCGAACGATCCGATCGGGGCGATGCGCCGCGTGGTCGCGGACCACTACACCCGACCGGCGAGCCCGCCCCGCTGAACCGCCGGACCGCTCGACCGCCGAACCGGCGGACGCCGTGCCTACCTCTGCCGGTCCTCGTGGTGCTTGACCTGGCAGTCGGGTCCCGGCGACATGATCGCCTCGTGCCCGTCCTCGAAACGGACCCGGTAGGGCGGACTGCCCTCCTGCCCCATCACCTCGACGACTTCGGACTCCTGGTCGTGTTGGCCGACCACCCTGCCGTGCTGGACAAGCCGGTCGCCCTTGGATGCGCGCATCTCCAGGCCCCTCTCAACGATCACGACCGCTGGGTGACGGCGATGCACACGAGCACGGCGACAGCGGTCAGGGGAGCGGCCGCCGTGAAGTGCTCGCCCAGCAGCAGCGCCGACCACACCAGTGTGAGCAGGGGCTGGGCCAACTGCAACTGGCTCGCCCTGGGCACCCCGATGGCCGCCATGCCCCGGTACCAGACGACCAGACCGAGGAACTGCGAACCCAGCGCCACCCAGAGCAGACCGGCGATCCCGTGCGCGGTCACGGTGAACGGCTCGTACCACAACGCCAGCGCGGCGGCCGGCAGGGTGAGCGGCAGGCACAGCACCAGCGCCCAGCCGATGACCTGCCAGCCCGGCATCTCGCGGGCCAGCAGCCCGCCCTCGGTGTATCCGGCCGCGCACACCAGCAGGGCAGCGAAGAGGCAGCCGTCGGCCGCGGTGAGCGCGCCCCCGCTCTGCACAGCCGTGAACGCCAGCACCGCCGCCGCACCCGCCACCGCCGCGAGCCAGAACCGGCGGGAGGGGCGGTGGCCGGTGCGCAGCGCCGAGCAGACGGCCGTGGTCAGCGGCAGCAGGCCGACCACGACGGCCGCGTGCGCGGTGGTGGAGGTGCGCAGCGCGAGCGTGGTCAGCGTCGGGAAGCCGAGCACCACGCCGAGCGCGACGACCGCGAGGCCGCGCAGCCGGCGCCGCTCGGGCGGCCGTACCTTCAGGGCCAGCAGGGCGCCGCCCGCGACCAGGGCCGCAAGGACGCTGCGCACGGTCACCAGCGTCCAGGGGCCGAAGCCCTCCAGGCCCCAGGCGGTGGCCGGGAAGGTGAGGGAGAAGGCGGCGACGCCGAGCGCGGCGAGCGCGGTGCCGAGCGCTTGGCGCTGCGCCGGGGGAGCGGTGACCGCTATCGGGCCGGAATCGATAGCGCTACTCTGTGTCTTCATGCAAGAGCGTAGCAGCGTGGGAGAACTGGCGGAAAAGCTGCGGCGAGAGCTGAACCGCTACTCACCAGGTGGAAAGCTGCCATCGAGCCGGGCGCTGGTCGAGCGGTTCCGGGTGAGCCCGGTGACCGTCTCGCGCGCGCTCGCCCGGCTGGCCGCCGAGGGACTGGTCGTCACCCGGCCCGGCGCGGGCGCCTTCCGGGCCCGGCCGCGCACCCCCGAGGCGCCGGCCGGGGACACCTCCTGGCAGGAGGTCGCGCTGAGCGCCGACGGCGCCGCCGACCTCGTACCGCGCACCGTGGACGCCACCGGGGTCACCGTCTCGCTGGCCGCCCCGCCGCCCGGCGTGCTGGAGTTCAACGGCGGCTATCCGCACCCCTCGCTCCAGCCCGAGCGGGCCATGGCGGCGGCGCTCGCCCGCGCGGGGCGGCGGCCCGGCGCCTGGGGGCGGCCACCGCTGGAGGGGCTGCCGGAGCTGCGCGAGTGGTTCGCCCGCGAGATCGGCGGCGCGGTCACCGCCGCCGGGGTGCTGATCGCGGCCGGCGGGCAGTCCGCACTGGCCACCGCGCTGCGCGCGCTCGCGCCGCCGGGTGCCCCGGTGCTGGTCGAGTCGCCCACCTACCCCGGCATGCTGGCCCTCGCCCGCGCGGGCGGACTGCGCCCGGTCCCGGTGCCGGTGGACCGCGACGGCGTCCGGCCCGAGCTGCTCGCGGACGCCTTCCGGGCCACCGGCGCCCGGCTGTTCGTCTGCCAGCCCCTCTTCCAGAACCCGACCGGCGCGGTCCTCGCCCCCGACCGGCGCGCCGAGGTGCTGGCCATCGCCCGCGCGGCCGGTGCCTTCGTGGTGGAGGACGACTTCGTACGACGCCTCGTGCACGCCGACGCGGGTCCGCTGCCCAACCCGCTGGCCGCCGACGACCCCGACGGCGTGGTGGTGCACGTCGGCTCGCTGACCAAGGCGACCTCGCCCAGCTTCCGGGTGAGTGCGCTCGCCGCGCACGGCCCGGTTCTCGAACGGCTGCGCGCGATCCAGGTGGTGGACTCCTTCTTCGTGCCCCGCCCGCTCCAGGAGGCCGCCCTCGAACTGGTCGGCTCACCGGCCTGGCCCCGCCATCTGCGGTCCCTGTCAGGTGAGTTGAAGGAACGCCGGGACGCCATGACGAGCGCGCTCGCGCTGCGCCTGCCCGAACTCGCCCTGCCGCACATCCCGTCCGGCGGCTACCACCTGTGGGCGCGGCTGCCGGAGGGCACCGACGACGACGCGTTCGGCGCCGCGGCCCTGCGCGCGGGCGTGGCCCTCACTCCGGGCCGCCCCTACTTCAGCGCCGAGCCCCCGGCGCCTTACGTGCGGTTGAGCTTCGCGGCGGTGGCGGGCCTCGGGGAGATCACGGAGGGGATGCGGCGGTTGCGGGCGGCCTGCGACGAGGTGCTGTAGCCGAACCCCGGTGTGCCGTACCGGAGTCGACGGCTCGCCTCCACGCCCCGGAGCTGCGACGATCAAAGGATGACTGCCACGTCCCGCCTCCGGCTTCCCGACGGCTACGAGTTCTCCGCCGACACCGACCGCGTCGATGTGGACCTGGTCCACCGCTGGCTGTCGGCCGACGCCTACTGGGCGAAGGGCCGCACCCGCGCGAAGCACGAGGAGGCCATGGCGTCCTCGATCAACTTCGGGGTCTACGACACGGCCTCCGGCGCGCAGGTCGCCTACGCGCGCGGGGTCACCGATCGGGCGCTGTTCGCCTGGCTCGCCGATGTGTACGTCGACCGCTCGGTGCGCGGCAAGGGCGTGGGCACCGCCTTCGTCGCCGCCGTCCGCGACCACCTGGCGGCGTTCGGCGTGCGCCGCATCCTGCTCTGTACCGAGGACGCGCACGGGGTGTACGAGACGGTCGGCTTCACACCGCTGGAACGCCCCGGCACCTGGATGGTCCACCGCTTCGAGTGAGCGGCCGCTCACCGCTGGTACCGCACCGGCGGGAAACCTTGACCGGCGTGCCGTGCGGCCCCACCATCACCGCATGCCACTGAGGGTGACGTTCGTCGCCGCCGCACGCAGTGCCCCGCTGCTCGCCGAGCGCTTCGACGACGACCGGCCGCTGGACCAGGCCGGCTGGGACGAGGTGCGGTGCGCCGCCGCCGAGCTGCTGCCGCTGGCCGCCGCCGAGCTGCGCTACTGCTCGCCGACCCGGCGCAGCCGCGCCACCGGCGACGCCCTGGGCTATGCCCCGCTGGCCCAGCTCGCGCTGCGCGACTGCGACATGGGGCGCTGGCGCGGGCTGACGCTCGGCGAGGCGATGGCACGGGAGCCGGCGGCGGTGGACGCCTGGCTCGCCGATCCGCGCGCGACCTCGCACGGCGGCGAATCCCTGCTCGACTTCGTCTCCCGCGTCGGCGGCTGGCTGGAGACCCGACCCGCCGACGACGGCACCCGGATCGTCGCGGTCGCCGAGCCCGCGGTGATCCGCGCGGCCCTCGTCTACGCCCTGAAGGCCCCGCCCGCCACCTACTGGAACCTCGACGTCCGCCCCCTGTCGACCACCACCCTCACCGGCCGCGGGCGCCACTGGAACCTCCGCTTCGAGGGCCCGGCCGCGCGGGAGGCCCGGTCTTAGGGGCCCGGTGCGGCACGCTCCGGAATAACACAGCACCTTGGAAACACCTCTGAATAACGTGCGGGAAAGGCCGTGTTTCCCGGCCGGACATCACATCCTCGATTTCCGGCCGGTGTTCGTCCGATAACGCATCGACTCCCGTCGAGGGCACAACCGTTCGGAATGCTCTCCCGTCTAAGTCGGCGAAATCCAAGGAGAATTCACAGGGGGCCTGCCGACCGATGGACCGTTCGACCGTGCCGCACGCCGGGCGCCGGGCCGCCGCGCTTCTCGCCGCTCTCCTCGCGGGTGTGGGGCTGTGCGCCGGAGATCTGCTGGCCGGCAGCTATCCCTTCGGCTCCCGCACCCGCAGCGTCAACGACCTGGGCAACCAGTACGTACCCCTGCACGCCCACCTCTGGGACCTGCTGCACGGCAGGGCGGACGGCGGGCTGCTGGTCGACTGGCAGTCCGGGTACGGCTCCAGCTTCCTGCCCGACCTCGGCACCTATCTCTCCAGCCCGTTCGCGCCGCTCGTCGCGGTCTTCCCCCGCGACCGGATCGACCTCGCGGTCTACGTGATCACCGTCCTGAAGATCGCGTGCGCCGCGGCGGCCATGGCCTGGCTGCTGCTGTGCCTGCGGCCCGGCCGCTGGTGGGCGGCGGGGCTGCTCGGGGCGTCGTACGCGCTGTGCGGCTGGACCCTCGCCGCGGACTACAACCCGATGTGGCTCGACGGGCTGATCGCACTGCCCCTGCTGTGCCTGGCCGGCGAATGGGCCCTCGCCGGACAGCGCCGGGTCCTCGGCGTGCTCCTCGTCGCGCTCGCCTGGAGCGCCAACTTCTACACCGCCTACATGGCCACCCTCGGCGCCGGACTCGTCCTGGTGGCACGGCTGCTGATCGCCCGCCCGCCGCTCGGGCAGGCGCTGCTCAGAGCCGGCCGCGCCGCGCTCACCGCCGTCCTCGGCATCGGCCTCGCCGCCCCCCTGCTCGCCGTCGTCTACCTCGGTACCAGGCACGCCTACCCCGGCCGCCTCGTGCGGTTCCACCCGGTCCCGGCCGAGAACCTGCTCGCCCGGCTGCTGCCCGCGACGTACGACTACAGCTCCCCGGCGCTCTACGTCGGCACCACCGCCCTGCTCCTCGCCCTCGCTCTGCCCTTCCACCGCGCCGTCCCCGCCCGCGTCCGCGCCTGCTGGACCGCGCTGCCGCTCGCGGTGGCCCTCTCCCTGCAATGGGCGCCCACCAGCCTCGCCTGGCACGCCTTCGCCATCCCCCAGGGCAGCTCCTACCGGCAGGCCTTCGTGCTGTGCGGGCTGCTGGTCATCGCCGCCTGGCACACACTGTCGTACGGCCCGCCGGCCTTGCCCGCCCTCGGCGCGGCCGCTGCCCTGCTCGCCGTGGCCACCGCCGCCGCGAGCCGCACGGACCTGGTGCACGCGCACACCTGGCCCGTGCTGCTGCTCGGCACCGGCGGCGCGCTCACCGGGCTCACCCTGCTGCGCCGCAGCGGGCAGCGGGGGCGGCTCGCCGTGCTGGCCGTGCTCGTACTGCTCGGCGCGCAGGCGGGGGAGAGCGCGGCCGGCGCCGCCGTGGCGAGCGGGCTGCGCCTCAAACACCTGGACGACTACGCGCCCTGGGGCGAGCGGCAGCGGCTCCAGGCCGCCGCGATCGCCCGCGCCGACGGCTGGCCCCGCTACCGCACCGACCCCGGCCGCGAACAGACCGTCGCCAACGACCCGATGGCGGTCGGCGGCCAGGGCGCCGCCTACTACAGCAGCCTCACCTCCGACGTCCTGACCCGCACCCTCACCGCCCTCGGCGGCGGCTGGACCTCGGGCGGCCGGGCCGTGCAGAGCCTCGACAACGCCGTCACGGACGTGATCTTCTCCGTCGGCGCACGGGTGCACAGCCCGCCCGACCCGCACCGGACCCGGCTGCCCGGTGACACCGCCGCGCCGACCGTCACCCGGCGGGACGTGCCGCCCCTGGTGACCGTGCGCACCGCCCCCGACGCCACGCCCTTCGGCCCGTCGCCGTACCGCAACCAGGAGTTGCTGCTCGGCAGTCGCGTCTACACCGTGCCCCGCAGCAGCGTGCGCGGCGACGACGGGACGCCGGTCCCCGGCCGCCGGGTCGGCTCCGGGGACGCGCTGACCGGGCCGGTGATCACCGCCCGCTGCCCGGCCGGCACCCAGATCTACCTGGCCGCCCCGGACTTCTCCGGCACCGCGCGGCTGGACGGGGACACGAACGCTCCCGCCCGGTTCCACGCCGACCGCGGGCGCGCCCTGGCCGCCATGGCGCCCCTGGGCCGCGCCCCCGACTCCGGGCGGGTACGGATCGACCTGGTCCCCGACCGGCCCGGCCGCATTCCGCCCGGAGCCGTCGGCTGCCTGGACACCGCCCGGCTGGGCGCCGCCGCCGCCCGCCTCAAGGCCACCGGCGCCACCTCGGTCACCGTCGCGGACGGCACCGTACGCGCCCGGCTCCCCGCCCACAGCAAGGGGCTCGCCGTCCTCGCCGCGCCCCGGATCGCCGGCTGGCGCTGCGCCGCCGGGCATGGCCCCGCCCGCCCCGCCCGGCAGTACCACGGCCTGATCGCCGTCCCCCTGGACGGCACCGAGACCACCCTGACCTGCACCTTCCGCCCGCCCGGCCACCGGCTGGGCACGGCCGTCGGCCTCGCCTCGCTCGCTGTGCTCCTGCTGCTCACCGCCGCGACCGCCGTCCGCCGCCGACGCACCCCGCCGCCCGCCCCGACCACACCACCGGCACCGCGCGAGCGCGTGGCCGCCGCGTCCTGACCGCGCTCCTGGGGGACATCCGTCATGCTGATATCGATCGTCGCGCCCTGCTACAACGAGGAAGCCGTCCTGGAACGCTTCCACGAAGCCGTCCAGAAGGCCGCCGACGACCTGCTGCCGCTCGGCCACGACATGGAGTTCGTGTACGTCGACGACGGCAGCCGCGACCGCACCCTCGCCCTGCTGGAAGACCTCGCAGGCCGCGACCCGCGGGTGCGTTACGTCTCCTTCAGCCGCAACTTCGGCAAGGAAGCGGCCCTGCTGGCCGGACTGCGGCACGCCTCCGGCGACTCGGTCGTCGTCATGGACGCCGACCTCCAGCACCCGCCCGAGCTGATCGCCCGCATGGTCCGGCTGCGCGAACAGGGCTACGACCAGGTCATCGCCCGCCGCACCCGCACCGGCGACCGCCGCACCCGCACCCTCACCGCCCGCCTCTACTACCGTCTCGTCAACCGCCTGGTCGACGTCGAACTCGTGGACGGCGTGGGCGATTTCCGGCTGCTGTCCCGCCGGGTGGTGGACGCGGTGCTCGGCCTGACCGAGTACAACCGCTTCTCCAAGGGCCTGTTCGCCTGGGTCGGCTTCCCCAGCACCACCTTCGCGTACGAGAACGCGGTGCGCGAGGCCGGCAGCAGCTCCTGGAGCCTGCGCGGACTGCTCGACTACGGCCTCGACGGCGTCCTCTCCTTCAACAACCGCCCGCTGCGCGCGGCCCTCTGGCTGGGCGTCGGCCTGCTGCTGTGCGCCGGGCTCTACACCGCCTGGATCGTGGTCGCCGCGCTGCTGCACGGGGTGCAGACGCCCGGCTATGTCACCATCATCACCGCGGTCACCGCCCTCGCCGGTGTACAGATGGTCATGCTGGGAGTGATCGGGGAGTACACCGGACGCATCTACTACGAGGTGAAGGGCCGCCCGCACTTCCTGGTGAAGGCGACCAATGTGGAACGGACGAAGGATCTCATTCCTTGATAGCGCGACAGATCGTCACCTTCGCCGTGGTCGGCGTGCTCAACACGGCCGTGTATTACGGCCTTTACCTGCTGTTCCTCGTCCGGTTGCCCTATCTCGCCGCGCATGTCCTCGCCTTCGCGCTGAGCATGGTCGGTTCTTTTTTCCTCAATGCGCGGTTCACCTACCGCATCCGCCCGACCTGGCGGAAATTCCTGCTGTTCCCGCTGACCAACGCCGCGAATTTCGTGATCACCACGGCGGGGGTGTACGTGATCGTGGACGTGCTGCGCGCCGGAAGCCGCTTCGCCCCCCTGCTCGCCTCGGCGGCGGCGATCCCCGTCACCTTCGTGGTCTCCCGCTGGATCATGCTGCCGGGCACCGCACCGCGGCTGGCGGCCGAGAAGTGAGCGGCCGCCCTCGCAGGCGCCAAGGAGCCCGCGGTGGAGAGGCCATTCCCTCCGCATACTCATTGCATAAACGTGCATAGATGCGTATAGTCATGCCATCCAGAGGAGGACGGACATGGCGGTACGTGCGGCGGTTGCCGGAGCGAGCGGGTACGCGGGCGGAGAGGTCCTGCGGCTGCTCCTCGCGCACCCCGAGGTCGAGATCGGAACCCTGACCGGGAACTCCAACGCCGGGCAGCGGCTCGGGGCGCTCCAGCCGCATCTGTGGCCGCTGGCCGACCGGGTGCTGGCCGCGACCACGGCCGACGCCCTCGCCGGGCACGACGTGGTCTTCCTCGCGCTGCCGCACGGACAGTCCGCCGCCGTCGCCGAGCAGCTCGGCCCGGACGTGCTGGTGATCGACATGGGCGCCGACTTCCGGCTGGCGGACGCGGCCGACTGGGAGAAGTTCTACGGCTCCCCGCACGCCGGCACCTGGCCCTACGGCCTGCCCGAGCTCCCCGGCGCCCGCGCCGCCCTCACCGGCACCAGGCGGATCGCCGTACCCGGCTGCTACCCCACCGCCGCGACCCTCGCCCTCTTCCCGGCGTACGCGGCGCGGATCGCCGAGCCCGAGGCCGTGATCGTCGCCGCCTCCGGCACCTCGGGCGCGGGCAAGGCACCCAAGCCGCACCTGCTGGGCAGCGAGGTCATGGGCAGCATGTCGCCGTACGGCGTCGGCGGCGGCCACCGGCACACCCCCGAGATGATCCAGAACCTCGGCGCGGTCGCGGGGGAGCCGGTCACCGTCTCCTTCACCCCGACCCTCGCCCCGATGCCCCGCGGCATCCTCGCCACGTGCAGCGCCAGGGCCCGCGACGGAGTGGGGGCGCAGGCGGTGCGCGCCGCGTACGAGAAGGCGTACGCCGAGGAGCCCTTCGTCCGCCTGCTGCCCGAGGGCCAGTGGCCCGCGACGGCCGCCGTCCACGGCTCGAACGCCGTTCAGGTGCAGGTCGCGTACGACGAGGCCGCGGGCCGCATCATCGCCATCAGCGCCATCGACAACCTGACCAAGGGCACCGCCGGCGGTGCCGTCCAGAGCATGAACCTCGCCCTCGGTCTCGCCGAGACCACCGGGCTTTCCACGATCGGAGTCGCACCGTGAGCGTCACGGCAGCCAAGGGATTCCGGGCGGCGGGCATCGCCGCCGGGATCAAGCAAAACGGCAACCCCGACCTGGCCCTCGTGGTCAACGACGGGCCCCGCCGGGCCGCCGCCGGCGTCTTCACCGCCAACCGCGTCAAGGCCGCGCCGGTGCTGTGGTCCGAGCAGGTCATGAAGGCCGGCCAGGTCTCCGCCGTCGTCCTCAACTCCGGTGGGGCCAACGCCTGTACGGGCCCCCAGGGCTTCCAGGACACCCACGCCACCGCCGAGAAGGCGGGCGAGGCGCTGGGGCGCGGCGCCATCGAGGTCGCCGTCTGCTCCACCGGCCTCATCGGCGTCCCGCTGCCCATGGACAAGCTGCTCCCCGGCATCGAGACCGCCGCCGCCCAGCTGTCCGAGCACGGCGGCGAGAAGGCCGCCATCGCCATCAAGACCACCGACACCGTGCACAAGACCTCCGTGGCGACCGGGGACGGCTGGACCGTCGGCGGCATGGCCAAGGGCGCCGGCATGCTCGCCCCCGGCCTCGCCACCATGCTGGTCGTGCTCACCACCGACGCCGACGTGGACGGTGCCACCCTGGACAAGGTCCTGCGCGCCGCCTCCAGGGTCACCTTCGACCGCGTCGACTCCGACGGCTGCATGTCCACCAACGACACCGTGCTGCTGCTCTCCTCCGGCGCCTCCGGGGTCACCCCCGATCCGGACGCCTTCGCCGAGGCCGTACGGCAGGTCTGCGACGACCTCGGCCGCCAGCTCATCGGCGACGCCGAGGGCGCCAGCAAGGACATCAAGGTCGAGGTCGTGGGCGCGGCCAGTGAGGCGGACGCCGTCGAGGTGGGCCGTTCCATCGCCCGGAACAACCTCCTCAAGTGCGCCATCCACGGCGAGGACCCCAACTGGGGCCGCGTCCTGTCCGCGATCGGCACCACGAGCGCCGCCTTCGAGCCCGACCAGCTCAACGTCGCCATCAACGGCGTCTGGGTGTGCAAGAACGGCGCCGTCGGCGAGGACCGCGACCTGGTCGACATGCGCTACCGCGAGGTCCACATCGTGGCCGACCTGTCCGCCGGCACCGAGACCGCGACGATCTGGACCAACGACCTGACCGCCGACTACGTCCACGAGAACAGCGCCTACTCCTCATGACCACGACCCGCAAGCACACGGCCCTGCCCAAGGCGCAGATCCTCGTCGAGGCGCTGCCCTGGCTGACCCGGCACCACGGAAAGATCGTCGTCATCAAGTTCGGCGGCAACGCCATGGTGGACGAGGAGCTGAAGGCCGCCTTCGCCCAGGACGTCGTCTTCCTGCGGCACGCCGGGCTCAAGCCGGTCGTGGTGCACGGCGGCGGCCCCCAGATCAGCGCCGCCCTCGACCGGCACGGCATCGTCAGCGAGTTCAAGGCCGGCCTGCGGGTCACCACCGCCGAGGCCATGGACGTCGTACGGATGGTGCTGGCCGGACAGGTGCAGCGCGAACTGGTCGGCCTGCTCAACCAGCACGGCCCGCTCGCCGTCGGCCTCACCGGCGAGGACGCCCACACCATCACCGCCACCCGCCATCTGCCCGAGATCGACGGAGAGTTGGTCGACATCGGGCGCGTCGGCGAGATCACCGCGATCGACACCGGCGCCATCGAGGCCCTGCTCGCCGACGGCCGCATCCCGGTCGTCTCCTCCATCGCCCGGAGCCAGGACGACGGTCATGTCTACAACGTCAATGCTGATACGGCGGCTGCGGCACTCGCTGCGGCCCTTGGCGCCGAAACCCTCATGGTTCTCACCGATGTCGAGGGCCTCTACGAGGACTGGCCGCACTCCGACGAGGTGATCAGCCGCCTCACCGCGACCCAACTGGAAAAGCTGCTGCCGGAGTTGAGCTCCGGCATGGTCCCGAAGATGCAGGGCTGCCTGCACGCCGTGCGCGGCGGCGTGCACACCGCCCGCGTCATCGACGGCCGGGTGCAGCACTCCATCCTGCTGGAGATCTTCACCGACGAGGGCATCGGCACCATGGTCGTGCCCGACGAGCCCGCAAAGGACGCATCGTGACGGGGAATCAGACGGGTAACCAGGACCTGGCGCAGCGCTGGCAGGGCGCGCTCATGAACAACTACGGCACCCCCCGTCTGCCGCTGGTGCGCGGCGAGGGCGCCACCGTGTGGGACGCCGAGGGCCGCGCGTACACCGACTTCGTCGGCGGCATCGCCACCAACGCGCTCGGCCACGCCCACCCCGCGATCGTGGCCGCCGTCAGCCGGCAGATCGCCTCCCTGGGCCATGTCTCCAACCTGTTCATGGCCGAGCCGCCCATCGCGCTGGCCGAACGGCTGCTCCAGCTGTTCGGCCGCGAGGGCCGGGTGTTCTTCTGCAACTCCGGCGCCGAGGCCAACGAGGCCGCCTTCAAGATCGGCCGGCTCACCGGGCGCACCCATGTCGTCGCCACCGAGGGCGGCTTCCACGGCCGTACGATGGGCGCCCTCGCGCTCACCGGGCAGCCCGCCAAGCAGGACCCCTTCCGGCCGCTGCCGGGCGAGGTCACCCACGTCCCCTACGGCGACGCCCAGGCCCTGGCCGCGGCCGTCACCGCGGACACCGCCCTGGTGATCATCGAGCCGATCCAGGGCGAGAACGGCGTCGTGGTGCCCCCGCCCGGCTATCTCAAGGCGGCCCGCGCCATCACCGCCGCCACCGGTGCCCTGCTGGTCCTGGACGAGGTGCAGACCGGCGTCGGCCGCACCGGCACCTGGTTCGCCTACCAGGCCCACGAGGGCGTGCTGCCCGACGTCGTCACCCTCGCCAAGCAGCTCGGCGGCGGCCTCCCGCTCGGCGCCACCGTCGCCTTCGGCCGCGCCGCCGACCTGCTCCAGCCCGGCCAGCACGGCACGACCTTCGGCGGCAACCCCGTCGCCTGCGCCGCCGGCCTCGCCGTCCTCGACACCATCGAGGGCGAGGGACTGCTGGAGAACGTGAAGCGGCAGGGCGAGCGGCTGCGCGACGGCATCGAGGCGCTGGGCCACCCCCTGGTCGACCATGTCCGGGGTGCGGGCCTGCTCCTGGGTATCGTGCTCACCGGGCCGCGCGCGCACCAGGTGCAGCAGGCGGCCCAGGAGGCCGGGTTCCTGGTGAACGCCCCCGCCCCCGACGTCGTACGGCTCATGCCTCCGCTGAACCTGCGCGACGACGAGGCGGGTGCCTTGCTCCAGGCGCTGCCCGGCATCCTCGACGCAGGCGGGGACGGACGATCCGGAGAATGAGACGACGATGAGCCAGGCGCAGGAGCACGAGCAGCAGACAGGTGCCGGGCCCGCCGTGCCGCAGACCCGCACCGCACGGCACCGCCGGATCGTGGACATCCTCAACCGGGAACCGGTCCGCTCGCAGAGCCAGCTCGCCAAGCTGCTCGCCGACGACGGGCTCAGCGTCACCCAGGCGACGCTGAGCCGGGATCTCGACGAGCTGAACGCGGTCAAGATCCGCAACAACGACGGCGACCTCATCTACGCCGTGCCCAGCGAGGGCGGCTTCCGCACCCCGCGCGCACCGCTCGGCGAGTCCGCCAAGGAGGAGCGGATGCGGCGCCTGTCCCAGGAGCTGCTGATCTCCGCGGAGGCCTCGGCCAACCTGGTCGTGCTGCGCACCCCGCCGGGCGCCGCCCAGTTCCTCGCCTCGGCCATCGACCAGGCCGAACTGCACGACATCCTCGGCACCATCGCGGGCGACGACACCCTGCTGCTGATCAGCCGCGACCCGACCGGCGGCCAGGCGCTCGCGGACCATCTGCTCAGGCTCGCGCAGAACGGCCACTGAGCCGGGTCCCGACCGGCATGCGGGGCCCGGCCAGCCGGCGGAGAATGGAAGCGGCAATCTCCCCGTGGCCGTCGGCCGTATGAAGAGGTGTGTCGGGTTTGCGGTTCCCCGTGGGGCGCCTCCCGGACGAGGCTCTGCTGTCCGGGCTGGCCACCGGAGACCAGGAGCTGGCCGTCGTCTTCGTACGGCGTTTCCAGCACCGGGTCTTCGGCGTCGCCATGGCCGTCACCGGGGACCGCCAGCTCGCCGAGGACGTCGCCCAGCAGACGTTCGAACGCGCGTGGCGGCACGCGCAGATCTACGACTCGCGCCGTGGCTCGGTCACCACCTGGCTGACCACGATCGCGCACAACCTGGCCATCGACGCCGTACGCGCCCGGCGCACCGAGCCGGTGGCCCCCGAGGACCTCGACGCCCTGCTCGGCACCGTCACCGAGACCCCCGAGCGGTGGGCGCTGGCCGACGAGGCATCCGCCCGGCTGCGGGCCGCCGTCTCCCGGCTGCCCCGCGAGCAGGCGCGGGCCCTGATGATGGCCGGCGTCTACGGAATGACCGCCCAGCAGGTCGCCGACACGGAACAGATCCCGCTGGGCACCGCCAAGACGCGCATCAGGGCGGCGATGGGCAAACTGCGCACCACCCTGTCGGCTCCGGAGCGAGGCGGCCATGTCCAGTGACGCGAACTGCGAGAAGACGCGCGAGATCGGCGCCGAGCTGGCGCTGGGCGTGCTGCCCGGACGCGAGCGCGCGGAGGCGATCGCCCATCTGGACACCTGCGCGGACTGCCGGGAGTTCGTCCGCCAGCTGACCCTGGTCGGCGACCGGCTGATCGGACTGCTGCCCTGCCAGGAGCCGCCGCTGGGCTTCGAGACGCGGGTGGCGCGCAGCCTCGCCCAGCAGGCGGCCGCGGGCGGGCACGCCACACGCCCCCCGGTCCTCACGGTCCTGCGCGGGCGGGCGCGCCGCTCCCGGATCCGGCTCGGGGCGGCCGCGGCCGGTCTCGCGGTGGTCGCCGGGTTCGCCGGCTGGGGCATCGGCACCGCCGTGGAGACGGTCACCGCCTCGCCCCCGCACACCATGGAGTCCGAGCCCATGCTGGTCGGGGACATGACCGCGAACTCGGCCGGCGGGTCGTCCATCGGCGAGGTCTACGCCCATCCCGGCAGCCCCGGCTGGATCTTCGTCTCCGTCGACCTGGCCGGGCACGGCAGCGCGTACACCGGCCGGGTCAGCTGTGTGCTGGAGCGTTCCGACGGCACGACCGTGCGGGTGGGCGACTTCACCGTGCGCGACGGGCAGGGCCACTGGGGAGCGCAGGTGCCCGTCGACGCGGACGCGGTCAACGGTGCCCGGCTGACCTCCGCCGACGGCACGGTCCTCGCCCGCGCCCACCTCCAGACCGGGCATGTGCTGACACGGGAGCCCCATGTGCCGTCCCAGCTGACGTGACGGCCGGCCGGGCTACGAGAGCACGGTGCCGGTGCTCAGCCGGTGCAGCCGGGCGTACGTCCCGTCGCGCACCAGCAGATCGCCGTGGGCGCCGTCCTCCACGACCCGGCCCCGGTCGAGCACCACGATCCGGGTGGCGTCGCGCACGGTGAGCAGGTTGTGCGAGATGACGATGGTCGTCCGCCCGGCCATCAGCCGGCGCAGCGGTTCCATGATCCGGCGGCCCGAATCCGCGTCGAGCCCGGTGGTCGGCTCGTCCAGCAGCAGGACGGGCGCGTCCCTGACCATCGCGCGGGCGATCGCGAGGCGCTGGCTCTGGCCGCCGGACAGGGTGCGGCCGCGCTGGCCGACGAGGGTGTCGTAGCCGTCCGGGAGCCGTTCGATGAACTCGTGCGCGTCCGCCGCCCGCGCCGCCGCGACGATCTCCGCCTCGGACGCCTCCGGGCGGCCGTAGGCGATGTTCTCCCGCACGGTGCCGTGGAAGACCAGGGTCTCCTGGAGCACCACCGCGACGTTCTCGCGCACATCGGCCAGGCGCAGCTCGCGCAGATCGGTGCCGTCGAGCCGGATCGCGCCCCGGTCGGGGTCGTAGAACCGCAGCTGGAGCCGCGCGGCCGTGGACTTGCCCGCGCCGCTCGCCCCGACCAGCGCCAGCGTTTCGCCGGGCGCCACCCGGAACGACACGCCGGAGAGGGCCCAGGGGGTGGTGCCGGGGTAGCGGAACCAGACCCCGTCGAACTCCACCGCCCCGCGCGCCCGGCCGACGGGACGGGCGCCGGCCCGCTCGGTGACCTGGGGCCGCTGGTCCAGCAGTTCGATGATCCGCTCGGCCGAGGCGGCGGCGGTGTAGAAGGTGGTGCCGAGCCCGGACAGGCCGTGCACGGGGCTGTACATCTTGCCGATCAGGGCGAGGAAGACCAGCAGGCCGCCCAGGGTGAGCTGGCCCTGGGAGAGCTTCCAGGTGCCGAGGCCCAGCACCGCGAGCCCGCCCGCCACCTCGATGATCTCCACCAGGGGGGCGTACAGGGACCTGATCCGCGTCGAGGCCATCACCGCCCGGAACCGGCCCACGTTCTCCCGCTCGAACCGGCGCGCCTCCCAGCCCTGCCGGTTGTACGCCTGCACGAGCGCGACGTTGCCGAGCACTTCCTCGGCGATCGCGCTGAGCGATCCGGTGCGCCGTCTGCGCTCCCGCGAGGCGTCCTTGATCAGCCGCGAGAAGTGCCGGGCGGCGCCCCAGAACAGCGGCACGATGACCAGCGCGAGCAGCGTGAGGTCCCAGCTCAGATAGAACAACAGGCCGGCGAATACGGCCAGTTGGAGCATGTAGTACAGGGCGTCCGCCACGCCCGACAGCAGGAAGGTCTCGACCGCGTCCACGTCACCCGTGACACGGGAGAGCACATCGCCGAGCCGGCGGCGCTCGAAGAAGCCGAGGGACAGGCCCTGCACATGCCGGAAGACGTCGCAGCGCAGGGAGAGCAGGAACCGTTCGCCGACCCAGGTGGAGGTCATCTCGTCGGCGAACCCGAGGATGCCGGAGCACAGGATCAGCCCCAGGTAGGCCGGGGCGATCCACAGGAAGGGGCCCAGGTTCCGGGGGACCAGCACCTGGTCCACGACGCTCTTGAACAGCCACAGCTCACCGGCGTCGACGACCGGTCCGGTCAGGCTGAGCAGCAGCAGCGGGACCAGCCAGCGCCGGTTGCCGCGGGTGTAGGGCCAGAACCGGCGGAAGACCGCGCGCGGCGAGAGGAGGGGCGCGGCGGCGACGACATCGCCGGAGGCTTCGGGGGTCCCGGAGGACGGGTCCTCGGGGTCTCCCCAGGACAGCAGACGCCGCAGGACTCGCGTCATGGGATCCGTTCCTCGGACAGCGGCCTGGCGGACCGGGTCCTCCGGGTCCCGGTCCGCTCAGCCTGTGCGGGGTGGTCAGTAGCCGCCGTGGCCGCCGTGGCCGCCATGACCGTGGCCGCCGTGACCGTGGTCGCCGCCGTGCCGGTCGCCGTGCCGGTCGCCGTGGTCGTCGTGCCGGTCGAAGGCGTCGAACCGGTCGTCGTTGTGGTCCCGGCCGTGTCCGTGGCCGCCGTGGCCGCCGTCTCGGGGAAGCAGACTGCTGAAGATGGACATAACGTTCCTCCCGGAAATTTCGTTCACCGGGGGTACGTCCGAGGACGGGACTGGGATGGCTCCTGGGAGAAAAAATTTCCCTTTCAACCCATTTTCACTCTATGTACGCGGCCAGCCCCGTGGTGTGCAGCACCTCGCCGTCTGCCGTCAGCAGCAGTCCCTCGGCACCGGGCAGCGACTCCAGCCAGCCGAGCCCCGACCGCGAGCCCCGCGCGAACGCGGCCGTGGCCCAGCAGTCGGCCCAGGTCAGGCGGGGTGCCACCACGGTCACCGACACCAGGTCCGTCACCGCGGGCTCCCTCGTGCGCGGGTCCACGATGTGCGCACCCCGCTCGGCCGTGCCCGACGTGGCCACCGCCAGCTCGCCCGCCCCCGACACCACCGCGGCCAGCCCGCCCGGCCGCAGCGGGTCCGCGATCCCCACCCGCCAGGGCCGCCCCGGCTCCGGCGCGCCCAGCGACTGCACGTCCCCGCCGCCGTTGACGCTGACCCCGGACACCCCCGCCACCCCGGCCAGCCGCCGCGCCGCCCGCTCCGCCGACCAGCCCTTCACGATCCCGGTGGGATCCAGCACCCCCCGGTACCACGCACTGAACCACCCCCCGCTCACCCGCTCCGCGTGCGCCGCCAGCTCCAGCACCTGCGCGACCTCGGGCGCGCACCGCTCCACGTCCGTCTCACCGCGGGCCAGCCGCGAGACCTCGCTGTCCTCCCGGTAGGTGCTGAACACCGCGTCCACGTCGTGCAGCCGGGCCACGACGTCCCCGAGCACCGCCCGCACCGCACCGGGCTCCCCGCCCCGCACCTCGAAGGAGAACACGGTCCCCATGACCTCCTCCGCGTGCCGCACCGCCTCACCCACGGGCCTGGTCCAGCGCGGACTGGAGGGACTGCCGGTAGCCGGTGCTGGTGTAGGTCGCGCCCGAGACCATGTCGATCTGCGCGCTCTGCGCGGCCAGCGCCTCGCGCCGCAGCTGGGGGAGGGCGTAGCCGGCGATCTCGTGGTCGCGCGGGTTGGCCGTGGGGTACTGGAGGGCCGTCACGTCGGTGAGCTTGCCGTCCTTGATGGTCACCCGTACCTGGACCGGGCCCCAGCGGGTCTGCGCGGTCTCTCCGGTGACGGTCTTCGCGGCACCCGAGGCGGCCGGGGCGCCACCGGGCGCAGGGGAACTCCCGGACGACGACGGCGCGCCCGCGCCGCTCGGCGGGGCGGGAGCCGACACGCCCCCGACGAGACCGGGACTGGTGTGCGGCTTCAGGGACAGCAGCAGCACCACGGCGGAGACCGTCGTGGCGCTCGCCAGCACGACGCGGCGCAGCGGGCGGTTCTTCCTCAATGCGTGCATGACCTCGGCCTCACAACTCTCACAGCTCGAACGACTCGTGATGGATGCGGTGGTCCCGCGCACCGGCCGCGCGCAGGGTTTCGTACACATCCCGCGCGAACCCGTGGGGCCCGCAGATGTACACGTCGCGGGCCGGCAGATCGGGGAACCGCGCGCGCAGCGACTCCGCGGTGATGCGGGGGCGCTCGCCGCGCGGCCCGTTCAGCGCGTACAGCACCTCGGCGCCGCGCCACCGCGCTATCGCCTCCAGCTCGGCGCCCAGCGCCAGGTCCTCGGCCGAACGCGCCCGGTACAGCAGCGTGACCTCGCCGGGCAGCGTCTCGAACAGGGCCCGCAGCGGGGTGATGCCGACACCGGCCGCGATCAGCAGGGACCGCCCGCCGGTGGCCCGGTCGGCGGTCAGCGCGCCGTAGGGACCCTCCGCCCACACGCGGGTGCCGGGCCGGAGTGTGGACACCGCCGCGCTGTGGTCGCCCAGCGCCTTCACCGTGATCCGCAGCCGGTCCGGGCGCGGCGGTGCCGACAGGGAGTACGGCGTGGACGTCCAGGCCATGCCCTTGGCGAGGAACCGCCACCGGAAGAACTGCCCGGAGCGCGCGCCCAGCCGGTCGAGATCCCGGCCGCGCACCTCGACCGAGAACACCCCCGGCGCCTCCTGCCGCACCGACTCCACCCGCAGCCGGTGGCGCCGGTTGAGCCGGATCGGCGCGAGCACCCGGAACCACCCCACGAGCGCCGCGACCCCGAGGTAGAGCGCGTACCAGGCGGCGGTCGCCACCGGATCGCCGTTGAACTGCTCGCCCAGCGACACCTGGTGGAAGAAGGCCAGGAACACGGCCGCGTACGTCAGCAGATGGACGTGGTACCAGAACTCGTGCCGGATCCGCCGCCGGGCCGCCCGCGCCGAGGTGATGCCCACCGCGAACAGGATCAGCGTGCCGGCGGTGGCCTTCAGCATGTCCGGGTAGTCCAGCACCACGCTGACCGTCTCGTGCCACAGCGACGCCCGGTCCTGCGCCGCGTACCCGGCGAGGATCAGCCCGATGTGCGCCACCAGCAGGCACACCGTGTACCGCCCGGCCATCGCGTGCCAGCGGGCCACCCGGTCCGAGCCCACCCGGTTCTCCAGCGCCGGCACCCGTGCCATCAGGCCGACCAGCACCGCGCAGGCGTACCCGCACAGCAGCCCGGCGAGCCTGCCCGCACCGGTCAGCCAGCCCGCCGCGCCGACCACGGAGGCGGTGTCCGCCCACCACAGCGCGATCACGGCCGCCGCCCCCGCCCACAGCGCGGCCAGCAGCGGCCCCGCGGGGGAGCGCCGGGCGATCCCTCGCCGGGGCGGTGCCGCCCGTCTCATGTCCACGGCTGTCATCAGTGCCGTTCCCTTCGTCCGCCGACCGGGCCCCGGCCGGCGCAGCCACTGTGCGGGACCCAGCTCTGAGGCACCTCTGAGAAGGGCCCCGTGCCCGGTTCTCTGAGCGCTTTCTCACAGAGGTCTCAGAGACCTCTCACAAACCGCCCTGACCAGCGGATACGATTCCCGCCGAGCGGACTCAGAGGAAACTCAGAGCCAGAGCCGCGACCGTCCGCCGCGCGCACCGGCGATGCTGGGAGGCGCGATGAACACGACCCGTTCCGGCCGACCGGCCCTCACCCGCCCCGACGGCACCGCGCTGCGCGTCCTCGTCGTGGACGACGACCCCGACCTCGCCGAGGTGCTCACCGGCGCCCTGCGCTACGAGGGCTGGCAGGTGCGCGCCGCCGGCGACGGTGCCGCCGCCCTCGCCGCCGCGCGCGAGCTGACGCCCGACGCGGTCGTGCTGGACGTGATGCTCCCCGACATGGACGGCTTCACGGTGCTGCGCCGGCTGCACGAGACCCAGCCCGAGGTGTGCGTCCTCTTCCTCACCGCGCGGGACGCGGTCGAGGACCGGATCGCCGGGCTCACCGCGGGCGGCGACGACTACGTCACCAAGCCCTTCAGCCTGGAGGAGGTCGTGGCCCGGCTGCGCGGGCTGCTGCGCCGCGCCGGGATGGCCCGCCGCCCGGAGCCGGAGGAGGACCCCGGACTCGTCGTCGGCGACCTGGTGATGGACGAGGACGCCCGCGAGGTGACCCGGTCCGGCGAGCTGATCGAGCTCTCGCCGACCGAGTTCGAGCTGCTGCGCTTCCTGATGCGCAACCCGCGCCGCGTCCTCAGCAAGGCGCAGATCCTCGACCGGGTCTGGTCCTACGACTTCGGCGGCCGCGCCCATGTGGTCGAGCTGTACATCTCCTACCTCCGCAAGAAGATCGACGCCGGCCGCGAGCCCATGATCCACACCGTGCGCGGGGCGGGGTACGTACTGAAGCCGGTGACCGGGTGAGGCCGGTGACCGGGGGGTTCTTCGGCCGGCTGCCCCGCTTCCGCACCCTGCGTGCCCGGATCACCTTCGGCCTGGTGGTGCTGCTCGCGGTGAGCTGCGCCGCGGTCGGGGTGGCCGCCGTGGTCGAGCTGAACGGCTTTCTCACCCAGCGCCTGGACGAACAGCTCGCCCAGGTCGGCACCCGGTTCCCGGAGAGCCTGGAGCACCACGGCAAGCTGCCCGACGACCACGACGGCGACGAGACCGCCGACACCCGCCGGATGGCCACCGGCACCTTCGGCGCCTGCCTGCGGCGGCGCACCGTCACGGACAAGGGCCTCATCCGGTCCGGCGATCTCAATGTCGACCTGAACATCACCCTGACCGCGCGGGACGCCCAACGGCTCGCCCGGATCCCGGCCGACGGCCGCCCGCACACCGTCGAACTCTCCGCCCTGGGCCACTACCGGGTCGTCGCCACCCCCGGCCGCGACGGCGAGGTGCTGATGGCGGGGCTCCCGCTGAAGCCCGTCGAGGCGGCCGTGCACCGCCTGGAGCTGGTCGCCGGGGTCGTCTTCGGCCTCGCCCTGGTGACCGCCGGAGTGACCGGCGCCCTCTGGGTCCGCTGGTCCCTGCGCCCCCTCGGCCGGGTCACCGCCACCGCCGCACGGGTCAGCGAACTCCCGCTCGCCAGCGGTGTGGTCGCGCTGCCCCCGCGGGCCCCCGTCGCCGAGCCGCACAGCGAGGTCGGGCAGGTCGCCGCGGCCCTCAACGGCATGCTCGGCCATGTCGAGGACGCGCTCACCAAACGGCACGCCAGCGAGGAGCGGCTGCGGCGGTTCGCCGCCGACGCCAGCCATGAGCTGCGCACCCCGGTCGCCTCGGTACGCGGCCACGCCGAGCTGGGCCTGCTGCATCCCGGACCGGTTCCGCCGGAGGTCACCCGCGCCCTGGAGCGCATCGCCGCCGAGTCCTCGCGGATGGGCCTGATGGTGGACGACCTGCTGCTGCTCGCCCGCCTCGACGCGGGCCGCCCGCTGGAGCGCGGCCCGGTCGACCTGACCCGGCTGGTCCTGGACGCGGTCACCGACGCCCGCGCCGCGGGCCCCGGCCACGGCTGGGCCCTGGACCTCCCGGAGGACCCGGTCACGGTCACCGGTGACGCCCACCGGCTCCACCAAGTGGTGGCCAACCTGCTGGCCAACGCGCGTCTGCACACGCCCGCCGGCACCAAGGTCACCCTGACCCTGGACCCCGGCCCCGACGCCGTGCTGCTCCGCGTCCACGACGACGGCCCCGGCATCCCCGAGGGCCTCCGCTCCGCCGTCTTCGAACGCTTCACCCGCGCCGACCACCGCCGCCACGGCGACACCTCCGCCGCGGGCGCGGGCCTCGGCCTCTCCATCGTGGCCGCGGTGGTGGAGGCGCACGGCGGCACGGTGGACGTGGAGAGCGCACCAGGCTGCACGACGTTCCTGGTCGGCCTGCCCGCCTGAGGGCCGCGGCGCCGCGCCGCCCCCCGGTCCCGCCGAAACGGGCGCACCGGCGAGATCAGTACCGGCTAACCGCTGTGACGCCGCCCTCGGTGCCGATGGCGATACGCGGCCCCGCCGCCGGCACCACCCACCGCAGAATCCGCCGCATGGCATCCTCCGGCACCGACACACAGCCGGCCGTCGCCCCCGCCCCGTCGACGTGCAGGAAGATCCCGGCCCCGCGCCCCCGCACCGGCCGGTGGTAGTTGAACCCCACGACGAGCCCGTACGCGTACGGCCCGCGATACGCGCCCAGCCGCTCCGACTCCGCGGCACGGCAGTCCCTTGGCAGCGGGTCGGTCCAGCGGTTGTACGACGCCGACGCGTTGTCCTCGCACCACCAGGAACTCTCCGTCACCGCCCGGTAGGAGATCCGCGTGCCGGCCGGCGCCGCCTTGATGCCGAACGCGAACGGAAGGTCGTACAACCCGGTCGGCGTCGTCTCCGTCCCCTGGGTGCGCGCGTCCCCCTCGACCAGCCCCTTCGCCCCGAACCGCGCGGGCGCGGAGCCGGCCTGCGTCCAGGTGCCGCCGCGCAGGTCCCACCAGGTGACCGTGCCCGTCGTGGACGACGTGTCCGGCGCCTGCGCCACGATCAGCTGGGTGCTGCCGCCGGTGTCCGCGAGGCGCGCGGGCAGCGGCACCGGTCCCGGTGCGCGCGGTGCCGGAGCGGGCGCGGCCCCGAGCAGGCCGAGCACGGAGGCGGACACGAGGCTGGCGACGACACCGGGGCGCATGCTCAGACGCTAGACGGGCGCAGCGGCGGCGGCAGCCCGGACAGTCCGTCCGGGATCACCCCTCCGGCCATGTCACCCGGAGGGGTGATTGACGAATCATGCGGAGTTCTGCATACTCATGCATGTCAGCGAATGCACTGTGAGGAGAAACCCGTGACCGAGCGCGTCGTACTCGCCTACTCAGGCGGTCTGGACACCTCCGTCGCCATCGGCTGGATCGCCGAGGAGACGGGCGCCGAGGTCATCGCCGTTGCGGTCGACGTCGGCCAGGGCGGCGAGGACCTGGACGTCATCCGCAAGCGCGCCCTCGCGTGCGGCGCGGTCGAGGCCGAGGTCGCCGACGCCAAGGACGAGTTCGCCGACGAGTACTGCCTCCCGGCGATCAAGGCCAACGCCCTGTACATGGACCGCTACCCGCTGGTCTCCGCCCTCTCCCGGCCGACGATCGTCAAGCACCTCGTCGCCGCCGCCAAGAAGCACGGCGCCACCACGGTCGCCCACGGCTGCACCGGCAAGGGCAACGACCAGGTCCGCTTCGAGGCCGGCATCGTGGCCCTCGCCCCCGACCTGAAGTGCATCGCCCCGGTCCGCGACTACGCGATGACCCGCGACAAGGCGATCGCCTTCTGCGAGGCCAAGCAGCTCCCGATCGCCACCACGAAGAAGTCCCCGTACTCCATCGACCAGAACGTCTTCGGACGCGCCGTCGAGACGGGCTTCCTGGAGGACATCTGGAACGCCCCGATCGAGGACATCTACGAGTACACCTCCAACCCCGCCACCCCGCGCGAGGCCGACGAGGTCGTCATCAGCTTCAAGCAGGGCGTCCCGGTCGCGATCGACGGCAAGCCCGTCACCGTCCTCCAGGCCATCCAGCAGCTCAACGAGCGCGCGGGCGGCCAGGGCATCGGCCGGATCGACATGGTCGAGGACCGCCTGGTCGGCATCAAGTCCCGCGAGGTCTACGAGGCCCCCGGCGCCATCGCCCTGATCACCGCCCACCAGGAGCTGGAGAACGTCACGGTCGAGCGCGAGCTGGCCCGCTACAAGCGCCAGGTCGAGCAGCGCTGGGGCGAGCTGGTCTACGACGGCCAGTGGTTCTCCCCGCTCAAGCGCGCCCTGGACGGCTTCATCGACGAGGCGAACCAGCAGGTGAACGGCGACATCCGGATGACCCTGCACGGCGGCCGCGCGGTCGTCACCGGCCGGCGCTCCGAGTCGTCCCTGTACGACTTCAACCTCGCCACGTACGACACCGGCGACACCTTCGACCAGGCGGCGGCCAAGGGCTTCATCGACATCTACAGCCTGTCGTCGAAGATCGCCGCCAAGCGGGATCTGGCGTAACCCCGCGGCCCCTCGCGGGTCCGCCTCGCACACGCATCACACTGACGGCCGCCTCCCCACCCGCAAGGGCGGGGAGGCGGTGGCACAGAGACATCTCCCGAGGAGCAACGCAGTGAGCAGCAACAGCGGTGACGTACGGCTCTGGGGCGGCCGTTTCGCCGACGGTCCCGCCGAGGCCCTGGCGAAGCTGTCCGCTTCCGTCCACTTCGACTGGCGGCTCGCGCCCTACGACATCGCCGGCTCGCGCGCCCACGCCCGCGTGCTGCACCAGGCGGGACTCCTCACCGAGGACGAGCTGACGCGCATGATCGCCGGTCTCGACCGGCTGGAGGCGGACGTCGCCGACGGCTCCTTCACCGGCACCATCGCCGACGAGGACGTGCACACCGCTCTGGAGCGCGGCCTGCTGGAGCGCCTCGGTCCGGACCTCGGCGGCAAACTCCGCGCCGGCCGCTCCCGGAACGACCAGGTGGCCACCCTCTTCCGGATGTACCTGCGGGACCACGCCCGGATCATCGGCGGCCTGATCGCCGACCTCCAGGACGCCCTGATCGGCCTGGCCGAGGCCCACCCGGACGTGGCGATGCCCGGCCGCACTCACCTCCAGCACGCCCAGCCGGTGCTGTTCGCCCACCATGTCCTCGCCCACGTCCAGTCCCTGTCCCGTGACGCCGAGCGGCTGCGCCAGTGGGACGAGCGCACGGCCGTGTCGCCGTACGGCTCGGGCGCCCTCGCCGGCTCCTCGCTGGGCTTGGACCCGGAGGCGGTGGCCGCGGACCTCGGCTTCGAGCACGGCAGCGCCGCCAACTCCATCGACGGCACGGCCTCGCGGGACTTCGTCGCGGAGTTCGCCTTCATCACCGCGATGATCGGCGTGAATCTCTCCCGGATCGCCGAGGAGATCATCATCTGGAACACGAAGGAGTTCTCCTTCGTCACCCTCCACGACGCGTTCTCCACCGGTTCCTCGATCATGCCGCAGAAGAAGAACCCGGACATCGCGGAGCTGGCCCGCGGCAAGTCCGGCCGCCTGATCGGCAATCTGACCGGTCTGCTCGCCACGCTCAAGGCCCTGCCCCTCGCCTACAACCGCGACCTCCAGGAGGACAAGGAGCCGGTCTTCGACTCCTGCGACCAACTGGAGATCCTGCTGCCCGCGTTCACCGGGATGATGGCCACCCTCACCGTCCACCGCGAGCGGATGGAGGAGCTGGCCCCGGCCGGTTTCTCCCTCGCCACGGACATCGCCGAGTGGCTGGTCCGCCAGGGCGTCCCCTTCCGGGTGGCGCACGAGGTCGCGGGGGAGTGCGTCAAGGCCGCCGAGGCCGAGGGCAAGGAGCTGGACGAGCTGACGGACGAGCAGTTCGCCAAGATCTCCGCCCACCTCACCCCCGAGGTCCGCACCGTCCTGAACGTCCCCGGCGCCCTCGCCTCCCGCAACGCCCGCGGCGGCACGGCTCCCAGCGCGGTCGCGGTCCAGCTCGCCGAGGTCAAGGCGGACGTGGCCCGGCAGCACCAGTGGGCGGAGGAGAAAAAGCCCCGTTAGGGGCGCGGGGAACCGCGCGAGCGACCACGCCCCACCCGCCGCGCGACAGCCGCGCCACCCGCGTACCCGGCCGAACCGACGGGCCTCGCGGGATACGTTGGTCGTGAACCGGAGCCGAACCGGAGCCG
The DNA here is from genome assembly GCF_055605065.1 of Streptomyces sp. NPDC037203. NCBI lineage: Bacteria > Bacillati > Actinomycetota > Actinomycetes > Kitasatosporales > Streptomycetaceae > Streptomyces > Streptomyces sp. NPDC037203. The sequence continues at coordinate 96,054 of NZ_JBVJUC010000010.1, forward strand.
ACCCAACGGAGCCCGCGATGCCCTTCGCCCGCCTGGCGACCGCCACCACCCCGACCTGCCACATCGGCCTCGGTCTCGCCGCCGTCGGCCGCCCCGGCTACATCAACCTCGGCCGCGACGAGGACCTCGGTGCCGACCGCAGCGTCGACGCCCTGCGCACCCGCACCCACGAACTCCTCGACGCCGCCTACGCCCAGGGCGTCCGCTACTTCGACGCCGCCCGCTCCTACGGCCGTTCGGAGGAGTTCCTCGCCGAGTGGCTGGCGGAGCGCCCCGGCGTCGACGACGTCGTCATCGGCAGCAAGTGGGGCTACACCTACACCGCCGACTGGTCCACCGACGCCGAGCGGCACGAGGTCAAGGACCACACCCTGGCGACCTACGAGCGCCAGCGCGCCGAGACCGAGGCGCTGCTCGGCGACCGGCTCGACCTCTACCAGATCCACTCGCTCACCCCGGACAGTCCGGCCCTCACCGACAAGGAACTCCACGCGAGGCTCGCGGAGGCCGCCGCCCAGGGAGTGACCATCGGCTTCTCCACCAGCGGCCCCCGGCAGGCGGACACCGTCCGTGCCGCCCTGGAGGTGACGGTCGACGGCGCGCCCCTGTTCCGTACCGTCCAGTCGACGTACAACATCCTGGAGCACTCCGCCGCCCCCGCCCTCGCCGAGGCCCATGACGCCGGGCTGACCGTGATCGTCAAGGAGGGCATGGCCAACGGGCGCCTCGCCGGCCCGAACGCCCCCGAGATCCTCAAGGCGATCGCCGCCGAGGAAGGGCTGGGCTGCGACGCCGTCGCCCTCGCCTGGATCCTGCGCCGGCCCTGGGTGGGCGTCGTCCTCTCCGGCGCCGCGACCCTCGCCCAGCTCGCCTCCAACCTGCACGCCCCCGCCGTCGAACTGGACGCGGACCGGATGACCCGCCTCGCCACGCTCACGGAGGAGCCGGCCGCCTACTGGGAGCGGCGCGGAGAGCTGCCCTGGCACTGACCGGAACGCCTCGCTGAGGACCCCCGCTGGCACCGCTGACCAGCGGCGATGAGTCACGCTCGCCTGCAGTGAGACATTCATGTCTCACTTGGGTTATCCTTGTCTCATGGCCCTGGATCGAGACCATGTGCTGCGCGCCGCAGCCGCCCTGCTGACCCGTAAGTCCACCGCGACCATGGACGAGGTCGCCAGGGCCGCCGGGATCAGCCGGGCCACCCTGCACCGGCACTTCGCCGGACGCGACGCGCTCGTACGGGCGCTGGAGGCGCTCGGCATCGCGGAGTGCGAGGCGGCGCTGGACCGGGCCCGCCCGGAGGGGGGGTCCGCGACCGACGCCGTACGCAGGCTGGTCCGCGAGATCCAGCCGGCCGCGGGACTGCTCGCCTTCTTGTACGGCGAGAGCCAGCTGTGGGAGGGCGACCGGCAGAACGACGGCTGGCAGCGCCTCGACGGCCGGATCGGCGCGCTGTTCCAGCGCGGGCAGCAGGCCGGCGAGTTCCGCATCGATCTCAGCCCCGTCTGGCTCACCGAGGCGCTGTACGGCCTGACCGCCTCCTGCGCCTGGGCCACCCTGGACGGCCGCGTGGCCGCCCGTGACTTCCCGACCATGGTCGCCGAGCTGCTGCTCGGCGGCGCGCTACGGAGAGAGGAACCATGACCAGCACCGTGCAGCCGGCAAGCGTGGCGGAGGTGGAGAAGCGTCCGGGCCGCTGGCTCGCGCTCTGCGTCCTCGTCCTGGCCGTGCTGCTGGTGGCCGTCGACGCCACCGTCCTCGGCCTGGCCACCCCCTACATCAGCGAGGACCTGCACCCCTCGGGCACCCAGCTGCTGTGGATCGGTGACGTCTACTCCTTCGTCATCGCGGGCCTGCTGGTCTCCATGGGCAGCCTCGGCGACCGGATCGGCCGCAAGCGGATCCTGCTCTGCGGCGCCACCGCGTTCGGCGCGGTCTCCGTGCTCAACGCCTACGCCACGACACCGGAGTTGATGATCCTGGCGCGGGCGCTGCTCGGCGTCGCGGGCGCGACCCTGATGCCGGCCACCCTCGCCCTGATCCGCAACCTCTTCCACGACCCGCGCGAGCGCAGCCTCGCCGTCGGCATCTGGGGCGCGACGGCCTCGGCGGGTACGGCGGTCGGTCCCATCGCCGGCGGCTTCCTGCTGGAGCACTTCTGGTGGGGCTCGGTCTTCCTGATCAACCTGCCGGTGATGGCGGTCCTCGTCCTGGTCGGCATCCGCACCCTGCCCGAGTCCCGCAACCCCGAGCCGGGCCCCTGGGACCTCGCCAGTGTGCTGCTGTCGCTCGTCGGCATGATCGGCGTCGTCTACGCCGTCAAGGAGGCGGCCACCCACGGCTTCTCCTGGCCCACGCTCGCCGCCGGTCTGCTGGGCGCGGGCGCGCTGTACGGCTTCGTGCGCCGCCAGCTGACCATGCCGATCCCGCTGCTGGACATGCGGCTGTTCCGGCACCGCGGCTTCAGCGGCGCGGTCCTCGCCGACCTGCTGACCGTGCTCGGCATGTCCGGCCTGGTCTTCTTCCTCTCTCAGTACCTCCAACTCGTCCAGTCCAGGCGCCCGTTCGAGGCGGGCCTCGCCGAACTGCCCGCCGCCGTCGGCGCGGTGGTGGCCGGACTGCTCGCGGGCAGCGCCGCCCGGCGCTTCTCGGTCCGCTCGGCGGTCTCGGCCGGCCTTGCCGCGGTCGGCCTGTCCCTGGCCGCGCTGACCTCGCTCGGCCAGAACACGGGCTACCCGGTGCTCGGCGCCGCCCTGCTGGTGGTGGGCGTCGGCGCGGGCCTGTCCTTCACGGTCACCGCCGACGTCATCCTCTCCAGCGTCCCCAGGGACCAGGCGGGCGCCGCCTCCGCGGTCTCCGAGACGGCCTACGAGCTGGGCGCCGCCCTGGGCATCGCCCTCCTCGGCTCCATCGTGACCGCCGTCTACGGCGGCTTCCAGGGCCCGGCCGGCACCCCGCCGGGCGCCCACGACTCGCTGGGCGCGGCGGTGGAGGCCGCGGACCACCTGCCCTCCCGGACGGCCGGCCCCATGCTGGACGCGGCCCGCGACGCCTTCGTCCACGGCCTCCACCTGGCCTCGGGCGCGGGCGCGGCGGTCCTGCTGGGCACGGCGGTCGCGGCGTGGTTCCTGCTGAAGGGGCAGAAGCTGGAGAACGCCGAGTGAGCCCGGCTCGCTCGGCGCCCCCTCACCGCTTGTAGCCGAGGATCGTCATCATCCCGCTCTCCGAGTGGTACTGGTTGTGGCAGTGCACCATCCACAGACCGGGGTTGTCCGCGTCGAATTCCACCACCAGTTTGCGGTGCGGCAGCACCAGCGCGGTGTCCTTGCGCGCCCCCACCGCGTCCAGCCCCGTCATGGCGAAGGTGTGGCCGTGCAGGTGCATCGGGTGCCACATGTCCGTCGCGTTGATGAGCGTGAGCCGCACCCGCTCCCCGGCGTGGATCTCGTGCCGCTGCCGGACGTCGTACGGCTTGTGGTCGAAGCCCCAGTCGAACTTCGCCATGCTGCCGGTGATCTTGATACGCATCTGGCGGTCCGGTTCCCGCTCCGGAAGGGCCACCGAGTCGGCCGGCACCAGCCGCCGCGCGGGCACGCACTCGCCGTCCAGCTCCCTGGGGCGGACATCCGGTGCCGGAAGGTTTCTGCCCTTGTCGGTGCGCAGGACGGCGAGCGCGTTGCCCTTCTTGCCCTCGGCCAGCGCGACCAGCGGGAAGCAGCCGTCCTTGGCGGTCACCAGCACGTCGTACCGCTCGGACATGCCGATGAGCAGGGCGTCGGTGTCCTTGTGCCGCACGGGGTAGCCGTCGGTGTGCGTGACCGTCATGGTGTGGCCGCCGAGCGAGACCCGGAAGGCCGTCTCCGAACCGGCGTTGACGAAGCGGACCCGGATGCGGTCGCCGGGACGGCAGCGGAACTCCTGGGGCTGGTGCGGCAGGCGCCCGTTGGCGAGGTAGTACGGATAGTCGACGCTGCCGCCATCGCCGTCCAGCATCCGGCTGTGCGAGTCGCGCAGCACCCGGTCGGGGCCGCCGCCGGCCCTCGCGGACGGCGCCGACTTCGCCTTGGCCGACCTGCTCGCACCGGGGGAGGCGCTCCCGTTCGCGTGCGGGTGCTCCGGGCCCATGCCCATGCCGGCCATCCCGGAGCCGCCCGGCTTGAGCTGTTCGAGCACGCTGTCGGGGGTGGAGCCGTCCACGCCGTCGAGCCAGTCGTCCAGGACGACGATCCACTCCTTGTCGTAGCCGAGCGTCTCCTTGGGGTCGTCCACGACCAGCGGCGCGTACAGCGCGCGGTCGGGCTGCATCCCGACGTGGGAGTGGAGCAGATACGTGCCGGGGTGCTTCACGCTGAAGCGGTAGCGGAAGTCCGTACCGGCCGGGATCGGCCGCTGCGTCAGATCGGGGACGCCGTCCATGTCGCAGCGCAGCCGCACCCCGTGGGAGTGCAGGGTGGTGGTGGTCGGCAGCCGGTTGGCGAGCGTCAGGTCCAGGATGTCGCCCGCGGTCACCCGGACCAGCGGCCCCGGCACCGTGTCGTTGTACGCCCAGGTGCGCACCGAGCGCCCGCCCAGGTCCAGTTCGGCCTCCGCTGCGGTGAACCGGTACGTGCGCACCCGCCCCGCCCCCCGCTTGCGCTCGGTGGCGAGGACCTCCGGGTCCGACGGGTTGACGTACCCCTTGGGCCCCGCCGGTACGAAGTTCCCCACGACGCCCGCCCCGAGGGGACCGGTGTCCGCGTGGTGCGGGCCGGAGCGGCTCTCGGGTCCTGAACCGGAGCCGCAAGCCGCCAGGAAACCCGCGCCGACGGCTGCGATCGGGACACGGAGGAGGGTTCGCCGCGAAGGTGTATCCATGTCTGCATCAGACATGTCCGGTGGATCACGCGCTCGGGGGCGTAGGCCGAATGCCGCTGTCGCCGGGGCAGATTCACACCGGCAGACGGACGAACGCGGGCCGCCCCAGTGCAACCGGAACGGCCCGCGTCCATCTGCCGCCTCAGGCTCAGGCGGCCTTCGCCTTGGTGGCGTACATGTCGACGTACTCCTGCCCCGACAGCCGCATGACCTCGGTCATCACGGAGTCGGTGACGGCGCGCAGCACATAGCGGTCGCGGTCCATGCCGTCGTAGCGGGAGAACTCCATCGCCGGGCCGAACCGGACGGTGACCTTGCCGGGCCGCGGCATGCCCTTGCCGCCGGGCTGGAGCTTGTCGGTGCCGATCATGGCGAACGGCACCACCGGCGCGCCGGTCATCAGGGTCAGCCGGGCGATGCCCGTGCGCCCCCGGTACAGACGGCCGTCGGGGGAGCGGGTGCCCTCCGGGTAGATCCCGAAGACCTTCCCCTCCTCCAGGACCCGCCGCCCCGTCATGAGCGCCGCGACTCCGCCGTTCGCGCCGTCCCGGTCCACCGGGATCATGCCGACCCCGGTGAAGAACCACGCCATGAGCCGGCCCTTGACGCCCTTGCCGGTGACGTACTCGTCCTTGCCGATGAACAGCACCTGACGCTTCGTGACGACCGGCAGCACGATCGAGTCGATGAAGGTGAGGTGGTTTCCGGCCAGAATCACCGGGCCGTCCCCCGGAATGTGCTCCGCGCCCTCCACCTGTGGGCGGAACATCAGGCGCATGATCGGTCCGAGCACTGCCTTGATGAGGCGGAAGCGGGACAACGGGTCCTCCGATGTCAGGGGAGCGATATGAGTCTGTGCAGGTGAGGACATTACTCGCGGCCTCGCGGCGAACGCACATCGGGAACGAGCGGTTCACCGAGGTCTTACGAAGTGTTGACGCGGGTTTACCTGCGGTGACGCCCGGCGGACGGCGGGTGGTGCGCCGGTGCCGATGTGACGGACATCGCTCGCTTCGTCCCCCTGGGCGACACCCCGTCACCTGCCCGCACGCACGGGCCATACACAGGCACCCGCGAGTTCGACGCGAAGCCGCCTCCCTGTCATATGCGCGCCCCTACGATCCTCCCGGACTGATGAGCATCGGACTGATGAGCGAAGAAGACAGACGACGGCAGGAGGCCGCCATGGGAACCGAGCGTACGGACGAGACGCAGCCGCAGGTCACGGGACGGCGGGCGCTCCTCGGCGCCGCGATGCTGGGCGCGGGCGGCGCCGTCCTCGGACTGGCCGGCACCGCCAGGGCCGCCGAGGCCCCGGCGGCCAAGCGCACCGCGCGCGGGCTCAAGGGCCTGCCGGTGCCGACCATCGTCGGCCACCGCGGCGCCAGCGGCTACCGCCCCGAGCACACCTTCGGCTCCTACGAGCTGGCCCTCGACCTCGGCGCCGACATCGTGGAGGCCGGCGACCTGTGCCCCACCAAGGACGGCCATCTGGTCTGCCGGCACGAACCGGAGATCGGCGGCACCACCGATGTCGCGGACCACCCCGAGTTCGCCGGCCGCAAAACCACCAAAGTGCTCGACGGCGTCCCCACCACCGGCTGGTTCACCGAGGACTTCACCCTCGCCGAGCTGAAGACGCTGCGTGCGATCGAGCGCATCCCGGACAACCGGCCGCACAACACGCTCTACAACGGCCGCTGGGAGATCCCCACCTTCGAGGAAGTCCTGAAGTGGCAGGACGAGCAGACCCGCAAGCGCGGCAAGCAGGTCTGGATCTACCCCGAGACCAAGCACCCCACCTACTTCCGCGAACGGGGCCTCTCCCTGGAGGAGCGGGTGGCCAAGCTGCTGCACAAGTACGGCAAGGACACCCGCAACTCCCCGGTGATCCTCCAGTCGTTCGAGCCCACCAGCATCCAGCGGCTGAACCAGCTCGTCGACAACCCGCTCGTGGTGCTGCTGTCCACGGCCGACAGCCGCCCCTGGGACTTCGTGGCGGCGGGCGACCCCCGCACCGTCGCCGACCTGATCACCCCCAAGGGCCTGCGGGAGATCGCCGGTTACGCCCAGGGCATCGGCCCCACCCTGGACCTCGTCATCCCCAGGAAGGCGGACGGCTCCCTCGGCAGGCCCTCCACCCTGGTCTCCGACGCGCACCGGGTCGGCCTGATCCTGCACCCCTACACGATGCGCAACGAAAACCCCTTCCTGCCCGCCGAGTTCCGCAAGGGCAGCGCGGCCGACGGCTACGGCGACCCGTTCGGCGCCTTCAAGGCGTACTTCGCGACCGGCATCGACGGCGTCTTCACCGACAACGCCGACACCGGCGTCCTCGCCCGCGCCGACTTCCTGCGCTGACCCGCGCCTCCCGCCGCCCCGAGCCTCCCCGCGATCTCCCGGAACGCCCCGGTACGCCGACGGACCGCGGGGAGTTGGCTATGTCACAGGGCGTCCCCGCACGACGAAGGTTGCCTCCCGCCGGACGCGGGGATAGGAGTGTGGGGATGTCAGTGATCAGGTGAGCGGGAGGCATGCGCACATGGGCATGAGCGTGACCATCTCGGTGGCGACCGACGAGGACGCGGAGGATGTCTTCCGCCTCCAGTACCTGTGCTTCCAGAGCGAGGCGCAGCTGTACGGCAACTACCGCATCGACCCGCTCGTCGAGAGCCTCGACGCCATCCGCCGGGAGATCGGCGTCGAGTGCGTCTTCGTCGCCCGGCTCGGCGACGAGGTGGTGGGCGCCGTACGCGGCAGGATCGCGGAGGACGGCTCCGCCGCCATCACCCGCCTGTGCGTGCACCCCCGCCTCCAGGGCCACGGCATCGGCGCCCGCCTGCTGCGCGCCGCCGAGGCCGAGCTGGCCGGGCAGCGCGGTGCCACCCGCTTCCGCCTCCAGACCGGCCACCGCAGCGAGGGCAACCTCCGCCTCTACCGCCGCGTCGGTTACGAGCCGGTGGGCCGGGTGCGGGGCACGGACGGGGTCGAGCTGATCGTGCTGGAGAAGCAGGCGGCCACGTATGTGGCCACGGCGTGACCAGCGCACCCCGAAGGGGCGCCGTACCGGGGTGCGGCTCCGCCGCGCCTCAACCAGCTCCCTGCGACCGCGCCTTCCGCAACCAGTACAGCGCGGACAGAGGAAGCAGCACGGGAATGAACACGTACCCCATCCCGTAGTCGGACCACACCGTGGCGTCGGGGAACGCGGAGCTGTCGACCACCGTCCACGTGCCGACGAGCAGCACACCCGCCAACTCGACCCCGCAGCAGACCAATGCCGCCCGCCGCGCCGTCTCCCCGCCCCGCACGAGCGTGTACGTGATGAACGCGTACACCAGTCCCGCCACCGCGGAGAGCGAATAGGCGAGCGGCGCCCGCCCGAAGTCCGTCGCGATCTGGAACGCGGAACGCGACACCGCCCCGACGACCATCACGCCGTAGAACCACACCAGCAGCATGCCCGGCCCGCTGATCAACCGGGCCGGCTTCTCCTCGACGGTCGTCATCCTCAGCCTCCCCAGATGTCAAAGAGCCGGACCTGAAGCACGGCCAGCACCACTCCGCCCGCCGCGGCCGTCACCGAACCCCACCGGGTCCGCTCGGCCAGCGACATGAACCCCGCGGCCGGCACGCACGCGAACGCGCCCAGCAGATACGCCACGAAGATCGTGGTCCCCTGCGCCGGCTTCTCGCCCCGCGCCAGCTGCACGATCCCGATCACCAGCTGGATCGCGGCCAGCAGCGACACCACGGCCATGCCGATGAGGTGCCAGTCCTTCGTCGGCTGGTCACGGTAGGCGGCCCAGCCGCACCACGCGGCGAGCAGCAGCGCGGCGACCCCGGTCACCAGCGTCAGGACAGTGAGCATGCGGTGACCTTATTACGGCGGAATCGGACCAACGCCCCCGACCCCGCCGTACGCCGCGGGGTCCGGCACGCGGACCGTGGCGTTGGCCACAGCCCGCGGGGGCGAAGGAGGGGACGCCGGTCTCGTCGGGGACGGCCGCGCGGCCTTGCGCGCACTGGTCACCGGCGGGGGAGCGGAGGCCCCCGGCGGCGGCCGGACCCGCCCCGAGGTGTCCGCCGCTGTCCATTATGCGGACAGCGGCCACCGATCCCCGGCGAGCTTCTGCTTTACTGGGCCGCATGACCACGACGAGCAGCCGCATCCCTGCGACCGGGGCGCCCATGACGCCCGGTGCTGTTTGTCTGTGTCCGTGTCGAATGTGCGCCTTCTAGAGGGCCCCCGCACCACCTGAGCCTCGCGCCCCGAAGCGAGAGCCGCGACCCGTCCCGCGCCCCGTCCGGGGCGCGTGTGACCGAGGGCCGCCGCGCGCACACGACGTTCTCCCCGCCGCACCGCCACCCCGAGAACCGTGCCGCGTACCCCATGAACGCACGCAACGCACCCGTGTCCGGGCACACCCGCGCCCGCGCACTCGACAGTGACGGAAATCCTGTGATCACCACATCGGGCCTCACCAAGGTCTACCGCTCCCGCGGCCGCGAGGTCACCGCCCTCGACGGCGTCGATCTCCACGTCCGCGAAGGCGAGGTCTACGGCGTCATCGGCCAGTCCGGCGCCGGCAAGTCCTCGCTCATCCGCTGCGTCAACCTGCTGGAGCGTCCCACCTCCGGCACCGTGACCGTGGCCGGACAGGACCTCACCGCCCTGGCCGGACGCGGACCGCGCGCGGGCCGGGAACTGCGCCAGGCCCGCAGCCGGATCGGCATGGTCTTCCAGCACTTCAACCTGCTGTCCTCGCGGACCGTGCAGGACAACGTCGAGCTGCCGCTGGAGATCCTCGGCACGTCCGGGAAGGAACGCTCCCGCAAGGCGCTCGAACTGCTCGACCTGGTCGGCCTCGCCGACAAGGCCAGGAGCTACCCCGCCCAGCTCTCCGGCGGCCAGAAGCAGCGCGTCGGCATCGCCCGCGCCCTGGCCGGCGACCCCAAGGTGCTGCTCTCCGACGAGGCCACCAGCGCCCTGGACCCGGAGACCACCCGCTCCATCCTCCAGCTGCTGCGCGACCTGAACCGGCAGCTCGGCCTCACCGTCCTGCTCATCACCCATGAGATGGACGTGGTCAAGTCGATCTGCGACTCGGCCGCCCTGATGGAGCGGGGCCGGATCGTGGAGTCCGGCACGGTCAGCGAGCTGCTGGCGACCCCCGGCTCCCAGCTGGCCGCCGCACTGTTCCCGGTGAGCGGCGAGCGCACCGGCACGGAGCGCACCGTCCTCGACGTCACCTTCCACGGCGAGGCCGCGACCCAGCCGGTCATCTCCCAGCTCTCCCGCACCTACAACATCGACATCTCGATCCTCGGTGCCGCGATCGACACCGTCGGCGGCCTCCAGATCGGCCGGATGCGCATCGAGCTGCCCGGCCGCTACGAGGACAACGTGGTGCCCATCGGCTTCCTGCGCGAGCAGGGACTGCAGATCGACGTCGTGGGCCAGGAGCCCGTACTGGTCAAGGAAGGTGCCAAGTGACCTGGTCCGAGATGCAGCCGCTGTTGTCGGACGCGTGTTCCCAGACGTTCGACATGGTGCTCTGGTCCACCCTGATCGCCGTCGTCGTGGGCCTCCCGCTCGGCCTCCTCCTCGTCCTCACGGACCGCGGGGGCCTGCTCCAGAACGTCGTCGCCAACAAGGTGATCGGCCAGATCGTGAACGTCGGCCGCTCGCTGCCGTTCATCATCCTGATGGTCGCCCTGATGAGCTTCACCCGCTGGGTCACCGGGACCACGATCGGCACCGCCGCCGCGGTCGTGCCGCTCGCCATCGGCGGCATCCCGTTCTTCGCCCGCCTCGTCGAGACGGCCGTGCGCGAGGTGGACGGCGGGCTCGTGGAAGCCGTGCAGTCCATGGGCGGCAACACCTGGACCATCGTCCGCAAGGTGCTCGTCCCCGAGTCCCTGCCCTCCCTGATCGCCAGCACCACCACCACGGTCATCGCCCTCATCGGCTACTCCGCCATGGCCGGCACGGTCGGCGGCGGCGGCCTCGGCGACCTCGCCGTCCGCTACGGCTACCAGCGCTTCGAGACCGAGCTGATGTGGATCACCGTCGCGATCCTCGCCGTCGTCATCTCCCTGATCCAGTTCGCCGGCGACTTCGCGGCCCGCGCCCTGCACCGCCGCGGCGGCCGCTCGGGCCCCGCGCCTCGGCTGCGGCTGCTGAAGGCCAAGGACGACAAGAAGCCGGACACGGCCGAGGTCACCAAGGCCGCGTAGGCACGGCCAGGTCGCGTAAGCACCGGTCAAGCCGCGAGGGAACGTTTCTCCCGGACGGCCGCCCAGACTCCCCGCCCACCCGTCACCCGACCACCACCCCTCAACGAGGCGCTTCGCGCCGCACCCCCTGATGCGGGGTCGCACCACCATAAGGAAAGGCACTTTTCGTGCGTAACACCGCCAAGCTCACCACCGCCGTCCTCGCCGCCGGAGCCCTCACCTTCGGGCTGACCGCCTGCGGCTCCGGCAACTCCTCCGCCTCCCACGACTACAGCGGCCCGCTGGTCGTCGCCGCCAGCCCGGTCCCGCACGCCGAGATCCTGAACTTCGTCGAGAAGAACCTCGCGAAGAAGGCCGGGCTCGACCTCCAGGTCAAGGAGTTCACCGACTACATCACGCCGAACACGGCGACCGAGGACGGCTCGGTGGACGCCAACTACTTCCAGAACCAGCCCTACCTGGACGACTTCAACAAGAAGCGCGGCACCCACATCGTGCCCGTCGTCACGGTGCACCTGGAGCCCCTCGGCCTGTACTCCCACAAGGTCAAGAAGGCGGGCGACCTCAAGAGCGGTGCGACCGTCGCCGTCCCCAACGACGCCGTCAACGAGGGCCGCGCGCTGAAGCTGCTCGCGGACAACGGGCTCATCACCCTCAAGTCCGGCGCCGGCAACGAGGCCACCCCAGAGGACATCGCCAAGAACCCCAGGCACCTCCAGTTCAAGGAGGTCGAGGCGGCCCAGACCCCGCGCTCCCTGGACGACGTGGACGCGGCGGTCGTCAACGGCAACTACGCCATCTCCGCGGGCCTCAAGCCCGCCAAGGACGCCCTCGTCCTGGAGTCCGCGAAGAACAACCCCTACGGCAACTTCCTCGCGGTGAAGAAGGGCAACGAGAACGACCCGCGGGTCAAGAAGCTCGCCAAGCTCCTCACCTCGCCCCAGGTCAAGAAGTTCATCGAGGACAAGTACCAGGGCTCGGTCATCCCGTCCTTCTGATCCCGGCCACCGGCACGCACCGCGTCGCGACCCACGGGGTCCACTCCCTCACCGGGTGTGGACCCCGTCGTGCGGTTCAGTGGTTTCATGCTGCATGCTGGGCAGTTCAGCAGGACCGTGCCACGGCGGCTGCTGGCACCCGAGTTCTTCCCGAAGGTTACGGAGCGGCGCATGACGAGCACCTTCCCCAACATCTCCATCAGCACGGAGCGGTTGGTGCTGCGCCCCCTCGACGAGGACGACGTGCCCGCCCTGGCCGAGATGATGAACGACGAGCAGGTCGCCGCCTGGACCGACGTGCCCCAGCCGTTCACCGAGGCCGGCGCCCGGCGCTGGATCACCGAGTACGCGCCCGCCGAACGCGCCGCCGGCCGCGGACTCGACCTCGCCGTCACCGAGTTCCTCACCCAGCGCCTGGTCGGCATCGTCCAGCTGACCAAGACCAACTGGCACGTCCGCGCCACCGAGTTGTCGTACATCATCGCCCCCTGGGCCCGCGGCGAGGGGTACGCCTCCGAAGCGGCGCTCGCCACCGCCCGCTGGCTCTTCGGCGACCAGCGCTTCGAGCGCGTCGAGCTGCGCACCGCCGCCGACAACACCGCCTCCCAGCAGGTCGCCCAGAAGATCGGCTGCATCAGCGAGGGCGTGCTGCGCAACGCGTGCATAGCCCATGTGCGCACCGAGGACGGCGGCTGGGCCGATCTGCGCACCGACTTCATCGTGTGGAGCCTGCTCCCGGAGGACCTGGAAGGCGCCGACGAGCAGCTCGCCGACACCGGCGGCTTCACCTCGTACGCGGACTGGAACTGACCCCGCCGCCGGCCCGTCCCCCGCGACGCCGCGCGACCGGATACCCTCACGGAGCCCGCCCACGGGCCCCGCACCCCTGACGACCTGCGAAAACCTGGAGATGGACGACGATGGCCGACCGGGTCACGGTGATCGGCTGGGACGGCTCGCCGCTGACCGACGCGGCACGCTCCGCCCTCGGCGCCGCCACCCTCGTGGCAGGCGCGGCCCACCACCTGGCACTGCCCGAGATCCCGCCCGCCGCCGAACGCATCCGCCTCGGCAGCGTCGCGCTCGCCGCCCGCCGCATCGCCGGCCACCGCGGCACCGCGGTCGTGCTCGCCGACGGCGACCCCGGCTTCTTCGGCGTCGTACGCACCCTGCGCGCACCCGAGTTCGGCCTGGAGGTGGAGGTCGTCCCCGGCGTCTCCTCCGTCGCCGCCGCCTTCGCGCGGGCCGGCATGCCCTGGGACGACGCCCAGGTCGTCGTCGCCCACCCGCGCACCCTGCGCCGGGCCGTGAACGTCTGCCGCGCCCACGCCAAGGTGGCCGTCCTCACCTCGCCGGGCGCGGGCCCCGCCGAACTCGGCCTCCTCCTCGCGGGCGTCCACCGCACCTTCGTGGTCTGCGAGGAGCTGGGCACCGAACGCGAACAGGTCTCCATCGTCACCTCCGACAAGGCCGCCGACCACACCTGGCGCGACCCCAACGTCGTCATCGTCATCGGGGGCCCCGCGAACGCCGCGGAGGACGGCGGCTGGATCGCCGGCCGCGATCCGGGCGCCGGCCCGCGCGGCTGGGTCCAGCCCGACGAGGCGTACGGCGACGGCACTCCCCTCGGCGAGGGCGAGACCGAGCTGCTGCGCGCCGCCCAACTCGCCCGCCTCGGGCCGCGGGCCGGCGACCTCGTCTGGGACATCGGCTGCGGCTTTGGCGCGTTCGCCACCGAGGCCGCGCGCGCCGGTGCCGCCGTCATCGCCGTCGACCACGACCCGGCCGCCTGCGCCCGCACCGACGGTGCCGCCCGCCGCTACGGCGTCCAGCTCCAGGTGGTGCACGGCAGCGCCCCGCACGTCCTGGAGGACCTGCCCGAACCCGATGTGGTCCGGGTCGGCGGCGGGGGAGCGGCCGTGGTCTCGGCGGTCGCCGACCGGCGCCCGCAGCGCATCGTCACCCACGCCGCGACCCGCGACGCGGCCGAACTCGTCGGCCGCGACCTGACCGAGCACGGATACCGCGTCGAGTGCGCCCTGCTCCAGTCCGTCGAACTCGACACCCGCGCCTGGCGGGAGACCGAGCGGAACGTCGCGTTCCTGCTCAGCGGCATACTGTCCGATCGCCCCGTGATCCGGTAGTCGTACCGCGCGCGGTAGGCTGGCCGATCGTTGTACCCCACCGGTGGCCCGGAAATTCGTTCGCCAATGTCCGGAACGCACACCCGTTTTGGGGTGGGTGTGGTACGGCGAACCCGTGGACGCGCAACGTGGCGTAGTCCACAGCGGCCTGTCGCGGATCATGCTGTCGCGACGACGCAACGACCGGGACAATGCCACTGAATGGCTTTGTCGCCTTTTCCGGCGGGTCGTTCGTGCCGCTGGGCACGCACGCTCGTTCTTCACTACGGGGCGGTCGGTGTGCCGTTCCGGGTGAGCTGGTCGTAGGAGCACTAACCGATTGGGCGAGGGGTACGCATGACCGACACCGGCCAGGTCCCGGACGAGGGGCAGCCGGAGAGCGCAGGCATGGTGGAGCAGCCGGGCGTCACCGCGCACGGCGCGTACACCTACCTCTCCGAGGCCCCCGCCGAGGACGAAGACCTGCTGCTGCCGGGCGCGCAGGGCGCGTGGGGCAACGAAGTGCCGCCGCCCGCCCCGGAGCCGGTGGTCGAGGCCGTGCACGAGGCCTCCGGCCGCGACACGGGCTCCCTGGACCTCAACGGCGTACGCCTGCCGTCCGCGCAGGAGACGCCGGCGCCGCGCCGCCCGCTGCACCTCGGCCCGCCCATCCCCAGCGCCTCCGCGGGACCGGTCCGCTCCCTCGCCGACCGCGGCCCCGAGTACCTCGACGCCCAGCCGCTCAGGGAGATGGGCCCGCAGAGCGCGGCCCCCTGGGGCGCGGCCCCGGCGGGTACGGCCGTGGTGGCGCCGGCCGCCGGACCGGTACCGGAGGCGCCGCAGACCGCGCCGGGTGCGCCGGTCGCGGTCCAGGTGCCGGGTACGGCGGAGAGCGCGCCGGTCGCCACCGGGACTCCGGATGCCGGGCCGGTCGCGGAGCAGGTGCCGGGTGCGGAAACGGTTGGTCCGGCGGTCGCCGGTACCCCGGAAGCCGCCGCCGGTGAGCCCGCCGCTGACGGCCTCGCGCAGCAGACCGCGGTCCAGGTGCCCGCCCCCGAGCAGGCGCCGGGGACTGCGCAGGACCCCGAGGTTTCCCCGCAGACGGTGCCCGAAGGCGCGCCGGTGGCGGCAGCCGAGGAGGCCGTGCCGGTCGCTGCGGAGCCTGTGCCGGCACCGGATGTCCAGGTCGCCGAGGCCGCGGAAGCGCTCGCGCCCGTGCAGCAGGCCCAGCCGGTGCAGCAGGCGCAGGCCGTCGAGGCGGCGCCGCCCCTGGAAGGGATGCCGGCAGCCGCTGCGCCCGCGCAGGCCGAGGCTCCCGGTGCCGACATGCCGGTCGCCGAGGCCGCTCAGCCGGCCGAACCGGTCGCCGTCAAGGCCGTACCGGCCGCCGAGCCGGTCGCCGCCGAGCCGGTCGCCGCCGAGCCCGTAGCGGAGGCCGCCCAGGCGCCCCAGCCGGTCGAGGCCGTCGTCGCCGCCCCCGCGCCGGACGTTCAGCAGACCATCGACGCCGTGGCCCCCGTCGTCGAGGCCGCCCAGCAGGCCGCGCCGGCCGCGGTCGAGGCCGTCGAGGTCGCACCGGCCGCCGAGACGGTCGAGCCCGTCGCCGTCCAGCCCGTCGCCGCCGAGGCCGACCAGCCGGTCGAGTCCGCCGAGCCCGTGGCCGTCCCGGTCGAGCAGGCCGTCCCGGTCGACGTGGCCGAGGCTCCCGCCGCCCCCGCGCCGGACGCGCAGCAGGTCCAGGACCCGCAGCCGGTGGCGCCCGTGGGCCAGGAGGCGCAGGCCGTCCCGGTCGTGCCCGGCGTCCCGCAGCCGCAGCAGCCCGCGCAGTCGGCGCCCCCGGCCGAGGCACAGGCGCAGCCGGCGGCTCAGGCGCTGCCGCTCGCCGAGCCCGTCCCGGCGGGCGACCCCGCCGTACCCGCACCCCAGCAGCCCGCCGACGCCACCCCGGCGCCGGTCGCCGCCGTGGCCACCGACCCGCAGACGGACGTCGTCACCGCGGAGGCCGCGCAGCCGCAGGCCGCCGAACCGGCCCCCGCGGTCGCCCCGGTGCAGCCGCAGGCCGCCGAGCCGGCCCCTGCCGCAGCCCCCGTACCGCCGCAGGCCCCCGCCGACCCCGCACAGCCGCAGGCCGAGGCGCCGACGCCCGCCGAAGCCCCGGCGCAGCAGGCCCCCGAGCCGGTGGACGCCACCGTGCCCGCGCCCGCCGTTCCCCTGGAGCCCGCTCCCGAGCAGCCGCTCGGGGAGTTCGTGCCGGTGGAGGAGCAGACGCCGGGCGCGCCGCAGCCCGCGCCGACCCCGCCGCACCCCCTCACCCTGCCCGCGCAGGGCGCCGTGCCGCAGGCCACCGTGCCCGCGCCGCGCGAGGCCGAGGCCGAGGCCGTAGCGCACACCGAGGCTCCGGAACCCGCCGCCGAGCAGGGGGAGACCCCGGCCGAGGCGGCACCGGCGCCCGCGCCGCAGGCCCCCGGCCCCGCCGCCCCCGGCTACGACGACGCCGAGCGCGAGGCCGTCCTGAAGGTGATGCGCGAGCGCCGCGACATCCGCAACGGCTTCCGGGCCGACCCCATCCCGCACGAGGTGCTGCTCCGCGTCCTGGAGGCCGCGCACACCGCGCCCTCCGTCGGCCACTCGCAGCCCTGGGACTTCGTCGTCATCCGGTCCGCCGACACCCGGCGCACCATGCACGAACTGGCCATGCACCAGCGGGAGGCGTACGCGAAGTCGCTGCCCAAGGGCCGGGCGAAGCAGTTCAAGGAACTGAAGATCGAGGCCATCCTCGACACCCCGGTGAACATCGTCGTCACCGCCGACCCCACCCGCGGCGGCCGGCACACCCTGGGCCGCTACACCCAGCCCCAGATGGCGCCGTACTCCGCCGCGCTCGCCGTGGAGAACCTCTGGCTCGCCGCGCGCGCCGAGGGCCTCGGCGTAGGCTGGGTCAGCTTCTTCGACGAGCGCGAGATGGTGCGCGCGCTCGGCCTGCCCGAGCACCTGGAGGTCATCGCCTACCTGTGCGTCGGGTACGTCGACGAATTCCCGGACGAGCCCGAGCTGATGCAGGCCGGCTGGTCCAAGCGACGCCCCCTGTCCTGGGTGGTGCACGAAGAGACGTACGGCCGCCGTGCGCTGCCCGGAGAGGAACCCCACGACCTGCTTGCCGAGACCGTCGCCCAGATCCGACCGCTCGACGCCAAGGCCCTCGGTGAGGCCTGGGAGCGCCAGAAGCGCATGACCAAGCCGGCCGGAGCGCTCGGCATGCTGGAGATCATCTCCGCGCAGCTGTCGGGCCTGTCCCGGCAGTGCCCGCCGCCGATCCCGGAGCCCGCCGCCGTCGCCATCTTCGCGGGCGACCACGGCGTGCACGCCCAGGGCGTCACCCCCTGGCCCCAGGAGGTCACCGGCCAGATGGTGGCCAACTTCCTGGGCGGGGGCGCGGTCTGCAACGCCTTCGCGGCCCAGGTCGGCGCCGAGGTGTGCGTTGTGGACGTCGGTGTCGCCGCCGAGCTGCCCGCCACCCCCGGCTTGCTGCCCCGCAAGATCCGCGGCGGCACCTCCGACATGACCGCCGGGCCCGCGATGACCCGCGAGGAGGCCAAGGCCGCCATCGAGGTCGGCATCGAGACCGCCCGCGATCTGGTCGCGGCCGGCAACAAGGCGCTGCTCACCGGTGAGATGGGCATCGCCAACACCACCGCCTCCGCCGCGCTGATCTCCGTCTTCACCGCCACCGACCCGGCCGAGGTCACCGGCCGCGGCACCGGCATCAACGACGAGACGCTGGCCCGCAAGACCGAGGTGGTCCGGCGCGCCCTGGAACTCCACCAGCCGGACCCGGCCGACCCCATCGGCGTCCTCGCGGCCCTCGGCGGCTTCGAGCACGCGGCGATGGTCGGTCTGCTGCTCGGCGGCGCGTCCCTGCGGACGCCGGTCGTCCTGGACGGCGTGAGCGCGGGCGCCGCGGCCCTGGTGGCCCGCGCCATCGCCCCCGAGGTCCTCGCGGCCTGCATCGCCGGCCACCGCAGCGCCGAGCCGGGCCATGTCGCGGCCCTCAACAAGCTCGGCCTGCGCCCCCTGATCGACCTCGACCTCCGGCTCGGCGAGGGCACCGGCGCCCTGCTCGCCCTGCCGCTGGTGCAGAGCGCGGCCAGAGCGATGCACGAGGTGGCCACGTTCGACTCGGCGGGGGTCACCGAGAAGTAGGCGCCCCGCACCGCGGTCCCGGAACGCGGCCCGGCGGGTGGCTGTGCCCACCCACCGGGCCGCGCCCGCCCGCCCCCGGACACCCGTCCACCGGGCCCTGCCTGCCCACCCCCCGGACACCCGTCCCGTCCGCGCCCTCCGGGACCGTAAAATCCGCACGTCAGGGCCACACAACGCCCCCGGAGGAGCCATGGCCGAACACCCCGCCTACCCCGTAGGCCTGCGCCTGTCCGGCCGCCGCGTGGTCGTCCTCGGCGGCGGACAGGTCGCCCAGCGCCGCCTGCCCGCCCTGATCGCGGCCGGCGCGGACATCGTCCTCGTCTCCCCCGAGGCGACCCCCTCGGTCGAGGCGATGGCGGACGCCGGCGAGTTGACCTGGCACCGGCGGCGGTACGAGGACGGCGACCTCGCCGACGCCTGGTACGCCCTCATCGCCACCAGCGACCCCGCCGCCAACGCCGCCGCCTCCGCCGAGGCCGAGCGGCACCGCGTCTGGTGCGTCCGCTCCGACGACGCCGACCAGGCCACCGCCTGGACCCCCGCCACCGGCACCAGCGAGGGCGTGACCGTCGCCGTCCTCACCACGGACGCCCGCGGCCGGGACCCCCGGCACACCGCCGCCATCCGCGACGCGGTCGTCGAGGGTCTGCGCGACGGCACCCTCGTCGCCCCCCACCACCGCACCCGCGCCCCCGGCGTCGCCCTGGTCGGCGGCGGCCCCGGCGACCCCGACCTGATCACGGTCCGCGGGCGCCGGCTGCTCGCCGAGGCAGACGTCGTGATCGCCGACCGGCTCGGCCCGCGCGACCTGCTCGCCGAACTCCCGCCGCACGTCGAGGTGATCGACGCGGCGAAGATCCCGTACGGCCGCTACATGGCCCAGGAGGCCATCAACCACGCGCTGATCGAACACGCCAGGCAGGGCAAGTCGGTCGTACGGCTCAAGGGCGGCGACCCCTTCGTCTTCGGCCGGGGCATGGAGGAGGTCCAGGCGCTCGCCGAGGCCGGCATCCCGTGCACCGTCGTACCGGGCATCTCCAGCTCCATCTCGGTGCCGGGCGCGGCCGGCATCCCGGTCACCCACCGGGGCGTCGCCCACGAGTTCACGGTCGTCAGCGGCCATGTCGCCCCCGACGACGCGCGGTCGCTGGTCGACTGGCCCGCCCTGGCCAGGCTCACCGGCACGCTGGTGATCCTGATGGGCGTCGACAAGATCGGGAAGATCGCCGAGACGCTCGTCGCCCACGGCAAGTCCCCGAAGACCCCCGTCGCCCTGGTGCAGGAGGGCACGACGGCCGCACAGCGCCGGGTCGACGCGACCCTCGCCACGGTCGCCGAGACCGTCCGCGCCGAGGATGTGAAGCCCCCGGCGGTCATCGTGATCGGCGAGGTCGTGACGCAGGGCCCCGCCCCGGTCGGCTGACCGGACACCCCTCGGTCGCCGACCGGCCCCCGCGAGCACGCGTAACCTCGGGTGACGCACCCCCTACCCAGCCGTTGGCACCCCACCAGGACAAGGCAGTAACACCCCGTGGCCGATCTCATCACCGTCGAGGACCCCGACGACCCGCGCCTGTCGGACTACACGGACCTGACCGACGTCGAGCTGCGCCGCAAGCGCGAGCCCGCCGAGGGACTGTTCATCGCCGAGGGCGAGAAGGTCATCCGCCGGGCCAGGGAAGCCGGCTACGCGATGCGCTCCATGCTGCTCTCGGCCAAGTGGATCGACGTCATGCGCGACGTCATCGACGAGCTGCCCGTCCCCGTCTACGCCGTGAGCCCGGAACTCGCCGAGCGCGTCACCGGCTACCACGTGCACCGCGGCGCCCTTGCCTCCATGGGGCGCAAGCCGCTGCCGACCGCCGCCGCGCTGCTCGGCTCGGCCCGCCGCGTGGTGGTCATGGAGTCGGTCAACGACCACACCAACATCGGCGCCATCTTCCGCTCCGCCGCCGCCCTCGGCATGGACGCGGTCCTGCTCTCGCCCGACTGCGCCGACCCGCTGTACCGGCGCAGCGTCAAGGTGTCGATGGGCGCGGTGTTCTCGGTGCCGTACGCCCGCCTGGAAGACTGGCCGAAGGGCCTGGAACAGGTCCGCGAGGCCGGCTTCACCCTGCTCGCCCTCACCCCGGACGAGAAGGCCCGCAGCCTGGACGAGGCCGCCCCGCACACCATGGACAGGGTCGCGCTGATGCTGGGCGCCGAGGGCAGCGGCCTGTCCAGGCAAGCGCTGGTCGCCGCCGACGAATGGGTCCGCATCCCGATGTCCCACGGCGTCGACTCGCTCAACGTGGGCGCGGCGGCCGCGGTCGCCTTCTACGCGGTGGCGACGGGACGACCGCACGCCTGAGCGGGACGCTCCTACGCTCCGGCGCCGGGCCGCGTCGGGGAGGACCCGTACGGGGCGTCGTACGACCGTGCCGCCTCGGCCGCCCCCGCGCGCTCGGCCGGCACCGGCCACGACCGCCGTACGTCCGTCACGCCACTCGGGCCGGACACGCCCCCGGACCCGCCGCCCAGGCCCCGAGCCGGGCCCTGGCAACCCTGGGCCAGGGCGATGCCGAGGGCCACGAGCAGGGTGACCACGAAGAAGACGGTGAGGCGCTGACGCAGCAGCCGGGGGTTGGCGGGACGCAGCCCGGTCTTCGTGGTGCGCGGGGCCGGGCGCCGGGCACCACCACGGGTGCCGGGCCGGGCTCCGCCGGTGGCACGGGGGCCGCCGCCCCGCTGCTCCGGGGGGCGCGGCGAACCCGGCCGCGCGGCGGTGCCGGCACCGCGTGCGCCGCCCCGCGCGGGCACCCCGCTGCGGGGCGCGGCACCGCGCGGCGGAGTACCGGGGGCCGGGCGGCGCGCGGCGCGCTGCGGTTCCGGGTAGGTGTCGACGAGCCGCCCGGTGGGCCGGTCCGCCTCCGCCGCACGCGGGGAGGGCGGCCGTACCTCGGTCAGGCCCTGGGCCTCGCGGGCCGCGATCTCCTTGAGCCGCAGCGACAGTTGGAGCGTGCTGGGCCGGTCCTCGGGGTCCTTGGCGAGGCAGGCCCGGATCAGCGGGGCGAGCGCGTCGGGCACGCCCTGAAGATGCGGCTCCTCGTGCACCACCCGGTACAGCATCACCTCCGAACTGCCGTGCCCGAAGGGGGAGTCGCCGGTGGAGGCGTAGGCGAGGGTCGCGCCCAGCGAGAAGACGTCGGTGGCCGGGGTGACGGCCGCGCCGCGCACCTGTTCGGGGGCGAGGAAGCCGGGGGAGCCCACCGCGGTGCCCACATGGGTGAGCGTGGAGGCGCCGGTTGACCAGGCGATGCCGAAGTCGATGATCCGCGGCCCCTTGGGGGACAGCAGGATGTTGGAGGGCTTCAGGTCCCGGTGGACCACCCCGGCCTCGTGCACCGCGACCAGGCCCTCGGACAGCGCCGCGCCGATCGCCGCCGCGTCGGCCGCGAGCAGCGCGCCCTCGTCGGCGACCCGGTCGTGCAGCGAGGGTCCGGGAACGTACTGGGTGGCGAACCAGGGGCGCTCGGCCTCCAGGTCGGCGGCCACCAGCCGGGCCGTGCAACCACCCCGGATACGACGGGCCGCGGAGACCTCGCGCGCGAAACGCGAGCGGAACTCCTGGTCCTCGGCGAGATCGGGCCGGATCACCTTCAGGGCGACCCGCTGGCCCTTCTTGTCGGAGCCGAGGTAGACCACGCCCATCCCGCCCGCGCCGAGCCGTCGGTGAAGCCTGAACGAGCCGACGACGCGCGGGTCCTCGCGCCTCAGGCGCATCATCGCCATGTTCATCCCCGCTGCCCGGTCCCTCTGACGTGGCACAGCTTACGTTTCCCGAGCCGCGTGCGCGCAGAGGCCGCGCCCTCTCGGCACGACGGATTGTGCGCGCCACGCTGGTGAGGTGAGACCCGGTCAGCACCCCGGCGTTCGGGGCGCTCTTGATCGGCCGTCAGCATCAACCGAGCGTGTCCGCAAGGACGTTGCTCCCGCCGTGACCAGCGGCCACCTCCCTCCCCTCCCGCTCGGCGACCCGCCGCCCGCGCCCCGCTCCGCCCGTCGCCGACCGCTGCCCGCACCGCGCCCGGCCCCCGCCCCCCGACCGTCCCGAGTGATCGAAGTCACGCGTTCGGGGACGCTGCGCGCGTCCGACATGCCCGACACGGCGGGCGACCCCTCAGGGATGACCCCGAGAGCCGGGACCGGCTCTCCACCCAGGGGAGTAGACCGCGGCCGGGGGCTCATCCTCCGGGAGGCCCGGCAATCGGTACGAGGGCATGACGCCCGGTTCGCGCCCCGCGCCTAGATTTGAGGTCAAGCGGCGGGTGCAGCGCTCGTCCCCCGAGGTCGGACACCCGCCGCTGTAGGACAACACGAGACGGTCAGGAGAGGGACCATGGCCCACCCGGCACCGCGACGCCCCGCGTTCGCACCCCGCCGCGCGGGCCGCCGCCACCCCTTGGTGGCGACGCTCATGGCCCTTCCCCTGGCGGCCCTGCTCCTGCTCGTCTTCGACGGCTGGGAGACGGTGGCCACACAGGCGTCGTCCGTGGGTGCGATGCTGGGGCGCTGAGCGGCGCTCCGGGCCCGAAAGAGCGGTTCGGGCGGGACATCCACCCATGAAACCCCGTGGGGACGGGGGTGCGGCGGACGGCACATATGCCGGCGCAGCTGGGGAGCTGCGCCGGCATCGCCGTTTCCTGCGGCTGCCTCGTTCGGGGGCGGCACCCGGCCGCTAACGGTGAGCGATTCCCGGCCCCGCCCAGCCCGGCACCCCGCACCGCAACCAGCACCCCCCACCCCGCCGTCGTATCCCTCACCCCGCCCCCGACCCCCCGAGGCCCCGTGACCATCCTCCCCGTGCTCACGGCACACGTCCGCGCCACCGGCACCGGCGCCCCCACCACCCTCGCCGACCGCCCCGACGCCACCGTCCTGCGTCTCGGGGACACCGTCGTCAAGGCCCACGCCCCCGGCACCGATCCCGGCCACCTGGCCCGCCGTCTCGAAACGGCCGCCGGGCTCCCCGGCATCCTGCTGCCCCCGCTCACCCCCACCGCGGAGGAACTGCGCGACCGCCTGGTCACCACCTGGCCGTACGGCACCCCCGTGGACCCCACCGCCCCCACCGCCGCCCCCTGGGAAGCCGTCGCCACCCTCCTCGCCCGGCTGCACCACAGCACCCCCCACCCGGCGCTCCCCCCGATGCGCGGCCCCGCCAAGGCCGCCCGCGCCGTCACCCGGCTCCGCGCCGCCCTGGCCGCCCGCCCCCACCCCGCCGCCCGCCCCGTCCTCGCCGCCTGGGCCGCTCTCCCCGCCTGGGCCCGTGCCGAGGCCCCGATGCCAGGGCCCGCCGTCCTCTGCCACGGCGACCTCCACCTCGGCCAGCTCGTCCGGCACCCCGCCCCCGACGGCCCCTGGCGGCTGATCGACGTGGACGACCTGGGACCCGGCGTCCCCGCCTGGGACCTCGCCCGCCCCGCCGCCTGGTTCGCCTGCGGGCTCCTCCCGCCCGAGGAGTGGACCCGCTTCCTCGCCGCCTACCGGCACGCCGGGGGGCCGGCCGTCCCCGTGACCGGCGACCCCTGGCCCGCCCTGGACGTCCCGGCCCGCGCCCTCACCGTGCAGACGGCCGCCCTGGCGCTCACCAAGGCGCTCGCGGCGGACCGCCCGCTGGACGAGATCGAACAGGCGGTCGCCGACGCCTGCGCCCGCATGCCCGCCCGGTGACCTCGGCGATTTTGGTGGAAGACGGTGCAACCACGCGCGGTGAAACGGAGTCTGTGCAGGGGAAACACCAAGCAGTACCGACCGGCGAGGAGTTGAGCCGACGATGCAGTGTCCGAAGTGCCACGCACCCATGCAGACGTACAACCGCAGCGGCGTCCAGATCGAGCAGTGCGTCGGGTGCCGCGGCATCTTCCTCGACTACGGCGAGCTGGAGGCGCTGACCCAGCTGGAGTCCCAGTGGTCCAAGCCCGCCCCGCCGGTTCCGCCCGCCGCCCCGCAGGGATACCCGGCCCCGTCCGCGCCCGCCTGGGGCGCCCCGTACGGCGGCCACGGCGGCGGTCACCACGAGCACGGGCACCACGGTCATCACGGCCACCACGATCGCCACCACCGGAGCTTCACGCACATGCTGTTCTCCAGCTGAGGACACGCAGAAGCCCCCGGCCGTGGAAACGGCCGGGGGCTTCTCGGTGTGTGGACGATACTGGGATTGAACCAGTGACCTCTTCCGTGTCAGGGAAGCGCTCTCCCGCTGAGCTAATCGTCCGCGGACGGTGATCCGGGGACCACGGTCAGTGCGCGATACTGGGATTGAACCAGTGACCTCTTCCGTGTCAGGGAAGCGCTCTCCCGCTGAGCTAATCGCGCGGGGTGGATCTTCGAGAGACCCGAGGGATCTCCGGACGGACCGGGGATCCAGTGGACGATACTGGGATTGAACCAGTGACCTCTTCCGTGTCAGGGAAGCGCTCTCCCGCTGAGCTAATCGTCCTTGGAGGTGGAGACGGGATTTGAACCCGTGTAGACGGCTTTGCAGGCCGTTGCCTCGCCTCTCGGCCACTCCACCAGGAGTGTAGGGGATCGGGACGACCCCTTCTTCCTTCGAGCGGACGACGAGGCTCGAACTCGCGACCTCAACCTTGGCAAGGTTGCGCTCTACCAACTGAGCTACGTCCGCTTGTCGTTTCGGTCCGCTTCCGCGTCCCGGCGACGTGTTGAACTCTAGCGGATTACCGGGCCAGTACAAAAACGCGTTTGCGCAGCGTGCTGCGGTGCACCCGGCGGACCCGGTGGTCAGGGCCCCCTCCGGGACATCCCGGAGCCACCTCCCCGACACCCACCTAGACTCGGGCACGTGCTCCACCATGCTCCCGGCCTCTCCCCGCTGGCCCGCTTCGGCGACCGTCTCGCCACCGGCCTCCTCGACGTCACCAGCGATCCCGCCGCCCTGGACTCCACCGGCTTCTGGGCCGTCTGCGCGGACTTCGAGGGCCGGCTGACCTGCGCACGCTTCGCGGACGTACGGCACGCCCCGGTGCCCGCCCCGGCGCCCGGCGCCTGGCACGGCCCCGCGGTGGGGGACTGGACCAGCTCCCTGGACCGCGCCGCCTACACCGCGGCCGTCCGCCGCATCCGCGCCCACATAGCGGCCGGCGAGGTCTACCAGGCCAACCTCTGCCGGGTGCTCAGCGCGCCGATCGCCCCCGACGCCGACGTGGACGCCCTGACCGCCCTGCTGGCCCGCGGCAACCCGGCGCCGTACGCAGGAACGATTCGGCTGCCCGCGCACGGCGTGGAGATCGCCACCGCCTCCCCGGAGCTGTTCCTGCGCCGCGCCGGGCGCACCGTGGAGTCCGGGCCCATCAAGGGCACCGGCCGCACCGAGGCGGACCTGCTGGAGAAGGACTACGCCGAGAACGTGATGATCGTGGACCTGGTCCGCAACGACATCGGGCGTGTCTGCGCCACCGGCACCGTCACCGTCCCCGACCTGTGCGTGGTGGAGAAGCACCCCGGTCTCGTCCACCTCGTCTCCACCGTCCGCGGCGAACTGCGCACCGGTGCCGGCTGGCCCGAGCTGCTCGGCGCCGCCTTCCCGCCCGGCTCCGTCACCGGCGCGCCCAAGTCCAGTGCCCTGCGGATCATCGAGGCCCTGGAACCGGTGGAGCGCGGCCCCTACTGCGGGGGCATCGGCTGGGTGGACGCCGACCGGGGCACAGCCGAGCTGGCCGTGGGTATCCGTACCTTCTGGATCGACCGCGCCGAGGGCGTCCTGCGCTTCGGTTCCGGCGCCGGCATCACCTGGGGGTCGGACCCGGAGGGGGAGTGGCGGGAGACCGAACTGAAGGCGTCCCGGCTGCTCGCGGTAGCGTCGGGGTCGTACGAGGCGAGTGGAGAGGCATGCGCATGAAGATCTGGCTGGACGGCGGGCTCCGGGACGCGGATGCCGCCCGCGTCTCCGTCTTCGACCACGGGCTGACCGTCGGCGACGGCGTCTTCGAGACGGTGAAGGCGACCGACGGGCGCACGTTCGCGCTCACCCGGCACCTCGACCGGCTGACCCGCTCGGCGCGGGGCCTCGGGCTGCCCGACCCCGACCAGGACGAGATCCGCGAGGCGTGCGCCGCCGTGCTCGCGGCCAACCCGATGCCGCTCGGCCGGCTGCGGATCACCTACACCGGCGGGCACGGCCCCCTCGGCTCCGACCGCGGCGCGCACGGCCCGACCCTCGTGGTCGCCCTCGGCGAGACCACCCGCCGCCCCGACAGCACGGCCGTGATCACCGTCCCCTGGACCCGCAACGAGCGCGGCGCGCTCACCGGTCTGAAGACCACCTCGTACGCCGAGAACGTCGTCGCCCTCGCCCGCGCCCACGAACAGGGTGCCTCCGAGGCCCTGTTCGCCAACACCTCCGGCCACCTGTGCGAGGGCACCGGCTCGAACGTCTTCGTCGTCCTCAACGGCGAGATCCACACCCCGCCGGTCGCCTCCGGCTGCCTCCCCGGCATCACCCGCGCCCTGGCCGTCGAATGGACCGGCGCCCAGGAGACCGACCTGCCGCTCGACGTGCTGGACCGCGCCGACGAGATCTTCCTGACCTCCACCCTGCGCGACATCCAGGCGGTGCACCGGGTGGACGACCGCGAACTCGCCGCCGTGCCGGGGCCGGAGACCGCCAAGGCGATGCGGATCTTCGAGGAGCGGGCGGCCGGGGACCCCGACCCGCGGTGACGCCCGCACTGCGGTGAGCACGGCGATGGCGGTGCCGCGGGGCGGGTAGAACACTCGTGATGACCACGACCCTGCGGCCGGCCGAGCCGCTTCAGGAGCACCCCGACGGTACGCGCTCGCGCCGCTACCAGGTGTGTGTCAACAGCCGTCCCGCCGGCGAGATCCGCATCGGCACCTCGCCGGCCCTCGGCGACACGGTGGCCCGCATCGACGAGCTGCGGATCGCCGAGGCCGACCGCCGCCGCGGCCGGGGCACGATCGCCGCGCTCGCCGCGGAGGAGGTGGCGCGCGGCTGGGGCTGCCGGCAGATCGAGACGGTCGTACCGGCGGCCGCGGCGGACGCCGCGCTGCGGCTGTTCGACGCCCTCGGCTACACGGTGCGCAACCGGGGCATGGAGAAACGCCTCGCCGCCGCCCCGCCCGCGCTGCCGCCGGACCTTTGCGAACGTCCCATGACCGAGGCGGAGTTCGCGGCATGGCAGGCCCGCGAACACGAGCGGTACGTGCGTACCTGGGCCGAGCGGGGCGTCGCCGAGGAGACCGCCCGCGCCAAGGCCCGCGCCGACCGGGCCCGGCTGCTGCCGCATGGGTTCGTGACCGGGGACATGGTCTTCAGCGTCCTGGAGCGCGCGGGAATCCCGGTCGGCACGCTGTGGCTGGCCCTGCGGGAGGACACCGCGTTCGTGTACGACGTCGAGACCGAGACGTCCGAGCGGGGCCGGGGGTACGGCCGGGCCCTGATGCTCCTCGCGGAACACCAGGCCCTGGCCGCCGGCCGGCCACTCCTCGGCCTCAACGTGTTCACGGGCAACACCCCGGCGGAACGGCTGTACGCGTCACTCGGCTACGAAACGGTGACCTACTCCTTGGCGAAGCCGCTGCTGTAGGCGGGGCCGGGGCGGCGTGACGGCCGCATCTCCACGGACGTCCTACGCGACCCTGACGACGTACTTGCCCTGGACGCCGCCCGCCTCCAGCGCCCGGTGTGCCGCTGCTGTCTCCTCCAGGGGGAAGACCGTGTCCACCGCAGGGCGCAGCTTGCCCTCGACCACATGGCGGGCGAGGTCGTCGAAGTCCGCCCGCGTGGGATTGCCGCTGAAGAAGCGCACCCGGCCCCGTCCGTGGACCGTGCTGGCCGCGAGGTAGCCGAGCGACGCCGCAGGCCGTTTCAGGTCGAAGGCGATGGTGACCATGCGCCCGCCCGGATTCAGCAGGCGCCGGAAGGCCCGCAGATCGGTCCCCGCGGTGTCCAGGACCACGTCGAAGCGGCCCAGTTCCGCCGGCTGCACGGTCCGGTGGTCGACGGCCTTGTGCGCGCCGAGCCCACGGACGAAGTCGAGGTTGGCCGCACGGGCCAGGGCCGTGACCTCGGCGCCGTACGCCCGTCCGAGCTGGACGGCGGCGTTGCCGACACCGCCCGCCGCGCCCCGCACGAGGAGTCGTTCACCGGGACGCAGCCCCGCTTTGTCCCGCAGCGCGGTGATGGCCGTGGTCGCCACCGGCAGCGCGGCGGCGTCCACCAGGTCAAGGCCGTCGGGGAGTCGGCCGACCCGCTCGGCGGGCACGGTCACGTACTCGGCGGCGCTGCCGAACCCGGCGGTGCGGCCCAAGACCCCCCATACGCGGTCGCCGGCCGCGAACCGTGTGACTCCGGCACCCGGTGCGGCGATCTCGCCGGTGAAGTCCAAGCCGACGCGCTTGGGGAATGCCCGGCCGCTCAGCAGGCGGAGACGGCCGGCACGGGCTGCCAGTTCGCCGCCGTTGACGCTGAACGCGCGCACCCGCACAAGGACCTCGCCGGGGGCCGGCTCGGGCCGTGGCACGCGGCCCGTGTAGAGCACATCGGGGCCGCCATAGCGGTCGTAGAGCACTGCCTTCATCATGCGGTCCTTCATCGTTCTGCCTTCGCCGCCGGGAGCCGTACCGGGATCTGGCGTCGACCGTAGACTCGTAAGCGGACGCAATCGTCCGTTTGGACCGGAAGCGAGAGACAGTGACGGCGGAATCCTCTCGGATCACACCTCGGGGCGAGGTGCGGGCGGACGCCCGGCGCAACCGGGAGCGCCTCCTCGTCGCCGCCCGTGCGATCTTCGCGGAGCACGGAATCGACGCCCCGATGGCGACCGTGGCCCGACGGGCCGGGGTCGGCGTGGCGACGCTGTACCGGCATTTCCCGACCCGAGACGCCCTGGTGAGAGGCGCGTTCGCGCAGCAGATGGAGACTTGCGCGCGGGCGCTCACCGAGGCTCTGGCCGCCTCTGACCCGTGGCAAGGCTTCCAGCATCTGATCGAGACGGTCTGCGCTCTGCAACGGGAGGAGCGCGGGTTCCCGGCCGCGTTCGCCGCGGCCTTCCCGGAGACCGCGTCGGAACACGCGCAGTCCCGGCAACGAGCCGAGCGGGACTTCACGACCCTGGTACGCAGGGCTCAGGCGTCGGGCGCGCTGCGGGCCGATTTCCACCCGTCCGACTTCGCCGTGCTCCTGCTGGCACACTGCGGTCTGGTGACCGCCCTACCGGATGACGGTGCGGCGTCCCGGCGCCTGGTGGCCTACCTGCTCCAGTCGTTCCGCACCGAGACGGCCGGCAGACCGCTGCCCCCGCCGGCTGGACTGACCCTGCGCAGCCTCCCGATCGCAACCGACGGCTCCCAAAGGCACCGGCCCCCGAGAGGCTGACGAGGAACGGCACCCGCCGCGGGGCGGCTGCTCGGGGCTCGGGGCCTCACGCTCGGCGGCCTCACCGCCCCGCGGGTTCGCGGCTCGGCGGTGTCGTCAGGCGTCCTGCTCGGCCAGCAGCCGGTCCGCGATCTCCTCGATCCGCTCGCGCAGCCCCTCCTGGCTCTTGCCGCCGTCCAGCCGCTCGCCGCCGATGACGTACGTCGGGGTGCCGGTCACGCCGATCGCCTTGCCCTCGGCCTGGTCGGCGTCGACGATCAGGATGTGCCGTCCGTCGATCAGCGCGGTGTCGAACTCCTCGGCGTCCAGGCCGAGTTCACGGGCCACCTCGACCAGGAGGGGCTCTCCCTCGCGGTCCAGCCTCCCGACCCGCTCCAGGACGGCCTCCACGTACGGCCAGCCGGCACCCTGCGCCAGCGCCTCCTCGGCGGCCTGTGCGGCGGCGAAGGCGTGCTTGTGCCGCTCCAGCGGGAAGTGCCGCAGCCGCACGTCCAGCCGGTCGCCGTAACGGGCCCGCAGAGCGCGCACGTCGTCGAGGGCGGTACGGCAGTCGGGGCACTGGAGTTCGCACCAGACGTCGAGGACGACGGCGTCGGTGCGCACAGGGGAGGAGTCGCTCATACCCCCAGTCTTCCAGGCCGCCCACCCCCGCCCCAATCCGGACCTCGGCACGGCCGACCCCGCGGCGGCCCGCCACCGGCACCGAAGGCCAGCGGGGCCAAAGGCCACCGGCACCGAAGGAGGAGGCGACCCGGAGATCACCCTGATCTGTGCCCCGGACCGTGGCCCCGCACGGGCCGGGCGGTGCAGGATGGAAGGGACGAAGCACCGCACGTCGGCCATGCCCGCGTGTCCGCTTCCGCCGCACACCGACCCGCCACCCGACCGAGCCCGCCTGGAGGACCGGATGATTGCCGAGACCGTCTGCTCCGCCGTGTCCGCGGCGGGCCTGGGTATCGCGGTGGTCACGGCCTACCGCAGACGCTTCCTGTCGGCGGCCCGCATCGCGGCCTACGCCCTGGTGCCGGTCGGCCTCGTGCTGACGGGCGCCGTGGGCTGGCTCGCGCACACCGCCTTCAGCCCCACCGCCTGGGCGGGCTTCGGCGCGCTGGCGGCGGCCTGGCTGCTGTTCGCCGGCACCCGCGCGGTCGAGCGCCGCAGGGCGGGAGCGCGAGGCGGGGCGGCGGCCGACGCCGAGTCGATACGCACGGGCACCGCGGCACCCACGTCCTCCACGCCGGCCCTGCGCCAGGGGCAGGGCACCTCGCGCAGGCAGGGGCAGGGACAGGGCACCACCCCGGCGTCCGGGGACGACTTCAGCGACATCGAGGCGATCCTCAAGAAGCACGGCATATGACAGTCACATAACTCGCCGGAGCGTCACAGTGGGTCCGAGGACGTCCGGAATCGTTCACCAGCCGAAGCGAGCCGGAAGCAAGATCACGGGATTCGGCGAACTCCCGCAAGATCGTGAGTCCTGATCGCTTACCGGCCGCTGCGTACGCCATCATCGGCCGCGAGATGCTGGACACGACACAGAGCGAGGCCGCGCCGCCGAAGGACGAGCCGCGCGGGTGCCTCTTCGCCCTCTCCCAGCCACCGCTGATGATCTTCCTTGCGGTGATCGGGTGTCTGATCCTCATGGCTGCGCTGCACGATCTGCTGTTGCTGTGAGCCGTACACGTCCGTCCCGGCGCCACCCGCCGGGACCGACGTCGCCCGAGGACCGCCGCCGCTCCCGCGCTCCGGGCAGCGGGCACCGATCCGGCCCGGCCCCGCCTGCTCGGGTGGACGGCTCAGCCGGTCGCTTCCTTGCGGCGCGCCCGGTACGCGGCCACATGCAGGCGGTTGCCGCAGGTGCGGCTGTCGCAGTAGCGGCGGGACCGGTTGCGGGACAGGTCCACGAAGGCGCGGCGGCAGTCCGGGGCCTCGCAGCGGCGCAGCCGCTCCTCCTCGCCGGCCACCACGAAGAAGGCCAGGGCCATGCCGCAGTCGGCGGCGAGGTGGTCGGCCACGGACGCGCCGGGAGCGAAGTAGTGGACATGCCAGTCGTAGCCGTCGTGGTCGGTCAGCCGCGGGGTGGTGCTCGCGGCCGCGACCAACTCGTTGATCAGCCCGGCGGCGCTCCCGGCGTCCGGGGCCTCGAAGATCGCCGCGAACCGCGCCCGGACCGCCCGCACGGCCGAGAGGTCGGCCGACGAGACCACGCCGACATCGCTGATCTCGTGGTTCCGTACGAACTCCGCGAGGGCGGGGACATCGGGCAGCCCGTCCGGCGCCGTCTCGTCCTCCGGCGCGGTGTTCACCAGATCCACCACGGTGTCGAGGGCGCACCGGGTGTCATGGGTGATCAGCACGTAATCGCTCTCCCTGGCCTGGGGGTCGGGCAGGCGCCCGCCGATGCTGGCCGATGGTAGCGACAACGCGCCCGCCGCACGGGCCCTGTCCGGCCCCGACTGCCCGTGGAACGCCGCAGCGGGCCCAGGGGTTCCCGCGATCCGCCGCACACCCGCCTCGGGCGCGCCGGAGCGGCACGTGGAGCCGCGCGGGGACGGACCGACGCCGTTCCGTGAGCGCTCACGGTGACGGCGCCGGCCCGTGCCGTATGCGGTTGGCCTGGCCCGAGCCGTCTCCCCGAGTGGACGGCGCCGGGCTGCTTGGAAGGGCGGCGGGCTAGCTTTCCGCCAGGATGTGCGAGAGCTCTTGATCCAGATCGAAGTGCCGGTGCTCCGTGCCGGGCGGCACGGCGGCGTCGGTTCGCTTCAGGAAGGACTCCAGGGCCCGCGCGGGCGCCTCGAGCAGGGCCTCCCCCTCAGGGGAGCTGAGGGCGATGCAGACAACGCCCTGACCATGGCTGCGGGACGGCCAGACGCGGACGTCTCCGGTTCCGGTGGGCCGGTGCAGCCCCTCGGCGAGGAGGTCGCGGGCGAACACCCACTCGACGGTCTCCTCGGCTCCGGTGTGGAAGGTGGCGTGCACGGCGTAGGGGTCGGCCGTGTCGTACCGCAGGCCTGCGGGGACAGGCAGGGAGGACTCGCTCGACACAACGAGGCGCAGGTGCAGCTCGCAGCTGACCGTGGTGTTCATAAGCGCCAGGGCCTTTCGCTCAGTGTGCGCTCGGGGATTCGCACGTCGGCGAAATCGACATGCCACCTACGGTGCCGTTGTAAACCCCTCTGAGGGTTTTGCGTGTGTTTACGACACTCTTACGGCGGAGAACTCGTACCGGATCTACGACCATTCCGGTGAGCCGAATCACTCGGGTAGCGTTGTCGCTATGAATACGGGGAGTGACGAACCCGGCCTCGGGTCCCGCGCGCCGGAATTCGTCAAGGCGCGCAGGCTGCTGCACCGCGGCTGGCAGGCCGGCGTCTTCGTGATCGGCCTCGCGGTCGTGGCCGCCGGCGTCGCCATGCTCCCGCTGCCCGGACCCGGCTGGGTGGTGATCTTCGCCGGCATGGCGATCTGGGCGACCGAGTTCGTCTGGGCGCAGGTCGTGCTCCGCTGGACCAAACGCAAGGTCACCGAGGCCGCACAGCGTGCCCTCGAACCCGAGGTGCGCCGCCGCAACATCGCGCTGACCGTGACCGGAGCCGTGATCATCGTGGTGCTGGGCACGATCTATCTCTGGCGGTTCGGCCTCGTGCCGCCCTGGAAGATCAAGGGCCGGTGAGCCGCCGGCGCCGCGCCGCCCGCCCGCCGGCCCGGTGCTGGTCGAAGGCACCGGCTGACATGGGGTAATGTTCTTCCTGCGCCCGGGCGATTAGCTCAGTGGGAGAGCGCTTCGTTCACACCGAAGAGGTCACTGGTTCGAACCCAGTATCGCCCACCCCGGACCGACGGCCCATCCGCGAAAGTGCGGATGGGCCGTCGTCGTATTCGCGATCCATGACGAACCGTCACCCGGCGGGAGAAGTTCCGCTCCCACGCAACCGGCCGAAAGTACCCTGGGTTTTCCGGAATGCCGGGGATTTTCCCGGCCACCGCGCCGGGAGCGGGAAATTCCGCCTGCGTCAACGCCCGCCTGCGGTACCAAATCTGAGTCCGGATCAGCCCGCGGCACGGATGGCCGCCCGGCTGCGGGCAGACTCGGCGCATGGACTGGAACCACTACCGCTTCCACAGCCCGTGGCGGCTGCCCGCAGCGCCGGCCGCCGTCTACGCCGTGCTGGAACGGCCCGAGGACTACCCCCACTGGTGGCCCCAGGTGCGCTCGGTGACCCGGCTCGACGACACCACCGGCATCCTCACCATCCGCTCGGCCCTGCCGTACGCCATGACCTTCACCGCGCACGAGCGGCGCCGTGATCCGGCCGCGGGGGTCCTGGAGATCGCCATGAGCGGCGACATCGAGGGCTGGGCGCGCTGGACGGTCACCGCCGGGGACACCGGGACGCTCGCCGTCTACGAGCAGGAAGTCGACGTCCGCAAGCCCCTGCTCCGGCGTCTCGCCGTGCCCTGCCGCCCGGTCTTCCGCGCCAACCACCGCCTGATGATGCGGGCCGGCCGGCGCGGACTGCTGCGCCGCCTGGGAGCGGTTTGAAGGATCGGCGTCGGGACCTGTATTGTTCAGTGCGTTCCCGGGCGATTAGCTCAGTGGGAGAGCGCTTCGTTCACACCGAAGAGGTCACTGGTTCGAACCCAGTATCGCCCACCGGGAAAGAGCCGGTCCGCAACAGCGGACCGGCTCTTTTGATGGTCGGGGGGCGTCATGGCGAGAGTCCGGCCCGCGTCACCGCCACCCTGGACGGCCACCGCGTCCCCCGGAATATGGCCGTGGGCGGCGAACGCCTGCAGCCGGACGGCGAGCGGGACGACGCCACCCGCAGCGAGATCGGCGGCCCCGACCGGGCCGCCACGGGGGTGCACCGCTCCCGCGACCAGCACACGCTCCGGCCGGCGGGCCGACCGCTCGCGCATCGAGAGAGCCATATCTCCAGCCGTCCCTGCGCCCCGCCCCCTACGCCGCGGCCGGCAGTTCCGGTCGCAGTGGCCACTCCGTGCTGACCGTCTCGTCCGAGCCGTTGCGGGCGAACCAGGACTGGAGGCCGCGGGCCTGGGCGGCATGCCAGTCGGCCTGGAGGGCGTGCAGCTCGGCGGGGGAGAGGCGTTCGAGGCGGGTGGCGAAGCGGCGGCCCAGCGCCCGGACCACCTCCAGCGCGGCCAGCGCGTCCGCCGCCGCGTCGTGCGCCCCCGCCAGCTCCACCCCGTACTGCGCGCACAGGTCCGTCAGCGTGCGGCGCCCCTTGCGGTAGCGGTCCAGATGCTTGTCCAGCACCCGCGGGTCCAGCACCCGCAGCGGCACCGAAGGGAACCAGCGCTCCAGCGAGGACGCCCGGTGCCGGCGCAACTCCCGGTCCAGCAGCGTCAGATCGAACGGCGCGTTCATCACCACCAGCGGACGCCCCCGTGCCGCGTGCTCCG
This sequence comes from Streptomyces sp. NPDC037203, assembly GCF_055605065.1. NCBI lineage: Bacteria > Bacillati > Actinomycetota > Actinomycetes > Kitasatosporales > Streptomycetaceae > Streptomyces > Streptomyces sp. NPDC037203. Next base: position 131,297 of record NZ_JBVJUC010000010.1, read on the forward strand.
CCAGCTGCTCGGCTATCTCGAACACCACCGGCGCCGGCCAGCGCCCGTTGCGCTGGAGGTGCTCCTCCGTCAGTCCGTGCACCGCCGTCGCCTCCGCCGGCACCGGCACCCCCGGATTCACCAGCCAGCGCGCGACGCGGGGCAGGGTCTCCGGCGCGTCCTGGACCACGACCGCGGCCGACACGATCCGGTCGGTCTCGACGTCCACACCCGTGGTCTCCGTGTCGAAGGCGGCCAACGGCCCTTCGTACCAGTACGTCATCCCAACCCAACTCCTCGTTCACCCACGGCAGATGACGTCCCGTCTTCTGCCCGTTTGGTGATACCCGCGCCGTTTGCGCCGTACGCCGGCAGGAGACAACAGGAGTACGGGTCTTTGCAGTTCAGCAGCCCGCAGCGGGGAAACTCTTGGCTTGGAAGGCTGTTCGCCATGGTCACTGTGCAGCCCGAGCGGAGCGGGCTGCTGCCCGAGCGCACGGGCACCGTCCGCGGCTCGCTCGCCACCACCGCCTGCATGGAGACACTGCAGGTCGGCTATCTGCACGCGGTCGCCGCCGCGGCCGGCTGCTCGCTGTCCCAGCCCTTCCCGGACAACGGCATCGACTGGCACGTCAGCCACAGCGCGCCCGGCCACACCGTCGACGACGAGGTCACCATCAAGGTCCAGCTGAAGGCCACGTACCAGATACCGCCCCACCCGCCGGGCCGCACCTTCTCCTTCACCCTCGACAACGACCATCTGCGCAAGCTCGCCCGCACCCCCGTCTCGGTGCACAAGATCCTCGTCGTGATGCTGGTCCCGCGCGCCCAGGAGGACTGGCTGCGCGCCGGCCACGACCGCCTCGACCTGCGGCACTGCTGCTACTGGGTCAACCTGGCCGGCCACCCCCTCACCGGCCGGCACCGGACCACCGTGCGCATACCGACCACACGCATCTTCGACGACCGGGCGCTGTGCGAGATCATGACCCGCGTCGGGACGGGAGGCAGACCATGAGGATCCGTCCCCACGAGGAGCCGGTGCCGCGACCGGACCCCGGCGCCCTCCCCTGGCACCGCACACCCCGCCCCGCCGACGTCGACCCCACCGTGCTCGCCGCCCTGCTGCACCGGCACGGCTGGCAGCGGCGCGGCGGCGCCACCGGACGCTACGGCCGCTGGACCCCGCCGGGACCGGGCACCGGCACCAGCCTCCTGGTCCCCGAGAGCCGCGACTTCCCCGACAGCGACGACCTCCTCGCCGAAGCCCTGGACGCCCTTGCCCGCAGCGACACCCCCGCCGCCCGCGAGGTGCTGATCTGCCTCGCCGTGCCCAGCGACGAGATCCGCTGGTGGCGCGACGCCCCGGACAGCCCGGCCGGCGCCGCCTCCTGGGGCCACGACGAACAACTGCGCGACGCCGGACGCCGGTTGCTGCTCGCCGCCGCGCTCGCCACCCACGCCCGCGCCGGCTACCACGGCGCCCGCCACCGCCGCGTCGCCACCGCCCTCCTCGACGACGTCCTCGTCGGCCCCACCGCGGACGACGGCCGGCTGACCGCCTTCGCCCCCGTGGCCGTCGCCCGCCCCCTCGCCGTCCGCCTCCACCAGGCGCTGTACGCCGCCCGCGAGGCCATCGACTACCGGCGCGCCACCGGCGGCATGGACGCCTTCGACGGCGCCGTCGAGGCCGGCGTCAGCCGCGAACTCACCGAGGCGATCGGGACGCTGGTCCGGGGCACCGAGGGGGCCGGGGTCGCCGTCGCCTGGGCACCCGCCGCCGGAGTCCCCGAGGGCTGCGCCCCCGGTGCCGAACCCGTCGAGTTCTCCCCCGGCGACCTGCCCGTGCTGCGCGAGGCCGCGGCCCGCTATCTGCACGCCGAGCCCTCCGTGCCCGTGCGGATCACCGGCGCGGTGGTGCGCCTGCGCCGCTCGGGCCCGCGCGGCGAGGGCACCGTACGGCTGCGCGTCCTCGCCGGCGCCGAGGTGCCGCACGTCCGCGTCACCCTGGACGAGGAGGACTACCGCATCGCGGGCCACGCCCACCTCGTCGGCCTCCCGGTGCGGGTGCACGGCCGGCTGGAGCGGCGCGGCGGCTTCCGCAGGCTCACCGGCGCCTCCGGGGTCGTGCCCGTGCAGGTGGACGACGCCGAGCGGGACCGGCTGATGAAGTCCCTCCAGGAGAACCTGGACTTCTTCGAGGAGGCCTGCGGGGAGGCGTGAGGGCGCGGGGACCGACCGTGACCGTTTCGCGGTCGGTGCCCTCGGGTCGGTACGATCGCCTGTGCGCGCGCTCCTGGTATGGCGCCGCACCCACCTTCAGTCAGGAGAGACCGGTGTCAGACGTCCGTGTGATCATCCAACGCGATTCCGAGCGGGAAGAACGCGTGGTGACGACGGGCACTACGGCCGCCGACCTCTTCGCGGGCGAGCGCTCGATCATCGCCGCGCGTGTGGGCGGCGAGCTGAAGGACCTCGCGCACGAACTGTCCGACGGCGACGAGGTCGAGGCCGTCGAGATCACCTCCGAGGACGGCCTGAACATCCTGCGCCACTCCACCGCGCACGTCATGGCGCAGGCCGTGCAGGAGCTGTTCCCCGAGGCCAAGCTGGGCATCGGCCCGCCGGTCAAGGACGGTTTCTACTACGACTTCGATGTCGAGAAGCCGTTCACGCCCGAGGATCTCAAGGCCATCGAGAAGAAGATGCAGGAGATCCAGAAGCGCGGGCAGAAGTTCGCCCGCCGCGTCGTCACCGACGAGGCCGCCCGTGCGGAGCTGGTCGACGAGCCGTACAAGCTGGAGCTGATCGGCCTCAAGGGCTCCGCGTCGCACGACGACGGCGCGGACGTCGAGGTCGGCGCCGGCGAGCTGACGATCTACGACAACCTGGACGCCAAGACCGGCGAGCTGTGCTGGAAGGACCTCTGCCGCGGTCCCCACCTGCCCTCCACCCGCCTCATCCCGGCGTTCAAGCTGATGCGCAACGCGGCCGCCTACTGGCGCGGCAGCGAGAAGAACCCCATGCTCCAGCGCATCTACGGCACCGCCTGGCCGTCCAAGGACGAGCTGAAGGCGTACCTGGAGTTCCTCGCCGAAGCCGAGAAGCGCGACCACCGCAAGCTCGGCGCCGAGCTGGACCTCTTCTCCATCCCCGAGCAGATCGGCTCCGGCCTCGCCGTCTTCCATCCCAAGGGCGGCATCATCCGCCGCACCATGGAGGACTACTCGCGGCGCCGCCACGAGGAAGAGGGCTACGAGTTCGTCTACACCCCGCACGCGACGAAGGGGAAACTCTTCGAGACCTCGGGCCACCTGGACTGGTACGCCGACGGCATGTACCCGCCCATGCAGCTCGACGAGGGCGTGGACTACTACCTCAAGCCCATGAACTGCCCGATGCACAACCTGATCTTCGACGCGCGCGGCCGGTCGTACCGTGAGCTGCCGCTGCGCCTCTTCGAGTTCGGGACCGTGTACCGGTACGAGAAGTCGGGCGTCGTGCACGGCCTCACCCGCGCCCGCGGCTTCACGCAGGACGACGCGCACATCTACTGCACCCGTGAGCAGATGTCCGAGGAGCTGGACAAGACCCTCACCTTCGTCCTCGGTCTGCTGCGGGACTACGGTCTGACCGACTTCTACCTGGAGCTGTCGACCAAGGACGAGACGAAGTTCGTCGGTTCGGACGAGGCGTGGGAGGAGGCCACGGAGACCCTGCGGCAGGTCGCCGAGAAGCAGGGCCTGCCCCTGGTACCGGATCCGGGCGGCGCCGCGTTCTACGGCCCGAAGATCTCCGTGCAGGCCAAGGACGCCATCGGCCGCACCTGGCAGATGTCGACCATCCAGCTCGACTTCAACCTGCCCGAGCGGTTCAACCTGGAGTTCACCGGCTCCGACGGCTCCAAGCAGCGCCCGGTCATGATCCACCGCGCGCTGTTCGGCTCCATCGAGCGCTTCTTCGCGGTCCTCCTGGAGCACTACGCGGGCGCCTTCCCGGCGTGGCTGGCGCCGGTGCAGGCGCTGGGCATCCCGATCGGCGACGCCCACGTCGAGTACCTGGAGAAGTTCGCCGCGGCGGCCCGCAAGCAGGGTCTGCGCGTCGAGGTGGACTCCTCCTCGGACCGGATGCAGAAGAAGATCCGCAACGCGCAGAAGCAGAAGGTGCCCTTCATGGTCATCGCGGGCGACGAGGACATGTCGAACGGCTCGGTGTCCTTCCGCTACCGCGACGGTTCCCAGGAGAACGGCATCCCGGTCGACGAGGCCATCGCCAAGATCGCCAAGATCGTGTCGGAGCGGGCCCAGGTCTGACCCTGGCCGGGAAGGGCCCCCGGCGGACGTCCGTCTCCGGGGGCCCTGGCCTGTCCCGATGCCTTACGCCATATGCTGCATGGCATGACCAGTGAGCCGGAGCAGCAGATCGGCGTGGGGACGCAGGACGCGTTCCAGCGCCTGTGGACGCCTCATCGGATGGCCTACATCCAGGGCGAGAACAAGCCGAGCGGCCCGGATGCCGGAGACGGCTGTCCCTTCTGCTCGATCCCGGCCAAGTCCGACGAGGACGGCCTGATCATCCGCCGTGGCGAGCACGTCTACGCCGTCCTGAACCTGTACCCGTACAACGGCGGCCACCTGATGACCGTGCCCTACCGGCACGTGGCCGACTACACGGACCTCACCGGTCCGGAGACCGCAGAGCTGGCGGAGCTGACCAAGCAGGCGATGACCGCCCTGCGCACCGCCTCCGGGGCGCACGGCTTCAACATCGGCATGAACCAGGGCGCGGTGGCGGGCGCCGGCATCGCCGCCCATCTGCACCAGCACGTGGTGCCCCGCTGGGGTGGCGACACCAATTTCATGCCGGTGGTGGGCCACACCAAGGTCCTCCCGCAGCTCCTCGCCGACACCCGCAAGATGCTGGCGGACGCCTGGCCCGCGTAGACCGGGACGCCGCGTACAAGAGGGCGCCCCCCTTGCTCAGGGGGGCGCCCTCCTCGGGTGTCGGACGCGTTACGCGTCGTACAGGTCGGCCTTGCGCGGGGACGGGTCCTGGACCAGTCCGCTGAGCACCGAGGAGCGGTTGCCGAACTTCTCCGTGTCGACGCCGTGTTCCTTGAGGACCTTGATCGCGGCCGCGTGCACGACCCGCAGTACCGGGGTGGCCGCGCGCAGCGCGTCGTCGGCCATGAAGCGGTGCTTCCACGGCTGGTCCGCCCAGGCGTGCCGCAGTCCGAACGGCTCGGGCAGGCCCAGGGAGCCGCCGAGCCAGTTGAGCAGCGGCGGGTACCAGGTCAGCGGGGCGCGCACGGCGAGCCGTACGACCTCGTCGGTGGTCATCAACGGCAGGTTGATCTTGCGGGTCTCCCAGGGCTTGAGGGTCTTGGCGACTTCCTTGGTCGGGGCCTCCGGCTTGCCCCAGAACAGCCCGTTGACCGGGCCGAGGGCGTGGCCGGTGACCTCGATGCGCAGCGTTTCGTGCAGCACGGTGACCGTGATCATCATGGTGATCACCAGCTGGCCGTCCCACAGCGTCCACTGCACGCCCAGGTAGTGCCGGTCGCCCTTGCCGAACTGCTGCTTGTTGCAGATCTCCTGTATGGCGTGCGGCTTGACCTGGAATGCCTCCACGTCGGTGCCCTCGGGGCGGGAGACCGCCGCCGCGCCCTCGGGGATCGGGGTGACGATCCAGTGCTTGACCGACGGCTTGGGGAAGCCCCCGGTGTTCAGCGGGCCGCGCTCCAGCAGCGCCAGCTGGTCGTGGATCGCGCGGATGACGTCCCAGCTGCGGAACGGGTGGATCTCGCGGCCGGGGTCGGCGGAGACCAGTTCCTCGGCGAGCTGCCAGGAGCCCCAGCGGGTGCCCATGCCGAGTATGCCCTTGGGGCCCGCGTAGAAGACCGAGTTGGACTGCTGCTCGGCGCTGAGCCGGGCCAGGGATTCGCGCAGCGCGTCGGCGGCGCTCTGGTTCGGGCCGCGCGGCACCGCCTCGGGCACCTTGATGCCGACGCTGCTGCCCGACAGCAGGCCGTCCCAGCGGGCGCGCAGGTCGTGGGCGGTGCGCTCGCAGATCCGCTTGGCCAGGTACCAGCCGATGACGGGCAGCACCACGGCCGCCCGTGCATACCATCCCCAGAAGCCGCCGAACGGCATCTTCCACAGGAACAGCGCGGCCAGCAGGCCCACGCCGAGGAGCAGGGTGGTGGCCAGGGTGCCGGCCCGTTTGTCGTCCCGTCTGGCGACGAAGGCGCGCAGCTGGAAGACGAGCAGCCAGCCGATCAGTCCCGGCAGGAAGATCAGACCGCACAGGACCGTCACGAGGGTCAGCCGGTTGTCGCGCTCGCGGCGGATGTTGTTGGCCGCCAGGCAGTGCTCGACCACGAACTGGGGTTCGGAGCCGAAGGACTGGATGAGCGGCTTGCGGCCGGGCCCGAGCATGCGGTCCACGACGGCGCGGGAGAACGCCTCACCGAGATTGGGCCGGAACAGCCGGATCCTGCCGCCCTTGACGGTGGACTGGTGCCATTCGTTGTCGGCGTCCTTGATCTTGTCGACCGGGCCGTCCCGGTAGGCCGCGGAGGCCAGCGCGGCCGTCGCCGCCTGCTGACCGTCGCCGGAGACGGGCACCTGGGGCCCGTCCCACTCCGTTCCAAACGACATTCCCGCCCCCATCGCCGCCGGTGTCGCTTCTGCGGCCTTCCCGACTTCCCTGCCCCGCACACCTGTCGGGCCCGTCGTCGTACCGGAACCGGACGGCCGGCGCGGGACGTGCCCTGGGTGATCAGCGTATCCGCCGGGCCCGGCGGACGGGGGGCGGACGGCGGAAGCCGTCCGTCCCGAATCGGTGAACTACCCGTCGTCCCCGCCCTGTTCGCGGATGCGTTCGGCGATCTGCGCGGGCATCGGCTCGTGCCGCGCGTACGTCCGGTCGAAGCGGGCCGTGCCGTGGGAGAGCGAGCGGAGGTCGACGGCGTAGCGGCCGATCTCGAACTCGGGGACTTCGGCCCGGATCAGGGTGCGGCCGGCGCCCACCTGTTCGGTGCCGAGCAGCCGGCCGCGGCGGCCGGAGAGGTCGCTCATCACGGCGCCCACGTAGTCGTCGGGGACCAGGACGCCGACCTCGGCGACGGGCTCCAGCAGATGGATCCTCGCGTCGGCGGCGGCCTCGCGCAGGGCGAGCGCGCCCGCGGTCTGGAAGGCGGCGTCGGAGGAGTCCACCGAGTGCGCCTTGCCGTCGAGCAGGGTGACCCGTATATCGACGAGCGGGTGGCCGGCGGCGACGCCCTTGGCGGCCTGGGCGCGCACGCCCTTCTCCACGGAGGGGATGAACTGGCGCGGCACCGCCCCGCCGACCACCTTGTCCACGAACTCGATGCCCGAGCCGCCGGGCAGCGGTTCGACCTCGATCTCGCAGATGGCGTACTGGCCGTGGCCACCGGACTGCTTGACGTGCCGGCCGCGTCCGGTGGCCTTGCCGGCGAACGTCTCGCGGAGGGAGACCTTGTGCGGTACGACGTCGACCTGGACGCCGTAGCGGCTGCGCAGCCGTTCCAGCGCGACGTCCGCGTGCGCCTCGCCCAGGCACCACAGCACCACCTGGTGGGTGTCCTGGTTCTGCTCCAGGCGCATCGTCGGGTCCTCGGCGACCAGCCGGGACAGCCCTTGCGAGAGCTTGTCCTCGTCGGCCTTGCTGTGCGCCTGGATGGCGACGGGGAGCAGCGGGTCCGGCATCCGCCAGGGCTCCATCAGCAGCGGGTCGTCCTTGGCGGAGAGGGTGTCCCCGGTCTCGGCGCGGGCGAGTTTGGCGACGCACACCAGGTCGCCGGCGACGGCCCGGTCGACCGGCCGCTGCTGCTTGCCGAAGGGCATGGACAGGGCGCCGACCTTCTCGTCGACGTCGTGGTCCTCGTGGCCCCGGTCGGTCAGGCCGTGTCCGGAGACGTGCACCGGCTGGTCGGGGCGCAGGGTGCCGGAGAAGACGCGGACCAGGGAGAGGCGGCCGACGTAGGGGTCGGAGGCGGTCTTGACGACCTCGGCGGCCAGTGGTCCGTCGGTGTCGCACGGTTTGAGTTCGCGGGGTTCGCCGTCGATGGTGGTCACGCCGGGCACGGGGTGCTCGAAGGGCGTCGGGAAGCCGCCGGTGACCAGGTCGAGCAGTTCCACGGTGCCGAGGCCCTGGCGGGCGCCGTCGGCGGCGGGGGCGGCGGCCAGCACCGGGAAGAAGCTGCCGCGGGCCACGGCCCGTTCCAGGTCCTGGACGAGGGTCTTCAGCTCGACCTGCTCGCCGCCGAGGTAGCGGTCCATGAGGGTCTCGTCCTCGCTCTCGGCGATGATCCCCTCGATGAGCCGGCCGCGGGCCTCGTCCAGGTCCGGCAGCTGCTCGGGGCCGGGTTCGGACTCCTTGCGCTCACCGGTCGAGTAGTCGAACAGCTTGCGGGTGAGCAGTCCCACCAGGCCGGTGACGGGCGCATGTCCGTCGGGCCCCTCGGGGCCGCGCAGCGGCAGGTACAGGGGGAGTACGGCGTCGGGGTCGTCGCCGCCGAAGGCCTCGGCGCAGAGCCGGGTCGTCTCCTCGAAGTCGGCGCGGGCCGCCTCCAGGTGGGTGATCACGATCGCGCGGGGCATCCCGACGGCCGCGCACTCCTCCCACACCATGCGGGTGGAGCCGTCCACGCCGTCCGCGGCCGAGACGACGAAGAGGGCCGCGTCCGCGGCGCGCAGACCGGCCCGCAGTTCCCCGACGAAGTCGGCGTAGCCGGGGGTATCCAGGATGTTGATCTTGATGCCGTCCCAGGCGACCGGCACCAGGGAGAGCTGGACGGAGCGCTGCTGGCGGTGCTCGATCTCGTCGTAGTCGGAGACGGAGCCGCCGTCTTCCACGCGGCCCGCCCGGTTCACCGCCCCGGCGGTCAGCGCGAGGGCCTCCACCAGGGTCGTCTTGCCGGATCCGGAGGGGCCGACCAGCATCACGTTCCGTATGGACGCGGGTTGGTCGGCCGTCAGAGCCCTGCCGGCGGCTCCGGGGTGTGCATGAGTCTTGTCGCCCATGATCCTGCCTCCCGTGCACGGTGAGGTCATCGGGGCGCGGACACGCGAACCGCGTGCTGCGGCGGCTTCGGCGACGCCCGCGGTTATTCGAGCTTTCCACTCCCGTCACGCCGCGTCCATACGACGGCTCCGATCCCGCCGGCCACGCGGTCCCGCGGTGGCCGCCGCCCGTTTCCCGCGCGGGGGCCCGGCGATTCTCCCGGCCGACGCCCCGCGCGGGGTGGTACGGGCCGCTCTGACCGCCGGGCCCGCGTTCCGCTGAGGTCGGCGCCCCGCGCGGGGTGGTACGGACCGCTTCCGGGCCGCTGCGCGCGAGCCCGGCGCACCACCTCGGCGCACGGGCCGCGGGTGCCCGCCCGCCACGCGCACGCGCGCGTGGCTACGATGGGCCAGCCGACGGCCATCAGGGCCGCGGCGACACCGACCGTCGGGAAGGCCATGCTGAACAAGTACGCGCGTGCATTCTTCACGCGTGTCCTCACACCGTTCGCCGCGTTTCTCATCCGGCGGGGGGTGAGCCCCGACACGGTCACGCTGCTCGGCACGGCGGGCGTGGTCGCGGGCGCGCTGGTCTTCTACCCCCGAGGCGAGTTCTTCTGGGGCACGGTCGTGATCACCCTGTTCGTCTTCTCCGACCTGGTCGACGGCAACATGGCCCGCCAGCTGGGCCGTTCCAGCCGCTGGGGCGCCTTCCTGGACTCCACTCTGGACCGGGTCGCCGACGGCGCGATCTTCGGCGGCTTCGCGCTCTGGTACGCGGGGCGGGGCGACGACAACATGATGTGCGCGGTCTCGATCTTCTGCCTGGCCAGCGGCCAGGTGGTGTCGTACACCAAGGCGCGCGGCGAGTCGATCGGGCTGCCGGTCGCCGTCAACGGGCTGGTCGAGCGCGCCGAGCGGCTGGTGATCTCGCTGGTCGCGGCCGGTTTCGCGGGTCTGCACAAGTTCGGCGTGCCGGGCATCCAGTGGCTGCTGCCCATCGCCCTGTGGATCGTGGCCGCGGGCAGCCTGGTCACCCTGGTCCAGCGGGTCGTCACCGTGCGCCGGGAGTCCGCGGAGGCCGAGGCGGCCGCGCGGCAGGACGCGAGCGGAGCGGCGCAGTGAGCCTCGCCGACCGGCTCAGCGACGGGCTGTACGGCGCGGGCTGGAGCACCGTCAAGAAGCTCCCGGAGCCCGTCGCCGCCCGCCTCGGGCGCTCCGTCGCCGACCTCGCCTGGAAGAAGCGCGGCAAGGGTGTGCTGCGCCTGGAGGCGAACTACGCGCGCGTGGTGCCCGGTGCCACCCCCGAGCGGCTCGCGGAGCTCTCCCGCCAGGGCATGCGCTCCTACCTGCGCTACTGGATGGAGTCCTTCCGGTTGCCCGCCTGGAGCCCGGAGCGGATCAAGGCGGGCTTCGATCCCAAGGACGTCCACCACCTGACCGAGGGCCTCGACTCCGGCAAGGGCGTGATCCTCGCCCTGCCGCACCTGGCCAACTGGGACCTGGCCGGCGCCTGGGTGACCACGGCGCTGGGCACCCCGTTCACCACGGTCGCCGAACGCCTCAAGCCCGAGACGCTCTACGACCGCTTCGTCGCCTACCGCGAGGGCCTCGGCATGGAGGTGCTGCCGCACAGCGGCGGCTCCGCCTTCGGCACCCTGGCCCGCAGGCTGCGCGACGGCGGCCTGGTCTGCCTGGTCGCGGACCGGGACCTGTCCGCCTCCGGTGTCGAGGTCGACTTCTTCGGCGAGCAGGCCCGGATGCCCGCCGGCCCCGCCCTGCTCGCCCAGCACACCGGCGCCCTGCTGCTGCCGGTCACCCTCTGGTACGACGACTCGCCGGTCATGCGGGGCCGGGTCCATCCCCCGCTCGGGGTGCCCGCGTCGGGCACCCGTGCCGAGAAGACGTCCGTCATGACCCAGGCCCTGGCCGACGCCTTCGCCACCGGGATCGCCGAGCACCCGGAGGACTGGCACATGCTCCAGCGGCTGTGGCTCGCCGACCTCGACCCCGCGAAGGGACCCGCGTGAGAATCGGGATCGTCTGCCCGTACTCCTGGGACGTGCCCGGTGGCGTCCAGTTCCACATCCGCGACCTCGCCGAGTACTTCATCCGCCTCGGCCATGAGGTCTCGGTGCTGGCCCCGGCCGACGACGACACCCCGCTGCCGCCGTACGTCGTCTCGGCGGGCCGCGCGGTCCCGGTGCCGTACAACGGCTCGGTGGCCCGGCTGAACTTCGGCTTCCTGTCGGCCGCGCGGGTCAGGCGCTGGCTGCACGACGGCGCCTTCGACGTGGTGCACATCCACGAGCCGACCTCGCCCTCGCTGGGCCTGCTCACCTGCTGGGCGGCGCAGGGCCCGATCGTGGCCACCTTCCACACCTCCAACCCGCGCTCGCGGGCGATGATCGCCGCGTACTCCATCCTCCAGGCCGCCCTGGAGAAGATCAGCGCCCGGATCGCGGTGAGCGAGTACGCCCGGCGCACCCTGGTGGAGCACCTGGGCGGGGACGCGGTGGTGATCCCCAACGGGGTCGACGTCGACTTCTTCGCGAAGGCCGAGCCGAAACCCGAGTGGCAGGGGGAGACGATCGGCTTCATCGGCCGTATCGACGAGCCCCGCAAGGGTCTGCCCGTGCTGATGCGGGCCCTGCCGAAGATCCTGGCCGCCCGCCCCGGCGCACGGCTGCTGGTCGCGGGCCGCGGCGACGAGGAGGCGGCCGTCGAGGAACTGCCGGCGCCGCTGCGTTCGCGGGTGGAGTTCCTCGGCATGGTCAGCGACGAGGACAAGGCCCGCCTGCTGCGCAGCGTGGACGTGTACGTGGCGCCCAACACCGGCGGCGAGAGCTTCGGCATCATCCTGGTCGAGGCCATGTCGGCGGGCGCCCCCGTGCTCGCCTCCGACCTCGACGCCTTCGTGCAGGTCCTCGACGAGGGCCGGGCGGGCGAGATCTTCGCCAACGAGGACGCCGACGCGCTCGCCGACGCCGCCGTACGGCTGCTCGCCGACGAGGAGCGCCGGGCCGCGCTGCGCGCCCGCGGCAGCGCCCATGTGCGGCGCTTCGACTGGTCCACGGTCGGCGCGGACATCCTCTCCGTCTACGAGACGGTCACGGACGGCACCACGGCGGTCGCGGCGGACGAGCGGTCGACGGGGCTGCGGGCGCGGTTCGGACTGGCGCGGGACTGAGGGTCCCGGACCCCGGCTCGGACCCCGTCCGGGGCCGAAGCCTTGTGCGCGGGTGAAGCGCGCGGGTGAAGCAGGCGCCTTCCGGGCGCGCGTCCGGGGGCCGGCGGGCTGCCGATAGCCTTCCCGCGTGACCGCAACCCTCATCTGGATCCTCGTCGCCCTCCTCGCGATCGGCGTCTACTTGAGCTGGACCGCAGGCCGCCTGGACCGGCTGCACGTACGGATGGACGCGGCCCGCGCCGCACTCGACGCCCAGCTGCTGCGCCGCGCCTCCGTCGCCCAGGAACTCGCCACCTCCGGCGTGCTCGACCCGGCCGCCTCGATCGTGCTGTACGAGGCCGCGCACGCCGCCCGGCAGGCCGAGGAGGAGCAGCGGGAGGTGGCCGAGAGCGAGCTGAGCCAGGCGCTGCGCGCGGTGTTCGGGGAACCGGCCCAGGTGGAGGCGCTGCGCGAGGCGCCCGGCGGCGAGGACGCGGCCCATGAGCTGGCCGAGGCCGTGCGCCGGGTCCCGATGGCCCGCCGCTTCCACAACGACGCCGTGGGCGCCGCCCGCCGGCTGCGCGGGCACCGCAAGGTCCGCTGGTTCCGGCTGGCCGGCCACGCCCCCTTCCCGCTGGCCTTCGAGATGGACGACGAGCCGCCCGCCGCCCTGGTGGAACGGGTCGCCTGACCGCTCCTCACCTGGCATTCCCAGCGAAAACGAGCCACCGGCTTTCCATTGGCCCTTGCTGTGGCCTGGTCCGCTCGCGTTTCCTCGGTGCAGCAGAGAACCCTCTTTCACTTCAGTGAGGTCGCCCGTGTCCACCACCGAGAACCAGGCTCCCGAGACCGGTACCGCCCGCGTGAAGCGCGGCATGGCCGAGCAGCTCAAGGGCGGCGTCATCATGGACGTCGTCACCCCGGAGCAGGCGAAGATCGCCGAGGACGCGGGCGCCGTCGCCGTCATGGCCCTGGAGCGGGTCCCGGCCGACATCCGCAAGGACGGCGGGGTGGCCCGGATGTCCGACCCGGACATGATCGAGGGCATCATCGACGCCGTCTCCATCCCGGTCATGGCCAAGTCCCGCATCGGCCACTTCGTCGAGGCCCAGGTCCTCCAGTCCCTCGGCGTGGACTACATCGACGAGTCCGAGGTCCTCACCCCGGCCGACGAGGTCAACCACTCCGACAAGTGGGCGTTCACCACCCCGTTCGTGTGCGGCGCCACCAACCTGGGCGAGGCCCTGCGCCGCATCGCCGAGGGTGCCGCGATGATCCGCTCCAAGGGCGAGGCCGGCACCGGCAACGTCGTGGAGGCCGTGCGCCACCTGCGCCAGATCAAGGGCGAGATCGCCAAGCTGCGCGGCTGCGACAACAACGAGCTGTACGCCGCCGCCAAGGAGCTGCGCGCCCCCTACGAGCTGGTCAAGGAGGTCGCCGAGCTGGGCAAGCTGCCCGTGGTGCTGTTCTCCGCCGGCGGCGTGGCCACCCCGGCCGACGCGGCCCTGATGCGCCAGCTCGGTGCCGAGGGCGTGTTCGTCGGCTCCGGCATCTTCAAGTCCGGCGACCCGGCCAAGCGCGCCGCCGCCATCGTGAAGGCCACCACCTTCTACGACGACCCGAAGATCATCGCGGACGCGTCGCGCAACCTCGGCGAGGCCATGGTCGGCATCAACTGCGACACCCTCCCCGAGACCGAGCGCTACGCGAACCGCGGCTGGTAAGCACGGGACCACAGGTATCCGAATCCCATGAACATTCCTGTCATCGGTGTCCTGGCGCTCCAGGGCGACGTACGGGAGCACCTCATCGCCCTGGCCGCGGCGGACGCCGTGGCCAGGCCGGTGCGGCGCCCCGAGGAACTCGCCGAGGTCGACGCGCTCGTCCTGCCCGGCGGCGAGTCCACCACCATCTCCAAGCTGGCCGTGCTGTTCGGCGTGATGGAGCCCCTGCGCGCGCGGGTGCGCGCCGGCATGCCCGTCTACGGCACCTGCGCGGGCATGATCATGCTGGCCGACAAGATCCTCGACCCGCGCTCGGGCCAGGAGACCATCGGCGGCATCGACATGATCGTGCGCCGTAACGCCTTCGGACGCCAGAACGAGTCCTTCGAGGCCGCGGTCGACGTGCGCGGCGTCGCGGGCGATCCTGTGGAGGGCGTCTTCATCCGCGCCCCCTGGGTGGAGTCCGTGGGCGCGGGAGCCGAGGTGCTCGCCGAGCACGGCGGTCACATCGTCGCCGTCCGCCAGGGCAACGCGCTCGCCACGTCCTTCCACCCGGAGCTGACGGGCGACCACCGTGTGCACGCCCTGTTCGTGGACATGGTGCGCGCCAACGCCACCACGGAGTCCTTGTAGGATCTCAGGCGTTCGTTCATAGATGGGTAACGCGAAGGAGACAGGCAGATGTCCGGCCACTCTAAATGGGCTACGACGAAGCACAAGAAGGCCGTGATCGACGCCAAGCGCGGCAAGCTCTTCGCGAAGCTGATCAAGAACATCGAGGTCGCCGCGCGCATGGGCGGCGTGGACCTCGACGGTAACCCGACGCTCTACGACGCCGTCCAGAAGGCCAAGAAGCAGTCGGTTCCGAACAAGAACATCGACTCCGCGATCAAGCGCGGTGGCGGTCTCGAAGCCGGTGGCGCCGACTACGAGACGATCATGTACGAGGGTTACGGTCCGAACGGTGTCGCGGTGCTCATCGAGTGCCTCACCGACAACCGCAACCGCGCCGCCTCCGACGTGCGCGTGGCCATGACCCGCAACGGCGGCAACATGGCCGATCCGGGCTCCGTGTCGTACCTCTTCAACCGCAAGGGCGTCATCATCGTCCCCAAGGGCGAACTGACCGAGGACGACGTGCTCGCCGCGGTCCTGGACGCCGGTGCCGAGGAGGTCAACGACCTCGGCGAGTCCTTCGAGGTGCTCAGCGAGGCCACCGACCTGGTCGCGGTCCGCACCGCCCTCCAGGAGGCCGGTATCGACTACGACTCCGCCGAGGCCAACTTCGTCCCGACCATGCAGGTCGAGCTGGACGAAGAGGGCGCCAAGAAGATCTTCAAGCTGATCGACGCCCTGGAGGACAGCGACGACGTGCAGAACGTCTTCGCCAACTTCGACGTGAGCGACGAGGTCATGGAGAAGGTCGACGCCTGAGGCGTGGAGCATCGCGAACGGGCCGGCGGGACACACCCCGCCGGCCCGTCGCGTTGCCACGGGCACCCGATAGCCTGCACAAACAGGTGATCGAACAGTCGTAGCGAGGGGGGACCCGGTGCGGGTACTGGGGGTGGATCCGGGGCTGACCCGGTGCGGGGTCGGAGTGGTGGAGGGGGTCGCCGGGCGCCCGCTCACCATGGTCGGCGTCGGTGTCGTGCGCACCCCCGCCGACGCCGAGCTCAGCCACCGGCTGCTCGCCGTCGAGCGGGGCATCGAGCAGTGGCTGGACGAACACCGGCCCGAGTTCGTCGCCGTGGAGCGCGTCTTCAGCCAGCACAATGTGCGCACCGTGATGGGCACCGCCCAGGCCAGCGCCGTCGCCATGCTGTGTGCCGCCCGCCGCGGGATCCCCGTCGCGCTGCACACCCCCAGCGAGGTCAAGGCCGCCGTCACCGGCTCGGGCCGCGCCGACAAGGCGCAGGTCGGCGCCATGGTCACCCGGCTGCTCCGGCTCGCCGCGCCCCCCAGGCCAGCCGACGCCGCCGACGCCCTCGCGCTCGCCATCTGCCACATCTGGCGCGCCCCCGCCCAGAACCGGCTCCAGCAGGCCGTCGCCCTGCACACCGCACACCCGCCAAAGGGCCGGTGAACGCGAGAAGAGGGCCGCGCCCGAGCAGCGAAAGCCGTACGTGATCGACCATGACCGCCCACCCGTTCCCGTGATCATCGGGGCGTACCACTCGGGCTGTCAGTGCCACCGCATAACCTGGCCCGGCAACACCACCCACACGACGAAAGGCCGTACGGCATGATCGCCTCCGTCAGCGGCACGGTCACCGCGCTCACCCCCGACACCGCGGTGGTGGAGGTCGGCGGCGTCGGCATGGCCGTCCGGTGCACCCCGGACACCCTGGCCACGCTCCGCGTCGGACAGCCCGCCCGGCTGCACACCTCGCTGGTCGTCCGCGAGGACTCGCTGACCCTGTACGGCTTCGCCGACGACGACACGCGCCAGGTCTTCGAACTGCTCCAGACGGCCAGCGGCGTCGGCCCCCGGCTCGCCCAGGCCATGCTCGCCGTGCACACCCCGGACGCCCTGCGCCGCGCCGTCGCCGGCGCGGACGAGAAGGCGCTCACCGCGGTCCCCGGCATCGGCAAGAGGGGCGCCCAGAAACTGCTCCTCGAACTCAAGGACCGCCTCGGCGCTCCCTCCGGCACCGCCCCCGCCGTCGGCGCCCCGGTCACCCAGGGCTGGCGCGATCAGCTGCACGCGGCCCTCATCGGCCTCGGCTACGCCACCCGCGAGGCCGACGAAGCCGTGACCGCAGTGGCCCCGCAGGCCGAGGCGGCGGGCGGCACCCCGCAGGTCGGCCCCCTCCTGAAGGCCGCCCTGCAGACCCTGAATCGCGCTCGCTGACCCCCACCCCTGTTGAGGCACACCACATGAACTGGGACGACACGGCCGACACACCCGACGCCGAGCGGCTGGTGGGCTCCGCCGCCGACCGCGAGGACCAAGCCGTCGAGGCCGCCCTGCGCCCCAAGGACCTCGGCGAGTTCATCGGCCAGGAGAAGGTCCGCGAACAGCTCGACCTGGTGCTGCGGGCGGCCCGCGCGCGCGGCGCCACCGCCGACCACGTACTGCTCTCCGGCGCGCCCGGCCTCGGCAAGACCACCCTGTCGATGATCATCGCGGCCGAGATGGGCGCCCCCATCCGCATCACCTCCGGCCCCGCCATCCAGCACGCCGGCGACCTCGCCGCGATCCTCTCCTCCCTCCAGGAGGGCGAGGTCCTCTTCCTGGACGAGATCCACCGCATGTCCCGGCCCGCCGAGGAGATGCTCTACATGGCGATGGAGGACTTCCGCGTCGACGTCATCGTCGGCAAGGGCCCCGGCGCCACCGCCATCCCCCTCGAACTGCCCCCCTTCACCCTGGTCGGCGCCACCACCCGCGCCGGCCTGCTGCCGCCCCCGCTGCGCGACCGCTTCGGCTTCACCGCGCACATGGAGTTCTACGAGCCCCGCGAACTGGAGCGCGTCGTACACCGCTCCGCGCAGCTCCTGGACGTCGGCATCGACACCGAGGGCGCCGCCGAGATCGCGGGCCGCTCCCGCGGCACCCCCCGCATCGCCAACCGCCTGCTGCGCCGCGTCCGCGACTACGCGCAGGTCAAGGCGGACGGCGTGATCACCAGGGAGATCGCCGCGGCTGCCCTCGCCGTCTACGAGGTGGACGCGCGGGGCCTGGACCGGCTGGACCGCGCCGTCCTGGAGGCTTTGCTGAAGCTTTTCGCCGGCGGACCCGTCGGCCTGTCCACCCTGGCCGTCGCGGTGGGGGAGGAGCGCGAGACCGTCGAGGAGGTCGCGGAACCCTTCCTGGTCCGCGAGGGACTGCTGGCCCGCACCCCGCGCGGCCGCGTCGCCACGCCCGCCGCCTGGACACACCTCGGTCTCACCCCGCCCGGCTCCGCCGCGCCGGGAAACGGACAACAGGACCTGTTCGGGACGTGACGCCACCGGCGCCGGGCGCCCCCGCGCCCAGGCAGTGGCCCGGTGCGGAACCCAGGTGCCATGCTGGGCGTTGTTCCATGTGCGCGGACTCGCTTAGACTCCGCCGATGCCGCCCTTGTGGGCGGCGCCGACACACCCCCATCCCCGAAAAGGCCGCCCTCCGTCGCGGTCGCGCGAAGGAAATCCCGTCCCGTGAACCCGTATACCCTTCTCCCGTTCATCGTGCTCATCGCGGCCATGTTCCTGATGACGCGCTCTGCCAAGAAGAAGCAGCAG
Organism: Streptomyces sp. NPDC037203; assembly: GCF_055605065.1. Lineage (NCBI taxonomy): Bacteria > Bacillati > Actinomycetota > Actinomycetes > Kitasatosporales > Streptomycetaceae > Streptomyces > Streptomyces sp. NPDC037203. Next base: position 149,422 of record NZ_JBVJUC010000010.1, read on the forward strand.
CAGGCCGCGCAGATGCGCAATGAGATGCAGCCCGGATCCGGTGTCCGCACGATCGGGGGAATGTACGCGACGGTCAAGGAGATCAACGAGGACACCGTCCTCCTCGACGCCGCTCCCGGCGTGGACCTCCTCTTCGCGAAGAACGCGATCGGCGCCGTCCTCACCGACGACGAGTACAACCGCATCGTGCACGGCATCGAGCACGACCTGAAGTCCGACGCCGACATCGTCCCGGACGACGCCTCCTCCCTCACCGAGACCGACGAGACCGACGGATCTGCCGCCGCTGCCGCCGCCTCCGACGACAAGATCGACCTCGGTAAGAAGGACGCCGACGAGGACACCGCCGGCGAGTCCGGGGCCGCCGAGGCGACGACGGAGGACCAGCCGAAGAAGACCGGCGGCGACTCCGACGCGAAGTAGTCACGCCCCGGTGGCGCGCGAGACGGCATAATCACGCCCCGCGCACCACCGGGCGCGTCTGTTTCCCGCACGGGGAGCCCGACACCATGTCATGGCCGCCGAGCGCCGACCGGGCGCGGGGCGGCCCGAGAGGGAGTACGAGAAGGTGGCAGCACCTAAGAAGGGCCGGAGCTCGAGCGCCCAGGGCAAACCAGGGCGCTCACTGGCCCTGATCCTGATCGCCATCGTGGCGCTCACCGGCGGAATGTTCGCCTCAGGGCACACCACCCCCCGTCTCGGTATCGACCTTGCCGGCGGCACCAGCATCACGCTGACGGCGGTCAACCAGCCGGGCCAGCCGAACGCGATAAACAAGACCAACATGGACACCGCGGTCGACATCATGAACCGCCGTGTCAACGGTCTTGGCGTGTCGGAGGCGGAAGTCCAGACCCAGGGCGATCGCAACATCATCGTCAACATTCCGCGGGGCACGAACTCCAAGGAAGCACAGCAGCAGGTCGGCACCACCGCCAAGCTGTACTTCCGCCCCGTCCTTCAGCGGGAGGCCCAGGGCGCCACCGGGCAGCCCAGCCCGAGCGCCACCAAGGGCGGCAGCCCGTCTCCGGGCGCCTCCACCAGCCCCTCGCCGAGCGCGTCCAAGGGCTCGCAGAAGGCCACCGGGTCAAGCAGCCCCTCGGCGTCCGCGACCACTCAGGGCCGCGCCGTCACCGACGCGCTGAAGAAGACCTCCCCGTCGCCGTCCGCGACCGGTTCCGCGACCCCCGGCACCTCGCCCTCGCCGTCCCCCTCCGGGAACAAGGGCTCCTCCGACCTTCAGGCGCGCTACGCGGCCCTCGACTGCACCAAGCCCTCCGCGCAGAACAGCGCGGGCCAGGGCGCCAAGCCCGGTGAGTCGACCGTCGCCTGCGGCAAGGACGGCAAGATCTGGAGCAAGTTCCTGCTCGGCCCCGTCGCCGTCGACGGCCAGGAGGTGAAGAAGGCGCAGGCCGTCTTCGACACCCAGGGCGCGAGCGGCTGGCAGGTCCAGATGACCTTCGACTCCAAGGGTGCCAAGAAGTTCGCCGACATCACCGGCCAGCTGACGCAGAAGACCACCCCCCAGAACGAGTTCGCGATCGTCCTCGACGACCAGGTCGTCTCCCACCCGTACGTCCAGACCGCCATCACCGGCGGCCAGGCCGAGATCTCGGGCAGCTTCAACCAGCAGGACGCCCAGAGCCTCGCCAACATGCTGTCGTACGGCGCGCTCCCGCTGTCGTTCAAGGAGTCCAGCGTCACCACGGTGACCGCCGCGCTCGGCGGCCAGCAGCTGCACGCCGGTCTGCTCGCCGGCGCGATCGGCCTCGCCCTCGTGATCATCTACCTGGTGTTCTACTACCGCGGGCTGTCGCTCATCGCCGTGGCGTCCCTGATGGTCTCCGCGATCCTCACCTACGTGATCATGTCGCTGCTGGGCCCGACCATCCACTTCGCGCTGAACCTGCCGGCCGTCTGCGGCGCCATCGTCGCCATCGGCATCACAGCCGACTCGTTCATCGTCTACTTCGAACGCATCCGGGACGAGATCCGCGAGGGCCGCTCGCTGCGCCCCGCCGTCGAGCGTGCCTGGCCGCGTGCCCGGCGCACCGTCCTCGTCTCCGACTTCGTGTCCTTCCTCGCCGCCGCCGTCCTGTTCATCGTGACCGTCGGCAAGGTCCAGGGCTTCGCGTTCACGCTGGGCCTGACCACCCTGCTCGACGTGGTCGTGGTCTTCCTGTTCACCAAGCCGCTGATGACGCTGCTCGCCCGCCGCACATTCTTCGCAGGCGGCAGCAAGTGGTCCGGACTCGACCCGGAGAGTCTCGGCGTCAATCCGCCGCTGCGCCGCACCCGCCGTCCCGCCGGTCCGGCCGGCCCTGTCGACCCGAAGGAGGCGTGAGCGATGTCGAAACTCGGCAACATCGGCGCCCGGCTGCACCGCGGCGAGATCAGCTACGACTTCATCGGCAAGCGCAAGATCTGGTACGGCGTCTCCATCCTGATCACCATCACGGCCATCCTCGGCCTGGCGGTGCGCGGCCTGAACATGAGCATCGACTTCCAGGGCGGTGCCGTCTTCACCACGCCGACCAGCATGAACGTCTCGGTCGCCCAGGCGGAGACGTACGCCAAGGACGCCTCGGGCCACGAGGCCGTCGTGCAGAAGCTCGGCAACGGCAGCCTGCGCATCCAGGTCGCCGGACTGGACACCGCCAAGTCCGACCAGGTCAAGCAGAGCCTGGCCAAGGACCTGAAGCTCGACCCCGAGAAGCTCGCAGCCGACCTGGTCGGCCCGAGCTGGGGCCAGGAGATCGCCGACAAGGCCTGGGAGGGCCTGGCGATCTTCATGGTGCTCGTCGTGATCTACCTGGCCATCGCCTTCGAATGGCGCATGGCCGTCGCGGCCCTGGTCGCCCTGATCCACGACATCACCATCACGACCGGTATCTACGCCCTGGTCGGCTTCGAGGTCTCGCCCGGCACCATCATCGGTCTGCTGACCATCCTCGGTTACTCGCTCTACGACACGGTCGTCGTCTTCGACAGCCTCAAGGAGCAGACGAAGGACATCACCAAGCAGACCCGCTTCACCTACAGCGAGATTGCCAACCGGTCGATCAACGGCACCCTGGTCCGCTCCATCAACACCACGGTCGTCGCCCTGTTGCCGGTCGCCGGCCTGCTGTTCATCGGCGGCGGCTTCCTCGGCGCCGGAGACCTCAACGACATCTCCCTGTCGCTGTTCGTCGGCCTCGCGGCCGGTGCGTACTCCTCGATCTTCATCGCCACCCCGCTCGTCGCCGACCTCAAGGAGCGCGAGCCCGCGATGAAGGCGCTCACCAAGCGGATCATGGCCAAGCGCGCCCAGGCCGCTTCGGAGGCCGGCCCCGCCACGGCGGGCGGCGACGCCGACGACGCGGCACCCGCCGTGGTCGGCCCGCGCAGCCAGCCCTCCTCCCGCGGCCGGGGCCGCGGCCGGCAGACGGGCAAGCGCCGATGACCGACATCCAGGAGCTGCTGCTCAGCCGCATCCGCGACGTCGCGGACTACCCGGAGCCGGGCGTGATGTTCAAGGACATCACCCCGCTGCTCGCGGACCCCGCCGCGTTCACCGCCCTCACCGACACGCTCGCCGGCATCGCCACGAGCACCGGCGCCACCAAGATCGTCGGCCTGGAGGCCCGCGGCTTCATCCTCGGCGCCCCGGTCGCCGTCCGCGCGGGCCTGGGCTTCATCCCGGTCCGCAAGGCCGGCAAGCTGCCCGGCGCCACCCTGCGCCAGGCCTACGACCTGGAGTACGGCTCGGCCGAGATCGAGGTGCACGCCGAGGACCTCACCAGCGGTGACCGCGTCCTGATCGTCGACGACGTGCTGGCCACCGGTGGCACCGCCGAGGCGGCGATCCACCTCATCCAGCGCGCCGGCGCGGAGATCGCGGGCCTCGCGGTCCTGATGGAGCTGGGCTTCCTCGGCGCCCGCACCCGCCTGGAGCCGACTCTCGCCGGAGCCCCCCTGGAGGCCCTCCTCCAGGTCTGAGCGAGTCCCCGCCCGCAGACGCCGTACGGCCGCCCCGGCACCCCGCCGGGGCGGCCGTACGGCGTTCTCCCGCCCTTCCCGGAAGCCGGCCCCGCCCCCGGACATCACCGCCCGGACACCTCCCGGAATCCCCTGTGCACTCCTGGCGTTAAAGGGGTAGTCGGTCCCTGCGTTCCGCCTGCGGGCGATCCGCGGCGGCGGGATCGCTACCATGGGGTCTCCGGAGCCTGACCGGGGGACCCGGAACGCGCACGAGGAGCCCTCTTGCCAGACGAGGCCCAGCCACTGACCGCCGCGAAGCCCGAGCCCGCCTCGGCGTCCGCGGCCAAGCCCGCGCCGAACGTGTCGTCCGCCAAGAACGACACCCGCGGGGCGGTCGAGCACGCCCCGTCCGCGCCCGTCGAGAAGTCCGCGGAGTCCGCGCGTCCCAAACCGGCGACCCCCGCCGAGCGCCCCGCCCAGCCCCCCGTGGTGCGCCCGCCCGCCGTGCAGCCCGCCCGCTCCGGCTCCTCCAACCGCGTCCGCGCCCGCCTCGCCCGTCTCGGCGTCCAGCGCGCGAACCCGTACAACCCGGTCCTGGAGCCGCTGCTGCGGATAGTGCGCAGCAACGATCCGAAGATCGAGAACTCCACCCTCCGCCAGATCGAGCGCGCCTACCAGGTCGCCGAGCGCTGGCACCGCGGCCAGAAGCGCAAGAGCGGCGACCCGTACATCACGCACCCGCTCGCGGTCACCACCATCCTCGCCGAGCTGGGCATGGACCCGGCCACGCTGATGGCGGGCCTGCTGCACGACACGGTCGAGGACACCGAGTACGGCCTGGAGGATCTGCGCCGCGACTTCGGCGACGTCGTCGCCCTCCTCGTCGACGGCGTCACCAAGCTCGACAAGGTCAAGTTCGGCGAGGCCGCGCAGGCCGAGACCGTGCGCAAGATGGTCGTCGCCATGGCCAAGGACCCCCGCGTCCTGGTCATCAAGCTCGCCGACCGCCTGCACAACATGCGCACCATGCGCTATCTCAAGCGCGAGAAGCAGGAGAAGAAGGCGCGCGAGACCCTGGAGATCTACGCGCCGCTCGCCCACCGCCTGGGCATGAACACCATCAAGTGGGAACTGGAGGACCTCGCCTTCGCGATCCTCTACCCCAAGATGTACGACGAGATCGTCCGGCTGGTGGCCGAACGGGCGCCCAAGCGCGACGAGTACCTCGCCATAGTGACCGACGAGGTCCAGGCCGACCTGCGTGCCGCCCGCATCAAGGCGACCGTCACCGGCCGCCCGAAGCACTACTACAGCGTCTACCAGAAGATGATCGTCCGCGGCCGCGACTTCGCGGAGATCTACGACCTGGTGGGCATCCGCGTCCTGGTCGACACGGTCCGCGACTGCTACGCCGCCCTCGGCACCGTGCACGCGCGATGGAACCCGGTCCCCGGCCGGTTCAAGGACTACATCGCGATGCCCAAGTTCAACATGTACCAGTCGCTGCACACCACGGTGATCGGTCCCAACGGCAAGCCCGTCGAGCTCCAGATCCGCACCTTCGACATGCACCGCCGGGCCGAGTACGGCATCGCCGCGCACTGGAAGTACAAGCAGGAGGCCGTCGCCGGCGCCTCCAAGGTGCGCACCGACGCGCCCAGGACGGCCGGCAAGGACAAGGACGCCATCAACGACATGGCGTGGCTGCGGCAGTTGCTCGACTGGCAGAAGGAGACCGAGGACCCCGGCGAGTTCCTGGAGTCCCTGCGCTTCGACCTGTCGCGCAACGAGGTCTTCGTCTTCACGCCCAAGGGCGACGTCATAGCGCTCCCGGCCGGCGCCACCCCGGTGGACTTCGCGTACGCGGTGCACACCGAGGTGGGCCACCGCACCATAGGAGCGCGGGTCAACGGCCGCCTCGTACCGCTGGAGTCCACCCTGGACAACGGCGACCTGGTCGAGGTGTTCACCTCCAAGGCGCCCGGCGCCGCGCCCTCCCGCGACTGGCTCGGGTTCGTCAAGTCGCCACGGGCGCGCAACAAGATCCGCGCCTGGTTCTCCAAGGAGCGCCGGGACGAGGCGATCGAGCAGGGCAAGGACGCCATCGTGCGGGCCATGCGCAAGCAGAATCTGCCGATCCAGCGCATCCTCAACGGCGACTCGCTGATCACGCTCGCACACGAGATGCGCTACTCGGACATCTCCGCCCTTTACGCGGCGATAGGCGAGGGCCATGTCTCCGCGCAGAACATCGTGCAGAAGCTGGTGCAGGCCCTCGGTGGCGAGGAGGCCGCCACCGAGGAGATCGACGAGTCGGTCCCGCCGTCCCGCGGCCGGCGCAAGCGCCGCTCCAGCGCCGACCCCGGCGTCGTGGTCAAGGGCGTCGACGACGTGTGGGTCAAGCTGGCCCGCTGCTGCACGCCCGTGCCCGGCGACCCGATCATCGGCTTCGTCACCCGCGGCAGCGGCGTCTCCGTGCACCGCAGCGACTGCCTCAACGTGGAGTCGCTCTCCCGCGAGCCCGAGCGCATCCTCGACGTGGAGTGGGCGCCCACCCAGTCCTCGGTCTTCCTGGTCGCCATCCAGGTCGAGGCCCTGGACCGCTCCCGGCTGCTGTCGGACGTCACCCGCGTGCTGTCCGACCAGCACGTCAACATCCTGTCGGCCGCCGTCCAGACCTCTCGCGACCGCGTCGCCACCTCCCGGTTCACCTTCGAGATGGGCGACCCCAAGCACCTCGGCCACGTCCTGAAGGCCGTGCGCGGCGTGGAGGGCGTGTACGACGTGTACCGGGTGACCTCGGGACGCACCCGGTCGTAAGCATCGCGGCCACCGTGCCGTAAGCACCGCAAAGGGCCCCGTACGCGTGTACGGGGCCCTTTGCGACTGGCTGCGGGGAATCAGCCGCCGAATTCCTGGAGGCCCTTCAGGGCCTGGTCCAGGAGCGCCTGGCGGCCCTCCAGTTCCTTCTGGAGCTTGTCGGCCTTCGCGTTGTTGCCCTGGGAGCGGGCCTGCTCGATCTGCGCCCGGAGCTTGTCCACGGCGGCCTGGAGCTGGCCGGTCAGACCCTCGGCGCGCGCCCGCGCCTCCGGGTTCGTCCGGCGCCACTCGGCCTCCTCGGCCTCCTGGATCGCCCGCTCGACCGCGTGCATCCGGCCCTCGACCTTCGGCCGCGCGTCCCGCGGGACGTGGCCGATGGCCTCCCAGCGCTCGTTGATCGAACGGAAGGCGGCACGGGTGGCCTTCAGCTCGCCGATCGGCAGCAGCTTCTCGGCCTCCTCGGCCAGCTCCTCCTTGAGCTTCAGGTTCTCCGCCTGCTCCGCGTCCCGCTCGGCGAACACCGAGCTGCGGGCCGCGAAGAACACGTCCTGGGCGCCGCGGAAGCGGTTCCACAGGTCGTCCTCGTGCTCGCGCTGGGCGCGCCCCGCGGCCTTCCACTCCGCCATCAGATCGCGGTAGCGGGCCGCCGTCGGACCCCAGTCCGTGGAGCCGGACAGCGACTCGGCCTCGGCGACCAGCCGCTCCTTGATCCGGCGGGCGTCCTCGCGCTGCGCGTCCAGCTGCGCGAAGTGCGCCTTGCGGCGCTTGGAGAACGCCGACCGGGCGTGCGAGAAGCGGTGCCACAGCTCGTCGTCGGACTTGCGGTCCAGCCGCGGCAGGCCCTTCCAGGTGTCCACCAGCGCCCGCAGCCGCTCACCCGCGGCCCGCCACTGGTCGGACTGCGCCAGCCGCTCCGCCTCGGCGACCAGGTCCTCCTTGGCCTTGCGGGCCTCGTCGGACTGCTTGGCCCGCTGGACCTTGCGCTCCTCGCGGCGCGCTTCGACCGTCTCCACGAGCTTGTCCAGCCGGCCGCGCAGCGCGTCCAGATCGCCGACCGCGTGGTGCGCGTCCACCTGCTCGCGCAGGTGGTCGATGGCGGCCTGGGCGTCCTTCGCCGACAGGTCGGTGGTCCGCACTCGCTTCTCGAGGAGGCCGATCTCGACAACCAGGCCCTCGTACTTGCGCTCGAAGTAGGCCAGCGCCTCCTCAGGGGAGCCTGCCGCCCAGGATCCGACGACCTGCTCGCCGTCGGCCGTACGCACGTACACGGTCCCCGTCTCGTCGACGCGGCCCCACGGGTCGCTGCTCACAGCGCCTCCTCCACATGATGCCTGCGGGGTGCCTCAGCGCCCCCGGACATCCACCACAGTTTCGTCACGGCCAACATAGGCGACCAGCGGGTTCCCTGTCCGCATCCAGCGCGACCGAAATTCCGCCCGACGGCCCTGGCCGGCCTCAGGACTTGGTGACCGTCGCCTTGTCGATCACCACGGTCGCGTTCGGGGCCCCGTCGCCCTGGCCGGTGCTCTCGCCCGCCGCCGCGATCTTGTTCAGCACCTTCATGCCGGACGCGGAGATCGTGCCGAACGGCGTGTACTGGGGCGGCAGCGGGCTGTCCTTGTAGACCAGGAAGAACTGGCTGCCGCCGGTGTGCTTCTGGCCGGTGTTGGCCATCGCCACCGTGCCCGCCGGGTAGGTGTTCTTCTTCAGGTCGGCGTCCTTCAGGTTCTCGTCCGGCAGCGTGTAGCCGGGACCGCCCATGCCGGTGCCCTGCGGGTCGCCGCACTGGAGCACGTAGATGCCCTGCGTGGTCAGGCGGTGGCACTTGGTGTGGTCGAAGAAGCCCTTGCCCGCGAGGAAGTCGAAGGAGTTGACGGTGTGCGGGGCGGCCGACGTCTTCAGCGTGATCGGGATGTCGCCGCACGTCGTGGCGAGGTTCATCGTGTACTTCGCCGACGTGTCGATCGTCATCGCCGGCTCCTTCTTCCAGCTGAGCTTCTTCACCGAGCCCGCCGCCGGCTTGCGGCACGGGTCCGGCGCCTTGCTCGGCTTGGCGGACGCGCTCGGCGTCGTCTTGGCACCGGCGTCGGTCTTCTTGCCGTCGCCGCCCAGCGCATGGGTCGTGTAGAGCACCACACTGCCGATCACGACCACGCCCACTACCGACGCGATCGCGGAGTTGCGCACGCGGGCCTTGCGCCGCGACTCGGTGCGTCGCTGCTGCTGCCGCAAGAACTTCTCCCGGGCGAGCTGACGCCGCCGCTGCTCCTGGCTGACCACCGGGTTCTCTCCTCATGCGTGTCGTGTGTCGAGCGGTACGCGTGCGTCCTCGTGGGCCGACCACTGCGTGTAGCCCCGTACCGTATATGGGTTCGCTGAGGAAACGGCAGCGCCGGTAGGCTCTGAGTGCGGCCACGGCCGCCTTGTCACCGCCTGCCCACCGATGAAACGAAGGACGATCGTGCTGATTGCCGGGTTCCCCGCGGGGGCCTGGGGGACGAACTGCTACCTCGTCGCCCCCGCCGCCGGTGAGGAGTGCGTGATCATCGACCCCGGCCATCAGGCCGCCGAGGGAGTCGAGGAAGCGCTGAAGAAGCATCGGCTCAAGCCCGTCGCCGTCGTCCTCACCCATGGCCACATCGACCATGTGGCCTCGGTCGTCCCCGTGTGCGGCGCCCATGACGTGCCCGCCTGGATCCACCCCGAGGACCGCTACATGATGAGCGACCCGGAGAAGGCGCTCGGCCGCTCCATCGGCATGCCCCTCATGGGCGAGCTGACCGTGGGCGAGCCCGACGACGTCCGGGAGCTGGCCGACGGGGCGAAGCTGGACCTGGCCGGCCTGGAGTTCTCCGTCGCGCACGCGCCGGGCCATACCAAGGGGTCGGTGACCTTCCGGATGCCCGAGAGCGCCGACGTCCCGTCGGTGTTCTTCTCCGGGGATCTGCTGTTCGCCGGCTCCATCGGACGCACCGACCTGCCGGGCGGCTCCATGGCGGACATGCTCGGGTCGCTGGCACGGGTGTGCCTGCCGCTCGACGACTCCACCGTGGTCCTGTCCGGCCACGGCCCCCAGACGACCATCGGCCACGAGCGCGCCACCAACCCCTATCTGCGGGAAGTGGCCGCCGGCCAGGGAGCCCCCGCGGCTCCCCGACGAGGAATGTGACGAGAGCTTTCCGTGAGCACCTTCCAGGCCCCCAAGGGCACCTACGACCTGATCCCGCCGGACTCCGCGACGTACCTGGCGGTCCGCGAGGCGATCGCCGCCCCACTGCGCAGCTCCGGCTACGGCTACATCGAGACCCCCGGCTTCGAGAACGTCGAGCTGTTCGCGCGCGGTGTGGGCGAGTCCACCGACATCGTCACCAAGGAGATGTACGCCTTCGAGACCAAGGGCGGCGACAAGCTCGCCCTGCGCCCCGAGGGCACGGCCTCCGTGCTGCGCGCGGCCCTGGAGGCCAACCTGCACAAGACCGGCAACCTCCCGGTCAAGCTCTGGTACTCCGGCTCGTACTACCGCTACGAGCGCCCGCAGAAGGGCCGTTACCGCCACTTCTCCCAGGTCGGCGCCGAGGCGATCGGCGCGGAGGACCCGGCGCTGGACGCCGAGCTGATCATCCTGGCCGACCAGGCGTACCGCTCGCTGGGCCTGCGCGATTTCCGCATCCTGCTCAACAGCCTGGGCGACAAGGAGTGCAGGCCGGTGTACCGGACCGCGCTCCAGGACTTCCTGCGCGGCCTCGACCTCGACGAGGACACGCTGCGGCGCGCCGAGATCAACCCGCTGCGCGTCCTGGACGACAAGCGCGAGTCGGTCCAGAAGCAGCTCACCGGCGCCCCGCTGCTGCGCGACTACCTGTGCGACGCCTGCAAGGCGTACCACGAGGAGGTGCGCGAGCTGATCACGGCGGCGGGCGTGGCCTTCGAGGACGACCCGAAGCTGGTCCGCGGCCTGGACTACTACACCCGCACCACCTTCGAGTTCGTGCACGACGGCCTCGGCTCGCAGTCCGCGGTGGGCGGCGGCGGCCGGTACGACGGCCTGTCCGAGATGATCGGCGGCCCCGCGCTGCCCTCCGTCGGCTGGGCCCTCGGCGTCGACCGCACGGTCCTCGCGCTGGAGGCCGAGGGCGTGCGGCTGGACCTCCCGTCCACCACCTCGGTGTACGCCGTCCCGCTCGGCGAGGAGGCCCGCCGCCTCCTGTTCGCCAAGGTCACCGAGTTGCGCAAGGTGGGCATCGCGGCGGACTTCGCGTTCGGCGGCAAGGGGCTCAAGGGCGCGATGAAGAACGCCAACCGCTCGGGCGCGCGCTACACCCTCGTCGCCGGCGAGCGCGACCTCGCCGAGGGCGTCGTCCAGCTCAAGGACATGGAGTCCGGCGAGCAGACCGCGATCGGCGTCAACGAGATCGTGGCGGAACTGGAGTCGCGGCTCGGCTAGCCGCCGACAGTCGGTGAGCGGGGCGCTGGGGTCTTCTCCAGCGCCCCGCTCATTGGTCCCGCGGACATCGGCGGACCGGACGGCGGAGGTCACGGGCGCGCTGGTCTCGGCGGCCGTCAACTCGGCGGGTGCCGATTCGTCCTGCCGGACGATTCCGGCCCGTGACCGCCCGGCGGGGCCGCCGGTCGCCGGGGCCGCGCCGGGCACCGGGGGCCTCGCCCGCGCCCCGTGGCCGGTTGCCCTGGAGGACCCCCACCGCGGTGCCCTTGCCCGCGCCATCGGGTCCGAGCAGGCCGAACACCTCGCCGCGCCGGATGTCGTGCCGGAGGCCGAGGTCCAGGCCGCCCGCCGTGCTCACGCCCCCGCACCGCTCGCGCGGCCCCGTACGTTCACCGCGAATTCGTTCGCGTGTGCTGTCATGGCCTTGATGTTCCGGCCAAAACCGTGCGGTCCGTGATCGCCGGGCGGACTTTCTTATGTCCATCGAACGGTGGACACATACGGGGGTGCGGCACAATGGCCGGTGCCCGAAGATGGTCCAACTCTCAAGTGACGGAATCGGCGTGATGAGCAAGACGACAGTCAACGACGTCTCCGCGGTGTCCGGCCCCGACCGCGCCGCCGACGGCCGCACGGTGGGCGGCAGCCGCGCCTTCGCCCTGCTTCTGGTCATCACCGGCGCGGCCGGACTGCTGGCCGCCTGGGTGATCACGCTCGACAAGTTCAAGATCCTCGAATACAAGGTCGCGGGCAAGAGCTACACCCCCGGTTGCAGCATGAACCCGGTGGTCTCCTGCGGCAGCGTGATGGAGAGCAAGCAGGCCGCCGCCTTCGGCTTCCCCAACCCGATGCTCGGACTCGTCTGCTACGGCATCGTGATCTGTGTCGGCATGAGCCTGCTGGCCCACGCCCGCTTCCCGCGCTGGTACTGGCTGACCTTCAACTTCGGCACCCTCTTCGGCGTCTGCTTCGTCACCTGGCTCCAGTTCCAGTCCCTGTACCGGATCAACGCCCTGTGCCTGTGGTGCTCGCTGGCCTGGGTCGCCACGATCACCATGTTCTGGTACGTCACCTCGTTCAACGTCCGCAACGCCTTCCTGCCCGCCCCGCGCTGGCTGCGGTCCTTCTTCGGCGAGTTCACCTGGGTGCTGCCGGTCACCCACTGCGGCATCATCGCCATGCTGATCCTGACCCGCTGGGGCAGCGCCCTCTGGGCCTGACCCGCCCGCACCCCTGCCTTCGGCCCGGTCCCGGCAAGGGGTCGGGCCGCATTGTCAGTGCCGTGTCTTAGGGTTTCAGCGTGGAACCCGACCTCTTCACCGCCGCAGCCGAAGAACGCCAGGAGAAGGACCCGGCGGCCAGTCCCCTGGCGGTGCGCATGCGCCCGCGCACCCTCGACGAGGTCGTGGGCCAGCAGCACCTGCTCAAGCCCGGCTCGCCGCTGCGCCGCCTGGTCGGCGAGGGCTCCGGCGGTCCCGCCGGACCGTCCTCTGTGATCCTGTGGGGCCCTCCCGGCACCGGCAAGACCACCCTTGCGTACGTGGTCTCCAAGGCCACCAACAAGCGCTTCGTGGAACTCTCCGCGATCACCGCGGGCGTCAAGGAGGTGCGCGCGGTCATCGACGGCGCCCGCCGCGCCACCGGCGGCTTCGGCACCGAGACCGTCCTCTTCCTGGACGAGATCCACCGCTTCAGCAAGGCCCAGCAGGACTCCCTGCTCCCCGCGGTCGAGAACCGCTGGGTGACCCTGATCGCGGCCACCACCGAGAACCCCTACTTCTCGGTGATCTCCCCGCTGCTGTCCCGCTCCCTGCTGCTCACCCTCGAACCCCTCACCGACGACGACATCCGCGGCCTGCTCCGCCGCGCCCTGACCGCCGAGCGCGGCCTGAAGGGCGCGGTCACCCTCCCCGAGGACACCGAGGAGCACCTGCTGCGCATCGCGGGCGGCGACGCCCGGCGCGCCCTGACCGCCCTGGAGGCCGCCGCCGGGGCCGCCCTCGACCAAGGCGAGAGCGAGATCTCCCTGGCCACCCTGGAGCAGACCGTGGACCGGGCGGCGGTGAAGTACGACCGCGACGGCGACCAGCACTACGACGTCGCCAGCGCCCTCATCAAGTCCATCCGCGGCTCCGACGTGGACGCCGCCCTCCACTACCTCGCCCGCATGATCGAGGCCGGCGAGGACCCCCGGTTCATCGCCCGGCGGCTGATGATCTCCGCCAGCGAGGACATCGGCCTGGCCGACCCGAACGCGCTGCCCATCGCGGTCGCCGCCGCCCAGGCCGTCGCCATGATCGGCTTCCCCGAGGCGGCCCTCACCCTCAGCCACGCCACCATCGCCCTCGCGCTGGCCCCCAAGTCCAACTCCGCGACGACCGCGATAGGCGCCGCCCTGGCCGACGTCCGCAAGGGCCTGGCCGGCGCCGTCCCGCCGCATCTGCGCGACGGCCACTACAAGGGCGCCGCCAAACTCGGCCACGCGCAGGGCTATGTGTACCCGCACGACCTGCCCGAGGGCATCGCCGAGCAGCAGTACGCCCCGGACGCGATCAAGGACCGCGAGTACTACGCGCCGACCCGGCACGGCGCCGAGGCGCGCTACGCGGACGCGGTCGACTGGACCCGCAAGCACCTCGGTCGCAGACGGTCCTGAGCAGCCTGTAGACTGCTGCGAAGTGCCCAGTCCCGTGCCGTCAGAGCGGGACAGCGGGCCGGAGACCCCGTCCTCCGGGACGGACTCCAGGAGCGTCGCGCACCGTCGAACGGTGTCGCGGGCAGCCCACCACCACCCGGACCCCCGGAGCGGTCGGTGGGCCACTCGCGTGCTGCACGTATGTGCCCAGACCAGGGAAGCGGCTGCCCAGCGGGTCCCCAGCGGACCGGCGGGTCTTCCCGGCTGCGGATGCGACCTCCCGAAACATCTGGCAAGCCGAACACTACGAAACGAGATTGAGACAGTGGCGAACCAGTCCCGCCCCAAGGTCAAGAAGTCGCGTGCCCTCGGTATCGCGCTGACCCCGAAGGCCGTCAAGTACTTCGAGGCCCGCCCCTACCCGCCGGGCGAGCACGGCCGCGGCCGCAAGCAGAACTCGGACTACAAGGTCCGTCTGCTGGAGAAGCAGCGCCTGCGCGCGCAGTACGACGTGTCCGAGCGCCAGCTCGTCCGCGCCTACGAGCGTGCCTCCAAGGTTCAGGGCAAGACCGGTGAGGCCCTGATCATCGAGCTGGAGCGCCGCCTCGACGCGCTGGTCCTGCGTTCGGGCCTCGCCCGCACGATCTACCAGGCCCGCCAGATGGTCGTCCACGGCCACATCCAGGTCAACGGCCAGAAGGTCGACAAGCCGTCCTTCCGTGTCCGTCCGGACGACGTCGTGCAGGTCCGCGACCGCTCCAAGGACAAGACGCTGTTCCAGATCGCCCGTGAGGGTGGCTTCGCCGCGGACGGCGAGACCCCGCGCTACCTCCAGGTGAACCTCAAGGCCCTGGCGTTCCGCCTGGACCGCGAGCCGAACCGCAAGGAGATCCCGGTGATCTGCGACGAGCAGCTCGTCGTCGAGTACTACGCCCGCTGACCCCAGCCCCGGCGCAGCACCGCACTCCGGCCCGCCGTCTCCCGCCCGCGAGGGCAGGGGGCGGCGGGTCCGCGTTTTCCGGGCGCGCGCCGCGTCCAGGCCGCGCCGCGCACCCCTCCCGCCGGACCTGCCGGACCTACCTGCCCTTTCCCGCCTCGTGGCCCCCGCCTGCCCGCACAGCGGCCCGCCGCCCCGCCCCGCGTGGCGCCGGCACCGCGGCCGCGGCCCGGACCCCCGGCCCGCCCAGCGCCCGGCGCACCGCCGCCTCCCGGTCCAGGCGCCCCCCGCGCCGTACGCACTCCTCGTAACGGGCATCGCCCAGCGCGCCGCGGGCGGCCGACTCGCACTGCGCGTGCGGCGCGTTGTAGTGCGCCGAACCGAACAGGGGCAGCCCCACCGAGGGCCACAGCCGGGCGGCGGCGCCCTGGAGGACGGCCGCCTCGGCGTGCTCGCCCTCGGTCGCCGTCACCAGCGCGAGCAGTTCCAGGGCCAGGACCGAGCCGAGCAGATCGTCGAAGGCGTGGGCGTGGCGCAGGCACTCGGCCAGCAGCTCCCGCGCCCGCTCCGGGGCGTCCTCCCGGCAGGCCGCGTACGCCAGGACGTACAGCGCGTACGACCGCGCCCAGCGCTCCCCGCGCTCCTCGCAGACCCGGCGCACGTCCTCGCACAGTCCGACGGCCTCCGGCAGGTCCCCCTGGAAGGCGCGCGCCATCGCCAGCTCGACGCGCCCCATCAGCACATTGCTGTTCAGCTCGCCGAGCTCCCGGTAGCGCGTCAGCGCCGAGCGCAGCAGCGTTTCTGCACGCGGCAGATCGTCCGTGACCAGCGCCAGACATCCGGTGCGGTGCTCCGCGTACGCCAGCGCCAGCGCCTCCCCCGACCGCCGCGCCCGCTCCCGGCACCCGCGCAGCACCCGGAGCGCCGGCCCGCTGTCGCCCTGGAGCACCGCCACATAGCCGAGCACCCACAGCGCCTTCAGCCGGGACCGCTCGTAACCCGACTCCAGCGCCACGCTCCGCTCCAGCCAGCGCCGCCCCTCCGCCAGTCGCCCGCAGCCCACCCAGCAGAACCACAGCGACCCCGCCAGGTACTGCCCCAGATGCGCCCCCGCGGGCTCGGTGAGGCAGAACTCCAGCGCGGCCCGCAGGCTGGGCAGCTCCACCGCCACCCGCGCGGCCACCTCCCGCTGCCGGGGCGAGAACCACTCCAGCTCGCACCAGGTCGCCAGGCCCAGGTACCAGTCCCGGTGCCGCCGCCGCAGCCGCGCCGCGTCCCCGGTCGCCTCCAGCCAGCCGGCGCCGTAGGCCCGCACGGTGTCCAGCATCCGGTAGCGCACCCCCGCCTCGGTCTCCTCGCGGGCGATCACCGACTGGGCCAGCAGCTCCGAGAGCACGTCCAGGATGTCCGCCTCGGGCAGCCCGTCCCCGCTGCACACGTATTCGACCGCCTCCAGGTCGAAGCTCCCCGCGAACACCGTCAGCCGCGCCCACAGCAGCCGCTCGGGGCCGGTGCACAGTTCATGGCTCCAGCCGATCGCCGTGCGCAGCGTCTGGTGCCGGGGCGGCGCGCCGCGCCCGCCGCCGGTCAGCAGCCGGAACCGGTCGTCGAGGCGGTCCAGCAACTGCGCGGGGGACAAGGCCCGCAGCCGCGCCGCCGCCAGCTCCAGCGCCAGCGGGATGCCGTCCAGCCGGCGGCACAGCTCGCGCACCTCGGGGCCGTCGGCCACCGTGATCCCCTGCTCCCCGGCCCGCTCGACGAGCAGCTCGACCGCCTCGTCCGCGCCGAGCGGCGCCAGCGGGAACAGCCGCTCGCCCGCGAGGCCCAGCGGGCGCCGGCCCACCGCCAGCACCCGCAACTCCGGCAGTCCGCGCAGCAGTTGCGCGACCAGCTCGGCGGTGGCCGCCACCAGATGCTCGAACCCGTCGAGGACCAGCAGCACCGGGCGCGCGGCCAGTTGCTCCGGCAGCGTCTCGCGCGGCGGCCGGGTGGTGTGATCGGTCAGCCCGAGGGCCTCGGCCACCGCGTACTCCACGAACTCCCCGTCGTGCACGGACGCCAGCTCCACCCAGCCGTGCGCCGTGTCCCAGCCGGCGACGACGCGCGCAGCCAGCCGGGACTTGCCCACTCCGCCGGCCCCGGTCACCGTCACCAGGCGGGCCGAGCGCAGCGCCGCGGCGAGAGCCGCCGCCTGCGCCGTCCGTCCGACGAATCCGGTCAGTTCAAGGGGTGGCTCGCCATCGGCGAAAGGTTCTGGGCACTGAGGACCTCGCATGGGACACGGAGCGTACTGAACCGTGTTCAGTCCGTACAATCGCTTCCCGTGACTCCACCGTTCCCGCCGGTAATCCGGTACGGAGCGTCCGCCCCGGCGCGATAGGCTCGGGGCACGACTTTTCCGATGCTCAGGCACGTTTCAGGGAGCGGGTGCGCACAGTGTCCGGTGGCGAGGTGGCCGGAATCCTGGTGGCCGTCTTCTGGGCGATCCTGGTCTCCTTCCTCGCGGTGGCTCTCGCGAGGGTGGCCCAGACGCTCAAGGCGACCACCAAGCTCGTGGCGGACGTGACCGACCAGGCCGTCCCGCTGCTCGCGGACGCCTCCCAGGCGGTGCGCTCCGCGCAGACCCAGATCGACCGGGTCGACGCGATCGCGAGCGACGTCCAGGAGGTCACCTCCAACGCCTCCGCCCTGTCCACCACCGTCGCCTCCACCTTCGGCGGCCCGCTGGTCAAGGTCGCGGCCTTCGGCTACGGCGTCCGCAGGGCGCTCGGCGGCCGCAAGGAGGGGGACGTGCCCGCTACATCGGACCGGCGTACCGTGATCGTGGGCCGCACGGTCCCCGCCGCACGACGCAAGCGCAACCTCCGCGGGAAGAGGGACTGAGAGCGAGCCATGTTCCGCCGTACCTTCTGGTTCACCACCGGTGTCGCCGCCGGCGTCTGGGCCACCACCAAGGTCAACCGCAAGCTGAGGCAGCTGACTCCCGAGAGCCTGGCCGCCACCGCGGCCAACAGGGCCCTGGAGACCGGGCAGCGCCTGAAGGACCGCGCGGTCGGCTTCGCGCTCGACGTCCGCGACAACATGGCCCAGCGGGAGGACGAGCTCCAGGAGGCCCTCGGCATCCAGGGCGACGCGCTCCCGGCCCCCCGGCGGCTCACCGCCATCGAGTACGCCCCGAACACCAACCGCACCAACCCGAAGTACATCGAATCCCCGATGCACTCGTACGACCGGAATGAGGACCACTGATGGAGTCGGCCGAGATTCGCCGCCGCTGGCTGAGCTTCTTCGAGGAGCGCGGGCACACCGTCGTCCCTTCGGCGTCGCTCATCGCGGACGACCCGACTCTGCTCCTCGTCCCCGCCGGCATGGTGCCCTTCAAGCCCTACTTCCTGGGTGAGGTCAAGCCGCCCTTCCAGCGCGCCACCAGCGTGCAGAAGTGCGTGCGCACCCCCGACATCGAAGAGGTCGGCAAGACCACCCGCCACGGCACGTTCTTCCAGATGTGCGGCAACTTCTCCTTCGGCGACTACTTCAAGGAAGGCGCCATCAAGTACGCCTGGGAGCTGCTCACCAGCGACCGGGACAAGGGCGGTTACGGCCTCGACCCCGAGCGCCTGTGGATCACCGTCTACCAGGACGACGACGAGGCCGAGCAGATCTGGCACGAGGTCGTCGGCGTGCCCAAGGAGCGCATCCAGCGCCTGGGCAAGAAGGACAACTTCTGGTCCATGGGCGTCCCCGGCCCCTGCGGACCCTGCTCCGAGATCAACTACGACCGCGGCCCCGAGTTCGGCGCCGAGGGCGGCCCGGCCGTCAACGACGAGCGGTACGTGGAGATCTGGAACCTCGTCTTCATGCAGTACGAGCGGGGCGAGGGCACCGGCAAGGACGACTTCGAGATCCTCGGCGACCTGCCCAGCAAGAACATCGACACCGGCCTCGGCCTCGAACGTCTCGCCATGATCCTGCAGGGCGTGCAGAACATGTACGAGATCGACACCTCGATGGCCGTCATCGAGAAGGCCACCGAGCTGACCGGCGTCCGCTACGGCGACGCCCACGACTCGGACGTCTCCCTGCGCGTGGTCACCGACCACATGCGCACCTCCGTGATGCTCATCGGCGACGGCGTCACTCCGGGCAACGAGGGCCGCGGCTACGTGCTGCGCCGCATCATGCGCCGCGCCATCCGCAACATGCGGCTCCTGGGCGCCACGGGTCCGGTCGTCAAGGACCTGATCGACACCGTGATCGCCATGATGGGCCAGCAGTACCCGGAGCTGATCACCGACCGCGAGCGCATCGAGAAGGTCGCCCTCGCCGAGGAGAACGCCTTCCTGAAGACGCTGAAGGCCGGCACCAACATCCTGGACACCGCCGTCACCGAGACCAAGCAGTCCGGTGGCCGCGTCCTGTCCGGTGAGAAGGCCTTCCTGCTCCACGACACCTGGGGCTTCCCGATCGACCTCACCCTGGAGATGGCCGCCGAGCAGGGCCTGTCCGTGGACGAGGAGGGCTTCCGCCGCCTGATGAAGGAGCAGCGGGAGCGCGCCAAGGCCGACGCCCAGGCCAAGAAGACCGGCCACGCCGACCTCGGTGCCTACCGGGAGATCGCCGACAGCGCCGGTGCCACCGACTTCATCGGCTACAGCGACACCGAGGGCGAGTCCACCATCGTGGGCCTGCTGGTCGACGGCGTCTCCTCCCCGGCCGCCTCCGAGGGCGACGAGGTCGAGGTCGTCCTGGACCGCACCCCGTTCTACGCCGAGGGCGGCGGCCAGATCGGCGACACCGGCCGGATCAGGGTCGACTCCGGTGCCGTGATCGAGGTCCGCGACTGCCAGAAGCCGGTTCCCGGTGTCTATGTGCACAAGGGCGTCGTCCAGGTCGGCGAGGTGACGGTCGGTGCCAAGGCCCACGCCGCCATCGACAACCGCCGCCGCAAGGCCATCGCCCGCGCCCACTCGGCCACCCACCTCACCCACCAGGCCCTGCGCGACGCCCTCGGCCCGACGGCCGCCCAGGCCGGTTCCGAGAACCAGCCCGGCCGTTTCCGCTTCGACTTCGGCTCGCCGTCCGCGGTGCCGACGGCCGTGATGACCGACGTCGAGCAGAAGATCAACGAGGTTCTCGCCCGCGACCTCGACGTGCACGCCGAGGTCATGGGCATCGACGAGGCCAAGAAGCAGGGCGCCATCGCCGAGTTCGGCGAGAAGTACGGCGAGCGGGTCCGTGTGGTGACCATCGGCGACTTCTCCAAGGAGCTGTGCGGCGGCACCCATGTGCACAACACCGCCCAGCTGGGCCTGGTGAAGCTGCTCGGCGAGTCCTCCATCGGCTCCGGTGTGCGCCGTATCGAGGCCCTGGTCGGCGTGGACGCCTACCACTTCCTCGCCCGTGAGCACACGGTCGTCAACCAGCTGACCGAACTGCTCAAGGGCCGCTCCGAGGAACTGCCGGAGAAGGTCTCCGCGATGCTCGGCAAGCTGAAGGACGCCGAGAAGGAGATCGAGAAGTTCCGCGCGGAGAAGGTGCTCCAGGCCGCCGGCGGTCTCGCCGACTCGGCCAAGGACGTGCGGGGCATCGCCCTGGTCACCGGGCAGGTGCCGGACGGCACCACGCCGGACGACCTGCGCAAGCTGGTCCTCGACGTGCGCGGCCGCATCCAGGGCGGCCGGGCCGCCGTGGTCGCCCTGTTCACGGTGAACAACGGCAAGCCGCTGACGGTCATCGCCACCAACGAGGCCGCCCGTGAGCGTGGTCTGAAGGCCGGTGACCTGGTGCGCACGGCCGCCAAGACCCTCGGTGGCGGCGGTGGCGGCAAGCCGGACGTGGCCCAGGGCGGCGGTCAGAACCCGGCTGCCGTCGGCGAGGCCGCCGAGGCCGTCGAGCGACTTGTCGCCGAGACCGCCAAGTGACAGCGGCCGAGGCCGCCAAGTGATATCCGAGTAAGGAAACGGTCGGAAATGCGCAGAGGACGTCGGCTTTCGATCGACGTCGGGGACGCCCGGATCGGGGTCGCCTCGTGCGACCCCGATGGGATCCTCGCCACACCGGTGGAGACGGTCCCCGGCCGGGACATCCCCGCCGCCCACCGCCGGTTGCGTCAACTGGTGGCGGAGTATGAGCCGATCGAGGTAGTCGTCGGTCTCCCTCGCTCCCTCAAGGGGGGCGAGGGCCCGGCCGCCGCCAAGGTCCGCGCGTTCACCCAGGAACTCGCCAAGGGCATCAAGCCGGTGCCGGTCCGTCTGGTGGACGAGCGGATGACGACGGTGACGGCCACCCAGGGGCTGCGGGCCTCGGGCGTGAAGGCCAAGAAGGGCCGGGCCGTCATCGATCAGGCCGCCGCTGTGATCATCCTCCAGCAGGCCCTCGAATCCGAACGGGTGTCAGGTAAGCCACCCGGTGAGGGCGTCGAAGTGGTCATCTGATCGCGATACGGTAACGTTCCGCGCGATGCGGCGGCGTTCGAACAGCCGCCGCACAGCAAGAGGCGGAGCGGAAGCCGGCCCCCGGCCGCGTGACCGTCGGCCTCGCGGCTCTAGGGGATCGATGACCGAGTATGGCCGGGGCCCCGGCTCCGAACCGTGGCATCCGCAGGACCCGTTGTACGGGGACGGCGGATGGGAAGGGCAGCAGGCGTACGCCGCGCACCAGGCTGCCTACGGCGGCCTGTCGCAGCAGCAGTACCCGCAGCAGCCGCAGCAGTACGGCGACTGGTCGCAGGACCAGCACGGGTACGACGGTCAGCAGTACCCGCACCACGGCGACCAGGGTCATCCCCAGTACGACCCCCAGTACCAGGGCCAGCAGCAGTACCCGCAGCAGCCGGAGTTCCCCGGTCACCAGGGCTCCGGCCATCAGGGCTCCGGCCACCAGGGTGGCTGGGACGCGACCGGCACCCACGGCCAGGTGCCCTACGCGGCCGACCCCGGCGATCCCTACGGGCAGCAGCCCGTGGCGTACGGCGCCGAGCAACCCGACCTCTACGGCACCGAGGACGCCTACCCGCCGCCGGAGCCCCCCGGCCGCAGACGCCCCGAGGCCGAACCCGAGCCGGACGCCCCCGCCGACGGCGAGGAGGAGCACGCCTTCTTCGCGGGCGGCGCCGATGACGACGAGGACGGCGAGGAGCACGAGCGGGCCGGCCGCCGGGAGCGGCGCGGCGGCAAGGGCCGAAAACCCGTCAAGAGCAAGAAACGGCGCACCGGCTGCGCCTGCATGGTCGTCGTCCTGGTCTTCGGCGGCGGCCTCGGCGGAGTCGGCTACTACGGCTACAAGTTCTACCAAAATCGTTTCGCCCCGGCCCCGGACTACGCGGGCGACGGCACCGGCCAGGCGGTGACCGTCGAGATCCCCAAGGGAGCCGGCGGCTGGGACATCGGGCGGCGGCTGAAGGAAGCCGGTGTCGTCAAGAGCGCCGAGGCCTTCGTGCACGCCCAGGGCACCACACCGGGCGGCGACTCGATCCAGGCCGGCGCCTATCTCCTGAAGAAGGAGATGTCCGCCGCGAGCGCGGTGCGGATGATGCTGGACCCGAAGAGTCAGAACAATGTCATCGTGACGCCGGGCGAGCGCAATGTGGCCGTTTATCAGGCCATCGACAAGAAGCTCGAAATTGCCGCAGGAACCACCGAGAAGGCCGCGAAGAAGGATTATCGGACTCTCGGTATGCCGACCTGGGTGCAGAACAGTCCCGAGATGAAGGACCCGCTGGAGGGTTTCCTCTTCCCAGGTACTTACCCGGCCGCCAAGGGCATGAAGCCGGACGCGATCCTCAAGCAGATGGTGGCCCAGGCCAAGGAGCGGTACGCCGCCTACGGCCTGGACGCGAAGGCCAGGTCTCTCGGCCTGCACGACGCGTTCGAGCTGGTCACGGTCGCGAGCCTGGTCCAGGCCGAGGGCAAGACACACGAGGACTTCCGCAAGATGGCCGAGGTGGTCTACAACCGCCTGAAGCCCACCAACACCGAGACGAACCAGCTGCTCCAGTTCGACTCGACGTACAACTACGCCAAGGGCACCAGCAATATCCATATCTCCGAGAAGGAGATCAACAGCAACCAGAGCCCGTACAACACGTACACCCACAAGGGCCTGCCGCCCGGTCCGATCGGAAACCCCGGCGAGGACGCGCTCAAGGCGGCGCTGAATCCGACCCACGACGGCTGGATCTATTTCGTGGCGACCGACGGTACGACGAATACCGAATTCGCCAAGACCTACGAAGAATTCAAGCAGCTCAAGGACAAATTCAATGCCACCTCGGGCAACTGACGCCCGCCGGGCCGCCGTGCTCGGGAAGCCCATCGCCCACTCGCTCTCCCCGGTGCTGCACCGGGCCGCCTACGCCGAACTCGGTCTCACCGGCTGGTCCTACGACCGGTTCGAGGTCGACGAGGCGGCCCTGCCGGGCTTCTTCGGGAAGCTCGGGCCCGAGTGGGCGGGGCTGTCGCTGACGATGCCGCTGAAGCGGGCGGTCATCGAGCTGCTGGACGAGGTCAGCGAGACGGCCGCCTCGGTGGACGCGGTCAACACCGTCGTGTTCGACGCGGACGGCCGTGCACGCGGGGACAACACCGACATCCCCGGCATGGTGGCCGCGCTGCGCGAACACGGCATCGAACAGGTCGAGTCCGCCGCCATCCTCGGTGCCGGCGCCACCGCCTCCTCCGCGCTCGCCGCCCTGTCCCGCGTCTGCACCGGCGAGGTCGTCGCCTATGTGCGCAGCGAGCCCCGCGCCGCCGAGATGCGCCAGTGGGGCCGCCGCCTGGACGTGGACGTCCGTACGGCGGACTGGTCGGACGCCGCCGAGGCCCTGCGCGCCCCGCTGGTGATCGCCACCACCCCGGCCGGCACCACCGACGCCCTCGCCGCCGCCGTGCCCGAGCGCCCCGCCACCCTCTTCGACGTGCTCTACGAGCCCTGGCCCACCGAACTGGCGGCCCGCTGGTCCATGTACGGCGGGGCCGTGGTCGGCGGGCTCGATCTGCTGGTCCACCAGGCCGTCCTCCAGGTCGAGCAGATGACGGGACGCGCCCCCGCACCGCTGGAGGCCATGCGCCGGGCCGGGGAGGCGGCGCTCGCCGCCCGCTGAGCCGCCGTACCGCGCCCGTCGGCCGAGCCCGCCCGCGTCCGCCGGCCGTCCACGGACCCGTCCGCTTGCTGGACCGGGAGCCGGACACCCGCCCCGGACGTGGGAGGATCGGACATGGCGGGCCGGGGTCGCGCATCCGGTCACGCCGTCGGCGCCCGCACGAACGCGTGGGCCGGGCAGTACCGGGCGCGAACACTGAGGAGCACCGTTGAGCAGGCTGCGTTGGCTGACCGCGGGGGAGTCCCACGGTCCCGCACTTGTGGCGACGCTGGAGGGCCTTCCCGCCGGCGTACCGATCACCACGGAGATGGTGGCGGACCACCTCGCGCGGCGGCGGCTCGGCTATGGCCGCGGTGCGCGGATGAAGTTCGAGCGGGACGAGGTCACCTTTCTGGGTGGCGTCCGGCACGGACTGACCCTCGGCTCGCCGGTCGCGATCATGGTCGGCAACACCGAGTGGCCGAAGTGGGAGCAGGTCATGTCGGCCGACCCGGTCGACGCCGAGATCCTCGACGGGCTCGCCCGCAACGCCCCGCTGACCCGGCCCCGGCCCGGCCACGCCGACCTGGCCGGCATGCAGAAGTACGGCTTCGAGGAGGCCCGCCCGATCCTGGAGCGCGCCTCCGCCCGCGAGACGGCCGCGCGGGTGGCGCTGGGCGCGGTGGCCCGGTCGTACCTGAAGGAGACGGCCGGGATCGAGATCGTCTCCCACGTGGTCGAGCTGTGCTCGGTGAAGGCCCCGGCCGGGGTGTACCCGACGCCGGCCGATGTGGAGAAGCTGGACGCGGACCCGCTGCGCTGCCTGGACGCGGACGCGTCGAGGGCGATGGTCGAGGAGGTCGACCAGGCCCACAAGGACGGCGACACGCTGGGCGGTGTGGTCGAGGTGCTCGCGTACGGCGTGCCGGTCGGTCTGGGCTCGCATGTGCACTGGGACCGCAAGCTGGACGCGCGGCTCGCCGGTGCCCTGATGGGCATCCAGGCGATCAAGGGCGTGGAGATCGGTGACGGCTTCGAGCTGGCGCGGGTGCCGGGCTCGCAGGCGCACGACGAGATCGTGGGCACCCCGGAGGGCATCCGGCGGGTCTCCGGCCGCGCGGGCGGCACCGAGGGCGGTCTGTCCACGGGCGAGCTGCTGCGGGTGCGGGCCGCGATGAAGCCGATCGCGACGGTGCCGCGCGCGCTGCGCACCGTGGACGTGACCACCGGCGAGGCCGCGCAGGCCCACCACCAGCGCTCCGACGTCTCCGCGGTGCCGGCCGCGGGCATCGTGGCCGAGGCGATGGTCGCGCTGGTGCTGGCCGACGCGGTCGCGGAGAAGTTCGGCGGCGACTCGGTGGCCGAGACGCGCCGGAACGTGCGGTCGTACCTCGACAACCTGCGGATCCGATGAGCGGGCCGCGTCTCGTCCTCGTCGGCCCGATGGGCGTCGGCAAGTCCACCGTGGGCCGGCTGCTGGCCGAGCGGCTGGGCGCCGGCTACCGGGACACCGACGACGACATCGTGGCCGCCGAGGGCCGGGAGATCTCCGAGATCTTCGTGGACGAGGGCGAGGAGCACTTCCGGGCGCTGGAGAAGGCGGCCGTGGCCGCCGCGCTCGCCGGGCACGCGGGCGTCCTCGCGCTCGGCGGCGGCGCGATCCTCGATGCGGACACCCGCGCCCTGCTCGCCGGGCACCCGGTGGTCTACCTCTCCATGGATGTGGAGGAGGCGGTGCGGCGCACCGGTCTGAACGCGGCCCGCCCGCTGCTCGCGGTCAACCCCCGCAAGCAGTGGCGCGAGCTGATGGAGGCACGGCGCCACTTGTACGAGGAGGTCGCCACCGCCGTCGTACCGACGGACGGCCGCACCCCCGAAGAGGTCGCGCAAGCGGCGCTGGACGCACTGGAGTTGAAGAAGGCATGAGCGAGGCAGTCACCCGGATCCAGGTCGCGGGCACCGCGGGCACCGACCCGTACGAGGTGCTGGTCGGCCGTCAACTCCTCGGCGAGCTGGCCGGGTTGATCGGCTCCAAGGCCAAGCGGGTGGCCGTGGTCCACCCCGAGGCGCTGGCCGAGACCGGGGACGCGCTCCGCGCCGACCTGGCCGAGCAGGGCTACGAGGCGATCGCCATCCAGGTCCCCAACGCCGAGGAGGCCAAGACCGCCGAGGTCGCCGCCTACTGCTGGAAGGCGCTCGGCCAGTCCAACTTCACCCGCACCGATGTCATCGTCGGCGTGGGCGGCGGCGCGACCACCGACCTCGCCGGGTTCGTGGCCGCGACCTGGCTGCGCGGGGTGCGCTGGATCGCCGTACCGACCACCGTGCTCGCCATGGTGGACGCGGCGGTCGGCGGCAAGACCGGCATCAACACCGCCGAGGGCAAGAACCTGGTGGGCGCCTTCCACCCGCCGGCCGGGGTGCTGTGCGACCTGGCCGCACTGGACTCCCTGCCGGTCAACGACTACGTCTCCGGACTCGCCGAGATCATCAAGGCCGGCTTCATCGCCGACCCGGTGATCCTCGACCTGATCGAGGCCGACCCCGAGGCCGCGCGCGGCCCGCAGGGCCCGCACACCGCCGAGCTGATCCAACGCTCGATCCGGGTGAAGGCCGAGGTCGTCTCCTCGGACCTGAAGGAGTCCGGCCGCCGCGAGATCCTGAACTACGGCCACACGCTCGGCCACGCCATCGAGAAGAACGAGCGCTACAAGTGGCGGCACGGCGCCGCGGTCGCGGTAGGCATGCACTTCGCCGCCGAACTCGGCCGTCTCGCGGGCCGGTTGGACGACGCGACGGCCGACCGCCATCGCGCGATCCTCGAATCCGTCGGCCTGCCGCTGCACTACCGCTACGACCAGTGGCCCAAGCTGGTCGAGAACATGAAGGTCGACAAGAAGTCCCGCGGCGATCTGCTGCGCTTCATCGTCCTGGACGGGCTGGCCAAGCCGACCGTCCTGGAGGGCCCCGATCCGGCCGTCCTGCTGGCCGCCTACGGGGAAGTCGGCGAGTAGCCCCGCCGTTCTCGGGGACCGCGCCGTCTTTCTCGGCGCACCGGGCACTTCGGGCCGCCCCCGGCCGTTTCACCGAACGACGGCCGGGGACGGTACCGTTCGCGCAGGAGCGGGGCCCGCCCCCCGCCGCCTGCACCCCCAACTGCCTGTACGAGACGGAGTGGCAACGGATGCAGCACGCAGTGGGATCTCCGCTGCCGCCGCCCCACCAGCCGGGGCACCGGCCGGACACCGGCTGGCCATCGGCCGCGTACCCGCCCGGCGGACGCCCCGCGCAGGGCTCCGCCGCCCCGCCCCCGGCCTTCCCGCCCCCCTCACCACGGGCCCCTGCGGGCCAGCAGCCGCCGGTTCCTCCGGGCCAGCAGCCGCCGGTTCCGCCGGCGCCGTCGGGCCGCCCGCACCCGCAGCCCCCGGCTCCCGCCCAGCCCCCGGTACCCGCCCCTCCCGCCGCACCGGCGCCGCCGCCCCCGGCCCCCGACAGCACCGGTCATGTGCACCTGCCACCGGGCGCCCCCTTCGGTGTGCCGACGCCGGCGCCCACCGCCACCGCGGTGCCCGATCCGACGACCACCACGCTGGCCGTCCTGCTGATCGGTCCCGCCGGTGCGGGCAAGACCAGCGTGGCGAAGTACTGGGCGGACCACCGCCGCGTGCCCACGGCCCACATCAGCCTGGACGACGTCCGCGAGTGGGTCCGCTCCGGCTTCGCCGACCCCCAGTCCGGCTGGAACGACCATTCCGAGGCCCAGTACCGCCTGGCCCGCCGCACCTGCGGCTTCGCCGCGCGCAACTTCCTGGCCAACGGCATCTCCTGCATCCTGGACGACGCGGTCTTCCCGGACCGCCCCGTCGTCGGCCTCGGCGGCTGGAAGCGCCATGTCGGCCCCGGCCTGCTCCCGGTCGTCCTGCTGCCCGGCCTGGACATCGTCCTGGAGCGCAACGCGCAACGCACCGGCAACCGCCGCCTCACCGACGAGGAGGTCGCCCGCATCCACGGCCGCATGGCCGGCTGGTACGGCTCGGGCCTGCCGATCATCGACAACTCGCAACTGGACGTACCGGCCACGGCGCGGGTCCTGGACGAGGTCCTGGCGCGATCCATAGCGAGCCCCCCGAACTGGTAGCCGGGTGAACCACCCCCCGCGATCCCCACTCGGCCCCCCTGAATCGGCACAAACGGCATAAAACTCCTACGCTCATCTCATGTCAGAGGTGTACGCGAACCGCCGATCCCGCCTCCGGGACCACTTCAACGCGGCCGGCACCGCGGCAGCGCTCGTCACCCGCCCCGCCAACGTGCGCTACCTCGCGGCCGCCGCCCCGCACGGCGCCGTGCTGCTCCTCGGCAGCCGCGAGGACCACCTGGTCTGCGCCGTCCCGCCCGACGAGCGCCCCTTCGAGGGCCGCCCGGACGACGCCCTGCGGGTGCACGTCCTGCCCGCGCGGGGCGGCGACACCGCCGTCACCGCCGCCGACCTCGCCCGGAACCAGGGTGCGGACTCCCTCGCCGTCGAGGAACACCATCTGACGGTCGCCCGGCACCGGGCCATCGCCGCCGCGGCCCCGGCCCTGCGCCTCGCCGACGTCGGCTGCGCCGTGGAACAGCTCCGGGTCGTCAAGGACGAGGAGGAGATCTCCTGCCTGCGCATCGGCGCCGAGATCGCCGACCAGGCCCTGGGCGAGCTGCTGGAGTCCATCCTCGTCGGCCGCACCGAACGGCACCTCGCCCTGGAGCTGGAGCGCCGCCTGGTCGACCACGGCGCCGACGGCCCGGCCTTCCCCACTTCCGTCGCCACCGGCCCGAACTCCGGCCGCCGCGGCCACCGGCCCACCGACCGGCGGGTGGAGGAGGGCGACTTCCTCTCCGTCTGCCTCGGCGCGACCTACCGCGGCTACCGCTGCGAGATCGGCCGTACGTTCGTCATCGGCACCTCCCCGGCGGACTGGCAGATCCAGCTGTACGACCTGGTCTTCTCCGCTCAGCGCGCCGGACGCGAGGCCCTCGCCCCCGGCGCCGCCTGCCGTGACGTGGACCGCGCGGCACGCCAGGTGCTGGACTCCGCGGGCTACGCGGAGGCCCTGCCGCCGCTCACCGGGCACGGCGTCGGACTCGAAATCGACGAGGACCCGCAGCTCGCCCCTTCAGCCATGGGTAAACTGGACGCTTGCGTGCCGGTCACCGTCGAACCGGGAGTCCACCTTCCGGGCCGGGGCGGTGTCCGGATCGATGACACGCTCGTCGTGCGCCCCGAGGCGGACGGCGGACCCGAGCTACTCACCATCACGACCAAGGAGCTGCTCGCGCTGTAGCGCGTGATCCGGGGTCGTACGTCAGTCCAGGAGATTCCGCAACCGTGGCTTCCACGAACGACCTCAAGAACGGCCTGGTGCTCAAGCTCGAAGGCGGCCAGCTCTGGTCCGTCGTCGAGTTCCAGCACGTCAAGCCCGGCAAGGGCCCGGCCTTCGTGCGCACCAAGCTGAAGAACGTGCTCTCCGGCAAGGTCGTCGACAAGACCTTCAACGCCGGTGTCAAGGTCGAGACCGCCACTGTCGACAAGCGCGACATGCAGTTCTCGTACATGGACGGCGACTACTTCGTCTTCATGGACATGGAGACCTACGACCAGCTGATGGTCGACCGCAAGTCCGTCGGCGACGCCGCCAACTTCCTCGTCGAGGGCTTCACCGCCACCGTCGCCACGCACGAGGGCGAGGTGCTGTTCGTCGAGCTGCCCGCCGCCGTCGAGCTGACCATCCAGGAGACCGAGCCCGGCGTCCAGGGCGACCGCTCCACCGGTGGCACCAAGCCCGCCACCCTGGAGACCGGCCACCAGATCCAGGTCCCGCTTTTCATCACCACCGGTGAGAAGATCAAGGTCGACACCCGTACGAGCGACTACCTCGGCCGGGTGAACAGCTAACCGTGGCTGCCCGCAACACGGCCCGCAAGCGCGCTTTCCAGATCCTCTTCGAGGGCGACCAGCGTGGCGCCGACGTCCTGACGGTCCTCGCCGACTGGGTCCGGCTGTCCCGGTCCGACACCCGGCAGCCGCCGGTCAGCGAGTACACGATGCAGCTGGTCGAGGGCTACGCGGAGCACGCGCGGCGCATCGACGAGCTGATCGCCCAGTACGCGGTCGGCTGGACGCTCGACCGGATGCCGGTCGTGGACCGCAACATCCTGCGGCTGGGCGCGTACGAGCTGATCTGGGTGGACGAGACCCCGGACGCCGTCGTGCTGGACGAGATGGTGCAGCTGGCGAAGGAGTTCTCGACCGACGAGTCGCCCTCGTTCGTCAATGGCCTGCTGGGGCGGCTCAAGGAGCTGAAGCCGTCGCTCCGCCGGGCCTAGCCGGCTCCACCGGCTACGCCGGCTCGGCCCCCAAGGCCGCGAGGGGGCGCCGGGCGACCGTGACGCGGCGGCTGCGGGTTTCCCGCGGCCGGTCGCGCGGTGCCCCGCGCTCCTGAGGCGTTCACGCCCTCCGCGTCGAGCAGCCGGTCGGAACAGTCACATCGAAACGCCGCCGGGGTGGCCCGAACCGTCTGGTTCGGGCCACCCCGGCGTCACGTTTCTGCAAAATCCCTACGCGGTCACGCCTCTTCGTGCGTGGCCACCGCGCGGCGCGCGTCCGCGTCCAGGACGCCCCAGCTGATCAGCTGCTCGGTGAGGACCGAGGGGGACTGGTCGTAGATGACGGCGAGTGTGCGCAGGTCG
The DNA here is from genome assembly GCF_055605065.1 of Streptomyces sp. NPDC037203. NCBI lineage: Bacteria > Bacillati > Actinomycetota > Actinomycetes > Kitasatosporales > Streptomycetaceae > Streptomyces > Streptomyces sp. NPDC037203. The sequence continues at coordinate 180,029 of NZ_JBVJUC010000010.1, forward strand.
TCCTGGCGGATGGACAGCACCTTGCCGTTGTAATCGCCGCGCTGGGACTGGATCGTCGCCGCGTAGCGCTGGAGGGGGCCCGCCTTCTCGGCCGGCACCGTGGCCAGCCGCTCCAGGTCGAGGACCAGCTTCGGCGGCGGCTCGGCGGCGCCACCCGGAGTGGTGCCCGGCAGAAGCTCCTGCACCGGGACGCCATAGAAATCGGCCAGCTCGGCAAGGCGCTGTACGGTCACGGCACGGTCGCCGCGTTCGTACGAACCCACCACCACGGCCTTCCAGCGACCCTGGGACTTCTCCTCGACACCGTGGAGGGAAAGGCCCTGCTGGGTGCGGATGGCCCGGAGCTTGGCCCCGAGCTGTTTGGCGTATTCGCTGGACATATAGCTCCCCGGACACTGTGTCGACGCGGCCGGCTGTCTTCCCGCCGCGCGCTTTGGTAACTCACTGTGAGGTTACGCAGCGTGATTCTTCTGCGTCAAGCCGAATGGGCCACCCCGACGCTTCCGTGGTAGTGCCGACGCGTTGAGCCAAGGGGGTGAACCCGAGCGGTCCCCGCGACCTGCTACCGTGGTTGGCGCAAATCCGACGTCCTTTAAGGTCCGTCCCGTGAGGCGGAGAAGGAGGTCCGTTTTCTATGGACACGCACGCCCATCCGCAGGCAGCCGATGCCCGGCCCGTTCTCGAGGGCCCCGACATCGCGCGGGTGCTGACCCGTATCGCCCACGAGATCGTCGAGCGCGCCAAGGGCGCCGACGACGTGGTGCTGCTCGGCATTCCCACGCGGGGCGTCTTCCTCGCCCGCCGGCTGGCCGACAAGCTCGAGCAGATCACCGACCGCGCCGTTCCGGTCGGCTCCCTCGACATCACCATGTACCGCGACGACCTGCGCATGCATCCGCCGCGTGCGCTGGCCCGCACCGAGATCCCCGGCGACGGCCTCGACGGCAAGCTGGTCGTCCTCGTGGACGACGTGCTGTTCTCCGGCCGCACCATCCGCGCCGCCCTCGACGCCCTGAACGACCTCGGGCGCCCGCGCGCGGTCCAGCTCGCGGTCCTGGTCGACCGCGGCCACCGGGAACTGCCGATCCGCGCCGACTACGTCGGCAAGAACCTCCCCACGTCGCTGCGGGAGACGGTCAAGGTCCAGCTCGCCGAGGAGGACGGTCGCGACACCGTACTGCTCGGTGTGAAGCCGGCCGGCCAGTAGCGAACCAGGCGCACAAAGGTCGCTTCGGCGTACCCGCCCGCGCCCGAGTTTGCCCCGATCCTCCCGAACTGCCCTACGGAGCCTGACAGATGCAGCGCCATCTCATCTCGGCCGCCGACCTCTCCCGCGACGACGCCGTCCTGATCCTCGACACCGCCGAGGAGATGGCACGGGTCGCCGACCGGCCGATCAAGAAACTCCCGACCCTGCGCGGCCGTACCGTCGTGAACCTCTTCTTCGAGGACTCCACGCGCACCCGGATCTCCTTCGAGGCCGCCGAGAAGCGCCTGTCCGCGGACGTCATCAACTTCACCGCCAAGGGATCGAGCGTGTCCAAGGGCGAGTCCCTGAAAGACACCGCCCAGACCCTGGAGGCGATGGGCGTCGACGCCGTCGTCATCCGGCACGGCGCCTCCGGCGCGCCCTACCGGCTCGCCACCTCCGGCTGGATCGACGCCGCCGTGATCAACGCCGGCGACGGCACCCACCAGCACCCCACCCAGGCCCTCCTGGACGCCTTCACCATGCGCCGCCGCCTGGTCGGGCGCGACGCCGGAATCGGCCGGGACCTGGCCGGCAAGCGCATCACCCTCGTCGGTGACGTCCTGCACAGCCGGGTCGCCCGCTCCAACGTCGACCTGCTGCACACCCTCGGCGCCGAGGTCACCCTGGTCGCCCCGCCCACCCTGCTGCCGGTCGGCGTCGAGTCCTGGCCCTGCGAGGTGTCGTACGACCTCGACAGCACCCTGCCCAAGTGCGACGCGGTGATGATGCTGCGCGTGCAGCGCGAGCGGATGAACGCCGCCTTCTTCCCGACCGAGCGCGAGTACTCCCGGCGCTACGGCCTCGACGGCGACCGCATGGCCAGGCTGCCCGAGCACGCCATCGTGATGCACCCCGGCCCGATGGTGCGCGGCATGGAGATCACCGCCGAGGTCGCCGACTCCGGCCGCTGCACCGCCGTCGAGCAGGTCGCCAACGGCGTGTCCATCCGGATGGCCGTCCTGTACCTGCTGCTCGGCGGCAACGAGCCCGCCGCCGCCCCCCTGCGCACTGAGGAGAAGTAAGAACATGAGCAAGATCCTGATCCGCGGTGCGAAGGTGCTCGGCGGCGAGCAGCGGGACGTGCTGATCGACGGCGAGACCATCGCCGAGGTGGGCACCGGCCTCGACGCCGAGGGCGCCGAGGTGATCGAGGCCGGGGGCAAGGTGCTGCTGCCGGGCCTGGTGGACCTGCACACCCATCTGCGCGAGCCCGGCCGCGAGGACTCCGAGACCGTCCTCACCGGCACCCGCGCGGCCGCGAGCGGCGGCTACACCGCCGTGTTCGCCATGGCCAACACCTTCCCCGTGGCCGACACCGCCGGCGTGGTCGAGCAGGTCTGGCGGCTCGGCAAGGAGCACGGCTACTGCGACGTCCAGCCCATCGGCGCCGTCACCGTCGGCCTGGAGGGCAGGAAGCTCGCCGAACTCGGCGCCATGCACGAGTCCGCCGCCGGGGTCACCGTCTTCTCCGACGACGGCAAGTGCGTGGACGACGCGGTGATCATGCGCCGCGCCCTGGAGTACGTGAAGGCGTTCGGCGGCGTCGTCGCCCAGCACGCCCAGGAGCCCCGGCTGACCGAGGGCGCCCAGATGAACGAGGGTGTCGTCTCGGCCGAACTGGGGCTCGGCGGCTGGCCGGCGGTCGCCGAGGAGTCGATCATCGCCCGCGACGTCCTGCTCGCCGAGCACGTCGGCTCCCGCGTCCACATCTGCCACCTGTCGACCGCCGGCTCCGTCGAGATCGTCCGCTGGGCCAAGTCCCGCGGCATCCAGGTGACCGCCGAGGTCACCCCGCACCACCTGCTGCTCACCGACGAGCTGGTGCGCACCTACGACCCCGTCTACAAGGTGAACCCGCCGCTGCGCACCGAGCGCGACGTCATGGCGCTGCGCGAGGCCCTCGCCGACGGCACGATCGACATCGTCGCCACCGACCACGCCCCGCACCCGCACGAGGACAAGGACTGCGAGTGGGCCGCGGCCGCCATGGGCATGGTGGGCCTGGAGACCGCGCTGTCGGTGGTGCAGGAGACCATGGTCGACACGGGCCTGCTGGACTGGGCCGGCGTCGCCGACCGCATGTCCGTCAAGCCCGCGCGGATCGGACAGGCCCCCGGACACGGCCGTCCCGTCTCGGCCGGTGAGCCTGCCAACCTCACCCTGGTCGACACGGCATACCGTGGCCGGGTGGACCCCGCGGGCTTCGCCTCGCGCAGCCGCAACACCCCCTACGAGGGGCGCGAGCTGCCGGGCCGTGTGACGCACACCTGGCTGCGGGGCAAGGCCACGCTCGTCGACGGGAAGCTCACGTGACACCTGCAATCCTCCTGGCCGCGGCCGAGAAGTCGGCCCCGGTCACCGACTGGCCGGCCCGCATCGGCTGGCTCGCCGGACTCCTGCTGTTCATCGCGCTCGTCTACTGGCTGATGCGCGAGGGCTGGAAATGGCGCGCCACGCTCCAGAGCGACATCCCGGAACTCCCCGGCGTGCCCGAGGAGACCGGCCCGGTGAGACTGAGCATGAGCGGCCGCTACCACGGCTCCACCACGGCGGGACAGTGGCTGGACCGCATCGTGGCGCACGGCCTGGGCACCCGCAGCCTGGCCCGGCTCACCCTCACCGACGCGGGTCTCCAGGTCGAGCGCCCCGGCGCGGACGACTTCTTCATCCCCGCCGCCGCGCTGCGCGAGGCCCGGCTCGACAAGGGCATCGCGGGCAAGGTCCTCACCGAGGGCGGACTGCTCGTGGTGACCTGGGCGCACGGCGACAAGCTGATCGACTCCGGCTTCCGCTCCGACCACGCGGCCGAGCACCCCGAATGGGTCGACACGCTCAACCACATGATCAACGACACGGAAGGCGTACGATGACGACCTCCACCAGGGGAGCCGCGAAGACTCCCGCCGTACTCGTACTGGAGGACGGCCGCACCTTCCGCGGCCGCGCCTACGGGGCCGTGGGGGAGACCTTCGGCGAGGCCGTGTTCTCCACCGGCATGACCGGCTACCAGGAGACCCTGACCGACCCGTCGTACGACCGCCAGATCGTCGTCGCCACCGCCCCGCAGATCGGCAACACCGGCTGGAACGACGAGGACGACGAGTCGGGCCGCATCTGGGTCTCCGGCTACGTGGTCCGCGACCCCGCGCGCGTGCCGTCCAACTGGCGGGCCAAGCGCTCCCTGGACGACGAGCTGGAGCGCCAGGGCGTCGTCGGGATCTCCGGCATCGACACCCGCGCCCTCACCCGTCATCTGCGCGAGCGCGGCTCCATGCGCGCCGGCATCTTCTCCGGCGCGGCCATCGCCGGGGACGCCGAACTCCTGGCCCGTGTGCAGGCGCAGCCGCACATGAAGGGCGCGAGCCTCTACGAGGAGGTCGCGACCAAGGAGGCGTACGTCGTCCCCGCGGTCGGCGAGAAGAAGTTCACCGTCGCCGCCATCGACCTCGGCATCAAGGGCATGACCCCGCACCGCATGGCCGAGCGCGGCATCGAGGTGCACGTCCTGCCCGCCACCGCCACCGCCGACGAGGTCTACGCCGTCGAGCCGGACGGCGTGTTCTTCTCCAACGGCCCCGGCGACCCCGCCACCGCCGACGGCCCGGTCGCCCTGATGACCGCCGTCCTGGAGCGCCGGACGCCGCTGTTCGGCATCTGCTTCGGCAACCAGATCCTCGGACGCGCCCTCGGCTTCGGCACCTACAAGCTGAAGTACGGCCACCGGGGCATCAACCAGCCGGTCCAGGACCGTACGACCGGCAAGGTCGAGGTCACCGCGCACAACCACGGTTTCGCCGTCGACGCGCCGCTGGACAAGGTCAGCGACACCAAGTTCGGCCGCGCCGAGGTTTCGCACGTCTGTCTGAACGACGACGTCGTGGAGGGGCTCCAGCTGCTCGACCAGCCCGCCTTCTCCGTCCAGTACCACCCCGAAGCGGCGGCCGGTCCGCACGACGCCGCCTACCTGTTCGACCGCTTCGTTTCCCTGATGGAGGGCCAGCGTGCCTAAGCGCACCGATATCCAGTCCGTCCTGGTCATCGGCTCCGGCCCGATCGTCATCGGCCAGGCCGCGGAGTTCGACTACTCCGGCACCCAGGCGTGCCGCGTGCTCAAGGCCGAGGGCCTGCGCGTCATCCTCGTCAACTCCAACCCGGCGACGATCATGACCGACCCGGAGATCGCCGACGCCACGTACGTCGAGCCGATCACGCCCGAGTTCGTCGAGAAGATCATCGCCAAGGAGCGCCCCGACGCCCTGCTGCCCACCCTGGGCGGCCAGACGGCCCTGAACACCGCCATCTCGCTGCACGACAACGGCGTCCTGGCCAAGTACGGCGTCGAGCTGATCGGCGCCAAGCCCGAGGCCATCCACAAGGGCGAGGACCGCGACCTGTTCAAGGACGTGGTGGAGGAGGTCCGCCGCAAGATCGGGTACGGCGAGTCCGCCCGCTCCGTGATCTGCCACTCCATGGACGACGTCCTCAGGGGCGTCGAGACGCTCGGCGGCTACCCGGTCGTCGTGCGCCCCTCCTTCACCATGGGCGGCGCCGGCTCCGGCTTCGCCCACGACGAGGAGGAGCTGCGCCGCATCGCCGGCCAGGGCCTCACTCTCTCGCCGACCACCGAGGTACTCCTGGAGGAGTCCATCCTCGGCTGGAAGGAGTACGAGCTGGAGCTGATGCGCGACAAGAACGACAACGTCGTGGTCGTCTGCTCCATCGAGAACTTCGACCCCATGGGCGTGCACACCGGTGACTCCATCACCGTCGCGCCCGCGATGACGCTCACCGACCGCGAGTACCAGGTCCTGCGCGACGTCGGCATCGCCGTGATCCGCGAGGTCGGCGTCGACACCGGCGGCTGCAACATCCAGTTCGCGGTCGACCCGGTGGACGGCCGGGTGATCGTCATCGAGATGAACCCGCGCGTGTCGCGTTCCTCGGCGCTCGCCTCCAAGGCGACCGGCTTCCCGATCGCGAAGATCGCCGCGAAGCTGGCCGTCGGCTACACCCTGGACGAGATCCCGAACGACATCACGCAGGAGACCCCGGCCTCCTTCGAGCCCACGCTCGACTACGTGGTCGTCAAGGCGCCCCGGTTCGCGTTCGAGAAGTTCCCGCAGGCCGACTCCACGCTGACCACCACGATGAAGTCGGTCGGTGAGGCCATGGCCATCGGCCGCAACTTCCCGGAGGCGTTCCAGAAGGCGCTGCGCTCGCTGGAGAAGAAGGGCAGCCAGTTCGCCTTCACCGGCGAACCCGGCGACAAGGAGGCGCTGCTGCGCGAGGCGGTGCGGCCCACCGACGGCCGGATCAACACCGTCATGCAGGCCATCCGCGCCGGCGCCACCCCCGAGGAGGTCTTCGAGTACACGAAGATCGACCCCTGGTTCGTGGACCAGCTGTTCCTCATCAAGGAGATCGCGGACGAGCTGGCCGAGGCCCCCGAGCTGACCGGCGAACTGCTCGGCGAGGCCAAGCGGCACGGCTTCTCCGACCAGCAGATCGCCGAGATCCGCGGCCTGCGCGAGGACGTCGTCCGCGAGGTGCGGCACGCCCTCGGCGTCCGCCCGGTCTACAAGACGGTCGACACCTGCGCCGCCGAGTTCGCCGCCCGCACGCCGTACTTCTACTCCTCCTACGACGAGGAGTCCGAGGTCGCCCCGCGCGAGAAGCCGGCCGTCATCATCCTCGGCTCCGGCCCCAACCGCATCGGCCAGGGCATCGAGTTCGACTACTCCTGCGTCCACGCCTCCTTCGCGCTGTCCGACGCCGGGTACGAGACCGTGATGGTCAACTGCAACCCGGAGACCGTCTCCACCGACTACGACACCTCCGACCGGCTGTACTTCGAGCCGCTCACTCTGGAGGACGTCCTGGAGATCGTGCACGCCGAGCAGCAGGCGGGCCCGGTCGCCGGTGTGATCGTCCAGCTCGGCGGCCAGACCCCGCTGGGCCTCTCGCAGGCACTCAAGGACAACGGCGTGCCGGTCGTGGGCACCTCCCCTGAGGCGATCCACGCCGCCGAGGACCGCGGCGCCTTCGGCCAGGTCCTCGCGGAGGCCGGCCTGCCCGCGCCCAAGCACGGCACCGCCACCACCTTCGCGGGGGCCAAGGCCATCGCCGACGAGATCGGCTACCCGGTCCTGGTGCGGCCCTCGTACGTGCTCGGCGGGCGCGGCATGGAGATCGTCTACGACGAGACCCGCCTCGCCGCCTACATCGCCGAGTCCACCGAGATCAGCCCCTCCCGCCCGGTCCTCGTCGACCGCTTCCTGGACGACGCCATCGAGATCGACGTCGACGCGCTCTACGACGGCGAGGAGCTGTACCTCGGCGGCGTCATGGAGCACATCGAGGAGGCCGGCATCCACTCCGGCGACTCGGCGTGCGCGCTGCCCCCGATCACCCTCGGCGGCTTCGACATCAAGCGGCTGCGCGCCTCCACCGAGGCCATCGCCAAGGGCGTCGGCGTGCGCGGTCTGATCAACATCCAGTTCGCGATGGCCGGCGACATCCTCTACGTCCTGGAGGCCAACCCGCGCGCCTCCCGTACGGTCCCCTTCACCTCGAAGGCGACCGCGGTGCCGCTCGCCAAGGCCGCCGCCCGGATCTCCCTGGGCGCGACCATCGCCGAGCTGCGCGCCGAGGGGCTGCTGCCGAAGAACGGCGACGGCGGCGAGCTGCCGCTGGACGCGCCGATCTCCGTCAAGGAGGCCGTGATGCCCTGGTCGCGCTTCCGCGACATCCAGGGCCGCGGCGTGGACACCGTCCTCGGCCCGGAGATGCGCTCCACCGGCGAGGTCATGGGCATCGACTCCGTCTTCGGCACGGCCTACGCCAAGTCGCAGGCGGGCGCCTACGGGCCGCTGCCCACCAAGGGCCGCGCGTTCATCTCGGTCGCCAACCGCGACAAGCGTTCGATGATCTTCCCGGCCCGCGAGCTGGTCGCCCACGGCTTCGAGCTGCTGGCCACCTCCGGCACCGCCGAGGTCCTCAAGCGCAACGGCATCAACGCCACCGTGGTCCGCAAGCAGTCCGAGGGCACCGGCCCGAACGGCGAGAAGACCATCGTCCAGCTCATCCACGACGGCGAGGTCGACCTCATCGTCAACACGCCGTACGGCACCGGCGGCCGCCTCGACGGCTACGACATCCGTACGGCCGCCGTCGCCCGCTCCGTGCCGTGCCTGACGACCGTCCAGGCGCTCGCCGCGGCCGTCCAGGGCATCGACGCCCTCAACCACGGCGACGTGGGCGTGCGCTCCCTCCAGGAGCACGCGGAACACCTGACCGCAGCCCGCGACTAGCGGAACGCGCAACCCCAGCCGCCCAAGAGGGGGGACTCCGGAAACGGCGTCCCCCCTCGGTGTGAGGACACGTGATGTATCACCTCTTCTTCCGTCTGGTCTTCAAACGGATGGACCCCGAGAAGGCCCACCACCTCGCCTTCCGCTGGATCCGGCTCGCCGTGCGCGTGCCCGTGCTGCGCACCTTCGCCGCGGCGGCCCTCGCGCCCCGGTACAAGGAGCTGCGCACCGAGGCGTTCGGGCTGCGGATGCACGGCCCGTTCGGGCTCGCCGCCGGATTCGACAAGAACGCCGTCGCGATCGACGGCATGTCGATGCTGGGCTTCGACCACGTCGAGATCGGCACGGTCACCGGCGAACCGCAGCCCGGCAACCCCCGCAAGCGGCTGTTCCGGCTCGTCGCGGACCGCGCGCTGATCAACCGCATGGGCTTCAACAACGACGGCTCGCTGGCCGTGGCGGCCCGCCTGGCCACCCGCGAGCCCGTCTTCAGGACCGTGGTCGGCGTCAACATCGGAAAGACCAAGGTCGTCCCGGAGGCGGAGGCCGTCGCCGACTACGTGAAGTCCGCCGAGCGCCTCGCGCCGTACGCCGACTACCTGGTCGTCAACGTCTCCTCGCCGAACACGCCCGGACTGCGCAACCTCCAGGCCGTCGACCACCTGCGCCCGCTGCTGACCGCGGTCCGCGAGGCCGCCGACCGCGTGGTCGCCGCCCGCCGCGTCCCGCTCCTGGTGAAGATCGCGCCGGACCTCGCGGACGAGGACGTGGACGCCGTCGCCGACCTGGCCGTGGAACTCGGCCTGGACGGCATCATCGCCACCAACACCACCATCGCCCGCGACGGCCTGGGCCTGAAGTCCCCGGCCGCGCTGACCGGGGAGACCGGGGGCCTGTCCGGCGCGCCCCTCAAGGCCCGCTCCCTGGAGGTCCTGCGCCGCCTGTACGCGCGCGTGGGCGACCGGATCACCCTGGTGGGCGTCGGCGGCATCGAGACCGCCGAGGACGCCTGGCAGCGCATCCTGGCCGGTGCCACGCTGGTCCAGGGCTACAGCGCCTTCATCTACGAGGGCCCCTTCTGGAGCCGCGCGATCCACAAGGGTCTCGCCGCCCGCCTGCGCACCAGCCCCTACGCCACCCTCGCCGACGCTGTCGGCGCCGATGTGAGGAAGCCCGCATGACTTCGCCCGAGCCCTTCGGCGCCCGGCTGCGCCGCGCCATGGACGAGCGCGGCCCGCTGTGCGTCGGCATCGACCCGCACGCCTCCCTGCTCGCCGAGTGGGGCCTGAACGACGACGTGGCGGGCCTGGAGCGGTTCAGCCGCACCGTGGTCGAGGCCATGGCCGACCGGGTGGCCGTGCTGAAGCCGCAGAGCGCGTTCTTCGAGCGGTTCGGCTCGCGCGGCGTCGCCGTCCTGGAGAAGTCGGTCCAGGAGGCGCGCGCAGCCGGCGCCCTGGTCGTGATGGATGCCAAGCGCGGCGACATCGGCTCCACCATGGCCGCCTACGCGGAGGCCTTCCTGCACCCGGACGCGCCGCTGTTCTCCGACGCGCTGACCGTCTCGCCGTACCTCGGCTACGGCTCGTTGAAGCCGGCCGTGGAGCTGGCCGGGCAGCACGGCGCCGGGCTGTTCGTGCTGGCGCTCACCTCCAACCCGGAGGGCGGCGAGGTGCAGCACGCGGTGCGCGCCGACGGCCGGGGCGTGGGCGCGACCATGCTGGCCCACCTGGCGGCCGAGAACGCGGGGGCGCAGCCGCTGGGCTCCTTCGGGGCGGTCGTCGGCGCCACGCTCGGCGACCTGTCCTCGTACGACCTGGACATCAACGGCCCGCTGCTCGCGCCCGGCATCGGCGCCCAGGGCGCGACCCCGGCCGACCTTCCGGGGGTCTTCGGGGCGGCCGTTCGCAATGTCGTGCCGAACGTCAGCCGGGGCGTGCTGCGGCACGGACCCGACGTCGGGGCGCTGCGCGCGGCGGCCGGGCGCTTCGCGGAGGAGATCGGGGCGGCCGTCGCCGGGGGCTGAGACCCGCCCGCCGGACGCTCGCCTGAGCGGACCGGCGCCGAATTGAGTGTGAATACATCTTCAAATCGAGGGCAGTATGTCTGAAATGTCCGGCCTGACGGAGGCTGACCAGGACTTTTCCGCTGTTCTCGCTGACTCTGGCGGAGTTGGCCGCTAGTCTCCGAGCGAGGGTGAACGGGCAAGCGTGTTGCTCGTGGCTCCCCAGGTGTGGGGCGACTAGGTTCCTCACCGGTCCGTATCCGACAGTTCGACATCCGAGGTGACGTAGGCGTGGCTCTACCGCCCCTTACCCCTGAACAGCGCGCAGCCGCGCTCGAAAAGGCCGCCGCGGCTCGCCGGGAGCGGGCCGAGGTCAAGAATCGACTCAAGCACTCCGGCGCCTCCCTGCACGAGGTGATCAAGCAGGGCCAGGAGAACGACGTCATCGGCAAGATGAAGGTCTCCGCGCTGCTGGAGTCCATGCCGGGCGTGGGCAAGGTCCGCGCCAAGCAGATCATGGAGCGTCTGGGCATCTCCGAGAGCCGCCGTGTGCGGGGCCTCGGCTCCAACCAGATCGCCTCCCTGGAGCGTGAGTTCGGCAGCACCGGCGCCTGAGTCCGGCCCCGCACCGGACCGGAGTCCCGGACACTCCGGGATTGCTGGAATAATCGCTGCATGAGTGAACGTCCGCGGCTGACCGTGCTCTCCGGCCCCTCGGGGGTCGGCAAGAGCACGGTCGTCGCCCATATGCGCAAGGAACACCCCGAGGTCTGGCTCTCGGTGTCGGCGACGACCCGCAAGCCGCGCCCCGGTGAGCAGCACGGAGTCCACTACTTCTTCGTCACCGACGACGAGATGGACAAGCTGATCGCCAACGGCGAGCTGCTGGAATGGGCCGAGTTCGCCGGCAACCGGTACGGCACGCCCCGCGCGGCCGTCCTGGAGCGGCTGGAGAAGGGCGAGCCCGTCCTGCTGGAGATCGACCTCCAGGGCGCCCGCCAGGTCCGTGAGTCCATGTCCGACGCACGGCTGGTGTTCCTGGCTCCGCCCTCCTGGGAGGAGCTGGTGCGCAGGCTCACCGGCCGCGGCACCGAGTCGCCCGAGGTCATCGAGCGCCGCCTGGAGGCGGCCAGGACCGAGCTGGCGGCCGAGCCGGAGTTCGACGAGACCCTGGTCAACACCTCCGTCGAGGACGTGGCCCGCGAGCTGCTAGCCTTGATGGACGTTGTGTAATCGTGACTGTGATCACGATCATTGATTCTTTTCCATCCATCGGAAGGTAGAGCGTGTCCTCTTCCATCACCGCGCCCGAGGGCATCATCAACCCGCCGATCGACGAGCTCCTCGAGGCAACCGACTCGAAGTACAGCCTCGTGATCTACGCGGCCAAGCGTGCTCGCCAGATCAACGCGTACTACTCGCAGCTCGGCGAGGGCCTCCTCGAGTACGTGGGTCCGCTCGTCGACACCCACGTCCACGAGAAGCCGCTCTCGATCGCCCTGCGCGAGATCAATGCCGGTCTGCTGACCTCCGAGGCCATCGAGGGCCCGGCCCAGTAGTACTTTTCAGACCGCAGATGGGTTTATCCACAGGCCCGGCAGCACGCTGCCGGGCCTGTGGTGTGTCATGGGTGTTGCACGTTTTCCGGACCGAGGAGACATGGTGGACAAGCCGAGGGTGGTACTGGGCGTCAGCGGTGGCATCGCCGCCTACAAGGCCTGTGAGCTGCTGAGAAGGTTCACCGAGTCGGGCCATGACGTGCGAGTGGTGCCGACCGCCTCCGCGCTGCGCTTCGTCGGCGCCGCCACCTTCTCCGCGCTGTCCGGCAACCCCGTCGCCACGGATGTCTGGGACTCCGTGCACGAGGTGCCGCACGTCCGCATCGGGCAGCACGCCGACCTCGTCGTGGTCGCCCCCGCCACCGCCGACATGCTCGCCAAGGCCGCCCACGGACTCGCCGACGACCTGCTCACCAACACCCTCCTGACGGCCCGCTGCCCGGTGGTCTTCGCCCCGGCCATGCACACCGAGATGTGGGAGCACCCCGCCACTCGGGAGAACGTGGCCACGCTGCGCCGCCGGGGCGCCGTCGTCATCGAGCCCGCCGTCGGCCGCCTCACCGGTGTCGACACCGGCAAGGGCCGGCTGCCCGATCCGGGCGAGATCTTCGAGGTCTGCCGCCGGGTGCTCGCCCGCGGCGTCCAGGAGCCCGACCTGCGCGGCCGCCATGTGGTGGTCTCCGCGGGCGGCACCCGCGAGCCCCTGGACCCGGTGCGCTTCCTCGGCAACCGCTCCTCCGGCAAGCAGGGCTACGCCCTCGCCCGTACCGCGGCCGCCCGCGGCGCGCGGGTGACGCTGATCGCGGCCAACACCCAGCTGCCCGACCCCGCCGGCGTGGACGTCGTACAGGTCGGCACCGCGGTCCAGCTGCGCGAGGCCGTACTGAAGGCCGCGGCGGACGCCGACGCCGTCGTCATGGCCGCGGCCGTCGCCGACTTCCGGCCCGCGGCCTACGCCACCGGCAAGATCAAGAAGAAGGACGGCAAGGAGCCCGACCCCATCGTTCTGGTGCGCAATCCGGACATCCTGGCCGAGGTCTCGGCCGAACGGGCCAGGGCCGGACAGGTGATCGTGGGCTTCGCCGCCGAGACCGACGACGTGCTCGCCAACGGCCGCGCCAAGCTCGCCCGCAAGGGCTGCGACCTGCTCGTGGTCAACGAGGTGGGGGAGCGCAAGACCTTCGGCTCCGAGGAGAACGAAGCCGTCGTACTGGGCGCCGACGGCAGCGAGACTCCCGTGCCGCACGGGCCCAAGGAGGCTCTCGCCGACATCGTCTGGGACCTGGTCGTGGACCGCCTCGACTGACCCCGGCGCGGCCGGCCGGGCGAATCCGGTGACCGGTTCGGGCCATGCCCGGATCGGGGACCGATACCCTGGCCAAGGTCGCCGGGCATTGTGCACAATGCCCGTGCCGCAGGTCACAGCGCTCCCGAGAGGCGAGACAGTGGTCCATCGGCCGAGCGCGACCGATAAACTGTTGAAGGTCGACCGGGCGCAGCCCCGCGTCGACTGCAAATGATCAGCCAGCAGCCGCTGCAACCCCAGGGAGCGTTGTGTCCCGTCGCCTGTTCACCTCGGAGTCCGTGACCGAGGGTCACCCCGACAAGATCGCTGACCAGATCAGCGACACCATTCTCGACGCGCTTCTGCGCGAGGACCCGTCCTCACGGGTCGCCGTGGAGACGCTCATCACCACCGGCCTGGTGCACGTGGCCGGCGAGGTGACCACCAAGGCGTACGCGGACATCGCGACCCTGGTCCGCGGAAAGATCCTGGAGATCGGCTACGACTCCTCGAAGAAGGGCTTCGACGGCGCCTCCTGCGGCGTGTCGGTGTCCATCGGCGCGCAGTCCCCGGACATCGCGCAGGGCGTCGACACGGCCTACGAGTCCCGTGTCGAGGGCGATGAGGACGAGCTGGACAAGCAGGGCGCGGGCGACCAGGGCCTGATGTTCGGCTACGCGTCCGACGAGACGCCGACCCTGATGCCGCTGCCGGTCTTCCTGGCGCACCGCCTGTCGAAGCGGCTGTCGGACGTGCGCAAGAACGGCACCATCCCGTACCTGCGCCCCGACGGCAAGACGCAGGTCACCATCGAGTACGACGGCGACAAGGCCGTCCGCCTCGACACCGTCGTCGTCTCCTCGCAGCACGCCTCCGACATCGACCTCGAGTCGCTGCTGGCCCCCGACATCCGCGAGTTCGTGGTGGAGCCGGAGCTGAAGGCGCTGCTGGAGGACGGCATCAAGCTCGACACCGAGAACTACCGCCTCCTGGTCAACCCGACGGGCCGGTTCGAGATCGGTGGCCCGATGGGTGACGCGGGCCTGACCGGCCGCAAGATCATCATCGACACGTACGGCGGTATGGCCCGGCACGGCGGCGGCGCGTTCTCGGGCAAGGACCCGTCCAAGGTGGACCGCTCGGCCGCGTACGCGATGCGCTGGGTCGCGAAGAACGTCGTGGCCGCGGGGCTCGCCTCGCGCTGCGAGGTGCAGGTGGCGTACGCGATCGGCAAGGCCGAGCCGGTGGGCCTGTTCGTGGAGACCTTCGGCACCCACAAGGTCGACACCGACCGGATCGAGAAGGCCATCGACGAGGTCTTCGACCTCCGCCCGGCCGCGATCATCCGCGACCTCGACCTGCTCCGCCCGATCTACGCCCAGACGGCTGCCTACGGCCACTTCGGCCGCGAACTCCCCGACTTCACCTGGGAGCGCACGGACCGCGTGGACGCCCTGCGCAAGGCCGCGGGCGTCTGACCCCCCCCACGGCACGTCGAGGCCCGGTTTCCCTTCGGGGGGCCGGGCCTCGACGTCTTCCTGGCCGCTCCTGCCCCCGTCTCGGCACTCCGCCCCGTGGGCGGGAGGGTCTCGGACGGACCCCGGTGGCTCGGGCCGTTGTCAGTCGGGTTTGGTAAGAATGCAGGCGTGAGCAGCGAGAACGGGGGACCCCGAGCGGACGGGGAGCGCGGCGCCGAAGGGGCGCCGCCGGAGCAGCTCGCGCTCATCCGGGAGAGCGTGCGCGAGGCCAAAACGCCCCGCGCCAAGCCGCGGACCTGGCGGGGCGCCGCGCTCGCCGAGCACCTGCCGGTCGCACGGGTGCTGGTCGACAAGGGCGTCCTGCACCTCGACCGGTACTTCGACTACGCGGTCCCCGCCGAGCTGGACGAGCAGGCACAGCCCGGTGTGAGGGTGCGCGTGCGCTTCGGCGCCGGACGGCACCGGGTGCGCGAGGGCCGCCGCGAGGGCGGCGGCCTCATCGACGGCTTCCTCATCGAACGGCGGGCCGAGTCCGACTACTCCGGCCCCCTCGCCGCGCTCGCCCAGGTCGTGTCGCCCGAACCCGTGCTCGGCGGGGAACTGCTCGGCCTCGCCCGCGCCGTCGCCGACCGGTACGCGGGCAGCCTCGCCGACGTCCTCCAGCTCGCCGTACCGCCCCGCAACGCCCGCGCCGAACAGCGCACCTCGCCCGCACCCCTGCCACCCCCGAAGGCCCCCGACCCCGGCCCCTGGACGCGGTACGAACAGGGCGGCGCCTTCCTGCGGACCCTGGCCGGCGGCGGCGCCCCCCGCGCCGTGTGGCACGCGCTGCCGGGCCCGCGATGGAGCGAGGAACTGGCCCGCGCCGTCGCCGCCACGCTCGCCTCGGGACGCGGCGCGCTCGTCGTCGTACCCGACGGACGCGCCGCCGCACGCGTCGACGCCGCCCTCACCGCCCTGCTCGGCCAGGGGCACCACGCCCTGCTCACCGCCGACGCCGGGCCCGAGAAGCGGTACGCGCAGTGGCTCGCGGTGCGGCGCGGATCCGTGCGCGCGGTCGTCGGCACCCGCGCCGCCATGTTCGCGCCGGTGCAGAACCTCGGCCTGGTCGCGATCTGGGACGACGGCGACGACAGCCACAGCGAACAGCACGCCCCCCAGCCGCACGCCCGCGACGTCCTGCTGCTGCGTGCCACCCTCGACAAGTGCGCCTTCCTGCTGGGCGGCTTCTCCTGCACCGTCGAGGCGGCCCAACTGGTCGAGACCGGCTGGGCGCGCCCCCTGGTCGCCGGCCGGGAGCAGATCCGGCGCTCCGCGCCCCTCGTCCGCACCGTCGGGGACCAGGACCTCGCCCGCGACGAGGCCGCCCGCGCCGCCCGGCTGCCCACCCTCGCCTGGCAGACGGCCCGCGAGGGGCTGCGGCACGGACCGGTGCTGGTCCAGGTGCCGCGCCGCGGGTACGCCCCGCGCATGGCCTGCGACCGGTGCCGGGCCCCGGCGCGCTGTGTGCACTGCTCCGGGCCGCTCCAGGGTCAGGACGCGGGGGTGCTGCGCTGCGGCTGGTGCGGGCGCGCGGAGGGTGCCTGGCACTGCCCCGAGTGCGGCGGTTTCCGGCTGCGCGCCCAGGTGGTGGGCGCCCGGCGCACCGCCGAGGAACTGGGCCGGGCCTTTCCCGCCGTACCGGTGCGCACCTCGGGGCGCGAACACGTACTGGACACCGTGCCGGACACCCCCGCGCTGGTGGTGAGCACTCCGGGCGCCGAACCGGTCGCCGAGGGCGGCTACGCGGCGGCGCTGCTGCTCGACGGCTGGGCCATGCTCGTCCGACCCGATCTGCGGGCCGGGGAGGACGCGCTGCGTCGGTGGATCGCGGCGGGGGCGCTGGTCCGGCCGCAGGGCGAGGGCGGCACGGTGGTCGTGGTGGCCGAGCCGACCCTGCGGCCCGTACAGGCGCTGGTGCGCTGGGACCCCGTCGGACATGCGCTGCGGGAGCTGTCCGAGCGGGCCGAGCTGGGCTTCCCGCCGGTGTCCCGGATGGCGGCCGTGTCCGGGACACCGGCGGCGGTCGCCGAATTCCTCGCCGCGGTCGAACTCCCGCCGGATGCCGAGGTGTTGGGACCCGTGCCGCTGCCGCCCGCGCCGCCCGGCGGGGCCCGCAGGCCAGGGGCGCCACCGCCCGGCGAGCACTGGGAGCGGGCCCTGGTGCGGGTCCCGCCGGGCAGCGGCTCGGCATTGGCCTCCGCGCTGAAGACCGCGCAGGCCGCGCGGATGGCGCGCGGGAGCGGTGAGGCGGTGCGGGTGCGGATCGATCCGCCGGACCTCGGCTGAGGCCGGGAAAACCGGTAGTGCCGGACGACCGGCAACCTCCCGGAGCTTCCCCGAGGCTTCCGGGAGGGCGGGGGCGGTCAGCCGTTGCGCGGGCCGGGAAAGGCCGTCGGGCGGGCGTCCTCCCGCAGCGTCGGGCTGCCCGCGGTCGGCTGGGTGGGCATGGAGCGGGCCGCGGGGACCGTCGGCACCGGCATCGCGGGCAGACCGGAGTTCACATTGAGCGTGCGGGTGCCCGACGGCTCCGGGCTCCGCTCGGCCTCGGCCGCCGCCTGGGCGGCGGCGCGGCGGGCGCCGTAACGGCGGTGCACCGCCTGCTTGGTGACGCCGAGCGCCGAGCCCACCGCGTCCCAGGAGAAGCCCAGCGAGCGGTCGAAGTCCACGGCGGCCGTGACCAGGGTCTCGACGCTGTCCCGGAGCTCCTGGGCGAGGCGGACGGTCGGGGCGGGGGCGCGTCCGTAGACGACGAAGCCCGTGGACGGCCCGGTGCGGCGCGGACGGTAGACGTTGCCCAACTGGGCGGTGAGCGTGCGCAGTGCGTCCACCTGCCGGCGGACCCGCTCGATGTCCCGCACCAGCAAGTGCAGGCTGGCCCGAGCCTGGGCGTCGTGGGTTGCATGGTCGGCCATGAACAAGCCTCTCGAACCGGCGTTGAAAGGAATCGGGCGGCCGAAGCGGCCCTATGTGGTCAACTCTCTCTTGACCAACGCGTCTGCGGTCCGCTGGTCACGGGGTGGGGGCGTACGGGCATATGCGTACGCCGTCGCACCACCCGCGCGCCGCCCGTTTCCAGTGGGCCCGCGCGCCGGGCGAGTTGACCGCGGCCGTGCATCGCGCGGTGCCGGATGCCGGGCGGCCATAGACTGGTGTGCTGCCCGTCCGATCCCCGCCCGAGAGGCCCGATCCCGCCCATGAAGCTCGTCTTCGCCGGTACCCCCGAGGTCGCCGTACCCGCCCTGGACGCCCTGCTCGCCTCCGGGCGGCACGAAGTGGCCGCCGTCGTCACCCGGCCCGACGCCCCCGCGGGCCGGGGCCGCAGGCTGGTCGCGTCACCCGTGGCCGAGCGCGCGGAGGAGGCCGGCATCGAGGTGCTCAAGCCGGCCAAGCCGCGGGACCCCGAGTTCCTGGCGCGGCTCACGGAGATCGCTCCGGACTGCTGCCCGGTCGTCGCCTACGGCGCCCTGCTGCCCCGCGCCGCCCTCGACATCCCGGCCCACGGCTGGGTCAACCTGCACTTCTCGCTGCTGCCCGCCTGGCGCGGCGCGGCGCCCGTGCAGCACGCGCTGATGGCGGGCGACGAGATCACGGGCGCGAGCACCTTCCTCATCGAGGAGGGCCTGGACTCCGGGCCGGTGTACGGCACGGTGACCGAGGAGATCCGGCCCACCGACACCAGCGGCGACCTGCTGACCCGGCTGGCCTTCGCCGGGGCCGGGCTGCTCGCGGCCACCATGGACGGCATCGAGGACGGCACCCTGAAGGCCGTACCGCAGCCCGCCGAGGGCATCACCCTCGCGCCGAAGATCAACGTCGAGGACGCGGAGGTGGACTGGGCGGCGCCCGCGCTCCGCGTCGACCGGGTCGTGCGCGGCTGCACCCCGGCGCCCGGCGCCTGGACCACCTTCCGAGGCGAACGGCTCAAGCTCATCCAGGTCGCCCCGGTGCCCGAGCGCACCGACCTCGCGCCGGGCCACCTCGCCGTCGGCAAGAACAGCGTCCATGTGGGCACCGGCTCCCACGCCGTCGAACTCCTCTGGGTCCAGGCCCAGGGCAAGAAGCCGATGCGCGCCGCGGACTGGGCCCGCGGGGCCCGGATCGGCGAGGGGGAGACGCTGGGCGGATGAGCCCGAGGGGGCCGGGTGCCTGTCCGGCCGGTCCGGACGGGCACGCGCGGCCGATCCGGGGGAGCGGATGCCGGTGTGAGAACGGTCCGGGGAGCGGACGCCGGTGGGAGAAGGGGCAGGGACGCGGACACCGAGTACGGACGGCGCCCGAGACCGTGGCCGGCCCGGTGAGCGCGATCCTCCCCACCCGCACGCCCCCGCCCACCCTCCTCGACGTACGCTTGCCCGCATACCCCTTTTCACCACCGGAGCACCTTTTTCGTGAGCGAGCAGTCGCGGCGGGGTCGTAAGCCCGCCAAGCCCTACCGGCGTCCCAAGAAGGACCCCGTCCGCATCCTGGCCTTCGAGGCGCTGCGGGCGGTGGACGAGCGGGACGCGTACGCCAACCTGGTGCTGCCCCCGCTGCTGCGCAAGGCGCGGGAGAAGGACGACTTCGACGCGCGGGACGCCGCGCTCGCGACCGAGCTGGTGTACGGGACGCTGCGCCGCCAGGGCACGTACGACGCCGTCATCGCCGCCTGCGTGGACCGCCCGCTGCGCGAGGTCGACCCGCCGGTGCTGGACGTGCTGAGCCTCGGCGCGCACCAGCTGCTCGGCACCCGGATCCCGACGCACGCCGCCGTGTCCGCCACCGTGGAGCTGGCCCGCGTCGTGCTCGGCGACGGGCGCGCCAAGTTCGTCAACGCGGTGCTGCGCAAGATCGCCCAGGACGACCTGGACGGCTGGATCGGCAAGGTCGCGCCGCCCTACGACGAGGACCCCGAGGACCACCTCGCCGTCGTGCACTCCCACCCCCGCTGGGTCGTCTCCGCGCTGTGGGACTCCCTGGGCGGCGGGCGCGCCGGGATCGAGGAACTGCTCGCGGCCGACAACGAGCGGCCGCGGGTGACCCTGGTCGCGCGGCCGGGCCGGGCCACCACCGAGGAGCTGCTGCGCGAGGACGCCGCGGAGGCCGGTCGCTGGTCGCCGTACGCCGTGCGGCTGGCCGAGGGCGGGGAGCCGGGCGCGGTCGAGGCGGTGCGCGAGGGCCGCGCCGGAGTGCAGGACGAGGGAAGCCAGCTGGTCGCCCTCGCGCTGGCCAACGCGCCCCTGGAGGGGCCGGACACCAAGTGGCTCGACGGCTGCGCCGGACCCGGCGGCAAGGCGGCCCTGCTGGGAGCGCTCGCGGCCGAGCGGGGTGCCGTACTCCTCGCGTCGGAGAAGCAGCCGCACCGGGCCGGTCTGGTGGCCAAGGCGCTGGCCGGCAATCCGGGGCCGTACCAGGTCATCGCGGCGGACGGCACGCGGCCGCCGTGGCGGCCTGGCAGCTTCGACCGGGTGCTGGTGGACGTGCCCTGCACCGGGCTCGGCGCGCTGCGCCGACGGCCCGAGGCACGCTGGCGCCGGCGCCCCGAGGACCTGGACAATTTCGCTCCTCTCCAGCGCGCTCTGCTGCGCACTGCGCTCGACTCGGTGCGCGTCGGCGGTGTGGTCGGCTATGCCACCTGCTCTCCGCACCTCGCCGAGACGCGCGTGGTCGTCGCCGATGTGCTCAAGCAGTACCCGGACGCCGAACTCGTCGACGCCCGGCCGCTGCTGCCCGGCGTCCCCGCGCTCGGGGACGGCCCGGACATCCAGCTGTGGCCGCATGTGCACGGCACCGACGCGATGTACCTCGCGCTGATCCGCAGGACCGCCGGCTGACGGACGCGGACCGGCCGCGCGGCTCTCAGTTCACCGCATGCGCCCGCCTCGTCGCCGTCGGTTGTCCACAGACACGGAAACACCATCCGACAAACAACGCATCGGTATGATGAGCGGTCTCACCTGTGGACGGACGGGAACATCAGTGCCTCGGACATGGCAGTCTTGGGGCATGGCAGCGCAGATCAACCCCAGCATCCTGTCCGCCGACTTCGCCCGCCTGGCGGAGGAGGCCAAGGCTGTCCAGGGCGCCGACTTCCTTCACGTCGACGTCATGGACAACCACTTCGTCCCCAACCTCACGCTCGGCGTGCCGGTGGTGGAGTCCCTGGCCCGCGCGACGGACACCCCGCTGGACTGCCACCTGATGATCGAGGACCCCGACCGCTGGGCTCCTCAGTACGTGGAGGCGGGCGCCTCGTCCGTCACCTTCCACGTGGAGGCGGCCGCCGCCCCGGTGCGCCTCGCCCGCGAGATCCGCGCCAAGGGTGCGCGCGCCGCGATGGCGCTCAAGCCCGCGACGCCGATCGAGCCGTACGAGGACCTGCTGCCGGAACTCGACATGCTGCTGATCATGACCGTCGAGCCGGGCTTCGGCGGCCAGGCCTTCCTCGACATCATGCTGCCGAAGATCCGCCGCACCCGTGAGCTGATCGCCAAGCATGGCCTTCAGCTCTGGCTCCAGGTCGACGGCGGCGTCTCGGAGGCCACGATCGAGCGGTGCGCGGAGGCGGGCGCCGACGTGTTCGTGGCCGGCTCGGCGGTCTACGGGGCCAAGGACCCGGCAGAGGCGGTGCGTGCCCTGCGCGCTCGGGCGGAGGCGGCCACGGCCCGCGCCTCCTGGGCATGCGACCACTGAGCCACGGCTACGTGAACGGTTGAGAGAACGCCGCCCATCAGGGCGGATCAGTCGCGCCGGATCTGCAAGGATGAACGGCGAATCCAGAGTGTGAACAGCAGTGAGGAGATCGCCGTGTCGGGTATGTCGGCGGGCCGGTCAGCCATGCGGATGGGACCCGCTGAGCTGGTCCAGGCGGCGGCCATGGCCCGCCGCTTCTACCTCGAGGGCAAGTCCAAGATCCAGATCGCGGAGGAGTTCGGCGTCAGCCGCTTCAAGGTGGCACGGGTCCTGGAGACCGCTCTCGAACGGGATCTCGTGCGTATCGAGATCCGCGTACCGGCCGAGCTGGACGCCGAGCGCTCCGACGCGCTCCGCGCCCGCTACGGCCTGCGGCACGCCGTCGTGGTCGAGTCCCCGGCCGAGGCCGAGGAGACCCCCGACCCGGAGAACCTCGGCGAGGTCGCCGCGGACCTGCTCGGCGAACTGGTCAACGAGGGGGATGTGCTCGGCCTCGCCTGGGGCCGCTCCACCATCCACATGGCGGCGGCGCTGGACCGGCTGCCACCGTGCACCGTGGTGCAGCTGACGGGTGTGTACGACGCCGGTACCTCCGAGCGCGGCTCGGTCGAGGCCGTGCGCCGTGCGGCCCAGGTCTCGGGCGGCGACGCCCACCCGATCTACGCGCCGATGCTGCTGCCGGACGTCGCCACCGCGGCGGCCCTGCGCAACCAGACGGGGATCGCCCGCGCCTTCGAGTACTTCGACAAGGTCACGGTCGCCTGCGTCTCCATCGGTTCCTGGGAGCCGGGCATCTCGACGGTGCACGACATGCTCAGCGACGAGGAGCGGGCGCACTACGCCTCGCTCGGCGTCGCCGCCGAGATGGCCGCGCACCTCTTCGACGCCGAGGGGCGCCGGATCGGGCGGGACCTCGGGGAGCGGTGCATCACCGTCAAGGCCGACCAGTTGCGCCGTATCCCGGAGGTCGTCGCGATCGCCGGCGGCCAGCGCAAGGCGGCCGCGATCGACGCGGTGCTCCGCTCCGGACTGGTCACCAGCCTGGTCACGGACACCTCGGCCGCGGACTACCTGATGACGGCGGGCCCGACGCCGAAGGCCGCCCTGAGCCGCCAGGACCCCGACGGGCAGTGAGGGGGCCGGAGGGCGAGGCCGTGCGCGGCGGGGCGTGCCGTCGGCGGCACGGCCGCGGCGCCGCCGGGGTGACGACGACGGTCCGCCGGCCGGGCGGCTGAAGGGCTGCCGGACCGGAGTCCACGGATCGTCCGCCGGCCGCCGGCCACGCGGCGCGGAGCGGAGTCCGGGTCCGGAGCCCCCGTCCGGGGCCCGCCGCCGCTCGGGCTCCGCGCGCCGGCCCTCCCGGCGGTTCGCGGCGTCCTCCTACCGACATACCCGCGACGTACCCGCGACCGCCGTGGCAGCATCGTCCGCATGCCGTCCTTGTTCCGCCCCTCGCCCCCGGCGTCCGAACGGCCCCCTGCCGGGCCGCCCGGCCGGCCGCTGTCCCGCCCCCTGTCCCGGCTGCTCGCGGGGCTGCTCGTCGTCCTCGCCGTGCTGCTCGCCGGGTGCGCACCGAAGGCGACGACGGGCGGCGGCACGACGGGGACGCGTACCGGCTCGGCGACCAGCCCTGCCGCCACGCCCGGCTGGGCCAGGGGCATGGCGACCGTACCCGCGTCGCGGTTGCCGGCCGAGGCGCGGCGGACGCTGGCGCTCATCGACCGGGGCGGCCCCTACCCCTACGCACGGGACGGGATCGTCTTCGGGAACTTCGAGCGGCATCTGCCGGGGCACCAGCGCGGCTACTACCACGAGTACACCGTGCCGACACCGGGTGCACGCGACCGCGGGGCCCGGCGCATCATCACCGGACAGGGCGGGGAGTTCTACTACACCGATGATCACTACAACTCGTTCCGGGCGGTGCTGAGATGACCGGAAACCTCGCGGACCGCCGGATCGTCACCCTGGACCTCACCGGGGTGGCGGACAAGTCCGGCCTGATGGACGCCGTGGCGCGGGCGCTCGCCCTGCCCGACTGGTTCGGCCGGAACTGGGACGCGCTCCTCGACAGCCTCTGCGACCCCTCGGTCTGGCCGGCCGAGGCGGCCGGGCGGGGGCTGCTGCTCGTCGTCACGGGGTGGGAGCCGTACGGGCAGGCACGCCCCGACGAGTGGCGGGTGGCCCGCGAGGTCTTCACCGAGGCGAGCGAGCGCACCGACCCGCTCACGGTGGCCCTCGCCCTGGCCTGACGTCCCTCGCCCGCCCCCTGGTGACCAGCGCTTTCGGTGGATCGTCCGAAGGCGGGACGGCCGCGCTGGAGGTTCCGCCCGGAGACGGCCGGGGGCGGGGCATGGGAGAATGAAGTACGTGCTCTTTTCCCCCTGGCGCACCCGTCGGGGGGTCACCTCTGAACGACTGGGATGTGCGGCACGTGCGTTTCCTCAATGACATCCGGCCCACGTACGACCTGACGTACGACGACGTGTTCATGGTGCCGAGCCGCTCCGCCGTGGGCTCGCGGCAGGGTGTGGACCTCAGCTCGCCGGACGGCACGGGAACGACCATCCCGCTCGTCGTCGCCAACATGACCGCCATCGCCGGGCGCCGCATGGCCGAGACCGTGGCCCGCCGCGGCGGCCTCGTGGTCATCCCGCAGGACATCCCGAACGATGTGATCATCGACGTGGTCTCCTGGGTCAAGAGCCGCCACCTGGTGCTGGACACCCCCATCGTGCTGGCTCCGCACCAGACCGTCGCCGACGCCCTCGCGCTGCTGCCCAAGCGGGCGCACAACGCGGGTGTGGTCGTGGACGAGAACCAGCGGCCCATCGGTGTCGTCACCGACACGGACCTCACCGGCGTCGACCGCTTCACGCAGCTCGAAGTGGTCATGTCCAAGGACCTGCTCCTGCTGGACGCGGACATCGACCCGCGCGAGGCCTTCAACACCCTCGACGCGCACAACCGCCGTTACGCCCCCGCCGTCGACAAGGACGGCAGGCTGGCCGGCATCCTCACCCGCAAGGGCGCCCTGCGCGCCACGCTGTACACCCCGGCCGTGGACGCGAAGGGCAGGCTGCGCATCGCCGCCGCCGTCGGCATCAACGGCGATGTGGCGGGCAAGGCCAAGGAACTGCTCGACGCGGGCGTGGACACCCTCGTCATCGACACCGCGCACGGCCACCAGGAGTCGATGATCAGCGCGATCAAGGTGGTGCGCGCGCTCGACCCGCAGGTGCCCATCGTCGCGGGCAACATCGTCTCCGCCGAGGGCGTCAAGGACCTGATCGACGCGGGCGCGGACATCATCAAGGTCGGGGTCGGTCCCGGCGCCATGTGCACCACCCGCATGATGACCGGCGTGGGCCGCCCGCAGTTCTCCGCCGTGCTGGAGTGCGCCGCCGAGGCGAAGAAGTACGGCAAGCACGTGTGGGCCGACGGCGGTGTCCGCCACCCGCGCGACGTCGCCATGGCGCTCGCCGCCGGCGCCTCGAACGTCATGGTGGGCTCCTGGTTCGCCGGTACGTACGAGTCTCCGGGCGACCTCCAGAACGACGCGAACGGCCGCCCGTACAAGGAGTCGTTCGGCATGGCCTCCGCCCGCGCCGTGCGCAACCGCACGTCGGAGGAGTCGGCCTACGACCGCGCCCGCAAGGCGCTGTTCGAGGAGGGCATCTCCACCTCGCGGATGTTCCTCGACCCGGCCCGTCCGGGCGTCGAGGACCTGATCGACTCGATCATCGCGGGCGTCCGCTCCTCCTGCACCTACGCCGGCGCCGGTTCGCTGGAGGAGTTCGCCGAGCGTGCCATCGTCGGCGTCCAGAGCGCGGCCGGATACGCCGAGGGCAAGCCGCTGCACGCCAGCTGGAGCTGATCCCGCGCGCCCTTCGGCCCCCGCCGCGACGGCGGGGGCCGAAGGCGTCCGATGACCGGAGCGCGGCCTTCCGCCAGGTGTCGTACCGTGGAGGGCGATGATCACGCGTCGGCAGCCGCCCGCGGGCCTCGGTGCCCGCCTGATGCGCCGCAAGCCCGTGGAACTGCTGGTCGCCGAGGGCGGCCAGGGCGAGGGTGGCACGCTGCGGCGCTCCCTCGGGCTGTGGCAGCTGACCATGATCAGCATCGGGGCCACGCTCGGCACCGGCATCTTCGTGGTCCTCGGCGAGGCCGTCCCCAAGGCGGGCCCCGCCGTCATCCTGTCCTTCGTGCTGGCCGGAGTCACCGCGCTGTTCTCGGCCCTGTCCTACGCGGAACTCGCGGGCACCATCCCGGTCGCCGGCTCCTCCTACTCGTACGCCTACGCCACGATGGGCGAGCTGATCGCCTGGGTCTGCGGCTGGTGCCTGCTGCTGGAGTACGGCGTCTCGGTCGCCGCCGTGGCGGTCGGCTGGGGCCAGTACCTGAACGAGCTGCTGGACGGCACCGTCGGCTTCGCCTTTCCGGCCGCCCTGTCCGCCCCGCCGGGCCACGGCGGCGCCTTCAACCTGCCCGCCCTGATCGTCGTACTTCTCGCCATGGTGTTCCTGCTCGGCGGGGCCAGGGAGTCCGCGCGGGTCAACACCGTGATGGTGTGCGTGAAGATCGCCGCGCTGATCCTGTTCTGCGCGGTCGGCCTCATGGGCGTCAGGGCCGGTGACTACACGCCCTTCATGCCGCTCGGCATGGCCGGGGTCAGCGCGGCGGGCGGCACGCTGTTCTTCTCCTACATCGGCTTCGACGCCGCCTCCACCGCGGGGGAGGAGGCGAAGGACGCGCCGCGCGACCTGCCGCGCGCGATCATGCTGTCGCTGGCCATCGTGACCGCCCTGTACGTCCTGGTCGCGGCCGTCGCGGTCGGGGCCCGGCCGTGGCGCTCCTTCAGCGGCTCCGAGGCCGCGCTCTCCCAGATCATGCGGGACGTCACCGGGCAGCGCTTCTGGGCGACCCTGCTGGCCTTCTGCGCGGTCGTCGCCATCGCGAGCGTGGTGCTGACCGTGCTCTACGGCCAGACGCGCATCCTGTTCGCCATGTCCCGCGACGGTCTGATGCCGAGGATCTTCGAGCGGGTGCACCCGAGGAGCGGAACCCCGCGGGCCAACACCGTGATCGTGTCCCTGTTCTGCGGCGTCCTCGCGGCGGCGGTGCCGCTGGGGCAGCTGGCCGACGCCACCAGCATCGGCACGCTGTTCGCCTTCGCGCTCGTCAATGTGGCGGTGGTGGTGCTGCGCCGGACACGGCCGGGGATGCGGCGCACGTTCCGGGTGCCGCTGTCGCCGCTGCTGCCCGCGCTCGGCTTCTTCTTCTGCGTGTGGCTCATGGGCAGCCTGTCCGCCGTGACCTGGACGGTGTTCGGTGTCTGGCTGGCGGTCGGGCTCGTGTTCTACTTCGTATACGGCTTTCGCCGGTCCCGTCTCGCTGAAGAAGTACTCGCAAAGAAGTAAGTGAACCACCTGCTGTGCTGAACGATCTCGACGAACGCATCGTGCACGCCCTCGCCGAGGACGCCCGCCGCTCCTTCGCGGACATCGGGCAACTGGTCGGACTGTCCGCGCCCGCGGTGAAACGCCGCGTCGACCGGTTGCGGGCCACCGGGGCGATCACCGGCTTCACCGTGCGGGTGGATCCCGCGGCCCTCGGCTGGGAGACCGAGGGGTACATCGAGATCTACTGCCGCAGCAACACGTCACCGGAGACGATCCTGCGGGGTCTGGAGCGGTACCAGGAGGTCGTGTCGGCCTCTACGGTCACCGGGGACGCGGACGCCATCGTGCAGGTCTTCGCGTCGGACATGCGGCACTTCGAGCGGGTGCTGGAACGGATCGCGGGGGAGCCGTTCGTGGAACGGACGAAGTCCGTGCTGGTGCTGTCGCCGCTGCTGCGGAGGTTTTCCTCGGGCGCGCCGGGATAGAGGCGGATCCCGGCTCGGGGCCCGGTCCGGCTGCGCGGGAAACCACGGCGAACCCGCGCGCGGCACCCGGACCGCGTCCCGGACCTACCCCGCGGCCTTCCGCGCCAGAGCGTTGTTGCCGATCGAGTTGTGCACGCTGAACGTCACCGCGTCCGGCCGGTACCGGTCGTCCGACCACTCCACCGGCCGCCCCTCCCGCGTCGTCGTCACGCGGCGCACCCGCAGCAGCGGGCTGGTCCGGCGCACGCGCAGCAGTCCGGCGTCGCGCGCACCGCAGGCGACCGCGTCGATGAGGTGCTCGCCGTAGGCGAAGACCAGGCCGGTGTCGTCGTACAGGCGCTGGGTGACGGAGGGGCAGTCGGGCTCGATGGACTCGACGGCGGGGGAGATCCAGTCGGCGTAGACGGTGCGTTCGAGCAGCACCGGGTCACCGTCCAGGCCGCGCAGCCGCAGCACGTGCAACACCGGTGTGTGCAAGGGGAGTTGCAGGCGGACGGCGTCCTCGTGGGTGGCCGGTCGGTAGGTCTGCTCGACCACGTGCCCGGTCGCCTCGCGGCCCATCGCGCGGGCCCACTGGGCGAAGCTGCGCAGCTCCTCGAAGCTCTGGCTGCGGCGGCTCGCGAGGACGACGCGGCGGGCGCCCTGGCGGGAGCCGATCAGCCCCTCGGCGGTGAGCGCGGCGACGGCCTGGCGGACCGTGCCGCGCGAGACGCCGTAGTGGGCGGCCAGTTCCGACTCCGAGGGCAGCCGGCTGCCGACCGTGTACTGCTCGCGGTCGATCGCGCGGCGCAGCTCGTCGGCGATCTCCTCGTGTCGCGCCGTCATGCTTCCCCTCTGCGTAGGCGGCTGTGCACAGCGTGACCAGCCTAATCGACGTTTCACAGTCTTCCGGACGAGCCGCAACTGTGCAGGGAAACGGCGGCTTCCGTTCCCTCCGCGTTCATGGACGGGACACCGGAGACGGGCGTACTGAGGCCGACTTGTTCAGACAAGTTTGTCGAGCGGGTCCACAAACCCCCGTAGCACCCCGCCCCTGTGCTTCCCCTGGAGAGACCGTGAAGTTGTCCCTGCCGAGAAACGCCGTGTCCGGCGGCTCCCTCGCCGTCGTCGCCGCGCTCGCGCTGAGCGCCTGCAGCGCCGCCCCCGACAACGCGTCGACCACCAAGGACGGCAAGAGCGCCGCCACCGCCACCTCCGCGGCCGACTTCGGTGGCATGGACGCCCTGGTCAAGGCGGCCAGGAAGGAAGGGTCGCTGCACATCATCGCGGTGCCCCGCGACTGGGCCGACTACGGCGCGATCATCGACGCCTTCCAGAAGAAGTACGGCATCAAGATCCAGGACGAGAGCCCCGACGGCTCCAGCCAGGACGAGATCAACGCCGTCACCTCCCGCAAGGGCCAGGACCGCGCCCCCGACGTCCTCGACCTCGGCAGCTCCTTCGCGCTCAGCGCCGCCCAGCAGGGCCTGCTCGCCCCCTACAAGGTGACCGCCTTCGGCGACATCCCGGCCGGCCAGAAGGACCCGCAGGCCCGCTGGTACAACGACTACGGCGGCTACATCTCCATCGGCTGCGACGCGCGGCGCGTCAAGGAGTGCCCGACCACCTTCAAGGACCTGCTCAAGCCCCGGTACAAGGGCCAGGTCGCGCTGAACGGCAACCCCACCAAGTCCGGCTCGGCCTTCGGCGGCGTCTACGCGGCGGCGCTCGCGAACGGCGGCTCCTTCGACGACATCCAGCCCGGCCTGGATTTCTTCGCCGAGCTGAGGAAGAACGGCAACTACACGCCGGTCGAGTCCACCCCGGCCACCGTGGAGAAGGGCGAGACCCCGATCTCCATCGACTGGGACTACCTGAACGCCGGGTACGCCGACGAGTTCAGGTCCAAGGGCCTCGACTGGAAGGTCGCCGTCCCGAGCGACGGCCAGTACGCCCAGTACTACTCCCAGGCCATCACCAAGGACGCCCCGCACCCCGCGGCCGCCCGCCTGTGGCAGGAGTTCCTGTACAGCGCCGAAGGCCAGAACCTGTGGCTCAGGGGATACGCCCGCCCGGCCCTGATGACCTCCATGGAGTCGGCCGGCACCCTCGACAAGGCGGCCGCCGCCAAGCTGCCCAAGGTCACAGGGACGGCGTCCTTCCCGACCGAGGCCGAGCAGGGCAAGGCCAAGACGGCCATCGCCCAGGGCTGGGGCAAGGCCGTCTCCGGATGACCACCACCCTCACCCGTACGGACGTGGTGCCCGCCGCTTCGGCGAAGCGGCGGCGCCGCGCCCCCGGCTGGGCGGCCGTGCTGCCGCTGCTGGTCTTCACCGCCATCGCCTTCGGCCTGCCCGCCCTCGCGATCCTCGACGGCGCCTTCACCGCGAAGGACCCCGCCACCGGCGCCACTTCCTACACCGTCGCCAACCTGACGGCCTCGCTGCACGGCGCGTACCTCACCGCGCTGCTCGGCAGCGTCAAGCTGTCCGCGGTTTCCGCCGTGCTCGGCGCCCTGTTCGGGCTGCCCCTCGCCCAGGCCGTGGCGAGCTCCCGCTCCCGCGCGCTGCGCGAGGCCGTGCTGACCGCCTCCGGGGTGCTCGCCAACTTCGGCGGCGTCCCGCTCGCCTTCGCCTTCGTCGCCACCCTCGGCAACGCGGGCGTGCTCACCCTGCACCTCGGTCTCAAGGACAGCGGCTGGGACCTGTACAGCTTCTGGGGCCTGGTCCTCGTGTACCTGTACTTCCTCATCCCGCTGATGGTCCTCACCATCACCCCCGCCCTCGACGGGCTGCGCGCCCAGTGGCGGGAGGCCGCGCTGAACAACGGCGCCACCGGTGTGCAGTACTGGCGGCACGTGGCCCTGCCCGTGCTCGCGCCCTCCCTGCTCGGCGGATTCGTGCTGCTGTTCGGCAGCGCCTTCGCCGCCTACGCCACCGCCGCCGCGATGGTCGGCAGCGCGGTCCCGCTGGTCACCCTCCAGATCGCCGACGCCCTGTCCGGCAACGTCCTGGTCGGGCAGGAGAACGTCGCCCTCGCCCTCAGCCTCGACATGGTCCTGGTGGCCGGCCTGGTGATGGCCGTGTACCTCCCCCTGCAACGCCGGAGCGCCCGATGGCTCGACGCCTGACCCCCTGGCGGTGGGCCGTCCTCGGCCTCGCCGCCCTGTACTTCCTGGTCCCGCTCGCCGCCTCCGTGGTCTTCACGGTGGACGAGCCCGACGGCATCGGCTTCGACGCCTACACCAGGATCCTGTCCACCGGCGGCTTCGCCTCCAGCCTGCTGCTGTCGCTGGAGCTGGCCGGGGCCACCATCGTGGTCGTGCTGCTGCTGATGGTGCCCGCCGTGGTCGCCCTGCGGCTCGGCGCCCCCCGGCTGCGACCGGTGGTGGAGGTGGTCTGCTCGCTGCCGCTGGTGGTGCCGCCCATCGCGTTCGTCGCCGGCATCGTCACCGTGCTCAAGTGGGGCCCGGACCATTTGTCCCGGACCCCCCTGTTCCAGACCTTCGTGGCGATCCAGAACCCCGGTTTCCCGGTCGTCCTGGTCCTCGCCTACGTCGTGATGGCACTGCCCTTCGTGTACCGGGCGCTGGACGCGGGCCTGCGCGCCATCGACGTACGCACCCTGGTGGAGGCCGCCCGCAGCTGCGGCGCCTCCTGGCCCAAGGCGCTGGTGCGGGCCGTACTGCCCAATCTGCGCGGGGCGCTGCTGAACGCGGCCTTCCTCACGCTGGCGCTGGTCCTCGGCGAGTTCACCGTCGCCCAGCTGCTCGGCTACCAGCCCTTCGCCGTGTGGATCTACAACGTCGGCGGCGACCAGGCCCAGATGTCCGTGGCCGTGTCCGTGCTCAGCCTGCTCGTCACCTGGGCCCTGCTCCTCGCGCTCGCCGGCGTCGGCGGCGGACGCGACCGAACCGCTCCTTCACGGGGATGACCAACACACCATGACCGTCACCACACTTGAGAAGCCCGCCACCGAGCAGGCCGCGACCGTCGAATTCCGGGGCCTGCGCCGCGAGTTCGGAGCCACCGTCGCCCTCGACGGGCTCGACCTCGCCGTCCGCCCCGGCGAATTCCTGGCCCTGCTCGGCCCCTCCGGCTGCGGCAAGACCACCGCCCTGCGCATGCTCGCCGGGTTCGAACACCCCGACTCCGGCGCGGTACTGGTCGACGGCCGGGACATCACCGGGATGCCGGCCCACCGCCGCGACGCCGGGATGGTCTTCCAGTCGTACAGCCTCTTCCCGCATCTGAACGCCGTGGACAACGTGGCCTTCGGACTGCGGATGCGGGGCGTCCGGGCGGCAGAACGCCGGGCGAGGGCCGCCGAGTTGCTGGAACTGGTCGGCCTCGGCGACAAGGGGGAACGCTTTCCGCACCAGCTCTCCGGCGGCCAGCAGCAGCGCATCGCGCTCGCCCGCGCCCTCGCCCTGCGCCCCCGCGTACTGCTGCTCGACGAGCCGCTGTCCGCGCTGGACGCCAAGGTCCGGCTGAGCCTGCGCGAGGAGATCCGCCGGCTCCAGCAGGAACTCGGCATCACCACCCTCTTCGTCACCCACGACCAGGAGGAGGCCCTGTCGATCGCCGACCGGGTCGCCGTGATGCGCGCCGGGCGGCTCGAACAGTGCGCGGAGCCCGCCGAGTTGTACGGCCGCCCCGCCACCGCCTTCGTCGCCGAGTTCGTCGGCACCATGAGCCGGATCCCCGGCGAGCTGAAGGACGGCACCGTCGAGGTGCTCGGGCAGCGCCTGCCCGCCGACGGCGACGCGCCGCACGGCCCGGTGGACGTCCTGGTGCGGCCCGAGAACCTGCGGGTACGCGCCGACGGGCAGGGCGGCGGCCGGGTCGTCGCCACCGCCTTCCTCGGCGCGGTCGTCCGGCTCACCGTCCGGCTCGCCGACGGCACCGAGGCCAAGGCAGACCTGCCCGCGCACGAGGCCGCGGGCCTGGGCGCCGGAGCCGCCGTCAGCGCCTCGCTGCCGGAACGCCCCGTGCTCGTGGCCCCCCGCACCGAGAACCGAGGACAGACATCCCCGTGACCACCCCCCACAACTCCCGACTCCCGCTCCAGGCGGTCCTGTTCGACATGGACGGCACGCTCGTGGACACCGAGCACCTGTGGTGGGAGGCGGTCGCGGCGGTCGCCGGCCGGCCGCTGACCGAGGCCGACCAGCCGGACGTCCTCGGCCGTCCGGTGGAACACACCGCCGACTGGCTCGCCCGCACCACCGGGCGGCCCGCCGCGGACCTCGCCGCCGGACTCCACCGCGCGTTCGCCGACCGGGTCCGCACCGAGATCGTGCCCCGCCCCGGCGCCCTCGCCCTGCTGGACGCGCTCGCCGCCGAGGGCGTCCCGGCCGCGCTGGTCACCGCGTCCCCGCGCGCGGTCGCCGACCTCGTCATCGAGGCCCTCGGCGCACACCGGTTCGCCCTCTCCGTCACGGCCGACGACACCGCCCGCACCAAGCCCGACCCCGAGCCCTACCTCGCCGCCTGCCGCGCCCTCGGCGTCGAGCCGGCCGCCTGCGTGGCCGTCGAGGACACCGCGACCGGCGTGGCCTCCGCCGAGGCCGCCGGGTGCGCCGTGCTCGCCGTGCCCTCCCTCGCCCCGATCGGCGCCGCGCCGGGCCGCACCGTGCGGGACAGCCTCGCCGGGGTCACCGTCGGGGAGCTGACCGCCATGACCGCGCCCGCGCTGACC
This sequence comes from Streptomyces sp. NPDC037203, assembly GCF_055605065.1. Taxonomy (NCBI): domain Bacteria; kingdom Bacillati; phylum Actinomycetota; class Actinomycetes; order Kitasatosporales; family Streptomycetaceae; genus Streptomyces; species Streptomyces sp. NPDC037203. Next base: position 213,192 of record NZ_JBVJUC010000010.1, read on the forward strand.
GTCCTGAGCTGGAACCTGTGGCTCGGCGGCGCGAAGGTCGACGATCACCGGGCCAAGCAGATCAGGGTGATCCGGGACAGCGGCGCCGACGTCGTCGGGCTCCAGGAGACCGCGGGCACCGCCGCCCGCGAACTGGCCGACGCACTCGGCTGGCACCACCACCGGGCCGGCGAGAATCTCGGCATCATCAGCCGCCACCCCATCACCGCCCGCTTCGGCGACCCGGACGTCGGCTTCTACGGCGCCGCGGGCGTCCGCGTCCAGGTCGCCCCCGGCCGCGCGGTCGACGTATGGACCGCGCATCTGCACTACACGCCGTACGGGCCCTACGAGTCCGCCTTCGACGGGCTGCCGGCGGCCGGGCTGATCGCGCACGAGGAACTGCGGCTCGCCCAGCTGCGGGACACGCTGGAGCGGATCGAACAGGCGTCCGAGGCGGGCGTCCCGGTCGTCCTCACCGGCGACTTCAACTGCCCCTCCCACCTGGACTGGCCCGACGTGGCCTGGCCGGTGACCAGGGCCGCCGAGGAGGCGGGGCTCGCCGACGCCTACCGGCAGGCCCATCCCGACCCGGTCGCGGCCCCCGGACACACCTGGTCGCCGATCCACCCGGTGCACGAGGACGGCAGCGGCCGGGCCGAGCCGCAGGACCGGATCGACTATGTGCTGCACCGGGGACTGACCGTCCGGGACGCGCGCACCCTCGTCACCGGGAACCCTCGCCCCTGGCCGGACGTGGCCGGAAACGAGTGGCCCTCCGACCATGCGGCGGTCCTCGTCCGCTGTGCGTTTCCTCTGAGCTGACCTGGGGTTACCGGTGGTCGCCGTTGCGGTTCGAGGTGACCGTCCCGTAGGTTGTGCGGGCTCTCTACTGACTGGTAATACCGGTAGGTCCTCCCATGCGCTGGCCCCTTGGCCGTCCCACCACCGTCCGCACCCGGATCGTGGCGCTCGCGCTCGCACCGGCCGTCGCCCTGATGGCCCTGTGGGGCTTCGCCATGGTGTCCGACACCGCGGAGCTGCGCGCGCTGATCCGGGTCCAGGGGGTGTACCACGACTTCGGCAGCCCCGTGGACACCGCGGTCGGGCAGATCCAGATCGAACGCCGGCTGTCCGCCGCCTACCTGGGTGCCGGCGGCCGGGACGCCGCGGGGGCGGGCCGGCTGCTCGGCCAGCAGCGCCGTACCGACCAGGTGGTCGACGCCATGCGGCGGGCGATCCGCGGCGGCGACCGGAGCCGGCTCACGGCGCGCCAGCGGCAGGCGCTGGACGCCATGGTCACGGCCACCGGCAAGCTGGACGGGCTGCGCCAGCGCGTGCTCACCCGGCGGATCGGCTGGGACCAGGCGGTCGAGCAGTACAGCGCGCTGGTGGAGCCCGCCTTCGATGTGCAGAGCACACTGACCGCGCTCCAGGCCGGCCAGCTCGCCCGCGAGTCCGGGACCGTCGTCGAGCTGGTCCGGGTGCGCGAGTTCGTCTCCCGCGAGGACGCGCTGGTCGCCGGGGCGCGGGCGGCGGGCACCGCGCTGACTCCCGGCCAGTACACCGCGCTCGCCCAGACCATCGAGGACCGGCGCGTCTTCCAGCGGACCTATGTGCCCGACCTGCCGGCCGACTCGCGGGCCCTGTTCGAGACGTTCCAGAAGGGCGCCCTGTACCGCTCCCTGAACCAGAGCGAGGAAGCGCTGCTGCGGGCCGGGGCGGGCGGGGCGGCGCAGGCGGTCGCGGCGGACAGCTGGCGCTCGACCGTGGACCGGATCGTCCGGCAGTACCGCGACCTGTGCGCCGCGGCGGCCGGCGACTCCGCCGCGCGCGGCCGGGCGTTCGCCTACCGGGAGCTGACCCGCGCGGCGGTCGCCGGTGGCGCGGGACTGGTCGTCGCGGGGCTGTCGCTGTGGTTCGCGGTGCGCGGCGCCCGGCGCATCTCGCGCCGCCTGGAGGCCCTGCGGGACGCCGCCGATGTGCTGGCCGCCCGCCAGCTCCCGGACGTGATGCGCCGCCTGAGCGCCGGTGAGGAGGTGGACGCGGCGGCCGAGGCGCCGCCGCTCGCCGCCGCCGGGGGCCGCGACGACGAGATCGGGCAGGTGGGGCGGTCCTTCAACACCGCGCGGCTGGCCGCGGTGGAGGCCGCGGTGCGGCAGGCGACGCTGCGCCGGGGGCTGTTCGCGGTGCTGCTCAACATCGCGCGCCGCAACCAGGCGCTGGTGCACCGGCAGTTGAAGCTCGTGGACACGCTGGAGCGGCGCACCGAGGACCCCGACATCCTGCGCGAGCTGTTCCGCATCGACCATCTCACCACCCGGATGCGGCGGCACGCGGAGAGCCTGATCATCCTCTCCGGCTCGGCGCCCGGCCGCCGTTGGCGCCGGCCGGTGCCCATCGCGCAGGTCGTCGCCTCGGCGGTCGGCGAGATCGAGGACTACGCGCGGGTGGTGGTGCCGCCGATGCCGGACACCGGGATCGCGGCGGACGCGGTCGCCGACGTCGTCCACCTCGTCGCCGAACTCCTGGAGAACGCGACGGTGTTCTCGCCGCCGCACACCGAGGTGACGCTGCGCACCGGGCGGGCCGGCGGCGGCTTCGTCCTGGAGATCGACGACCGCGGGCTCGGCCTGGACGCCGAGGCCCGTGCCCACGCCGAGCGCACCCTCACCGACCCGGACGCCTTCGACCCCACCCGCCACGACCGCCTCGGCCTCTACGTCGTCGGCCGCCTCGCCGCCCGCCACGGCATCGACGTCAGCCTCCGGGATTCCCCGTACGGGGGTATGACGGCGGTGGTGCTGCTGCCGGACACGATCCTGGCGGCGACCGGGGGGACGGACACGCCACCGGCGCCCGAGCCGACGGGGGCACTGTCCGGGCCCGGCGGAGTCCGCGTCCCGCTGCCGCCCAGGGAGCACGGCCAGGTACGACCGCTGCCGCCCGGAGAGCACGGCGGGATACGACCGCTGCCGACCCGGCGCAGGAACGATCCTGCAAGGAGCGTCGCGGCGGCATCCGGACCCCCGCCCGCCGACGCCCCCGCACCCGCCCAGCTCCCACCCCTGCCCGCGAGGCGCCCCACCACCCACGAGGCCGACGCGCCGCACGAGGCCGACGCCCCGGACGAGAGCGGCGCCCCGCACGACGTCCCCGTCCCCGCCCTCCCCACCCGCGTCCGTCAGGCCTCCCTCGCCCGGCAGTTGCGGGCGGAGCCGCCGGAGCAGGCGGAGAGCGGGCGGCGGGAGGTGGACGCCGAGGAGATGCGGGCGATCTTCGGGGCCTTCCAGCGGGGGCTGGAGCAGGGGCGCAAGGGGATGCCCGCGCGGCCCGGCGCCGGCGCCGACGACACCGTGAACACCGTGAACACCCATGTCGACGAAGGGACGGACACCGACGATGCGCGGTGACGACCAGATGCGTGACCGGCCCGCCGCACCCCCCGGAACCCCCGGCACGGACCTCGGCTGGCTGCTGGACGACCTCGTGGCGCGCACCGACCACGTCCGCCAGGCCGTGCTGCTCACCGCCGACGGCCTCGCGCTGAGCAGCTCCGAGGGCATGCCCCGGCAGGACATCGAGCACCTGGCCGCCGTCTGCTCCGCCTTCCACGGCCTCGCCCGCTCCGCGGGGGAGCGGTTCGCCGCCGGCCGGGTGCGCCAGACCATGGTGATGCTGGACGACGCCTACCTGTTCATCACCCCGGCCGGGCACGGCAGCCGGCTCGCCGTGCTCAGCGAGGCCGGCACCGACGTCGGCCAACTCGCCCACGAGATGGCCCTGCTGGTCCGCCGCCTCGGCAGCCACCTGGACGCGGCAGCCCGTGCCACCCCATGATCCCGCCGTGAGCGACGAGCACTGGTACGAGGACGAGACCGGGTCGATGGTGCGGCCGTACACCGTGACCCGAGGCCGTACCCGGCCCTCGGACCGGTATTCCATCGACCTGATGTCGCGGGTCGGCGCCCTGGAGGCGGCGGACGCCGCGGCGGCCGGCGTCGATCACGCGAGCGCCGCCCTGCTGGACCTGGTACGGCGCGGCCCGCGCCCGGTCGCCGAGCTGGCCGCCGACGCAGACCTGCCCCTGACCGTGGTGCGGGTGCTGCTCGGCGACCTGGCCGAGGCGGGCCTCGTCCGCATCACCGCGCCCCGCCGCGACCCGGACGGCGGGCCCACCGCCGATCCCGGACTACTGCGGGAGATCGTCGACCGGCTGCGCGACCTCTAGGGTCTTTGTCACAGCCATGTAGGGGACCGGTGCGGGCCGGAACCCCCGCTCCACCCCGCCTGTCTCAGAGAACAGCACGTCAGCCGTACCTCCTAAGGGGAAACATGCGCGTCCAGAAGATCTCGCTGCTCGCCGTCGCAGTCGCCGCGGGCCTCTCGCTCACCGCGTGCGGGAGCAGCGGCGGCAACTCCGGCGGCAGCGGCTCCTCCTCGCCGGGCAGCACCGCCTCGGACACCTCGGGCACCCAGGGCTCCGGCGGCAGCGGCGGCTCGACGGGCTCCACCGGCGCGACGGGCTCCACGGGCTCCGGCTCCACCGGCCGCAACGGCGGCCAGTCCGGCTCCCCGCACGGCCCCACCGGCTCCGGCCGCGCGTCCGGCGCCGGCTGCACCACCGCCCACCTCTCCTTCAGCACCTCCGGCGGCATGGGCGAGGGCGAGCTGATCGTCAACATGAAGAACACCGGATCGGCCGACTGCACCCTGCACGGCTTTCCAGGTGTCGACCTGAAGGGCAAGGACGGCACGGTCAGCGCCTCCCGCAGCAAGCTCGCCGCCCCCACCGTCACCCTCCAGCCGGGTGCCGAGACCCGCTTCACCCTGCACTATCCGCCGAACAACTCCGGCGGCTCCGGCGAGACCTTCACCCAGCTCGTCGTCACCCCGCCGAACGAGACCCACTCCACGACCCTGAACGCCGGCATCAACGTCCCCGTCACCGAGAGCGGCGGCCCCGGCATCACCGTCGACCCGGTCGGCACCGGCAAGTAGCGCGGGCCCCGACACGCACCGGGGGGCGCCCGCACAGCGCCCCCGGACCGCACCCCGCCGCGGGCACGCAACGAATCGCCGCCGAACGCCCCGCGCACGCAACGAACCGCGCACCGGCGCGCAACGGCTGCTCCTTGTCCCGCCGCGCGCGCCGACCGTACCGTCTATCTGACCCCGAACCCCTTCCGTGACCGGTGAGGTAGACGCATGCGCACCGCCCTGCTCCAGAGCTCCGGCCGCCCCGGCTCCGTCGCCGAGAACCTCCGGGTTCTGGACGAGGCCGCGGGCCGGGCCGCGGCCGCGGGCGCCGCGCTGCTGACCGCGCCCGAGATGTTCCTCACCGGCTACGCGGTCGGCGACGACATCGGCCGCCTCGCCGAGCCCGCCGACGGCGCCTGCGCCGCCGCGATCGCCGAGACCGCCGTCCGGCACGGCCTCGCCATCGCCTACGGCTACCCCGAGCGCGACGGCGGCACCGTCTACAACTCCGCTCAGCTGATCTCCGCCGACGGCACCCGGCTCGCGAACTACCGCAAGACCCATCTCTTCGGCTGCTTCGAGCGCGACCACTTCACGCCGGGCGAGCACCAGGTCGTCCAGGCCGAGCTGAACGGCCTCACCATCGGCCTGCTGATCTGCTACGACGTCGAGTTCCCGGAGAACGTCCGGGCCCACGCGCTGGCCGGCACCGACCTGCTGCTGGTCCCGACCGCGCAGATGCACCCGTACCAGTTCGTCGCCGAGTCGATGATCCCGGTGCGCGCCTTCGAGAACCAGATGTACGTCGCGTACGTCAACCGGGTCGGACAGGAAGGTGAGTTCGAGTTCGTCGGCCTCTCCGTCCTCGCCGGCCCCGACGGCGTCGCCCGGACCCGTGCGGGCCGCGCCGAGCAGCTGGTGTTCGCCGACGCCGACCCGGCCTTCCTGGCGGCCTCCCGCGCGGCCAACCCCTACCTGGCGGACCGCCGTCCGGGCCTGTACGGCCCGTTGACCTGACGCTCCGTCAACTTGCCTGACTTCACCTTCAGTTCTTCCGTGCAAGGAGTCCGTACCCCATGACGTCCACGGTGCCCACCGCCGTCGAGCACACCGACGGGCAGCAGCCGCCGATCACCATGTTCGGCCCGGACTTCCCCTACGCCTACGACGACTACCTCGCCCACCCGGCGGGCCTCGGCCAGATCCCGGCGACCGAGCACGGCACCGAGGTCGCCGTCATCGGCGGCGGTCTCTCCGGTGTCGTCGCCGCCTACGAACTGATGAAGATGGGCCTCAAGCCCGTCGTCTACGAGGCCGACCAGCTCGGCGGCCGGCTGCGCACCGTCGGCTTCGAGGGCTGCGACGAGGAACTGAACTGCGAGCTGGGCGCGATGCGCTTCCCGCCCTCCTCCACCGCCCTCCAGCACTACATCGACCTGGTCGGCCTCACCACCCGGCCGTTCCCCAACCCGCTGGCCGAGGCGACCCCGTCGACCGTCGTGGACCTCAAGGGCGAGTCGCACTACGCCGTCACCGTCGACGACCTGCCCCAGGTGTACCGGGACGTCGCCGACGCCTGGAACAGGTGCCTCGAAGAGGGCGCCGACTTCTCCGACATGAACCGCGCCATGCGCGAGCGGGACGTGCCGCGCATCCGCGAGATCTGGGCGAAGCTGGTCGAGAAGCTCGACAACCAGACCTTCTACGGCTTCCTCTGCGACTCCGAGGCATTCAAGTCCTTCCGGCACCGCGAGATCTTCGGCCAGGTCGGCTTCGGCACCGGCGGCTGGGACACCGACTTCCCGAACTCCATCCTGGAGATCCTGCGCGTCGTCTACACCGAGGCCGACGACCACCACCGCGGCATCGTCGGCGGCTCCCAGCAGCTGCCGCTGCGCCTGTGGGAGCGCGAGCCGGAGAAGATCGTCCACTGGCCCTACGGCACCTCGCTCGGCTCCCTGCACGCGAACGGCGAGCCGCGCCCGGCCGTGACCCGGCTGCACCGCACCGCCGGCAACCAGATCACCGTGACGGATGCGGACGGCGACATCCGCACCTACAAGGCGGCGATCTTCACCGCCCAGTCCTGGATGCTGCTGTCCAAGATCGCCTGCGATGACTCGCTGTTCCCGATCGACCACTGGACCGCGATCGAGCGCACCCACTACATGGAGTCCAGCAAGCTGTTCGTCCCCGTGGACCGGCCGTTCTGGCTGGACAAGGACGAGCGGACCGGCCGGGACGTCATGTCGATGACCCTCACCGACCGGATGACACGCGGGACCTACCTGCTCGACGACGGTCCGGACAAGCCCGCCGTGATCTGCCTGTCGTACACCTGGTGCGACGACAGCCTGAAGTGGCTGCCGCTGTCCGCGCACGAGCGGATGGAGGTCATGCTGAACTCGCTCGGCGAGATCTACCCGAACGTCGACATCCGCAAGCACATCATCGGCAACCCGGTGACCGTCTCCTGGGAGAACGAGCCCTACTTCATGGGCGCGTTCAAGGCCAACCTGCCCGGCCACTACCGCTACCAGCGGCGCCTGTTCACGCACTTCATGCAGGACCGGCTGCCCGCCGACAAGCGGGGCATCTTCCTCGCCGGCGACGACATCTCCTGGACGGCCGGCTGGGCCGAGGGCGCCGTCCAGACCGCGCTGAACGCGGTCTGGGGCGTCATGCGTCACTTCGGCGGCGAGACCGACCCGACCAATCCCGGTCCGGGCGACGTCTACGACGAGATCGCCCCGGTGGAGCTGCCGGAGGACTGACCGGGCAGGAGCCCGAGGCGGCGGGGCGCGGGCGGCCGGTCAGACGCGGGCCGCCCGCGCCTTCTCGAACACCTCGGCGGCGACGTCCGTCAGCTCCGCCGCGTCCCGCGCGGTGCCCTGGAGGTCGAGCAGGATCTCCGGCAGGCCGATCTCCGCGTACTCCACCAGGTCCCGCACGATCTGGTCGGTGCTGCCCTGGAAGGGGCGGCGGTCGCCGCCCTCGTACGGCGTGCGGCACAGCTCGGCGTTCACCCGCAGCACCGTGCGGATCGGCGCCGTACGGCCCCGCTCCTCGGCCAGCTCGCGCAGCCGCTGCCACTGCTCGGCCACCCGAGCGCCGCCCATGGCCACCGGCAGCCAGCCGTCGGCCTTGTCGATCAGACGCTCCCAGGAGCGCCGGTTGCCCGCGGCCAGCAGGATCGGGATCGGGCGGGCCGGCTTGGGCCCGACCACGGCCGGGGCGATCCTGGCCAGGGGGCCGTCGTGGACGACCGGGTCCGGGCCCCACACCGCCCGGCACACGTCGATGATCTCGTCCAGCACCGCCCCGCGCTCAGCGAAGGGACGCACGCCCGAGGCCGCGTACTCGTCCAGCGACCAGCCGGTGCCGAGGCCCGCCAGCACCCGGCCGCCGCTCGCCGCGTCGAGCGAGGCCAGCGCCCTGGCCAGCTGGAACGGCAGATGCAGCGGCGCCACCAGCACGCTGGTGCCCAGCTCCGCGCGCTCGGTGGCCGCCGCGGCCAGGGTGAGGGTGACCAGCGGCTCCGCCACCGACCGGTACTGGTCGGGCCAGGGCAGGCCGTCGATGCCGTACAGGCCCTGGGTGGCGGGCTCCGGGAACAGGGCCCGTTCGAAGACCCACAGGCTGTCGTAGCCGATCCGCTCGGCGGCGCGGGCCACCGCCGGGACGTCCTTGCCGATCGAGAACTGCCGCATCTGGGGAAGACCGAGTCCGAGGCGGGTCGCCATGCCGTAGCTCCTTCGTAGCCGGGTTCTTTCAGCGCGTGAGCGGCGTCAGCAGCATCCTGCCCGCGAATCCCACCGCCGCGTCCAGCCGTACGGCGAATTCCCCGGCGATGTCCGGGCTGTGCCGCAGCGCCCACAGGGCCCGCGCCGCCGCCCAGGCCGCGTCGCGGGCGCGCTCCAGGCTCCAGGCGCTCAGCAGATGGGTGAGCGGGTCGGCGAGCTGGAGCAGGTCGGGGCCCGGCATCAGATCCTCGCGGACCCGTTCCTCCAGGGCCGTGAGGATCTCGCCGACCTGGTCGAACTCGTCGGCCAGGTCGGCGGGTTCGCAGCCGACGGTGCGGCAGGCGTCCACCACGGCGAGCGCGAGGTCGTGCCCGATATGGGCGTTGACCCCGGCCAGCGCGAACTGGAGCGGCCGTACATGGGGATGGCGGCGCAGCTGGAACAGCGGCCGCCAGCAGGCGGGCGGTCTCAGCTCCGCCGCGGCGGCGTCGACCGCGGAGAGGTACCGCTCGGCGAAGCGAACGTCGAGCGCCCCGGCCGCCCGCGGATCGGGGAACACCCCGGCGCTCAGGCGGCGGTCGATCTCCTCGGTGACGGTGAGGTACACGCGGTTGAACACGGCGACGCCGTCCCGCGCGGGCAGGACGGCGTCCAGGGCCCGCATCCGGGCGACCACGGTGTCGACGGGGCCGGTGGTGCCGGCGGGGCCGACGACGGAGGACGACTGCGACATGGGGGAAGGGTCGCAGCCCGGAACCGGCCGGGGTGCCGACCGGCCCGGTGCGTCGCCGGAACGGGGGAACGGGTCCGCACGACCCGGTCGGCAAGGGGGGGTTACGGCTGCGCGGGCGGGGAGTCCGGGTCGTAGCTGGAGGTGCCCTCGTCCAGCAGCGGCTGCTGCTTCTTGAGGTGGGCCGGGGCGAAGGCGCGCAGCGCGTGGTAGCCAGTGATGACGACCAGGGTGCCCAGCGCGATACCGCTGAGCGAGAAGTTGCTGGTGAACTTCATGCTGACGTTGCCCACGCCGATGATGATGCCCGCGGCGGCCGGCACCAGGTTGAGCGGATTGCGCAGGTCCACCTTGGCGTTGAGCCAGATCTGCGCGCCGAGCAGGCCGATCATGCCGTAGAGGATGACCGTGATGCCGCCGAGGACTCCGCCCGGAATGGCGGCCACGATCGCGCCGAACTTCGGGCACAGGCCGAACAGCAGCGCGAAGCCGGCCGCCGCCCAGTACGCGGCGGTGGAGTAGACGCGGGTCGCGGCCATCACGCCGATGTTCTCGGAGTAGGTGGTGTTCGGCGGACCGCCCACCGCGGTGGACAGCACGGAGGCGACGCCGTCGGCCGAGATCGCCGTGCCCAGCCTGTCGTCCAGCGGGTCGCCGGTCATCTCGCCGACCGCCTTGACGTGGCCCGCGTTCTCCGCGACCAGCGCGATGACGACCGGCAGCGCGACCAGGATCGCCGACCACTGGAAGGACGGGCCGTGGAAGTGCGGCAGACCGATCCAGTCGGCCTTGGCCACGCCCGAGAGGTCCAGGCGCCAGTGGTCGGTCAGCTTGCCGTCGCCGCCCACGGAGTGGATCTTGCCGAAGATCCGGTCGAAGACCCAGGAGATGCCGTAGCCGAAGACCAGCCCGAGGAAGATCGCGATCCGGGACCAGAAGCCGCGCAGACACACCACCGCGAGCCCGGTGAACAGCATGACGAGCAGCGCCGTCCACTGGTCCTGCGGCCAGTAGGTGGAGGCGGTCACCGGGGCCAGGTTGAAGCCGATCAGCATCACGACCGCGCCGGTCACGATGGGCGGCATGGCCGCGTGGATGATCCGCGCCCCGAACCGCTGCACCGCGAGGCCCACCAGGAACAGCACGACACCGACGCACAGGGTGGCGCCGGTCACCGTGGCACTCGTACCGCCCTGCGCCCGGATGACCGCGGCGACGCCCACGAAGGACAGCGAGCAGCCGAGATAGCTGGGCACCCGGCCGCGGGTGGCGAGCAGGAAGATGACCGTGGCGACGCCGGACATCATGATCGCCAGGTTGGGGTCGAGGCCCATCAGTACCGGCGCCACGAAGGAGGCGCCGAACATCGCGACCACGTGCTGGGCGCCGAGGCCCACCGTCCGGGGCCAGGTCAGCCGTTCGTCGGGCCGTACCACTGCTCCGGGCGCGGGGGTCTTCCCGTCACCGTGCAGTTTCCAGCGCACGCCGAGGTCCATGGTGGGGTTTCGCTTTCTGTGTTGCGTCCGGGCAGCCGAGGGAGCCGGGGGACAGGGGGGTATCCGCACCATTGTCGCTGGTCGTCGGCGCGGTCCGCGCACACCGCCCGCGCGGGGGGTGTCCCCGAGGGCGTGCTGAGCGGTCGCTTAGTATGGAGTGCCGTACCTGCCGGGGACCGTCCCCGGCCCCCTGCCCAGGAGCCCCGCCGTGACCGCCGAAGCCCCCTCCGCGCCCGCCCTCGCCCACGGCCGGCTGATCCCCGTCACCGTCCACTTCGACGACCTCGACGCGCTCGGCCTGCTGCACAACGCCCGCTATCCGCTGCTGGTCGAGCGCGCCTGGACCGAGCTGTGGCACGAGCACGGCATCCGCTTCGACGGCGACTGGGCGGCGGCCGGGGACGCCTGCAACGCGGTGCGCGAACTGCGCATCGGCTACGAGGCGCCCGTCACGAGCCCCGGCCCCTACGCCGTCCACCTGTGGCTGGACCGGCTCGGCACCACCGGGCTGACCTACGGTTTCCGCTTCTGCTCGGCCGACGGCTCCACGACCTACGCGCGGGGCGCGCGGGTGCTGGTGCGCCTCGACGCGACCACCCTGCGCCCGGCCCCCTGGAGCGACGGCTTCAGGGCCGCGGCCCGGGAACTGCTGCGGCCCGCGGACTGACCTCCCGGCCGGCCCCGCGCTCGGCGGAGCGCAGCACGCCCGCGCACCCCGCGAGCCCGCACGCCAGCGCCGTCACCACGCCGAAGGAGACCACCAGGCTGGTCGCCTGCGCCACCCCGCCGATCAGGCTCGGCGCGATCAGCCCCGAGGTGTAGGTGATGGTCGCCACGCCCGCGATGGCCTGACTGGGGTTGGGCCCGGCGTGCCCGGCGGCGGCGAAGCACAGCGGTACGACGACCGCGATGCCGAGCCCCATCAGGGCGAAGCCGCCCATCGCCACCAGCGGCTGCCCGGCGAGGACGACCAGCAGACCGCCGACGACGGCCAGGACACCGCCGGCCCGGACCGTGCGCACCGCGCCGAACCGGTTCACCACCGCGTCCCCGGCGATCCGGGCCACGGCCATCGTCAGCATGAAGGCGGTGGTCGACGCCGCCGCGAGGCCGGCCGAGCTGTCCAGCCGGTCCCGCAGGAACACCGCCGACCAGTCGAGACTCGCGCCCTCCGCGAACACCGCGCAGAAGCCGACCATGCCGATCAGCAGCGCGGAGCGGGGCGGCAGCGCGAACCGGGGCGGCGGCTCCTCGTCCTCGGCGGGCTGTATGTCCGGCACCCGAGTGCAAGAGAGCACACCGAGCACGGTCAGGACGGCCGAGGCCAGCAGGAAGTGGGTGCGCGCGTCGGCGCCGAGATGGGCGGCGAGCGTGCCGACGGCCGAGCCGGCCAGGGCACCCGCGCTCCACATCCCGTGCAGCCCGGACATCACCGACCTGCCGAGCCGCCGCTCGACCTCGACGCCGAGCGCGTTCATCGCCACGTCCGCCATGCCCGCGCAGGCGCCGTAGGTGAACATCGCCAGGCACAGGGCCGGCAGGTTCGGCGCGAGGGAGGGCAGTACGAGGGAGAGGGTCCACAGCGCGATCAGCCCGCGCAGGGCGTTGCGGCTGCCGAAGCGGTGGCTGATCCGCCCCGCGAGCGGCATCGCGCAGGAGGCGCCGAGCGCGGTGAAGGCGAGCGCGAAGCCCAGCCGTCCCGCGCCGAGCGAGGCGTGGTCCTGGATCCAGGGCACGCGGGTCGCGAAGGATCCGGTCACGGCGCCGTGGACGGCGAACACGGCCGCGACGGCGCTCCGCGCGCGCCGCACCTCGCTCAGGTCCTCCATGTCCGCGCTCCTCCCCGCCCGTTGGTGCGCCGTAAACTATCAGGGACCCTGCCTGATAGACAGCGCCGAAATGAGCCGCGAAGCCGCGACGGCCGCCGCCTACGCGCTGGCCGCCCGTCAGCCGTGGCGGCTGGCTCGCGTCGGCTTCTGGTGCCGGTCCGCCGACTGCCGGGGGCCGACCCGCCGAGCGCGGGGCCTGGCCCGCCGACTGCGGGGGCTGGTCCGCCGGCTGCGGGGTCGGGTGGCCGACTGCGTGGGCTGGGTGGCCGATGTGGAAGGATCCCCGCCATGCCCGCATCACCGAGCACCGCCCGGGCCATCAACGACCGCCTGGCGCTGGGGCTCCTCCAGGACCAAGGGCCGCTGACGGCGGGGCAGTTGAAGCAGTTGACCGGGCTGTCCCGGCCGACGGTCGCCGACCTCGTCGAGCGGCTCGGCGCCGCCGGACTGATCACCGTCGTGGGGGAGTCCGGCGCGGCCCGCCGGGGACCGAACGCCCGGCTCTACGGCATCGCCGCCGACCGGGCCCATCTGGCGGCGCTGGATGTGCGCACCGAGGGGGTCGCCGTGCTCGTCGCCGACCTGCTGGGGCGGGTGCTCGCCGAGGCGTCCGTGCCGATCGAGGGGGGCACCGGGACCGGGCCCGCGGTGCAGCGGGTGGTGGCGGCGGTGGCCGACGCCATGGGGAGGGCCGGCGTGGCCGGTCCGCACACGGTCGGCATCGGCGCGCCGGGCCTCATCGACCCGGCCACCGGTGACCTGCGCGACAGCGCGGGCCTGCCCGCCTGGCACCGCAGCCTGGCCGCCGCCCTCCAGACACGGCTGCCCGGTGCCCGCGTCACCGTGGAGAACGAGACCAACCTCGCCGCCCTCGCCGAACAGCGGGAGGGTGCCGCCCGCGACCGCGACACCTTCGTCCTCCTCTGGCTCGGCCACGGCACCGGTGCGGCGGTCGTCCTCGACGGCACCCTGCGCCGCGGTGCCTCCGGCGGCACCGGCGAGATCGGTTTCCTCCCGGTGCCGGGCACGGGCACCCTGCCCTCGGCCACGGACTGCGCGGGCGGCTTCCACGCCCTGGCGGGCGCGGCGGCGATCGTGTCCCTGGCGGCGGAGCACGGCCTGCCGGTACCCCCGGCGGCGGACGGACCGGGGGCGGCGGGGGTGGTGCGGGCAGCGGTGGAACGGGTACGGGCGGAGGTCGGTGGACGGCAGGCGCCGGGCCGGGGACCGGGGCCGGAGGCGCGGGGGCGGGTGTTCGGGGTGGAGCAGCCGGGGCGGGAGCTCCGGGTGGAAGTGCCGGGGCGGGAATCCGGGCGGGAGACGCGGGGGCGGGGGTTCGGTCAGGAGGCGCGGGGCGGGGAGTACGAGGCAGGGGTACGGGGCGGGGAGTTCGGGCCGGAGGCGCGGGAGCGGGGGATTGACTCGGGGGAGCTGGGTCGTGGGGCCGAGCCGGGGGTGCTGGCGCGGGAGGTTGGGCCGGAGGCGCGGGATCGGGAGTTCAGGCCGGAGGAGCCGGGGCCGGGGGTTGAGGCGGAGGGTCTGGTCCGTGGGGCCGAGCCGGGGGCGCTGGCGAGGGAGGTTGGTGTGGAGGTGCGGGGGCGGGGGGTTGAGCCGGGGGAGCTGGTCCGTGCGGCCGAGCCGGGGGTGCCGGCGCGGGAACTCGGGCCGGAGGTACGGGGTCGGGGGTTCGGGCCGGAGGGGCCGGGGCGAGGGGTTGAGGCGGAGGGTCTGGTCCGTGGGGCCGAGCCGGGGGTGCTGGCGCGGGAGGTTGGTGTGGAGGTGCGGGGGCGGGGGGTTGAGCCGGGGGAACTGGTCCGTGGGGCTGAGCCGGGGGCGGTGGCGCGGGAATTCGGGTCGGAGGTACGGGGTCGGGGGTTCGGGCCGGAGGGGTCGGGGCGGAGGGTCGAGCCGGGGGAGCCGGGTCGGGGGGTCGAGCCGGAGATGGCGGGGCCGGGGTCCGAGTCGGAGACCGCGGGGCCGGAGTTCGAGTCGGAGACGGCCGGGCCGGAGTTCGAGTCGGAGACGGCGGGAGCCGGTGCCGAAGGCCGCTTCCTCTCCGCCCTCGCCGACCGTCTCGCCATCGGTGCCGCCTCCGTCGTCGCCGTGCTGGACCCCGGCTGCGTGGTCCTCGGCGGAGAGGTCGGCCGGGCCGGGGGCGACGTCCTCGCCGGGCTGGTGGCGGAGCGGCTGCGCCGGATGTCGCCGCTGCCCACCGAGGTGCGCGCCAGCGGCCTCGGCGGCTCCGCCGTGCTGCGGGGCGCCCTGCTGACGGCCCGCGACCGGGCCCAGGACGAGCTGTGGTCCGCCCCGCTCCGGACGCCCGTCCCGTCGTAGCCGCCGGTGTTCCCGCCCGTCGTCCAACCCGGCCAGGCGGCGGGCGACTTCGGCCACCTCCGCCGGCTGGTCGTACATCCGCGCCGGCAGCGGCATCACGGGCGACCCGGCGAGGACTCCGAGGACCGGCACCCGGCGCACGCCGCGCGCGCCCCGATCAGGCCCCCGCGCCGCCGGTGACCAGGATCGTGGCCAGGCGTTTCCGTGCCTCCGGGCCGGGACGCCCTCACCCGAGAGGACCGGCCGGCCGTCCGGACCCCGGGACACCGCCCCGGTCTGGACCGCTGGCGACCCGGCGGCGGGCAAGGGCCGTCGTCACCGCCGCCGGGCCCGATCGGCACCCTAAAAGGACTAGACCAATAAGGTCAATGGGAGTGGAGGGGGCAACGTGCGCGGTGGGTAGGGGGAGTTGGCCGCGGCTGTCCTGGGGTCCGGGCGCGGGGACACGCGCTGTGAGCGAGCCCACACGGACCCCCTGTCGGCGCGGCCACCCGGCGTGGCACACTGGCCCTGTACCAGAAGCAGCGCACTCCGGGGTCGGTGAAAGTCCGAACCGGCGGTTACAGTCCGCGACCCGGTCGCCTCCAGCGACCGGTTGACCAGGTGAAATTCCTGGACCGACGGTTAAAGTCCGGATGGGAGGCAGTGCGCGGCGGGCGGGCATGCGTTCCGTGTGCGCGCCGCCGTTTCCGGTCTCGTCCGCATCCGGACGGGCCTCTTCGGCGACGTCCCGGCTCGTGTGCTCATCCGTAGACTCTGTCGTCATCGACAGGCCCCGGAGTCCGTGCCCCATGAGGCAGGAGGACCCGGGAAGTGTTCACCGGAATCGTCGAAGAACTGGGTGAAGTCACCGCCGTCGAGAACCTCGGCGATGCCTCCCGCTTCCGGCTCCGCGGCCCCGTCGTCACCGACGGCGCCCGGCACGGCGACTCCATCGCCGTGAACGGGGTCTGTCTCACCGTCGTCGACCACGAGGGCGACGAGTTCACCGCCGACGTCATGGCCGAGACCCTGAACCGCTCCAGCCTGGGCGCGCTCACCACCGGCTCCCGCGTCAACCTCGAACGCCCCACCGCCGTCGGCGCCCGCCTCGGCGGCCACATCGTGCAGGGCCATGTCGACGGCACCGGCGAGATCCTGGAGCGCAAGCCCTCCGAGCACTGGGAGATCGTGAAGATCTCCCTGCCCGCCCACCTCGCCCGCTACGTGGTCGAGAAGGGGTCCATCACCGTCGACGGCATCAGCCTCACCGTCGTGGACGCGGGCCCCGACTCCTTCACCGTCAGCCTCATCCCCACCACCCTCGCCCTGACCACGCTCGGCGTGAAACAGCCCGGCGACCCGGTCAACCTCGAGGTGGACGTCATCGCCAAGTACGTCGAGCGGCTGCTCGCGGCCGGTCAGGGGGCCGGCCGGTGAACTCCCTCAACACCGTGGCGTTCACCCTCTTCGGGCAGCACATCCTGTGGTCCGACATGACGGGCAACATCCTCGGCCTGATCGGCCTCGTCCTCGGCTGGCGCCGCTCCCTGTGGAGCTGGCCGGTGCAGTTCGTCTCCGGTCTGGTCCTCTTCGCCGCCTTCTACGGCCATCTCACCGGCAGCGCCGGCAAGCAGGCCGTCGTCATGGTGGTCGCCCTCTACGGCTTCTGGCAGTGGAACCGCGGCCGGGGCCAGGCCGGCGACGGCCACATCTCCCCCCGCTTCGCCACCTGGCGCGAGCGCGCCGCGCTGCTCGGCGCCGCCGCGATTGGCACCGTCGCCGTGGCCCTGCTGTTCACCGCGTTCCCGGAGCTGTCCTGGGACCCCTGGCCGGACGCCTACATATTCGTCGGCACCGTCGTCGCGATGTACGCCCAGGCCAAGGGCATGGTCGAGTTCTGGTTCGCCTGGCTGCTGGTCGACCTCGTCGGCGTCCCCCTCAACTTCGCCAACGGCTACGCCTTCTCCGGCTTCGTCTACGTCATCTACGGCGCACTCGTCCTGTGGGGCATGCGCGACTGGTGGCTGCGCTCCCGCAAGAGCCCGCGGCCCGTTCTGGAAGGAGCACCGGCATGACCTCGGCCACCCCGCTCTACGACCCCTACTCCTACTCCTACGACGGTGACGGCATCGAGGAGTTCACTCTCGACCCCGTCGAGCAGGCCGTCGCCGACATCGCCGCCGGGCGTCCCGTGATCGTCGTCGACGACGAGGACCGGGAGAACGAGGGCGACCTCGTCATCGCCGCCGAGAAGGTGACCCCCGAGATCGTCGCCTTCATGATGAGCGAATGCCGGGGCCTGGTCTGCGCCCCGATGGAGGCCGCGGAACTCGACCGGCTGCGGCTGCCGCAGATGGTCGAGGACAACACCGAGTCGATGAAGACCGCCTTCACCGTCTCCGTGGACGCCTCCGGCGCGCACGGCGTGACCACCGGCATCTCCGCCGCCGACCGCGCCACCACGCTCCAGCTGCTCGCCAGCGGCACCGCCGGGCCCGCCGACTTCGTGCGCCCCGGCCATGTCTTCCCGCTGCGCGCCCGGCCCGGCGGCGTCCTGGAGCGCAACGGGCACACCGAGGCCGCCGTCGACCTCGCCCGGCTCGCGGGCCTGCGCCCGGCCGGCGCCATCGTGGAGATCGCCGGCGAGGACGGCCGGATGCTGCGGCTGCCCGAGCTGATCCCGTTCGCCCGCAAGCACGGCCTGACGATCATCTCCATCGAGGACCTGATCGCCTACCGCCGCGGCACCGAGCCCACCGTCCGCCGCGAGGCCGAGACCCTGCTGCCCACCCGGCACGGCACCTTCACGGCGTACGGCTACCGCTCCACCGTCGACGGCGTCGAACACGTCGCCCTCGTCCACGGCGACCTCGGCACCGGCGCGGACGTCCTGGTCCGGGTGCACTCCGAATGCCTCACCGGCGACGTCTTCGGCTCGCTGCGCTGCGACTGCGGCCCCCAGCTGGACGACTCGCTGGCCCGCATCCAGGAGGAGGGCCGCGGCGTCGTGGTCTACCTGCGCGGACACGAGGGCCGCGGCATCGGCCTGCTGTCCAAGCTGCGCGCCTACGAGCTCCAGGAGCAGGGCCGCGACACGCTCGACGCCAACCTGGAGCTCGGTCTGCCCGCCGACGCCCGCGACTACGGGGCCGGCGCCCAGATCCTCGCCGACCTCGGCGTGCACAGCGTCCGCCTGATGACCAACAACCCCGACAAGGCCGACGCGCTGGAGCGGCACGGGGTCGAGGTCGCCGCGCGCGAACCGATGCCGGTCCGGGCGGGCGAGCACAACCTGCGCTACCTGCGCACCAAGCGGGACCGCATGGGCCACGACCTGCCCTGGCTGGACACCCCGGCCACCTGCCCGAACCAGTAGCGCCAAAACCAGCGGGCAAGCAACACCAGTCGAATCAGAAGGCACTTAGGAGAGACGTGAGCGGCAAGGGTGCACCGGAACTGTCCGTACGCAACGCGGGCGACCTCAGGGTCGCCGTCATCGCGGCGCAGTGGCACGAGAAGGTGATGGACGGTCTGGTGAACGGCGCCCTGCGCGCCCTCGGCGACCTGGGGATCGACGAGCCGACCCTGATCCGGGTGCCGGGCAGCTTCGAGCTGCCGGTCGCCGCCAAGGTGCTGGCCGCGCGCGGTTACGACGCGGTGGTCGCCCTCGGCGTCGTCATCCGCGGCGGCACCCCCCACTTCGACTACGTGTGCCAGGGCGTCACCCAGGGCCTCACCCAGGTCTCGGTGGAGACCGGCGTGCCGGTCGGCTTCGGCGTGCTCACCTGCGACACCGAGGAGCAGGCCCTGGACCGGGCCGGCATCGAGGGCTCCAGCGAGGACAAGGGCCACGAGGCGGTGATCGCGGCGGTCGCCACGGCCGCGACGCTGCGTTCGGTATCCGAACCCTGGCACTGAGGCACCGGCCGGAGCGCGTAGGGTGAGGACCACCATGTCCAAGAAGACGTTCGAGGAGCTTTTCACCGAGCTCCAGCACAAGGCCGCCCACGGCGATCCCGCCACCTCCCGCACCGCCGAACTGGTCGGGAAGGGGGTCCATGCCATCGGCAAGAAGGTCGTCGAAGAGGCCGCCGAGGTCTGGATGGCCGCCGAGTACGAGGGCAAGGAGGCGGCAGCCGAGGAGATCTCCCAGCTGCTGTACCACGTCCAGGTGATGATGGTCGCCCGCGGGATCTCCCTGGACGACGTCTACGCCCACCTCTGACCGACCCGCCGCACCGCCGCGCCCTGCCGCGGCACACCGCACCAACCCCCTTCACCGCAAAGGAAGCCGTCCTCATGCTGCGCATCGCCGTCCCCAACAAGGGTTCCCTGTCCGGCCCTGCGGCGGACATGCTGCATGAGGCCGGCTACCGCCAGCGCCGCGAGTCCAAGGAGCTGCGGATCGTCGATCCGGGCAACGAGGTCGAGTTCTTCTACCTCCGCCCCCGCGACATCGCGATCTACGTCTCCTCCGGCCGCCTCGACATCGGCATCACGGGCCGCGACCTGCTGGTCGACTCCGGCGCGGACGCCGAGGAGATCCTCCCGCTGGGCTTCGCCCGCTCCACCTTCCGCTTCGCCGGAAGGCCGGGCACCGCGAACGGCGTCGAGGACCTGAAGGGCCGTACGGTCGCCACCTCGTACGAGGGCATCGTCGGCCGGCACCTCGCCGACAGCGGCGTCGACGCCTCCGTCGTGCACCTGGACGGCGCCGTGGAGACCGCGATCGAACTGGGTGTCGCCGAGGTCATCGCCGACGTCGTGGAGACCGGCACCAGCCTGCGCAACGCGGGCCTGGAGGTCTTCGGCGAGCCCATCATGAAGTCCGAGGCGATCGTGATCCGCCGCACCGGCGCGGACGCCGGGGAACCCAAGGTGCAGCAGTTCCTGCGCCGCCTCCAGGGCGTCCTGGTCGCCCGGACGTACGTGATGATGGACTACGACTGCCGGGTCGAGCAGCTGGAGAAGGCCGTCGCCCTCACCCCCGGCCTGGAGTCCCCGACCGTCTCCCCGCTGCACAACGAGGGCTGGGTCGCCGTCCGCGCCATGGTCCCCGCCAAGGACGCGCAGCGGATCATGGACGACCTCTACGCCATCGGCGCCCGCGCCATCCTGACCACGGCCATCCACGCCTGCCGCCTCTGAGGGGTACGTGATGTCCGACCTGCCCACCCTGCCGGTCACTTTCCGGCCGGGCCACACCCGCGTGATCCTGCTCACCGCCGCCGTGGCGATCTTCCTCACCATCTCCGGGGTCGCCCTGTTCCTCGACGGCCTCGGTCCGGGGGAGCGGCTGAGCTTCGTGCTCACCGGGGCGCTGATCTTCTGGGTGCTCGCCCAGCTGGCCCGGATCAAGGTCGTCGCCGACGAGAGCGGCGTCACCGTGGTGAACATCGCCAGCAAGCGGCGCCTGGACTGGGCGGAGATCCTTCAGGTGAACCTCCGTCCGGGCGATCCCTGGGTGTTCCTCAACCTCAGCGACGGCACCAGCCTGCCCGCGCTCGGCATCCAGCCGGGCATGGCCAAGCAGCGCGCGATCGCCGACGCCAGGGCGCTGCGGGCGCTCGCCGAGGCCCACTCGGCCGTCCGCCTGGGGGAAGATCAGGGCTGACTCGGGGCCGACTGCGGGTCGCCCACCCTGCCCGTCCGGCCCCGTCTTGATTAATCTGGGTGGGCGGAGGTCGCGCCGATCGCACCTCCGCCCCTGTGTGCCGCCCCGGCGCCAGGGGTTCCTGCGACCCGAGGAGTGAATCCCTCCGGCGATGGACGGATCGTCCTGTAGTACCTGCGCCGCCCCCACCCGACATACCGGGGAGGCGGCGGCATCGTGACCACCCCCCTGCTGCTCCTCGCAGCCGCGTTCCTGCTGATCCTGGCCAACGGATTCTTCGTGGCCGCCGAGTTCGGCCTGGTGACGGTCGAGCGCCCCGAGGCCGAGAAGGCCGCCGCCGACGGCGACAGGCGCGCCCGTACGGTCGTGGAGTCGCTGAAGGAGCTCTCCTTCCAGCTCTCCGGCACCCAGCTCGGCATCACCATCACCTCCCTGGTCGTCGGCATGCTCGCCGAACCCGCCCTGGGCCGGCTGCTCGGCGCCCCGTTCGCCGCGCTGGGCCTGCCGTCCGGTGTCGCCTCCGGCGCCGCCGTGCTCGTCGGCATGCTGCTGGCCTCCGCGATCCAGATGGTGATCGGCGAACTGGTGCCCAAGAACTGGGCGGTCTCCCGGCCGCTCCAGGTCGCACGCTTCGTCGCGGGCCCCCAGCACCACTTCTCCCGGCTGTTCCGGCCGGTGATCGCCGCGCTCAACACGGTCGCCAACCGGCTGGTCCGCGCCCTCGGCGTCGAACCCGCCGACGAACTGGCCTCCGCCCGCACCCCCGGCGAACTGGTCTCCCTGGCCCGGCACTCCGCACTGGCCGGCGCCCTGGAGCAGGACACCGCCGACCTGTTCGTACGCACCCTGTCGCTGGGCGAGCTGACCGCCCAGCACGTCATGACCCCGCGCGTGAAGGTCAGCGCGCTCCAGGACTCGGCCACGGCCGAGGACGTGGTCAACCTCACCCGCGCCACCGGTCTGTCCCGCTTCCCCGTCTACCGGGAGAAGATCGACGAGATCGTCGGCATGGTCCACCTCAAGGACGCTCTCGCCGTCCCGGCGCACGACCGGCTGCGTACCCCGGTCGGCCGCATCGCCCGCCGCGCGCTGCTGGTCCCCGAGACCCTGCCCGTCCAGCCCCTGCTGGCCCGGCTGCGCAGCGAACAGCCCATCGCGGTCGTGGTGGACGAGTACGGCGGCACGGCCGGCGTGGTCACCCTGGAGGACATCGTCGAGGAACTGGTCGGCGAGGTCCGCGACGAGCACGACGCCAAGGACGTGCCCGAGCTGGTCGCCGCCCCGCCCGAGGACGGCAGGCCCGCCTGGGACGTGGCCGGCAGCTGCCGGGTCGACATCCTCCAGCGCATAGGCCTGGAGGTGCCCGAGGGGCCGTACGAGACGGTCGCCGGACTCGTCGCCGACCTGCTCGGCCGGATCCCGGCCCCCGGCGACCGGGCCGAGCTGCCCGGCTGGCGGCTCGCGGTCCGCCAGGTCGGCCACTACCGCGCCGAACGGGTCCGCCTGGTCCGGACGGCCCCGGCGGCGAACCTCGCGGAGGCCGCGCGATGAGCGTGCTCCAACTGGTCCTCGCCGCGCTGCTGGTGCTGGCCAACGGCTTCTTCGTGGGCGCCGAGTTCGCGCTCGTCTCCGTGCGCCGCAGCCAGATCGAACCGCTCGGCACCTCCCGCGCCCGGCAGGTGCTGTACGGCCTGGAGCGGCTGCCGCAGATGATGGCCGCCGCGCAGTTCGGGATCACCGTGTGCTCCCTGACGCTCGGTGCGGTCGCCGAACCGACCGTGGCGCACCTGCTGGAGCCGGTGTTCGGGGCGCTGCACCTCCCGGACGGCGTGATCCATCCGCTCGGCTATGTCATCGCGCTGGCCGCGGTGGTCTTCTTCCACCTGGTCATCGGCGAGATGGTGCCGAAGAACCTCGCGATGGCGGCGCCCGAGAAGGCGGCGCTGTGGCTCAGTCCGGGCCTGGTCTGGTTCGCCCGCGTGTGCAAGCCGATCACCGTGTCCCTCGGCGCCGTCGCCCAGGCCGTGCTGCGGCTGTTCCGCGTCGAGCCCAAGGACGAGGTGGAGGCCGTCGTCACCAGCGAGCAGCTCAACCGGCTCCTGGAGGACTCCGGGCAGGCGGGTCTGCTCGACCCGGAGGAGAGGGAGCGCCTGGAGGACGCCCTGGAACTGGGCTCCCGCCCGGTCACCGACGTCCTGCTGCGCCGTGAGTCGCTGGTCACGGTGACGCCCGCGGTCACTGCGGGCGAGATCGTCCGGCTCACCGCGCGCACGGGGTACTCCCGCTTCCCGGTCGCGGCCACCGAGCAGGGCGCCTTCATGGGGTACGTGCACGTCAAGGACGTACTCGACCTGGAGGACTCCGAGCGGGCGGTGCCGCAGAACATCTGGCGGCCGATGACGACCCTGCGGGCCGAGCTGCCGCTGGACGACGCCCTCACGGTCATGCGCCGCGCCGCGACGCACCTGGCCCAGGTGGCGGACGCGTCCGGGAAGGTGCTGGGGCTGGTGGCGCTGGAGGACGTCCTGGAGATGCTGGTGGGCGAGGTACGCGACCCGGCGCACCGGGAGATCGCCGACATGCGCCTGACGGAGCCGAGGGCGAGCGGCGAGTCGGAACAGGCGCTCGCCACGTAGGACGGGCGCTCGCCGCGCCAGAGTGGTGCGGGGAGCTGTGCGGCCGCGGCCCGGTGGCGGGTCGCCCGCGCGGTTCCCCGCGCCCCTCCGGGCGCCTACGCGGGGGACGGGTCCTGCGGTCCCCGGCCCGACAGGACCTCCCCGTACGCCTGCATCAGGTCGGCCAGCCGCAGTGTCGCCAGGTCCTCGCGGGACAGCGACCCCGCGTATGCCGACAGCCGCAGGTCCCGGTACGCGCAGCTTTTCTCGTACAGCGTGCGCAGGAACCGCCCGTTGCCCAGCTCGTCGATCCACCCCTGGTCGACCACGTGCCCGGCGATCGACCGCAGCTCCTCCAGCGCCTCCTCGTCCCACTGGTCCCCGTTCTCGGCGGCCAGCACCTTCCCGATCTCGGTGAGTTCACCGGGCCGGTACGAGGGGAAGTCGACCCGGCTGGTGAAGCGGGACGACAGACCGGGGTTCGCCGCGAGCAGCCGGTCCATCCCCTCGGGATACCCCGCGAGGATCACCACGAGGTGGTCCCGGTTGTCCTCGGCCCGCTTCAGCAGCACCTGGAGCGCCTCGTCCCCGTACGCGTCCCCCTTGCCGTACCCGGAGTTGGAGAGGGAGTACGCCTCGTCCACGAACAGCACCCCGCCGATCGCGGAGTCGATCAGCTCGTTGGCCTTCACCGCGGTCTGCCCGAGGTACTCGCCGACCAGATCGGCCCGCTGCGCCTCGACGAGATGGTCCCCGCCGAGCAGCCCGAGGGCGTAGAACACCCGCCCGAGGATGCGCGCCACCGTCGTCTTGCCGGTCCCGGAGGGCCCGGAGAAGACGAAGTGCCGCTTCGGCGGCTGCACGGGCAGCCCCTGCCCGGCCCGCAAGCGCGCCATGTTCAACTGCGCGGACAGCGCCTTCACCTGGCGCTTGACCGGTTCGAGCCCGACCATCCGCTCTAGCTCGGCGAGCGCCTGTTCGAGCAGCGCGGGATCGGTCGGCCCGGTGGGCAGGGGCGAGCCGGGCGCCCCGCCCCGGTCGCGGACCCCTGGCTCGGCGACGCCCGGCGGCGGCCCGGCCGGCAGCTCCGGCTCCGGCAGCCGCAGATCGCGCCCCTCGGTGCCGAAGAACGGATCGAAGCCGTCCGGACCGTCCACCGTGTCCTGCCCGGCGCCGGTCAGTGTGATCGCGGCGAGGCCGGCCGCGTCGTCGTAGCCGTCCCCCTCGGCGATCGCCGCGAGCCGTGCCGAGGTGTCCATGAAGGCGGGGTCCACCCGGTGCACGGCCCGGTACAGGGGGAGCGCGGCGGCGGAGCGGCCGGTGCCCTCGTGCGCCCGCGCCAGCCAGTAGCGCAGCTCCTTGCGCTGCGGCTGCTCGCTGCGGCACCGCATCAGCGCCGCCGACAGCAGCGGCTCGGCCTGCCCGTACATCTCCAGGCGCACACGGGCCATGCCGCCGAACAGCCCCGCCTCTATGCCGAGCAGGGGGTCGTCCAGCAGCGGGTCGGTGTGCCGTACCAACTGGTCCCAGTCCTTGACCAGGTAGGAGCGGCAGGCGTGCAGGAAGCGGACCTGGGGATCGGTGTCGACGGGGGGCAGCCCGGCGAGCGCCCGGTCCAGCTCGGGCACGTGCCGGCCGTCCAGCCAGTGCGAAGCGTGCGCGAGCAGCAGATCGCGCGGGCTCTCCAGCACCGGCTGCACCCACCAGCCCAGCCAGTACCAGGAGTTGATCGTACGGCGGTGCCGGGCGCGCTGTTCGCCGAAGCGCTCGCGGTGCCGGAACATCCGCAGCAGCGCGGTGGTGGTGTCGACCCGGAGCGCGTGCAGCCCGAGCCAGCCGTCGGCCATGCCCGGATCCATCCGTACCGCGGCCCGGAACTCCTCCTCCGCCTGCGGATACGCGCCCATGGT
The DNA here is from genome assembly GCF_055605065.1 of Streptomyces sp. NPDC037203. NCBI lineage: Bacteria > Bacillati > Actinomycetota > Actinomycetes > Kitasatosporales > Streptomycetaceae > Streptomyces > Streptomyces sp. NPDC037203. The sequence continues at coordinate 238,404 of NZ_JBVJUC010000010.1, forward strand.
GTAGGCGTCGACCCCGCGCAGCCAGGCGAGGTCGGCCGGGGCCTCGGGGCCCTGCGTGCCGAAGTCCATCCCGTCCCCCACAGACCGTGCCCCGTGGTTCACCGCCGGACGGTCGCCCGGCGGCCGCCGCGGCCGAACCGCCGTGCCGCGGACCGGAGTTGCAGGTGCGCGAGGCTGATGCCGAAGGTCGCACCAAGGGCATCGTACCCGCGCGGGTACCGCGTGCCGAAGGGTGCGGCACAGGCCGTTCGGCGAGGTGGGAGCGGACGGAATCCGGTCGCTTCAGTGACCGAGGGTGATCGCAAGGGTGTGCAAACGGCCCGGAAAGTGGTACGCGGGCAGAACGAAGCCCCCGATCACGGGGGAACAACCGGGGGCTTCGCGTCTTCGGGCGGCTTCACATCGCCGCACATTGAGAACGTAAGACCTGTACGGCCCCCCGGTCAAGCGAAGTTGGGGCACTTCGGGAAGTTGGCCGACAAGAGTCTTCACCATTTCACCACATGGGGGTGGAGTCGTCACTCAGGGTCACTCCTTGGCCCGATCCCTGGGGTCGCACGGGCCCCGGCAGCACCTCGTACCCCTGATCCCTCTGGCGCACCAGCAGCCCGGCATGGGGGCGGGTGGGGTCCTCCGCGAAGTGCGCGCGCTCGGCCTCGACCCAGCCGTCCCAGAACTCCCGCTGCGCCGCCCCGTCCCGCCGCCGGCCGCGCGCCCACGCCTCCTCGCGGGGCAGTTCCATCCACAGCAGTTCGGCCAGAAACGGCCGCAGCGCACGCCGGCCCGCGCCCACGCCCTCCAGCAGGACCACCGGCGCGGGCGGCAGCGGGCGCGCGGGGCCGAACGCGCGCGCCTCCCAGTCGTAGGGGAGGTAGGCGGCGGTCTCGCCGCGGGACAGCGGCTCGATCACCTGCGCCCGCAACCGGTCGGTCCAGGCGAACAGCCGGTCATGGCTGGCGATGTCGTCGAGATGGAGCACCGGCGCCCCGCCCAGCGCGGCTGCCAGCCGCCCGGCGAAGGTGGACTTCCCGGAGCCGGCATGCCCGTCGACGGCGATCAGCCGGACCGGTCCGAGGGAGGGCGGCAGGGCGCGCAGCCGGGCGGCGAGGTGCTGAATGGTGATTCCCGAAGGTGTGATGCGGTGTGGGGGGTTTTCCGGAAAGAGTCTAGTAGCGGCGCATAGCGGGCGGCCCGCCGAGGCCCCCCACGAAAGGAAGTCACCCCTTGGACTACCGCAGGCCGGGTCCCTTCGCGCACCTTCGATAAACATTCTCGAATCCCTGACCGATATGTCGAATTCGGCGTTCCGGGTCTCCTCCGCGCTGAGTAAGGTGCCTCCTGTGCTACCGCGGGAAGCGGTGGCCGGGGACACGGTGCGGAACAAGGCAGGGGACATGGCCGCGGAGTTATTCGAAGGGCAGTATGTGTGGCACCCGGCGGCCGACGACCGAGTCCTGGCCGGCGTTTGCGTCGATGTCCGCGCCGGGCGATATCGGCACGCGTGCGAGGCGCTGGCCGAGACGCGCGACGACTTCGCCCTGCGCGCCCACCGCTCCCTGGTCCTCGCCTCCGAGGCGGCCGGCACCGACCTGGTCGAACGCTGGCTGGCCGAGGAGCCCTCGCCCGAGGCGGCCCTCATGTGGGCCCGTGTCGCCGTCCAGCGCGCCCTGCGCGCCGCCGACGGGCACGACGACCGCGCCGAGGCCCTGGAGCGCATAGCGCTCACCGCCTGCGAGCGGGCCGCCGCGCTGGCCCCGCGGGACCCCACCCCGTGGGTGGCCAAGCTCGCCATGGCCCGGCTGCACCGGCTGCGCGACCCCGCCCCGCAGGGGCTGCTCACCTCGCCGCCCGGCCCCTGGCGGCTGTTCGCGCACATCCTCACCCTGGACCCCTGGCACCGGGAGGCCCACCACCGCTTCCTCTCCGCCTTCTTCGCCCGGCACGGCGGCTCGGTCAACGCCGCCTGGGACGTGGCCGCCTTCCTCAGCCAGCGCGCGCCCGCCGACTCGGCGCTGCGCCTGCTGCCGCTGGTCGCTTTGGTGGAGAGCTACAACCCGACCCAACTGCTCGCCGACCGCGTCTGGGAGCAGCCCCAGTGGCGCGCCACCGCGCTCGCGATCTACCACAACTGGCTTCCCACGGTGCCCGATTACCGCTTCACACCGGTGCTCGACCTGGCCTACCTCGCGCACGCGCTGGTCATGGGCCAGCGCGAGTTCGAGGCCCGCGCGGTCTTCGCGGCGATGGGCCCGTATGCCTCGCGCATGCCCTGGAGCGCCTTCGGCGACCCCGCCGAACAGCTCTCCCGAGCACGCCGGGCCTGCGGGCTGCCCGTCCCCGGACCCGCGTGAGCACCCTTTGCTCGTCAACCGTCCCCCCTCGTCGAGCGCCCCCGAGCGTTCGAGAGGCACGAGAGAAAGGCCGATCTGTGTCAGAACGGATGTCCGCTCCCCGCGCCAAGTCCCGCGGCGGAGAAGACGCGGTCGTGCTCGACGACGACGCGACCCTGCACGCGATGGGTTATCCGCGGAAACTCACCCGCCGTTTCCAGGCGTTCGACAATTTCGCGATCTCCTTCACCATCATCAATATCCTGTCGGGCATCTTCTCGTCCTTCGGATTCGGTATGAACGCGGGTGGTCCGCGCATTCTCGTGTTCGGCTGGATCGGTGTCTCGCTCATGGTGCTGCTCATCGGCGCGGCCATGGGCGAGGTCGCCTCCGCCTATCCGACGAGCGGTGCCCTCTATTTCTCCGCCGGTAAACTCGCCAAGCGCCACAAGGGCGCCTGGTCCTGGTACACGGGCTGGTTGAATTTCGTCGGACAGATCGGTGGCACCGCCGCGACCGGCTATGCGGCGGCCACCTTCATCCAGGCCTTCGTGCAGCTCCAGTGGCCCTCCTACCAGCCGACCGTCCACCAGACGGTGCTGATCACGGCCCTGATCATCGTGCTCCAGGGGCTCGCCAACACCTACACGGTCCAGCTTGTCGCCGTCCTCAACCGCATTTCCGTGTGGTGGCTGCTGATCGGACTCGTGGTGATCGTGGGCGCACTCATAGTGATACCGGATCACCACCAGTCGGTGTCCTTCGTCACGCATTTCGAGAACAACACCGGCTTCACGAACGGGCTTTACGGCGGCATGCTCGGGCTGCTGGTCACCAGCTGGACGTTCACCGGCTTCGACGGCAGCTTCCACATGTCCGAGGAAACGGTGCAAGCCACGGTCAACGCGCCCAAGGGGATCACCCGCGCCATCGGCTATTCGGCGATCACCGGGCTCATCCTCATGCTTGCACTGGTCTACAGCATTAAGGACTACGCCAAGGAGGCCGCCAACGGCGCGCCGCCTGTGCAGATCCTGATCGACGGCCTCGGCCTGACCACCGCCAAGGTCATGCTCCTCATCGTCATCGGCGCGATGCTTTTCTGCGGTCTCGCCAACCTCACCAGCAACACCCGGCAGATCTTCGCCTTCTCCCGCGACGGCGCCATGCCCGGCTCCCGCCTGTGGCACTCGGTCTCGCCGCGCACCCGTACCCCCGTCAAGGCGGTCTGGCTCGCGGTGGCCTGCTCGCTCGCCCTCATCGTGCCCGGCTGGTGGTCGCACACGGCCTTCACCGCGATCGTCAGCGTCAACGTGGTCGGCCTGTTCCTCGCCTATGCCGTCCCGATCTTCCTGCGGCTGCGGCTCGGTGACGCCTTCGAGTCCGGTCCGTGGAACCTGGGCCGCTGGAGCAAGCCGGTCGGCTGGCTCGCCGTGGTCTGGATCGTGCTCAGCAGCATCCTGTTCATGCTGCCGCAGGCGTCCCCGATCACCGTGGACTCCTTCAACTACGCGCCGATCGCCCTCGTGGTCGTGCTGCTGGTGGCCACCGTCTGGTGGTTCGCCACCGCCCGCCGCCGCTTCCAGGGTCCGATCAGCTACGGCCGCCCCGACGAGATCGCGGCCATGGACCTCGTCTGAACCTCGCACGAAAGGCCCCGGCCCCGGCACCGCCTCCGCGGTACCGGGGCCGGGGCCTTTGTCCGCCCTGTGCCGGCGCCGTCACCGGATCAGACCAATATTCATGGCGCGGCATCGCCCCAAGTGCTGGCAGGGGCCCCGCGGCTGCCCCATAGTTGGCGCACGACGTGCACATGATCCAGCCACGACACCGGACACCTGGGGGTAGTCGCGCCCATGAGCAGAGCCCAACAGCCGTCCCGCAGAACCGTCCTGACCGTCGCGGTCGCCGCCGCCGTGGCCGCCACCGCCACGCCCGCCGCGGCCGCCGCCCGGCGGGGCACCGCCACCGCGCGGGCACCCCTCGCCACCGGGGAGACCGGCCTGGCGGGGGCCCGCCCCATCGACTACCACGCCTGGACCACGTACAGCGAGTGGCGCACCGGCACCGTCCGGGGCGCCCGCCCGGTCTCCGGCGCCCGCCCCGGCGTGGTCATCGGCGCCCCCGCGGGCTCCGTCGACTACACCGACCCGCACACCGGCACCACCTCGACCTGGGAATACGCCACCTGGACCGCCCCGCGCCACCGGCTCACCGTCCCGGCCACCGAGGTCGTCGCCTCCTGGAACGCACACACCCCCGACGGCACGTGGATCCAGGTGGAGTTGAGCGGCACGTACTCGGACGGCGGCGACACGCCCTGGTACGTGATGGGCCGCTGGGCGGCCGGGGACCAGGACATCAAGCGGACCTCGGTGGACGGCCAGAGCGACGGCAAGAGCAGCGTCTGGACCGACACCTTCGCCATCGACGACGCCTCCACCGGGCTGCGCCTCGTCTCGTACCGGCTGCGCCTCACCCTCTACCGCAAGCCGGGCACGCGGCTCACCCCGACCGTGTGGCGGCTCGGCGCGATGGGCTCCGACATCCCCGACCGCTTCACCGTCCCGGCCTCCACGCCCGGCCTCGCGCAGGAACTGGTGGTGCCGCGCTACTCGCAGGAGATCCACAAGGGCCAGTACCCGCAGTACGACAACGGCGGCGAGGCGTGGTGCAGCCCGACCTCCTCGCAGATGATCGTCGAGTACTGGGGCGGCCGGCTCACGGCCGGGCAACTGTCCTGGATCGACCCGTCCTACGCCGACCCGCAGGTCGACGCGGCCGCCCGCTTCACGTACGACTACCAGTACCAGGGCTGCGGCAACTGGCCGTTCAACGCGGCCTACGCGGCGACCTTCGACGGCCTCCAGGGCGTCGTCACCCGGCTCGCCTCGCTGACGGACCTGGAGACGCTGATCGCGGCCGGCATCCCCGCCATAACGTCCCAGTCGTTCCTGAGCACCGAGCTGACCGGGGCGGGCTACGGCACCTCCGGGCATCTCATGACCGTGATCGGCTTCACCGCGGACGGCGATGTGATCGCCAACGACCCGGCCTCGCCCGACGACGACGCGGTACGACGGGTGTACCGGCGCCGGGAGTTCGAGAACATCTGGCTGCGGACGAAGCGCCACAACGCCTCCGGCGCGGTCGTCTCCGGCAGCGGCGGGGTCTGCTACCTCTACTTCCCGGCGCATCCGAGCGCCCACCAGATGAAGGCCCTGGCCGCGGTGGGTGTGCGCTGACCATGTGAGCAAGCTCATCGCCGCGCGGGCCGGCGCGGGTGGCAAGGTGGACGGACGGGTGGGGGAGACCGCTCTGCACGTCCGACCTCTGTGAGTACCCGCATGACCGCACACTCCGCCACCGCCGCCCGCGTCCGCACGGGCGGCCCCCGCGACGACGGGCCCAAGATCCTCGAACACCTGGTGGGCTGGGTGCTCGTCGTGGTCACCGCGATGCTGGTCACCCAGCTCGGCCTGCTCTGAACCGGGCTCCTACTCCAGGGACTTGATCAATCCCGGTGCATTGCCGTGCTGGACGCTCCCGTCCCCACCGCTGACGGCCCCCGCCCCCACCAGCAACCCGGCACCGATCACGGCCGCACACACCGCCGAGACCAGCGTCCGCACCCGAAACCGCTGAGAATGCCGCATCGTGCCTCCTCGCATCCGTGAGCGAATCACCCGCACGCGCTGACGCGTCGGTCATGGACCGTAGGAGGACTAGACCAGTAGGTCAACGGCGGGGGAACGGTTTCCGGCCGCGCGGACGGTGTGCCGGCCGCGTTCCCACCCGCCCCGCGGACCCCTCCACGACACCCCCGGCGAGCGCCCGGCTGGAATGTTGGAGTGAGCGGTCGTTAACTGGTGACGGGAGTCCGATGTTCGGGCATACTCAGCGCAGCCGCTGGTCAGCGGGCTTCCGTGATCCGGGGGCGCGCACCGTGGCCGCAACGGAACGATCAGGCGGAGCCGCCCTGACCCGCGGGCCGTGCCGCCGGTTCCCCACCAGGGAGGAGACCGACGCCATGTCCGACCGCGACCCGCAGCCGGTGGAGCGTCAACTGCCGACGGACGAGGCGAGGGACCTGCTCACCCTCGTCCGGGAGATAGCCCGGCGTGAGATCGCCCCGAAGGCCGCCGAGGAGGAGGACGCGGGCCGCTTCCCGCGCGAGGTCTTCACCCTGCTCTCGGAGTCGGGCCTGCTCGGCCTGCCGTACGACGCGGAGCACGGCGGCGGCGATCAGCCGTACGAGGTCTACCTCCAGGTACTGGAGGAACTCGCCGCGGCCCGTCTCACCGTCGGTCTCGGCCTCAGCGTGCACACCCTCGCCTCCTACGCGCTCGCCGCCTACGGCACCAAGCAGCAGCGGGTCGAGCATCTGCCCGCGATGCTCGGCGGCGGGCTCCTCGGCGCCTACTGCCTGTCCGAGCCCTCCTCCGGTTCCGATGCGGCGTCCCTGCGCACCAGGGCCGTGCGGGACGGCGACGACTGGCTGATCACCGGTACCAAGGCCTGGATCACCCACGGCGGCATCGCCGACTTCTACACCGTGATGGCCCGCACCGGCGAGGACGGCCCGCACGGCATCACCGCCTTCCTCGTGCCCGGCGACGCGCCGGGCCTCGGCGCCGCCGCGCCCGAGAAGAAGATGGGCATGAAGGGCTCGCCCACCGCCCAGGTCCACTTCGACGGCGTCCGGGTCGGCGACGACCGCCGCATCGGGGAGGAGGGCCAGGGCTTCGCCATCGCCCTGTCCGCCCTCGACTCCGGCCGGCTCGGCATCGCCGCCTGCGCCATCGGCGTCGCCCAGGCCGCACTGGACGAGGCGGTCGGCTACGCCACCGGGCGACAGCAGTTCGGCCGGCCCATCGCCGACTTCCAGGGCCTGCGCTTCATGATCGCCGACATGGCCACGCAGATCGAGGCGGGCCGCGCCCTGTACCTCGCCGCGGCGCGGCTGCGCGACGCGGGCAAGCCGTTCGCCAAGCAGGCGGCCATGGCCAAGCTGCACTGCACCGACACCGCCATGAAGGTCACCACGGACGCCGTGCAGATCCTCGGCGGGTACGGCTACACCGCGGACTTCCCGGCCGAGCGCTATATGCGCGAGGCCAAGGTGCTCCAGATCGTGGAGGGCACCAACCAGATCCAGCGGATGGTCATCGCCCGTCATGTGGCGGGACCCGAAGCCCGCTGAGCAGGCCCGGACCTAACTGGCCCGGACCGAACTGGCCCGCGCTGAATTGGCCCGTACGCACCGTCGGCGCCGCCAGCCGCACCCACTCCGGGTCCTGGTGGCCCGGCAGGGTGCGGCCGCGGTCGGCCCAGGCGCGCAGCAGCTCGCGGTAGATGGGTGGGTCCTGCACGGCGGCGGACCGGTCCGGCACCGCGGGGTGCGGGACGAGGATGCGCAGCTGGCGCCCGGTGGCCGAGTGCAGGGGTGTCATACCCGTGAGAACGCGGCACCGGGCGGGCAGGTCACCGCCCGCCCGAATCGAGCGTCAGTCCAGCGACGTCCGGCCGGGCGCCGGGTCCGGGGCGCGGGGCTCAGGCGGCCCGGCGACGCATCTCCGGCACCCGCATCGGGCGCGAACCCGGCCCGCCGACGTGCGAGAAGGGCTGCGTCCGCCAGTCGAGACCCTGGGGGAGCGTCAGCAGCAGCGCGGTGTCCTGCTCCTGCGGGGTGACGGTTTCGTCCGCGGGGCGGGCGTCGGCGGCCGAACGGCCCGTGCCCGCGCACACCGTGAGCCCGAACGGGTTCCACGGCGAGGCGCACAGCGCGTGCTCCGGCAGCACTTCCTCGTCCGCCAGCAGCGCGATCGGCTGGGCGCAGTCCGGGCAGATCACCCGGTATATCTCCAAGGTGTCGTAGGCGTCCAGCTCCTCCTCGAAGGCGTCGGGTTCGACGCCCTCCGGCTCGGGCTCGACGACCGGCTGCTGGCGCTTGGACGCGGATCGACCAGGGCGCTTGACACTCTGCATGGGATTCTCCCCCTAAGGCTGGGCCGTGAAAGGCTCGGCGGCCACGACCACAGCAAGCACTTCCCGCCCGCTCTCGGCGGTAATCACGAGAACATCACGGAGCCTGTTCGAACGGTGTGGCGTTCGTCACATGCCGCGTGCAGATGACCATACTGCCGTCCATGGAGGGCCGTCGGCTGTCCGAGAAGATCGAACGCCCTGTAGGTTTTGGCGCCATGGAGGAGCTGGACCGTCAGATCGTGCAGCTGCTCGTCAAGGACGGGCGGATGAGCTACACAGACCTGGGCAAGGCCACGGGCCTGTCCACGTCGGCCGTGCACCAGCGGGTGCGCCGGCTCGAACAGCGTGGCGTCATCCGCGGCTACGCCGCGGTGGTCGACCCGGAGGCCGTCGGGCTGCCCCTCACCGCGTTCATCTCGGTGAAGCCGTTCGACCCCAGCGCCCCCGACGACATCGCCGACCGCCTCGCCGGCGTCCCCGAGATCGAGGCCTGCCACAGCGTCGCGGGCGACGAGAACTACATCCTCAAGGTCCGCGTGGCCACCCCCCACGAACTGGAGGAACTCCTGGCCAGGCTGCGCAGCCTGGCCGGGGTCTCGACCCGTACGACGGTCGTCCTCTCCACCCCGTACGAGGCCCGACCCCCACAGGTCTGACGGCACCGCCGCACGCCCCCGATGCAGCGCCTCCCGCCATCCGGGGGAAACTGTCGCCTATGAGCGACCGCACCCTCCTCCTGCGCAACGGCGATGTACACAGCCCCGCCGATCCCTTCGCCACCGCGATGGTCGTGGAGGCCGGCCATATCGCCTGGGTCGGGTCCGAGGGCGCGGCGGATGCCTTCGCCGACGGGGTGGGCGAGGTGATCGATCTCGACGGGGCCCTGGTCACGCCGGCCTTCACCGACTCCCATGTGCACACCACGGCCACCGGCCTCGCCCTGACCGGCCTGGATCTGTCCGCCGCCCCCTCCCTGGACGCCGCCCTCGCCCTGGTCCGGGAGTTCGCCGCCGCCCGCCCGGCGGACCGCGTGCTGCTGGGCCACGGCTGGGACGCCGCCCGCTGGCCCGGTGGCCGGCCGCCGGCGCGCGCGGAGCTGGACGAGGCCACCGGCGGACGCCCGCTGTACCTCTCCCGCATCGACGCGCACTCGGCCGTCGTCACCACCGCCCTGCTGGACATGGTCGGCGGCGACCTGCCCCGTGCCGACGCCCCCCTGACCAGGGACGCCCACCACGCCGTCCGCGCGGCCGCCTTCGCCGCCATCACCCCCGCCCAGCGCGAGGAGGCCCAGCGCGCCGCGTTGGCCCACGCCGCCTCCCTCGGCATCGGCTCGGTGCACGAGTGCGGCGGACCGCAGATCTCCTCCGAGGACGACTTCACCGGCCTGCTGGCGCTCGCCGCCACCCTGCCCGGCCCCCGCGTCCTCGGCTACTGGGCCGAGCAGGACGTCGACAAGGCCCGCGAGCTGGGCGCGATCGGCGCCGCGGGCGACCTCTTCGCCGACGGCGCCCTCGGCTCGCACACCGCCTGCCTGCACGCGCCGTACGCCGACGCCGACCACAGCGGCACCGCCTACCTGGACGCCGACGCCATCGCCGCCCATGTGATCGCCTGCACCGAGGCGGGCCTCCAGGCGGGCTTCCACGCGATCGGGGACGCCGCCGTGACCTCCGTGGTCGACGGGGTGCGCGCCGCCGCCGAGAAGGTCGGCCTCGCCCGCGTCCGGGCCGCCCGGCACCGCGTCGAGCACGCCGAGATGCTCACCCCCGAGACCGTGGCCGGCTTCGCCGAGCTGGGTCTGATCGCCTCCGTGCAGCCCGCCTTCGACGCGCTGTGGGGCGGCGAGGACGGCATGTACGCCCGCCGTCTCGGCGCCGAGCGGGCCCGCACCCTCAACCCGTACGCCGCCCTGCTGCGCTCCGGCGTCCCGCTGGCCTTCGGCTCCGACAGCCCCGTCACCCCGCTCGACCCCTGGGGCACGGTCCGCGCCGCCGCCTTCCACCACACCCCCGAGCACCGTGTCTCCGTGCGTGCCGCCTTCACCGCGCACACCCGCGGCGGGTGGCGGGCGATCGGCCGGGACGACGCGGGCATCCTGGTGCCCGGCGCCCCCGCCGACTTCGCCGTGTGGCGCACCGGCGAGCTGGTCGTGCAGGCCCCCGACGACCGGGTGGCCCGCTGGTCGACCGACCCCCGCTCCGGCACCCCCGGACTGCCCGACCTCACTCCGGGTGCCGCGCTGCCCCGCTGCCTGCGCACCGTGGTGGGCGGCCGGACGGTCTTCGTACGGCCGGGCGAGTGATCTCCGGGGGCGGCGCGAGGGCCGCCCCGTGACCGTGCCTTGGCGCGCGACCTGCGCATCCTCCGTACCGCTTCCCGAGCGGCGCTGAGAACACACAGGTCAGAGCGCTGTTGACAGTCGGACGCGGAAGGCCGGTAGGTTCGTCCGAGTCCACCACCGGACGCCCGACCGGGAAGCGTTCGCGCATCTTTCCGCCGCGCCGCTGGGTCAGGGGACGGCGCCCCGCACCGGGGTGCCGCCACTGGCAGCCAGGCTCAGCGCCCGCGCCGGCGGGAGAGCGTTCCAGCCGGTCGGCCAGGTGTGACCCCGGATGGGGCCCGGCCTCAGTAGACAACGGCTCTCGGTCGATCCGCAGCCAGCGGGTCCCAGGTCGGCCCGAAGGGCGCCGGGCCCCCATCCGCAGCACGGTGGAGGCAACCCATCCGGGTTCGGAAGCATCCGAACAGTCGGAAGAGGAAAAGAACGTGGCGCGAACGGGCCGGGAACATCCCGAAACACGCGTTCTTACCCCACTCTTGTGCAATCGACACCACCATAGGGACGAGCTGTCACGTCTACCCAGGCGGCGGCCACTATGGTGGACGCCTGCGTACGACCAGAAGGGGCAGCAGTGAACGACGGCGACGGGACCCTCGCGGCCAAGGCCCAGGGGAGGCAGTTCGGTCCGCTTGGCACGGCCTTGGTGATCATCCCGACCTACAACGAGGCGGAGAACATCAAGACCATCGTCGGCCGGGTGCGCAAGGCCGTCCCCGAGGCCCACGTGCTGATCGCGGACGACAACAGCCCCGACGGCACCGGCAAGCTCGCCGACGAGCTGGCCGCCGCGGACGACCACGTCCAGGTCATGCACCGCAAGGGCAAGGAGGGCCTGGGCGCCGCCTACCTCGCGGGCTTCCGCTGGGGCCTGGAGCGCGACTACGGCGTGCTGGTCGAGATGGACGCCGACGGCTCCCACCAGCCCGAGGAGCTGCCACGGCTGCTCACCGCCCTCAAGAGCGCCGACCTGGTGCTCGGCTCCCGCTGGGTGCCCGGCGGCCGGGTGGTCAACTGGCCCAAGTCCCGCGAGTTCATCTCCCGCGGCGGCAGCCTCTACTCCCGGCTCGCCCTCGATCTGCCGCTGCGCGACATCACCGGCGGCTACCGCGCCTTCCGCGCCGAGACCCTCAAGGGCCTGGGCCTGGACGAGGTCGCCTCGCAGGGCTACTGCTTCCAGGTCGACCTCGCCCGCCGCGCGGTCAGGGCCGGCTACCACGTGATCGAGGTGCCGATCACCTTCGTGGAGCGCGAGCTGGGCGACTCCAAGATGAGCAAGAACATCCTGGTCGAGGCGCTGTGGCGGGTCACCGCCTGGGGCGCGGGGGACCGCATCGCCAAGCTCACCGGCAAGGACAAGCGCACCTCCTAGCCCCTTATCCGGCGCTGAGCCGGCGCCAGGCACACTGGGTGTATGACGACTGGCGCTCCGACCTCCCCGTACACCGCCCGGCCCCGGCGCTCCCGGCTGCGCAGGTATCTGCCGCTGGGTGTCGCCGCGTGGCTGGTGCTGGAGATCTGGCTGCTGACCCTGGTCGCGGGCGCGGCGGGCGGCGAGACCGTCTTCCTGCTGCTCGTGGCCGGAGTGGTCGCCGGTTCGGTGGTGATCAAGCGGGCGGGCCGACGCGCCTTCCAGAACCTGAACGAGGCGCTCCAGCAGGGCGGTTCCCCCAAGCGCGGCGGGGGCAACGGACTGACGATGCTCGGCGGCCTGCTGCTGATCATTCCGGGCATGATCTCCGACGCCCTCGGCCTGCTCCTGCTGCTGCCGCCGGTGCAGAAGGCGGTGAGCCGGCGCGCGGAGAACACCCTCGGGAAGCGGCTGCGGGCCGCCGCGCCGGGCAGCCTGGGCGACGCCTTCCAGCAGGCTCGGATGCACCGGCCCGACGGCAAGGTGGTGCAGGGCGAGGTCATCCGCGAGGAGCGCGCCGACCGCCCGGACCCGGACGAGCGGCGCCCGCCGCTGACCCGCTGAGACGCCCCGCCGCCGAGACCCCCGCGGGACCCCGGAACACACGAGACCGCGGGCGCCGTACGTCCCTGAAGAACGTACGGCGCCCGCGGTCTCGTGTCTGTGCGCTGTGCGGCGTGCCCGCTATGCCGACTTGCGGCTGTCACGGGGGTGAACGGCGATGTTCATCGCCCCCGAACGCAGCACCGCCAGGCGCTCCTCGAGGACCTCTTCGAGTTCCTCGCGGGTGCGCCGCTCCATCAGCATGTCCCAATGGGTGCGCGCGGGCTTGGCCTTCTTCTCCTCCGGGCCGTCGCCGTCCACCAGGAGTGCCTGGGCCCCGCAGACCTTGCACTCCCACTCCGGCGGGATCTCCGCCTCGACCGAGAAGGGCATCTCGAAGCGATGACCCTTCTCACATGCGTACTCCACGGCCTGGCGCGGGGCCAGGTCGATGCCGCGGTCCGTCTCGTAGCTGGTCACCACGAGGCGCGTACCGCGAAGAGCTCGCTCACTCATGAATCGTGCCTCCCGGGCTTGTCGCCCACAGGACAGGTGTCGCTGTCGTCGTCATCCGGTCAACGTCCGGTCGGCGGTAAAGATTCCCGTTCCGAGTCCCGTTCCGGGTCATGCGTCGCCGTCGTAGCCGCCCCTTGTTCTACCCACAGGCGCCCGGTTTGTCACATCTGCTAGCAGATGTCACCCAGCGTTTCGGCATCTTTGACGCGCAGTAACGGTACGCCTGGCAGGCCAAACGCGTACACTACCGCCCTTTCGTGCCGAGCGCTAAATCGGCGCTAGATCTTCTCCGGTACCGGGTTCCCCGCCGCGGCGATCGCACGCCGCACCGGAACCCGTGCGAGCAGCGCGAACCCGATGACGAAGAAGGCCACCAGGGAGATGATCGCCGAGCGGTAGCTGCCGGTCAGCTGGTACGTCACGCCGAACAGCATCGGACCGAGCCAGCTCATCCCGCGGTCGCTGAGCTCGTACGCCGAGAAGTACTCGGCCTCCTTGCCCGGCGGCACCAGATGCGAGAACAGCGACCGGGACAGTGCCTGGCTGCCGCCGAGGACCATGCCGATGCCGGCGGCCAGCAGGAAGAAGAACACCGGTGCCTTCGCGGGCAGGAAGTACCCGGCGGCGAGCGTGACCGTCCAGGCCACCAGCGAGCCGAGGATGGTGCGCTGGGCGCCGTACGTGCGCGCGAGGCGCCCCATCGCCAAGGCTCCCCCCACGGCCAGCACCTGCACCAGCAGCACCGCCACGATCAGCGTGGACTGCCCGAGCCCCAGCTCCTGGGAGCCGTAGACGGACGCCTGCGAGATGACGGTCTGGATGCCGTCGTTGTAGATCAGGTACGCCAGCAGGAAGGACAGCGTCAGCGGATGCCGGCGCATGTCCCGCACCGTGGCCGCGAGCTGCCGCAGCCCCGTCGACGGGACCCCCTCCGGCGCGGCGTCCGGCACCCCCGCCGCCCGCGCCCGCCGGTCACGCAGCAGCCGCAGCGGTACGACGGTGAAGGCGCCCCACCACAGCCCCGCCGAGGCCAGGCAGATGCGCACCGCCTGACCCTGGCTCAGGCCGAAGGAGTCGTGGGCCGAGTACAGCACCAGGTCGGCGACGAGGACCATGGCGCCCGCGCCGTAGCCGAACGCCCAGCCGCGGGAGGAGACCGCGTCGCGCTCCTCGGGCGGGGCGATCTGCGGCAGATAGGAGTTGTAGAGCATCCCGCCGACGGCCGCCGAGGCGTTGGCCACGACGAGCAGCGCCCCGCCCAGGAGATACCGGTCGCCGTCCAGGAAGAACATGCCCGTGGTCGCCGCCGCACCGGTGTACGCCGCCGCCGCGAGCAGCGGCTTCTTACGGCCCGTACGGTCGGCCGCGCTGCCCACCAGCGGCATCGCCACCACGGCCAGGACCACCGACAGGGACACTGCGTACGCGAAGTACGACCCCGCCCGCACCGGTATGCCCAGCGGGTGCACATAGCCGCCGGAGTCCGCCGCGTGCTCGGCGACCGAGGTGAGATAGGGGCCGATGAAAACGGTCAGGACGCTCGCCGAATAGACGGAGTACGCCCAGTCGTAGAAGTACCAGCCTCTTTGCTGGCGCCGGAGGCCGGCGGTCTCGTCCGCCGCCCCCGCGCGCACGGTGTCGGTCCCCATCGTGCCCTCGCTTCCGCTCCCCTGCGAAGGCAAGAGCGGGCGGTGACCGGTCGGCTCAGACCCAGACCCCGCGCTCCTCCATGACCTTGCGCAACGTGTCGATGTGATCGGTCATGATGCCATCCACACCCAGGTCCAGCAGCCGGTGCATGTGCTCCGGTTCGTTGATCGTCCAGACGTGGACGTGCAGCCCGCGCGCGTGGGCGGCGTGGACGAAACGGCGGTCGACCACCGGGACGCCCGACTGGGCCTGTGGCACCTGCGCCGCCACCGCCGAGCGGCGCAGCGCCGCCGGCAGCCCCCAGGAGCGCAGCCGCAGGCCCAGCACCCCGCGGGTGCCGAAGGAGGTGGCCAGGCGTGGCCCGGCCAGCCGCTGGGCGCGCAGCACCCGTGCCTCGGAGAAGGAGCCCACGCAGACCCGGTCCCAGGCGTCCGCGCGCTCCAGCAGTTCCAGCAGGGGCCGCAGCGCCGGCTCCGCCTTGACGTCGACGTTCCAGCGCACCTCGGGGAAGGTCTCCAGCAACTCCTCGAACAGCGGCACCGGTTCGCGGCCGCCCACCCGCGCCCGCCGGACCTCGGACCAGGGCAGCTCGGCGATGCGGCCGGCGCCGTCGGTCACCCGGTCCAGGGTCGAGTCGTGGAAGGCCACGAGCCGCCCGTCCGCCGTGGCGTGCACATCGGTCTCGATGTAGCGGTAGCCCAGTTCCACGGCGCGGCGGAACTGCGCCACGGTGTTCTCCACCCCGTCGGCGGCTCCGCCGCGGTGGGCGAAGGCGAGGGGGCCCGGATGGTCGAGGTAGGGGTGGCGTATCGCGGTGGTCACCGACGCAGTATCGCCCCGCGGGGCGCCCTTCCGGCAACGACCGTGCTGCCGCCCGATGGCGCCGGCAGGGCGAACACCCGCAGGAAGAACTGGGCCAGCGGGCCGATGGACAGGGCGTACAGCACGGTGCCCACGCCGATGGTGCCGCCCAGCGCGAACCCGGTGGCCACCACCGTCACCTCGATCACCGTGCGCATCAGCCGGATCGAGCGTCCGGTGCGCTGGTGCAGGCCGGTCATCAGCCCGTCGCGCGGGCCCGGCCCGAAGCGCGCCGCGATGTACAGGCCGGTCGCCGCGCCGTTGAGCAGGACCCCGGCGAGCATCAGCGGGACGCGGACGGCGAGCGAGTGCGCCGGCGGCAGCAGCGCGAGCGTCCCGTCCAGGGCCAGGCCGATGAGAAAGACATTGGAGACGGTGCCGAGGCCGGGGCGCAGCCGCAGCGGGATCCACAGCAGCAGCACCGCCGCCCCGACGATGATCGACACCTCCCCGATGCTCAGCCCGGTCCGCCGCGCGAGCCCCTGGTGCAGCACCCCCCAGGGCTCCAGACCCAGGCCGGAGGCGACGAGCAGCGCGGAACTGACGCCGTACAGCGTGAGTCCGGCGTAGAGCTGGACCAATCGGCGTCCTATATGTCCGGAAGTGGACACAACATACCCCCCTGGGTAGTGATAGTGGCCTGACGCATGACACTCTGTGGCGTGGAGGGAAGCTCCATCCATGGCCAATCCGGGGAAGGTGGACTGATCTTATGGCGCAGTGGACCTCGGCGGTGGGGGCCGCGCAGCTCGCCCGGCTGCTCACCTCTCAGCAGGATCGCCCCGCCGGACCCGGCAGCCGCCGCCCGCCCGCCTACCGGGCGCTGGCCGACGGCATCCGGCTGCTGGTGCTGGAGGGGCGCGTCCCGGTCGCCGCCCGGCTGCCCGCCGAACGCGAACTCGCCCTCTCCCTCTCGGTCAGCCGCACCACCGTCGCGGCCGCCTACGAGGCGCTGCGCGGCGAGGGCTTCCTGGAGTCCCGGCGGGGCGCGGGCAGCTGGACCGCGGTACCCGCCGGGAACCCGGTGCCCGCGCGCGGTCTGGAACCGCTGCCCCCGGAGGCCCTCGGCTCGATGATCGACCTGGGCTGCGCCTCCCTGCCGGCGCCCGAGCCCTGGCTGACCCGCGCGGTGCAGGGCGCGCTGGAGGAACTGCCGCCGTACGCGCACACGCACGGCGACTACCCGGCCGGGCTGCCCGCCCTGCGCGCGATGATCGCCGAGCGCTACACCGCGCGCGGGATCCCCACCATGCCGGAGCAGATCATGGTGACGACCGGCGCGATGGGGGCCATCGACGCGATCTGCCATCTCTTCGCGCCCCGCGGCGAGCGCATCGCCGTGGAGTCCCCCTCCTACGCCAACATCCTCCAGCTGATGCGGGAGGCGGGCGCGCGGCTGGTGCCGGTCTCCATGGCCGAGGGGCTCGCGGGCTGGGACATGGACCGCTGGCGCCAGGTCCTGCGGGAGGCGGCGCCGCGACTCGCCTATGTGGTCGCCGACTTCCACAATCCCACCGGAGCGCTGGCCGACGAGGACCAGCGGCGCCGCCTGGTGGACGCGGCGCGCGCGGCCGGCACGGTGCTCGTCGCCGACGAGACCATGAGCGAGCTGTGGCTGGAGGACGAGCTGGCGCAGGGGCGGATGCCGCGCCGGGTGTGCGCGTTCGACCCCGCGGGCTCCACGGTGATCACGGTGGGCTCGGCCAGCAAGGCGTTCTGGGCCGGGATGCGGATCGGGTGGGTGCGGGCGGCGCCGGACATCGTGCGCAGTCTGGTCGCGGCGCGGGCGTACGCGGATCTGGGGACGCCGGTGCTGGAGCAGCTCGCCGTCAACTGGCTGTTCAGCACCGGAGGTTGGGAGCAGGCGGTGGCGCTGCGGCGGGCGCAGGCGCGGGAGAACCGGGACGCGCTCGTCGCCGCGCTCCGCCGCGAGCTGCCGGACTGGGAGTTCTCCGTCCCGCGGGGCGGTCTGACTCTCTGGGTCCGTGCGGGCGGCCTCTCCGGCTCCCGCCTCGCGGAGATGGGCGAACGCACGGGCGTCCGGGTCCCCTCCGGCCCGCGTTTCGGCGTGGACGGCGCGTTCGAGGGGTACGTCCGGCTGCCGTTCACCGTGGGGGGAGCGGTCGCGGAGGAGGCGGCGGTACGACTGGCCGCGGCGGCGCGACTGGTGGAGACCGGGGGGACGGGCGCGGCGGCGGAATCACCGCGGACGTTCGTGGCGTGAACGCCGGGTGAGGAGTGATCCCCGAGCGTGCGACCCCGCGCCCGGCTTCGCTCACGCCGCGGGTGGTGCGGTCGGCGCATCGGACCTGCCCGCTCTCGGGTGAACCCGCCGGTCCCTTACTCGGCCGGTACCGGCTCCGGTTTGGTCAGGTCGATCAGGTCGGGGCGGGCCGGTTCCTGGCGAGGGGGCAGGAGATCGAGCACCGCCCGCCGGTCACCCTCGCTCGTCGCGTCGTCGTACGGATCCGGCGTCCGCGGCACCTGGAGCCGGTGCACCGGGCCGTGGCCCAGCCGGGCGTACCCCCGCCCCGGCGGCACCTGCGCCGGCGGCGTCGTGCGCGGCGCGGCCCCCAGCACCGCCTCCAGCTGTCCCACCGTCGCGGGCCCGAGGGCGACGCGGGCCCGCGTGTGCTGCCGTACCGCGTCGCTCAGCGCGTCGAGGCCGTCGTACTGCTCGGCGACGACGACGGTCACGTTCGCCGCCCGGCCGTGCCGCAGCGGCACCTGGAGCAGGGCCTGCGGATCCTCGCGGCCGTCCACCTCGGCGAGGTGCGCGAAGACGCTCGGCCGGTCGAGGAGCAGCCACAGGGGGCGCCGGGTGTCGCCGGGCGGCGGGTCGCCCGCCTGCCGGGCGAGGTTGATAGCGACGAGCCGCCGCTCGGTCTCCCGCGCGGCCCACTCCAGGCTGGTCAGCGCCCCCGGCAGCGCGCACTCCACGGCCAGCACCCCGTCCCGGCCGGTCAGACACGCGTACTCGCCGGTGCCCCCGCCGTCCACGATGAGGACGTCGCCGTACGGGAGCGCCTGGAGGGCGAGGGAGCGCAGCAGCGTGGACGTGCCGCTGCCGGGCTGGCCGACCGCCAGCAGATGCGGCTCCGTGGAGCGGGTGCCGGTGCGCCAGACGACCGGCGGGACGTCGCGGGGTTCCTCGTACGAGTCCCCGTAGTCCCCGAAGGAGAGGGGGAGGGTGCGCTGCACCTCGCCGGGATCGGTGAAGCCGAGCACGCTCTCGCCGGGCGCGGTCACGAACCGCTGGGCCACGATGTCGGCGGGCAGCGGTGGCAGGGCGGTCACGGTGAGCTGGTTGCCCTCCTCGTCCCATCCGAAGCGGTACTCCCGCCCGCGCCCCGCCTTCGCGCTGAGCACCCGCTCGATCCGGGCGCGGGCCTCGGGCTCGCCGTCCGGGAAGTAGGCGGGGTAGCGCAGCACCAGCTGCCCGACGCGCCCCGCGCCGTCGAACTCGTGCGCGGGGAAGGCCTTGTCCCAGTCGCCGCCCGGCGCGTACAGCGGCGCGGGGTCCTCGGGGACGGAGAAGTACGGCACCAGCGCCTCGTACAGCGCCTGGAGCCGCTCGGCCTGGGACTCGTCGGGGCCCTCGGGCGCGGGCGGGGTGCGGTCGCGGCCCAGCCAGGCCGCCGCCGCCATCACGGTGACGACGGCGAGCAGCGGCCCGTACGGCGCCAGCGCCACGGCGAGGACCACGCAGGCCACCAGGAACAGCAGGGGCCCGCGCCGGTCCTTGGGGGTGGCGGCCCATCTCTGCCGCCCCGCCACGGCGAGCAGGCGCAGCCCGCGGGAGAGGGTGATCAGCGGATGCAGGACGTCGGTGGCGCTGTCGGCCGCCGTCCGGGCCAGCTCCCGGCTCCTGGCCAGCTGCGTCCGGGCGAGCTGCGCGCCGTCCTTGCTCAGAATGCGGGGGAGGGGGCGCCGGGCCACTGCTGTCTCCTGGTGGTGCGTACGGGCGGGGCGTCGTGCGGGTCCGGCGTCAGAACTTGATGCCGCCCAGGAGGCTGGCCAGGCTCTCCCCGCCCGCCTTGATGCTCGGCGCGATGGCCGTGCTCGACAGGTAGAACCCGAACAGCGTGGACACGCAGGCGTGCGAGCCCTTGAGGCCGTCCTTGCGGAAGTAGAGGAACATGACGGTGCCGAGCAGGACGACGCCTGACATGGAGAGGATCATTGGGGTGCCTCCTGGTGTCGAGGGGGACAGTCACCATCAGTGCTTCCAGGATCACAGAATGTGCCTATACGACAAAGAGCGCAACCGGGTGAATACCGTGACTATTCGCCCGAGCGGTGGAGCCGGTACGGTGCCCGCGAGCAGGGCACTTGCGTCCGAGGCCGCCCGTAGCGATCTTTACGTCGGGCACAACGGGTCATGTGAGGCGCGAGCCAGTACCCTTGCGGTTCACCTGAACGGTTGTAATGAGAGGCGGTCCGGCCGATGAGCGAAGCCCCCGACCCCGAGGTCGTGGAGCTGGCGACCAAGATCTTCGATCTGGCCCGGCAGGGGCAGACCGAGGCACTCGTGGCGTACGTCGACGCGGGCGTTCCGGCCAACCTCACCAACGACCGCGGGGACTCCCTGGTGATGCTCGCCGCGTACCACGGCCACGCGGACGCGGTGCGCGCGCTGCTCGCCCGCGGCGCCGAGGCGAACCGCGTCAACGACCGGGGTCAGACCCCGCTCGCGGGTGCGGTCTTCAAGGGGGAGACCGAGGTCGTCAAGGCTCTCCTGGAGGGCGGCGCCGACCCCGCCGAGGGCACGCCGTCGGCCGTCGACACCGCTCGCATGTTCGATCGGACCGAGGTCCTCGAACTGTTCGGCACCAGCTGACGCAGGGCTTCTGACCAGCTAAGACACGGAAAACGGGGGAGGCGGTACAGGGCCGCCGGAAATACGGTCGCGGCAGCACACACCGCGGGTCATCATGACGACGTGATTCACGGTCGCGATGGCTGGGCAAGTGTTGCCGCACCGCGCGGGCCGTGATGCGGTCCGCATGGGCCACCGACGAGAGGCAGAGAGAAATGGGTTGCAGCAAGCAAGAGACGGCGGGCGCTCCGACGTTGTGTCACGCGGCCAGGTAGTGCGTGTTCCCCGGTTGCGTCGACGCTTGATGTGAGGCTGTTTCCCATGTTCGATCCGGTCATAGCGCCCAGCGGTACGCTGCTCGGCCTGCTCCAGCGGGGCCGCGGCGACGGCACGCTGCACGCGCTCACCGCCCCCCGCGCGGAAGCGCTCGCGGCCCTGAACCACTGTGTGCTGCGCGATCCCCGCCACGACTGGCAGGTGGAGAACCGCTCCCTCTATTACGCCCGGCTCTTTCTCGACCTCAACGGCGAACTGGACGCCGTCGAGGCGCACCTCTTCGACCCCGAGGACCACCTCGACACGGACGAGTCCCGCACCGGCCTGGCCCTCGCGGTCCTCGGCCACCTCGCCTCCTACGGCCGCCGGGACGCCCTCGTTCTGCTGCGCCGGTACGCCGCCCGGGGCGCCAACTGGGCCTGGGCCCTGGACGAACTGGCCCTGCGCGACGACGACGCGGGACTGCGCGCCCTCGCCGCCCCGGTGCTCGCCCGTTTCCCCGCCGACTCCGAGGGCGAGGCCGAGCTGGCCGCCACCGTGCGCGACGCCTTCGAGCCCCGGCCCTGGCGGCTGTGGGCCGAGGACCCGCGCGACGGCATCGGCGGCCGGGTGCGCGCCGCCCACGAGACCGGGAGCTTCGACCGCTGGCAACGGCAGATGCGGCCGGCCGGGCCCCGTCCCGGCTGGAGC
Source organism: Streptomyces sp. NPDC037203 (assembly GCF_055605065.1). Lineage (NCBI taxonomy): Bacteria > Bacillati > Actinomycetota > Actinomycetes > Kitasatosporales > Streptomycetaceae > Streptomyces > Streptomyces sp. NPDC037203. The sequence goes on from NZ_JBVJUC010000010.1 coordinate 259,829, forward strand.
GTGGGCGCCGTCTTCGACTGGGCGCAGCAGGGCCTCGACCGGGGTGCCGCCCGCCATGTGCCCGCCGCCCGCTGCCTGGTCGCCGTGGCCGGGCCCGAGGACCGGCCGGAGATCCTCCTGGCCGCCCGCGCCGGCACCGACGGCGCCCGCTGCACCGCCCTGCGCTATCTCGCCGACGGCAACGATCCCGAGGCGCTCGATCTCCTGGAGGCCGCGGTCGCCGACGGCACCGCGGTCGTCGTGGAGGCCGCCGTCGACGCCTTCGAACGGATGCGCAGTATCGCGGCCGTGGACCGCGCGCGCCGCTGGGCGCAGCGCCCCGACGTGCTCGGCGCCGCCGCCGGCCGTGTCCTCGCCTGCCGCGGCGGGGCCCAGGACGGCCCGCTCGTGCTCGGCGCCCTGCGCGAGGCCGTGCGCGGGGAGGGCCCCGACGCGCCCACGCTGTGGACCCTGGTCGACGGCGCCGGCCGCCTCGGCATCGCCTGCGCGGCCCCCGTGCTGCGCCACGTCTACCGGGAGACCGCCTCCTCCCACCTCCGCGGCCGCGCCGCCCGCGCCCTCGCCGCCACCGACCCCTCCTTCGCCACCGGCTTCGCCGTCGAATGCCTCTGGGACTGCGAGGAGACCACCCGCGAACTCGCCGCCCGGCACGCCGAGACCGGCGACAACCGGGTCGTCGAACGCCTCCGCCGCCTCGCCGCCGACCCGGCCGAGGAGGACGAGGTCCAGACCGCGGTCCGCAGCCGCTTCGGACCGGACATGACGGCGGGCTGACACGAGAGGCGGGCCGACGAGCCTGGCTGTCGCGCCCGCCTGCCGCGCCCGCCTGTCGAATCGGGCCGAGGAAGGGTGCCGGGAGGGGCCCGCGCAGCCGCGGAGCGCAACGCTCATGGGACGTTCCCCGTGCGGAAAGATCGACGTTGACGCGGGCACGTCCGGCGTGGCGACAACACCCGTATGCGTGTCGTCATCGTGACCGAGTCCTTTCCCCCCGATGTGAACGGCGTGGCCCACTGCGCGCACCAGACCGCCCGGCACCTCGCAGACCGCGGTCACCAGCCGCTCGTCGTCGCCCCCGCCCCCCTGTCCTCGGCTCCGCTCGGACAGGGCGGTGCCCCCGCCGGCGCCGACACCGGGCCGGACACGGACGCCCCCTGTCCGGTCGTCCGGATCCCCTCCCTCCCGCTCCCCGGCTATCCCCAGGTCCGCGTCGCCCTCCCCAGCCGGCGCCTGGCCGCGGCCCTCGTCACGCACCGCCCCGATGTGGTGCACCTCGCCAGTCCCTTCGTCCTCGGCGCCCGCGGGATGGCGGCGGCCGCCCGGCTCGGCCTGCCCGCCGTGGCCGTCTACCAGACCGACCTCGCCGGGTACGCCCGCACGTACATGGGCGCCGGAGAGGCCGCCGCCTGGCGCCGTATCCGCTCCGTGCACGGCGCCGCCGATCGCACCCTTGCCCCCTCCAGCGCCGCCCTGGGCGATCTGGAGACGCATGGCGTGCCTCGGGTGCGGCTGTGGCCGCGGGGCGTGGACACCGTACGTTTCCGGCCGGACCGCCGGGACGAGGAGCTGCGCCGGGAACTCGCCCCGGACGGGGAGCTGATCGTCGGCTACGTCGGCCGGCTCGCCCCCGAGAAGCACGTCGAACTGCTCGCCGGTGTCTGCGCGCTGGACGGTGTCAGGCTCGTCGTCACCGGCGACGGGCCCAGCCGCGCCCACCTGGCCGAGGCGCTGCCCGGCGCCGCCTTCCTGGGCCGCCGTACCGGTGACGACCTGGCGCGGATCTTCGCCTCGCTGGACGTGTTCGCGCACACCGGCCCGTTCGAGACCTTCTGCCAGACCGTGCAGGAGGCCATGGCCAGCGGCGTTCCCGTCGTCGCGCCCGCCGCCGGCGGGCCGCTTGACCTGGTCGACCACGGCCGTACCGGCCTGCTGGTGCCGCCGGGCGACGCCGAGGCGGTCCGGGACGCCGTGTGCGCCCTGGCCGGGGACCCCGCGCGCCGCGCCGCGTTCGGCGCCGCCGCCCGCGCCCTGGTCCGGGACCGCACCTGGGCCTCGGTCGGCGACCGGCTGATCGGACACTACGAGGACGTGCTCGCCGGGCGCCGGATGGCGGTCGCGGCATGAGCGGCACGACCGGCGTGACCGGGACGACCGAGGCGAGTGGCATGACCGGGGCAAGTGGGGTGACGGGGGCGAACGGTGCGGCTGGTGCCACCGTCCGGCCGCTGCGCATCGTCCGGCTCGCCAATTTCGTCGCGCCCGCCTCCGGTGGTCTGCGCACCGCCCTGCGCGAGCTGGGCAAGGGCTACCTGGCGGCGGGCCACGAGCCGGTGCTGATCGTGCCCGGAGCCCGGCACACCGACACCGACACCGAGCAGGGCCGCGTCATCACCCTGCCCGGACCGCTGCTCCCCGGCACCGGCGGCTACCGCGTGCTGAGCGACAAGCGCCGCCTCACCGCCCTCCTGGAGCATCTCGCCCCCGACCGGCTGGAGGTCTCCGACCGGACCACCCTGCGCTGGACCGGCCGCTGGGCGCGCCGGGCGCGGGTGCCCGCCGTGATGGTCTCCCACGAGACCACCGACGGCGTGCTGCGCACCTGGGGCCTGCCCGAGCAGCTGTCCCGACGGGCCGCGGACGCCCTCAACACCCGTACCGCACACGTCTATTCGCGTGTCGTGTGCACCACCGAGTACGCCGAGCGCGAGTTCGTCCGCCTCGGCGCACGCAATGTCGTGCGCGCCCCCCTGGGCGTCGACCTGCTGGAGCGGCATCCCTCGCTGCGCGACCCCGGCGTGCGCGCCCGGCACGCGCGCGGGGGAGAGGCGCTGCTGCTGATGTGCTCCCGGCTGTCCGTGGAGAAGCGTCCCGGCACCGCACTCGACGCCCTGGAGGCGCTGCTGCGGCGCGGGCGGCGCGCGGTGCTGGTGGTCGCGGGGGACGGCCCGCTGCGGGGCCGCCTGGAGCAGCGCGCCCGCGAACGGGACGTGCCGGTGACCTTCCTCGGGCACGTCTGCGACCGGGCCGCGCTCGGCGCGCTCCAGGCGGGTGCCGATCTGGCGCTCGCCCCCGGACCCGCCGAGACCTTCGGGCTCGCCGCACTGGAGGCGATGGCCTGCGGCACGCCCGTGGTGGCCAGCGCCTCCTCCGCGCTGCCCGAGGTCATCGGGTCCGCCGGGGTGAGCGCGGCCGACCACGGGGAGGCGTTCGCCGACGCCGTCGAACTGCTCCTGGACCGGCCCGAGGCCGGGCGCCGGGAGGCGGCACGCGCGCGGGCCGAGTGCTTCGGCTGGGGCGCGGCGGTGGAGGCGTTCCTCGCCGCCCACGACGCGCAGGTGCCGGCCCGCGCCCCCGAGAGCCCGGACGGCCGGGGCGGCACCAGGCGGGGTGTCCCGGAGGGCGTGGCATGAGGCCCGTCCGCTTCGTCGCCCTCGGGGACTCGCTGACCGCGGGCGTGGGCGACTTCACCGGGGACGGTCCGCGGGGCTGGGCCGCGCTGCTCGCGCCTTCGCTCGGCGCGGGCACGCGGTTCACCAACCTCGCGGTCAGCGGCGCCGGGACCCGTGACGTGCTGGAGCGGCAGACCCCGGCCGCCCTCGCGCTGCGCCCCGATCTGGTGGCAGTGGTCGTCGGCGTCAACGACACCCTGCGCCACACCTTCGACATCCACGCGGTGGCCGCCCGCCTCGACCAGGTCTACGCGGCCTGCACCGGCGTGGGCGCCACCCTGCTCACCGCCTGCCTGCCCGACCCCGGCGCGATGCTCGGCCTGCCGGGCGCGCTGGCCGCTCCGCTGGCCCGCCGCCAGCGGGCGGTCAACGCGGTGGTGCACGCGCTGTCCGACCGGTACGGGGCGGTCCATCTGCACGCGTCCGACGGCGGCTGGATCGCCGACCGGGCCCTGTGGAGCGCGGACCGGCTGCACCCCGGCGAACGCGGCCACCGCCGGCTGGCCGCCCGCTTCCACGCCCTGCTCGCCGAAGCCGGTCATGCCGACGGCCGGCCCCCCTGCCCCGAACCGGAGTTCCCGGCACCCACGCGTGCGGCGAGCCTGCTGTGGCTGGCCACCGCGGGCACCGCGTGGGTCGCCCGCCGCTGCCGGGACCTGCTGCCCCAGCTCCTGGCCCTCGCCGTCCGGGAACTGCGCCACCGCGCCCGTGGCACCGGCGCCGAACTCGACGCGGCCGCGTCGGCCGCGGTCGCCGCCGCCCTGGCCGCGCTTGCCGAGCGGCGCCCGGCCCCGGCCGCGGCACCCGCTCTGACGGGCCTCCCGCCGCGCTCCGCGCCGCCCGCGTCCGACCCGCTCGACCTGGAGGTCGGTATCGGCTGACCCCGGCCCCGGCCCCGGCAGCCGGGAGGCGTGGGGGCCGGGGCCCGCCCCCCGTTCATCGGTCTGTCGATTGGTGGGCTGGTCGGTCAGTCCTTCCGTCAGATCCTCGGTTCTTCAGCCCCTCGGCTCGTCGGTCCTTCTGTCTGTCAGTCCACGCCGGCCAGCCGGTACTGCTCGTCGCGGGCGTCCGTCAGGAACATCTGGCCCGGCGCGTGGGTGATGGCGAACGGCGGCCGGGAGGCCATCACCGCCGCCTGCGGGGTCACCCCGCAGGCCCAGAACACCGGGATGTCGCCGTCCTGGAGGACCACCGGGTCGCCGAAGTCCGGCCGGTCGAGGTCCGCGATGCCGAGCGCCGCCGGGTCCCCGCAGTGCACGGGCCCGCCGTGCACGGCCGGCAGCAGACTGCTCTCCCGGATCGCCGCCCCGAGCCGCTCGGGCGGCACCGGGCGCATGGACACCACCATCGGCCCGCTCAGCCGGCCCGCCGGGCGGCACGGGCGCCCGGTGACGTACATCGGCACATTGCGGCCCTGTTCGACATGGCGGATCGGCACGCCCGCCCGGCTCAGCGCCCATTCGAAGGTGAAACTGCAGCCGAGCAGGAACGCCACCAGATCCCCGTGCCAGTACGGCCGCGCGTCGGTCGGTTCCGCGACCAGCTCGCCGTCCCGCCACACCCGGTAGCGGGGCAGATCGGTGCGCAGATCGGCGCCCTCGGCGAGCACGGTCGTCGGGGAACCGGCGTCGGTGACGTCGAGCACCGGGCAGGGCAACGGGTTGCGCTGGCAGAACAGCAGCATGTCGTAGGCCCAGTCGGCGGGCACCGCGATCAGGTTGGCCTGGGTGTGCCCGGCCGCGACCCCGGCCGTGGGACCGGCCAGACCCGCGCGGAACCGGGCCCGCGCGGTCCGCGGACTCCAGCCGGGCGCCCGCTCGTCGACCGTGGTGACGGGACGGTCCCCGGTGCGCCACATCCTTGTCATGCCAGTTCCTTTCCGCGCGTCTCGGGCAGTCCGAGCAGCGCCAGTGCCGCGATGCCGTAGCCGACCGTGCCGAAGACCAGCGCGCCGCCGACGCCCCAGCCGTCGGCCAGGAAGCCGACCAGGGTGGGGAAGACCGCGCCCACCGCGCGGCCCGTGTTGTAGGTGAAGCCCTGTCCGGTACCGCGCACCGCCGTCGGATACAGCTCGCTGAGGTAGGAGCCGAAGCCGCTGAAGATGGCCGACATGCAGAACCCGAGCGGGAAGCCGAGGACCAGGAGCACCGTGTTCGCCCCGTGCGGGATGTGCGCGTACGCCAGCACGCACACCGCCGACAGCAGCGCGAACAGCCAGATGGTGGCGCGCCGGCCGAGCCGGTCGGTGAGGTGGCCGCCGGTCAGATAGCCGAGGAACGCGCCCGAGACGAGAAAGGCGAGGTAGCCGCCGGTGCCGACGACCGACAGGCCCCGGTCGGACTTCAGGTACGTCGGCACCCAGGTGGCCAGCGTGTAGTAGCCGCCCTGCACGCCCGTGGACAGCAGGCTCGCCAGCAGCGTGGTGCGCAGCAGTCCGGGGGCGCCGGCCCGGCCCGGCCGGAAGATCGCGGTGAACGAGCCCCGGCGCGGGTCCTGCTCACGGGCGGCGAGGGCCGCCGGCGCGTCGTGCACCCGGCGGCGCAGCCAGAGCACCAGCAGCGCGGGCAGCGCGCCGGTCCAGAACATCACCCGCCAGGCCAGGTCGCCGCCCGCGAGGGAGAAGACCAGCGTGTAGACGACGGCGGCCAGCGCCCAGCCGACCGCCCAGGAGCTCTGGACCGCGCCGAGGGTACGGCCCCGGTGGCGGGCGGAGGCGTACTCGGCGACCAGGATCGCGCCGACCGCCCACTCGCCGCCGAAGCCGAGGCCCTGGAGCGCCCGGAGGACCAGCAGCGTCTCGAAGTTCGGCGCGAAACCGCAGGCCACGGTGAAGACCGCGTAGGTGAGCACCGTGATCACCAGCGCCCGGACCCGGCCCACCCGGTCGGCGAACACGCCCGCCAGGGCACCGCCGACCGCCGAGACCACCAGCGTGACGGTGGTGAACAGACCGGTCTGGCCGCTGTCCAGGCCGAAGTACGCGGAGAGCGCCACCATGCTCAGCGGCAGCGTGAAGTAGTCGTAGGAATCCAGGGCGTATCCACCGAAAGCCCCGGCGAACGCACGTCGCCCGTGCAGGCCGAGGTCGCGCAGCCAGCCGAACGCGCCGTCCTGGGCGGTCTGTTCGGGCGCGGAGGCGGTCGCGGAGGGAGGAGGGGTCGTGCTCATGGGCACCTCGCAGAAGGGGACGGAGGGTGCGTGGAGTGAGCCGTGGCGAGCACCGTAGAGGATCGTTCAACGATCCCTCAATACCCATGTTGTTTCGTTCCGCCGGCTGCGGTTGAATTCCGGGCATGGCAGAGCAGTTGGCGGGACTGGCCGAAGACCGTGCCCTCCTGGGCCGTACGAGCACGGCGGAGCGGGTTTCGGACATCCTCAGGAGCCGTGTCGCGGACGGGTACTTCCCGCCCGGCACCCGGCTGTCCGAAGACAGCGTCGGCGGGGCGCTCGGCGTCTCCCGCAACACCCTGCGCGAGGCGTTCCGGCTGCTCACGCACGAACGCCTGCTGGTCCACGAGCTCAACCGGGGCGTGTTCGTGCGGGTCCTGACCGCCGAGGACGTCGAGGACATCTACCGCACCCGCACCCTCGTCGAGTGCGCCGTCGTCCGCGGCCTCGGCGAGCCGCCGTACCCCCTGCGCGGACTGTCCGACGCGGTCACCGAGGGCGAGACGGCGGCCGCCGAGGATGACTGGAAAACGGTGGGTACGGCCAACATCCACTTCCACCAGGAACTGGTCGCCCTCGCCCGCAGCGCCCGCACGGACGAGCTGATGCGCAGCGTCTTCGCCGAACTCCGCCTGGCCTTCCACCTCGTGGACGACCCGCGTCGGCTGCACGAGCCGTACCTGACGCGCAACAGGGAGATCCTGGACGCGCTGGAGGCGGGGGAGCGGGGTACGGCGGAGGAGTTGCTGAAGACCTACCTGGCGGATTCGCTGGAGCGGGTGGTGGAGGCGTACCGGAGCCGGGTGGGCGACCACACCGCCCCCTGAGACGCACCCCCGAAGGGGCGGCACCGGTCCCCGGCCGCGCCGCGGGGCGTGACCAGGCACAACGGCACCGCACCCGAGAAGCGACCTGCCCCGCTGCCGGTCGATTCGGCGGCGCCGGCCGTTTGGGTAGATGTCAGACCAAGGACCTACTCTGTGCACCGTGACTTCCGACCCCGCCAAGCCGCAGCTCAGCACGGCGCAGCGTCCCGCGCCGGGACCCGCCGCCGACGAGGGCCTCGCCCGCCGGCTGCGCGCACTCGCGTGCACCGCGCCGCTGCACGACCTGGACGCCCGCAAGGGCAGCCTCGCGGGCGAGTACTCGGTCTACGGAATGGCCGAGGTGGCCCTCGCCGCCATCGACCTCGTCACACTGAACATGGACTTCGACACCGGCGCCGACCACGAGCAGATCGTCGCCCGCCTGATCCCCCGCATCGCCGCCCAGGCCCCGCACCGCCCCACGGCCGAGCACGAACGGGTGGCCCGCTGGGTCCTGGAGAACTTGATCAACGTCGGCAGCGTGGACCGCGGCTTCCGCGCCGTCTACGGCACCTTCACGGCGGACGGCACGTATGTCCGCCGCGACTACGACTTCAAGCTGATCGAAGAGGTTCCGGGCCCCGGCGGCACCGTGTACCTGCGCACCACCGACGAAGCGGTCAACGTCCTGGTCGGCGCCCTCGACACCGACGTCACCAGCGCCCAGATCGCCGCCGAGGTCAAGCTGGAGGTGCTGATCAACCGGGGCCGGCTCGCCGACGCCCAGCTCGCCGCCGAGCAGGCCCGCTACCGCACGGTGCAGTACTCCGAGACCCTGCGCCGCGCCCTGGACGCCACCCGGCGCAACGTCCGCGCGGTCGACTGGCTCAACGCCGTACCCGACATGATCGCCGAGGCCCTGGACCACGTGGCCGACCGGTACCGCCACGAGAACGCGATCCTCACCAACATCCGCAAGGCCCGCGACGAGACCGAGGAGCCCGAGCACAAGCGGCGCGCCGCCGAGCTGGTCGACATCGTCAAGGACTGCATCCGCCGGCACACCCAGCTCCAGTCCCGGCTGCTGGAGGCGGGCCCGCTCTTCCGCGCCGAACAGGACCGGCAGGCCTTCGCCACGCCCGCGAGCACTGCCGGGATAGACCTGTACGGCCATCTGGTCGCCCCGGTGCTGACCCTCCCCGTCGAGCGGGCGAGCCGGGTCACCGACGCCTTCTTCGCCCGCGGCACCGGTCTCCGCACCCCCGTCTCGGTGCGGATCGCCGACCTCGTGGACATCCTGCTGACCCCGCCCGTGGAGCGCGAGCACCTGGGCGCGGAGATGCCCGAGCCGGACCTGATCGCGACGCCGGACGACAGCCGGTTCAGCGAGGAGCAGCTGGCCGCCGCCATGGAGCTGCTCGACCTGCCAGCCGACGCCCCGCGCCGGCTCTCCGGGCTGCTCGCCGAGGCCCGGCGCACCGGCGACCCCGATCTGGCGTACCTCGTCGCCCTGCTGGCGGTGCACGCGGCCAGCCCCGCCGTCGGCACCGCCTACCGGCAGGGCGAGGAGAAGCTGCTGTTCGCGGTGGACGACGGCACCGAGCTGGACGACCCCGAGTTCGGCGGCGCCGACCTGATCGTCGGCATGGCGCTGCTGGACGCGGCCGGCATGGCGGCGGACCGGGCCGCATGAGCGTCCCGAGACCGGCGTGAGAGGTCCGCGCACAGCATGAACAAGACAGAGAGCGACAAGGAGTCAAAGCCGTGAGCGAGCACGTCGAGTGGAGTGACACCGAGGCCCCGGCCCCGCCGGCCACCGCCGCCGTCACCCCCGCCGACGCCGCCGACGCGGCGCGGCTCGTCGCCTACGGGCTCCAGCCCAAGCTCCAGGCCGCCCGCGACCAGGACTACACCGAGCTGCTGCGCCGCTATCGCGAGGACCCGGCGTTCGCCCGGCTCGCGGACGCCGTCGCCACCGGCCTGGGGCTCGTCGTCCTGGAGGTGTCCCCGCGCGCCGGCATGGCCGTGACCGCCGCCGAGGACTCGGTGTTCGCCGTCCGCATGGGCGACTACGCGCGCCGCACCACCGCCGACTCCGGCGACCGCTTCCTGCACGGCCTGGCCCATCTCGCCGTCGCCGCCCTCGCCTTCCCGCGTCCCGAGGACCTCGCCGACGACGGCTACATCGGCCGGGTCACGGTCAACGGCGTCGACGCGTTCGTCCGCCAGGCCTGCCGCCGACTGGAGGAGCGCGCCGAGGAACAGGGCGAGAACACCGACCCGGCCACCGACGCGCCCGGCCTGGAGGCCGCCTGGCGGATCTGGGCCAGACGCAGCGCCACCGGCGCCACCAAGGACGCCCGCCGGCCCGCCTCCTCCACCACCGGCATCGTCGCCAAGGCCCTCGCCTTCCTCACCGACTCCGGCTTTCTCCAGCGCACCGGCGACGAGGGCGGCGGCACCTATCGCACCACCGCCCGCTACCAGCTCCAGGTCCGCGACCTGGCCGGCACCGCCGCCATGGCCGAACTGATCGAGCTGGGCGTGGTCCCGGTGACCGACGGCACTGCCAGCCTGCTGCCCGCCGAGGACACCGACGACCTGGACCTGGTGGCCGACGCGGGCCTGCCCTTCCACTCCTGACCGGCCCCGCGCCCCCGAACGACCGCACCTGTCACCAGACTTACGAGAGTCCGCCATGTACGAGCTGTCCCGCGTCCGCCTCTACTCCATCGGGCCCGCCGGTGCGCGCTATGCCGACACCGTGCTCGACCTGCGGGGCGTCGGCGAGCCCGTGCCCGACCCGGTGCCCACGCAGGCGGAGTTCTTCGCGGAGGAGCCGTCCGGTCCGCCGCGCCGTCCCGCGCCCGCGGGCGTGCTGTTCCTGGAGAACGGCGGCGGCAAGTCCGTACTGCTCAAGCTGATCTTCTCGGTGATGCTCCCCGGCCACCGCAACACCCTCGGTGGCGCCAGCTCCGGCGTGCTGCGCAAGTTCCTGCTCGCCGACGACTGCGGCCACGTCGCCCTGGAGTGGCAGCACGTGCTGACCGGCGAGTGCGTGGTCGTCGGCAAGGCCAGCGAATGGCGCGGCCGCCAGGTCTCCAACGACCCGCGCAAGTTCGCCGAGGCCTGGTACTCCTTCCGGCCCGGCCCCGGACTCAGCCTGGACAACCTCCCGGTGGCCGAGTCCACCGCGGTGCGGGCCGCCGCCGAGGGCGTGTCCGGCGCCCGGGGCCGCCGCCGCACCATGAAGGGCTTCCGCGACGCCCTCATGGAAGCCGGCAAGGCGTACCCGCACCTGGAGGTGCACTGGGAGGAGATCCACGAACGCTGGACCGAACACCTCGGCGAACTCGGTCTCGACCCCGAACTCTTCCGCTACCAGCGGGAGATGAACGCCGACGAGGGCGAGGCGGCCGGCCTGTTCGCGGTCAAGAAGGACTCCGACTTCACCGACCTGCTGCTGCGCGCGGTCACCGACACCCGCGACACCGACGGCCTCGCCGACCTGGTCAGCGGCTTCGGCAACAAGCTCGGCCGGCGCGCCGAGCTGATCGCCGAACGCGACTTCACGGCCGGCTCGGTCGACCTGCTCGGCCGGATCGTGGAGGCCGCCGACGCCCGCGCCCGCGCCCGCGACATCCACGCCGGCGCCGAGCGCCGCACCCGTACCCTCGCCCGGCGGCTGTCCGCGCGCGCCGTGCGGGAGCGGGTCCGGGCCGCCGACCTCGCCCAGCGGGTCACCGCCGCCGCGTACGCCGTCACCCACTCCGAGGGCGCCCGCGAGCGCAGCTCCCTGATCGCCGCCGAACTCGCCTACCGGCACGCCTCGCTGGCCCTCGCTGCCGCCGAGAAGGCGGCCGCCGCGCAGAAGCGCGAGCTGGCCGACGCCCGCACCCTGCACTCCGCCTGGCAGGCCGCCGAGGCCGTGCTGCGCCACCGCGCCGCCGCCGACCGCGTCGCCCGTGTCTCCGCGGCCATCCAGGAGGCCGAACGGGACGCGGCCCCCGCCCTCGCCGCCCGCGCCAAGGCCGCCGTGGACCTCGTACGGGCCCTGCACGCGGCCGCCGGGAGCGCCGAGGACCTGGCCAACGAGGAGGAGGAGCGCTCCGCCGCCCTCCAGGAGACCGGCGACGCCGCCTACCGCGACTCCACCACCGCCGCCACCGAGGCCCAGCGCGCCCGCAGCGAGGCCGGACACCTGCGCCAGCGGCTCACCGAGGTCGAGCAGGAGACCGCCGAGGCGGTCCGCGCCGGCTGGCTCGACGACAGCGCCCCCGACGCCGACCCGGCCCGCGCCGCGCTCGCCGCAGCCGACGCCGAGAAGACCACCGTCGCCGCCTGGGACACCGCCCGCGAGGCCGCCCGCGCGGCCACCGAGCACGCCCGCGAGGCGGCCGCCGCCGAGTCCCGCGCCGAGCTGACCGCGGCCCGCGCCGCCGACGCCGCGACCGCCGCCGAACGCGCCCACGACGCCGAACGCCGCCTCGCGGACGCGCTGGCCGCCGAGGAACGCCTCGCCGAACTCCTCGGCCTGCCCGGCACGGCACCCCGCGCCGGCCTGCCCGCCCAGCGCACCGAGGAGAGCACCGGCGCCCCGCGCACCGGCCAGGACGGCCTGCCCGCCGGCCCGCTCACCGCCGCCGAACTCGACCGGTGCGCCGACGAACTGCGCGAACTCCTCGACGACGCGGTCGCCACCGCCGAACGCCAGCTTTTCGACCTGCGCACGGCCGCCGCCGACGACGCCCGCATCCTCGGCGCGCTCGGCGACGGCGGCCTGCTGCCGCCCGGCCCCGATGTCCTCGCCGCCGTCGAATTCCTCGGCGAGCACGGCATCCCCGCCCTGCCCGGCTGGCGCTATCTCGCCCAGGCCGTCGACCCCGCCGACCACGCACGGGTGCTCGCCGCCCGGCCCGAGCTGGTCGACGGTGTCATCATCACCGACCCCGACACCCACGCACGGGCCCGCGAGGCGCTGGCCGACGCCGCCCTGCTGCCCCGCTCCGCCGTCGCCGTCGGCACCGCCGCCGCCCTGCTTGCCCCGACCCCCGCCGAAGGCACCGCCACGGACGGCGTGTTCCTCGTGCCGCCGAACCCGGCCATGCACGACGAGCACGCCGCCGACGAGGAGCGCCAGGCCCTGCGCGCCCGCGCCACCGAGCGCGACGAGGAGATCCGGGCGCTGGCCGCCCGGCTCGGCAAGGACCGCGAACTCGCCGCCCGCCTCGCCTCCTGGCGCACCGGCTGCCCCGCCGGCCGGCTGGCCGAACTCGCCCGCGCCGCCGAGGAGGCCCGCGCCTTCGCCGAGGAGGCCGAGGCCGAACTCGCCGAGGCCCGCGCCCTGCGCGCGGAGGCCGAGGAGAGCGCCGCCGAGGCCGTCCGGATCCGCGACGAACGCCAGGAGGCCGCCCAGAAGGCCCGGCGCGCCGCCGACGCCCTCGCCGGACTCGCCTTCCGGCTGCGCGAACGCGCCGGCTGGCAGGCCCGGCTGCGCGAACTCGCCGACGAGGCCGCCGAGTCCGAGGCCCGCGCCCAGACCTGCCTGGAGCGGGCCCGCGCCGCCGACGAGGACCGCCGCGCCGCCCAGCGCGCCGCCGACGACGCCCGCCGCACCGCCCGCGCCCTGCGCGCCGAGCGCGCCGAGATCGCCGGCGCCCCCGACGACGTACCGGTCGAGGAGACCGGTGCGCCCGAGGCGTCACTGCCCGCCCTGCGCGAGGCGTACCGGGCCGCGTCCCAGGTGTACGAGAAGGTCGGCGTCGGTGCCGACCTGCGCGCCGAGCAGGCCCGCGCCGAGAGCGACGAGAGTGCCGCCCGCGCCGAACTGGACCGGCTCAGCAACAAGGTCCGCACCCGCGCCGAGCAGCTCCTCCAGTCGCCCGACGGCTCCGACGGGCCGTCCCGGCAGGCGGCCGCCGCCCGCGCCGAGGAGCTGGTGCAGCTGCTGGAGACCCGCATGTCCACTGCGAGCGAGCAGCTCGGCCGGCTGCGCGGCGAGGCCGAGCGGCACGCCCCCGAGGACGGCGAGGCGCACACCGAGCTGCCCGAGGAACTGCTGCCGCGCGACGCCGAGCACGCCCAGGCGCTGCTGCGCACCGCGACCACCGAACTCGCCGCCCGCACCGAGGCACTGGCCCGGGCTCGTGATGCGCACGGCGAGCTGCTGGCCGCCCACCGCGCCGCCGAGGACGCGGCCGGCGGCTTCGACGAGATCGCCGCGATGCTCCGCGACCTGCTGCGCGAACAGGCGGGCGAGGAGGAGCAGGAGGAGACCGAGCCCTATCCGGGCGGCCTGGAGGAGGCGCGGCAGTCCGCCGCCGAGGCCCGCCGCTCGCTGCGCGGCTGCGCCGCCGATCTGTCCGCCGCCGAGGCCGGGGTGCGCGAGGCGAGCGACGTACTGGTCCGGCACGCCAACTCCACGCGCTACGAACAGGTCCGCACCCCCGCCCGGCAGCAGATCCGCGAGCTGCCCGCCGCCGCGCTGCCCGAGCACGCGCAGAAGTGGGCGGACGCCTTCGCACCCCGGCTGCGGGTCCTCACCGACGAGCTGGCCCAGCTGGAGCGCAACCGCGACTCGATCGTGGACCGGCTGCGCGGCCTCGTGGAGTCGGCCCTCGCCACCCTGCGCTCCGCCCAGCGCCTGTCCCGGCTGCCCGAGGGGCTCGGCGAGTGGTCCGGCCAGGAGTTCCTGCGCATCCGCTTCGAGGAGCCCGACCAGGCCACGCTCACCGAACGGCTCGGCGAGGTCATCGACGACGCCACCCGCGCCGCCGTCAGGAAGAACTCCGACCTGCGGCGCGACGGCATGTCCCTGCTGCTGCGCGGTGTCGCCGCGGCCCTGGAGCCCAAGGGCGTGGCCGTGGAGATCCTCAAGCCCGACGCCGTGCTGCGCGCCGAGCGGGTCCCGGTCGGGCAGATGGGCGACGTCTTCTCCGGCGGCCAGCTGCTCACCGCCGCCATCGCGCTGTACTGCACGATGGCCGCGCTCCGTTCGAACGACCGGGGCCGCGACAAGCACCGGCACGCGGGCACACTGTTCCTGGACAACCCCATCGGCCGCGCCAACGCGACGTACCTCCTGGAACTCCAGCGCGCCGTCTCCGACGCCCTCGGCGTCCAGCTCCTCTACACCACGGGTCTGTTCGACACCACGGCCCTGGCCGAGTTCCCGCTGGTCATCCGGCTGCGCAACGACGCGGACCTCAGGGCGGGACTGAAGTACATCAGCGTCGAGGAACACCTGCGCCCCGGCCTCCCCCAGCAGACGGGGACGGAGGAGGCGGTGCACAGCGAGATCACCGCGACACGGATGTTCAAGAAGCCGACGGTGAACGCCTAGGGGGCGCGGGGGCCGCTCGCCGATCCCAGCGGCGGCGCGCGGTCCTACCGATGGCCTGCGGCCTCACCGGCGGGTACGGCCGCACCGGCGCCGCGCGGTCCCGCCGTCGGCGTACGGTCCTGCCGCACGCGCGCCGTTTTCCGGGGGTCGCGGTTCAGAAGCCGTAGCCCATGCGGCGGGACAGCTCCGTGGCCGCCGCGACCGTGCGCCGGGCCGTCTCCGCCAGCCGGCCGGAGTTCAGCCGGTACACCGGTCCGGAGACGCTGATCGCCGCGATCACCTCGCCGTCGTGCGCCCGCACCGGCGCGGCCACCGCGGCGAGGCCCGGCTCCAGCTCCTCGACCGTCACGCCGTAGCCCCGCTCCACCACGGTGGCCAGCTCGTCCCGCAGCCTCGCGGCGTCGGTGACGGTGTGTTCGGTGAACCGGTGCAGGGGCCGTGCGAGCAGGCTCTCGCGCGCGGCGGGCGGCAGATGCGCGAGCAGCACCTTGCCGCTGGAGGTGGCGTGCAGCGGGGTGCGCCGGCCCAGCCAGTTCTGCGCGGCCACCGAGGCCGTGCCACGGGCCTGCATGATGTTGACGGCGGCGTCTTCGTCCGGCACCGCGATGTTCACCGTCTCGCCCAGCTCGTCGGCGACGTCCCGGCAGACCGGGACGCCCTCCCGGGAGATGTCCAGCCGCACCGCCGCCGCCCCGGCCAGGCGCAGTACACCGGCCCCGAGGTAGTACTTGCCGCGCTCCTTCTCCTGCGCGACCAGGCCCCGGTTCTCCAGGACACCGAGCAGCCGGAACGCCGTGGACTTGTGCACCTCCAGCTCGGTGGCGATCTCGGTGACGCCCGCCTCGCCGTCGCGGGCGAGGATCTCCAGCACGCTCACGGCGCGGTCCACCGACTGCACCGCCCCGGCCGTCTGCTGCTTGCGCGCGTGGGCCATGGCTCGGCTCCCACCACCTGTCGGCCGGTCCGGAATCTGTCGCGCACAGCGCCCGTGCCCGCGCCCTACGCGACGTCATCGTACCGAAGTGGCCGAATCAAGCTGGTGGGCCGGCCCACCGGACGGTGCGCCCGGCAGGCCCACCGGACGGTGCGGCCCGCGGTTCGGCTCAGGGGTGCGAGAGCTGCCCCGCGCCGCCCCGCCGCCTTATCCGCTCCTGCTCCCGCAGCGCCCGCCGCTCCGCGCGCCGGCGCGCCCGGCGTTCGCGGCGCAGCGCGCGGGCCGTGCTGCTGGGCTCGGAGACCACGCCGTACCGCTGGTTCCACACCTGGCGGGTGACCCAGACGTCGACCACGGCCCAGGTGGCCACCACGGTGCTCAGCACACTGCTGATCACCATGGGGAACGCCGGCCAGGACTCGGCCATGGTGCACAGGAACGCCACCATCGCCTCTATCAGCGTGACCGAGATGATGATCAGTGCACGCACCGCCGCCGTCCGCACCGGATCGGGCAGCGGATGCCGCCGCGCGGGCTCCTCGACCCACAACGGCCGGCGGTCCTGCTGTATCCCGTACCGCTGCGCAGTGCCCTTCACCGTGTCACTCACTCCCCACCGCCCGAGGACCCCTCGCCCCGGTATCCGGAGCCCCGACTCCCCAGTAGCTGCCCGGCTTGCGCGGATTTACGCGGCCGGGGTGCGAGGCGGGGCTCCCCTGGCCCAATCCGCCCCCAACTCCCGTGGAGAAGGACGAACAACACCCCGCGAAGATTCCCGTCCTGGGAAAGATTCCAGCCAACCGCCGACCCCCGCCCTGCCGTCCGGCTACGGAGTACCCGCCGGATCACGGTGGCAATCTCCCGCAATGCCCGGACAACTCGCCCCGTGCCGCCGCCGCTAAGGGAGTTCACCTTCCGGACACGCCTTCGAGTTACCTGTAAGGCGGTAGTAGGCTCGCGCCGTTTGTTTGTTGACGCACATGCGCACCCCCGGCCCGCGGGGGTCGAGCTGGGGGAGGCCATGCGCTTTCGCGGGAAGTCGATCCGCCGGAAGATCGTGGCGCTGCTTCTCGTGCCGCTGCTGTCGCTGACCGCCATCTGGGGTTTCGCCACGGTGGTCACCGGCCGTGACGTGGCCCAGCTCTTTCGGGTGTCCGATGTCATGCGGAACATCGGCTATCCCACCGAGGACACCGTCCGCGTCCTCGAACAGGAGCGCCGCCAGACCCTCGTCTACCTCGCCGACCCACGCGCCTCCGACTCCCTGTCGGCGCTGCAGCGCACCCGCACCGCCAGCGACCGTGCGATCGCGAAGGTCCGCGAGAACGCGCAGCGGCGCCATCTGCGCCACGCCCTCGGCAGCCAGGGCGGCGAACACCTCACGGCCGTCCTGGACGCCTTCGGCGGCCTGGACTCGCTGCGCCACAGCGTCGAGGACGGCACCATCAGCCGCGCCCGTGCCCTCGACCTCTACGACCGCCTGATCGACCCCTGTTACGCGCTGCTCGCCGGGCTCGACGGCATCGACGACGTCGGGATGGACCAGCAGGCGCACGCCCTGGTCAACCTCACCCGAGCCCGTGAACTGCTCTCCCGTGAGGACGCCCTGCTCGGCTCCTCCCTCCTGGTGGGCCGGCTCACCCGCGAGGAGATCCGGCAGATCTCCGACCTCGTCGCCCAGCGCACCCTGCTGTACGACATCAGCCTGCCGCTGCTGCCCGCGGCCGAACGCGAGCGCTACGAACGGTTCTGGGACAACGCCGCTACCGCCCCGCTGCGTTCGGCCGAGGCGTCCGTCATCGAGCACGGCTCCGGCACCCCCGGCGGGGTCACCGCCGAGAGCTGGGACTCCGCCGCGGGAAGCGCCCTGGCCGACCTCGGCACCCTGGACGACCAGGCGGGCGACCGGTTCCAGCACCGTATGCATCCCGTCGCCATGCGGGTCATCGCGCAGGCCGTCGTCGCGGGCCTGCTCGGGCTGATCGCCGTGGTCTTCTCCCTCGTGCTGTCCGTCCGGATCGGCCGCGGCCTCATCCGCGACCTGCGCCGGCTGCGCCTGGAGGCGCACGAGGCCGCCGGCGTCCGGCTGCCCGGCGTGATGCGCCGCCTGTCGGCCGGCGAGCAGGTCGACGTGGAGACCGAGGTGCCGCGCCTGGAGTACGACAAGAATGAGATAGGCGAGGTCGGGCAGGCCCTCAACACCCTTCAGCGCGCCGCCGTCGAGGCCGCCGTCAAGCAGTCCGAACTGCGCGCCGGCGTCTCCGAGGTCTTCGTCAACCTCGCCCGCCGCAGCCAGGTGCTGCTGCACAAGCAGCTCACCCTGCTCGACACCATGGAACGCCGCACCGAGGACACCGACGAACTCGCCGACCTCTTCCGCCTGGACCACCTCACCACCCGGATGCGCCGGCACGCCGAGGGCCTGGTGATCCTCTCCGGCGCGGCGCCCTCCCGGCAGTGGCGCCGCCCGGTGCAGCTGATGGACGTGGTCCGCGCCGCCGTTGCCGAGGTCGAGGACTACGAGCGGGTCGAGGTACGGCGCCTGCCCAGGGTCGCCGTGACCGGCCCGGCCGTCGCCGACCTCACCCACCTCGTGGCCGAACTCCTGGAGAACGCCACGGTGTTCTCGCCCCCGCACACCGCCGTCCAGGTCATCGGCGAGCGGGTCGCCAACGGCTTCACCCTGGAGATACACGACCGGGGACTCGGCATGACCCCCGAGGCGCTGCTGGACAACAACCTGCGCCTCGCCGAGACCCCGGAGTTCGAGCTCTCCGACACCGACCGGCTCGGCCTGTTCGTGGTCAGCCGCCTCGCCCAGCGCCAGAACGTCCGCGTCTCCCTCCAGCCCTCGCCCTACGGCGGCACCACCGCGATCGTCTTCATCCCGGACGCGCTGCTCAGCGACGAGGTCCCGGACACCAACGGCATCGGCTTCCGCCTCGACCGAGAGCGCTCGGCGAGGAACTCCGGGCGTGCCTCGGGCCGTTCCCGCGCGGCGCTGCCCGGCCTGCCCACCACCGTCCTGGACGGCCCGGTGGAACTGGAGGCACCCGTCGACCTCGACGCCCTGGCCGACTTCCCCGGCGCCCTGCCGGACGAGGACAGCGAGCGCGGCGGGATCTTCCGCCACCGCCGCGCCCTGAACCGGGGCGACGGCCCCGCGCGGGAACCGGGGACCGAGCGCCCGGCGGGGAAGGGGACCGGCGAGCACGGGCTCGTACCGCTGCCGCGCCGCCAGCCGCCCAAGCTGGTCAGCTCGCACGGCCGGCCGGTCACCGACCAGCGCCCCCACCGCCGCGACCCGGCGGACTCGGACCCCGCCGCCGGAGAGGGGCACGGCCCCGGCGGGAACGGGCACGACGGCGACGCGTACGGCCCCGACCGGGACGCGTACGGCTCCGACCGCGAGCCGCAGCGCGCCGACCGCGAGCCGCGCCGGGATGCGCCGGCCCCCCTGCCGCGCCGCACGACGGCCGCCCCGCGCCCGGCGGAACCGGCCGACCGGGCCGGTGCGGGCGAGGCGGCGCCTCCGCCCACCAACTCCGCCACGCCCGGCCCGACTCCGGCCACCGGCCCCAACCGGCCGGGCATCCCCGCACTTCCCCGGCGCACCCGTCCCGCCGCGAGCGCCCCCGACGGCCCGGACGCCCCCGGTGGCTCCGCCGACATCCCTCGCGACGGCGGCCCCACCCGCACCCCCCGCGACGGCGACCCCGCCGCCGGACCCGGCGATGGAGCCCTGCCCCGCCGCGTGCGGCAGGCCAGCCTCGCCCCCCAGCTCAGGCAGGACCCCGAACGCGGTTCCGGGCGCACCGAAGCGCCCGCCGACCGGGACGCCGACGAGGTCCGCAGCCGGATGGCCTCGCTCCAGCGCGGCTGGCAGCGCGGCCGGGAGGAGAATGCCACGGGCGAGACCGCCCACACCGGCACAGCACAAGGAACCACTAAGGGGGACGGTCGATGACCGCACCGAAGGCGACCGACCACACGGCGACGGGCAACGGGGAGCTCGACTGGCTCCTGAACGACCTCGTCGACCGCGTCGCCAGCATCCGCAAGGCCGTCATTCTCTCCGGCGACGGGCTGCCCACCGGCGTGTCCAAGGACCTGACCAGGGAGGACGGCGAGCACCTGGCCGCCGTGGCATCCGGTTTCCACAGCCTCGCCAAGGGTGTGGGCCGCCACTTCGACGCGGGCGGCGTCCGCCAGACCGTCGTCGAGCTGGACGACGCCTTCCTGTTCGTCACCGCCGCGGGCGACGGCAGTTGCCTGGCCGTCCTGTCCGACGCCGACTCCGACGTCGGCCAGGTCGCCTACGAGATGACGCTCCTGGTCAAGCGGGTCGGTGTGCACCTGGGCACCGCCCCGCGCACGGGCCTGCCCACGGGCGGGTAGTGGGATGACATGAGCGAAGACGGTCAGGTGAGCAGCCACTGGTTCGACGACGACGCCGGACCGGTCGTCCGCCCCTACGCCATGACGCGCGGCCGTACCACCAGTACGGCCCAGCACCGCCTCGATCTGATCGCGGTGGTCGTCACGGAGCCCGCCGCCGGGGACCCGGAGACGGACCCGACGCTCTCGCCCGAGCACGTGGACATCGTGGACCTGTGCCGCGGCACCCCGCAGTCGGTCGCCGAACTGGCCGCGGAACTCGACCTGCCCATCGGTGTCGTCCGGGTCCTCGTCGGCGATCTCGTGCACGCGGAACTCGTCCATGTCACCCGGCCGGTGCCCCCGGCCGAGCTGCCGGACGAGAGTATTCTGCGCGACGTGATCAACGGCCTGCGGGCGCTGTGACCGGCGCGGAAGCGGAGTACTGAGGTGGCAGGCTGCCAGTTCCGGGTCGGCCGAGGCGGCACCTGCACGGAACCGGCCACCGCGATCACCGGCCCGCCGCCGTCACCGGCATCCGCGCCCCCGCCCTGGACGTGCTCGCGCCCGCCCTCCAGCAGGCGCACGACGACGGGATCCGCGCCGTCGCCGTCGTCCGCCCGCACCCCGCGCACGAACGCGCCACCGGCGAACCCGCCGCCCGCACCGGCTTCCCGCGGATCTCGCTGTCCGGCGAGGTCGGCCCGCTGAGGAAGCTGGTCCCGCGCGGCGTACTCGTCATCGAAAACCCCCGGTGGCGGCGGCTGCGGCCGCCCGTCGCCCGAACCCCGGCAAGCAGGAGAAGTGAACGATGGTCCTCGGGCGCAGTGAGCACGGCGATTCCCCGGTCGAGCCCGTCACGCTCAAGATCCTGGTGGCGGGCGGCTTCGGGGTGGGCAAGACCACCCTGGTCGGCGCGATCAGCGAGATCCGGCCGCTGCGCACCGAGGAGCGGCTGACCGAGGCCGGGCGCCCGGTCGACGACACCAGCGGGGTGGAGGCCAAGGGCACCACCACCGTGGCCATGGACTTCGGCCGGATCACCCTGCGCGAGGACCTGGTGCTGTACCTGTTCGGCACGCCAGGACAGGAGCGCTTCTGGTTCATGTGGGACGAGCTGTCCGAGGGCGCGCTCGGCGCCGTCGTACTCGCCGACACCCGCCGCCTGGAGGACTGCTTCGCCGCCGTCGACTACTTCGAGCGGCGTTCCATCCCCTTCCTGGTCGCCGTCAACTGCTTCGACGGCGCCGCCCGTTACCCCGCCGACTCGGTCCGCCAGGCGCTCGACCTGGACCCCGGAGTGCCCGTGCTGCTCTGCGACGCCCGCGACCGGGAGTCCGCCAAGGACGTGCTCATCGACCTCATCCAGCACGCCATGCGCCACTCGGCCGCGCGCCGCCAGCCGGTCGGCAGCTGAGGCACGGGCCGGCCCCAACAGGCTGCGGGCGGCGGCCGTTCACCGCGGAGGCTCGACTGCCGCTGCCCGCACCGACGCCACCGCCCCGCCACCCCGCCGCACCTCGTGGCCGGCCAGCCCCGCACGGCCGAGCACCCAGCCCGCCCCGCCGAGCGCCTTCGCCGCCCGCTTCAGCGGAGCCAGCTCGGCGGCGGCCTCGTGGTGGTCGCGCACGCTGCCCGGCCCGCACACCACGGTCGCCAGCGACAGCGTGACCGGCCGACCGCCCGCCGACCAGGGGGCGTTCAGTACCGCCGCGGCCAGCGGCCCGAGCGCCTCCTCGTCGGCCAGCACCAGGAAGTCGTCCCCGCCGATGTGCCCCACCCGCGCCTGCCCGGCGACCGCCTGCGTCAGCGCCCGCCCCACCGAGCGGATCAGTTCGTCACCTGCCGCGAACCCGGCCCCGTCGTTCACCTCCTTGAAGTGGTCGATGTCCAGCCAGCTCAGTGCGAACGGCCGTCCGGCCGCGATCCGCCGGTCCACCTCCCCGGTGATCGCGTCCGAACCCGGCAGCCGGGTCAGCGGATTGAGCCCGGCCGCCTCCTCCACCCGGCTCTCGGCCAAAGCCCGCACCAGATCCGCGAGCCGTACGACGCCCACGCACCGCCCGTGCGCGTCGACCACCGCGACATCGTCGCTGGTCCGGTCCCGGCCACCGATCGCCACCACGTCCAGCACCTCCCAGGCGGTGGCGTCCACCCCGACCGTGCGCGGGGCGTCCCCGAGCCGCGCGGCAGGGCGATCGGCGTACAGCGCGTGCCCGTAGCGCCCGGACATCGACAGCAGGAACCGCGAGCGGTGCACCGACCGCACCGGCCGGCCCGCCAGGTCCACCAGCAGCACCCCGGAGACGTCCGGCGAGCCGGTCAGCAGGGCCCGCACCTGCCCCGCAGACGCGGTGAACGGCAGTACGGCGGCCGGGCGCACGAACTCCCGCACCGACGGCCCGGTCGCCGCCCCGGAGGGCGCGGCGGGGGAGGGGGACGGCACGTAGACGTCCGCGGCGGGGATCCGGGCCGGCGGCGCGAACAGCTCGCCCTGCGCCAGTTGCGCTCCCGCCGACACCGCCGCCGCGTACTGGCCCTCGGTCTCCACCCCCTCCACCACGACCAGGGCGGCCAGCTCCTCGCACAGCGTGCGCATCGCCCGTACCGCGGCCGGCCGGGCCAGCAGCGAGGCGTCCAGCTTGACCAGGTCGGGACAGAGATCGGTGAGCAGCCGCAGCGGCACGTCGCCGTCCCCGACCCCGTCGGCACTGATCCGGAACCCCTGCTCCCGCAGCGCCGCCACCGCCTCCAGTAACGCCCGGTGCGGCACATGCGTGTACGGCGGTACGACGTCCAGCGTCACCTCCCAGGGCCCCCGCCCCGCCGCTCGCACCGCGTCGTGCAGCGGGGTGAGGCCGCCGAGGTCGGCGAGCGTGGCCGCGAACACGTTCACGTGCAGGGGCAGCAGCCGCTCCCGGTGCACGGCTGCGCGCAACGCCAGCACGGCCAGCGCGCCGTCCAGTTCGGGATCGCGGCGGGCCTCGGCCACGATGTCGCCGGTCTCCGGGCGGGCGAATGCCTCCAGTGCGGCGACCGCGCCCGTCCTCAGGTTGACCAGCGGCTGGAAGGCGAAGCGGAGAGTGTCCGTCCAGGAGTGCACGGGAGCATGATGGCGCCGCGCACGTGCGCCCAGGCTCAGTTCATGAGACGTTCACACAGCATTCCTGACCGATCACAGAGCGTGACGTCGAACGGCACCCGAAAGCCCCCTCCCCGGCGGTGGGGAGAGCGGGGATTCAGGTCTTGATCCTCGACTCAACCTGGAGATCCTCGGCAACACGGACCCGTTCTTGCACGCCCATGTCTGGCCGCGATTCGCATGGGAGCCGGCCGAGCTGGTGGGCAGGCTGGTGTGGCTGTATCCGCGTGACCGGTGGAGTGACGAGCGGTTCAGGCTCGGCCCGCAACACGATGCGCTACGGGACGAGATCGGCAGCGAACTGGACCGCCAGGCCCGCGACGTGCCGACCGCTCCGGAGTGAGACCGCCACGGCCGGGAGGATCGGTGGGGAGCGTCCGGCGCGGAACCCACGCCGTCGGTCCGGAAGGTGCCGTACAAGTCGATCCGGCGGTAGCGTGATCGGCATGACGGCCGAGGGCGAGGCACTGGCCGGCGGGATGGCGAACGCGGGGGCGGTCTTGCGCCGCGGTGCGCTGGTCGAGCGCCCGGCACCGCGCAACGTGCGCGCCCTGCACACCCATCTCCGCGCGCTGAAGGAGCACGGCTTCGACGCGGCGCCGACCCCGGTCGGTCTCACCGCGGACGGCCGTGAGCGGCTGACGTTCATCCCCGGCGACGTGCCCCTGCCGCCCTTCCCGGACTGGGCGATGACGAAGGCCGCCCTCGCATCGGTGGGAAGCCTGCTGCGGCGTCTGCACGAGACCAGCGCGACCGTCGCGGTCGACACCCGCGCCGAGTGGCCCCGCGACCTGGCCGACCCGGAGGGGGGACCGACGCTGTGCCACAACGACGTGTGCCCGGAGAACGTCGTCTTCCGCGACGGCCGCGCCGTTGCCCTGATCGATTTCGACCTGGCGGCTCCCGGCCGCCCGCTCTGGGACGTCGCCATGACCGCACGCTATTGGGTGCCCATGCTCGATCCCCGATCCGCGGCCGCCGTCCACCCGGCCGGGCTGGACGCGCCCGCACGGCTGCGGACCCTTGCCGACGGCTACGGCCTCACGGCGGGGGACCGTGCTCGGTTGCCCGGCGTCATCGAGCAGGCCACGGAGGTCTGCCGGGCCTTCGTCGCCCGCCGCGTGGCCGACGGCGACGCCCTCTACCTCAAGGCGTTGGCCGAGCGCAGTGGATGGGAACGCTGGGACCGCATGCAGACGTGGCTGGCGGAGCATCGCGAGACGTTCACGGCCGCCCTGCTGCACCGACCGGGACACATGCCGACGGCGTGACCCACGGCCGACCGGAATCGGCCAGACCGTGCCCATGCCGGACAACACCACTTACGGAAGACGTCGTTCCCGTGATCGGATACAGTCCGCGCGTGTCCGAGAATCAGCAACCAACTGCCAACTCCGCGCCGGGATCGCACTGTTCCGCCTGCGGGGTGCCCTATGGAGAGGGCATCACCGGCTGGCCGCGCACCTGCCCGTCCTGCGGCACCGTCGCCTACCGCAACCCGCTGCCCGTGGCGATCGCGCTCCAGCCCGTATACGACACCGAGGGCACCGCCCTGGTCGT
The DNA here is from genome assembly GCF_055605065.1 of Streptomyces sp. NPDC037203. Classification (NCBI taxonomy): domain Bacteria; kingdom Bacillati; phylum Actinomycetota; class Actinomycetes; order Kitasatosporales; family Streptomycetaceae; genus Streptomyces; species Streptomyces sp. NPDC037203. Next base: position 284,607 of record NZ_JBVJUC010000010.1, read on the forward strand.
CATCACCCGTACCGTCGCCCCCGCCCGCGGCGGTACCGCCCTGCCCGGCGGCTACGTGGACGACCGCGAGGACTGGAAGCAGGCCGTCGTCCGCGAACTCAAGGAGGAGACCGGCATCGACGCCGCCGCCCGCGACGTCCGCCTCGTCGACGCCATGAGCGCCCCCGACGGCCACCTGCTCCTCTTCGGTCTCCTCCCCGAACGCCCGGCCGACGCCCTTCCCCCGTCCGGCCCCACCCCCGAGACCGAGGGCTGGCACCTCCTGCGCCGCCCCCAAGACCTCGCCTTCCCCCTCCACAGCGTCGCCGTCCGCGCCTGGTTCGAGGGCCGCTACTGACCGACCGCCCCAGCCGGGCATCCCCACGTGCCCGGCCCCGGCAGCGCGCCCCTGACCTGGCCCCCCGGCCCCCCCACGTCTGCCTCACCCGACCCTGCCACCCACCCCCCGCGGAGCGCCCCCGACTCACCGCACCCGAGCCCGCCCTACCCCAACCCCCGCACCCGCACCGGCCACTGCGGCGTACCCGCCCCGGTCTCGTCCCCCCGAGTCACCACCACCTCCTCACCTTCCCACCGCGCCGCATACCGCTCCATCTCCGGTATGTCCCAGCCGTCGCCTCCGTCCCGGACCACCAGACCGCCCCCGGTCCGGCCGGGCGCCGGCGCCCAGGTCTCCAGTTCGAGACCCTCGTCGCCCCGCACCGGCACCACCGCGCCCGCTCGGGCGAACACCGGTATCCGGGACAGCGGCGCCTCCACCACGACCTGGGCCGGGCCCTCGTACGCCCGTTCCGTCACCGTGTCGTACCACCGCCCCCGCGGCAGCCGCACCACCCGCCGGTCCGCGCCCGGTTCCAGCACCGGTGCCACCAGCAGGCTGTCACCCAGCAGAAACGTGTCCTCGCAGTCGCGCAGGGCCCGGTCCTCCGGCGCGCTCCACCACACCGGCCGTACATAGGGCGCGCCGGTGCGCCGGGCCAGATGGGAGAGCGTCACGAAGTACGGCAGCAGCCGGCGGCGTTCGAGCAGGGCCGCCCGCGCGTGCTCCAGCACCTCGGGCCCGAACTCCCACGGCTCACGCCGCCCGGCCCGCGCACTCGCGTGCGTGCGGAACAGCGGCAGGTACGCCCCGAGTTGGAACCACCGCAGGTACAACTCCGGTGACGGGCTGCCGTCGAACCCGCCGACATCCGGGCCCGAGTACGGCACCCCGCACAGACCGAGCCCCAGCACCAGCGACAGGGACGCCCGCAGCCCCGGCCAGCCGGTCGCCACCTCGCCCGACCACGTGCCGCCGTACCGCTGCAGCCCCGCCCAGCCCGACCGCGAGAACAGGAACGGCCGCTCCTGGGGCGCGAGTTCGCGCAGCCCCTCGTAGCCCGCGCGCGCCATGCACAGCCCGTACACGTTGTGCGCCTCACGATGATCCCCGCCGCGCCCCTCCAGCGCGTGCCGGGCCGAGCGCGGCAGCGTCGGCTCGCCGAAGGCGTTGAAGGACACCGGCTCGTTCATGTCGTGCCAGAACCCCGCGAACCCCTGCTCCAACCGCTCCGCGTACAGCCCGCCCCACCACTGACGCACCCGCGGATGCGTGAAGTCCGGGTACACGGACTCACCGGCCCACACCACCCCCCGCACCGGCCGCCCCGACGCGTCCCGCACGAAGGCGTCCACCGCCGTACCGCCGTCGTACACCGCGTCGCCCGGCGCCGCCCGCACCGCCGGATCGACCACCGACACCAGCCGGATCCCGTCCCGGCGCAGCTCCTCCGCGAGCACCGGCAGCTTCGGGAACCGCTCCCGGTCGACCGTGAACACCCGGTGCTCGTCGTAGTGGTCGATGTCCAGATGGACGGCGTCCAGGGGCAGCCGGCGCTCCTGATAGCCCGCCACGATCCGGCGCACCTCCTGCTCGCTGCCGAACCCGAACCGCGCGTGCTGGTGACCGAGTGCCCAGGCGGGCGGCAGCGCGGGCGCCCCCGTCAGCGAGGCCCAGGTGAGCAGCACCCGCGCCGGCGGACCCACCATCGCCCAGCAGCGCAGCGGCCCGCCGTCCATCCGCAGCTCGCAGCGCCCCGCCCGGTCGTGCCCGGACCCCGCGCCCTCCTCGCCCTCACGCAGGACCACCGTGCCGTCCCACGTGCTGTCGTGGAACACCAGGTGCGTCCCCGCGTCCGCCACCACCAGCTGCACCGGCATCGTCAGGTACAGCGGATCGTCACCCGGCCCGAACGCACCACCGGGATCGGTGTTCCACAGCCGGTACGACCCGTCGCGCAGCCGGGGCCCCGACGCGCGCCCGCCGAGGCCGAAGAACCGGGCGTCCGCCGCCACCTCCGAGCGCTGCATCCACCGCGCCTCGCCCCCGCCGACCGGCTCCCACCAGCGCGGCGGCAGCTCCCGGCGGAGCACCACACCGCCCGGCGTGCACACCTCCACCGCGCCGTGCCGGGAGACGACGACCGTCACCCGCTCGGCCACCACCCGCCAGCCGCCGTCCTTGTCCGGCTCCAGGAGCGCCCGCGGATCCGGCTCCGGGCCGCTGCCCGCCAGCGCGTACGACGGCTGCGGCGCCGCCCCGTCCCAGCCCCAGAACACCGCGCCGTTCACCGCGACCGTGACCCGCAGCTCCGAGCGGCTGAACCGGATCACCCCGCCGCCGGGCCCCGGCTCCACGCTCTCCACCTGCCCCGGCACCCGCGCCCGCTCCGCGCCCCGCCGCGGCAGCCCGGCGGCGTCGATCCGCCGTCTGCGCCACGCCGCCCGCACCCCCCGCGCAGCCCGTCCCGAACCGATCACACGCATCGAACGCACCAGGTCACGACCGTCCATGCTGCTCACCCTGCCACCGAGCGCCCCCGACGGGCGTGCCGTTCAACTTCCGTTCACCTCTGCCGGACCCGCCGTTTCGCCAGACGGATGATACGAAGCTCACCCTGGTGTGGAAGTCGATCACGTGGCATCGTCCCTGTCAGCCCGCGTCACGCGCACACCCAGCCGTGCGCGGACCGACGCACACGACGCGTACAGTCCGGGAGCCGCCCATGTCGACCGCGAACCCCCAGCCGCTCTGGCAGCCCGATCCCACGCGGATCGCCCAGGCACGCATCACCGCGTTCCAGGCGTGGGCCGCCGCCCACCACGGGGCCCCGGCCGACGGCGGCTACGCCGCGCTGCACCGCTGGTCCGTCGACCACCTGGACGCCTTCTGGAAGGCCGTCACCGAATGGTTCGACGTCCGCTTCTCCACCCCGTACAGCCGGGTGCTCGGGGACCGTACGATGCCCGGCGCCCAGTGGTTCCCCGGCGCCACCCTCAACTACGCGGAACACGCCCTGCGCGCCGCCGAGGACCGCCCCGACGAGCCCGCGCTGCTGCATGTGGACGAGACCCACGAACCGCGCCCCGTCACCTGGGCCGAACTGCGCGGCCAGGTCGGCTCCCTCGCCGCCGAACTGCGCGCCCTCGGCGTACACCCCGGCGACCGCGTCAGCGGCTACCTGCCCAACATCCCGCAGGCCGTCGTCGCCCTGCTCGCCACCGCGGCCGTCGGCGCCGTATGGACCTCCTGCGCCCCCGACTTCGGCGCCCGCAGCGTCCTCGACCGCTTCCAGCAGGTCGAACCCGTCGTCCTGTTCACCGTCGACGGCTACCGCTACGGCGGCAAGGAGCACGACCGCCGCGAGACCGTCGCCGAACTCCGCCGCGAACTGCCCACCCTGCGCGCGGTCGTCCACATCCCGCTGCTCGGCACCGAGGCACCCGAGGGCGCCCTCGAATGGTCCGCCGTGACCTGCGGCGACACCGCGCCCGTCTTCGAACAGGTCCCCTTCGACCACCCGCTGTGGGTGCTCTACTCCTCGGGTACGACCGGCCTGCCCAAGGCCATCGTGCAGTCCCAGGGCGGCATCCTGGTCGAACATCTCAAGCAGCTGGGCCTGCACTGCGACCTCGGCCCCGAGGACCGCTTCTTCTGGTACACCTCGACCGGCTGGATGATGTGGAACTTCCTCGTCTCCGGCCTGCTCACGGGTACGACGATCATCCTGTACGACGGCAGCCCCGGCTATCCCGACACCGGCGCCCAGTGGAAGGTCGCCGAACGCACCGGAGCCACCCTCTACGGCACCTCCGCCGCCTATGTCATGGCCTGCCGCAAGGCCGGCGTCCACCCGTCCCGCGACTACGACGTCTCCCGCGTCGAGTGCGTCGCCACCACCGGCTCCCCGCTGCCGCCCGACGGCTTCCGCTGGCTGCACGACGAGGTCCGCGAGGACCTGTGGATCGCCTCCGTCAGCGGCGGCACCGACGTCTGCTCCTGCTTCGCGGGCGGCGTCCCCACCCTGCCCGTGCACACCGGTGAACTCCAGGCCGCCACCCTCGGCACCGACCTCCAGGCCTGGGACCCCGCGGGCAAGCCCCTCGTGGACGAGGTGGGCGAACTCGTCGTCACCAAGCCCATGCCCTCCATGCCGATCCGCTTCTGGAACGACCCCGACGGCAGCCGGTACCACGACAGCTACTTCGACACCTACCCCGGCGTCTGGCGCCACGGCGACTGGATCACCCTCACCTCGCGCGGCAGCGTGATCATCCACGGCCGCTCCGACTCCACCCTCAACCGGCAGGGCGTCCGCATGGGCTCCGCCGACATCTACGAGGTGGTCGAGCGGCTGCCCGAGATCAAGGAATCCCTGGTCATCGGCATCGAACAGCCCGACGGCGGCTACTGGATGCCGCTGTTCGTGCACCTCGCCCCCGGCGCCGAGCTGGACGACGCGCTGCTGGACAAGATCAAGCGGGCCATCCGCGAACAGCTCTCGCCGCGCCACATCCCCGACGAGATCATCGAGGTGCCCGGCGTCCCGCACACCCTGACCGGCAAACGCATCGAGGTCCCGGTCAAGCGCCTCCTCCAGGGCACCCCGCTGGAGAAGGCGGTCAACCCCGGCTCCATCGACGACCTCACGCTGCTCGCCTACTACGAGGAACTGGCCCGCAAGCGCGGCTGACCCCTTCCCCTCGCGCCTCCCCTCGTGCCTTCGTGCCGTGCCTCCCTGCGAACGGCCCCGGACCACCGTCGTGCTCGACGTCTCCGGGGCCGACCCGCATCCGGTAAACCGCAGGTCACAGCGTTCTCACCCGGCGTTGTCAGTGCCGACGGTTACGGTGAGTGAGCATTCATCGACCGCGCACACATGGGGGAAACATGGCGCACACCGACGACCGGACCATGCGCAGCGTCCTGCGCCGCGAGATCGCCGGCACCATCGGCCTGCTCGCCGACGAACACGACTTCCGCGCCATGCGGCGCTACCGCAGCTTCACCTTCGACGACCACCCGACCTACCTCCGCCAGGTCGAGGACGTCCTGAAGAACCGCGCCGCGTACGGCGGCCACACCACCCTCGCCCTGTTCGACCCCGAGGACTACGCCGCCTACTGCGCCGAGACCGGCCTGGACCCCGACCTGCCCGCGAGCCGCACCCGGTTCACCGCGGAACTCGCCGCCACCGGCCCCACCGTCCCCTACGACGGCGGCCCGCTCGCCGCGCTCGTCCCCACCCTCGTCGACGCGGCCGTACGCCGGGCCACCTGGGAATACGCCACCACCCTGCTGACCCGCCTCGGCCCCTGCCCCACCTGCGGCGAGGACATCGGCCGGGCCGCCTTCACCCGCGCCTCCGACCTCGTGGTCCGTATCCTCGACACCGCCCCGCCCGGCGAGCGGCACCTCGTGTGCACCGTCTCGGGCGCACCGGAAACCCTCGTCTCCGTCCTGCACGGCGACGAGGACGCCCACGGCGCCACCCGTCTGGACGAGGCCGAGGCCCTGGAGTTCACCAGCGTCCTCGCCCTGGGCCTCGCCACCCGCAGCCCCGGCGGACTCGTCCTGCGCACCAGCGCCCCCGGCACCGCCGACCGCGTCCAGGGCTGGCGGCTGCGCGCCGGCGCCCTCGAACCGCTCACCGCGGCCGAGGTGTTCGACGCCTACTGCACCGACGCCGAGTCGGGCGACCTCATCGCCCCCGAATCCGGCGTCGACTACTGCGCACCGCCGGACCTGGGGGAGGAGAGCAGCGGAGCGGACCACCGCCACTGACCGCGGCCAACACCGGAAGACGACCGGGAACGCGACGGAGGGACACCCCCCAGACCGCGTCCGGGCCGCGTCCGGGACACATCAGGGGCGCCCCACCCGCAGGCGGGACGCCCCTGAACACCCGGCCGCCGGCCGCCCGGCGGCTACTCGCCGGACAGCACGCCCTGAGCCGCGCTCCGCGCCTCCTCGGCACTGTCCGCCGCCCGCGCCGCCGCCGCGGCCCGCTCGCACTGCGCCAGCGTGAACTTCGCCAGTGTCGCCCGGACATACGGCAGCGACGCCGCGCCCATGGACAAGGAGGTGACACCCAGACCGGTCAGCACACAGGCCAGCAGCGGATCGGACGCCGCCTCGCCGCACACACCGCAGCTCTTGCCCTCGGCACGGGCCGCCTCCGCGGACAGCGCGACCAGGTCGAGCAACGCCGGCTGCCACGGGTCCTGCAACCGCGACACCGCGCCCACCTGCCGGTCCGCCGCGAAGGTGTACTGCGCGAGGTCATTGGTGCCCAGCGACAGGAACTCGACCTCCTGGAGGATCGACCGCGCCCGCAGCGCCGCCGACGGGATCTCCACCATGGCCCCGAACTTCGCCCGCAGCCCCGCCGCCCGGCAGGCGTCCGCGAACGCCTTCGCGTCCGCGCGGTCCGCCACCATGGGCGCCATCACCTCAAGGTGGACGGGCAGCCCCTCGGCGGCCTTCGCCAGCGCCGTCAACTGGGTGCGCAGCACATCGGGATGGTCCAGCAGCGTCCGCAGACCCCGCACCCCCAGCGCCGGGTTCGGCTCGTCCGCCGGGGTCAGGAACGCCAGCGGCTTGTCCGCGCCCGCGTCCAGCACCCGCACGACCACCCGGCCCTCGGGAAACGCCTCCAGCACCTGCCGGTACGCCGCGATCTGCTTCTCCTCGGAAGGAGCGTGCTCACTGTCGTCCAGGAACAGGAACTCGGTACGGAACAGACCGACACCCTCGGCCCCGGCCGCCACCGCCGCCGGCACATCCGCCGGACCGCCCACATTGGCCAGCAGCGGCACCTTGTGCCCGTCCGCCGTCACACCCGGACCGGTCGAGGCGGCCAGCGCCGCCCGGCGCTCGGCGGCCGCCGCCGTCAGCCGCCCCTTGCGCTCCTCGTCCGGGTCCACGAACACCTCGCCGGTGCTGCCGTCCACCGCGACCACCGTGCCCTCGCCCAGCTCGACCGCGCCGGGCAGCGCCACCACGGCCGGCACTCCGAGCGCCCGCGCCAGGATCGCGCTGTGACTGGTGGGACCGCCCTCCTCGGTCACGAAGCCGAGCACGAGGGAGGGGTCGAGCAGCGCCGTGTCGGCGGGCGCCAGGTCCCGTGCCACCAGTACATAGGGGTGGTCGCTGTCCGGGACACCCGGCATGGGCACACCCAGCAGCCGGGCGACGATACGGTTGCGCACGTCGTCGAGATCGGCCACCCGGCCGGCCAGGTACTCGCCCGCTCCGGCCAGTAGCTCCCGGTACGCCGCGAACGCGTCGTACACCGCGCGCTCGGCCGTGCTGCCGACGGCGATCCGCCGGTCCACGTCCGCCATCAGCTCGGGGTCCTGGGCCATCATGGCCTGCGCCTCGAGCACCGCCTGGGCCTCGCCGCCGGCCAGGTTGCCGCGCGCCATGAGATCGGCGGCCACGGCGTCGACCGCCTGACGGGCGCGGCCCTGCTCGCGCCCCGCCTCCTGCGCCGGGATCTGCTTGGCCGGCGGCTCCAGCACCGCCGTGCCCATGTGCCGGACCTCGCCGATCGCCACCCCGTGGCTCACACCGACGCCTCGCAGCGTTGTCTCCATCTCACCCGTCTCCGGATAGTGCGGCGGGCCCCGCCGCCGCGGTGGTCGTCCTGTACGCCGTCCTTACGACAGCACGTATGTCAGTTCCAGGAGAAGAGGTCGGCGCCGACCGCCACGGCACCGCTCTCGCGGACATCGGAGAGGGAGTCGGCCGTGGCCTCCAGCGCGACGACGGGGCACACCGGGGACTTGCCGGCCGCCTCGACCGCAGCGGGGTTCCAGCGCACGACCGCCTGACCGCGGGTCACGGTGTCGCCCTTGTTGACGAGCACCTCGAAGCCCTCGCCGTTGAGCTGCACGGTGTCGATACCGAGGTGGGTGAGCACGCCGTGCCCGCTGTCGTCGACCACGACGAAGGCGTGCGGGTGCAGGGAAACGATCACACCGTCCACGGGCGACACGGCCTCGGAGGGCGCACGCTCCGGGTCGATCGCGGTGCCGGGACCGACCATCGCCCCGGAGAAGACGGGGTCCGGCACGGCGGCCAGTCCGATGGCACGTCCGGCGAGAGGGGACGTCACGGTGGTCATGGGAGCCTCCCAGAAGTGGAGCTGCTCGCGGGCTGAGCAGCAGGGTATGTCATTGGAAGTGGCGGTTCCGGATGAAAGCTAGCAGCTAGTGGTCTAGACCACCAACCGTGCGGATTTGCATGGCGTTCCGGGCCCCCTGTACAGTCGTACTCCTGCTCGGGACGGAGCGACGCGAAAGTGTCCTCGTCCGAACAGAAAACAAACTCGTCGGAACCCGACTCTAGATCTTCTTTCCGCATGCTCGCGGAACGGCGGTCAGAGAGACGGAAAAAGCCTGATAGAGTTTGAAACACCGAAGGGAAGCCCTGAGGAAAGCCCGAGAGGGTGAGTACAAAGGAAGCGACCGTTCCTTGAGAACTCAACAGCGTGCCAAAAGTCAACGCCAGATATGTTGATACCCCG
>NZ_JBVJUC010000011.1:0-278204 GCF_055605065.1 Streptomyces sp. NPDC037203
CCCCCCCCCCCCCCCCCCCCCCCCCCCCCCCCCCCCCCCCCCCCCCCCCCCCCCCCCCCCCCCCCCCCCCCCCCCCCCCCCCCCCCCCCCCCCCCGGGCCCGGCTACCGTCCGGCGAGCACGAACCAGCGGGCCGGCAGGTCGATACGGGTGCCGTCGGTGAGGTGTTCGGTCTGCGGCAGGACGGTGTCGCCCTCGGCGAGGACGGTCAGTCCGGCCTCGCCGAGCAGGCGCGGGATCTCGCCCTCGTCGGCGTCGGCGGGCTTGAGGTGGTGGTGGAAGACGCGCTGGAGCTTGGGCGGCGGCCCGGACGGCTCGGCGGCGGCCCGCCCCAGGACGTCACGGGAGGCGGGGGTCAGCTCCACGACGAAGGCGCGGCCCGCGCTGCCGATGAGCGTGGCGACGGCGGCGGCGACGGCGGGCCGGGCGGCGGGCTCGCTCTGGTGGATGACGGCCCGCATGTAGACGTTGCAGTCGCCGAGCCGGTCGTGCAGGGCCTTCACCGCGTCACTGTCGGTCAGATCGAGCTGTTCGAACTCCACGGGCGCGTCCCCGGCGGCGCGCCGGGCGTGCTCGACGGCCGCGTGCGAGAGGTCCACGCCGATGGCGCGGGCGAACCGGGTGGCCAGGTAGCGGGTCTGGGTGCCGCTGCCGCAGCCGAGGTCGACTATGGTGCGGGCCGGATCCGCGTGCGGCAGGAGCAGCGCGGAGTGCGGCTCGGCGGTCAGCGAGGGATCGGAGTCCCAGATCGCCTCGCCCGGAGCGTCGGAGGTCTCGCTCCAGTAACTCTCCCAGTTGGCACGGTAGTTATTCGAAACGTTCATGCGCTCTCCCACGGTCGGTTGCCGTGATCGGGATATCGCGCCTACCGGGGTGCGGGCAAGGGGCGGGCGGCCACCTTCACCGGACGTACCGACGCTCCTCGCCGGCCCGGCCGCTGTCCGTGACCGGCTGTTCGAACCAGACCGTCTTGCGGTGCCCGGAGGCGCTCGCGCCCCATTCGCGGGCGAGCCTGCTGACCACGCGCAGCCCGCGCCCGTACTCGTCGCGGGGACCGGCGGCGATCATCGCCGGCAGGGTGGGCTCGTCGTCGGTGACCTCGAACAGCAGCGCGTCGGTGCGCACCACCCGCAGCCCGATCCGGTCGCCCTCGGCATGCCGTACGGCGTTGGTGACGACCTCGCTCACCAGCAGTTCCGCGGTCTCCACGGGCCCCGGCAGCCCCCAGGCGAGGAGTTGCTCGCGGACCAGGCGGCGGGCCCGGCCCACCTCGCGGGGATCGTTGTCGAGCCGCCACTCGGCGACGTGTTCGGCGGGGATGCCGTTGAGCCGGGCCATGAGCAGGGCGACGTCGTCCTTGCGTCCGCCGCGGGTGTTGAGGGCGCGGATGATGGTGTCGCAGGCGTCGTCCATGGAGGCGGCGGGGTGGGCGGCGGACTCGCAGAGCGCGGCGAGGCCCTCGCCGATGTCCGAGCCGCGCACCTCGACCAGCCCGTCGGTGCACAGCACCAGCCGGTCTCCGGGCGAGACCCTGATCCGGGCCGCCTCGAACGGGACGCCGCCGACGCCGATGGGCGCCCCGGTGGGCAGGTCGAGCAGTTCGCTGCCGCCGTCCTCGGCGCGCACCACCACCGGCGGGATGTGTCCGGCGTTGGCGAGGGTGATCTCGCCGCGGATCGGGTCGTAGACCGCGTACAGACAGGTGGCGAGGTAGTTGTCGCCGAGCCGGCGGGCCAGGTCGTCCAGGTTGCGCAGGAGCTGGGCGGGCGGGGTCTCCATCGCGGCCATGGTCTGTACGGCGGTGCGCAACTGGCCCATCATCGCGGCAGAGTTGAGGCCGTGGCCCATGACGTCGCCGACGACGAGGGCGGTGCGGGAGCCGGACAGCTTGATGGTGTCGAACCAGTCGCCGCCGATCCGCCCGAGCAGGGTGCCCGGAAGGTAGCGGGTGGCCACGTCGCAGCCGGCCATCCGCGGGGCGACCTGCGGGAGCATGCTGTCCTGGAGGGTGTCGGCGACGTTCTCCTGGTACGTGTACATGCGCGCGTTGTCGAGCACCAGCCCGGCGCGGGCGGCGAGTTCGGCGCCGGTGGTGCGGTCCATGTCGTCGAACGCGGGCCGGTCGGGGCGGCGCATCAGCACCATGAAGCCGAGGACGACATTGCGCGCCTTGAGCGGCACGATCAGCAGCGAACGCCCGCCGATGAGCGGTCGGAGGTCGCGCTTCTCGAACTGTCCGGAGATGCGTTCGGACAGCTCCTCGGTGACCTCCGGGATGAGGACCGGGTCACCGGTGACCATGCACCGGTAGAACGGGGTGTGTTCGGGGAAGGCGAAGGCCTCGCCGACCGGCACGGTGTCGTCCCAGCGGCCCGGTTCGTCGTTGTGCTCGACCCAGACGCGGAACATGACGGTGCTGGCGTCGGGCGGGCCGTCCGGGAAGCCCTCGCCCGCGAGGACGGCCGCGCGCAGATGGGTGCCGGCGAAGTCGGCGAAGCGGGGCACGGCGGCGCTGGTGACCTCACGGATGGTCTCGCCGAGGTCGAGGGAGGAGCCGATGCGGGAGCTGACCTCGTTGAGGAATTCGAGGCGCTCGCGGACGGCGGCGTACTCCAGGTCCCGTTCGGCGCCCGCCGGCGCGATGGCCACGGCGGGCGTGCGCTGCCGCGGTACGCGGCTGTCGGCGGTCTCGGCCGGGACGCGGCCGGGCCGGCGGGGCACGCCCCAGTACGGAGTCACCGGAACCCGCTCGAACTGGCTGAACTCCAGCACGGGATAGCCCAGTTCGAGGATCTGGGAGACGATGCGGCCGCTGAGTCCGGGGCCCATGTTGGGCAGGATCTCCGGCAGCCGCCGTTCGAGTTCGTCGAAGGCGGGCAGCTCGGTGTGGCGGGCGAAGCCGGGTGCGATGCGTTCGGCGGTCTCGTCGTCGTCACCGCGCTCCTGGCGCAGCCGGGTGGCGTCGGCGGCGAGCACCAGCAGCCGGGCGGTACCGGGGCCGACCAGCGGGTAGGCCCACCAGAGCACGTCGATCCGCTCGCCGCCCGCACGCGGATCGCCGTCCGGGTCCCGGCGCACCGAGAGGTGGGCGCGGCCGGCCTTGGGGAAGGAGGTCTGGCCGCCGAGGGACGCCTCCAGGTCGGGGCCCGGTCCCGGCTCGTCGCCGTCCGGACCGCCGTACGGCGCGCCGGCGTCGCGCTCCCCGTCGTACGCCTCGTAGGCGTCCGGCATCACGCCGCCCTGGAGGTGGTCGGGGAGGGCGCCGGAGACCGGCAGCAGATCGCCGGCGGGGCGGCCGACGGCCTCCTCCCGGCCGACGCCGAACAGCCGCCGCGCCCCGCTGCTCCAGTGGGACACCAGGCCGGTGCGGTCCACGACGATCACGGCAAGCGGAATCCGGCCCGCGTCGGTGTCGCCGGCGCCGCGCGCGGGAGTCGTGTCCCGCTCGCTGCCACGGTCCATGGCCCAGGCCCCTTCTCCCCACGGCTGTTCGCAAACGATCTGTGCCGCGGCCACTACGGTACGGCGGCGGCCGGTGGCGATGTGTGGCAATCCGGGAATTGGTTTCACATGATCGCACCGGCCCGCGGCCCCCGGCGCCCGGCGGGGTGCCGCCTCAGTCCTCGTGCCCGAGCTGGAGATCCCGCTCCGTCCGGCCGCCGCCCGCGACCTGGAGGACCGTGGCGACCGGCGGGTAGCCCGCGGCGATGACCGTGTACTCGCCGGAGGACAGGTCCACGAACCGGAACGCGCCGTCCGCCCCGGTTGTGAGGGTGTCCACGACGTTGCCCGCGGCGTCCAGCAGGGTGACCCGCGCGTCCTCCACGGGCCGTCCCCCGCTCGCCCGTACGACACCCCGCAGCACGGCGCCGCCCGCGAGTTCCACGTCCTGCCGGGTCTCGCGGGACGCCTGCACGCTGACCGGGAGGGCGGCCGGGCGGAAGGCGGGGGCGCTGGCGGCGAGGGTGTACTCGCCGGCGACCAGCTCGGTGATGACGTAGCCGCCCTCGCGGCCGCTGCGGGTGGTGGCGACGACCTCGCCGTGCACGTTGGTGAGCGTGACGGTGGCGTCCCGCACCGGGCTGCCGTCGGCGGTGAGCACGCTGCCCGCGAGGCGTCCCGCGCCGCCGAGGACGACGTCGAGTTCCACGGGCCGCTCGCCCACGGTGACGGAGACGGCCTGCGGCTGGTGTCCCCCGGCGGCGGCGATCAGGACGTACGACCCGGAGCCGGGCGTGCTCAGCGCGTACCGCCCGTCGTCGCCGCTCGCGCCCCGGCCGACCTGCTGTCCGGTGACGTCGATGAGGGTGAGCGCGGCGCGGGGCACCACGGTGCCGTCGGGGTGCTGCACGGTGCCGCACACGGGGATACCGGCGGGGTACGGCGAACGGGCGTGCGGGACCGAGGCGTTGACGCTGTCGGGGTCGGAGTCGGTGGCGTGGTGGGACACCAGGGGTTTCTCCTTGAGGAAGAAGGCGATGAGGAGGCCGAGGACGAGCACCGGGACCAGGTACAGGAAGATCCGGGGCATCGCGTCGGCGTACGCGCGGATGTAGGCGTCGCGCAGGGCCGGGGGCAGCGCGTGGACGAGCTGCGGGGTGAGGGACTCGGGGTCGGGCAGCCGGGCACCGGCGCGCGGGGGCAGCTCCCGGCGCAGGGCGTGGCCGAGCCGGTTCGCGAAGAGGGTGCCGAAGACGGCGGCGCCGACGCTGCCGCCGATCTGCCGGAAGTAGTTGTTGGCGCTGGTGGCGGTGCCGAGGTCGGCGGGGCGCGCCGAGTTCTGCACGGCGAGGACTAGGACGGGCATCACCAGGCCGATACCCGCGCCGAGTACGGCCATCCAGACGCTGTACTCCAGCCGGGAGGTGCCGGCGTCCAGGCGGGACAGCAGCCACATGCCGGCGACCGACACGGCGCCGCCGAGCACGGGGTAGAGCTTGTAGCGCCCGGTGTGGCTGATGAGCTGGCCGGAGACCAGGGAGGCCACGACGATGCCGGCCGTCATGGGCAGCATCAGCAGCCCGGAGCCGGTGGCGCTGGCCCCGTCGACCATCTGGAGGAAGGTGGGCAGGTAGCTGGCGGCGCCGAACAGGGCGACGCCGACGACGAGTCCGACCAGGCCGGTGACGTTGAAGACGGAGTCCCGGAACAGCCGCAGCGGGATGAGCGGTTCGGCGGCGAAGCGCTCGGCGACGAGGAAGAGAAGCGTGGCGGCCAGCGCGCCCGCGCCGAGACCGAGGATCTGCCGGGAGCCCCACGCGTACTCGGTGCCGCCCCAACTGGTCAGCAGGACCAGGCAGGTCGACGCGGCGGCGAGCAGCAGGGAGCCCAGCACGTCGAGACGGCCGCGCGTTTCGGGCCTGGGCAGTTTGAGGACGGCGGCGACCACGGCGAACGTGACCAGCCCGAAGGGGACGTTGACGTAGAAGCACCAGCGCCAGGAGAGGTGGTCGGTGAAGTAGCCGCCGAGCAGGGGGCCCGCGACGGAGGCGAGGCCGAACGCGGCGCCGATCAGGCCCATGTAGCGGCCGCGCTGCCGGGGCGGCACGATGTCGGCGATGATCGCCTGCACCCCGATCATGAGCCCGCCGGCGCCGACGCCCTGGAGGGCGCGGTAGGCGATCAGCTGGTCCATGCTGCCGGCGCGTCCGGCGAGCGCCGAGCCGGCCACGAAGACCGCGATGGCGAACAGGAACACGCCCTTGCGGCCGAAGAGGTCGCCGAGCTTGCCGTACAGCGGCAGGCCGATGGTGGAGGTCAGCAGGTAGGCGGTGATCGCCCAGGACATCCGGTCCAGGCCGTGCAGTTCACCGACCACCTTGGGCAGCGCGGTGGCGACGATCATCTGGTCGAGGGCGGCCAGCAGCATCGCCAGCATCAGCCCGAGGAAGACCAGCCGCACCCGGCGCGGGCTCAGCGTAGGGCCCGCGGCCGGGGCTCCGGGTCCGCCCGCCGCGCCGCCCGCCGGCGGATCCTCCGGGGGGTCCGCCGGGGCGCCCTCGGCGGGCGCCTTCCGGGCGGTGGGCAGCAGCACGAGCGTGTCGTGATCCACCAGAGTCGTCCCGCCCACGTGCCGCTCCCCTCGTCGCCGTCATCGCGGCTGCCGTAACCCGTGCGATTTCTCGCGCGAGGCGACAACTACGAACAACAGCGGTGGGTTACGGGGCGGTTCCCGGTGGGCGGTACTTCCACTCGAACCGGTGAAGGAAGGCAACTTCCTTTCACCGGCCGGGGGTTGGGGCTACTTCTCGACCTCGGCGGCGAGCCGGGCGAGCACCGCGTCGTAGATGCGGCCGAGGCCCTTGGGCGCGAAGGTCCGCTCGAAGAAGCCGCCGATGCCGCCGGCGCCCTTCCAGGTGCTGGTGACGACGACGCGGGCGCGGCCCTCGCCGGCGGGGGTGACGCGCCAGGTGGTGACCATGGAGGAGTTGCGGTCCTTCTCGACCAGCTCGCCGTCGGAGGGTTCGCTCACCTCCAGCAGGCAGTCGCGCACCCGCTTGCTGGTGGCCTGGAGCTTCCAGTGGACGAGGGTGCCCTCGCCGTCGCCGCCCTCGCGCACCTCGTACTCGCTGAACTGCTCGGGCAGCAGCTTGCGCCGGGTGCCGCGGTAGTCGGCGAGGGCGTCGAGCACCTTCTCCGCGTCCGCCGCGACGACCCGCTCCGTAGTGGCCTCGACCTGCGCCATTGCGTTCCTCCAGGACCTGATTGCTCGGGGTTGGGAAAAGCCAACCACTTCGGGTTCCGACCGCCCAAATCGGGGGGCGTATCCGGGTGCGCACGATCATGGGAACACATGTTCTATTGTGGCGGCGAGTGCTACCGAGGAGGACGGCTCATGCGCTGGGACAACCTCACCGACGAGCCCGTCGAACACGGCCGGGCCCCCGACGCCGCGCTGTTCGGCGCGGACGCCGTGACCACCCGTACGTTCGACACGCCCGAGTTCCGCGGGATCACCTTCCACGAGGTCCGCGCGCGCTCGGTGCTCAACCGGGTGCCGGGGGCCTCGCGGATGCCGTTCGAATGGACGGTGAACCCGTACCGGGGATGCTCGCACGCCTGTGTGTACTGCTTCGCGCGCAAGACGCACGGCTATCTGGACCTGGACACGGGCATCGGCTTCGACACCCAGATCGTGGTCAAGGTGAACGCCCCGGAGGTGCTGCGCCGCCAGCTCGGCTCCGGCCGCTGGCGCGGCGACCACGTGGCGATGGGCACGAACGTCGACTGCTACCAGCGCGCCGAGGGCCGCTACCGGCTCATGCCGGGCATCATCTCCGCCCTCACCGAGCACGCGAACCCGTTCTCCATCCTGACCAAGGGCACGCTCATCCTGCGCGACCTGGATCTGCTGGTGCGGGCCGCCGAGGTGACCGACGTCGGCATCTCGGTCTCGGTCGGCTTCCTGGACGCCGCCCTGTGGCGCACCGTGGAGCCGGGCACGCCCGCGCCCGAGCGGCGGCTCGACGTCGTCCGCGCCCTCGGCGAGCACGGCATCGGCTGCGGTGTCCTGATGGCGCCGGTGATCCCCTTCCTGAGCGACCGTCCGGAGCAGCTGCGGGCGACCGTCGAGGCCATCGCGGGGGCCGGGGCGACCTCGGTGACCCCGCTGGTGCTGCACCTGCGGCCGGGGGCGCGGGAGTGGTTCATGGCCTGGCTCGCCGAGCACCACCCGTACCTGGTGCGCCGCTACGAGCGGATGTACGCCGGCGGTTCGTACGCGCCGACCTGGTACCAGCGCCGGATCACCCGCCAGGTGCACGAGCTGGCGCGGGAGTACGGCATCGGGCCCGCGCGCGCGGGCGCGGCCCGCCGGATCCGCCCGGCGCAGCCCGCGCCGGCCCCCGAGGCGGCCGAGCCGACGCAGCTCACCCTGATGTGAGGCGCCGTCAGGAGCGTTCGAGCGCTTCGTGCGGGCAATTCGAGCGCTTCGTGCGGGCAATTCGAGCGCTTCGCGCGGGCAATAGGGTCAACTATCGGCCGGACACGTTCTCCAGGGGCCTCGCATCGGGACGATGCGGCGGGGACCGCGATCGCGCGGTCCGCTCGACCTCTCCGTCCCCAGGGAGGACCCATGAGAAGACGCGCAGCCGTGCTGTGCGCGGCCGCCGCCGTCCTGGCGGGCTCGGTCACCGGAGCACCGGCGCGGGCCGCCGCGCCCGCGCCGCTCACCTGGAAGAAGTGCGCCACCGCCGACTACCCGACGCTTCAGTGCGCCTCCCTGGAGGTACCGCTGGACCACACGGACCCCGCGGGCCGGCGGATCACGCTCGCCCTGTCGCGCGTCCCGCACACCGCGGCGGCCTCCCAGGGCCCGCTGCTGGTCAACCCCGGCGGCCCCGGCGGCAGCGGGCTCACACTCGCCGGGTTCGTGGCCTCGGCGCTGCCGAAGGACGTGGCGGCGCGGTACGACGTGATCGGCTTCGACCCGCGCGGGGTCGGCCGCAGCAGCCCGGCGCTCGACTGCGCCCCCGGCCACTTCCAGCCGGTGCGCCCGGACACCGTGCCGGGCACGCCCGCGCTCGAACAGGCGAACCTGGAGCGCGCGCGGGCCTTCGCCGCCGACTGTGGCAAGCGGTACGGCGATGTGCTGCCGTACATGGACACGGTCAGCGCCGCGCAGGACATGGACAGCATCCGCGCGGCCCTCGGCGCGCCGCGGATCAGCTACTTCGGCTACTCGTACGGCACTTACCTCGGCGCGATGTACGCCAGGCTGCACCCCGAGCGGGTCCGCAGGCTGGTGCTGGACTCGATCGTCGACCCGACCGGGGTCTGGTACGCGGACAACATCGGCCAGGAGCGGGCCTTCGACGACCGGCACCGCGCGCTGATGGCGTGGATCGCCAAGTACGACGCGACGTACGGGCTCGGCAAGGACCCCGCGAAGGTCGAGGCCGCGTGGTACGCGATGCGCGCGGCCCTGGCGAAGAAGCCGGCCGGCGGGAAGGTGGGCGCGGCCGAGCTGGAGGACACGTTCATTCCGGGCGGCTACTACAACGGCTACTGGCCCTACCTCGCCGAGGCGTTCGCCTCCTACGTCCACGACAAGAAGACCGGGCCGCTGGTGGAGGCGTACGACGACTTCGCCGGGGTGGACTCCTCCGGGGACAACGGCTACAGCGTGTACACGGCCGTCCAGTGCGGGGACACCGCCTGGCCGCACGACTGGGCACGCTGGAAGCAGGACGCGTGGGCGGTGTACGCGAAGTCGCCGTTCATGACCTGGAACAACGTCTGGTACAACGCGCCGTGCATGTTCTGGCCGACGGGCCGCACCCGGCAGCCGAGCGTGGCCAACGACAAGCTGCCGCCCGCGCTCCTCTTCCAGGCGACGGACGACGCGGCGACGCCGTACGCCGGGGGTGTCGCGGTGCACCGGCTGCTGGCGGGCTCCCGCCTGGTGGTCGAGCAGGGCGGCGGCAACCACGGCATCACCCTGAGCGGCAACGCGTGCCTGGACCGCCACCTGTCCGCGTATCTGGCCGACGGCACGGTCCCGCACGGCTCCGGCCCGGCCGACGCCGTCTGCCCCAAGTCCCCCGACCCGGCCCCGCTCGCCTCCAAGGCGGCGTCGCGGACCTCACCCGGCTCGATCCTGCACGACCTGCTGGGTTTCCGGAGCTGAGAGCCGGGGCCGGCCGGGGGGCGGAGGTCATGGCGACGGGCCGGCTCGTCGCCGTGGCACCGCGCTCGGGGTGGCGGCCCGGCCTCCCCGGACCAACCGGCTGACTCCGGTCGCACGACGTGCGCGGACTCGGGGTACTCGCCCCCCATGGACAAGCCGCATCTGCCAGGACGCAGGAACCAGCACGGCGATGACGCCGGGCGGACGGACCGGGTGCCCACCCCCGAGGAGGCCGGACCGGGACGGGAGGTGGAGGAGAGGGCGCCGCGGTCACCCGTGAAGCTGCCGAGGGCCGCCTGGGCGGCGGTGTTCAAGGGGAGCCTGAAGGAGTTCCAGAAGGACGAGCTGACCGACCGGGCCGCGGCGCTGACCTACTACTCGGTGCTGGCCCTGTTCCCGGCGCTGCTGGTGCTGGTCTCCCTGCTGGGCATCACCGGCCGTTCGACCACGGACCGGCTGCTGAACAACATCAAGCAGCTCGCCCCCGGCCCGGCGCGGGACATCCTCACCCGGACCGTGCAGCAGTTGCAGAACAGCGCCGGTACCGGCTCGGTCCTGGCGATCGTGGGCCTCGTCCTGGCGCTGTGGTCGGCGTCCGGATACGTCGCCGCCTTCATCCGCACCGCCAACGCCGTCTACGACGTGCCCGAGGGCCGTCCGATCTGGAAGGTGCTGCCGGTGCGCCTCGGCGTCACCGTGGTGCTGATGCTGCTGGCGCTGGTCTGCGCGGTGATCGTGGTGTTCAGCGGCGGCCTGGCCCGGCATGTCGGCCAGGCGCTCCACATGGGGGACGCGGCGCTGACCGCCTGGTCGATCGCCAAGTGGCCGGTGCTGGTCGTCCTGGTCGTCCTGATGATCGCCCTCCTGTACTGGGCCTGCCCGAACGCCAAGGTCAGGGGCTTCAGGTGGATCACTCCGGGCAGCTTCCTGGCGCTGCTCATCTGGATGGCCGCCTCCACGGGCTTCGCGATCTACGTGGCGAACTTCTCGTCGTACAACAAGACCTACGGGGCCATGGCGGGCGTCATCATCTTCCTGATCTGGCTGTGGATCACCAATCTGGCGATCCTGCTGGGCCTGGAGTTCGACGCGGAGACCGCCCGGCAGCGGGCCATCGCCGGCGGCCATCCCCCCGAGTCCGACGCGCCGTACGCCGAACCGCGGGACACCGCGAAGTGGGACGAGGACGACGTCCGCCATATGAAAGACAGCTGATCGCCGCCCGCGCGCCGGATGCGCGGGGACGGCGCGCTGGACGTGCCCCCATTGCTCCTTGTCCACGCCCCCGCACTGCTGTCAACCTCGGGCTCGGGCCACTGCGCGCACGATGTGTCGACAGCCGGTGACACCACGCAGTCGGCAGGAGGGGGGCAGCCGCATGATCATCACGTCCAGGGGTGTGGTGGCGGCGATGGCCGGTGTGGCGATGCTGGCCGTCGCGTCGGCCGCGACCGCGACGGCGGCGCAGACCGCGCGACCGGCCGGCGCCGCGGCCTCGTGCGGTACGAGCATCGATCCCGCCGCGCGGATCCCGAGCGGACGTCGGCACACCGGGCCGACCCTGCGCATCGGCGGTGCCACGGTCACGGTGCGGTACGGCAACGCGAAGCGGGGCGCGCCGTACTACGCGTGGGCGGCCATCTCCGGCGCCGGCAAGGGCGACACGGTCGCGCTGGAGTGGGACGTCGACTACGGCTCGTGGGCGGACTTCGGGGTCTGCTCGGCGACCGTGCACTCGGGCGGCAAGCAGAACACCCGCGCCGTCAAGTACGTGCACGGAAAGGGCTGGCACCTGGAGGCCCAGGCCTGCGGACGACACGCGGGCCGCCGGGCGTGCACGGCGTACTGGCCCTGACCGGACGGTCCGGGGGGCCTGCCGCACGGACGACGGAGCAAGGGGCAAGGGCGACACGGTCCAGGGCCGTACAGGCGGCGGCCCGTTCGAGCCGCCGCCCGCCCCACAAGCCGCGGGCCGGGCGCCGAACCGTCCGGCCCGCCCGTCCGTCACCCGGCCTGCTTCCCCCTCGCCTTCCCTCTCCCCCTGCTCCTCGCGCTCTCCTTCTCCTCCCCCTTCGCCCCCTCCTTCGGCAGCCGTGCCAGCGCGTGCACCGCCGCCTCCGCGAGTGCCGGGTGGGCGAGGGCCTCCGCGAGGACGCGCCGGGCGCGGGGGTCGCCGAGGGCGCCGAGACCCTCCACGCAGGCGAGGGCGACCCGCCGGTACGGATCGTGCGGGCGCAGCCGGCGCTCCAGGGTGGTGATCAGCGCGGGCACGGACTCCGGGGCGCGCAGGGCGACGAGCAGCCGCACCGGGTGCAGGGCGTAGGCGACGCGCAGTTCGTTGGTGGCGAGGGCGGCGGCCGCGCGGGCGGTGCGCGGGTCGCCGAGCCGGGCCAGCGCGTGCGCGGCGCCGGCGCAGCGCGGCGGGTCGCGGTGGTTGAGCAGGAGCACCAGGGACTCGAAGGCGCGCCGGTCGCCCGCGCGGCCCAGCCGGAAGGCGGCCAACTCCCGCGCCCACAAAGGCTGTCCGGGTGCGGTGAGCACCTCCGCCAACTCGTCCGGATCCTCGGTCGCCACCAGCGCGTCGAAGGCCGCCGAGCCCCCCGACTCCTGCCGTAAGCGCTCCGTGAGCGATCGCAACTCTTCGTCCACGGCTTCAGGTTAAGCATGTCGCCGGGGCAACGGGAGTCACCTGGCACACAAAGAACCCGAAGGGGGCTGGCGCGCTCGTTACCCACCGGTTAAGCTCAGACGAGCGAGCAACCCTCTCGCACCCCGCTGGCGACGGTCTGGTGACGCGGCCGTCGCGGGCAAGGATCGGTTCGGTACGCGTATGCGCCTCGTGCGCCAAGTACCGGGAGTACGACCCGGCTTCGGGACAGAGCCGGTCGGAAGACATCGCCGCTGCCGGGCGTGTGCACGCCCGTCGGCACCGGCACCGGGCGTGTGCGCTCGTCAGCCCGGCAACACCCGCACTCCTTCGCGTTCCGTGGTGCGCCTTCGGCGCACCCGGCGCTTCCTCGTCGTCACCCTCTTTCCCTGGAGTCCCGCGATGGCCACTCCCCTGTCCGACACCCCTCTGTCCCTCAAGAAGATCGCCGTCGTCGGCCTCGGCACGATGGGCACCGGCATCACCGAGGTCCTCGTGACGGCCGGCCGCGAGGTCGTCGGCATCGACGTCAGCGAGGCGCAGGCCGCCCGCGCGCTGGCCGCCGTGGAGGCCTCCACGGCCCGGTCCGTCGAGCGCGGCCGGCTCACCGGGGCCCAGCGCACGGACGCCCTCGCCCGGCTGCGCACCACCACCGACCTGGCCGCGGCCGCCGACGCCGACCTGGTGATCGAGGTGGCCCCGGAGTCGTACGAGATCAAGCACCAGATCTTCCGTGAACTGGACGGCGTGGTCCGCCCGGAGACCATCCTGGCCACCGGCACCAACGCGCTGTCCGTGACCCGGCTCGCCGCCGACTCGGCGCGTCCCGAGCGCGTGCTGGGCCTGCACTTCTTCAACCCCGCTCCGGCGATGAAGCTGGTGGAGGTCGTCTCCTCGGTGCTGACCGCGCCGCAGGTGGTCGCCGCCGTCACGGACCTCGCGATCGAGCTGGGCAAGGAGCCCGTCGCGGTCGGCGACCGCCCCGGCTTCGTCGCCGACGGCCTGCTGTTCGGCTACCTGAACCAGGCCGCCGCGATGTACGAGGCCCGCTACGCCTCCCGTGAGGACATCGACGCGGCGATGCGGCTGGGCTGCGGCCTGCCGATGGGCCCCCTCGCACTGCTCGACCTGATCGGCATCGACACCGCGCGCACCGTCCTGGACGCCATGTACGCCGAGTCCCGCGACCGGCTGCACGCCCCGGCCCCCATCCTCAAGCAGCTCAGCGAGGCGGGCCTGACCGGCCGCAAGTCCGGGCGCGGCTTCTACACCTACGAGGCGCCGGGCAGCGCCACCGTGGTGCCGGACGCGCTGACCCCGGCGGCGGACGGCGCCCGCGCCCGAGGCCGCGAGGTCCGCTCGGTGGGCGTGGCCGGTTCCGGGACCATGGCCTCCGGCATCGCCGAGGTGTTCGCCAAGGCGGGCTACGGCGTCGTGCTGGCCGCCCGCAGCGAGGAGAAGGCCGAGGCGGCCAAGGCCCGGATCGGCAAGTCCCTGGCGCGCTCGGTGGACAAGGGCCGGCTGACCGCCGAGGCGGCCGCGCAGGCCCTGGAGCGGATCGCCCCGGCCGGGTCCTACGACGCGTTCGCGGACGTCGACCTGGCCGTCGAGGCGGTCGCCGAGGACCTGGAGGTCAAGCGGCAGCTGTTCCAGGCGCTCGACAAGGTCTGCAAGCCCGGCGCGGTGCTCGCCACCACCACCTCCTCGCTGCCCGTCGTCGCCTGCGCCCGCGCCACCTCGCGCCCGCAGGACGTGATCGGCATGCACTTCTTCAACCCGGCCCCGGCGATGAAGCTGGTCGAGGTGGTGCGCACGGTGCTGACCGACGACGAGGTGCACGCCACCGTCCGCGAGGTCTGCCGCACGGTCCGCAAGCACGCGGTGGACTGCGGCGACCGGGCCGGATTCATCGTCAACGCGCTGCTGTTCCCGTACCTGAACAACGCGGTGAAGATGGTCCAGGAGCACTACGCGACGCTGGACGACATCGACGCGGCGATGCGGCTCGGCGGCGGCTACCCGATGGGTCCGTTCGAGCTGCTGGACGTGGTCGGCCTGGACGTCTCGCTGGCCATCGAGAAGGTGCTGCACCGCGAGTTCCGCGATCCCGGCCTGGCCCCGGCCCCGCTCCTGGAGCACCTGGTGGCCGCCGGCTGCCTGGGCCGCAAGACCGGCCGCGGCTTCCGCGAGTATGCCCGCCGCTGACGGCGGCGGCGACCGGTCCCCCGCGCCGCCGGACGCGGAGGCGGACTGGGGCGGGCTGCTCGGCCCCGCCACGGCTGTCCCGCCCGGCCCTCCGGGGCCGGGCGGGGCAAACCGGACTCCCGCGCACGGCACCGCGTCCATGCAGTACGTTCGGGTCATGTCCCAGCCCGCCAAGTCCTCCCGTACACCAGCTACGCCCGACGCGCCGGAAAGTGCCGCAGGCAGTCGCGCCGCCGCCCAGCGGCTCAAGATGCGCCGAGAACTGGCGGCCGCCGCGATGGAGCTGTTCGCGACCAAGGGGTACGAGGCCACCACCGTCGACGAGATCGCGGCGGCTGCCGGTGTCGCCCGCCGCACCTTCTTCCGCCACTTCCGCTCCAAGGAGGAGGCGATCTTCCCGGACCACGACGACACCCTGGTCCGCGCCGAGGCGGTGCTCAACGCCGCCCCCGCGCACGAGCATCCGCTCGACACGGTGTGCCGGGGCATCAAAGAGGTCATGAAGATGTACGCGGCGCACCCGGACATCTCCGTGGCCCGCTACCGGCTCACCCGCGAGGTGCCCACCCTGCGCGAGGCCGAGATCGCCTCCGTCGCCCGTTACGAGCGGCTGTTCACCCGCTATCTGCTCGGCCACTTCGACGAGCGGGCGCACGCGGACGACGCCAACGACGACCCGCTGCTGGCCGAGGTCGCCGCCTCCGCGGTCGTCACCGCGCACAACCACGTGCTGCGGCGCTGGCTGCGCGCGGACGGCAAGGGCGATGTGGAGGCGCAGCTCGACCACGCGTTCGCGATCGTCCGCAAGACCTTCGGCACCGGCATCGGCGCCGGCCGGAGCACGGCCGCCCGACCGGCCGCCTCCGCCCCGGCGACGGTCTCCCCGCACGGCGAGGTGCTCGTCACGGTCGCCCGCACCGACGCCCCCCTCGAAGAGGTCATGCGCACCATCGAGGAGGCGCTCAAGGAGCGCTGAACCGCTTTTCCACTGTGCCGACGGCCACCCTTCGGGGTGGCCGTTTTGGCATGTCAGGGGCGCTTTTCGCGCGGATTCCGGGGGCCGTTCGATCGATCATCGCTCATTTGTTACGTAAAGATTTCATCTGAGAGGAAGTTCTGGCACTCAGTGCCTTGTCACCTGACACGCGGTGTCATACGTTGAAGGAAGTCCGGGCGGCCGGCGAGCAGCGACCAGCGTTCGCCGGCTGTCCCCGCAGGCCATGGCCTGCGCGCCCGGACGCCTGCGTCACAGGCAACCTCCCGCGCCACAAAGCGCTGCCGAAGCACCACCGAGCCGAACCGACGGCACCTTTCCACAAACCCTCAGCAGCACGCACCACAGCACCGACGAACCCCCAAGCGCCCCTTTCTCGGGGGCGCTCACCGCCGGAGGCACTACCGTGACCGTGAAGGACATCCTGGACGCGATCCAGTCGAAGGACGCCACGTCGGCCGACTTCGCCGCCCTGCCGCTGCCCGAGTCGTACCGGGCGATCACCGTGCACAAGGACGAGACGGAGATGTTCGCGGGCCTCGAGACCCGCGACAAGGACCCGCGCAAGTCGATCCACCTGGACGACGTCCCCGTGCCCGAACTCGGGCCGGGCGAGGCCCTGGTGGCCGTGATGGCCTCCTCGGTCAACTACAACTCGGTGTGGACCTCGATCTTCGAGCCGCTGTCCACGTTCGGGTTCCTGGAGCGCTACGGCCGCACCAACGAGCTGGCCAAGCGGCACGACCTGCCGTACCACATCATCGGCTCCGACCTCGCGGGCGTCGTCCTGCGCACCGGCCCCGGCGTCAACGCCTGGAAGCCCGGCGACGAGGTCGTCGCGCACTGCCTCTCGGTGGAGCTGGAGTCCTCCGACGGGCACAACGACACGATGCTCGACCCCGAGCAGCGCATCTGGGGCTTCGAGACCAACTTCGGCGGCCTCGCCGAGATCGCCCTGGTCAAGTCCAACCAGCTGATGCCGAAGCCGGACCACCTCAGCTGGGAGGAGGCCGCCGCCCCCGGTCTGGTCAACTCCACCGCGTACCGGCAGCTGGTGTCCCGCAACGGCGCCGCCATGAAGCAGGGCGACAACGTCCTCATCTGGGGCGCGAGCGGCGGACTCGGCTCCTACGCCACGCAGTTCGCGCTGGCCGGCGGCGCCAACCCGATCTGCGTCGTCTCCAGCGAGCAGAAGGCGGAGATCTGCCGGTCGATGGGCGCCGAGGCGATCATCGACCGCAGCGCCGAGGGCTACAAGTTCTGGAAGGACGAGCAGACCCAGGACCCCAAGGAGTGGAAGCGCTTCGGCAAGCGCATCCGCGAACTCACCGGCGGCGAGGACATCGACATCGTCTTCGAGCACCCCGGCCGCGAGACCTTCGGCGCCAGCGTCTACGTCACCCGCAAGGGCGGCACCATCACCACCTGCGCCTCGACCTCGGGCTACATGCACGAGTACGACAACCGCTACCTGTGGATGTCCCTGAAGCGGATCATCGGCTCGCACTTCGCCAACTACCGCGAGGCATGGGAGGCCAACCGCCTCATCGCCAAGGGCAAGATCCACCCCACCCTGTCGAAGACGTACCGGCTGGAGGACACCGGCCAGGCCGCCTACGACGTCCACCGCAACCTGCACCAGGGCAAGGTCGGCGTCCTGTGCCTCGCCCCCGAGGAAGGTCTCGGCGTGCGCGACGAGGAGATGCGGGCCCGGCACATCGACGCCATCAACCGTTTCCGGAACATCTGAGAGCCGTAGATGACTGAGCGTCAGAAAGATCGTCCGTGGCTGATGCGGACGTACGCCGGCCACTCGACGGCCGAGGCGTCCAACGAGCTGTACCGGCGCAACCTCGCCAAGGGCCAGACGGGTCTGTCGGTGGCGTTCGACCTGCCGACGCAGACCGGCTACGACCCTGATCACATCCTCGCCCGCGGCGAGGTCGGCCGGGTGGGCGTGCCCGTCTCGCACGTCGGTGACATGCGCCGGCTGTTCCAGGACATCCCCCTGGAGCAGATGAACACCTCGATGACGATCAACGCCACCGCCATGTGGCTGCTGGCGCTCTACCAGGTCGTCGCCGAGGAGCAGGGCGCGGACATCACCAAGCTCCAGGGCACGACCCAGAATGACATCGTCAAGGAGTACCTGTCCCGCGGCACGCACGTCTTCCCGCCGGGTCCCTCGCTCCGGCTGACGACGGACATGATCGCGTACACGGTGTCCCACATCCCGAAGTGGAACCCGATCAACATCTGCAGCTACCACCTGCAGGAGGCCGGGGCCACGCCGGTGCAGGAGATCGCGTACGCGATGTCCACCGCGATCGCCGTGCTGGACGCCGTGCGCGACAGCGGCCAGGTGGCGCAGGAGCGCATGGGCGACGTGGTCGCCCGGATCTCCTTCTTCGTGAACGCGGGCGTGCGCTTCGTCGAGGAGATGTGCAAGATGCGGGCGTTCGGCCGCATCTGGGACCAGGTGACCCGCGAGCGGTACGGCATCGAGAACCCCAAGCAGCGCCGCTTCCGCTACGGCGTCCAGGTCAACTCCCTCGGCCTGACCGAGGCCCAGCCGGAGAACAACGTCCAGCGGATTGTCCTGGAGATGCTGGCCGTGACGCTGTCCAAGGACGCCCGCGCGCGTGCCGTCCAGCTCCCGGCCTGGAACGAGGCGCTGGGCCTGCCCCGGCCCTGGGACCAGCAGTGGAGCCTGCGCATCCAGCAGGTGCTCGCCTACGAGAGCGACCTGCTGGAGTACGAGGACATCTTCGACGGCTCGAAGGTGATCGAGGCCAAGGTGGCGCAGCTGGTCGCCGACTCCCTCGCGGAGATGGCGCGGATCGAGAAAATGGGCGGCGCGATGGCCGCCGTGGAGTCCGGCTATCTGAAGTCGCAGCTGGTCGCCTCGCACGCCGAGCGCCGGGCCCGGATCGAGTCCGGCGAAGAGAAGATCATCGGTGTCAACGCCTTCGAGGGCACCGAGCCCAACCCGCTCACCGCCGACCTGGACACCGCGATCCAGACGGTGGACCCGGCGGTCGAGGCACGGGTCATCGCCGCGCTCCAGCAGTGGCGGGACACCCGCTACCAGCCGCCGTTCAACCACCCGCGCCCCTGCAAGGCGCTGGAGCGGCTGAAGGAGGCGGCACGCGGTACCGAGAACCTGATGGAGGCCACCCTGGAGTGCGCCCGCGCGGGGGCCACGACCGGCGAGTGGGCGGGGGCGCTGCGCGAGGTGTTCGGCGAGTACCGGGCGCCCACCGGGGTCTCCTCCGCGCCGGTGGCGGTTCCCGCCGAGGCCGGCTCGGCGCTCGCCGAGGTCCGCGCCAAGGTGGACGCCACCGCCCGCGACCTGGGCGTCGGCAAGCTGCGCTTCCTGGTCGGCAAGCCGGGCCTGGACGGGCACTCCAACGGCGCCGAGCAGATCGCCGTACGGGCCCGTGACGCCGGCTTCGAGGTGGTCTACCAGGGCATCCGGCTCACCCCGGAGCAGATCGTGGACGCGGCCCTCGCCGAGGACGTGCACGCGGTCGGCCTGTCGATCCTGTCCGGTTCGCACGCCGAGCTGGTCCCGGACGTGCTCCGGCGCCTGCGTATGGCGGGTGCCACAGATATTCCGGTGATCGCAGGTGGCATCATCCCGAACGGTGACGCCGAGCAGCTCAGGGCCGCCGGAGTGGCCGCCGTCTTCACCCCGAAGGACTTCGACATCACCGGGATCATCGGCCGCATCGTCGACGAGATCCGGACCGCGAACAAGCTCGACCCCCTGGAGGTCCCCGCATGACGACCGTCAACCGCCTGCGCCCGCGGCGCTCCTGCCTCGCCGTACCGGGCAGCAACCCGCGCTTCCTGGAGAAGGCGCAGGGCCTGCCGGCGGACCAGGTCTTCCTGGACCTGGAGGACGCGTGCGCCCCGCTCGCCAAGCCCGAGGCGCGGCACACCATCGTCAAGTTCCTCAACGAGGGCGACTGGACGGGCAAGACGCGGGTGGTCCGCGTCAACGACTGGACGACCGAGTGGACGTACCGCGACGTCGTGACGGTCGTCGAGGGCGCCGGGCCGAACCTCGACTGCATCATGCTGCCGAAGGTGCAGAACGCCGAGCAGGTCGTGGCGCTGGACCTGCTGCTCACCCAGATCGAGAAGACGATGGGCTTCGAGGTCGGCCGGATCGGCATCGAGGCGCAGATCGAGAACGCGCAGGGTCTGAACAACGTCAACGCGATCGCACAGGCCTCCCCGCGCCTTGAGGCCATCATCTTCGGCCCGGCCGACTTCATGGCCTCGATCAACATGAAGTCCCTGGTCGTGGGCGAGCAGCCGCCCGGCTACCCGGCGGACGCCTACCACTACATCCTGATGAAGATCCTGATGGCCGCCCGCGCCAACGACCTCCAGGCGATCGACGGCCCCTACCTCCAGATCCGCAACGTCGACGGCTACCGCGAGGTCGCGAAGCGCGCCGCCGCGCTCGGCTTCGACGGCAAGTGGGTGCTGCATCCGGGCCAGGTCGAGGCCTCCAACGAGATCTTCTCGCCGTCCCAGGAGGACTACGACCACGCCGAGCTGATCCTGGACGCGTACGACTACTACACGTCCGAGGCCGGCGGCAAGAAGGGCTCCGCGATGCTCGGCGACGAGATGATCGACGAGGCCAGCCGCAAGATGGCCCTGGTCATCGCCGGCAAGGGGCGGGCGGCGGGCATGCGCCGCACCACCACGTTCGAGACCCCCACCAGCTGAGGAGCCCTGAGCGCGATGCAGTTCGGACGCACCTACGAGGAGTTCGAGGTCGGGGCGACGTACAAGCACTGGCCGGGCAAGACGGTCACGGAGTACGACGACCACCTGTTCTGTCTCCTCACCATGAACCACCACCCGCTCCACATGGACGCCAACTACGCGGAGAAGACGACGGACTTCGGCAAGAACGTCGTCGTCGGGAACTACATCTACTCGCTGCTGCTCGGCATGTCCGTGCCGGACGTCTCCGGCAAGGCGATCGCCAACCTGGAGATCGAGTCGCTCAAGCACGTGGCGCCGACCTTCCACGGCGACACGATCTACGGCCAGACGACCGTGCTGGACAAGTGGCCGTCGAAGTCGAAGAACGACCGCGGCATCGTCTACGTCGAGACCAAGGGCTACAAGCAGGACGGCACCCTGGTGTGCGTCTTCCGCCGCAAGGTGATGGTGCCGACCGAGACGTACATCAAGGAGCGCGGCGGCGAGCAGCCGGGCCGCCCGGAGCCGAAGCAGCAGGAGAAGTGATGGCGCGCCTCGCCCAGACCGCCGGTCTGACCGACGTCCAGCAGGAGATCGTCTCCACGGTCCGCGATTTCGTCGACAAGGAGATCATCCCGGTCGCCACCGAGCTGGAGCACCGCGACGAGTATCCGCAGCAGATCGTGGACGGCCTCAAGGAGCTGGGCCTGTTCGGTCTGATGATCCCCGAGGAGTACGGGGGTCTGGGCGAGTCGCTGCTCACCTACGCGCTGTGCGTGGAGGAGATCGCCCGCGGCTGGATGTCGGTGTCCGGCATCATCAACACCCACTTCATCGTCGCGTACATGCTCAAGCAGCACGGCACGCAGGAGCAGAAGGACCACTTCCTGCCGCGGATGGCGGCCGGTGACATCCGGGGCGCCTTCTCGATGTCGGAGCCGGCGCTCGGCTCCGATGTGTCGGCCATCTCCTCCAAGGCGGTCAAGGAGGGCGACGAGTACGTCCTGACCGGTCAGAAGATGTGGCTGACCAACGGCGGCACGTCCTCCCTCGTGGCCGTCCTCGTGCGCAGCGACGAGGGTCACCCGGAGGGCACGGCCCCGCACAAGTCGATGACCACCTTCCTGGTCGAGAAGGAGCCGGGCTTCGGCGAGGTCCGGCCGGGCCTCACCATCCCCGGCAAGATCGAGAAGATGGGCTACAAGGGCGTCGACACCACCGAGCTGATCATGGACGGTCTGCGGGTCCCGGCCGATCGGGTGCTCGGCGGGGTCACCGGCCGAGGTTTTTACCAAATGATGGACGGCGTGGAGGTCGGCCGGGTCAACGTGGCCGCCCGCGGCTGCGGTGTCGCCCAGCGCGCTTTCGAGCTCGGCGTCCAGTACGCCCAGCAGCGGCACACCTTCGGCAAGCCGATCGCCCAGCACCAGGCCATCCAGTTCAAGCTGGCCGAGATGGCGACCAAGGTCGAGGCCGCGCACGCGATGATGGTCAACGCGGCACGCAAAAAGGACTCCGGGCAGCGTAACGACCTGGAGGCGGGCATGGCGAAGTACCTCGCCTCCGAGTACTGCAAGGAGGTCGTGGAGGACGCCTTCCGCATCCACGGCGGGTACGGTTTCTCCAAGGAGTACGAGATCGAGCGCCTGTACCGGGAAGCGCCGATGCT
This sequence comes from Streptomyces sp. NPDC037203, assembly GCF_055605065.1. NCBI lineage: Bacteria > Bacillati > Actinomycetota > Actinomycetes > Kitasatosporales > Streptomycetaceae > Streptomyces > Streptomyces sp. NPDC037203. Next base: position 21,871 of record NZ_JBVJUC010000011.1, read on the forward strand.
GCTCATCGGTGAAGGTACCGCCGAGATCCAGAAAATGATCATCGGTCGCAGGTTGCTCGAAGAGTATCGATTCCAGGGCTGATTGTCCGTATACGGGGTGTTTTCTTCGAGGGGAAGATCACACCCCGTAGACGTTGTTCAGCCGGTCTTCGGCCGCCGACTCGGCTTCCTGGCTTGCCCAGTTGCGGCCCGCGACCGGTACGATCCCCGGAAAGCCGCCGTCCCCCGTCTTGTGCGGCATCATCCGCTACGAAGGTCATCCATGCCCCACAGCCAAACCTCTGCACCTCGCGACAGCCGAGTCGGCGTACGCCTCGCGCGCGGAGCATCGCCGTGGCTTCTCCCGACCGTCGCCACCGCAGCCCTCAGCCTGGCCCGCGCCCGCCGCTCGGGCGCCGCCAAGGCCGTCGCCGTGCCCGCCACCGCGCTCGCGGCGGGCATGCTGTGGTTCTTCCGCGACCCCGAGCGAGAGATCGCCGAGGGCCGGGTCATCTCCCCGGCCGACGGTGTGGTGCAGAGCATCATGCCCTGGAAGGACGGGCGCACCCGCGTCGCCATCTTCATGAGCCCGCTCAATGTTCATGTCAACCGCGCGCCGCTCGCGGGCACGGTGACGTCGGTCGAGCACATCCCCGGCGGCTTTGTTCCGGCTTTCAACAAGGAGAGCGAGAACAACGAGCGCGTAGTCTGGCATTTCGACACCGAACTCGGCGACATCGAGATGATCCAGATCGCCGGCGCGGTGGCCCGCCGTATCGTGCCCTACATCCCGTCGGGCACGAAGGTCGAGCAGGGCGACCGTATCGGTCTGATCCGCTTCGGCTCGCGTGTCGACCTCTACCTGCCCGAGGGCGTGGAGGTGGCGGTCGAGGTCGGACAGAAGACCGTGGCTGGGGTGACTCGCATTGACCGTGATTGATCCGGAGACCCAGGCGAACTGGGTGCCCGAGGCCGACGAGGTGGACGAAGCGGAGGAGATGCCGCTCTCGCTCCGCTTGTCGATAGCGGACACCCTCACTCTCGGCAACGCCACGTGCGGGTTCATGGCGGTGTACTTCACCACCACCGGCATCCTGATCCCGCACCTCACCGGCAGCCAGGAGTCCGGCATGGCCCGCCACAGCGCGGCCACGGCGGTCATCCTGATGCTCTGCGCGGCGGTGTTCGACCTCTTCGACGGGCTGGTGGCCCGCAAGCTGCGGTCCTCGCCGATGGGCGCCGAGCTGGACAACCTGTCCGACCTGATCAGCTTCGGACTGGCGCCCGCGTACTTCGTCCTCGTCTACGGCATGGTCGCGGACGACGCGCACCAGAGAGTGGCGGCGCTCGGGGCGATCGTGGTGCTGCTGGCCGTCGTCCTGCGGCTCGCCCGCTTCTCGTGCGTGACGATGAAGGACGGCGTGTTCCAGGGCATGCCCTCGCCGTTCGGCGCGCTCACCGTCGTCTCGATCGTGCTCCTGGAGCTGCCGTTCGTGGCGACGCTGCTGGCGATCGTCGGTACGGCGTGGCTGATGGTGAGCCGGGTGGAGTACCCGAAGCCGCGGGGGCGTCTGGCCGGGGCGATGCTGTCCTGGATCGTGCTGTCCATGGGTCTGCTGGCGGCCTGGGCCTTCGACGCGCCCAGCGGTCAGCTGCTCCTCCAGACGGGGTGTGCGCTCCAACTGGTCATGGGCGCGGTGATCCCGCTGTTCGCGACGGCGCGGAGGGTGAACAACTTCCGCGACAACCGGCGGGAGGCGCGGGCGGCGCAGTTGCCGTGACGGCGTCCTGGCAGGGGCCTCGGATCCAGGGTTGGCTGGGTTCGGGGCCCCTTGCTTTTTCGGCCGGGGGTGGTGGGCACCTGGCTGCACGCACCGCCCGGAGGCTCCGCCCCCGGCCAGCCGAACCCTCTGGCCGCCCGCCCTCCAGCCGGGGGGCGGGCGACAGCGGGGTTACCGCAGGAGGTCCTCCGCGATGCCGGAGGCGATGCGTTCCAGGATGGGGCCGGCGTCCGCGATGCAGCGGGCCACGTCGGGCTCGGCGGAGGTGAGGGGATACGCGCGGCTGATGCCGGCCGCGTGCAGGGCCGCCTCCGGCAACGCGAGCCGTCCGCACACCGCCACCACCGGCTTCCCCGCCGCCCGCGCCGCCGACGCCACCCCCGCCGGGGCCTTGCCGTGCAGCGTCTGCTCGTCCAGGGAACCCTCGCCGGTGATCACCAGGGACGCGCGGGCGAGGGCGGGCGCGAAGCCGAGGACGTCGAGCATGATCTCGATGCCGGGCCGGAACCGCGCGCCGAGCAGCAGCGCGCCGTAGCCGATGCCGCCGGCCGCCCCCGCGCCCGGCGCCGCCGCGTACTCCGCCGCCCGCGCTCCGACCGACGCCTCCAGCACCCTCACGTAGTGCCCGAGCGCCGCGTCCAGGGCCCGTACGTCATCCGGCGAAGCCCCCTTCTGCGGGCCGTACACCGCGGGCGCGCCCTTCGGCCCGGTCAGCGGGTTGTCGACGTCGCTGGCCAGCACCAGAGAGACCGCGAAGAGGCGGGGGTCCAGGCCGGAGAGGTCGGCGCGGGCCAGCGCGGCCAGGCCGCCGCCGCCCGGTCGCACCGGCTCACCGTCCGCCGCCTGGAACCGCGCCCCGAGCGCCGCCAGCATTCCCGCGCCGCCGTCCGTCGTGGCACTGCCCCCGACGCCGAACACGATCGTCCGCGCGCCGGCGTCCAGCGCGGCCCGCAGCAGTTCCCCGGAGCCGTACGTGGAGGCGGTCAGCGGGGCGAAGACGCCGGCCGGCAGCCGGTGCAGCCCGCTCGCCTCGGCCATCTCCACCACCGCGGTGCCGTCGCGCAGCGCGAAGGCCGCCGTCACCGGCTCCCCCAGCGGCCCGGCCACCGTCACCTCGTGGCGCTCGAACCCGGCCGCGACCGCCGCCGCCACCGTCCCGTCGCCGCCGTCCGCGACCGGCAGCGCCTCGACCTCAAGATCCGGCACCACCCGCCGCAGCCCGGCCGTCACCCGCTCGGCGACCTGCACGGCCGTCAGCGAGCCCTTGAACTTGTCCGCGGCGATGAGTACCCGACGGCTCTCACCCACAGCTTGCGCCACCTTGCCATCCCCTTGCTCTCCGGGCCCCGCGCGCGGCGGGACCAGTCGCGCCGCTGCGACCCTAACCTCAGCCTCCCCTCCCCGTCATGCCCCGACCACGGGCTGAACCGGCCCCGAGGACACGACCGGGGCAGGCCGGATCGGGCGGATCGCCGGCAACATGCCCGGCAAGCCGGTGGTACCCATGGTCTTCCGTTGGGACCAGGCCGGGCTCGCGGGTCCTGGCACCGCGCCCTGACCGGAGCTGTTTCAGACGAAGGAACGTGGTCCGGACCCGGCTGGATACCCTTCGGGCATGACCTCCACCGCTGACTACGCCGCGTACATCGCCGGGCTGCCCAGGGTCCTCGCCGGGGCGGCCGCGCTTTTCCGGGACGGAGCGGGCCGGGTGCTGCTGGTCGAGCCGAACTACCGCGAGGGCTGGGGGCTTCCGGGCGGGACGGTGGAGTCGGACCGCGGGGAGACGCCCCGGCAGGGGGCCCGGCGGGAGACACGGGAGGAGATCGGTCTCGACCGGCCGCTCGGTCGGCTGCTCGCCGTGGACTGGGTGCCGGGCACGGGGCGGCCGCCGCTGGTGGCGTACGTGTACGACGGCGGGGTGCTCACGGACGACGAGCTGGGCGCGATCCGGCTTCAGGAAGAGGAGCTGCTGTCCTGGCGGCTGGTCCCGCGCGGGGAACTCGCCGCGCACCTCCCCGGCGCCCTCGGCCGCCGCGTCCTGGCCGCCCTGGACGTCCTCGCCGGCGACCGCGGCCCGGCCGAGCTGGAGAACGGCTACCGGGCGGACTGACCTGTACGGCGCCTCGGTGCCGGAGGCCCAGCGCGCCGATATCCCCTCGCTCCGCCCGGCACCGCGCCCTACCCTCGGCCCCATGGGCAAGCCTCTCGTGGCCATTCTCAGTGGCGCAGGTATCTCGACCGACTCCGGCATCCCCGACTACCGGGGTCCCGACGGGCTGTGGCGGCGTGACCCCGAGGCCGAGAAGCTCGTCACCTACGCGTACTACATGGGCGATCCGGAGATCCGGCGGCGGGCCTGGCGGATGCGGCGCGCCAGCCGGGCGCTGGGGGCCGAGCCGAACGCCGCGCACCGGGCCGTCGCCGAGCTGGAGCGGTCCGGGGTACCGGTGCGGGTGATCACGCAGAACGTGGACGGGCTGCACCAGCTCGCCGGGACGCCCGCCCGCAAGGTGCTCGAACTGCACGGCACCGCACGGGAGTTCCTCTGCACGCAGTGCCACACGCGGGGCCCGATGGAGGACGCCCTGGAGCGACTCGACGCCGGTGAGGACGACCCGCGGTGCCGGGAGTGCGGCGGCATCCTGAAGTCCGCCACCGTGATGTTCGGCGAGCGCCTCGACCCGCTGGTGCTCGGTCAGGCCGTCGCCGTCACCAAGGCGTGCCAGGTGTTCATCGCCGTCGGCAGCAGCCTCCAGGTCCAGCCCGCCGCCGGCCTCGCGGGCGTCGCCGCGGACCACGGCGCCCGCCTGATCATCGTCAACGCGGAACCGACGCCGTACGACGACCGGGCGGACGAGGTGATCCGCGAGCCCATCGGCACCGCGCTGCCCCGGCTGCTGGCCGGGCTGGCCGGGGACGCGGCGGGCTGAGTCAGAACAGGGACGCGCCGCGTTCGAAGTCCAGCAGGCGGCGTTTGCGCTCCAGGCCGCCGCCGTAGCCGGTGAGGCTGCCGTCGCTGCCGACGACGCGGTGGCAGGGCACGATGATGCTGATGGGGTTGCGGCCGTTGGCGAGGCCGACGGCGCGGGAGGCGCCGCGATTGCCGAGGGCGTCGGCGAGTTCGCCGTAGGTGCGCGTCTCGCCGTACGGGATGCGGGTCAGCTGTTCCCAGACGCTGCGCTGGAACGGGGTGCCGCGCAGGTTGAGTTCGAGGGTGAACTCGCGCAACTCGCCCGCGTAGTAAGCCTCCAGTTGTTCTCGCGCGGCGCCGAAGCAGCGCAGCGTGTCGTCGCGCGGGCCGAAGCTCTCTTCGGGTGGGCGGTGCCGCTGGCTGGTCATGTAGAGGCCGCTCAGGGCGCCGTCGGCGGCGACCATGGTCAGCTCGCCGTACGGGCTGTCGGTCACGGTGTGGCAGATCATGGCAGAACCTTCTTACGCGGAGCCTTCCTACACGGGAAGGAAGTTGATCGGGTGGCTGTCGGTCGCCCACAGATACTGCACCGCGTACGCCCGCCACGGGCGCCATGCCTCGGCGCGGGCGGTGAGCGCGGCGGGGGTGGACGGCAGCCCCAGTTCGCCCGCCGCGCGGCGGATGCCGAGGTCGGTGGGGAGGAAGGCGTCCGGATCGCCGAGGGCGCGCATGGCGATGACGTCGGCCGTCCAGGGTCCGAAGCCGGGCAGCGCGAGCAGCCGGGCGCGGGCCTCGGCCCAGTCGGATTCCACCCCCAAGTGGAGTGTACCGTCGGCGAGTTGACCCACCAGAGTGGTGAAGGTGGTGCGCCGGGTGCGGGGCATCGCCAGGGTCTCGGGATCAAGGGCGGCCAGCGTCTCGGGCGCGGGGAAGAGATGGGTGAGGCCGCCCTCGGGATCGTCCAGGGGCTTGCCGTGGGCGGTGACCAGGCGGGCCGCGTGGGTACGGGCGGCTGCCGTGGACACCTGCTGCCCGAGCACGGCCCGTACCGCGAACTCGGCCTCGTCCACCGTGCGCGGCACCCGGCGGCCCGGTGCCTTGTCGACCAGCGGGGCGAGCAGCGCATCGGTGCGCAGCCGGTCGTCGACGGCGACCGGGTCGGCGTCCAGGTCGAGCAGCCGCCGGCAGCGGGCGATGGCGACCGCCAGGTCGCGCAGGTCGCTGAGGGTGAGGCGGCAGGCGATGTGGTCGGGGCGGGGGGTGAGCGCGGCGATCCCGTGGCCGTACGGCAGCCGGAGGGTGCGGCGGTAGGCGCCGTCCCGCCACTCCTCGACGCCGGGTACGGCGGTGGCTGCGAGGTGGCCGAAGAGATTGGCCGGGTTGAGCGGGGCGCGGAACGGCAGCCGCAGGCACAGGGTGCCCGGAGTGCTGTCGCCCGGCGCGCGGCCGGCCGGTACTCGGCGGCGCAGCTCGCTCGGGGTGAGCGCGTAGACCTCGCGGACGGTGTCGTTGAAGGCGCGGATGGAGGAGAAGCCGGCCGCGAAGGCGATCTGGGCCATGGGCAGCGCGGTGGTCTCGACGAGCAGCCGGGCGGTCTGGGCGCGCTGGGCTCGGGCCAGCGCGAGGGGTCCCGCGCCCAGCTCGGCGAGGAGCTGCCGCTCGACCTGGCGGGTGCTGTAGCCGAGCCGGGCGGCGAGACCGGGCACGCCCTCGCGGTCCACGACGCCGTCGGTGATCAGACGCATGGCGCGGGCCACCAGGTCGGCGCGCTGGTTCCATTCCGGGGAGCCGGGGCTGGTGTCGGGGCGGCAGCGCTTGCAGGCGCGGAACCCGGCCTGCTGGCAGGCGGCCGCGCTCGGGTAGAACGTCATGTTCCGGGGCTTGGGCGGGACGACGGGGCAGCTTGGCCGGCAGTAGATCCGGGTGGTCAGCACGGCCGTGTAGAACCATCCGTCGAACCGCGCGTCCTTGGACTGCACGGCGCGCACGCAATGCTCCCGGTCGAGGTGCGTCGCTGTCTGCATGCCTCCAGGATGGCCAGCGCGGGGGCGGGGTGCTGGCGGAATTCCGACACGTAGGCCGGGGGCCCGGACCAGGTTCGCGGGGCCTCTACCGGGCCCGTTCGCGAAATCCGCCGACCCATTCCGCGGTGGTACGCAGCCCGCCGAACGTGTAGAAGTGCACCTTGACCACGCCGTGGCGCGCGGGGTCGTAGCGTTCGCCCAGCGTGTGCAGGAAGCGGTCGGGGCCCGCCGTGCCCAGCAGGTTGGTCAGCGAGAAGCCGTACTTGCGGGCGACGGAGGCGCTGGTGCCGACGCCGAAGCGGGTGGCGTAGCCGACAAGGCGGCGGACGCCGGCGGGGCCGGGGACGCCGATGCGCACGGGGAGGTGGACGCCGCGGGCGCGGACGGCGGCCAGCCAGTCGAGGACCGGCTCGGCGTCGAAGCCGAACTGGGTGATCACGTCGCCGGTGAAGGGGCCCGCCTCGATGGCGGCGGCCTTGCCGGTGAGCGCCGACCACAGCGCGGGGCCGGATATCGCGGGGTGGCCCTCGGGGTAGCCGCTGATGCCGATGTGGCGCACGCCGTAGCGCTCCAGCAGTCCGGTGCGGATGACGGCGAGCGCGTCCTCGTACGGCCCCTCGGGGCGGGCCGGGTCGCCGCCGACGACGAAGACGTTGTCGGCGGTGCCGTCCTCGGCGAGGCCCGCGAGGAACTCCTCCAGGGCGGCGGACGAGGACAGCCGGCGGGCGGAGATGTGGGGCACGGGGACGAAGCCGAGGCGGCGGACCGCGCGGGCGGCGGCGAGCCGGGTGGCGTGGTCCTCGCCCGCGAGGAAGGTGACATTGATCCGGGTGCCCTGCGGGATGCTGCCCCGCGCCTCCTCCAGGGCGGGCACGTCCTTGCCGGTCATCTCCAGCGAGAAGTCGTCCAGCAGGGCGGTGCCCACCGTGGCCGGGGCGGTGACGGCGGGGTTCATCGGTCTCCTTGCGGCTCGGGCGCTGCGGTGGCCGCCGGACGGGGCGCTGGCGGCCGGCCGGGGGTCCCGGCCCCGGCCGATGATGCCACGGGGGCATGGGCGTGCCGCGCACGGGCCCGCGGTGGCCCGTTGCCTGCTTGCTCGGGTCCGACCCCGGTCAGGGAGTGACCGGGGTGGAGGACGGGGCGGGTCGGCCGGCCCCGGCCAGGCTCAGCTGGGCGCTGAGCAGATGGGCGTCGAGCAGGCCCACGTCGGCGGTGCGGGCGGCTCGCGCGTAGCCGTTCAGCATGCGCTTGGTGAGGACGAGCGCCTCGGGCGCGCGCCGCAGCAACGGCCTGATCCAGGAGTCGACCGCCGCGTCCAGGCCGTCGCGGGGCGCGACCTTGTGCAGCAGGCCGAGCCGCTGGGCGGCGATCGCGTCGAAGTTCTCGCCGGTGAGCATGAGTTCCCGGATGTGCGAGATGCCGGCCTCGGCGATCAGCCGGCCCATGGCGCCGCCCCAGGCCGGGGGCAGGCCGAGGGCGACCTCGGGCATGCGGAACCGGCAGTCGTCGGCGCCCGCGCGCAGGTCGCAGTAGGAGGCGAGGGCGAGGCCCGCGCCGATCACCCGGCCGTGCAGCCGCGCGATGGTGATGGCGTGGGTGGCCTCCAGGGCCTCGCACACGCGCAGCGCCTTGTCGTTCATGCGGCGCAGGGCGGTGCCGGTGGGGTCGTCCGCCAGGGCCGTCCGGAACTCGGTGCGCTCGGCGCCCAGGTTGAAGTCGTCGCCCGGCCCGGTCAGCACCAGGACGCGGATGTCCGGCCGGTCGTGGAGGGCGTGCAGGACGGCGAGGAGGTCGTCGAGGACGGCGACCGTGAAGGTGTCGTCCGCCGGGGTGGCGCCGAGGCGGATACGCAGCACGGGGCCGTCGAGGTCCGTCCGGATCGCGGTGGTCGCGCAGGGGAGGTGGGGGCCGGCCTGCCGGGCCGTTACGGGTATGTCGGTCATGGGAGGGTGACGTCCAGGTTCAGCAGTCGTCTGAAGGCCACGCGCGGCGCCCAGGTCGGGCGGCGGACCAGGGTGAGCCGCGGGAAACGCGTGACCAGCTGGTGGAGGAGGGTCTGGGCCTCCAGGCGGGCCAGCGGCGCGCCGAGGCAGTAGTGGATGCCGCCGCTGAAGGCGAGGTGGGCGGGTCTGCGGTGCAGGTTGAACAGTTCGGGGTCCTCGTGCTTGGCGGGGTCGCGGTGGGCCGCGCCGATCAGCAGGTGGACCATCTCGTTCCTGCGGATCTCCACACCGCCCAGTTCGCAGTCGCGCGAGGAGACGCGGCTGATGACATGGGTGGGCGGGTCGTAGCGCAGCGACTCCTCGACGGCGGCCGGCACCAGGTCGGGCTGGACGGTGAGCCGTTCCCACTGGCGGGGGTGTTCGAGGAGCAGCAGGACGGTGGTGGACAGCAGGGTGGTCGTGGTCTCCAGGGCGGCCAGGAGCACGAACAGGGCGAGGAAGTAGACGGCCTCGTCGGCCTTGTCCCGGTCGCTCTCCATGCCGTCCCACAGCGTGATCCAGCGGGAGACCGGGTCGTCGCCCGGACGGGCGCGCCGCTCGCGGACCAGGTCGGTGAAGTAGGCGCGCAGTTCGGCGGTGGCCGCGTCCGAGAGCGCCAACTGACTGGCGGTGGGCAGCAGTTCCTGGGCGAACACCTGGTCGTGGGTCAGCTCGCGCAGCCGGGGGTGGTCGGCGGTGGGCAGGCCCAGCCAGTGGCCGATGACGGCGACCGGCAGTTCCTCGGCGACCAGTTCGTTCAGGTCGGCCTCGCCGTCGCCCAGCCGCTCGGCGAGGTGGTCGAGCAGTCTGGTGGTGAACTGCTCTGTTATCCCGCGCATCTGGTCCAGGGACCTGCGGTCGAACATGCCGGCCGAGCGGCGTGCCCAGGTGTGCTCCGGGGGGTTCAGAGCGGGCAGCATGCGGCTCATCTCCCGTGCGGAGGGGGCCGTCCAGCGGGGGCTGTCGGCCTGCTGTTCTCGCCAGCGGGCGTCCGGCTCCAGCCAGTCTCTGCTGCGCACGACCTGGTCGCATACCTCGAATCCGGTCACGACATGGCCGCCCCAGGGTGCGGGGGCCACCGCTCCCCGGCTGCGCAGTTCGGCGTAGACCGGGAACGGATTGGCCTGGCCCTGGGGCGTGCGCAGCCGGCGGAACAGCGATATGGCGAGGCGTCTGTCGGTGGGCTGAGTGGCGACGGTTTCCACAATGACCCTTTCTGATCTAGACATCAGCCCGCATGCATACCCTCCGCTTCTGACGCATATACAAAATGACTATGTGAGCGGCGGGTTGCCTTCCTCACTCGCCCCGCGTCCATGCCAGGAAGCGGCTGAACAGGCCCGCCTTGGGCTTGGGGCCACCGCCCATCGGCGGCCGGGGCGTGGCCGTGACCTGGTTACCGGAAGCCGCCACCGGGGATTCCGCCTTCTGCGCCGCCGTGGGCACCACGATGCGCGGGGTGAAGCGGACCGGAAGCGCCACCAGGGAGCGGCTCCACGGCGCCGGGATCCAGCTCAAGTCCTTGAACGGCATCCGGACTTCGACATCCGGAAGCCGGTTCAGCAGGGTTTCCACGGCGGTCACCGCGATCACGAACGCCGGGTCCTTGGCGGGGCAGGCGTGCGGACCCGCGCCGAAGGCCAGGTGCGCCTTGGCGCTCAGCTGTTCGCGGTGCTCGGCGAGCCGGGGATCGGTATTGGCCGCGGCGAAGGAGATCAGCACCGGGTCGTTCGCCTTGACCACCCGGCCGCCCAGCTCCACGTCGTGGGTGGGGTAATGAGCCGCGTAGTTGGCGATGGGCGCGTAGTTCCACAGCACCTGGGTGACGGCGTCCTCGACCGGCAGGCCCGACTGCCACTCCTCGCCGAGCATCAGCGCGCTCGCGGTGCCGATCACGGCGGACAGCGGGGCGGTGCCGCCGGACAGCAGGGTGACGAGCTGGTGCAGCACCTCCTCGTCGGTCAGCTGCGCCGAGTGCTGCATCAGCCGCGTCGTCAGGTCCTCGGCGGGATTGCGCCGCTTGAGCGTGATCAGCTCGTTCAGCGCTTCGGCGAGGAGCTGGTCGGCGCCGTTGCTGCCGGAGAAGATGCCGGTGATGCCGGCGATGACGCGGTCGCCGATCTCCGGCGGGCAGCCGAACAGATCGCTGAACACCAGCAGCGGCAGCGGCTGGGCGTACTCGGCCATCAGCTCGGCCTGGCCCATGCGCTCGGAGCTGAAGCGGCTGATCAGATAGTCCGCCGAGGCCTGCGTCTGGCGCACCAGCTGCAGCTCGTTGACGCTGGCCAGCGAGTCGGTGACGGCCTGGCGCAGCCGGGCGTGCGCCGCGCCGTCGCTGAACAGCGCGTTGGGCCGGTAGGCCAGCATCGGCAGCGCGGGGCTGTCCTCGGGCACCCGGCCCTCGTTCAGCGCGTTCCAGCGCCGCGAGTCGCGGACGAAGGAGGCGGGGTTCTGGAGGATGTAGAGCGCGGCGTCGTAACTGGTGACCAGCTCGACCTCGACGCCGGGCGCGATGTCCACCGGCGCGCTCGGGCCGAGGCTGCGCAGGTAGGCGTAGTGGCCGTCCGGGTCGGAGCCGAACCGGGGGCCGTAGAGCGGGACGTTTCCGTGTGCGGGGCAGCCGGGGGGCGGCTCTATGCCGGGTCGCTGCTGCATGAGCGGGGGGCTCCTAGTCGATGAGGGAGAGAAGGTGGTGCACGAGGGTGATCAGCGCGTGGGCCGACGACTGCTCGTTGCGGACGTCGCAGGGGACGACGGGGGTGTCCGCGGACAGGTTGAGGGCCTCGCGCACCTCGGAGAGGGGGTAGCCGGGCGTGCCGTCGAAGTGGTTGACCCCGATGGCGTACGTCAGCCCGAACCGCTCGACCAGGTCGAGAATGGGGAACGACTCGGACAGCCGCTCGGGATCGACGAGGACGAGCGCGCCGAGGGCACCTCGGGACAGCTCCTCCCACATCTCCTTGAAGCGTTCCTGGCCGGGGGTGCCGAAGAGGTACAGCACCACCTCGTCGTTGATGGTCAGACGGCCGAAGTCCATGGCGACCGTCGTGGTGGTCTTGTCGGGGGTGCCCGACAGATCGTCGAAGCCCTCGCTGGCCTCGGTGATCTCTTCTTCGGTCCGCAGCGGCTCGATCTCGGAGATGCTGGCGATGCACGTGGTCTTGCCGACCCCGAAGTGCCCCACCACGAGCACTTTCACCGCCGTACGGACACCTGAGTCCAGGTACACGAATCACGCTCCGAATCGGGCTCTGAGGCCGTCGAGCACGGCGTTCAGTACTTCTCGGTCGACACGTTCCGCGCGGGGCACCGGCTTCCGCGCGATGATCAGGCCGCTGTCCTCCAGCTCGGCCAGGAGGATCCGTACGACCCCCAGCGGCAGATGGGTGTGGGCGGCCACCTCGGCCACGGACAGGAAGCCGTCCATGACCAGGTCCAGGACCTGCCGGGCCTCCGGGGTGAGCGTGCGCACCGTGGTGGCGGCGTGCTCGCTCGCGGACACGAGCGTCGTATGCCCGTAGGCGTGTTCCGGGGGCAGGGAGCGTCCGTTCGTGATCACGAAGAACGGCACTAACGCGCCGGTGAGTTCCAGGTCCTCGTCGGGCTCGTCACTCACGCGCGGCTCGCCTCCCCGTACGGGGACAGATAGGCGCCGAGGCGGGGCACGACCCGGTGCAGCCGGGTGGTGAACTCCTCGATGTCGGCGTCGTGCTGGGCCGCGGCGGCGAGGAAGGCGCCCCGTCCGGCCGAGATCAGGAAGATCCAGCCGTGCTGGAACTCGATGACCGTCTGCCGCCAGGCCGCGTCCGGCTGCGCGCCCGCGAACTGGGCGGTGGCCCGGCTGTAGGCGTGGATGCCGGTCATCGCCGCGGAGATGGTGTCCGCCAGATCCTGGCTCATGCCGGTGGTGGCGCCGCGGGGCAGGCCGTCGCCGCCCAGCAGGACCGCGTGCCGGGCGCCGTGCACCTCGCTGATCACCTCGTCCAGGTCGGCGATCCGGATGCCGGTGCCCGTCTCCTGGCCTGCGGGGGCGCGCCGGGCGCGTTCCCGGGCCTCGTCGGCGTGCACCCGCGGCGGCGAGGTGAGGTTGTTGCCGAGCCGGGCGACGAGCCGGTGCATGCGGAAGGAGATCTGCTGCATGTCGACATCGGGTGCCGCGGCCGCCGCGAGATAGGCGCCCTGCCCGGCCCCGATCAGGAAGATCCAGCCGTGCGAGAACTCGATGATGGTCTGGTTCCACTGCCGGTCCGGGCCGTCGCCGGCGAAGTGGGAGGTGGCCCGGCTCAGCGACTGCATGCCCGCCATGGCGGCGGCGATGGTCCGCACGTCCTTCTCGGCCATGCCGTCGGTCGCCCCGCGGGGCAGGCCGTCCGCGGACAGCAGGACGGCGTGGCGTGCCTTGGGCACATTGGCCACGATGTCCTCGAGCATCCACGACAGGTCTGTGATCATGTGTCATCGGACCCTTCGGACGGTGCCGCGGAGAGGTTGCGGCCGGAGAGCGTGCCGCGCTGGAAGGCACCCAGGCTGCGGCCCGCCGCGCGGCCGGCGTCCTCCTCCGCCGCGAGGTGCGGCAGGCCGACGGTGTCCTGGTCGGGAACGCTGGCGATGGGCACCTGGCGGGCGCCGCGCCGGGGCAGGCCGTTGGCGGTGCGCGCCACCGGTTCGGGCCGGGCGGGGACGCCGGGCTGCTCGATCACGGGCTGGATCTCGTCCACCGGTGCCGTCTCCTCCTCGGTCCACAGCTCCTCGGGCAGCAGCACGACCGCGCGCACACCGCCGTAGCGGGAGACACCGGTCACGTCCACCCGGAAGCCGTACTGCTGGGACAGCAGGCCGATCACCGGGAAGCCGAACTTGGGCTGGTTGCCCAGCTGGGAGAGGCGGGGGCGGTACTGGCCGGAGAGCAGGGCGGTGGCCTTCTGCCGCTCCTCGTCGTTCATGCCGACGCCCGCGTCGTCGATGACGATGCACAGATTCCGCTGCACCCGCTGGAACGTCACCTCGATGGGCGAGCCCTGCTGGGAGAAGCTGGCAGCGTTGTCGAGCAGCTCGGCGACGGCGAGGGCGACGGGCGAGACCGCCGACGCCTTCAGCGCGAGGCCGGTCTGCTGCATGATCTCCACGCGCCGGAAGTTGCGGATCTGCCCCTGGGCGCTGCGCACCACGTCGTAGACGCTGGCGGCGCGGCTGCGGCGGCCCAGCGGGGCGCCGCACATCACCGCGATGCCCTGCGCCTTGCGTGCCATCTGCGCGTTGGCGTGGCCGACTTCGAGGAGGTCGGCGAGGACGGAGTGGCCGCCGTACTTGCGCTGGATCTCCTCCAGCAGGGCGAGCTGTTCGGCGGCGAGGCTCTGCAGGAAGCGGGCGGAGCCCTTGAGTACGGCCTTGGTGCTGTCCTCCGCCGCCTCCTCGGCTTCCTGGATGGTCTTGGCGTGGTCGGCGCGGTGCTGGTGGAGCTCCGCTCGTAAAGCGGCCAGCCGGCCGTCGGCCTCGCTCAGCCTCTGGGTCAGTGCGGCTTCGGACCTGTCCTTGTTGGCCGCTATGGCCTTGGCGCGACGACTGAGGACCACGGCCGCGGCGACGCCGAGCGCCGCGACGACAGCCAGGCACCAGACAAGTGCGTCTCGATTCATGGAAACCTTTCCTGGCGGTTAGCCTGCGGCCGTTGGCGGAAGCGCACCGCGCCACCGGTGCGGGACGACCGGTCGCGAAAGGGTCGGGCAGGTCACGCGGAGGACCGGACCGAAACCGTTTTCTGCGGTGCCTGAGCCGAGGGGACCAAGGTCACAGACGCGGGGATGCTATCACCCGCTTAGGTGAACCTTTGCCACTCCAAGGCATGCCAACAAGCCTGCTCACCGCCTGGGTTGCGGTGGTTACGCGCTGCTGGCCGGACAATTCCGGATAGCGGCCCGGCAGTTGCCTGAGGGGGCCGCCGACGGGGCCCGAAGGGGCGGCTGGATCAGCCGATCTGACGGGCGAACACCTCGTACGCCGGGGAGTCGAACAGCACGAAGCGGACCTCCTCGACGGCCGTGTCCGCGCTACGGACGCTCTCCACGGCGATCCGGGCGGCGTCGTTCATCGGCCAGCGGTAGACGCCGGTGGAGATGGCCGGAAACGCCACCGTGCGGGCGCCGAGCGCGTCGGCGACGGTCAGGGACGCGCGGTAGCAGGAGGCGAGCAGCGGCGAGCGGTCCTCGGCCGTGCTGAAGACCGGTCCGACGGTATGGATCACCCACCGGGCGTCGAGCCGTCCGGCGGTGGTCGCGACGGCCTGCCCGGTCGGCAGCCCCCGGCCGTAGCGGGCGGCGCGCAGGGCGCGGCACTCGGCGAGGATCTCGGGTCCGCCGCGGCGGTGGATGGCACCGTCAACGCCTCCGCCGCCGAGCAGCGAGGAGTTGGCCGCGTTGACGATCGCGTCGGCGCTCTGGTGGGTGATGTCGCCCTGGACGAGCAGAATGCGGGTCATGACCGCCTCCGCCTCCTCCGGATGTCGGATCGTCTACCTCGGCCTCCGCCGGATGCCGGGTGCTCTGCCTGAGCCTCCCCCGGAGGCCGGGCCGTCCGGCGCAGTCTCCGCCGGATGCCACGTCTGTCTCAGCCTCCGCCGGACGCCAGGCCACCGGCCCCGGCCTCCGCCGGACGCCAGGCCGTCTGCCGCGGCCTCCGCGGGCCGACAGATCGCCTGCCCCAACCCCCGCCGGAGATCACGCCTCCCCCACCATCCGCCGGACACCAAGCCGTCTGCCCCAGCCTCCGCCAAACGCCAGGCCGTCTGCCCCGGTCTCTGCCGGAGGCCACGTCTGTCTCAGCCTCCGCCGAACGCCAGGCCGCCTGCCCCAATCCCCGCCGGAGATCACGCTCGCCCCAGCCTCCGTCGGCAGCCAAGCCGTCTGCCCCACCCTCCGCCGAACGCCAAGCCGCCTGCCCCGGTCTCCGTTGGAGGTCACGTCTGTCTCAGTCTCCGCCAGACGGCCTTCGCCGCGTTGTGCCCCGACATGCCGTGGACGCCCGGTCCGGGTGGGGTGGCCGAGGAGCAGATGAAGACGGCCGGGTGGGGGGTGTGGTACGGGAACAGGGTCGGCCGGGGCCGCAGCAGGAGCTGGAGCCCGGAGGCGGCGCCGCAGGCGATGTCGCCGCCCACGTAGTTGGCGTTGCGGGCGGCCATCTCGGCGGGGCCCGCGACGGCGCGGGCGAGGACGCGGTCGCGGAAGCCGGGAGCGAAGCGCTCCAGCTGGCGCTCCATGGCGTCGGTGAGGTCGCCGGACCAGCCGTTGGGTACGTGTCCGTAGGCCCAGAAGACGTGCTTGCCCGCGGGGGCGCGGCCGGGGTCGGCCACGCTCGGCTGCACGGTGATCATGAACGGCTTCTCGGGGGCCCGGCCCTCGCGCGAGGCGGCGCGCAGGGCGGTGCCGATCTCGGCCTGGCTCGCGCCGATCTGGACGGTGCCGGCGACGCGGGCCTCGGGGGCGGTCCAGGGCACCGGGCCGTCCAGCGCGTAGTCGATCTTGAAGACGCCGGGGCCGTAGCGATAGCGGTCGTAGAACCCGCCGAAGCCGGCGATGCGGGCGACGGCGGCGGGCGAGGTGTCGAAGACGTACGCACGGGCGGGCGGCAGGTCGTCCAGGCGTTTGACCTCGTAGTCGGTGTGGATCGCGCCGCCGAGGTCGGCGAGGTAGGCGGCCAGCGCGTCCGAGATCGCCTGGGAGCCGCCGCGGGCCACCGGCCAGCCGCGGGCGTGCGCGGCGAGCGCGAAGACCAGGCCGACGGCGCCGGTGGCGAGCCCGTCCAGCGGGGCCATCACATGGGCGACGAGCCCGGCGAACAGGGCCTTGACCCGCTCGTCCCTGAACCGGCGCAGCAGCCACGTGGACGGCGGCAGCCCGGCGAGGCCGAAGCGGGCCAGGGTGACGGGGTCGCGGGGCAGCGCGGTCAGCGGCAGGGACATGAAGTCCCGCACCAGGGTGTCCCAGTGGGCGAGCAGCGGCTCGACCAGTCTTCGGTACGGCCCCGCGTCGCGCGGTCCGAAGGAGGCCGCGGTCTCGGCGACCGAGCGGGAGAGCACGGCCGCGGTGCCGTCCGGGAAGGGGTGCGCCATGGGCAGCTCGGCATGCAGCCATTCGAGGCCGTAGCGCTCCAGGGGCAGGGCGCGGAAGGCGGGCGAGTTGACGCCCAGGGGGTGGGCGGCCGAGCACGGGTCGTGCCGGAAGCCGGGCAGGGTCAGCTCCTCGGTCCGGGCGCCGCCGCCCACGGTGGAGCACGCCTCGAACAGGGCCACGGAGAAGCCCCGCCGGGCCAGTTCCACGGCGGCGGTCAGTCCGTTCGGCCCCGCACCCACCACGACCGCATCGAGCATCGACGGCACCTTCGGACCCCTTCGTCAGCCGATGGCCACTCGGCTTCAGGATATGCCGGGGCACCGACAGTGCGGGCCGGGGGCGGCGGGCGTACGGGGAGCCGGGGCACTCGGGGATCAGCGGGCCGAGGGAATCAGAGGTGCCCTGAGACCCGGATGTTCAGCGTCCCACCGCGTAGCCCTGCATCCCCCGCGGGTTCGCCGCCGCCGACAGGATGCCGGTGTCCGGGTCGCGGGCGACCGCGCACAGCCGGCCCTCGGACCAGGCGGGGCCCACGGTGAGGCGGTGGCCGCGGCGGCGCAGGCCGGCCACCACCGCGTCCGGCATCCGGGACTCGACGGTCAGCGCGCCGGGGTGGTGGCCGCGGGGGTAGAAGGAGCTGGGGAATGCCTCGTTGTGCCAGTTGGGGGCGTCGACGGCGCCCTGGAGGTCGAGGCCGCCGCGGACCGGGGCGCGCAGCGCGACGGCGAGGAAGAAGTGCGGCTGCCACTGGTCCTGCTGATCGCCGCCGGGCGTGCCGAACGCCATCACAGGGACGCCGTCGCGCAGCGCGAGGGAGGGGGTGAGGGTGGTGCGGGGGCGGCGGCCGGGGGTGAGGGTGTTCGGCAGGCCCTCCTCCAGCCAGGCCATCTGGAGCCGGGTGCCGAGCGGAAAGCCCAGTTCGGGCACGACGGGGTTGGACTGGAGCCAGCCGCCGCTGGGCGTGGCCGCGATCATGTTGCCCCAGCGGTCGACCACGTCGAGATGGCAGGTGTCGCCCCGCGTCGCCCCGTCGGGGGCCACTCGGGGGTCGCCGGACAGCCGGGCGACGGTCGGCTCCCCCACGCCCATCGGGTCGAACTCCTCCCGCGCGAGCGGCGCGGGCTTGCCGACCCACTCGGGCAGCCGGGGGGTGCGGCCGCCGGGGGCGCCGGGGCGCAGTTCGTACGACGCCTCGTGCCCGATCAGGGTGCGCCGCACGGCGTTGTAGTCGTCCGACAGCAGCTCCGCGAGCGGCACCTCGGCGGCGTCGCCGTACCAGGCCTCCCGGTCGGCCATGGCCAACTTGCAGCCCTCGACCAGGAGATGGACGTAGTCGGGGCTGCCGTACTCGGGCAGTTCCGCCGGCAGCAGGGCGAGTTGCTGGAGGAAGGCGGGGCCCTGGCTCCAGGGTCCCGCCTTGCACACGGTCCAGCCGTTCCAGTCGTACGACACCGGATCCTCGTACCCCGCCGACCAGTTGGCGAGGTCGTCCGCGTCGAGTGTCCCGGTGTGCCGTTCGCCGCTGGTGTCCAGGGTGGGGCGCCGGGACTGCCGGATCAGGGCCTCGGCGATGAAGCCGCCGCGCCACACCTCGCGGGCGGCGTCGATGCGGGCCTCCCGGTTCCCGGCCCGCGCGGTCTCGGCGAGCAGCCGGCGCCAGGTGGCGGCGAGGGCGGGGTTGCGCAGCGGGACGCCGGGGCGGGGCGCGCGGCCGCCCGGCAGGTACAGCCGGGCCGAGGAGGTCCACTCCGTCTCGAACAGCGTCCGTACGCTGTCCACGGTCGCGCCGAGGTTCTCCACCGGCGGGTGTCCGTGCTCCGCGTAGCCGATGGCGTATTTCAGCACGTCGTCGAGGGGCTTGGTGCCGTGGTCGCGCAGGAGCAGCAGCCAGGCGTCGAAGGCGCCGGGTACGGCGGCGGCGAGCGGGCCGGTGCCGGGCACGAGGTCCAGGCCGAGGTCCCGGTAGTGGGCGGCGGTGGCGCCTGCGGGTGCCGCGCCCTGTCCGCACAGCACCCGCACCGCGCCGCCGGCCGGGGCGAGCAGGATGGGCACCTCCCCCGCCGGGCCGTTCAGGTGCGGCTCCACGACGTGCAGCACGAAGGCGCCGGCCACGGCAGCGTCGAACGCGTTGCCGCCGTCCTCCAGCACCGCCATCGCGGACTGGGCGGCCAGCCAGTGGGTGGCGGAGGCCATGCCGAACGTGCCTTGCAGGGTGGGCCGGGTGGTGAACTGCACGTCTCACCTCGCGGGGGTGCGGACCGGTTCCGGCCGGCCGGGCGTCCGGCCGGGCGTCCATCGGCCGCCAGGCTACCGACGCTTCCGTCCCCTGTCCCGCCCCCGCCGCGGGTGCCGGGGGCGGGGGCGCGCTCCGGTGGGCGGCCGTGGGTCACAGGCCCACGTCGCGGCGGCGGATGTCCTCCAGGGACTCCCGGCGGACCAGCAGGCGGGCGTGGCCGTCGCGTACGGCGACCACGGGCGGGCGGCCGACCAGGTTGTAGCCGGAGGCCATGGAGAGGTGGTAGGCGCCGGCCACCGGTACGGCGAGGAGGTCGCCGGGGCGCAGGTCGGCGGGGAGTTCCGCGTCGGCGGCCAGCACGTCGCCCGCCTCGCAGTGCCGGCCCACGACGGTCACCCGGACCGGATCGGCGGCGCTGGGCCGGCCGATCAGCCGGGGCGCGTACCGCACGCCGTACAGGGCCGGGCGCGGGTTGTCGCTCATGCCGCCGTCCACGGCGACGAAGACCCGCTCGCCGGTGTGCTTGACCGCCAGCACCCGGTACAGCGCGATCCCGGCGGGGCCCGCGATGGCCCGGCCCGGTTCGATGATCAGGCGGGGCACCGGCAGCCCGGCCGAGGCGCAGGCGTCGGCGAGTTCGGCGCGCACCCTGCGGGCCAGCGCGGTGAGGTCCAGGGCCGCCTCACCGGGCCGGTAGGCGATGCCGTGGCCGCCGCCCAGGTCCAGTTCGGGCAGCACCACGCCGTACTGCCCGTGCAGCCGGGCCATCAGGCCCACGATCCGGCGCACGGCGGTCAGATACGGCTTGACGCTGGTGATCTGGGAGCCCAAATGGCAGTGCAGACCGCTGAGTTCGAGGTTGGGCTGGTCGAGGATGCGGGTGAGGGCGTGCAAGGCGTAGCCGTCGCGGATGGAGAGGCCGAACTTCTGGTCCTCGGTGCCGGTGCGGATCTTGTCGTGGCCGCCCGCGCTGATACCGGGCACGACGCGCACCATCACCTTCTGCCGGGCGTCGGGGCCGACGGCGGCGGCCAGCCGGGCGATCTCGCCGGGGCTGTCGATGACGATGCGGCCGACGCCCAGGCGCAGCGCGGTCGCCAGGTCGCGGGGGGTCTTGGCGTTGCCGTGCAGCACGATCCGCTCGGGCGGGAAGCCGGTGGTGACGGCGAGTTCGAGTTCGCCGGCGGAGCAGACGTCGAGCCCGAGTCCCTCCTCGTCCATCCAGCGGGCCATGGCCCGGCACAGGAACGCCTTGGCGGCGTACAGGACTTCGGCGTCGGGGAAGGCGTCGCGGTAGGTACGGCAGCGGTCGCGGACCTCGGCCTCGTCCAGGACGTAGACGGGGGTGCCGAAGCGGTCGGCGACCTCGGCGAGGGGCACACCGCCCACCGTGAGGTCGCCCGCGCGGGGCTCGGTGGTGGCGGCGGGCCAGACCGACAACGCGGCGGCGGGGGTGGGCAGTTCGTGGATGGTGGTCATCTCGGCGTTCCTCTTTCGGGCGGTCCGGCTCGGGCGGCGGGGGTTCAGGCGATCCGGGCGATCCGCGGGGCGCGGGCGGCGGCCGGGGCGGCCAGCGGCGCCGCAGCGGGGGCGGTGAACTGCGGGTCCACCGTGAGGACGGTGACGCCGAGCGGTGCGGTCAGGGTGCGCAGTTCGGTCCCCGCGAGGCGGATGAAGGCGTGACCGGGGCCGAGCGCGGCGGTGAGCCGGGGCACGGAGGTGAAGCCGACGGCGGTGCGCGCGCCGGGCGGGGTACGGAAGAGGCGTACCGCGTATCCGGAGGGTCCCGGCCGGACGGGGACGTACAGGGGTCCGGCCGGGAACGGTTCGGGGGGCTCGGGGTCGTCGCCGTGGCGGAGTTCTGTCATGGGGTGCCTCCCGTGCGGCAGGGAGTGTGGAGTCGAAAGACCCCGGACGCGGGGAGGCGGTCCGGGGTGCGCTGTCGACGGTATGCCCGGACCACCCGCTCAGCGGGCCCTTCCTGACGCGACGCTGACGGGGATCCGGGCGGCTTTGACGGGTTGCTGACGTTCCCGCCGAAAGGGGGGCGGACAGGCCGTCAGCGGAGCGCCAAGAAAGGGCGTTCGCCCTGTTCCGGGGCCTGGAACGCGGGTGTGATGGAGGGGATTCCCGAGAACCCCCGGCCGGGGCGGCGGCGCCGTCTTCCGGTCGCCGTCCGCAGAAGGTGGAAGCGATGCCCGAGTACCAGGAGCCGGCGGCGGCGCGCGTGCTGGTGGGGGTCAGCGGCTCGCCGGGCAGTCTCGCCGCGCTCGGGCGGGCCGCCGCCGAGGCGCGCTCGCGCCGGGCGGAGCTGTGGCCGGTGCTGGCCTGGGAGCCGCCCGAGGGGGATCTCGCCGCGCGCCGCTTCCCGGCCGCGGCGACGGTGGTCCCGGAGTGGGAACGGCTCGCCGGGGAACGGCTCCTCGGCGCGCTGCGCGCCGTGTTCGGCGGGACGTCGACCGGGTTGCCCGGAGGGGCACTCGTCGCGCGGGGCGCGCCCGGACCCGTGCTGGTGCGGCTCGCCGACCGTGACACCGACCTCCTCGTGATCGGTGCCGGTGGCCGCGGCCGGCTGCGCCGCGCCCTGTGGCCCTCGGTGAGCCGCTACTGCCTCGCCCGCGCCGCCTGCCCCGTCCTCACCGTCCCGCCCTCTCCCCTGCACACGGCCCTGGCGCACGCCCACCGCCGCAACGCGCTGCGGCTGCGCCTGGACAGCGGGGATGTGGAGCGGGAACTGGGGCTCGGACGACACGGGGCGTGAGGCGGCGGGCCGGAGGCGGCGGCTTGGAGGCGGTGCGACAAGCCGGGAGGCCGGGCGGCGGGTCGGACGGTGGGCCGGCCGGGACCTGCGCCGACTCCCGAAGCCCGAGCCGACCTGTCCGAACCGGCCCCCGAAGCCCGAGCCCACCCCGCGTCCGCCTCACCCCACCCCACGCCTGCCCAAGCCCGCTCACACCCGCTCACACCTCGAAGCGGTACCCCATCCCCGGCTCGGTGATCAGGTAGCGGGGGTGGGCGGGGTCGGTCTCCAGTTTGCGGCGGAGTTGGGCCATGTAGACCCGCAGGTAGTTGGTCTTGTCGGTCCGCGTGACGCCCCACACCTCCCGGAGCAGGTGCCGCTGGGTGATCAGCCGGCCGGGGTTGGTCACCAGGATCTCCAGCAGCTGCCACTCGGTCGGGGTGAGCCGCACGTCCCTGCCGTCCCGCAGCACCTTCCTGGCCGGCAGGTCGATGCTGAAGTGCTCCGTCCGCACCCGGACCGGCTCCGGCGCGGCCGGGGTGTCCTCGGTGCGGCGGACCGCGGCGCGCAGCCGGGCCAGCAGCTCGTCCATGCTGAACGGCTTGGTGACGTAGTCGTCGGCGCCCGCGTCGAGCGCCGCGACCTTCTCGCCGGACGCCTGCCGGGCGGAGACCACGATGACCGGCGTCCGGGTCCAGCCGCGCAGCGCCCTGAGGACGTCGAGACCGTCCATGTCGGGCAGCCCGAGGTCGAGCAGGATCACGTCGGGTCGGCGGGCTGCGGCGAGGCGCAGGGCCGTGGCTCCGTCGGGGGCGGTGTCGACGCCGTAGCGCCGCGCCCGCAGGTTGATGACGAGGGCCCGTACGAGCTGCGGGTCGTCCTCGACCACGAGCACCCGTGTCATGGGGGTCACTCTCCTGTCCGTAGGGGATGCCGCGGGAGCCGGCGCCGCCGGGATGTCTCCCAGGGCGCCGGCTCCGTGCGCGGGCGGGGCGGTACGTCACCGCCGCGCGACGAGGTCCCGCAGCGCGATGTTGAGTTCCAGGACGTTGACCTGCGGTTCGCCCACGAAGCCGAGGGCTCGGCCCTGGGTGTGGTCCTTCACCAGCCGTTCGACCCGCGCGACCGGCAGGCCGTTGCGCTGGGCGACCCGGTGCACCTGGAGCTCGGCGTACGCCGGGGAGATGGCCGGGTCGAGGCCGGAGCCGGAGGAGGTGACCGCGTCCGCCGGGACCTGGGCGGGCCGGACGGTGTAGCCGGGCACGGAGTTGTCCTTGACGACCTTCGCCCTGGCGTCCTCGACGGCCCGGACGAGTCGGGGGTTGTCGGCGGCCAGGTTGGTCGCCCCGGAAAGGATCAGCTTGTACCGGGTGTTGACGGAGTTCGTGCCGAGGCCGGCGGCGGGCCGGGGCTGGAAGTACTTGAGGCTGTAGCCCTGTTGGCCGATGAGGGAGGAGCCGACGACCTTGCCGTCCGCCTTGATCTCGGAGCCGTTCGCCTTGCCGGGGAACAGCGCCTGGGCGACGCCGGTGACGGCCAGCGGGTAGACGACGCCGGTCACCAGGGTCAGCACGAGCAGGGCCCGCAGGCCCGCCCAGAGCAACCGGGCGGTGTTCGGGACGGAGTTGTTCATGGCGATCAGCCGATTCCGGGAATGAGGGAGATGAGCAGGTCGATGAGCTTGATCCCGACGAAGGGGGCGATCAGCCCGCCGATGCCGTAGAGGCCGAGGTTGCGGCGGAGCATCTTGTCGGCGCTCATCGGCCGGTACCGCACGCCCTTGAGGGACAGCGGGACCAGCGCGATGATGATCAGCGCGTTGAAGACGACCGCCGACAGGATCGCCGAGTCGGGCGAGGACAGCCGCATGATGTTCAGCTTGTCCAGGCCCGGATAGACGGCCGCGAACAGCGCCGGGATGATCGCGAAGTACTTCGCCACGTCGTTGGCGATGGAGAACGTCGTCAACGCGCCGCGGGTGATGAGGAGTTGCTTGCCGATCTCGACGATCTCGATCAGTTTGGTCGGGTTGGAGTCGAGGTCGACCATGTTGCCGGCCTCCTTGGCGGCCGACGTGCCGGTGTTCATCGCGACGCCGACGTCGGCCTGCGCGAGCGCGGGTGCGTCGTTGGTGCCGTCACCGGTCATCGCGACCAGCTTGCCGCCGGCCTGCTCCCGTTTGATGAGGGCCATCTTGTCCTCGGGGGTGGCCTCGGCGAGGAAGTCGTCGACGCCCGCCTCCTCGGCGATCGCCTTCGCGGTCAGCGGGTTGTCGCCGGTGATCATCACGGTCTTGATGCCCATGCGGCGCAGCTCCTCGAACCGCTCGCGCATGCCCTCCTTGACGACGTCCTTGAGGTGGATGACACCGAGGACGCGGGCGCCGCGCTCGTCGTGCACGGCGACCAGCAGCGGGGTGCCGCCGGCCCCGGCGATCCGGTCGGTCAGGTCCTGGGCGTCCGGGCCGACGTCACCGCCCTGTTCGCGCACCCAGCCGATGACGGACGCGGTGGCGCCCTTGCGGATGCGGCGGCCGTCCAGGTCCACGCCGGACATCCGGCTCTGCGCGGTGAAGGCGATCCACTCGGCGCCCGCCAGCTCGCCCCGGTGGCGTTCGCGCAGCCCGTACCGCTCCTTGGCGAGGACGACGACGGACCGGCCCTCGGGGGTCTCGTCCGCGAGCGAGGAGAGCTGGGCCGCGTCCGCGACCTCGGCCTCGGTCGTCCCGCGCACCGGCGTGAACTCGGCGGCCTGGCGGTTGCCGAGGGTGATGGTGCCGGTCTTGTCCAGCAGCAGCGTGGAGACGTCGCCGGCGGCCTCGACCGCGCGCCCCGACATGGCGAGCACATTGCGCTGCACGAGCCGGTCCATGCCGGCGATGCCGATCGCGGACAGCAGCGCGCCGATGGTGGTCGGGATCAGGCAGACCAGCAGGGCCACCAGCACCACCATGGTCAGATGGGTGCCCGCGTAGTCGGCGAACGGCGGCAGGGTGGCGCAGGCCAGCAGGAAGACGACGGTCAGCGAGGCCAGCAGGATGTTGAGCGCGATCTCGTTGGGCGTCTTCTGCCGGGCCGCGCCCTCCACCAGTCCGATCATCCGGTCGATGAAGGTCTCGCCGGGCCGCGTCGTGATCCGCACGACGATGCGGTCGGACAGCACCTTGGTGCCGCCGGTGACGGCGCTGCGGTCGCCGCCGGACTCGCGGATGACCGGGGCGGACTCGCCGGTGATCGCCGACTCGTCCACCGAGGCGACGCCCTCGACGACGTCGCCGTCACCGGGGATGATGTCGCCCGCCTCGCACACCACCAGGTCGCCGATGGTCAGCGCGGTGCCGGGGACCTGCTCCTCGGCGCCGTTCACCAGCCGGCGGGCGACGGTGTCGGACTTGGCCTTGCGCAGGGTGTCGGCCTGGGCCTTGCCGCGGCCCTCGGCGACCGCCTCCGCCAGATTGGCGAAGATCACCGTCAGCCACAGCCAGGCGCTGATGGTCCAGCCGAACCAGTCGGTGGGATCCTTGAAGGAGAACGCGGTGGTCAGGACCGAGCCGACCCACACCACGAACATCACGGGCGACTTCACCATCACCCGCGGGTCGAGCTTGCGCACCGCCTCGGGCAGGGACTTCAGCAGCTGCTTGGGGTCGAACAGGCCCGCTCCGACGCGGCCCTCGTCGGCCTGGTGACCGGTGGGCGCGTCCTGGTGGGGCGCAAGGGTGGGAGTGGACATCGCGTCCTCGTGGGAGGGAGTTCGGGTCGTCATCACGCCAGCCCTTCGGCGAGCGGGCCCAGCGCCAGCGCCGGGAAGTAGGTGAGACCGGTGATGATCAGGATCGCGCCGACCAGCAGGCCGGTGAACAGCGGCTTGTCGGTGCGCAGGGTGCCCGTGGTGGCCGGCACCGGCCGCTGCCCGGCGAGGGAGCCGGCGAGCGCGAGCACGAACACCATCGGCAGGAACCGGCCGAACAGCATCGCGAGCCCGGTCGTGGTGTTGAACCAGTCGGTGTCGGCGTTCAGTCCGGCGAAGGCCGAGCCGTTGTTGTTCGACGCGGAGGTGAAGGCGTACAGCACCTCGGAGAACCCGTGCGCGCCCGGATTGAGCATCGAGTGCGGCGGGGTCGGCAGCGCCATCGAGGCGGCGGTGAAGACGAGGACCAGCGTCGGGGTGACGAGGATGTAGCAGGCGGCGAGCTTCATCTCTCGGCCGCCGATCTTCTTGCCCAGGTACTCGGGGGTGCGGCCGACCATCAGACCGGCGATGAACACCGCGATCACAGCCATGATGAGCATGCCGTACAGGCCGGAGCCGACGCCGCCGGGCGCGATCTCGCCCAGCATCATGCCGAGCATGGTGATGCCGCCGCCGAGGCCGGTGAAGGAGGAGTGGAAGGAGTCCACCGCGCCGGTGGAGGTGAGCGTCGTCGCCACCGAGAAGATCGAGGAGCCGGCGACCCCGAACCGGGTCTCCTTGCCCTCCATCGCGCCGCCCGCCACCTGGAGCGCCGGGCCGTGGTGGGAGAACTCCGCCGCCATCATCAGCAGGGTGAAGCCCACCCAGATGGTGGCCATCGTGGCGAGGATCGCGTAGCCCTGCTTCACCGAGCCGACCATCACACCGAAGGTGCGGGTCAGGCAGAACGGGATGACCAGGATCAGGAAGATCTCCAGGAGGTTGGTCAGGGCGGTGGGGTTCTCGAAGGGGTGGGCGGAGTTGGCGTTGAAGTAGCCGCCGCCGTTGGTGCCCACCTCCTTGATGGCCTCCTGGGAGGCGACCGCGCCGCCGTTCCACTGCTGGGTGCCGCCCATGAACTGGCCGACCTCGTGGATGCCGGAGAAGTTCTGGATCGCCCCGGCGGCCACCAGGAGTACGGCGGCCACGGCGGCGACGGGCACCAGGATCCGTACGGTGCCGCGCACCAGGTCGGACCAGAAGTTGCCGAGTTCACCGGTGCGGGAGCGGGCGAAGCCTCGCACCAGGGCGATGGCCACGGCCATGCCGACCGCCGCGGAGACGAAGTTCTGCACGGCCAGACCGGCGGTCTGCACCACGTGCCCCATCGTCTGCTCGCCGTAGTACGACTGCCAGTTCGTGTTGGTCACGAACGACACGGCGGTGTTGAAGGACTGCGCCGGGCTCACCGAGGAGAAGCCCAGCGAGCCGGGCAGCACCCCCTGGAGCCGCTGGAGCAGGTAGAGGAACAGGACGCTCACGGCCGAGAAGGCGAGGACGCCGCGCAGATACGCGGGCCAGGTCATCCCGGCGTCCGGGTCCGCCCCGATGCCCCGGTAGATCCACTTCTCCGCCCGCAGATGCCGGGGGGAGGTGTAGACACGGGCCATGTAGCCGCCGAACGGGATGTACACGAGCGCCAGCACGCCTATCAGGGCGAGCAGTTGCAGGAAACCTGCGAGTACGGGGCCCACCGTCAGAACCTCTCCGGGAAGATCAGGGCGAGGACGAGATAGCCCAGCAGGGCGACGGCCACGACCAGGCCGACGATGTTCTCGGCGGTCACAGCTTCGTCACCCCCTTGGCGACGAGAGCCACCAGCGCGAACGACACGATCGTGGTGACGACGAAGGCCAGATCGGCCATCGTGAACTCCTGGAATGAGGTGCGAAAGAACGCGGACGGTTAGAGGAAAACGCCCGTGTGGCCGGTTCTGACCGCTGTTGACGCCCCTCTTACGGCCATCCCTCCGCCTTTGACGACTCTCTTACGGGGCGTGATCCGCACCAGTCGGCGGGGAACACCTCGGGCAGGCGGCGCGTTGATCACTGGGAGTGGAACGGAGGGCCCGGACGGTGCACGGAGAGTACAAGGTGCCCGGCGGCAAGCTGGTCGTCGTGGATGTGGAGACGGACGGCGGCGTGCTGCGCGACGTCCGGGTGGCCGGCGACTTCTTCCTGGAGCCGGACGAGGCGCTGGACGCGGTCGACGCCGCGCTGGAGGGCGCTCCGGCGGGCACCGACGCGGCCGGACTCGCCGCCCGGATCGAGGCGGCGCTGCCCGCGGGCACGGTGATGTACGGGCTGACGGCGGAGGGCATCGCGATCGCGGTGCGTCGGGCCCTGGCACGCGCCACCGACTGGACCGACTACGACTGGCAGCTGATCCACGAGGGCCCCCAGGCCCCGGCCCTGCACATGGCCCTGGACGAAGTGCTGACCGCCGAGGTGGCCGCGGGCCGGCGCCCGCCGACGCTGCGGGTGTGGGAGTGGGGCGCCCCCGCGGTGATCATCGGCAGCTTCCAGTCGCTGCGCAACGAGGTCGATCCGGCCGGCGCCGCCCGGCACGGCATCGAGGTGGTGCGGCGGATCTCCGGCGGCGGCGCGATGTTCGTGGAGCCCGGCAACACCATCACGTACTCCCTGTCGGTGCCCGAGTCCCTGGTGCACGGCCTGTCCTTCCAGGACAGCTACGCCTATCTGGACGACTGGGTGCTCGCCGCCCTCGGCGACATGGGCATCAGGGCCTGGTACCAGCCGCTGAACGACATCGCCACCGACCAGGGCAAGATCGCGGGCGCCGCGCAGAAGCGGATCGTCGGCCCCGGCGGCGGTCCGGGCGCGGTGCTGCACCACGTGACCATGTCGTACGACATCGACGCCGACAAGATGACCGAGGTGCTGCGCATCGGCCGGGAGAAGCTGTCGGACAAGGGGACCCGCAGCGCGAAGAAGCGGGTGGATCCGCTGCGCCGGCAGACCGGGCTGGCCCGTGAGGCCGTCATCGAGCGCATGATCGACTCCTTCCGCGCGCGCTACGGCCTGGCGCCGGGCAAGGTCACCGACGAGGAGCTGGCGCGGGCCCGTGAACTGGCCCGGACGAAGTTCGCCACCGGCGAGTGGACCGCGCGGGTGCCGTGACGGTTCCCCGAGGCGGGGGCCCGGTTCAGGCGCGGGTCAAGGAACGCCCATGCCCCGTCCAAGCCCCTGTATGAGTTCCGTGCACGCCGGGGCGCCGGCTCCGACATAGCCGGATTTGCCCCGCCGCCCGCTGGCTACCGTGGTCTGGCCTGAATCGGCCATGCACGACCACGGGGAAGAGGTGACGGCGGTGGCGCCGCCGATACGTTCACGCCTGCTCGACTTCCTGGAGCCGGGACCGGAGCCGGACCCGCGCACCCCACCGGAGCCGCGACCGCGCCCCTCCCGTCTGCTGGAGCTCGCCGAGACCGCCCCTCCCCCGCGCGCGCCCGCGGACGGCCGGCCGGGTCCGCGGCCCGGTGTGCCGCCGTACGACACCCCGGTGTGCGTCCCGGCGCACCCGCGCTCCGTCGTGGGCACCGGCCGCGGCGGCCGCCCGGCGCGGCTGCCCTTCATCTGCTTCGAGCTGTTCGAGCATCCCGCGCACGGCACGGTCGCCTTCGCCTTCACCTCGCCGTCGAGGCTGGCCGCGTCGCTCGGCGACGCCCAGCCATGGGTGGGCAGTTCCCTCGGCCCGCTGGCCGAGGGCATGGCGGAGCGGGGCGTCACCGTCCTGCTCGACCCGCAGACCGCGCCCGCACAACCCCACTGGCGGCCCGCCGACCTGGCCGCGTTCGCTCAGGAGGTGCGCCGGTGACGGCCGACTTCAAGGTCATCTACGCGGACCTCACCGCGCTGGCCAAGACCTTCCACGACCAGGCCGGCGACTACCGCAAGCTCGCCCCGGACGTGTCCCCGCCCGTCGTCAGCGGCGGCGATCCGGGGCTGGACTCCGCGCTCAAGGAGGTCGCGGACCTCCTGATCGCCCTGCACACCGGGCTCGCCGACCGCATGGACGACCACGGCGACAAGGCCGCCTACGCACGCGACTCCTTCCACCGGCACGACGTGGACGTCCATGGCGTCTTCGCCGACCTCACCCCCGAGGAGTGGTCCTGATGGGCGACAGCTGGGTGGGCGGTGACATCGGTGGCCTGCACACGATGGCCGCCACGTACAAGGGCGCCAAGGAGAAGCTCGACGGCGTCGTCAAGCCACTCGGCACGGCCGTCGACAAGCTGGCCAGCGACGCGAGCTGGAAGGGCGAGGCGGCCGAGAAGTTCCGTTCCATGTGGAGCGAGGACGCGGTCACGGCCGGCGGCTTCGCCGAACTGGTGGCGGCGGCGGGCGAGATCATCGAAACGCTCGCCCAGGCCCTCTCCACGTGCGAGACGTCCCTGCAGAACGCGGAGCACGTCGCGGCCGGCAAGGGCGTGGCCACGGACGCCAAGGGCGCGCCGCTGCCGATGATGACGTCGAACCCGCCGAGCGCCGACGACCAGAAGGCCGTCTCCGCGATGAACGAGTACGCGAAGGTGCGCGAGGGCATCCTGCACACGGCGCAGCACGCGCGGCTGGTGGCGGCGCAGCAACTCCAGGACCTGTACGACAAGGTGACCGGGAAGGACTCCTCCGTGTCCACCGGGGACAAGGTCACGCTGTACGACGCCCTGCGCGGGCTGTACGCGTACGACGCCGAGGACGCGCGGGCCGGCGGCAAGAAGGCGCGTGAGAAGCTCGACGACGCCCGGCAGGCGGCGCAGGACGCCAAGAAGGAACTGCGCGCGGAACGCAGGGCCTATCAGAAGGCCGGCAAGGCACTGCCCAAGGACCTGCCCGCCAAGAGCGCCTACCGCGACGCGGTCACCAAGGTCGACGCCCTGGAGGACGACATCGCGCGCGCCGACCACGGGAGCACGAAGCTCCCGTACGACCGCGCCCTGAACGTCAAGCTCGCGGACGTCGCGGACGCCGTGCGGCTCGGCAAGGGGCTGGAAGCGGTGCCGGACGTGCTGCGGGAACTCCCCGTCCTGGACATCGCCGCGGCCGGCACCTGCGGGCTCCTCGAAGCCACCGACGACCACGACGCGGGCTGGTCCTGGCAGCGTTCCGTCGCCACCGACGAGGGTGCCAACGTCGGCGGGCTGGTCGCCGGAGCGGTGGTGGCGGGTGCCCTGCTGCCGGCCGAGGCACCGGCCGCCGCCGTGGCCGCGGTCGGGGTGGGCGCGACGATCATCGCGACCGGCGTCATCGACCACTCGCTGCACGAGCACTGGAGCGAGGACATCCACGACCACGGCGTGATCGGCGGCGTGGCGGTCGGCACCGGGCACGTGCTCAGCGACACCGGCAAGGACGTCGGGCGCATGGGAAAGGACATCTGGCATGGCGTCAAAAGCATCTTCTGAGGCCCCCGCGCCCGAGTTCTCCGTACCCGTCCCCGCCCTGCCGAAGCTGGGCCGCACCTGGTACCGGCGCGGCCCGCGGTACTGGCTGTGCCGCGCCCGTACGACGGTCTTCATCGTCCTCGTCCTGGCCATGTTCGGCTTCTTCGCGCTGAGTCTGTACGACGGGTTCACCAGCGAGTGGTCGCCGGGCGTCCGGGCGGCGGTGAACTGGGTGCAGGCGGCCGGTGCGTGTGTCGCGGTGGTCTGGGGCTGGGTGACACAGCGCCGGAGCCACCGCGCGGCGCTGCTCGACCCGCCCGCTCCGGGCGAGACCGCGGCGGCCCAGCGCGACCACGGCAGGCGGGTTCCCGGCCGGATCGCGCTGGGCCGCGGCCTCGTCATCCTCGCCGCGCCCGTCCTGCCGATGTTCGCCGCCTACGTCGCCGGCTGGCTGCTCGCCTGGACCACCGTGCGCGAATACCCCAGCGAGGTGGGCGCCCGCCGCTGGATGGAGGCCCAGAGCAGACGCGCCGCGACGCGCTGAGCACGGTGCGGATCCCTGAACTGCCCGCGCACCTGATTGCCGGGGGCCGTGCGCCGTAGCAGCGCGGGCTCCTCCTCCTCGCCGCCCCCGTGCTGCCGGCGGCGGCTGGAGGCGCGAAACGGGCGGATCGGTACGTCGTGAGCGCCCGCCGGTGACCGGGCGGGCACCGTGCGAGTTCGCGCTTTTGCCGCACAGGCAGTCGTGTGACACTGTCCTCCCCGCTCCTCCCGCGGGCCTCTTCCGTCCCCCCTCAACGAGATGTGCGCCGTGCGTTCTCTGCCTCTGCCGCTCGCCCTCGCCGCTCGGCTGACCCCGGTCGCGGTCCTCGCCTGCGCCGGGTGGGCGCTGTCCTCGACTCCCGCCACGCCCCGGGAGTCCTCCGCCGGGCACCAGTCCGCGGCGAGCGCGCCCGAACCGTCGTCGTCCACCGCGCCCTCCGCCCCGGACGCGGCGGCGAAGGCGTACTCCAGCGCCTCCTCGCCCTGCGCCGCCGTGCCCGCCTCGACCGTGGGCGATCTGGTGCCCGGTGCGAAGCCGGCCGGCAAGGAGATCCCCTCGACCGACCCGAAACTGCGCCGCACCTGCTCCTGGAACGCCCTGCACGGCTACGCCTACCACTGGCTCGACGTCTCCTACGAGATCAGCGACTCCGTGCCGGAGGCCGAGCAGGAGTACCGGCAGCAGGTGGACAAGAAGGACGGCGGCGGCAGCGTGCCGGGGCTCGGGGACAGCGCCTACTCGGTCGTCGGCCTCTCCACCGAGGACAAGCAGCAGACCCGCGAGGGCGTGGTGGTGGTGCGCGTCTCCAACGCCCTCGTGGTGGTGACGTACAGCGGCAGTGACTTCGACACCGGGAAGGCGCCGGGGACGGACGAGATCAACAAGGGTGCCATCAAGGTGGCGCGCGCGGCGGTCGGTGCGCTCGGGGGCGGGCGGTCCGGGTCCGGCTGACCGTCCCGCCCCGCGAGGACGGCCCCCGCTCAGGCGGCCTCCGTGGCGGGCACCCTCCGGACGGCAGGCAGGGTCAGCGCCAGGTAGAGGACGAGCGAGGTGCCGAGGCCGACCGCCCAGCCGTAGTCGGCGAGCGGGGCGAGGGCCGGGACCGGGCGGCCGTCGTACAGCGGTTTCAGGCTGGCGCCGCCGATCGCGAGGACGCCGCCGGCGAGGAAGGCGAGGACCGCCCGCCAGTTCCAGCCGCCCGTGTACCAGTACCGGCCGCCGGCGCGGTAGAGGTCGGCGAGGTCCAGCCGGGTGCGGCGCACGATCCAGTAGTCGGCGACGAGGATGCCCGCGACGGTGCCGAGCAGTCCGCCGACCAGGCCGAGCCAGGTGAAGATGTAGCCCTGCGGGTCGGAGTACAGCTTCCACGGGCAGATCAGCACCGCGAGGACGGCGGTGATCAGCGCGCCCGCGCGGAAACTCACCTTGCTGGGCGCCACGTTGGAGAAGTCGAAGGCCGGGGAGACCAGGTTGGCGGCGATGTTCACCGAGAGGGTCGCCACCAGGACGGTGACCAGGGCGTAGAGCAGACCGACCACGTTGTCGGTCTTCGCGGCCAGCTGCACCGGGTCCCAGACGGGCTTGCCGTAGACCGCCTGCGAGCCGGAGGTGACCAGCACGGACAGGAAGGCGAACAGCGTCATGGTGGTGGGCAGGCCGAGCGCCTGGCCCCGCGTCTGGGCCCGCTGGCTGCGGCCGTAGCGGGTGAAGTCCGGGATGTTCAGCGAGAGCGTGGACCAGAAGCCGATCATGCCCATGAGGGACGGCCAGAACAGCTTCCAGAACCGGCCGCCCCAGCCGAGCGTGGACGGCTGGTCGAACAGCGGACCGACCCCGCCGGCCCTGGACGCCATCCACCACAGCATCACGAACGCGCCGACCAGCACGAACGGCGCGGCCCAGTTCTCGAAGCGGCGGATGGTCTCCATCCCCCGGTGGATGATGGCCACTTGGAGCGCCCAGAAGAGGGCGAACGACAGCCACATGGTCCAGGCGTAGCCGCCGAGGCGCGCCGCGTCCGACCAGCCGTCGCCGATCAGTTTCCCGGCGAGGAAGTAGATGGCCTCGCCGCCGATCCAGGTCTGGATGCCGAACCAGCCGCAGGCCACCAGCGCCCGTACGACGGCGGGGAGGTTGGCGCCGCGTACCCCGAAGGAGGCGCGGGCGAAGACCGGGAAGGGGATGCCGTACTTCGGTCCGGCGTGCCCGGTCAGCAGCATCGGCACCAGGACGACCAGGTTGGCGACGGCGATGGTGAGCACCGCCTGCTTCCAGTCCATGCCGACGGCGATCAGACCGGAGGCCAGCGTCCAGGAGGCGGTGTTGTGGGCCATGCCGACCCACAGCGCGGAGAAGTTGTACGTCGTCCAGGTGCGCCGGCCGGCCGGGACCGGGAGCAGATCCTCGTTGGCGTAGCGGCCGCTGGGCCGCGGCGCGCCGGAGGCGATCTCCACCCGGCCGTCGGCCAGGGTGACTTGGGTGGGTGCTGGTATGTGGCCGGGAGCGGTGTCGGTCATGGGCGGGCCCCAATCGGGAACGAGGCGGGTCGGCACAGGCCCTTGCGGGCACCAGTCCCTCCCCGCGGGGAGGCGGGGAGGGACGACCAGGGGTGGGGGGTTGGGGCGGACCCCCGAGGGGACCGGAAGGAAGAGGAACGAACAGAGCCGGTGCGACTAGGAGTTGACGGCCGGGATCACCTGTGTGCCGTAGGCGTCGATGGTGGCCTCCTGCGCGTCGTGCATGTCGTACAGCGCGAACTGGTCGACGCCCAGGGCGCGCAGGGCGGTCAGCTTCTCGATGTGCCGCTCGGGCGGGCCGATGAGGCAGAAGCGGTCCACGATCTCGTCCGGCACGAACTCGGTGTCGGGGTTGCCGCTGCGCCCGTGGTGGGCGTAGTCGTAGCCCTGCCGGGCCTTGATGTACGCGGTGAGTTCCGCCGGGACCTGCGCGGAGTGTTCGCCGTACTTGGCGACCAGGTCGGCCACGTGGTTGCCGACCATGCCGCCGAACCAGCGGCACTGGTCGCGGGCGTGGACGAGGGCTTTTGGGGAGTCGTCGGCGGTGACGTACGCCGGGGCCGCCACGCAGATGCGGACCTCGGCGGGGTCCCGGCCGGCCGCCTTCGCCGCGTCCTTGACGGCCTTCACCATGTACTCGGTGAGGTAGAGGTCGGCCAACTGGAGGATGAAGCCGTCGGCTTCCTCGCCGGTCGTCTTCAGCGCCCTGGGGCCGTACGCGGCCATCCAGACGGGCAGGTGGGCGCCCGGCCTGACCCAGGGGAACCTGACGACCGTGCCGCCGCCGAGGTCTGCGGAGTCGCCCCGGCCGAGGGCGCGGATCACCTTGATGGCCTCGCTGATCCGGGCGAGGGTGTTGGGCTTGCGGCCCGCGACGCGCATGGCGGAGTCGCCGCGGCCGATGCCGCACACGGTGCGGTTGCCGAACATGTCGTTGAGGGTGGCGAAGGTGGAGGCGGTGACCTCCGGGGTGCGGGTGGACGGGTTGGTGACCATCGGCCCGACCGTCAGCCGTTCGGTCCGGGCGAGGATCTGGCTGTAGATGACGAACGGCTCCTGCCACAGCACGGCGGAGTCGAAGGTCCAGCCGTGGCTGAAGCCGTTGCGCTCGGCCCGCTGCATGAGGCCGATGACGCGGGAGGCCGGCGGGTCGGTCTGGAGGACGAGTCCGAAGTCCATGGGCGCTGCTCCTAGTCGAGGTACTGGCAGGTGGAGCGCGGGGTGTAGACGCCGTGTCCGGCGTGCCCGGTGTACTCCCGCCGGTCGATGACGGTCTCGCCGCGCGAGAGGACCGTCTCCACCCGGCCGGTGATCCGCCTGCCCTCGTACGGGGAGTAGTCGACGTTCATGTGGTGCGTCTCGGCGGAGATCACCTGCTCGGCGCGCGGGTCGTAGATCACCACGTCGGCGTCGGCGCCGGGCGCGATGGTGCCCTTCTTCGGGTACAGGCCGAACATCCGCGCCGGGGTGGCGCAGGCGATCTCGATCCAGCGGCGGCGGGAGATGCGCCCGTCGACCACGGCCTGGTGGAGGAGGTCCATGCGGTTCTCCACGCCCGGCATCCCGTTGGGGATCTTGGAGAAGTCGCCCCGGCCCAGCTCCTTCTGGCCGCTGAAGCAGAACGGGCAGTGGTCGGTGGAGACCACCTGGAGGTCGTTGGTGCGCAGGCCCCGCCAGAGCGCCGCCTGGTGCTCCCTGGGCCGCAGGGGCGTCGAGCACACGTACTTGGCGCCCTCGAAGCCGGGCTCGGCGAGGTTGTCGGTGGACAGGAACAGGTACTGCGGGCAGGTCTCGCCGAACACGTTCAGCCCGTCGTCGCGGGCCCGCGTCAGCTCGGCCAGCGCCTCGGCGGCCGAGACGTGCACGACGTACAGCGGTGCGCCCGCGACCTGGGCGAGCCGGATGGCGCGGTGGGTGGCCTCGGCCTCCAGCAGGGCCTTGCGGACCTCGCCGTGGTAGCGGGGGTCGGTCTCGCCGCGGGCGAGGGCCTGTTCGACCAGGACGTCGATGGCGATGCCGTTCTCGGCGTGCATCATGATCAGTCCGCCGTTGCCCGCGGCGCGCTGCATGGCGCGCAGGATCTGGCCGTCGTCGGAGTAGAACACGCCGGGATAGGCCATGAACTGCTTGAAGGAGGTCACGCCCTCCTCCACGAGCAGGTCCATCTCCTTGAGCGTCTCCTCGTTCACATCGGAGACGATCATGTGGAAGGCGTAGTCGATCGCGCAGTTGCCCTCCGCCTTCTGGTGCCAGGCGTCCAGGCCCTCGCGCAGGGTGTGGCCGACGCTCTGGATGGCGAAGTCCACGATGGTGGTCGTACCGCCCCAGGCGGCGGCGCGGGTGCCGGTCTCGAAGGTGTCGCAGGCGTAGGTGCCGCCGAAGGGCATCTCCATGTGGGTGTGGCCGTCGACGCCGCCGGGGATGACGTATTTCCCGGTGGCGTCGACGACCCGGTCGGCGGTGAAGGTCTCCGCGGCGGGCGTCTGGGAGGCGGCGAGGGCGGCGATGCGGCCGTCCTCGATCAGGACGTCGGCGTGGATCTCGTCGGACGCGGTGATGACGAGACCACCACGGATGACGGTACGGCTGCTCATGCTGCTCCCTCGGGTCACTCGGCTTCGGTCAGGGCGCCGTCAGCGGGCCGTACGCGCCCGGCGCCCGGTCCCGGTAGAACTGCCAGCGGTCGCGGACCTCGCGGAGCTTGGCCATGTCCAGGTCGCGGACGATCAGTTCGGGCTCTTTGTCACTGGCGATCTCGCCGACGTACTGGGCCTCGGGGTCCACGAAGTACGTCGTGCCGTAGAAGTCGTTGTCGCCCAGGTCCTCCACGCCGACCCGGTTGATCGCGCCGACGAAGTACTCGTTGGCGACGGCCGCGGCCGGCTGCTCCAGCTGCCACAGGTACCTGGACAGGCCGCGGGAGGTGGCGGAGGGGTTGAAGACGATCTCGGCGCCCTGCAGGCCGAGCGCCCGCCAGCCCTCCGGGAAGTGCCGGTCGTAGCAGATGTAGACGCCGATCCGGCCGACCGCGGTGTCGAAGACGGGCCAGCCGCTGTTGCCGGGCCGGAAGTAGAACTTCTCCCAGAATCCCCGCACTTGGGGGATGTGGGTCTTGCGGTACTTGCCGAGGTAGCTGCCGTCCGCGTCGATCACGGCGGCGGTGTTGTAGAGGACGCCCGGCTGCTCCTCCTCGTACATCGGCAGGATCAGCACGATGCCGAGGGCGCGGGCGAGGGACTGGAAGCGCTGGACGGTGGGACCCTCGGGGATCCGCTCGGCGTAGTCGTAGAACGCCGTGTCCTGGACCTGGCAGAAGTAGGGGCCGTAGAACAGCTCCTGGAAGCACAGGACCTGGGCGCCCTGTGCGGCCGCGTCGCGGACCGCCTGCTCGTGGACCTGGATCATGGATTCCTTGTCGCCGGTCCAGGCGGTCTGGAACAGGGCGGCACGGATCACTCGGCTCATCGGGACCTCCGTGTAGCTGGGTGTGCGGTGAGCCTAGGAAGCGGGCGGACCGGCTTCGACGGGCAGCGTGTCACGTCCCCGGCAGCTTCGCGTGCCACCGTGTCATGTCTGCGCTGGCCCATGTTTCCCCGCCGTTTCCCCAGGTGGTCACCGGTTTCAGCGTTGTTGCGCGTCGTGCGCGAGCAGCGCGATGTGCACGGAGGCGGCCTGTTCGAAGTCGTCCAGGTCGACGCCGAGCCGGCTCTGTATGGCCTCCAGGCGGCGGTAGAGCGCGGGCCGGGACACATGGTGGAGGCGGGCGGTGCGGGACTTGTTGCGACCGGTGGCGAGGTAGGTGCGCAGCACGCCCAGCAGCTCGGGTTCGGCCTGCCGCAGCAGCCCGTCCAGCTCCCGTTCCGCGAAGGACTGCACATGCGGGTTCTCGCGCAACAGCCGTACGAGCCCCCGCAGATGGACGTCTTTGAGGCGGACGACGGCGGGCAGGCCGAGGGCGGCGGCGGAACCGGCGACGGCCTCGGCGACATGGCGGGCCTCGCGCAGCCCGGCGGACACCTCGTCCCAGCCGGTGCGCGGGTCGGCGGCGGCGACGACGGCGTCCGGCCGCCCGGTGCTCTCCCGCAGCCGGGCCGCGAACAGATCGGTGAGGGTGTCGGCGGGCCGGTCGCGCGGGAGGCTGAGCAGCACGGCACTCACCCCGTCGGCCAGTTCGGCGGCGAGCCCGGACAGGCCCAGCACCCGCAACAGCCGGTCCAGCGCGGGGGGTTCGGCGTCGGGGACGACGAGCGGCACGAAGGTGCGCAGGTTGACCGGCAGCCCGGCGGCGCGGGCGCGGGGCAGCAGTTGGCGGGCCGGTACGACGCCGGAGACGAGGTCGGTCAGCAGGCTCTGCGCGGACTGCTCCTCCCAGCTCGGCGCGGAACCGGAGAGCATGCGGTGCAGGACCAGGGCCTCGGCGGCGCGGTCGGCGAGCAGCCGTCCGGTGGCCGTCTCGCCCCGGTAGCCGCACAGCAGCAGCCGGCCCCAGCGCTCGCCGCGCCCGCCGAGTTCGGCGCTGATCCAGGCGTCCAGGGCGCCGCCGCCGGCCTGCCGGGCGACCCGTTCCCAGTCCCGCAGCACGTCGTCCACGGCGGAGCGCTCCCCCGCCGTGGCGAGGACGCGGTGGGCGAGGTTGGTGAGCACGACGGGGCAGGCGCTGTGCCGGGCGACCTCGTCGAGCAGCCGCTGGAGCGGGGCGCCGGCCGTGATCAGCGCGGTGAGGTCGGTGCGTACCGCCTCGGACAGGCTGACGGCCGCGAACTTGCGCCGCAGCAGCCGGGACTGCACCTCCTCCGTCAACTCGGCGAAGGGGAACGGGCGGTGCAGTACGACCAGGGGCAGTCCGCAGCGTTCGGCGGCGCGGCGCATCACCTCGGGCGGGGCGGGGAACGCCCGGCCGAGGCCGAGGACCACGGCGGCGGCCTCGGCGCGGTGCAGGGAGCGGATGTACTCGGTCTGCCGGCTCTCGTCGCCGGCGAGGAGCACGCCGGTGGTGAGCACCATCTCGCCGCCGGTGAGCATCACGCCCACGTCGGCGGCCTCGGCGACGTGCACCCAGCGCACCGGCCGGTCGAGGCCGCCGGCGCCGGCCACCACCTCGGGCTCCCCGGCCAGCACCCGCTCCAGCGTCAGCACCTGGCGCACGGACAGGGCGGGTTCCGGCGGGGCGGCGGGACGGGAGGCGGAGGTGGTGGTCATGGCCGTATCCCCTTGCTCGGCAGTACCAGGTGTCCCCTTGGTGTACTACGCGTTCGTTACGCGTACGCGCTCCTGAGCGCGGCTTCCAGGACGGCGGCGCCCTCCTCGGCCTCCGCGACGGTCAGCGACAGCGGCGGGGCGATGCGCAGGGCACTGGTGTCGTGGCCGCCGCCCTTGCCGATGAGCAGGCCCCCGGCGCGGGCCGCCTCCAGGACGGCGGCGGCCGCCTGCGGATCGGCCTCGTCAGTGCCCGGCCGCACCAGCTCGACGCCGATCATCAGTCCGCGCCCGCGCACCTCGCGCACGCCGGGCAACTGGGCGGCGACGGCCCGCAGCCGCTCGATGAGCAGGCCGCCGACCCGGCGGGCGTTGCCCTGGAGGTCGTGGTCGAGGAGGTAGGTGAGGTTGGCGAGCCCGGCGGCCATGGTGAGCTGGGTGCCACCGAAGGTGGAAATGCTGTTGGCGTCCAGGCAGTTCATGATGTCGGCGCGGGCGATGACCCCGCCGATGGAGGCGCCGTTGCCGATGCCCTTGGCGAAGGTGACGATGTCCGGCGGGCCGCTGCGGGCGTGTGCCCCCCAGCCCCAGAAGTGCTCGCCGGTGCGGCCCCAGCCGGTCTGCACCTCGTCGGAGATCCACAACGTGCCGCGTTCGGCGAGGATTTCGCGGAAGTCGGCGTAGAGACCGTCGGGCGGCGAGGTGAACCCGCCGACGCCCTGGATGGGTTCGGCGATCAGCGCGGCGGGCGGCCGGGTGTGGCCGAGGACGTCCTTGAGGTCGGCGACGCAGGCGTCGATGAAGGCCCGGTCGTCCAGGTGCGCGAAGGGGCCCCGTGTGCGGACGCCGCCGTGCACGTACAGGGTCTGGAGCGGGGACAGGGAGGTCGGGGACCAGGTGCGGTTGCCCGTGATGCCGACGGTCGAGAAGGAGCGGCCGTGGTAGCTGTTGCGCATGGCCAGGACGGTGTTGCTGCGCCGGTACGTGGTGGCGAGCAGCAGGGCGGTGTCGTTGGCCTCGGTGCCGGAGGTGGTGAAGAAGACGCGGGCGTCGGGGATGCCGCTCACCTGGGCGATGCGCTCGGCGAGTTCGACCATCGGGCGGTTGAGGTAGAGGGTCGAGGAGTGCAGGATGCGCCCCGCCTGCTCACTGACCGCCTTGGTGATCTCGGGCAGCGCGTGCGCGGTCATGGTGGTGAGGATGCCGCCGAAGAAGTCCAGGTAGCGGTTGCCGTCGGAGTCCCAGACGTGCCGGCCCTCGCCGTGGGTGATCTCGATCGGGTCGTCGTAGTAGAGGGCGAGCCAGTCGGGCATCACCCTGCGGTGGCGGGAGTAGAGGTCGCTCACGGCTGCACCAGCCCTTCGTAGGCGTCGGGACGGCGGTCGCGGTAGAAGGCCCACTGCTGCCGTACCTCGTCGATGAGTGCGAAGTCCAGGTCGCGGACGAGGAGTTCCTCGTCCTTGTCGCCCGCCGTGCCGCCGACGAACCGGCCGCGGGGGTCCACGAAGTACGACGTGCCGTAGAAGTCGTTGTCCCCGTACTCCTCCTGCCCCACCCGGTTGATGGCGGCGACGAAGTACTCGTTGGCGACGGCCGCGGCGGGCTGTTCCAGTTGCCAGAGGTGGGCGGACAGGCCCCGGTGGGTGGCAGAGGGGTTGTAGACCAACTGGGCGCCACCGAGCCCGAGTTGCCGCCATCCCTCGGGGAAGTGGCGGTCGTAGCAGATGGAGACGCCGACCTTGCCGACGGCGGTGTCGAAGACGGGCCAGCCGAGGTTGCCGGGGCGGAAGTAGTACTTCTCCCAGAAGCCCTCGACCTGGGGGATGTGGTGCTTGCGGTACTTGCCGAGGTAGCTGCCGTCGGCGTCGATCACGGCGGCGGTGTTGTAGTAGAACCCGGACTGCTCGACCTCGAAGACCGGCGCGACGACCACCATCCCGGTCTCCCGCGCGAGGTCCC
Organism: Streptomyces sp. NPDC037203; assembly: GCF_055605065.1. NCBI lineage: Bacteria > Bacillati > Actinomycetota > Actinomycetes > Kitasatosporales > Streptomycetaceae > Streptomyces > Streptomyces sp. NPDC037203. The sequence continues at coordinate 62,983 of NZ_JBVJUC010000011.1, forward strand.
GCATCCGCCGCACGGTCGGCCCGTCGGGCACGGGCTCGGCCCACCGGAAGTGCTCCCGGTCCTGGACCTGGCAGAAGTAGGGGGCGTTGAACACCTCCTGGAACCCGATGACCCGCGCGCCCCGCCGGGCCGCCTCGCGGGCGTGCGCCTCGTGTTTCGCCACCATGGACTCGGTGTCGCCGGTCCAGGTGGCCTGGACCAGCGCGGCGCGGACGACGTTGGCCATGAGCCGCTCCTTCGACACGACGTCAGAGCCTCTACGCCCGTAGACGGACCGCAGAGGCCACGAAGGTAAGCCCCGTGGGGCGGCTTGCCAAGACCATCGCCGCGATGCCGCCGATTCGCACTCCGGTGGGTGAGCGGGCCCTGCGGGCGGCTGCGCCGTGAAGATCCGCGGGTGCGGTGCTGCGAAGATCCGCGGGTGCGGCGCCGTGCTGGTCCGGGGCGGCGCCGTCATGGTCCGCGGGGCATGTCGCGGCTGGTCGCGCCCGCGCGGCGAAGCCGCCTGCCGACCGAGCCCCGCACCCCTCGGGGCGCTCAGGCAGCCAGCAGCGTGCAGTGCACCGCCAGCTCGTCCATCGACAGGCCGAGGGATCTCGCCAGCGCGGCCACCGTGAAGAAGGCCGGGGTCGGGGCGCGGCCGGTTTCGATCTTGCGGAGGGTCTCGGCCGAGATGCCCGCCGCGGCGGCGACCTCGACCATGCTGCGGTCACCGCGCGCCTCGCGCAGCAGCCGCCCGAGCCGCTCGCCGCGTTCGTGTTCTTCGGGGGTGAGGGGGGTGCGCACCATGCGTCCATTGTGCCCGCCGCCCTGGCCCATTCCCATACCGCCCGCCATTCCCATACCGCCCGCCCGTCCGGCCGGCGCGCACCCGCACGCGACCCAATTCAAATACCGGTATAGTAATTGGCATGGTGGAACTGAAGACGGACGCGTCCATCGACGCGATGCATGCCGCGGGCCAGGTCGTCGGGCAGGCCCTGAGCGCCGTACACAAGGCCGCGGACGTGGGAGTCTCGCTGCTGGAGCTCGACGAGGTGGCGCGCGAGGTGCTGCGGGCGGCCGGGGCCACCTCGCCCTTCCTCGGGTACCGGCCCTCCTTCGCCCCGACGCCCTTTCCCGCGGTGATCTGCGCCTCGGTCAACGACGCGATCGTGCACGGCATCCCCACCGGCTACCGACTGCGCGACGGCGACCTGGTCTCCATCGACTGCGGGGCGCTGCTGGACGGCTGGGCCGGCGACTCGGCGATCAGCTTCGTGGTGGGCCGCCCGCGCCCCGAGGACGTCCGGCTGGTGGACACCGCCGAGCGGGCGCTGGCGGCCGGTATCGCGGCGGCCGTCGTCGGCAACCGCATCGGCGACATCGCGCACGCCGTCGGCCGGGTCTGCCGTACGGCGGGCTACGGCGTCCCGCAGGACTTCGGCGGCCACGGCATCGGCCGCCGTATGCACGAGGACCCCGGCGTGCCCAACGAGGGCCGCCCCGGCCGCGGCCTCCTCCTGCGCCCCGGCCTGGTCCTGGCGATCGAGCCGATGCTGATCGGGGGCGGCGGGGACGACTACTACGCCGCCCCCGACGGCTGGACCCTGCGCACGACGGACGGCTCCCGCGCGGCCCACGCGGAACACACGGTGGCGATCACGGACGACGGCCCCCGGATCCTGACGGCACGCGTCCCGGCGTAGGGCCTCTCGTCCGGATCGTGCCGGGCGCGCCCAGCCCTCGCTTGGGCGAACATGCCCGCCCCCACACTTCATGCCATCGTGGGCATGAGCAGCACCATCCCGGTTACCCGGCGGAGCCACCGTCAGCGAAGGAACGCATCGCCATGACCAACGGCTACCCTCCTGACCCCTTCGGCGAATTCCTCGCCCGCTTCTTCAGCGGCGCCGCCGGGGGCGGCAGCGCGCCAGGTCCGCGGCACATCGACATCGGCCGGCTGCTCAGCCAGCCGGCGCGGGAGCTGGTCAAAGGGGCGGCGCAGTACGCGGCCGAGCACGGCAGCCGGGACCTGGACACCCAGCATCTGCTCCGCGCCGCCGTCTCCACGGAGCCCACGCGGAGCCTGCTGAGCCGGGCCGGGGCCGACCCGGACTCGCTCGCCACGGAGATCGACGACCGGGCGGGCCCGGTGCAGCACCCGCCGGGCGAGGTGCCGCCGCCGACCTCGCTGTCCCTGACCCCCGCGGTGAAGCGGGCCCTGCTGGACGCGCACGACATGGCCCGCTCCAGCGGCGCCGGGTACATCGGCCCGGAGCATGTGCTCAGCGCGCTGGCCTCGAACCCGGACTCGGCCGCGGGGCACATCCTGCACGCGGCCCGCTTCCCGGCGAGCGGGCTGCCGGCGGAGCCGTCCGAGAGCACCGGCCAGGTCCGGGTGGAGCGGCAGCGGGCCACCGGCACGCCCACGCTGGACAAGTACGGCCGTGATCTGACCGATCTGGCCCGCGAGGGCCGGGTCGACCCGGTGATCGGCCGGGACACCGAGATCGAGCAGACCATCGAGGTGCTGTCCCGACGCGGCAAGAACAACCCGGTGCTGATCGGCGACGCGGGCGTGGGCAAGACGGCCATCGTGGAGGGCCTCGCGCAGCGGATCGCCGACGGCGACGTGCCGGACCAGCTGGCCGGGCGGCGGGTGGTCGCCCTCGATCTGACCGGAGTGGTGGCCGGCACCCGCTACCGGGGCGACTTCGAGGAGCGCCTGAACAACATCGTGGAGGAGATCCGGGCCAACTCCGACCGGCTGATCGTGTTCATCGACGAGCTGCACACCGTCGTCGGCGCGGGCTCCGGGGGCGAGGGCGGCGCGCTGGACGCGGGCAACATCCTCAAGCCCGCGCTGGCCCGCGGCGAGCTGCACATCGTGGGCGCGACCACCCTGGAGGAGTTCCGCCGGATCGAGAAGGACGCGGCGCTGGCCCGCCGCTTCCAGCCGGTCCTGGTGCCGGAGCCGACCGTGCCGGACACCATCGAGATCCTGCGCGGGCTGCGCGACCGCTACGAGGCCCACCACCAGGTCCGCTACTCCGACGAGGCACTCGTCGCCGCCGTGGAGCTGTCCGACCGGTATCTCACCGACCGGCGGCTGCCGGACAAGGCGATCGACCTGATCGACCAGGCGGGCGCCCGCGTCCGGCTCGGCGCGCGCACCAAGGGCACCGATGTGCGCGCGATGGAACGCGAGGTGGACCAGCTGATCCGGGACAAGGACCAGGCGGTCGCCGACGAGGACTACGAGCAGGCCAAGCAGCTGCGCGACCGGATCGCCGAGCTGAAGGGGCGCATCACCGAGGTCAGCGGGGGCGGGCAGGCCGACGAGGGGCAGCTGGAGGTGACCGCGGAGTCCATCGCCGAGGTGGTCTCGCGGCAGACCGGCATCCCGGTCAGCCGGCTCACCCAGGAGGAGAAGGAGCGGCTGCTCGGCCTGGAGGAGCACCTCCACCAGCGGGTCGTCGGCCAGGAGGAGGCGGTCGCGGTGGTCGCCGAGGCGGTGCTGCGCTCGCGCGCCGGGCTCGCCAGCCCCGCCCGCCCGATCGGCAGCTTCCTCTTCCTCGGCCCGACCGGTGTCGGCAAGACCGAGCTGGCCCGCGCGCTCGCCGAGGCGCTGTTCGGCAGCGAGGACCGCATGGTCCGCCTCGACATGAGCGAGTACCAGGAGCGGCACACCGTCTCCCGGCTGGTCGGCGCCCCGCCCGGCTACGTCGGCCACGAGGAGGCGGGACAGCTCACCGAGGTGGTGCGCCGGCACCCGTACTCGCTGCTGCTGCTCGACGAGGTGGAGAAGGCGCACCCGGACGTCTTCAACATCCTGCTCCAGGTGCTGGACGACGGCCGGCTCACCGACTCGCAGGGCCGCACGGTGGACTTCACCAACACGGTCATCGTGATGACCAGCAACCTCGGCTCGGAGGCGATCACCCGGCGCGGCGCCGGGATCGGCTTCGGGCCGGGGGGCGCGGAGGCCGACGAGGAGGCGCGGCGCGAGCAGATCATGCGGCCGCTGCGCGAGCACTTCCGGCCCGAGTTCCTCAACCGCATCGACGAGATCGTGGTCTTCCGGCAGCTCACGAGCGAGCAACTGCGACAGATCACCGACCTGTTGCTGGAGAGCACCCGGCGGCTGCTGGACGGGCAGGGCGTCCGGGTGGAGTTCACGGACGCGGCGGTCGACTGGATCGCCGAGCGCGGCTACCAACCGGAGTACGGCGCCCGGCCGTTGCGCCGCACCATCCAGCGCGAGGTGGACAACCGGCTGTCGCGGCTGCTGCTGAACGGCACGATCTCCGAAGGCAGCCACGTCACGGTGGACGTCGAGGACGGGCGGCTGGACTTCCGGACGGCCGGGGCGCCGGGAGCCGCCCCCGAGGCCCGACAGGCCCCGTCCGCCGGTCCGATGGTGTGAGAGCCGTACGCGAGGGCGCCGGGGACGAGCCGTCCCCGGCGCCCGGTGCGTCGTACCGCTCGCTACGGCGCCGGGTCCACGACCATCGCCGAGCCCCCGCCGCGGCGTACCTTCTCGGCCGCGGCCAGCCACTTGCCGTCCGGCAGCCGCTGCACGCCGGTCGCGGCGCCGATCTCCGGGTTGAGGGTGAAGTGGTGGCCGATGGCCTCCAGCTGCTTGCGCAACGGGCTGTCGTACAGGGCCGGTTCGAGTTCCGTCTGGGCCGCGTTGCGCTGGCTGGCGCGGGGCGCGGCGATGGCGTCGACCAGCGGCAGGCGCCGGTCCAGGAACTCGGTCAGGGTCTGCAGCACGGTGGTGATGATGGTCGCGCCGCCGGGCGAACCCAGCGCCACCACGGGCCGGTTGTGCCCGTCGAGGACGATCGTCGGGGAGATCGAGGAGCGCGGCCGCTTGCCCGGACCGGGCAGGTTCGGGTCGGGCACGGACGGGCTCGCCGGGGTGAAGGAGAAGTCCGTCAGCTCGTTGTTGAGCAGGAAGCCCCGGCCGGGCACGGTCATCGCGCTGCCGCCGGTCTGCTCGATGGTGAGGGTGTACGAGACGACGTTGCCCCACTTGTCGGCCACCGTGAGATGGGTGGTGTTCTGGCCCTCGTACGTCGTCGGCGCCGCCTTGCCGCCCGTGGCGCAGTTCTCCGGGTGGTACGGGTCACCGGGGGCGAGCGGGCTGGTGAGGACCGCGTCGTCCTTGATCAGGCAGGCCCGCGAGTCGGCGAACTTCTGCGAGAGCAACTGCCGGGTGGGGACCTTCTCGTAGGCGGGGTCGCCGACCCAGCGGCCGCGGTCGGCGAAGGCGATCCGGCTGGCCTCGATGAAGTGGTGCAGGTACTGCGCCTCGCTCATCTTCGACAGGTCGGAGCTCTCCAGGATGTTGAGCGCCTCGCCGACCGTGGTGCCGCCCGAGGAGGACGGGGCGATGGAGTAGACGTTCAGGCCGCGGTACGACGTCCTGGTGGGGGCCTGGAGCTTGGCGCGGTAGACGGCGAGGTCCTTCTCGGCGAGCTTGCCGGGGCGCGCCTTCCAGCCGGAGGCCGGGTCCACGCGCGGGTGCTCGACGGTCTTCACGATGTCGTCGCCTATGTCACCGCGGTAGATCGCCCCCATGCCCTTCTTCGCCAGTTCCTCGTAGGTCTTGGCGAGTTCGGGGTTCTTGAAGGTCGAGCCGACGACGGGCAGCTTGCCGCCGGGCAGGAACAGCCGGGCGGTGTCCGGGAAGTAGCGGAACCGGGTCTCGTTGTCCGCGGTCTGCGAGCGGAAGGTGTCGTCCACGGTGAAGCCGTCGCGGGCGAGCCGCTCGGCCGGCTTCAGGACGCTGCCGAGCTTCCGGCTGCCCCACTGGTCGAGGGCGGTCTGCCAGGTGGCCGGGGTGCCCGGAGTGCCCACGCTGAGCCCGCTGCTGACGGCGTCGCCGAAGGGGAGCGGCTTGCCGTTCTCCACGAACAGCCGGGAGTCGGCGGACTGCGGTGCCGTCTCGCGGCCGTCGATGGTGTGGACGGTGCGCGTCCGGGCGTCGTAGTAGACGAAGTAGCCGCCCCCGCCGACGCCGGACGAGTAGGGCTCGGTGACGCCGAGCGCGGCGGCGGTGGCGACGGCGGCGTCCACCGCGTTGCCGCCGTGCTTGAGGACCTCGATGCCGGCGGCGGTGGCGTCCTTGTCGACGCTGGCGACGGCACCGCCGTAGCCCACGGCCACCGGCGTCTTCCCGGCCGGCTCGCCCGTCTTCGGGGCGGGCGGCGCCGCGGCCCCCACCGTCACCACGGCGGCCGACACCACTGTCAGAACCGCCAGTCTCCGCGTGCCTGGACGACGCATCCGTACCTCCCGTCGGAACAGTCAGCGCAGCGTAGCCAGATTGTCACACTAGCGACAGTACGTCTCGGCTGCTCGTCACACGACCGCCACAGTTCGAACACCGGTACGTCCAAGGTGTCCTGGCCCGCTAGCATGCGCGGCCATGAACGACGACGTGCGCAACATCGTCCTGGGGCTGGTGGCGACCGCCATCTCCGCCTCCCTGGGCTGGCTGGCCCGCACCTTCCTGTGGCGCCGCGGACTCCGGCGCAAGCAAGCGTTCTTCGGGCTGCCGGAGCACGCGGAGGCGCTGCTGGTCGTCAACCGGGACCCGGCCGCGACCGAACCCGCGGTGCACCGCTACGACGTGTTCGCGCTGCTGGAGCTGTCCGCGCTCATCAAGGAGTGCGGGGCGCACGCCGAGGTGGCCACCCAGGACACGGTCCGCCAGGGCTTCGGCGAGCGCACCGAGTTCTGCGTGGGCGGGCCGGCCTCGAATCGCCGTACGGCCGCGCATCTGTCGGCGATGCTGCCGGGGGTGCGGATCACCACCGACCCCGAACCGGTCACCGACCGGGGCACGTTCCGCATCGGCGCGCAGCGCTACCGGATGGAGCGGGGCACCTCGGAGTACGTGCTGCTCGCGCGGGTCACCACCGAGGGCCAGGCCCGTCCGGTCTTCCTGTGCTGCGGCCAGAGCGCGATCACCAATCAGGCCGCGACCCGCTATCTGGCCCGCCACCACGAGCGGTTGGCCCGCACGTACGGCGACGGCACCTTCGTGCTGCTGCTGAAGGTCCTCAACTCCGCGGCGTACGGACCCGATGTGGTGGAGCTGGTGGCCGATGTGACGCGGGCGGCGCGCGCACCGCTGCCGGAACCGGAGCCGGAGCCGGCCGGTTCCGCGTGAGGCGCGGGCGCCGCGGCGGTGACGGACCGTCGAGCGCAACTCGTCCGGCGCAGCTGACCTTCTCCTCGCCCGTGCGAGCAGTGATCTCCGGCTGCCGCCGGACGAGCCTGGCCCGTGTGAACTGCCGCCCCTCTCACGGCGCGGGGACCATGGGGACCCCGCCCTGCGGCAGTGTCTCCGTCCCGGTGCGGCGGGGCTTGATCACCTCACCACGGGGCGGAACGCACCATCGTAGTCGAGACGTCGGGGGCCGGGGTTCCCGGCATGGGGGCAGGGCCCGCGGGCAGTCGCCGGGGCCGGAGGCCGGACGCGTCCGCAGGCTCGGGTAAGGAGTGGGCCGCGAAGGGGTGGGCCGGACGGGGATCGACGGGGCGCCGGGTGAACCGGCCGGTGCGCGTTGCCTGGTAAGCCTTCTTCCAGTCGCCGTTCCTCGGTTCGATCAACGGATCGACGGCCATACGCAGCCCTACTCCACTCTCCGATCGGTGGTGGTCGCCGCAAACTATCCAGCCGGACCGGGGAGTCGGGGGGCGACACGCACCTTTCGGGCAATAGCCGTATTTACGGCGGCACCGGGGAAGGGCGGTCGGCAGGGCCGCGCTCTGGGCGGCACCGGGGGTTCAGACCTCGGCGATCTCCGCGTACAGCTGGGACAGTTCGGGCACACCGGTTGCGGCCCACTGGCGGCCGGCCTCCACCACCTCCACCTCGCGGCCGGAGGCGAGACGCAGGACGGGCTCGCCGCCGGCGCTGATCCGCCAGGCGGCGCCGGGCACGGTGCGCACCACGACGGTGCCCAGGTAGAGCCCGGCGTCATGGCCCAGCCAGGGCAGCGTCTCGGCGTCGTCGCGCCAGCGCGGGACCATCTGGTCCAGGGCCTCCAGGGAGGCCGGTGTGTCGTCCAGGCGGACGCCGCCGCCAAGCGCCTGGGCACGCAGCAGATCGCACTCGGAGAGCAGCGCGGCCACCGACTCGGGGTCGGCGGGCAGCGCGGGGTGCTTCTTGTGCCGGGGGCCCAGGAACGGAAGGTTCATGGACCCAGCGTGGCATCACACGTCGAGGTCGACCACCACGGGCGCGTGATCGGAAGCGCCCTTGCCCTTGCGCTCCTCGCGGTCCACGTAGGCGTCCTTGACGGCCCCCGCGAAGGACGCGTTGCCGTACACGAGGTCGATGCGCATGCCGCGGTTCTTGGGGAAGCAGAGCTGGCGGTAGTCCCAGTAGGTGAACGGGTGGTCGTACTTGAGCGGGCGGGGCACGATGTCGTCCAGACCGGCCTCGCGCAGGGCGGTGAGGGCGGCGCGCTCGGCGGGGGTGACATGGGTGGCGCCCTCGAAGGCGGAGCGGTCGTAGACGTCGTCGTCGGTCGGCGCCACGTTGTAGTCGCCGAGGACGGCGAAGGGGCGGCTGCCGCGGGCGTCGCCGAGGACGGCGGCGCGCAGGGCCTCGAACCACTGGAGCTTGTACGCGTAGTGCGGGTGGCCGACCTCGCGTCCATTGGGCACGTACACCGACCACACGCGCACCGGGCCGCAGGTGGCGGAGATGGCGCGGGGCTCGGTCACGCCCTCGTAGCCGGGGTCGCCGGGCAGCCCCCTGACCACGTCCGCGAGGCCGACGCGGGAGAGCACCGCCACGCCGTTCCACCGGCCGGTGGCGTGCACCGCGGCCTCGTAGCCCAGCTCGCGCAGCGGCTCGATCGGGAACTGCTCCTCGGCGACCTTGGCCTCCTGGAGGCAGAGCACGTCGGTGCCGCTGCTCTCCAGCCAGGCCAGCAGGCGCGGGAGGCGGGCGGTGATCGAGTTCACGTTCCAGGTCGCGATGCGCATGTCCCACAACCTACCCGGAGGCTGTGACAACCCGGTCCCGGCCGCCTCAGACCCGCGCGGACGCCCCCGGCGCGAGCCGCTGGTGGTCGGTGCCGCCGAGGGCGCCGATCTGGCGGTCGTAGATCGGCCGGGCCAGGTCGGTGAGCAGGGCGTCATGGATGTCGTAGGCGCGCTGCGGGCGGACCTCGCGGACATAGTCGATCACTTCGGCGATCTTGCTCCAGGGGGCCATGACCGGGAGCATCAGCGTCTCCACGGGCTGGTCCGGGACGGTGAAGGCGTCGCCGGGGTGGAAGACCTTCCCGCCGTCGAGGAGGTACCCGACGTTGGTGATGCGCGGGATGTCCGGGTGGATCACGGCGTGCAGCTCTCCGTGCACCTGTACGTCGAAGCCGGCGGCCGTGAAGGTGTCGCCGTGCCCGACGGTGTGCACGCGGCCCGGAAACGCCGGCGCGATCCGCTCCGCGACGGACCGCAGCGTCCAGATCCGCGCGGCCGGGTTGTCCTCCATCGCCGCGCGCAGCCGGGACTCGTCGAAGTGGTCCGCGTGTTCGTGCGTCACGAGGATCGCGTCCGCCCCGAGGGCCGCGTCCTCCTCGCTGAACCCGCCGGGATCGATGACGAGCACCTGCCCGTCCTTCTCCACCCGGACACAGGCATGGGACTTCTTGGTGAGCTTCATGCCTCACCATCCTGCCGGAGGGGGCGCGGGGACGCGTGGGGGCGGCCCACCGGATTCCCACGGGGGCCTCCCCCACGCCGGACCGCCGGGCTCACTCCGTCGGGGTCGTCTCCTCCTGGATGATCTGCTGGGCCACCTTGAAGGCGCTGGTGGCGGCGGGCAGGCCGCAGTAGAGGGAGGTGTGGAGGAAGACCTCGCGGATCTCGTCCGGGGTGAGACCGTTGCGCAGGGCGGCGCGGGTGTGGGCGGCCAGCTCGTCCAGGTGGCCGCCGGCGATCAGCGCGGTGAGCGTGACGCAGCTGCGGGTCCGGCGGTCCAGGCCCGGCCGGTCCCAGATCTCGCCCCAGGCGTAGCGGGTGACGAACTCCTGGAAGTCCCCGGAGAAGCGGTCCGCCGCGGCCAGTTCCTGGTCGACGCGCGCGTCGCCGAGCACCTCCCGCCGGATCTTGAGCCCGGTCGCGTACCGGTCGGCCCGGTCCGCGGGCGCCGGCGCCGCGGCGGGCGGGGCGATCTCCGCCACCGGCACGACGGCCTGCGGCGGCACCACCGGCACCGGCGCGGCGACCGGGGCACTCGGCAGGGCGATCTGGCCGGTGTCGTACGGCTGCTGCCAGGCGGTGGAGAAGTGGTGCACCAGCAGATCGGTGACGGCGGCCGGCTGCTCGACCGGGACCAGGTGGGAGGCGCCGGGCACGACCGCGAGCCGGGCGTCCGGGATGCCCGCGACCAGTGTGCGGGCCTCGGCCGGGCCGGTGATCTGGTCCTCGGAGCCGACCAGGACCAGCGTCGGCGCGGCCACCCGGCCCAGCTCGGCCCGCACGTCGAACGCGGCCAGGGCCTCGCAGGAGGCGATGTAGCAGCCGGGGTCCGTGGTGCGCACCATCTGCACGGCCCACTCGGTGATCGCGGGCTGCGCCGCCGAGAACCCGCCGGTGAACCAGCGGTCCGGCGAGGTGCGGGCGATCGGGTCCAGCCCGTTGGTGCGGACGACCACTCCGCGCTGCCGGAACTCGTCGGCGGTGCCGAACCGGGGCGAGGCCGCGACCAGCCCGAGCGAGGCCAGCCGCTCGGGGTGGCGCAGGGCCAGCTCGATGCCGATCGCGCCGCCCAGCGCACAGCCCGCGTACCCGAAGCGCTGCACGCCGAGCGAGTCCAGGGTGGCCAGCAGCCGGGCGCTCAGCTCGGCGACGGAACCGGCCGGATGGGCGGGCGCACCGCCGTGGCCCGGCAGATCGAACCGGAAGATCCGCCACTGCTTGGCCAGCTCCGGGACCTGCCGGTCCCACATGTGCCATGTGGTACCCAGTGAGGGACCCAGGATCAGGACCGGAGCGTCTTCTGGCCCGTCGAAGCGGTATTGCAGGGTGTTCGGGGGTGTCTCACTCACGCCCCAGACCCTCTCACGTCTCACGACTGCCCCTATGACGGGGGTTGCGACTGCATATGTCCGACCAGGTGGAAGACCTCCCTGGCCGCGTAGCGCTTGAGACTTCGGACTATCTCGCGCCGGGTCTTGCCTTCTTTGCTGCGGCGTTCGTAGTACTCCTGGGTGCGTGGGTCGACGCGCAGGCGGGTCTGCACGATCCGGTGTAGGGCCGCGTTCGCTTGCCGGTCGCCGCCGCGGTTGAGGCGCCTGTACTGGCGACTGCCTGAGGATCGCTCGACGGGGCTGACCCCGCACAGCGCCGCGAAGGACGCCTCACTGCCCAGGCGTTCCGGGTTGTCCCCGATCGTGATCAGCAAAGTGACGGCGGTGTCCGGACCGATGCCCACTACCTCAAGCAGCTGCGGAGCGTGGCGTTCCACCAGCCGGGTCAGGCGGCCGTGCAGTTCCTGCATCTCTTCGCTGAGCTGCCTGATGCGCCGGGCCAGGAGTCCCAGGGTCACGTGGGTGGCGTGGAGCACCGCCCCTTCGTCGGTCTCGTGGTTCAAGCTGTCGTCGACGAGCCCTGCGCAGGTGCGGAGGAGCTCTGCGTTGCCTAGCCCCCGGCCAGTTCCTCCCTCAGCTGCGGATCTGCACGGATGAGGACCGCCTTGAGCTGGTTGATCGCCTGGGTGCGGGCCTTGACCGCCGAGTCCTTGGCCAGCTTGTACATCCGGGCGATCTCCACCGGCCCGTCGCCCGTCTTGGCCTGGGCACGCGCCCGCCCGCTCAGCACTGACCGGGCCGCGTTCTCGGCATCGAGCGGGTCCGACTTGCCCCGCCTTCGGCGGTCGGCCCGGTCGAACCGATTCACATCGAAAACGTCCACGCCCTGGGCCAGCAGGTAGCGGGACAGGGCTGCCCCGAAGGAACCGGTCCCTTCCACTCCGGCCCGCCGCACCGTACCCGACCTTCTGGCCCACCCCAGCAGGTTGCGGTATCCAGCCATGGTGGCCGGGAACTCCGCGGTGCCGATCACTTCCCCCACCAGGGAGGCACAGCGGCCACATGGGCGTCCCGGTGCGTGTCCACTCCCAGGACCACCTCCCCCGCCGGCCGACGCCGACGAGGACGCGAAGCGGAGGATGTGCCGGTCATGCGCGTTCCCTTTCCAGGCCGTCGGCTTGTGCCGTAGCCAGCACCGGGCCGTGCGGACGGTCAGAATCGTGATGACGCCTTTCCGGCAAGCCCCTATCGAGACACGTCCATCAGCCCGAGATCGACAGCGGGCTGCCCCCTGGCCGGCGGTCGACACAGTGTGATCAGGACACCTCGGTCAGAGATCTCAGGAGTCAGGCCCGCCGCAGGACAGCGCCCACCTACTGTTCTCCATCCAATCGGCTTGCAGCCACGTCACCCCGCTCGTTCGGACGAATTGGCTCGAAGCATCGGTCGCCTACCAACTCAGCTGGCACCATGCCGCCGTTGTACGTCAACTTCATGGCGAAGGCGGACCATTGAAACGGCAGGTCAACGAGCGGCAGCTCTCGGTGTTGCAGTGGGTGGGAGCCGGGTGCCCTGCCGGCGTATGGAACACAAGCTCCTACAAGACCACCTGCCAGGCACTCCACGACCGTGGCCTGGTGACGGTCTCCCGAAGAAACGGGCAGTGGAGCGTCGCCCTGACAAGCACCGGTCGGCACTACCTGGCACACGGCACGTACCCTCCCCGCGGATCACGCCCGCGCAAGGCCCAGGCCGCCGCCCCACAACCCCAGGTCACCCGGGCACAGGCAACTCCGGCCGCCGACCGGAAGCCAGACCCTCCCTCACAGCCTCGCGTGACGTTCACGGAGCAGCTGTTACAGGAGCTCGCGGAGGCCGGCGGCAGGATCGTCAAGAGCGGCAGCGGTCCCGGCTTGGAGAAGTGGCCGTCCCGCGTCGCCGCCGCACGCAGATCCGGAAGGGTTCCGGAGACGAAGGAGCTGTACGGAAACCGGTGCCGTGACGGGTACGAGATCAAGCTCGTCGACATCCCCGCCTGGCGTCTTGCAGTCATCGACCCCGTCCCCGTGCCCTCGCGGCTCACCCGGCCGCACACCGTGGTGCGGGCCATGCAGAACGAACGCCAGCCGCTGGGCCTGACCAAGCCCGTCCAAGGACGCGCTCTCCGACTCATCCAGGCACTGATCACCGCCGCCGAGGCCGACGGACACACCTGCTCCGCGGGGCAGACCGGCTTCGCACCCCCACCGCATCGCCGCCGCAGGGCTCATCCCCACTTCACCATCACCGCACAGGGCCAGACCGTAGGGTTTCTCGTCCTCCAGGAACAGGACCGAGCCGAGCACATCGCAACCGAGAAGGAACTCGCCGACGCCAAGAAACACTCCTGGGTCAGGATTCCCCGTTTCGACTACATCCCGTCCGAACGCCTCCGCATCATCCTCAGCGGCGGCCAGCCACACCGGGCGAGCGAATGGGCCGACGCTCCCGGCCACCCTCTCGAAGAGCAGCTCGCCGAGATCGCACAAGAGGTCACACTTCGCGGTGAAGCCGCCGAACGCAGACGGCAAGACGAGGCCGAAGCGGCACGCCAGAAGCGCCTCCGCTGGGAAGCCGCCATGGAACAAGCCCGCATCCGGTACGCCGAGGCGTACCGCGTCCGGCACCTTGAAACCCAGGAAGCGGCATGGCGCCACGCCACTCGGCTGACCGAGTTCGTGAGCGCCAGACGCGCACGAGTCGAGGCCATGCCGCCAGGGCAGACCAGAACCGAAGCCGAGGCGTGGATCAGCTGGGCAGCAGCCACCGTGGAGCGCCTGCACCCGCTGAACACACCGCCCCGGCCGCCCGACATTCCGAACCCACGGGCGACGACCTGAAACCCTTCCTCGGGCACTGGAGCCCCTACTGAACGCCCGCTTTTACGACAGCGTCCGGCCCGCCGATCTACGGGGGCAGCCCGACAGCCGCCGCCTCAGCGGCGCCGGTACCCGGCTGCTTTTCCTTTCAGCTTTCGCTAGGACAGCGTGCGGGGGTGCACCCGTCATCTGGCATGACCTGCGCGACCGTCCAAGAAGCAATGAGACATGCCCCGTAGTGAGTCGTACGGCGCCGCGCGCGACGATGCGCTCGCGCGGCGCCGTACGGCTGCGCAGACCCTTGAATGGTTATCGGGTCCTGAATCGGCGGAAGAAGTTGCGGGCCACGTAGACGCCCGGGCCTCCGAAGCCGACGATGTCGACGCGTCCGTCGCCGGTGATGTCGGCGAGGAAGCGGGGGTGGCGGTCGACTCGCCAGGCGCCTGCGTCGTCGTTGTATCCGAAGCCGCGGCAGACGAGTTGGGCCTGGTCGAACCGGCCGTCGCCGCGGTTGTGCGACGCCCAGACTCCTTCGTCGCCGAAGCCGACGATGTCCGGGTTGCCGTCGCCGGTGACGTCGGCGAGGAAGCGGAGGTGCTTGCTGCCGGTCCAGCCCTGGGCGTGTCCGAAGTCGTTCAGGAGGAGTTGTGAGGGCTCGAACGTGCCGTCGCCGCGTCCCCGTGCGACGACGACACCTTGGGGGCCGAATCCGATGATGTCCATCTCCCCGTCACCGATGGTGCGGACCCGGCCGGCGATCGAGGCTATCCGGGCTGAGCACGGTTTGACCGTGGCCTGGCGCAGCAAGGTCGGCGAGATGGTCCGCCTCGCCCTGGCCGTGCGTGAGGCAGAGGGCGCCGAGCGCCTTCCCGAGGCGATGCTGCGGGACCTGTCGGCCAACGGGGACGCGGTCCGCCTGATCCTGCTGCGCACCGGTTTCCTGGACGAGGCGCCCGAGACCCTGCGGTTCTCCAGGACGAACCATCTGACGAACACCCCGTACATCACCGCTCCGCCACCGCTGCCGCCCCGGACGCCGCGCCAGTGCTCGGACTGCGACGCCTGGATTGTCGCCGGCCGGCGAGCAGGGTTCGTCTGTGATCCATGCCGGCACTGGCGGGAGCGGGCCGGGCGGGGGCGGTGCTGCCGCTGTGGCCGCGACGGCCTGGCGCTGCGCGACGATCGCTGCCGCAGCTGCCACCCCTATCGGCTCCTCGACGAAGCCCGTCCCGCCACCCGGCGGTTCACGCAGCTGGTGATCTCGCTCCCGGCCGGCAAGGGCGGCCCGTTCGAGGCATTCCCGGTCGGTGATCCTAAGGTGCCGGACTACGACGAGCGACGGCCTGCTCTGCACACGAGTCGCGGGCAGCAGACGCTGTTCACGGTCCGGCGGGACTGGGCCCCGGTGCTGCATCGGCTGCGGAGTGCACCCGCTGGCGAGCCGCCGCTCACCGCGCCCGCCCGCCGCCTAGTCGAGGAGTTCACATGGACCCGGCCGGGGCAGCGACCGGACTACAAGAAGAACACCCGCACACTCACGATCCCGCTGTACTGGCTCGGCGCCGACGCGAGGATCCACGAGCGGGACGTGTACGACCTCGCTCGGATCGACGTGAACCTCGCGGCCAAGCCGGTCTGCCAGTTCCTGCGCGATCGAGGACTGCTGGTGGAGGACCCCGCCCTGCACCGGGACGCGCATCAGGTGTGGATCGAGACCACTGTGGCTGCCCTGCCGGAACGCATGGCGAGCGAGGTCGCCACTTGGGTGACAGTGCTGCGCAGCCAGGGCCCCCGCGAGGCTGAGCCACGCAGTTACAAGGGGATCCGCCGCTACCTCGTCTCCCTCCAGCCGATCCTCACCGGGTGGGCCCGATCCGGCATGGTCACGCTGCGAGAAGTCACGTCGGCCGACACGAAGGCAGCCCTGGAGAACCTGTCGGGCCATGCCCGCTGAGGGCTTGCCGTCGCCTTGCGCAGCCTGTTCCGGGCACTGAAGCGGGAACGGCTGATCTTCCTCAACCCCGCCCGCAGTCTGCCGGTCGGCGACCTTGAGAGCCTCCCGAGGTCCGTGTCCTCCGACCTCTTGGCCGGCCTGCTCGAACAGACGTCGTCCCCGTTCGGGAAGTTCGTCATCGCGCTGGTCGCCGTCCACGCACTGCCCGGATCCGACATCCGGGCTCTGCCAGACGCAGGCCCTCGACTTGTCCCGCGGCACCCTCGAAGTGCGCCGGGGCTTCCTGCGGCACACCCTCTACCTCGAGCAGTTCACCCACCAACTCGCTGCCGACTGGCTGACCTCCCGGCACCAGCGGTGGCCGACCTCCACCAACCCCCACCTGCTGGTCAGCCAGAAGACCGCAGTCGATCCCGACCACCCGGCCGTGTATCCGGGCATGCTGCGGCTGGTCCTCCCGAAGGGGGTGACGCTGTCCGGCCTGCGTCAGGACCGCATCCTCAACGAGGCTCTGGAGACCGCCGATCCCCTGAAGCTGATGCGTCTGTTCGGAATCACCGAGCGGACGGCCATGCGCTACGTCAAGGCCGCACACCCCGAGCGGACGGCGAAGCTGCCGCGGTGAGTCGGAAGGCACAAGGACAGCAGCCGACGGCGAACCGCCGCTCGGCCGGCTGGTCTGCCGGGTTCGGCGCCGGACTCGGTGATGGTCCCGCGCCTTTCAGGCCGCGCTGTGGTGCGCGAGGGCGGCGTGCGGGTCGGTGCCGTGCGGCAGGTGGTCGGTGTGGACGGTGGCGGCGGTCAGCCGGGGCACGGCGTGGATGAGGGCGTGCTCGGCGGCGACGGCCATCTCGTGGGCGGCGATGACGGTCAGGTGGGGATCGACGACGATGTCGGCCTCGGCGCGCAGTGCGTGCCCGATCCAGCGCATGCGGACCTGTCCGACGCCGAGGACACCGTCGACGTCGCGCAGGGCCTGCTCGGCTGCCTCGACCAGCTTCGGGTCGACGGAGTCCATCAGACGCCGGTAGACCTCGCGGGCGGCGTCCTTGAGCACCATCAGGATGGCGACGGTGATCAGCAGGCCGACGACCGGGTCGGCCCAGCGCCAGCCGAGCGCGACGCCGCCGGCGCCGAGGAGAACGGCCAGGGAGGTGAAGCCGTCGGTGCGGGCGTGCAGGCCGTCAGCGACCAGCGCGGCGGAGCCGATCTTGCGGCCGGTGCGGATGCGGTAGCGGGCGACCCACTCGTTACCGATGAAGCCGACCACGGCGGCGATAGCCACCGCCCACAGGTGCGTGATGCCGCGGGGGTTGAGCAGCCGATCGACCGCCTCATAGGCGGCCAGCGCGGAGGAAGCGGCGATCGTGAGCACAATGGCGATGCCAGCCAGGTCCTCGGCGCGGCCGTACCCGTAGGTGTAGCGGCGGTTCGCGGCCCGGCGGCCGAGGACGAACGCGATACCGAGAGGGACAGCGGTCAGCGCGTCGGCCGCGTTGTGGATGGTGTCGCCCAGCAACGCGACCGACCCGGATATCGCCACGATCACCGCCTGGACCACCGTGGTCGCCCCAAGGATGCCCAGCGACAGCCAGAGGGTGCGCATCCCCTCGCGGGAGGTCTCCATCGCGGAGTCGACCTTGTCCATCGCCTCGTGACTGTGCGGAGTGACCAGGTGCGCCAGCTGGTGTCGCAGCCTCGCCCACCGACCGTTCCCGTGAGCATGGTCATGGTCGTGGCCGTGGTCACCGTGCGGGTGCCCGTGGTCATGGTGATCGTCGGCATGAGGGTGCGGGTGCTCGTGATGGCTGTGGCCGTGCGGCTTGTGGGAGTGGGTCTGCTCGCTCACGGTGGTGCACCTTTCCCGGACGGCGGGCTGGGTCGGACTGGACGACGCGCTGCTACCCATCCATTATGTGCATATGAACGCACGCATGCATCTATCAGATGCGCACGGCTCGCAACAGCCAGGAGAAGGTGAACGCATCGCTGTGGCCGTGGAGGTTCTCGGCCTGCTCGCCGACCGCACCCGGCTGGCCCTGCTGCGGCTGCTCGGCGAGGGAGAGGCCGATGTCACGACCCTGACCGCAGCGACCGATGCGACGCGGACCTCGGTCAGCCAGCATCTGGCCCGGCTGCGTCTCGCCGGGCTCGTCACCACGCGCAAGGAGGGGCGCCGGGTCGTCTACGGCCTGCGCCACGGACACCTGCGCCGTCTGGTCGACGAGGCTTTGAGCGTCGCCGACCACCAGATCGGCCACCTGCCGCCCCACGACTGACGCCCCACCGCGCAGAGGATTGCCGGCCGGTGACGTGGTGACCGGATCGGACAGGTCAGGGCTCGACGGCTTGGCGGATGCGGCGGGACGGGCTGAAGGCGTACAGGTCGAGGACGCCAGGAGGGTCGGCCAGTCCCGGCCCGCCGGCTTCGACCCAGGCCGCGATGTCGTCTGCGGCGTCGGGGTCGTTGACCAGGCCGAGCCAGACGGGCCGTCCGCCGGCCGCGCGACCGGCTGCGGAGGGCTGGATGACGATGACGTTGGCGTGCTCGCAGGCGTCCAGGCAGCCGGTGACGCGTACCTGGGCGATCTGGGCGAGGGCTGAGCGGAGCTGGTCGAGCTGGGCGGGATGGTCCAGGCCGGGGATCTTCGATGTGCCGCAGCAGCAGCCGCGGCAGACGGTGACCGTGCAGCGGGCCGCCCCCGCGCTGGCGGGGGCGGCTTTGCGGCTGCGGCGGCTCACTGGCCGTTCCTGGTGCGGGCGCGGCGCCAGGCGCCGTCGGCCAGCAGGCGCAGGCCGTTCAGGCCCACGATGACGGTGGAGCCCTCGTGTCCGGCGACACCGAGCGGCAGCGGCAGGTGGCCGGCCAGGTCCCAGATGACCAGGCCGGTGATGAAGACCGCGGCGATGACGAGGTTCTGCACCACCAGGCGGCGGGCGCGGCGGGAGAGCGCGACGACGGTGGGGATGGTGGCGAGTTCGTCGCGGACGACGACGGCGTCGGCGGTCTCCAGGGCGAGGTCGGATCCGGCCCGGCCCATGGCGATGCCGGTATGGGCGGCGGCGAGTGCGGGGGCGTCGTTGACCCCGTCGCCGACCACCAGCACCTTGCGCCCGGCCTGCTCCAGCTCCTGCACGGCGGTGACCTTGTCCTGCGGGAGCAGTCCTGCGCGGACGTCGGTGATGCCGACCTCCTCGGCGAGGCGGGCGGCGGCGCGCGGGTTGTCGCCGGTGACCAGCACCGGCGCGGTTCCGGTCAGGGCGGTCAGCGCGGTGACGGTGGCGGCGGCCTCCTCGCGCAGCCGGTCGGCGATGCCCAGCACGCCGACCGGGGTGTCCCCGACCTCGACCAGGACGGCGGTGCGGCCCTCGTCCTCCAGCCGGGCGGCGACCACGGCAGCCGCGTGATCGCTGCGCCCGTTCAGCAGCCGGGCGGGGCTGCCGACGGCGACGGCCTTGCCCTCGACGGTGGCCGTTACACCGGTGCCGGGGGCGGAGGTGAAGTCCTCCACCACGGGGACGTCCAGGTCGCGGTTGCGGGCGGCGTCCACGACGGCGCGGGCCAGCGGGTGCTCGCTGGGGTGCTCGGCCGCAGCCGCGAGGCGCAGCAGCTCGTCCTCGCTCAGGCCGGAGGCGGCCAGCGGGCGGATGTCGGTCACCCGGGGGGTGCCCTCGGTCAGGGTGCCGGTCTTGTCCAGCGCCACCGCGTCGATCTGGCCGAGCTGTTCCATCACGACGGCGGACTTCACCAGCACGCCGTGGCGTCCGGCGTTGGCGATGGCGGACAGCAGCGGGGGCATGGTGGCCAGCACCACCGCGCACGGGGAAGCGACGATCATGAAGGTCATCGCCCGCAGCAGGGTGGGCTGAAGCGCGGCGCCGAACAGCAGCGGCAGCGCGAACAGCGCGATCGTCGCGGCCACCATGCCGATCGAATACCGCTGCTCGACCTTCTCGATGAACAGCTGGGTCGGCGCCTTGGTCTCGGAGGCTTCCTCAACCATGGCCACGATCCGGGCGATCACCGAGTCCGACGGGTCGCGCTCGACCTTCACACGCAGGGCGCCGGTGCCGTTCAGGGTGCCGGCGAAGACCTCGTCGCCCTCCTGCTTGGCCACCGGCAGCGGTTCGCCGGTGATGGTGGCCTGGTCGACCTCGCTCGCGCCGTCCAGGACGCTGCCGTCGGCGCCGACCCGCTCACCGGGGCGCACCAGAATGGTGTCGCCCACGGCCAGCTGCTCGGTGGGGACCGTCTCCTCGGTGCCGTCGTCGGCGAGCCGAGTGGCGGTAGTGGGAGCGAGGTCGAGCAGGCCGCGCACCGAGTCGGCGGTGCGGGCGGTGGCGATCGCCTCCAGCGCACCGGAGGTGGCGAAGATGACGATCAGCAGCGCGCCGTCCAGGACCTGCCCGATCGCCGCCGCCCCGAGCGCCGCGACGACCATCAGCAGGTCCACATCCAGCGTCTTCTCCTTGAGCGCCTGCAATCCGGCCCAGCCGGGCTCCCAGCCGCCGGTGGCGTAGGTGAGGGCGAACAACGGCCCCCACAACCACGCCTGCGCCCCGAGCAGGTAGAGCGGCAGCGCGATCAGGAACAGCACCAGGGCAGCTGCCGCCCAGCGGGCCTCGGGCAGCGCGAAGATCCGGGTGCGCCGCCGGGGCGCGACCGCGTCACGCACGGCCGCGTCACCGGCGGGCGACGGGCGGGTGAGGGTGGAAGACATCGAAACGGGGGTCCTTACGCAGACGTGAGCGGACAGCGTCCAACCCCACCACCGTAACAGGAACGAATGAACATCGATTCATACGTTCATGGGGCGCGTACGATGGCCGCATGGGTCATGGAGCCGCAACACCCGACAGCAGCGTCCCGCGCACCCGCCTCACCGCGGACAACGCCGCGAAGGTGGCCGCCACGCTGCAGGCACTGGCGACCCCCTCGCGGCTGCTGATCCTCGCCCGGCTGCGCGAGGGCCCGCTCCCGGCGACCGAGCTGGCCGCCGAAGTCGGCATGGAGCAGTCCGCCTGCTCCCACCAACTGCGCCTGCTGCGCAACCTCGACCTGGTCGTCGGCACCCGCAAGGGCCGCTCGGTGGTCTACTCCCTCTACGACAACCACGTCTGCGAACTGCTCGACCAGGCCCTCTACCACGTCGAGCACCTCCGACTCGGCCTCAGCGACACCCCCGCAGATACCGTCGAGCCGGAACGGCAAGCGGTACCCGCTCCGAGCGCCTGAGCACCCTGAGTGAGGATCAGCCGTGCGGTGCCCCGGCGAGAGGCGCTGATGCGGCCGTCTGCGAGACTCGGCCGGTGACCACCTTGGACGCCACTACCCGTACTCGGCATCGTGGTGCTCGCCATCGCGGCGATCTCCGCGAAGTCGGTGGCGCTCGCCGGGTTCGGCCTGGACTCGCTGATCGAGATCGGCGCGTCCACCGTGGTGGTCTGGGAACTGTCCGGCACCGGCGAGGACCGCCAGCGCCGCGCCCTCAAACTGATCGGCGCCGGATTCGCCGCGCTCGCCGTCTATCTGCTGGTGCAGTCCACATGGGTGCTGGCCACCGGATACCACCCGCACCACTCGCCGCTCGGCATCGGCTGGACAGCGACCACCGCGGCCGTGATGTTCACCCTCGCCGCAGGCAAGGCCCGCACCGGCGCCGGCCTGGACAACCCTGTCCTGAAGACCGAGGGCCGCGTCACCCTGATCGACGGGCTCCTCGCAGCAGCCGTCCTGCTCGCCCTGATCCTCAATGCCGCCGTCGGCTGGTGGTGGGCCGACCCGGCCGCCGGGTACGTACTGGTCTACTACGCGATCCGCGAAATGCGGGAGATCTTCACCGGCGAGCACTGACTCGGTCGCGCGAGCCAAGACACACGAAAGCCGACTGTTGCCTCCTTCCGGCTCCAGCCGGCGTTTCATGGTGCTTCCGGCGTTCGCGTTCAGCAGCGGGGCGGTCAGGCTGCGGTGCCGACGGCTTCCTGAAGGGCCTGCCGGAGCTGATCGAGACCGGGCGCCCCGCCCGGGCCCTGCCGGGTGCGGTAGATCCGGCAGCAGAGCGAGGGCATGGTGCCGGGCTCGGCGAAGGGGTCGCGGCCGTCGATCAGGATCGTCGGGGAGCCGGTGAAGCCGGACCGTTCGGCGTCGGCCTGGTCGGCGACCACCCGGGTGGTGAAGCCGGTGGCTTCCAGCCCGGCGCCGTCCAGAGCCTGCCGCAGTCGCTCCTCGGCGAGCTGCTGGTGAGGGCAGTCCGGCACGACCGCAAAGGAACATACGAGAATCGCTGTGCGTGACGATCGTCACGCACAGCTACATCACGCTAGGCGGCAATCGTGCGAAGGGGCGGGAGCGGAACCAGTGCTACCACTGATCGCTCATCTCGATGTTCCTCGGCCAGCCCGTGCTGCTGCCGAGGAACAGGTGGGCTGCTAATCCGGTGCCAGGTCGCCCGCAAAGTCACGGCGAAGTGGAGATGGCTGAGCCCTGCGGGGCCGTTTGGTTGCTGCTTCGGGTGCGGTGCCGAGGTGTGATGGACCGGGCCCGGGCCGAGGATGGACGGCAGAGGTGTTTCCATGAATTCTTCTGCCAGCGCAGGGCCGACGCGTCATTTGGTGGCCGCCGTCTCCGCGTATCTGGAGCCGTTCCTCCTCGCGGTCACGGCGGCGGCTCTGACGGCCGGCGGTGTGGCCTGGGTCGCCGGTACCGGCGCTCTCGCGGATCTTCTGTGGGGCCTGGGGACTGTGTTCGCCATCGTTCCGGCGGTGGGGTGGGTCGTGGCTGCGTTGCGGCGTGGTCATGCGGGGGTGGATCTGATCGCGGTTCTGGCTCTCGGCGGCACCCTGGCTGTGCGTGAGTATCTGGCCGGCGCGCTGATTGCTCTGATGCTGGCCACAGGACGCACCCTCGAAGCCGCGGCCCAGCGGCGGGCCTCCCACGATGTGCGTGCCCTTGTGGAACGCGTGCCACGTACGGCGCGGCGCCACGCCGATGTCGGAGTGCGTGTGGTGCCGCTTGCCGAGGTGGAAGTCGGTGACCTGCTCGTGGTCGGGCCGGGAGAAGTGGTCCCGGTCGACGGCCATGTGCAGAGCCCGCTCGCCGTGCTGGACGAGTCGGTGCTCACCGGGGAGCCTTTGCAGGTCGAGCGTGCGAAGGACGAAGCCGTGCGCAGCGGGGTGGTCAACGCCGGCGGCGCCTTCGATCTGAGGGCCACCGCCACTGAGCAGGACAGCACTTATGCCGAGATTGTGAGGCTGGCTCGGCAGGCTGGTGCGGAATCGGCTCCCGTGGTCCGCCTGGCCGACCGGTATGCGGCCTGGTTTCTGCCCCTGTCGTTGGTGGTGGCCGGGCTGGCCTGGCTCCTGAGCGGTTCCGCGGTCCGGGCGGTGGCGGTCCTGGTGGTCGCCACGCCGTGCCCGCTGCTTCTGGCCGCGCCGGTCGCGATCGTCTCCGGCCTGTCCCGCGCCTCGCGGCTGGGTGTGGTGGTCCGCGGCGGCGGTGCTCTGGAGAACCTTGGCCGGGCCCGCACCCTGCTGCTGGACAAGACCGGCACTCTCACCGGCGGCCGTCCCCGCGTCCTTGACGTCGCTGCCGCACCAGGGTGGAGGCCGGCGCAGGTGCTGTGCCTGGCGGCGGCACTCGACCAGTACTCGCCGCACGTGCTGGCCCACGCCGTCGTCGACGCCGCCCGGGAGCGCGCACTGGCGCTGCCCGTGGTGGGGGACGTCACCGAGGAGCCCGGCCGGGGTGCCTCGGGAACCGTGGACGGGCAGCGGGCGTCCATCGGCCGGATCGACACCGCGGACGCCGTGCCGTCGTGGGCCGCAGCGGTGGACAACCGCGCGCTGCTCGACGGTGCGGCCATCGCCTGGCTGACGGTCGCCGGGCAGGTGGTCGGCGCTGTCCTTCTACGCGACCCCATTCGTTCCGACGCCCCCAGGACCCTGCGCCACCTGCGGACGGCGGGTATCGAGCGGATCTTGATGCTCACGGGTGACCGTGCCGAGCCCGCGCACGAAGTCGCTGCCATTCTCGGTCTCGACGGCGTACGGGCCGAGCTCAGCCCCGCAGACAAGGTCGCCGCGGTCCGCGCCGAACGCGAGCACGCCGTCACCGTCATGGTCGGTGACGGTGTCAACGACGCCCCCGCGCTCGCCGTGGCGGACATCGGGGTAGCCATGGGCGCCCATGGCTCCACCGCTTCCTCCGAGGCCGCTGACATCGTCCTGACCACCGATCGCGTGGACCGTCTTGCCGATGCGGTCGCCATCGCCGGACGCGCCCGGCGCATCGCCGTGCAGAGCGCGCTGGGCGGCATGCTGATGTCGCTCGCTGCCATGGCCGCGGCCGCCGGCGGCCTGCTTCCGCCCGCCGCCGGCGCCCTGCTCCAGGAGGGCATTGACGTCGTGGTCATCCTCAACGCCCTGCGGGCACTGCGCGTCGACCGGGCGATGCGACCGGCTCTCACCCCGGCCGCCGAAGTGCTCATCCGCCGTTTCGCGGCCGAGCACGATGATCTGCGGGATGTCGTCGAGGCGGTACGCGCTGCCGCCGACCGCCTGTCCGACAGCTCCGGTCCTCAGGCCCTGGCAGCCGTCGAGGAGACATACCAGCTGCTGACCGAGCGGCTTTTGCCGCACGAGTACGCCGAGGAGCACCAGCTCTACCCCGCGCTCGCTCCCACGCTCGGCGGCCCCGAGGCCACCGCCACCATGAGCCGCGCCCATACCGAGATCGAGCGTCTTTCCCGGCGCGTCGCCACCCACCTGCGCCTGGCCCACGCCCGCGGCGGCCTGGACGCCGATCAGCTCGACGATCTGCGTTCCTGTCTCTACGGACTGCACACCGTCCTGCGCCTGCATTTCTCCCAGGAAGAGGAGAACTACTTCTCCTTGGCCCCGTGAGGCGAAGACGCCTGCGGCGACTGACCGCTCAGCCGGGCTCATTTCCGGTCGGCAGGACTCACGGCCCATCCGGAGCCTTGAGGACTCGGCAGGTGCGAGGGCACTGCTCCACACACGCGCTCCTCCTGTGCGCGGACGGATCTACCGCATAATCTCCGAAAAGGTAGAAATCTGGGTGAATGCTCCCTTGTGTGCCCACCGGAGGAGAGCTCTGTGGATGTTGGGCTGATCAACGGCCTTCCCGGCCACCCACTGCAAGCGTTCGTGTCGAATGGTGGAACACGATGTCCTCCTTCCGGGGCACACCCTTGTGGGTGCGCACGCCCCTTCCTCACGCCACCCGCACATGCTCACCACCACTTCTTCACGCCA
Source organism: Streptomyces sp. NPDC037203 (assembly GCF_055605065.1). Taxonomy (NCBI): domain Bacteria; kingdom Bacillati; phylum Actinomycetota; class Actinomycetes; order Kitasatosporales; family Streptomycetaceae; genus Streptomyces; species Streptomyces sp. NPDC037203. The sequence continues at coordinate 88,113 of NZ_JBVJUC010000011.1, forward strand.
CCCATCCGAGTGAATACGCACAGTAATCGCATGGCATGCTCGTCGAGGGCCTCGACGAGTCGGCGCTGACCGCGAACGCGCTGCGGGAGGCGGTCACCGGTCAGCCTGGTCAGGGCCGGACGAGTCGGTGCGGGTGGTCATCGACCGCCGAGGCCCACCGGCAAGGCTGGGCGCAGACCGTCTCTTGTCCGAGCAGCGAAATCGTCCGCAAGGTCGACCAAAGCCGCCACCAGGGCGCAGCACGACCGCATTCAGGAATCGGCGAACCCACGCTCTTCTGCGAGGTCGCGAGCCAAGACCTGAGCTGGGGACCCGGGCCACCGAATACAATGCAGCAGAGGGCGGCGCGCCAACCAGTCCTGAGCCGGTTGGTGGTGAGGCCGCACCCCTGCAGGGCAGCCTGCCGCTGGATACCGCCGTCGAGGATCCGACCGAGTCCGGCCGCGAGGGAAACCCCTGCTGGACGCGCTCGCCGACGCGTGGGGCGTCCGCCGCACGGCCTGGGAATAAGCGTCTGGTTCGTGCTGCCGACCCACCCGGACTCCGTCGCCGCGGTCGCGGCCAGGCCCCCTGACAGCTCCGCTGACGTCCGTATCACGGCCGCACCCCGCCGGTCCCCCTGAGGCCGCACGCCCCGAACGAGCATCAGAACGGCGCTTCCGCGGTACCACCGGATGGCGTCGCACTCGGCAGCACACCTACGGGAAGCGGCAGGTTGGTCACCACGAACTGGTTCAAGATGTCGTCGCGATCCATGAACATGATCTGGCTCCGCTTCGCAGCGTCCAACGCGTTGCCCAGCCAGTTGCGTGCAGCCTTGGTGATCTCCCCGCCGGCCACGATGAACGCATGGTCAACGAGGACGCGCCGGTTGGTCTCGGGGTCGAAGATCTCGTGCGCCAGCATCATCAGAGCCTGATTATGGATCTCAGCGATGTTGGCATTGCCCGCCCTGGACTTTCCGGTGGCGTCCAGTTTCCCGCGCTTCACCTGGATGCCGAAGTACAGGAAGTGCTGGGTCGGCAGGGTGTACCTCATCCAGATGTCCTTGCCGTACTCCAGCGCCTTGTCCCGGTGCCCGGCTGCAGTGATCCGGTGAAAGCCCAGCTGACGGAAGATCGGCAGCAGCACTTCCTCAATGAGTGCATCCTCACTGCACGTGTCCAGGAACGCGGCAAGTGCTGTGCGCCGCTGCATCTCGGCGGCACTCAGAGGGCGATGCGGGTTCTTGGCCAACATCGAGACCGTGTTCGTTCCGACGTGCCGCAGGTAGCAGTGCTTGTCCTCCCCATAGAAGGCTTCGAACCCTTCGCGGGCGAGCACATTGTTCAACAAGCGCAGGGCATTGGGTCGGTCGAGACCCTCATTGAGGGCATCCGCCGGATTCATCAAGTGGTCGATCACCCTGCAGAAGGACTCCGGCGGGTGTGAAGGCCCCCTCGTGCGGCTCCGCCAACAATTGTTCCAGCACCTCCGCGACCCAGCGGTGCCGCGTCGAACCATCGTGCTCCCAATCCATGTTGAGTTCCGTGAAGAACTCGGTGATGTAGCTGCTCGACCGATACGGAAAATATGCTGGCTCGGCATCAGCTTGATGATCTGCCGTACCGAGGTTTCCGCAAACGAGGTCGCCAAGCATTTCCAGCGTTCGCTTTCTGAACTTCACGACGCCCTCCCCAGAGCCGCTCCCCCAGCCACCGCGTGCGGACCATTGTGCCCTGTCACCGCAGAACCGTCCGGCACGTACGACCGAGTCCGGTTTCGTCACGGCTGCAGCATCAACGGTGGCCACGACGTCACCCATCCACCGACAGCCGGCATACCGCTGAGCCCGCCTGACAGGGCACACCGCATCGACCCACCACACGACACGACCCACCCGGATTCCCGCGGGGCCGCGTCGCCTCACGAAGCTCCACCTTGCTGGCTGCGATCGCAAATCCAGCGTCACCGAGCGCATCGCAGGAATACGAACTGCATGAGAAGCCGGGCGCGTCATGCGCGCAAGCACAGTCGAGCTCGACGAGACGAAGCCCCACCGGAGTGCTCCGGTGGGGCTTCGTCTCGTGGCTCCGGGCAGAGGCCCCGTCAGCGTGTTCCCCGGCGCGGCCTCGCCCTATCACCGCTCTGTCACAGGCACTGTCACACGTCTGTCACCAACTACGCCGACTCCCCCGGACCACGATGTCTTACGCCCCAACCTTGGACTGACGTGGACGCCCATGGACGATCTTTACAACCTGTGCCATGTGGTACCCAGTGAGGGACCCAGGATCAGGACCGGAGCGTCTTCTGGCCCGTCGAAGCGGTATTGCAGGGTGTTCGGGGGTGTCTCACTCACGCTCCAGACCCTCTCACGTCTCACGGACCCCCTATACCAGGGGGACGCTGGGCGAGCATGCTCAGGTCACGCTTCGCGGTGAAGCGGCCGAACGCAGACGCCAGGACGAGGCCGCAGCGGCACGGCACGCCAGAAGCGCATCCGCAGGGAAGCCGCCATGGGACAGGCCCGCATCCGGTACGCCGAGGCGTACCGCGTCAAGGACCTTGAAACCCAGGAGGCGGCATGGCGCCACGCCACCCGACCGACCGAGTACGTGAGCGCGGTACGCGCACGAGTCGGGGCCATGCCACCGGGGCAGACCAGAACGCCTGCGCTTCACATACTCGTCCGGGCCGCCGACCTGACGTAGCACCTTGTGGGCAGCCCGGCAGGGAGGCCGTCTATCGCGTCAGGTGCTTCAGTTCGCTGTCGTACAGCTCGTTCGGGTCGAAGCCCATGCCGGTGAAGTGGCCTGCCAGTTCCAGGGAGAGGATGCCGTGCAGACGGGTCCAGAACAGCAGGGCGCGGCGCAGGTCGGCCGGGGGTGCGTTATGGCCGGCCACCCATTGCCGGTTTTCGGCGAGGTGGGCGTCGAGACGTTCCTCGTCCGGGGCGTCCGCGGCAGGGCCGGTCGGCTGGGCGGCGTCGAGGAGGACTTCCATGATCTGGGACGCGATCTCGGTGACGTCGTCGGGGGCGTGGTAGCCGGGGACCGGTGTGCCGTAGACGAGGAAGTAGCGCTGCGGATCGTCCAGGGCCCAACCGCGCAGCGCGCGTCCGAGTTCTGACAGGTCCGCCCCCGGCCCGGCGGCGGCACGGACGGTGTCGGCGAGGCTGCGGTAGGCGTCGCGGATCAGTTCGGTGATCAGTTCGTCGCGGCTGGCGAAGTACCGGTAGAGCGCGGGGCCGCTCATGCCCATCTGCTTGGCGATGGCGTTCAGGGAGAGCCCAGGGGCTCCGGCGGTGGCGATCTGTTCCCAGGCGCGTTCCTTGATCTCAGCCCGCAGCTGCGCACGGTAGCGCTCGCGTGGGGTCTCCTTACGGGCAACGGCCATGTGCTCATCCCTCCGCCTGCGTGATCCGGTCGGCTTCTTCCCTCAACCGGCGGGGTCGCCCGACCCCAGTTGAGTTAGACCCTATTACGAACGTTCTTGACCGTCACCCATCCGTGCGGTTATAACTTCTAACGAACGCACCAGCCACTAACGGGACTGGTCGATGTCGAGGGAGGTCGTCATGGGCGCTGGGGAAATGATCGAGGTCGTACTGCCGGGCAAGGTCGAGCCGGAGGGGCTTCAGGTGCGACAGGGGGCAGTTCCGGCCGCCGGTCCGGGTCAGGTGGTCATCCGTATGGAGGCGACCGGCGTCTCCTTCGCCGAGCAGCAGATGCGCCGCGGTCGCTACTACGACCAGCCGCCCTTCCCGTTCGTCCCCGGTTACGACGTGGTCGGCACGGTTTCGGCGATCGGCGACGGCGTCGCTCCCGGCCTGGTCGGCACCCGCGTGGCCGCGCTGCTCAAGGTCGGCGGCTGGGCCAGCCACGTGGTCGTGGACGCCGCCGACGCAGTGCCGGTCCCGGACGGGATCGCCGCCGCGGAGGCGGAGACGGTGGTGATCAACGGCATCACGGCCTGGCAGATGCTCCACCGCAAGGCCCGCGTCCGCGCCGGGCAGACCGTCCTGGTGCACGGCGCCAACGGAGGAGTCGGCTCGGTCCTGGTCCAGCTCGCCCGGGCCACGGGGGCGAAGGTGATCGGCACCGCTTCCGCACGCCACCACGCGGCCCTGCGGGAACGGGGAGTGACCCCGGTCGACTACCGCACCGAGAACATCCCGGCCCGTGTACGTGAGCTGGCTCCCGGAGGAGTGGACGCGGTCTTCGACCATGTCGGCGGCCGCAGCATCGTCGACTCCTGGAGCCTGCTCGCGCCCGGCGGCACCCTCGTCTCCTACGGCAGCGCCGCGACCCGCGACGACACCGGCTCCAAGCAGTGGCCCGTCCTCAAACTCCTGGGCCGGGTCTGGCTGTGGAACGCGCTGCCCAACGGCCGCCACGCCTACTTCTTCAACGTCTGGGCGGGCAAGGCTCTGTCGAAGAACCGATTCCGCGCCCGCCTGCGCAGCGACCTCACCCAGGTCTTCACCGCGCTGCACCGCGGTGACGTCACCCCGTTCATCGCCGCCCAACTGCCCCTCGACCGTGTCGCCGAGGCCCTGCGCCTGGCCGAGTCCGGCACGGTCAGCGGCAAGGTCGTCCTCGTTCCGTAATCACGCCGCCCCACACCAGAAACCCTGGACCAACCACTCCGCAGAGGGAGAAATCCATGCTCACCAGCCTGCTCACCAAGGCTGCGGCCGTACCCGCCGCCCTCCTGATCGCCGTATCGGGACAGACCGCAACTGCTCGCCAGCAGCCGGGCATCGACCCGGACGCCCCCGTGATCACACGCGACGACATCGTGATCCACGCACCACTGACGCAGGTCTGGAACATCCAGACCGATGTCGACGCCTGGCCCACCTGGCAGCCCGACGTGACGAAGGCTGCCAAGCAGACTCCGGGTCCGCTACGGGAGGGCTCCGTGTTCCGCTGGTCGGTCAACGGCCTGCAGGACATCACCTCGACCGTGAAGCAGGCCCGCCCCGGATACCGCATCGTCTGGGGCGGCCCCGCCCAGGGCATCACCGCCGTACACGTGTGGACCTTCCGCCAGGAACGCGACGGAGTACACGTCCACACCGAGGAGTCCTGGTCCGGCGACCCCGTCGTATCCGACACCCCGGCCCTCCAGGCCGCACTCGACGCGTCCCTGGACGCCTGGCTCCACAACCTCAAGGCGAGGGCGGAAGGCTGACTGAGGTGGGTTGAGCGGAAGGGCGGCACCGCTCACCAGCCACGTCAGGAACTCCGGCCGGTATCCACCGCTTGCCGTCGCCGGTCCACGGCCGGGTCAGTAGTTGGAGGCCACGACCTTGGCGACGCCGCTGCGTTGAGCTTCCGCGGGCACCTCGCGGCCCGCGTCCAGGGCCGCCGGCGCGGCGTAGGCCATGGAACGCGCGGCGCAGAACTCGGTGGCCATGTCGGCGACCTTGCGGGTCCGGGTGCGTTCCAGGGTGAGGGCGAGGGCCCGGCGCGTGGCGCCGAGGACGGTGGGGCAGTGCAGGCGGCTTGCCGCCCTCTTGCTCTCCGGTGCCGCCCATGGGGGCGACGACGATCTCGAAGTCGGCGAAGGGGCCGGCGGAAGGGAAGACCTTGTACCCGGTGAGCCGGTAGCCGTTGCCGCGGGCGTCGCGTACGGCGACGGGTGCGCGTGGAGCAGACGTCGGAGCCGACGTCGGCCTGGCGCCGGAGCCCTGGTCTGCGCGCGCACGCCGGGAGGCCGACGAGACGAAGCCGGGGGCGAAGTCCCCGACGAAGGCGTGGCGGAATGAGGACGAGCGTCGTCACTCGCAGGCGCTGCATCGCCGTGAGAGCCGCTGGCGATGCTTTTACGGCTGGGCTGTTGAACGGACTGGAAAATTCCAGGATCGGGAATAGGTCATCTCCCACCGACAGCAATCGGTCGGGCGCTTAATTAAGTGCGAGCTTCACATCCGTGAGGTCGCCCCCCGCACACTTCGGCCCTCCTGTCTCCCGTTCCTCACCCCCATACCGGGCGCAGCGCTGCATAACGCCCCACGTGAGGCCGCCGCCGCGCGTCCCCAGCTTGCACGACAAAACGTGCGGAACCAGTTATTCGAGAAGCGCGACGGACCGTACACGAACGTCGAAGATCAGCCAGAAACGTAAGCTCATCCGCCGTTTTTCGGTGGTTCTGGCTGCTCCTTTCCTTGAGAATGCACAACGGCGCGGACCCAGGGGGGCCGTCTGAGTCCCGCGGAGGATCTCAATTCGATGTCAGCGTTTCGCTCGGCCCTACAGGCGTCCAGAGGTTTCTGATCATGCGCAAGACGAAATTGATCACGGGCGCCATCCTCGCCCTGGCCATCGTCGGTGCCGTCGCGAGCGCCGAACAGGGCGCGCACACGACGAAGGCCGCGTCCACCCAGGGCAGTGACACCTTCGGCGAGGTGCCCCCCGAGATGCGCGTACCGACCTCGGAGGCCGGCACTTTCAGGCTATGGGTCGCCCAGGAAGGCACCCCGCCCGAGAAGGCCGCCGTCAGACACGTCACCCGGCTGGTCGCCCACACCGGCAATCACCAGGTCGGCATACACACCGACTGGGAGAGCCGCTTCTCGGGCAGATACCTCGCACAGGCCCGGCAGGTCATCGCCGCCTACCGGGACTGGCAGGCCGGCACGGGTCGCGTCCGGGTGACCGTATACGCCTCCGACGGACGGATCATCTCCACCCGACGCTCCTGACGAATCCTTCTGATCAGGAATTGGGCGCGCAGTCGTACAGCCTGAAGCTGCCGTCGGTGTGGCGGCCGTACGCCGTGGGGCGGATGCGGGCGCAGTGGGACTTCACCCAGGCGGTGTCGGCGGTGGCGGGACGCCGAGAGGTGAGCAGGACGTAGCGGAGCCGGTGGGTCGTCACCAGGGTGGCGAGCTGCTGAGCGGCGGGGAACGGGGTGTTGCCGGTGAAGCCGCCCATGACCAGCACGGGTTCCGGCGCCGCGCGCAGCAGCGGCTCGGCGGTGTAGGCGGCCTGGGTGGCGAGAAGGTACTGCTCACCGTGGCGGTGCTCGGTGAGATAGCTCAGCAGGGCCCGGTCGCGGGCGCTCGGCCGGTCGAGGCCGACTCGGGCCGCGGGCCGGTGATGCCGCAGCGCCTCGGCGTACGCGATGCCCACCGGGCCGGCCATCGGCGAGGTGGAGGCGCCCGCGTAGAGCGGCTTGAGGGTGGACAGCGCCCACCCGGCCGGTACGACCAGCGTCGCCGCGATTCCGGCGGCGAGCGCGCCGTTCACCATCCGCTGGGAGGTACGGGGGCCCCGCGACCACAGCCCCACCGCGCCGCACAGCGCGAGCATCACGGCGACCGGCAGCAGCCAGGAGACGAACCCGGTGGGCAGGTCGAGCACCAGCGCCCACAGCACCGTGACCGCGATCACCGCCGGAAGCGCGACGCGCCGTCGCCCGCCCTGCTCGTACTCCGTGCGCAGCAGCGCGAATCCGCCACCGGTCAGCGCGGCCAGGGCCGGGGCGATGACGGCGGTGTAGTAGGCGTGGTTGCCGTTGGAGACGCTGAACACCAGCGCGTGCACCACCAGCCAGCCGCCCCAGAGGACGAACCCCGCGCGCAGCGCGTCGGTGCGCGGCTGCCCGGTGCGCCAGGCGACGCCCAGCACCGCGGCGGCCGCGGCGAGCGGCAGGAGCCAGGCGATCTGGGGGCCGACCGTGTGGTTGACCAGCATCGACCAGCCGGTGTTGCCGGTGGTGCGGCTCGCGGCGGTGCTCGCGGCGGCGCCGAACGCGGTGGAGTCCCCGGTGAACCGGCTCAGGCCGTTGTAACCGAAGACCAGGGCGAAGGGGTTGTTGTCGGTGGTGCCGTCCAGGTACGGGCGGTCGGCGGCCGGGGTCGCCCAGGCGAGCAGCATCCACGAACAGGACACGACCAGGGCGATCGCGCCTGCCAGCAGTGAGCGCAGCGTCCGCTTCAACGGCGCACCCTGCGCGGCGAGTTGGTAGACCAGCCAGAACACCGGCAGCACCAGCCACGCCTGGAGCATCTTGGCCTGGAAGGCGAGCCCCACCCAGATTCCGCAGGTGATCAGCGGGAGCAGCCGGCCGGTGCGTACCGCCTTCTGCAACGCCCCCGCGGCCGCCACCAGCAGCAGCGTCAGCGCGGTGTCCGGGATGGTGGCCCGGTTGAGGGCCGCGGTGACCGGAGTGAGGGTGAGCGCCAGTGCGGCGATCAGCGCGGCGAACGGCCCGGCCCATGCCCGGACGATCCGGTACAGCAGCCATACGGTGAGCACGCCCTCGGCGGCCTGCGGAAGCGCCGCCGCCCAGGTGTGGGGACCGAAGATCCACACGGAGACGGCGCCGGGCCAGAAGGCACCGGGCAGTTTGTCGATGGTGATCGAACCGCTCGCGTCGAGTCCGCCGAAGAGGAAGGCGCGCCACCCCTCGGCCATCGACCGTATCGCCGCGCCGTAGAACGGGTGGAGCGCGGCGTGCCCGATGCCCCAGGAGTACAGCGCCGCGGCGGCGACCAGCACCGCGGCGAGCGCCGGGCGTTCCCAGCGCGGCGCGGCGTCCGGCCGGCCGGCGGGTGGCTCGTCCGGCCGGTGCAGCGGGCGCGCGCCGGCGGGCTGGGCGGCGGGGGTGGTGGCCATGGCAGTGGTCCTCGGATCGGCGTTCGGGTGGGGCGGTGGGGTCACAGGCGGCGGGCCGCTCGGAAGCCGCGGGCGTAGAAGTCGGTGCCGTCCAGCAGGGAGTGTCCCGACAGGTCGCCCATGGTGGGTCCGTTGGCGGCGGAGCGGCTGGAGTAGAAGCGGTGCCGGCCCTGGTCGTCCAGGCCCAGGTACATACCGCAGTGGTCGATGAAGTTCGGCTGGTCCTTGATGATGGCGAAGAAGACCAGGTCTCCGGGTTGCAGGGCGCTCAGCTCGGCCGGCTGGCGGCCCTCGTCGGGGATCACCAGCACGCCGGGGCCGTAGGCGGCGATGGCGAAGGCGCGGCGCGGCAGGCCGGCGCCCTTGGTGTTGGTGTTGTGCAGCGGGATGCCCATCCGGTAGCCCCACACCAGCCGCTGGAACCCGGAGCAGTCGACGTCGCCGTAGCGGGCCTGCTCGGGCTGGGCGCGGGTGCCGTCGGCGAAGGTCCAGGGGATGCCCAGGTAGTCGTAGAAGTCGGACTGCTCGTCGTGGTAGGCGAAGTCCAGCGGGTTGGCGACCCGCTGGTTGCGCGGACCGAAGTGCGCGGTGCCCGCGTAGCGCACACCGGAGGAGTCGTGTTTGTCGGGCGCCCCGGCGCTGCTGTACTGGAAGGCCACCGCGAAGACGTCCGGCCCGGAGTCACCGAGCGTCTTGGTGAACCAGGACGTGAACCAGGCGGACTTCTCCGCGCCTTGCTGCCAGGTGTGCGGAAGCACCCGTACCCAGGCATTGGTGGTCAGCGTGGCGCTGGTGGTGCGCGGCTCGCTGAAGGTCCGGCTGGGCCCGGTAAGTACGGCGGTGCGGGCACCGTCGGTGAAGGTGGCCAGGGTGGCGCCGTCGGCGGTCCGGACCACGGTGCGGCCGGGGTCGGTCAGCCGCTCGAAGGTGTGGGGGCCGGATGCCTGGCTTCGCGGTCCCGTGGCACCGTCGTCGCCACCTCCGTGGGAGAGGCGGTCGTACCCGAAGCCGGCCACCGCCCCGGCGGCCGCCAGGCCCGTGATCGTCCCGAGTACGGCGCGGCGGGTCGGGCGGCCGCGGCTGCCGGTGGGTTCAGGGTGCATGGCGGGACCTCCTGGAGGGTGCGGGGTGGCAGGGGCGGGCTGATCAGCCGACGGGCAGGGCGCCGAGCAGCAGTCCGGCGACCAGCACCACGTACGTGGCCAGCGTCACCGCCGTCGTCGAGATCAGCGTGGGGGCCAGCGGCTGGCGGACCATCTGGTAGGAAACCAGGCCCGGCACGATGAAGCCCAGAGTCTGCGACGTGTACAGCAGGGGGAACTCGTGGTTGAGGGTGAGCATCACGGTGGTCTGCATGAGTACGGCGCACAGCACCACGGCGGCGAACAGGCGCTTGCCGTAGAGGATCACCGTGCGTTGCAGCAGCTTCGTCATGAAGAAGGTGAGCGCCGCCACCGCCACCATCAGCGCGGCCATCTGCACATCGGTGATGAGCGTGAGCGCGATCCAGCCGGGGGTGATCATGCCGCCCGGGGAGAGGTTGGTGGTGAGGTAGCAGACGAGCGAGAAGATCAGCCCGAGGGCGATCCCGAGCGCGGCGGTCTGTGCGGTGAGGTGAGCGGGGATCACTTACGGGTTCCTCGGCAACTGGTGGGGTTCGTAGGGGTGGTGCGGCCCGCTCTCGGGCCACTCGGCATGGGGCTGGTCCTGCCGTTCGTAGCCGTCATGCCGGTCGTGCGGTTCCTGCCGGAAGTGGCCGCCGCGACCGTGCTGCCCGTCGTGCTTGCCGTCGTAGCCGCTGTGGCCGTCGTGCCGGTCGATCCGTTCGTGGCGGGCGGCGAGCCGACGGGCCAGTTCCCGCTGACCGGGGACGTGGAAGCCGTACGCCGGTGTCTCCAGCGGTGCCACCCAGCTGAAGGGCTCGGGGGCGGGCGGCGGGGACACCGCCATCCGCCGGGGCACCGCGATCTGCATGGTCTCCTGGTCGAGGCCGTCGCCCGTGGTGCCCGCCCGGTCGGCGGGTACGGCGGAGGGCTCCTCCTCGGAGTCGTCCAGCGGCAGTTCGGCCAGGCATTCGAGGAACAGCTCGCCCTGGCCGTGGATGTTGCCGATCGCCACCAGCGAGGAGGCCGGACCGAGTTCCGCGAGGATGGCCGCGGTCAGCTCCTCGGGGTCCCGGCGGTCGCCGCCGAGGTCCACCACCCGCCCGGCGAAACCACGCGGGATGGTGTCGCGGGCGCTCTTGGTCGGATGGCCGATCAGGAAGACCGTCTCGGCGCCGAGGTCGGAGACGATCGCGCCCATCTGGCCGTTGCGCTCCACCCGGTCCGGGCGGCAGTTGACGACCACGTTCACCGGCTGCTTGATCGCGCCCAGGTCCTGCAGCTGCCTGACGTTCATCAGCGTCGACTCGGGGTCGTTCGCCGCGAAGACGTTGGCGAACCGCAGCCGCTTGCCGTCGGGGGTGACATAGCGTTCCACCGACAGCACGCCCGGATCGGGCGGCGCGTCCCACATACCCTGCAACGCGGTCTGCCGCTCCACCCCGCAGAGTTCGGCGACGGCGAGCGCGATCGCCACGTTCTCCTTGAAGGTGAACCAGCTGAAGCCGCGCAGTTCGTCGTCGCTCACCGACTCCGGGTCGACCGCGACAAGACGGCAGTCCCGCTTGTCGGCCTCTTCCCTGAGGATGTGCAGCCGGTCCTTCTCCGCGGTGACGCACACCCCGCCGACCGGCATGGAGCGGGAGAGCGAGCGCGCCACGTCGTCCAGCGTCGGGCCCATCTCCTCGAGATGGTCCTCGCGGACGTTGCACAGCACACCGATGGTGGAGCGGATCAGCTTCTCCTGGTTGATCTCCTGCAGCGCGGGCATCACCGCCATGCACTCGATCACCAGCGCGTCCGGCCGGTAGGTCGCCGCCCGCCGCACGATGCCGATCTGCTCCACGATGTTGGACAGCCCGAACTTGCGGTACACCGGCTCCTCGGTGGCGTCCGGGTGGATGAACCGGGCCGCGGTGCCCGTGGTCTTGGCCACGGTCACCAGACCGCCGCCGCGCAGCGCGCCCGCGCACAGCCGGGTGATGGAGGACTTGCCGCGGATGCCGTTGACCAGCACCCGCGTCGGTATCTGCTCCAGCGAGGCGAAGTGCCGTTTCTGCTCGAGGATTCCGGCGCCCCACAGTGCGCAGCAGCACAGCAGGACGATGACATAGAGGAAGATCACGCCGAATCGTCTTTCTACCGCTGGAGTGAGTTCTCGCGCCGCGGCCCGGCAAGGCCGGCGGGGGGTCCGGATCGGCCGGCCCGGCCGCGCTGCGCCAGTGCCTGGCGGATCAGCTCCAGGCTGCGGGTGACCGAGCCGACCTCGTCGTGGTTGACGGGGTGGAGCACGGTGCGCCGGTCGCCGGCCGCGAGTTGTTCGATGAGCCGGGCGACCGCGCGCAGCGGCCGGATGACCACGACGTACAGCCAGCCCAGGCAGGCGGTGCCCAGAGCGAGGGCGAGGATTCCCGCGAGCATGGTGCGCTGCTGGGCCTGTACGGCGGGCAGTCGCAGGGCCGCCGCGGGCTCCGCGGTGACCACCCGCCAGCCGAGTCGGGCCGTCGGCCCGCTCTGCGCGAGCGGTGCCGCGGCGTCGACCGAGGGCCCGGAGGAGGAGGCGAGCACCGCCGAGGTCGCGGCTCCCACCGTGCCCGGTGCGCTCTGCGCGCCGCGGGCGAGACGGGACAGGCCCGGCTCGGGCAACTTCTGGAAGGCGCGGTAGCCCACGCTGGCCGCCAGTACCTTGCCGTTCTCGTCGGTCACCCAGACACTGCCCAGGTCCGGCCTGGCCAGCGTCGAGTTGAGGGTGTTGACGTCGATCTCGCCGAAGAGGACCACCCCGTCCGCCGGGGGTGTGCGCCGGGCGTCCCGGACCTGCGCGTAGGCGGCGATGGCCGGTATCCGGCCGGAGGTGTTGACGGTGGTGACCCCGCCGCCCTGAGGCACGTGCACCAGGGTGCGCAGCGGACTGTCGCCCACCCGCAGCGTGATGGCGCCGGAGCGGTCCAGCAGATACAGCGAGCGGTACTGCTTGTGCTCGTCCAGGGTCTTGCGGAGCAGCTCGCTCTGCGCGCTCCGGGTCCGTCCCGCCAGCCGGGCGGCCACATCGCTCAGCGCGCTGTACGACTGGTCGAGCGACTGCCGCACCCGGTTCGCCGCGATCTCGGTGCGCACCTGCTGACCGGCGAGGACCGGGGCCGGAACCGCGGTCGCGGTGTCGGCCCGGTTCAGCAGGAAGATCATCGGCACCGACCAGCAGGCCACCAGCAGCACACCGACCACGGCCAGCGCCCGGTAACCAGGGGTACGGCGGACGGAGAGCTCCTGCGGGCCCCTGTCACCGCGCAGTTGCCCGCGCAGCGACTCCAGCGCCCGTCCGATGCGCGCGAGTTCCCCGAAGCCGTGCACCGGGACCGGCCGGTCCAGCTCCGCCCACGCGGCCGGTCCGTTCGCGGACGCGCTCCGGGCCAGACGGCCCGCGGACAGGTACAGCCGCAGCAGCGGCCGCTGGACGAGGAGGTGCAGTCCCAGCCCGAGCAGGACGGCGAGGCCGGCGAGCGTGGCCGCGGCGCTCAGCGCGAAGCCCGAGTAGTCGACGGCGGCCGCCCCGACGGGCACCGGGCGGGAGGTGAGCACCACCAGCCCGAGGTCGTCGGTGTCACCGGGTCCGGTCCCGGCGGCGACCTGCGCCCAGCCGCCCACGATGCGCCGGTCGCCGGTGGTGGCACCCAGCAGGCTGCCCGAGGCCCCGGTGGCCCGCGCCGACGCGCTCGCCGCTCGGGAGACCGGTGCGGACAGTCCGTCGTCGGGCGCCGCGGCGTCGTGGGCCGCGCTGCCGAGCGTGTCGCCCTTGGCGTCCAGGATGCGGGCGGTGCCGCCCTGGCCGTGTGCCGTGACGGCGGGGAGTGCCTCGGCGACCACCAGCAGCCACTGCCGCTCGGTGGTGTCCGCCTGGTTCTGGTCCTGGTTGGCGTCCTGCTGCTGCGCGGGCAGGGTCACCCTGGCGAAATACAGCAGCCGCGCCTGGCCATCGGAGGTCACCAGCCGGGGCGGGAGCGGGCCGTGCGCGGACGACAGCGCGGCCGCGTCCAGCCCGGCCGGCGGCACGGGCTTGCCGCTGGAGGCCAGCGGCTTACCGGTGCGCGCGTCGAGCAGCGCGCCGCCCAGGACGGCCTTGCGCGCGGAAGTGAGCTCCTTGAGCGCGCTTGCGGGCGTGGAGGTGGTACGGGTCGGGGTGTACGTGTCGGCGCTCCGCCGTACGGTGTTCGCCTCGACGTCGATCGAGGTGCGCACCGACAGCGCGGTGTCCGCGGCGATCCGCTGTTCGGCCGTGAGCACGGCCGACGGTATCCGCTCGGCGTGTATCGCGCCGAGACCGGCCACGGTCAGGGCGGCGACCACGAGGAGCAGCAGGACCAGCGAGGCTATGGGTGGACGCACCCCGCCGAGGAGCGGCATATCGGCGCGGCGGCGGATACGGTGTCGGCGTGGCGCCCGGAACTCGGTGGGCAGGGCAGGGGTTCCTCTCTGACGCCGAGCGCATGAGCGTTCGATTGATGCGAACGAACACTTTAGTGCCGAGTGATGGCATGTCCATCACGGTTTCGCCCCCACTTGTGCAACTGGGGGGTGATCCGGCCGAATGCCGGGGCGGCCGGGTACCGGCGGCGACCGTCGGCCGCGCGCGGTGTCGGCCGGGTCCCGGCGGCGGAAGAAGAGGGGCGGACCAGCGCAAAGCGGTCGGCCCCTCCTCGCACCCGCGGTCACGGCCCGAGGCCGCGACCAGGGGTCAGTGGACGAACGAGATCTCCGGGTACTTCTTGCTCGGCCCGTTCAGCAAGGACTGGGACTTGTGCCGCAGTTCCTGGTCGAAGAAGGCCGCGAGATACGTACTCTGCACAGCGAACGCACGGTTCGGGTCGATCGTGCCGTACTGCTGTTCCAGCTGGGACCGGGAGAGCCCGAGCAGGGCCGCCTCCTGCCGCACCATCCACTCGTTGTCGCTGAACGACAGGTGCGCCGCGCCATGGAGTTGGATGTCCAGGCGGTAGCCCTTGAGATGGGACCAGAGCGTACGCCAGGAACTGTCGTTGTTGCGGTTGTGGCTGCCGGAGCTGAACAGCATGAACGGGCGGTCCAGGTTCTTGCTCGGAGCCGAGCCGAAGAACTGGCCGTCCAGGTTGGCACCCGCCGCGATCCGGTGGTCGAGCTGCATGGCGGTGTCCACCGCCGCGCCGCCCAGCGACCAGCCGAACATGCCGATGTGGGACATGTCGACGGCCTTCGTCAGCCCGGTGGGCAGGGTGGCGTGCCCGACGTCCGGGTTGCCGCCCTTGCTGAGCACGCCGAGCTGGTCGATGACGTACTTGATGTCGGCCGCGCGCACATTGAGGGTGTCGGAGGAGTGCGCGTTGGACGGCATCGTGTTCACCTCGACCCGGTTGCCCGGGAACTGCACCTCGTTGGCGTCGTGGGTGTGGTCGACGGTGACGACGAGGTAGCCGCGGCTGGCGAGGTCCTGGACGAGCGCGGTGCCCTGCGCCCGGTCGGAGTGCAGCCCGGTCGAGTACAGCAGCACGGGCAGCTTGCCGAGCTTGGTGTCGACCGGCGCGAGGACGTGCCCGGCGGTCGTCGGCAGCGTCACCTGCTGCGGCGACAGGCCGCGCGAGGCGAGGAAATGGGCGCCCGAGAGCGAGGACATCCACGGCGCCTGGTAGTGCCCCGACGGTGCGGAGGTCGGGTAGAAAAGCGAGATCATCAGCTCGCGGGGCTTCTTGCCGGGCACGTACGGGTCGGTGCGGGACTTGTCGACCAGGTGCAGCCCGACCATGCCCACGCTGTGGCTTCCGGACGGCGCGGGGATACTGAGCTTGAGCCCGGACGCCCGTACCGAGTCGCGCGGTGTGGCCGACGGCTTGAGGGCCTTGTGCGGCATCGGCGGCTCGTCGTTCTCGGGCGCCCAGGGCGCCTTGCCGTCAGGTGCGGCAGCGCCGACCGCGTCCTTGTCGTGCGTCATCCCGGCGGCCATCGCCGGTGACATTCCCGCACCCAGGACGACGGCGAGCGCGCTCGCCGTACCGACCGCCCCGGCGATCACTCTGCGACGGCGGCGCGGGTGGCGGTGTTTCATGGAACCCCCTAGTGGCTCAGCGATCACGAAACAGGTAATCGACTGCCGCACACCGTATCGCCGTTTCCTGTACACAGAACCAGCGCACCCTCCTTACGCTCCCCCGCCCGGTGCCGCGGACGCCCGGCCGTCGGCGATGCGGCCCGCCGCCGGCTTCGACACCCCGAGAAGCGGCACGAGTTGCCGCGCGCGTTCCGCGCCCGGCCGACGAGCCCGGCTACCGAGGGCAGTTCACGGTGCAGGCCAACTCCGGTACTGCCAGGGGCGACGGCGGTCTGCGGCCCCGTCCTGCTCGTCCGGGCTGGCGGGTCGGCCAGCGCCGCACCGGGGTACGCGGACGCGGCGAGCCGGCTTCTCCTCGCGCGCCGCTCTCATCCCTCGCGCGGTGGGCGTCCGTCGCGGAGCATGCGCAGTACCGCCTGTTCGACGGGTCCTTGAGTGGCGGGGATGCCGTACACCCCCTCGTCGCCCAGGTGCGGCAGAGCGGCGGCGACCGTGACGCCCTCCTCGTACAGCTCGATGACCCGAGGGTTGATGTAGGAGTTCCGGCAGACCGCGGGCGTGTTGCCGAGATACCCGGCCACCTCGCGCGCCGCGCGGGCGATGGCCCGGCGCCGGGCGCTCTCGCTGCGGGCCACGGGCTGGGAGACGGCCAGTGCCACGGCGGCCATGACGGTGCCGTGCCAGGTACGGAAGTCCTTGGCGGTGATCTCCAGGCCGGCCAGCTCCCTGAGATACGCGTTGACGTCCTCACCGGTCACGGTGTGCCAGGAGCGCCGCTCCCAGTAGGCCAGGAGCCGGTCGCCGCCGCCCCGGCGCCGGCGCAGCGCGGTGAGGCAGCGGCAGGCGGCGGGGTCCGCGACGGTCTGGACGATCTCCTTGCCGTGCTTGCCGGTGTAGGTGAACAGGACCGCACCGGCGTGGCAGCGGGAGTGCTCGCGGAGCAGCGTGGTGAGGCCGTAGCTGTCGTTCAGTTCGGTGTAGCGGTCGCTGCCGATGCGGAAGAAGCCGAGGTCGAGCAGTCGTACGGCCGTGGCCAGGATCCGGTGCCGGGTCAGCCCCCGGTCGTGCAGATGCCCCTCGACGGCCTCGCGTACCGCGGGCAGGGCATCGGCGACGTCGAGCACGTGCTCGTGCTTGGCCCGCTCCTGCTCCGCGCGGAAACGCGGGTGGTACAGGTACTGGCGGCGGCCGGCGGTGTCCGTGCCGACGGCCTGCAGATGTCCGTTGGCCCTGGCGCAGATCCACACGTCCCGCCAGGCGGGCGGAATGACCAGCTCCCGGATCCGGGCCAGTTCGCCGGGATCGCGCAGTGGCTCGCCGTGCGCGTCCAGGTAGCGGAAGCCTCGGCCATGGCGCAGGCGGCGGAAGCCGGGGTCGGTGGGACGGCTGTGGTGAAGACGCATCCCCACCTCCCTGAACGGACCCCGCCCCGTCGCGGAGCCGTGTCGCTCAGGTACCCGCCCCCGTCCCCCGCACGCCGGCGTTCCGGTACGGGCCGGCTACTCGCCAGGGTCCCGACGACAGCCGGCGCACACGGCACGGGTGGGTCCTGGCCGCAGTGACGGCTCGATACGCATGGTCCGTGTTGGTCGGTGACGATGTGCGACAACGCCGCCAAGGAAGCAGACCGGTATCGTCGAGCAACCGGAGGAGTCCGTGCTCGACCACTGGTGGGACTGGTGCAGGGCCTCCGGCCGGGGGCTCGCCCGCGAGATCGGGGCCGGATTGCGCCGGGGCGCGGCGGATCGTGCCGGGGACCTGCCGGCCGCGCTCCGGCCGGGCCCCGGCGAGCGGCCGGGGGGATGACGGGGCTTCCCGCGTGCCGGACCCCTCGCCGACGGCGCCGCGTCACTCCGCGGCGATACGGAACTCGAACTCGGGCCGGTCCCAGGGCACGGCGGGCGGGTTCGCGAACGCGGTCCCGGTCCGCACCGCGCCGACGCGGTGGTAGAAGTCCTGGGACGGAACGTGCGAGACGACCTTGAGGCGGTCGAGCCCGGCGGCGCGGGCCTCGGACCGCATGTGCGCGACGAGCTGTCGTCCGATGCCCTGCCCCTGCGCCTCGTCGGCGACGAACAGCAGGTCGAGCTCCGGCGGCGCGAGGATGAGCGAGTAGAACCCGAGGACCCGGCCGTCCTGCTCGTCGGCGCCGACGGCCACGAAGGCGCGGTGGGCCTCGATGTAGTCGGGACCGACCCGGTAGCCCGCGACTGCGGACGCGTACTTGCCCTCGTACGCCCCCGATGCGCGCACGAGCCGGGTGAGCCGTCTGGCATCCCGCGCGACGGCCCGCCGTATCGTGACCGGCCGGCCGGCCGGGGAAGTGCGTGGCGTCATCGGGCGAGTATGCCGCACCGCCGACCGCCCCCGTACGGCGGGTCGGCCGCTCGGGACGGAGCGCCCGACCTCCCCCGCCTCCCGGCCCCACCCCTGCGCGCCGATGCGGTTTGACACCTCCTCAGACGCTGACTACTTTCCCTAATCAATTAGGGAAAGGGTTACCTCGTGAAGTACCAGCTGCGCAGAGCCGGCGGCACCCCCGCGTATCAGCAGATCATCGAGCAGACCGAGCAGGCCCTTCGGCTGGGCGTCCTGAAGCCCGGCGACAAGCTGCCCACGGCCCGCGAGGTGGTCGAGACCGCCGCGGTCAACGGCAACACCGTGCTGCGGGCGTACCAGGAGCTCCAGCGGCGGGGCCTGGTCGAGTCCCGGACCGGGCTGGGCACGTTCGTGGTCGGCACGCTCGGCAGCGCCGACCGGGTCGACGGCTCCGGTCTGCGGCAGGAGCTGGAGCAGTGGATGGCCCGCGCCAGGGAGCACGGTCTGGAGCGGGAGGACGTCATGGCCCTGGTCGTCTCCGTCGGGGACGCCTGCTTCGCGGAGCGGACGCGGTGACGACGCTCACCGCGGCGGCCGTCCAGGCCGAGGGGGTCGGGCTGCGCGCCGGGCGGGGCGGGCGGCGTAGGCAGCTGCTCACCGACTGCACCTTCCGCGTCCCGCGCGGCGCGGTGTGCGGCATCGTCGGCCCGAACGGCGCCGGCAAGAGCCTGCTGCTGTCGGCCGCGGCCGGGCTCGTCCGTCCCGACGCGGGCCGGCTCACCGTGCTCGGGCAACCGGCCGGCGCGGACGCGCTGCTCGGCCAGGTCGCCTTCGTGGACCAGCACCGCCCCCTGTATCCGCGGATGCGGGTCGAAGAAATGCTGGCCATGGGCCGTGACCTCAACCCCCGCTGGGACGGCGCACTGGCCGGGGAACTGCTGGCGTTGGGCCGGATTTCGCTCACCAGCAGGGCCGGCTCCCTCTCCGGCGGCCAGCGCTCCCTGCTGTCCCTCGCCCTCGCGCGCGGCAAGCGGCCCCGGCTGCTCCTCCTCGACGAGCCGCTGAGCGACCTCGATCCGCTGGCCCGCCGCGCCGCCCTGGGCCTGCTGCTCGGTGACGTCGCCGACGGCGGCGGCACGGTCCTGCTCTCCTCGCATGTGCTGGGCGACCTCGAAGAGGCCGTCGACCACCTGCTGCTGATCGACGGCGGCCGGATCCGGCTGGCCGGCGAGCTGTCCGAACTCCTCGGCTCGCACCGCCTGCTCGACCGGCTCGGCCTGCTGGAGTGCCAGGCGGGTCTGGCGCCGTGGCGGGTGCACCCCGTGGACCCGGTGGACACCGAGCCGCGGCACCTCACCCTGGTCCGCGTGGACCGGCAGGCGCGGACGCGGGAGACCGACGCCGAACTCCCCAGCCTGGAGGAGCTGGTGGTCTCCTACCTGCGCTCCCCCTCCGTCGCGGGCTGGCTCGCCCCCGGCATGCGGCCGGTCGGGTACGGCGACGCCGATGGGGACGGCACCGGGACGGTGGCGGCATGACCGTCTCCTCCCCCCTGCCGGTCGTACCGGTCCGGCTCGAAGGTTCGGCCCTGCGCCCGGAGCCGGTGCCGTACCGGGCCCTGGTGCGGCTGAGCCTGCGGCGCCACCGCGGTGCGCTCGCCGCCATGGCCCTCTCCTCGGCCCTGCTCGCGGTGTGGGCGGTGCGCACGGCGGACGCGATGGCGCGGGCCCGCGCCGCACGCGCCGCGGCCTCGTGCGACGACCTGTTCTACCTCGACCGGTGCGCCCCGACGGCCCACCGTGTCTCCGACGCGCTCCAGGCGGTGCAGCACGCGCAGTCCGCCCTCGTGGCCGTGCCCGCGCTCGTCGCCGCGCTGCTCGGCGCGCCGCTGCTGGCGCAGGAGTACGAGCGCCGCACGCACCGGCTCCTGTGGACGCAGTCGGTGCCCCGGCAGCGCTGGCTCACCAGCCGGCTCCTCGTCCTGGGCGGCGCGTCCGTCGCGGTGGGCCTCGTCGCCGCCGCCCTCGGCACCCGCCTGCACGCGGTCACCTCGCCGGCGCTCGGCAGCGACTCCTCGGCGTTCTCGGCGCTGCCGTACTCCTCCTTCGGTCCCGTCCTCGCGACGGCGACGCCGCTGGCCTTCGCGATCGGCGTCCTGGCCGGGGAGCTGACCCGGCGCACGATCCCGGCCATGGTCTGCGCCCTCGCCGGCCACACGGGGCTGTTCTGCCTGCTGACCGGTCTGCGCCGGTTCTTCCAGCCGGCCCTCACCCGGTTCCCGCCGCACGGCTACGACCTCAGCGCCGACGACTGGCTGCTGCGGGACGGCGTGGTCACCGCGGACGGCCGCCGCCTGTCGTACGCGCAGTGCGGGCCCACCGGCTGCCCCGACGGGTCACGGGTCTTCGACGTCTACCACAGCGCGGGCCAGCTGTGGCCCATGCAGTGGACCCAGGCGGCGCTGACGGTGCCGCTGACCGCGCTGGCGGTCCTCCTCGTCCACCGGTCCGTCCGCCGCCGCCGGCTCTGACTCCGCGGCCACCTTCCCGATGCAGCACACCCGTTGGAGGACACCTTCACCATGTCCGTCACCGCTGTCCCCGTCCCCCTCCCGCCGCCGGCCGCCCGCAGCAGAGGCGCGGCGGGCGGCGGCCGGCTCGCCGCCGTGGACGCCCTGCGCCTGCTCGCGGCGGCCGGTGTGGCCGCCTACCACTACCTCGGCACCCCCACTCCGCACTTCTGGGGCACCTACGACCTGACCCGGACCGCCCCCGTGCTGCACGCGCTGAGCCGCTACGGCTGGCTCGGTGTCGAGGCGTTCTTCCTGATCAGCGGGTTCGCCATCTGCATGAGCTGCTGGGGGCGCACCCCCACGCAGTTCGCGGTCTCCCGGATCGCCCGCCTCTTCCCGCTCTACTGGACGGTCGTCCTCGCCATCGTCGCCGTCGCCTGGATCGCCCGGCTCGCCGGACAGCGGCCCGGAGCACCCACCGACCTGCGCACCACCCTCGGCAACCTGACCATGCTGCCCGGACCGCTCGGTCTGCGCACCACCGACGGGGTCGCCTGGACGCTCTGGGTGGAAGCCCGGTTCTACCTGCTGATGGCGGTGCTCCTGCTGATCGGCCTCACCTACCGCCGCACCATCGCCTTCTGCCTGCTGTGGCTGACCCTCGCCGCCATCGGCCGCGAACTGCACTCCGCCGTGCTGGACGAGTTCCTGCTCACCCAGTACGCCGGGCTGTTCGTGGCGGGCATGGCCCTCTATCTGATGCACCGCTTCGGCCCGAACCTGCTGCTGTGGCTGCTCACCGGATTCGCCTGGTGCTACACGCTGACCCTGCTGGGCGACCGGGTCGCCGCGCACGCCGCCCCCGCGGGCCGCGGGGGGACGCCGGGCTGGGGCGTGTGCGCCGCCATCCTCACGGTCTTCCTGCTGCTGCTCGCCCTGTCCGGACCCGGCCCCCTCGGCCGGCTGCGCTGGCGCGCGCTGGTCTACGCGGGCGCCCTGACCTACCCGTTCTACCTGGTCCACCAGAGCCTGGGCATACCGGTCGTGCGCGGGCTGCTCAAGGCGCTGCCCGCGCTCGGCCTGGTCCCCGCCATCGCCCTCGGGCTGTGCTTCTCGCTCGCCCTGTCGGCCGTGCTCAACCACCTGGTGGACCGCAGAGTCGGCGCCTGGCTGCGCCGCCACCTCACGTCCGGCTTCGACGCCGCGCACGATCCGGTGGGGCACCCCGCTCCCCCACCGGATCCGGGGGTGCCTCAGCCGTCCAGCCGTACCGGAACCGCCTGCCGGCCGTAGGCGATGAAGGACGGGACCTGCTTGAGGTCGACCACGGCACCGGCCGACATGGGCTTCGGGACGCTCGTACGATCCCGTGGCGGGAGCGTGCTGATCCGCGCCGCCGGTCACGGACAGAGGGAGCCGCGGCCCCGCGCCCCGGCGGCCACGCGGTCAGGCGGAGGGGGCCGTCGTCGCGCCGTCCGTGAGTTCCGCGACCAGGCGGGTGGCGAGGGGCACCTGGATGCCGTGCCGCTCGGCCGCCCGCAGTACGGCGCCGCCGATCGCGTCCAGTTCCAGCGCCCGGCCGGCCTCCGCGTCCCGCAGCATGGAGGACTTGCTGCGCGCCGGGAACGCCTCGTAGCGCGCCAGGATCCGGGTGGCGTCCCCCGGTCCCCCGCAGGCCCGGCTCACCGCGGCGGTCTCCTCGACCAGCGCCGCCAGCTCCTCCGGGTGCTCGTCCCGGATGCCGCCGATCGGCAGCCCGTAGCGCGTCGTGAGCAGGGCGAAGGGCGCGAGGAAGGCCAGCTTCGCCCAGAGCGCGGCGTTCTCGTCCGCGACCGTGCGCGTCGCGATCCCGGCGCCGTCCAGCACGGCGCCCAGCGGTGCGAGCCGGGCCTCGTCCGCGCCGGCCACGTCGATCTCGGTGAAGGGGCTGCCGTGCTCGATGACACCCGCGGCGGTACGGGTGGACTCGACCCGGATCACGGCCGGTACGACCCGCTGCGCGCCGTACCGTTCCCGCAGCGCGGCGATGTGCTCGACGCCGTTGAGCAGGGGCAGCACGAAGCCCCGTGCGAAGCGGGCCGGGAGCCGGTCGAGGGCCGCGTCCAGCGCGGTGTGCTTGACGGTGACCAGGCACAGGTCCGCGGGCTCGCGCAGTTCGGTGTCGGCCTCCACACGGGCGGTGAAGTCGCCGTGCTCCCCGCTGGAAACCCGGATGCCGTCCCTGGCCAGCGTCCGCGCGGTGTCCTCGCCCGCCAGGCAGATCACCCGGTGCCCGGCGCGGGAGAGCAGGGCCGCGAGAAGGCCGCCGACGCCTCCGGGACCCAGCACGGCGATGGTCCAGGGCGTTGCAGATGCGGCGTCCGGCGCGGTGTCCATAGAAGGGGTGCCCTCTCCTTGGGTCGCGGCAGCGACGGGGGAACGTCAGGGTGTCCGGCAAGATCATCAGTTTGCGCCGGGGCCCCCGTCAAGCCCGGCGATCAACGGGGATGCCGCGGCGAGCACTGGATTTCACACAGCGAGTGACGCATTGCTTACGGCAGGTTCCCGAATCGCCCCTCCGTGATACCCCGCGCCGCCGACACCCCTCCCCCGAAAAAGGCCCGTTTCGGGCTGTTTTGGGGCCCGATCCTGTGACGCCACCCATAGGAGCCAGATCACGTCCTAGGCAGGACCGTAGGAACGGAACGCCCTGAGCTGCGCAGGCGTCTCCATATCGGTACATATCGGGCATTGCTCCGAAGTAGGGTAGTACGTCACATCCTTGCCAAGCACTTCGGCCCCGGCTAACCATTGCTGTCGTTGCCGGGAAGCAACGGGCCGGACCGAGCGGATATCCGCCGGAACCATTCGCCCGGTCCCACCCGCAGCGCGGGGCACACCGCCCCACCGCCACCGCGATCCTCGCGGCAGGCACGACCTTGTCCCCCAGAGGAAGAGTTCACGCATGACCATGGCCACCACCCGCACCCGCATCGCCCGCCTCGCCGTCACCGGTCTCGCCGCCACCGGAGCCGCTGCCGCGGCCCTGACCCTGGTGCCGACCAACGCGCAGGCCGCCGAGATGCCCCAGGTGCACGCCTCTGTGGTCAAGGCCTCGCACACCACCGCCGCCAAGGCGGGCTCCGGCAACAACCTGGACGGCTGGATCAAGCAGTCCCTCGCCATCATGAAGGCCAAGGGCATCCCCGGTAGCTACGACGGTCTGAAGCGCAACATCATGCGCGAGTCCGGCGGCAACCCGAACGCCCAGAACAACTGGGACGTCAACGCCAAGAACGGTGTCCCCTCCAAGGGCCTGCTCCAGGTGATCTCCCCCACCTTCAACGCGTACCACGTCGCCGGTACCCCGAAGAACATCACCGACCCGGTGGCGAACATCACCGCCGCGGCCAACTACGCCGCCCACCGCTACGGTTCGATCGACAACGTCAACTCGGCGTACTGATCGCACTGATCCACGCGGTCCCCGCGCCGAAGGCCGGTGTCGGCAGCTCCCACGCTGCCGGCACCGGCCTTTTGCCTTTCGCTGTTTCTGCGGGACCGCGTGCCGGCGGGACCGTTCGGTCAGGTGCCGCCGAGTCCGGTGAGCGCGCCGACGGGGTCCAGGTCGGGGGTGCCGCGGGGCCACCAGTCGTCCTCGCCGGGCTCGGACTCGTAGACGTACCACAGTCCGTCGCGGCCCAGCCGGAGCTGCACATGGCCGAGCGGATGGGTGAGCCGGTTGCGCCAGGGCCGGAAGGCGGGCAGGTCGGCGGCGAGCAGCAGCGGCCGGGCCCGGTCGAAACGGCCGGCCGGCGGGTCCCACGGCTCCTCCAGGACGGCCAGCCCCTCCGCCCCGCCCTGCCGCCAGGCGGCGACGGCCCGCGCGAGGTCGGCCGGGGTGCGGTCGGTGGCCCGCGCGAGGGTCGCGTAGAGGGCGCGGGTCGTCGCGGTCAGTCCGGAGCCGGGCCGGGCCGCGGCGAGCCGCACCGCGTCCTGCCACAGCGACAGTCCGCCGACCGGGTCGCGTCCGGTGGCGAGCAGCGCGTGCGCGCGGGCGGCGGCGTCGGTCGCCAGCTGGTCCAGCGCGAACGGGTCCGGGCCGCCGGGCGCGGCGGGGTACGCCGGGGGCTGCTCGGGGTGCGCGGGGACCGGCGCCGGCGGGGGCAGCGCGGGCAGGTCGCGCGGGGCGAGGGCCTCGGTGGCGCGTATGCCGGGCAGGGACGCGGGCGGCCTGCCCTGTCCGTCGCGGGCCGCGCGGGCGGCGCTGCGCCGGGAGAGCGCGTCGAGCAGTTCCCGCTCGCCCCGGCCGCGCAGGAGCAGCAGCACGAAGGGGTCGGCGTCGAGCAGCCGCGCCGTCTGGTAGCACAGGGCGGCGGCGTGCTTGCAGGGGTGGCCGGAGTCGGGGCAGTTGCACCGCGGGGCGAGATCGCCGGGACCGGGCAGCAGCGGGACCCCGCAGTCGGCGAGGGAGTGCGGCAGTTCCTTGTCGAGGAGGGCGGCGATATGGCCGGGCCGGTCGGCCGCCGCGTCCAGGAACCGCTCCCACTCGGCGTCCGCCAGCGTCCGCACCCGCACTTGGACGCGGTACGGGCGGGGCCGGCTGCCCCGTACGTAGGCGAGGACCGATCCCGGAGTGACGGTGATCGCGTCCACATGCCCCTGGTCCGCGTACCCCCGGCCGCGCGCCACCCGCTTGGCGTCCAGCGCGCCCCGCTCCAGCGCCGCCACCCACGCGTTGCCCCACCAGGTCCCGGCGAACGGCCCCTGCCCGGCCCGCTCCCCGCGGGGCGCGAACGCCGGGAACGTACGCCGGTGTTCACCGTCCCGGTGCGGCGTGGCCATGGTCGGCGGCACGTGCGGGACGGCGGGCGCGGCCTCGGCTCCGGGTTCGGGGAGAGCGGGGGCGGCTCCGGTGGGCTCGGGTTCGGCGTGGGCGGGCGCGGCGTCGGCGGGTCCGGACGGCTCGGGCTCGGGGGCGTCCTCCGGCGCGGTGTCGGTCTCCGGCGGCATCCGGAAGGCGTTCTTCAGGAACTGCCGCATCTCACCGGCGGCGCGCAGCCGCGCGGCACGGGAGGCGTCGGCGGCGGGCCCGGAGGAATCCGCGGCGCAGAGCACGGCTCCGCCACGGGTTCCGGCGCCGGCCTCCGGCGCACGCCCGGACGTACGCCGCCCGGCACGCTCCGCCTCCGCCCGCGACGCCCCGCGCCGGGCGGCCCGCAGTGCTTCTCGGGCGATGTCGCCGGGGCGGGGGGCGGGGGCTGCGTCCGGGCGGGGCTCGGGGTCCGGGGCGGGGCGCGGTTCGGCTTCCGGCGGGTGTGTCCCGTCCCCTGGTTCCGTCCGCTGTTGCGCGCGTTCGGCGCCCTCGTCGGTGGCGGCGGCCCGCAGCGCGGCCCTCGCGGCATCCGCCGGCCTCGGCGCGCGCTCGTCGGTACGACCGTCAAGGCGCCCGGCGGTTCCCCCGGCTCCGGAGTCTCCGGGGACTGCGGCACTGCCGCGGCCGTCGGTGCCGTCGAGCCCCGGCACCTCCGCCCGCTCGGCGTCGTCACCGCGGCCCGCCACCGCGCCGAGGTCGGTCCCCGCATCGTGGTCCTCGCCCCCGTTTCCGGCGGCCGGCCCCTCCGGCGGCGTCCCCGGTTCCGGCTCCGGCAGGGGCCGTGCCCCGCGCCGGGCCGCCCGCAGGGCCTCGCGGGCGAGGTCGGCCGGGTGGGCGCCGTCGGCGGGGGTCATGGGGTGCTCCGCAGGGAGACGAGGTCGGTCAGTTCGCGGTCGGTCAGTTCGGTGAGGGCGGCCTCGCCGGAGCCGAGGATGGCGTCGGCGAGCGCCCGTTTCGCGGCGAGCATCTCGGCGATGCGGTCCTCGACCGTGCCCTCGGTGACCAGGCGGTGGACCTGGACGGGCTGGGTCTGGCCGATGCGGTAGGCGCGGTCGGTGGCCTGTTCCTCGACGGCCGGGTTCCACCAGCGGTCGAAGTGC
Organism: Streptomyces sp. NPDC037203; assembly: GCF_055605065.1. Lineage (NCBI taxonomy): Bacteria > Bacillati > Actinomycetota > Actinomycetes > Kitasatosporales > Streptomycetaceae > Streptomyces > Streptomyces sp. NPDC037203. The sequence goes on from NZ_JBVJUC010000011.1 coordinate 114,687, forward strand.
ACGACATGTCCGGCGCGGGTGAGGTTGAGGCCGGTGCCCGCGGCCTTCAGGGAGAGCACGAGCACCGGTGTCCGACCGTCCTGGAAGCGGTCGACCATGCGCTCGCGCTCCGGCACCGGGGTGCCGCCGTGCAGCAGGTCCACGGGGACCGCGCGGGCGGACAGGTGGGCGGTGATCAGCCGGGCCATGCCGACGTACTGGGTGAAGACCAGTGCCGAGCCGTCCTCGGCGAGGACCGTGTCCAACAGCTCGTCCAGCAGGGCGAGTTTGCCGGAGCGGTGGACCAGCCGGTCAGCGGACGCGTCGTCCTTCAGATACAGCGCCGGATGGTCGCAGATCTGCTTCAGCGCGCCGAGCAGCTTCAGGACCAGGCCCCTGCGGGCGATGCCCTCGGCGGTCTCGATGGCCAGCATCGACTCGCGCACCACCGCCTCGTACAGCGCGGCCTGTTCGCGGGTGAGCGGCACCGGGTGATCGGTCTCGGTCTTGGGCGGCAGCTCCGGGACGATGCCGGGGTCGGACTTCTTGCGGCGCAGCAGGAACGGCCGGACCAGGCGGGCGAGCCGGTCCACGGCCTCCTGGTCCTCGCCGTTCTCCACCGCGCGGGCGTGCCGGGCGCGGAAGGACTTCAGCGGGCCGAGGAGTCCGGGGGTGGTCCAGTCGAGCAGGGCCCACAGCTCGGAGAGGTTGTTCTCCACCGGGGTGCCGGTGAGCGCGACGCGCGCGGGGGCCTTGATGGTGCGCAGTGCCCTGGCGGTGGCCGAGTAGGGGTTCTTCACATGCTGGGCCTCGTCCGCGACGACCATTCCCCAGGCGTGTCCGGCGAGTTGGGGCGCGGCGGAGCGCATGGTGCCGTACGTGGTCAGGACGAAGCCGCCGTCGAGGGCGGCCAGGGTGCGTTCGGTGCCGTGGAAGCGGCGGACGGGGACGCCGGGGGCGAACCGGTTGATCTCCCGCTGCCAGTTGCCCAGCAGCGAGGCGGGGCAGACCACGAGGGTGGGTTCGCGGCGCGCCCGCTTCAGGTGCAGGGCGATGAGGGTGACGGTCTTGCCGAGGCCCATGTCGTCGGCGAGGCAGCCGCCGAGGCCGAGGGAGGTCATCAGGTCCAGCCAGGCGAGGCCGCGCAGCTGGTAGTCGCGCAGGGTGGCGGCCAGCCCGGCGGGCGGCTCGGCGGGGCGCAGGCCCGCGGTGAGCCGGTCGCGGAGGGCGGCGAGGGCGCCGACGGGTACGGCCTCGACCCGCTCGCCGTCGATCTCGGCGGTGCCGGTGAGCGCCACGGACAGCGCGTCGACCGGGTCGAGCAGGCCCAGTTCCCGCTTGCGTGCCTTGCGGACGAGGGCGGGATCGACGAGGACCCAGCGGTCCCGGAGCCGTACGACGGGGCGGTGGGCCTCGGCGAGGGCGTCCATCTCGGCCTCGTCCAGCGGGTCGCCGCCGAGGGCGAGCCGCCAGCTGAAGCGCAGCAGGTCCCCGCTCTCGAAGAAGCCGGTGCCGTCGGTCGCGGAGCCGGGCGCGGGCCGTACCTCGGCGGTGGCGGTGAGGTCGCGGGCGAGGTCGCGCGGCCAGTGCACGGCGACCCCGGCGGCGGCCAGCCGGCCCGCGGCGACGCCGAGCAGGTCGCCCAGCTCCTCCTCGGACAGGGCGAGGACGTCGGGCACGTCCTGTTCGGCGAGCCGGTCCAGGGGCGGCCAGACCCGCCCGGCGCGGCGCACGGCGAGGGCCGCGCCGACGCGCGCGCGGGGGCCGAAGGCGGTGTCGGCCTCGCCCGCCCACAGGGCTGCCGCGTCGGTCACCAGGGTGGGGTCGGCGAGGCTGTGGACCTGCACGATCGCCGCCCCGGCGGCGCGGGTGCCCGCGTCGGCGCCGGAGTCGAAGGCGTCGTACGCGGACAGGTCCAGGCGCAGCGAGATGCGCACGCCCGCGTCCATGCCCGCGGCGACCTCGGCCGCCCATGCGTGGGCCCCCGGCAGGGGCTGGGGCTCGGGCGCGGCGAAGGGGCGGCCCAGGGCGTGGGCGGCGGCGGGGGTGCGGGGCAGCGTGTCGGCGATGGCGTCCAGGAAGGAGCGGACCAGCGCCTCCGGCTCGGGCAGCCGCAGCGGGCCGGGGTCCGGCAGCGGCACGGCGTGTCCCTCCGGGGGGAGGGCGGCGGCGATCGCGCGCAGGTGGGCGATGTCCTCGGGCTCCAGCGGTCCGGCGCGCCAGGCGTCGAGGCCGCTCGGGGTGAGGCCGGGCAGCAGCCGCCCTCGGGCCACGAGCCGCAGGGCGTGCAGCGCGGCGGCGCCCCAGCAGGCCGTGGCCGGGTGCGCGGCGGGGTCCCGGCGGGCGCGGACCAGCAGGGGCAGCGCCTCGGCGAGCGGCAGGCCGAGCGCGGGTACCTGCCGGCGGCGTACTCCGTCGCCGTGCCGGCGTACGACGGTCAGCTCCTCGGGGTCGGCGGACGCGGGGGGCAGGGGGTCGCCCGCGGGGTCCCAGAAGGCGATGCGGCCGTCGCGCGGCAGCGGTGCGGGCAGGTAGAGGGCGGCCAGGCGCACCGGCACCCGGTCGCCGCCGGACACCACCGCCCGCTCGGCCGTCGCCACCACACCGCTCATACTTCTGCCACCTCCCGCCCGCACATCGGACCAGTCGTCTCCGACTCTACGGGCGGGGTCTGACAACCGGCCCCGGCACCGGCCGTGACCGCGCGGACAGGGGGCCGGGCCCGGCGACGACACCGGGCCGGGGCCGGTCACGACCGCTCGCACGGCGCCCGCCGGGACAGCTCGCTACGGCACCGTCCTCGACACCACGTACACCATCGGGAAGCCGGGGTCGGACAGGTTCACGACCACGTCCTGGGTGGGAGCCGGGTTCTTCTGGGTGTGGGTGAGGCCGTACCAGGGGCCGGAGCCGCCGAAGGTCCAGCCGCTGACCTTGCGGTCGCGGGCGCTCACCGCGATGTCGCCCTTCTTCAGCTCGTCGCGGCGGGCGCCCATGGACTGGAGGAAGGTGTCCAGGCCGGCCGGGTTGGTGCGGAACTGCACGTACAGGCGGCTGGTCTTCCAGTTGTTGGTCTCGTACGAGGCGATGTGGTCGGCCGGGCGCGGGACGTTCACCTGGTAGAGGCGGCGCTGCACCTTCGACGGCCAGCCGGCGGTGAGGCCGGTCGCCGAGTACTTGGCTTCCTTGTCCTTGCCGCTGTTGCGGCTCTGGTTCGCCGAGATCACCAGATAGCCGGCCGGCACGCCGATGAGCAGCACGATGATCAGCAGGGTGAGCGCCCGGCGCCGGGCCTTGTGCCGGGGGTCCTCGGGGGGCCGCCGCGCCGGCTCCGGCGGGGCGGCCTGGCGGGGCACGGAGGTGGTCATGCGGTGTCCCGTTCGCGGCGGGCCTGGGTGTACCGCTCGTAGCGCTCGTACCGTTCGACCCGGCGGCGCTTGGCGCGCCGGAACCGGCGGGCGACCAGGCGGGCCAGGTCGGCCGCGCCCACCATGCCGGCCTCGGGGCCGAGCTGGGCGCGGGTGATACGGGCTTCGGGGCGGTAGCCGCGGCCGGTGAGATGGCGCTTGAAGGCGTCCCTGGCGGGGCCGATGAGCAGATCGTCGGCGGCCGAGACGCCGCCGCCGATGACGAAGCAGGAGGGGTCGAGGGCGGCGGCCAGGTTGGCGATGCCGACGCCGAGCCACTGCCCGATGTCCTGGAGCAGCTCCACGCACATCGCGTCGCCCTCGCGGGCCAGCTCGGTGATCATCGGCCCGGTGATGTCGCCGATGTTGCCCTTGACGTGCTCGATGATGCCGTAGGCGACCGGCGAGTCGGCCTGGGCCAGCTCACGGGCCTCGCGCACCAGGGCGTTCCCGGAGCTGTACTGCTCCCAGCAGCCGCGGTTGCCGCACGGGCAGCGGTGGCCGCCGGGCACGACCTGCATATGCCCGAACTCGCCCGCGACACCGAACTTGCCCCGCTTGACCTGGCCGTCCTCCAGGATCGCGCCGCCGATACCGGTGCCCAGTGTGATCATCACCAGGTGGTCCTCGCCGCGTCCGGCGCCGAAGCGCCACTCGGCCCAGGCGGCGGTGTTGGCGTCGTTGTCCACGAGCACCGGCACGGAGAGGCGGCCGCTGAGCCGGTCGCGCAGCGGTTCGTTGCGCCAGGACAGGTGGGGGGCGAAAAGGACTCGGTTGCGGTCCGCGTCGACCCAGCCCGCGGCGCCGATGCCGACCGCGTGCACGTCGTGCCGGTCGGAGAGGTCCAGGACCAGCTCGACGATGGTGTCCTCGACGACCTTGGGGCTCTTGGACTTGTCCGGGGTCTCCGTGCGGAGCTTCTCCAGGATGTTGCCGTCGGCGTCCACGACGCCCGCCATCACCTTGGTGCCGCCGATGTCGATGCCGACGGTGGGGACACGGGGGGCCGTCAGGTGGGACCGGCGCTCCCGCGTTCCGACCGTGCGCAGGACGGGGGCACGGCGGGAGCCGATGGGGGCCGTGAGGTCGCGGTAGGTGCTCATCGTTGGTCGATTGTGCCTCAACGACGGTAAGCGTGTCGTACGGGGCACGGGCCGGGGGCGGGCGATCACGGGGATGTCCCGGTTGACCGCCGCGCCCCCGCGGACCCTCAGTCGCGCTGGAGTTCGTGGCGCAGGACGTCCAGGTCGGAGCCGCCGGCCATCTGCGCGGTCAGCTCGTCCAGGGTGATCTCGTCCCGTGTGTGATTGCCCACCATCGCGCCGCGGCGCAGCAGCACGAACCTGTCCCCCACCAGGTAGGCGTGGTGCGGGTTGTGGGTGATCAGGACGACGCCCAGGCCCTCGTCGCGGGCCGCGGCGACGTACTTGAGGACCACGCCCGACTGCTTGACGCCCAGGGCGGCGGTCGGCTCGTCCAGGACGAGGACCTTGGCGCCGAAGTGGACGGCGCGGGCGATGGCCACGCACTGGCGTTCGCCGCCGGAGAGGGTGCCGATGGGCTGGTCGACGTCGCGCAGGTCGATGCCCATGCGCAGCAGCGCCTCGCGGGTGGTGCGGCGCATCAGGGCGGTGTCCATGCGCTTGAAGGGGCCGGTGCCCGTGCGCGGCTCGGAGCCGAGGAAGAAGTTGCGCCAGACCGGCATCAGGGGCACGACGGCCAGGTCCTGGTAGACGGTGGCGATGCCCCGGTCCAGGGCCTCGCGCGGGGAGGCGAGGCGGGTCTCCTCGCCCTCGATGCGCAGGGTGCCGGCGTCGTGCTGGTGCAGCCCGGCGATCATCTTGATCAGGGTGGACTTGCCCGCGCCGTTGTCGCCGAGGACGCAGGTGATCTCGCCCGCGTGCACCTGGAGGGAGACGCCGTCCAGGGCGCGGACGTTGCCGTAGTGCTTGCCGACGCCGGACAGTTCGACCAGGGGCGTCGCCGCGGGTGCCGTCCCGTCCGCCGAAGCAGCCGGCGTCTCGTCCGTCTGTGCCGTCGTCGGCATCTCGTCCGTCATGTCGTCGCCTCCGCGCGCTTGCGGACCCAGGCGTTGAGCAGGGTCGCGAGGAGCAGCATCGCTCCGAGGAAGAACTTGAACCAGTCGGGGTTCCACTCGGCGAAGACGATGCCCTTGCTGGTCATGCCGAAGATCAGGGCGCCCACCGCCGAGCCGACCGCGCTGCCGTAGCCGCCGGTGATCAGGCAGCCGCCGATGACGGCCGCGATGATGTAGATCAGCTCGTTGCCGACGCCCTCGCCGGACTGCACGGCGTCGAAGGAGAACAGCAGGTGCTGGCCGGAGATCCAGGCGCCGAACGCGACACCCATGTAGAGGCCGATCTTGGTCCTGGCCACGGGCACGCCGACCGCGCGGGCCGCGTCCTCGTTGCCGCCGACCGCGAAGATCCAGTTGCCGACGCGGGTGCGCAGCAGGATCCAGGAGCCGAGGGCGACCAGGGCGAGCCACCACAGGATGGTGATCTTGAAGTCGACGCCGCCGACGGTGACCGTCGAGGCGAAGACGGCGCGGGCGCTGGAGAAGCCCTGCATGTCGGCGATGGTCTTGGTGGAGACCGTGCCGTCGATCAGCTTGGTGAACCCGAGGTTCATGCCGCACAGCATCAGGAAGGTGCCCAGCGTGATGATGAAGCTGGGGAGCCTGGTGCGGGTGAGCATGAAGCCGTTGAAGGCGCCGATGGCGAGGCTGGCCAGGAGGGACACGCCGACGCCGACCCAGGTGTTCGCCGTCATCTGGTAGCTGAACATCGAGGAGATCAGCGCCGAGGACGTCACGAGGACACCGGCCGACAGGTCGAACTCCCCGCCGATCATCAGCAGGGCGACCGGTACGGCCATGATCCCGATGGTCGAGGAGGCGTACAGGACGGTGCTGAGGCTGGGGGCGCGCAGGAAGCCGTCGGCGACGAAGGCGAAGAAGACGAAGACGGCGAGGGCGCCGACGACCGAGCCCAGTTCGGGGCGGGCGAGGAGCTTCTTCAGCGGGGAGGTCCGCAGCAGCCGCTCGTCGACCGCCGGCGCCGCGGTCCGGTGGTCCGCGGTCATCGGGTGCCCCGCTCGGTGTACGGCGCCAGCGTGGCCGCCTGGTCCTTGGTGATGATCTGCGGGCCGGTCAGCACCGGCTTGCCGCCGCCGAGGACGTCGCCGTTGTACTTGTAGGCCCACAGCAGGTCGACCGCCTCGTAGCCCTGGAGGTACGGCTGCTGGTCCACCGCGAAGCCCAGGGTGCCGTTCTTCAGCGAGGCCGCGACCTGCGCGTTCAGGTCGAAGGTGTCCACCTCGGCCTTGCTGCCCGCGTCGTTCTTGGCCTTGACGGCGGTGTCGGCGTAGGGCGCGCCGAGGGTGATGACGCTGTCCACCGACTTGTCGGCCTGGAGCTTGGCCTCGATGGCGGACTGCACGTCGGGCATGTTCGTGCCGTTGACGTAGAGCTTCTGGAGCGTGCCCTTGAAGGTCTTGGCGACGCCGTCGCAACGCTGCTCGTGGCCCACGTTGCCCTGTTCGTGCAGCACGCACAGGGCCTTCTTCCGGCCGCGCTTGTTCAGCTCGTCGCCGACGGCCTCACCGGCGATGGTCTCGTCCTGGCCGATGTGGGTGAGCGCGCCGAACGCCTTGGACACCTCGGAGCCGGAGTTGACCGTGATCACCGGGATGCCGGCCTTCTCGGCGCGCTGGACGGCGGCCTTCATGGCGTCCGGCTTCGCCAGGGTGACGATGATGCCGTCGACCTTCTTGTCGACCGCCGCGTCCACCAGCTGGGCCTGCTGCTGGGCGTCGTCGTCGTGCGAGTACAGGAAGTTGATGTTGTCCTTGACGGCGGCCTGCTTGGCGCCGCTCTGCACGATGTCCCAGAAGGTGTCGCCGTCTCCCGAGTGCGTGATCATCGCGAAGGTCCAGCGGGGGGTGTTCACCGCCGACCTGCCCTGGGCGACGGCGGCCTTGCGGGCGTCCTCGGCCCGCTTCCCGCCGGTGCTGCTGCACCCCGCCAGGGTCACCGAGAGTGCCCCTGCGAGCGCCATGACTGCCCAGGTCCGAAACCGTGCCACGAGGCGTGCCCTTCTCGCTGTCTCCAGCTGACTCTCAGCTGTCCTTGCTCCGACGTGCCGATGGGGCGGGCGACCTCACCGTCGGTGTGTCCCGGCGGTGACCGCACCAGCCCCAAACACTTCAGTATCGGTCACCGGGGGCGGCGGCCCGACGGCCGGGGAGGAGATCCCGGTCACCTTGTCCGGACAATGCGACGAACGCGCGGCCGCGGCCGGTGCCGTGCGAGCGGCCGGTCAGGGCCGTGCGAGCAGCTGGAACTCGAAGGCGTAGCGGCTCGGCCGGTAGGTGTGGTCGCCGTACTCGACCGCGCGGCCGGTGTCGTCGTAGGCGGTGCGGCACATGGTGAGCATCGGGGCGCCGTCGGCCTCGCCGAGCCGTTCGGCCTCCGCGGCGGTGGCGCCGCGGGCGCCGATCGACTGGCGGGCGCTGTGCAGGGTGATCCCGGCGGCGCGCAGCAGCCGGTACAGACCGGTCGCCTCCAGCTGGGCGGTGTCCAGGTCGAGCAGGCCGGTCGGCAGGTGGTTGACCAGGTAGGCGATCGGTTCGCCGTGCGCGAGCCGGAGCCGCTCCACGCGGTGGACGTCGCCGCCCTCGGCGACCTTGAGCGCGGCGGCGATCTCGGGGGAGGCCGGGACGACGGTGTTGACCAGGACCCGCGTCGCGGGGCGCTGGCCCGCCGCCTCCAGGTCGTCGTAGAGGCTGCTCAGCTCCAGCGGGCGCTTGACGCGGCTGTGCACCACCTGGGTACCGACGCCCCGGCGGCGCACCAGCAGACCCTTGTCGACCAGGGACTGGATCGCCTGGCGGACGGTGGGCCGGGACAGGCCGAGCCGCGCGGCCAGCTCGATCTCGTTGCCCAGCAGGCTGCCGGGCGTGAGGCCGCCGTGCTCGATCGCGGCCTGGAGCTGCTGGGACAGCTGGAAGTACAGCGGCACCGGCGAACCGCGGTCCACGCGGAGTCCGAGCGCGGCGGTCGGGTCCACTTCTGGTTTCGGCACGGGCCCGAGCGTAGCCCTGTGCGCAGTTGACGGGAAGTCGTGAAGTCCGATTGTCCTGACATACGAATTGACAGGGGCCGCCCGCACCGTCACTTTGTTGTCCATGCGCATCGGGGTCATCGGTACGGGCCGCATCGGCACCCTTCACGCGAACACGCTCAGCCGCCACCGCGAGGTCGGCTCGCTGATCCTCACGGACGCCGATCCGCCGCGGGCGCAGCGCCTCGCGCAGCGCCTCGGCGAGACGGCGGCGCCGGGAGTGGACGAGATCTTCCGCTGGGGCGTGGACGCGGTGGTGATCACCACGACGACCGCGGCCCACGCCGAGCTGATCGGCCGGGCGGCGCGCTCGGGCCTGCCGGTCTTCTGCGAGAAGCCGATCGCCCTGGACCTCGCGGGCACGTTCCAGGCGCTCGCCGAGGTGGCGGCGGCGGGCACCGTGCTCCAGATGGGCTTCCAGCGCCGCTTCGACGCGGGGTACGCCGGGGCGCGCGAGGCGGTGCGCGCCGGACGGCTCGGCCGGCTGCACACCGTACGGGCCCTGACCTGCGACCAGTCCCCTCCCCCGGCCGACTGGCCGGCGCTGTCCGGCGGGCTGTTCCGGGACACGCTCGTGCACGACTTCGACATCCTGCGCTGGGTGACGGGCCGCGAGGTGAGCGACGTCTACGCGGTCGGCTCGGACGCGGGCCCCGCGATGTTCCGCGAGGCGGGCGACGCCTGTACCGGCGCGGCTCTGCTCACCCTGGACGACGGCACCCTGGCCACCGCGACCGCGACCCGCACGAACGGCGCGGGCTACGACGTCCGGATGGAGCTGGCCGGGGAACGGGACACGGTGGTGGTCGGCCTGGACGACCGTACGCCGCTCGCCTCCACCGAGCCGACCGGGCCGCCGCCCGCGGACAAGCCCTGGACCGGCTTCCTGGAACGCTTCGCCCCCGCGTACGAGGCCGAGTTGTGCGCCTTCGTGGACGTGCTGCGCGGCGAACGCCCCAACCCCTGCGACGGCCGGGAGGCCCTCCAGGCCCTGCGGATCGCCGAAGCATGCGAGATCTCGCGCCGGGAGCGGCGGGCGGTGGCGATGGCGGAGATCCCGACGGCGCCGGAGTCCGGAGCCGGCTGAGAGCGGCGACCGGGAGCACCGGGGAGGAGCGCCACGGGCTCGCCCCGCGGCCGTCGGTGGGGGTGGGGGCCGCGGGGCGAGGTCGGTGTGGGTCGGTGGTCGGTCGGCGGTGTGTCAGCAGTCGAAGTCGATCAGGTCGAACGTCGCGTAGTGGTCGGAGGTGTAGTAGTCCTCCTGGCTGCGCTCGCCGGTGACGATGCGGCGGGCGCCGCGGGTGGGGGCGCCGGGGGTGACCACGGTGTACTCGTGGTAGTAGCCCGAGGACTGGCTGGGCAGGACGCCCTCGCGGTTGGAGAAAACCGTGCCGTCCTGCGAGTAGGGGTAGGGGCCGCCCTCGGCGATCAGGTCGAGGGTGTCGTCGGCCTGCGGCGGCAGGGCGCTGTGGCAGATGCTGCCGACGGAGGCGGCGGAGACGACGGACGCGTTCGCCGTGGTGGCGGAGACGGTGCCGCCGACGAGGAGTGCGGACAGGACTGCGGCTGCGGCGCCGAACCGGGCGGCGTGTGGGGGGAATCGCATGCCGTCATGATGACGCGCGTAGACAAGGACATGTCAACGGCAATGCCGTGGAATCCCCCCGCGGGACGCCCGGTTTTTCAACGGGTTCACCTTCCTCCGCAAGGCACCCACAAGACGGCCACAGGGCGCTCACCGGCGGCCGGGCGGCCCCGCCCGGCGGGGGCGGGATGCCCGGCGGGGGCGGGATGCCCGGCGGGGCTCACCCGGCGTGCGTGGAGAACAGGCCGCCCGTCGGCCCCTGTTTGTCGCCGCCCTGGGCCTTCTTCAGGGCGTTGGCGAGGCTCTCGATGGTCAGGGACTGCAGGATGACGCGGCCGTTGCCCTCCAGGGTGGCCAGGGAGAGGCCCTCGCCGCCGAAGACGGCGTTCATGATGCCCTGGCGGTTGAGGCCGCCGACGCGCTGGACGCCGTACTGGATGCCCTCCTCGAAGGCGACCACACAGCCGGTGTCCACCTCGATACGGCCGCCGAAGTCCGCCGGGTTGAGGTCGATGAAGTTGCCCGCGCCGGCGATGATCACGGTGCCGTGCCCGGTGAACTTCTCCAGGATGAAGCCCTCGCCGCCGCTCATACCGGTGCGGCCGCCCGCGAAGGCGATGCCGAACTCCACCGAGGACTCGGCGGCCACGAACGCGTCCTTCTCCGCGAACCAGGCGCGGTGGCCGTCGAGTTCCAGCGCGCGCATCTCGCCGGGGAGCACGCCCGCGAAGCCGACCGTGCCCTGGCCGCCCTGCGCGGTGAAGTACTGGAAGGCCAGCGACTCCCCGGCCAGCATCCGCTGCCCGACCTGCATGGCGGTGCCCATGGCCTGGCGCAGCAGGCCGCCCATGCCGCCGCTCCCGCCGCCCTGCTGCCCGCCGCCCCCGGAGGGGCCGGACAGCCGGGTCTCCATGGTCACGTTCGTGGTCTTGAACAGGAACTTCCCGGCCTCGCAGTACACGGTCTGGCCGGGGTCCAGGTTGACGACCGCCATCTGCATGGCGTTGCCGACGATCTCTTGCTGAAGGGTCACGCCCGGAAGAACGAGGAAGGACGGGCGAAGAGTTCCGGCACGGCACGCGCGTGGCGCGGCTCACCCGCGTGGCGCGGCTCACCGCCCGGTGATCGCCGCCGGCACCCCCGTCCGGGACGGCCGCGCGGCCGGGGGCAGGGTGCCGTCGATGGGGTCGTGGTGGATGCGGTCGGGCGGCAGGGCCAGTGCGGTCAGGCCGCAGACCGTGGCGGTGACCATCAGGGGCGGCCCGCTGACATAGGCGGTGTGCCCGGACCAGTCGCCGCGCCGGACCACCGCGTCGGCCACCGAGCCGCTCTCGGCGGCGCCGCCGTCCTCGCCGATCACCGGGACGACGCGCAGCCAGGGGCAGTTCCTCTCCAGGCGGGCGAGGGTGGCGGTGTCGTACAGCGCGTCCAGGGTGCGCGCGCCGAGGAACAGGTGGGTGCCGCGGTGCAGGGGGCTGCGGGACAGCTCGTCGAGCAGGGCGCGGGCGGTGGCCCAGCCGGTGCCGCCGGCCACGATCAGGAGGTCCCGCGCCAGGTCGCCGTCCAGGGTCGTGGCGCCCTGTGCGGGGCCGAGGCGCAGCCGGTCGCCGACGCGGGTCCCGGTGACCAGCGCGTCGCTGACCCCGCCGGGGCCGGTGCGGCGGACATGGAACTCCAGTTCGCCGTCCGGGCGGGGCGCGCAGGCGATCGAGTACGGCCGCCAGGTCAGCGGCAGCAGTGGGGACTGGATCCGGGTGTACTGCCCGGCTTGGTAGGGAAACGGTTCCGCGGTGCGCACCCGGAGCACCGCGAGGCCGGGGCCGCGCAGCTCGTGGGCGGTCACCGTGCCGTTCCAGTACGGCGGTTCGGCCAGCGCGCCGGCTGCGCCCTCCACCATGGCCGCGACCGCGAAGCGCACCATGCGCAGCCACGCCTGCTCCAGCTCCTCGCTCCAGCGCGCGCCGGCGCTGCGCCGCAGGGCCTCGGCGAGCGCCTGCTCGAACACCTCGAAGTGCACGGGCCGCACGCCGAGTTTGCGGTGGTCGCGGCCGAGCCGGGCGCAGAACTCGGCCACCTCCCCCGGCCGGTCGAGGTGTTCGACGAGGTACCAGAAGGCGCGTTCCAGATGGACCCGCTGGAACTCCATGGAGTCGGGAAAGAGCGAGCGCAGATAGGGGTGGCGCTCGAACATGGCGTCGTAGAGGTGTCCGATGAGCTTGCCGAAGGGGGTGACCAGCGGCAGCTGGCGGATGATGATCCGCTGGTCGGCGGCGCCGTCGTACGGCTGCCCGCCGGCCCCTCGGGCGCCGTCCGGCCGCCCCGCCGTGCCCGTGTCCGGGCGGGCGGCCGGGGACAGGAGCCGCCGGCGCAGGCGCATCGCGTCCCGCCGGGCCAGGAGTGCGTGGTATTCGTCGCGGCCGTCGCTGCTGGTGGTGTTCACGGACTGGCTCTCTCCCTCGCGGTTCCCGGCGCGCCGCCCTCCCGTGCCGGCCCCGTACCCGGCGGTGGTCGGCGCGCATCTCCGGCGCCGTCTTCGCGTGGACCGCGCGGTGCGCCGGGTCGGGGGCGCCGCGCATGTCACCGGCGCCGTGGGCGGGTTCGCCGCAAGAGCAGGCGGCGGCGTACGAACCGTGCCCCACGGCACCGGAGGTCCGGCCGGAAGACGCGCCAGTATTGCACCGGGGGCGCGGTGCCGTCCGGCCCTGGGCGATGGGGCCGTTCGGCCCTGTTCACCCCCTGCCACCTGCTGGTTCGCTGTACGTGCGGCACGCACCGCGGACAGCACGAGGGGCGGGCACCCGCGTGGTCGCGGTGCCCGCCCCTCGGTTCTCCCGACGCTGTGTCAGCCGCCCAGTTCCTGGTGGCGCGCGGCCAGTCGCGCCGCCCCGGCCTCGGTCGGGGAGCCGTACAGGCGCAGCCGCGAGATGCCGCCGTCGGGGTAGATGTCGATGCGCGCGTGGGTGCCGACGGCCGGTTCCGGCAGCACGAACCGGTGGTTGGTGTCGGGCTGGAGGCGGGTGCGGGGCAGGATCTCGCGCCAGTCGCCGTCCTCCCCGTCGGACACCGAGACCGACGCCCAGCCGGCGCTGTTGCCCTTCAGGTAGGCGGTGTCGATCTCGACGGCGCCGATGCGGGACTGGGTGACGAGCCGGTAGCGGATCCAGTCGTGGCCCCGGTCGCGGCGGCGCCGGGTCTCCCAGCCGTCGTCCATCTTGCGGGAGCGGCCGGGCTGGATGGTGTTGGTGGCCGGGGAGTAGAAGCGGTCGGAGGCGTCCTCGACGCTGCCGCCGTTCTCCAGCGCGACCACGTCGAAGACGCCCAGCGCCGACAACCACGCGGGGTCCGGGGCGACTTCGCCGTACACGCGCAGGCGGGCGATGCCGCCGTCGGGGTGCTGGTTGACCCGCAGGTGGGTGAAGCGCTGCTCCAGCGAGACGGGGAAGCCGTTGGCGGCGTGGCCGCCGACGGGGGTGCGCGGCACGAGGGTCGTCCACTTGACGTCGTCGCCGAGCAGTTCCTCGGGCGAGGGCGAGCCGGGGACGGAGGCGGCCTCGACGGAGACGGCCTGCGGGTAATTGCCGCGGAAGTGGGCGGTGTCCACGACGATGCCGCGGATCACTCCGGGGGCGCCGAGGCGGATCAGCGCCCAGTCGTGGTCCTCGGCGGTGGGCCAGGGGTCCTCGGTGGAGGCGCCGCGCCTGCGCCGGGTCTCCCAGCCGTCCATGATCTTGCCCTTGTGCCCGAAGTGCTCGGGGTCGAACTCGGCGCGCTCGGGCACCAGCAGGTTCTCGCGCATGGCGAAGAACTCGTCGTTCGCGGCGACGACACCGGCGCCGAGGCGGCGGTCGGCGAGGTTGGCGTACTGGGTGAAGGGGAAGTCGGCGGTGCGGTAGTCCGCGTACGGGTCACCGCCTCCGTAGGGGTTCGCGTCGCCGGTAAAACCTGGTGTCGCCGTCACGGTGATCAGTGGTTCCTCTCGGGAGTCGGGCGGATGGGCCTTGGGGGCCCGCGGACGGGCGGGGCTCAGGGGCGGTCGAGCAGCGTGCCCCGGGGCGGGGTGAACTCGCCGTCGGCGACGATGCGTCGGCCGCGCAGCCAGGTGGACTTGACGACGCCGTGCAGGGTGCGGCCGGCGTACGCGGTGACCCGGTTGCGGTGCTGGAGTCCCGCCGGGTCGACGGTGAAGGTCTCGTCGGGGGCGAGGACCGCGAAGTCGGCGTCGTGGCCGGGGGCGATGGCGCCCTTGCGGGCGTCGAGGCCGACGAGGGCGGCGGTGCGCGCGGACATCCAGCGCACGACGTCCTCCAGGGTGTGGCCGCGCCTGCGGGCCTCGGTCCACACGGCGGACAGGCTGAGCTGGAGGCCGGATATGCCGCCCCAGGCGGTGGCGAAGTCGCCGGTCTTCAGGTCGGCCGTGGAGGGCGAGTGGTCGGTGACGACGCAGTCGATGGTGCCGTCGGCGAGCGCCGCCCACAGCAGGTCCTGGTTGGCGGCCTCGCGGATCGGCGGGCAGCACTTGAACTCGCTGGCGCCGTCGGGGACTTCCTCGGCGGTGAGGGTGAGGTAGTGCGGGCAGGTCTCCACGGTGATCCGGACGCCGTCGGCGCGGGCGGCGCGGATCAGCGGCAGCGCGTCGCTGGAGGACAGGTGCAGCACGTGCACCCGAGCGTCCAGCCGGCGGGCGTGGGCGATCAGCGCGGCGATGGCGGTGTCCTCGGCGTCGCGCGGGCGCGAGGCGAGGAAGTCGGCGTAGCGGGGGCCGCCCTGCTGCGGGGCGGCGGCCAGGTGGTGCGGGTCCTCGGCGTGCACGATCAGGAGGCCGCCGAAGCCGGCGATCTCGGCGAGCGAGCGGGCCAGTTGCTCCTGGTCGAGGTGCGGGAACTCGTCCACGCCGGACGGGGACAGGAACGCCTTGAAGCCGAAGACCCCGGCGTCGTGCAGCGGGCGCAGGTCCTTGACGTTGTCGGGCAGCGCGCCGCCCCAGAAGCCGACGTCGATGTGCGCTTTGTCGCGGGCCACGTCCCGCTTGATGCGCAGGTGCTCGACGGTGGTGGTCGGCGGCAGGGAGTTGAGCGGCATGTCGACGAGGGTGGTGATGCCGCCGGCGGCCGCGGCGCGGGTGGCGGTCCAGAAGCCCTCCCACTCGGTGCGGCCCGGATCGTTGACGTGCACATGGGTGTCGACCAGGCCGGGCAGCAGCACGTCGTCGCCGACGTCCACGAGACGCGCGCCGGCCGGGACCCCGGCGTCGTACGGCAGTACGGCCGTGATCGTCCCGGCGGAGACGGCGACCGCGGCGGCCCGTGCCCCCTCCGGGGTGATGACGCGTGTCGAGCGCAGCACCAGTTCAGCGTCGGACACCCGGACCCCTTTCTGTACCACCGTCGGACGCCCAGGGCATTGACGCCCGAGGAGCGGGATAAACAACCACGAAACGGATTTCAACGTTCTGTTGAAGGAGTCTTCACTCCCGGTTCGGTGCCGTCAAGAGGCGTCCACCCGGCGGCGGACGAGCGAACGAATCCTAGACGTTTCCACAAAGCGGAATTAGAATTCCGACAAGCAGAACGTAGCTCCGCACAAGCGGGGAGTCAACCGTCCGCCGGGTAGGCTGCTGCCCTCCGCCCGCCCCGAAAGGAACGTGCCGTGCCCACGTCGAGCGCCAGCACCCCCGAATCCGCCAAGGTCTCCGGCGGGGGCGGGGTCCAGTCCCTTGAGCGCGCCTTCGACCTGCTGGAACGGATGGCGGACGCGGGTGGCGAGGTCGGCCTCAGCGAGTTGTCCGCGACCAGCGGGCTGCCGCTGCCCACCATCCACCGGCTGATGCGCACGCTGGTCGCCTGCGGCTATGTGCGCCAGCAGCCCAACCGGCGGTACGCGCTCGGCCCCCGGCTGATCCGGCTCGGCGAGTCGGCCTCCCGGCTGCTCGGCACCTGGGCGCGGCCGTATCTGGCGCGGCTCGTGGAGGAGACCGGCGAGACGGCGAACATGGCGCTGCTGGACGGCGACGAGATCGTGTACGTGGCCCAGGTGCCGTCCAAGCACTCGATGCGGATGTTCACCGAGGTCGGCCGCCGGGTGCTGCCGCACTCCACCGGCGTCGGCAAGGCGCTGCTCTCGGCGGTGCCGGACGACGAGGTGCGGGCGCTGCTGGGCCGGACCGGGATGCCCGCGGCGACGGACAAGACCATCACCACGCCGGAGGGCTTCCTCGACGCGCTGGCGGAGGTGCGCAGGCAGGGGTTCGCCGTGGACGACAACGAGCAGGAGATCGGGGTGCGCTGCCTCGCCGTCTGCGTGCCCGACTCCCCGACGGCCGCGGCGATCTCCATCTCGGGGCCGGCGGGCCGGGTGACCGAGGCCGCGACGGAGAAGATCGTGCCGGTGCTCCAGCAGGTCGCGGCCGAGCTGTCGCGGTCACTGGCGAGCTCCGGCGCGTAGGCCCTCGGGTCCGGCCGCTCCGGAGCGGGAGCCGGTGAGGTGGGGGAACCCGGCGCACGGGAGCCGTTCGAGGTCATCGCGCACCCCGGCCCGGCTCCGCGAGGCCGAGCGGCACCACCACGCCGCCCCGGAGCGCGGGGAGAGCGTCGCCGGGCACTCCTGACACCTGGCGCCGGCCTGCCGAGGCGAAGCCGGTGCGGGGCGTGGGCCGGCTCGACCCGGTCCTGATGCGCCTGCTCACCGGGCAGGGCCGGCACCGCGTGCCGGGCGGCGCCGGGACGCTGGACCGGCTCCTGCTGCCCCGCGTGGGGGTGTGCGGGAAGCCGACCGCGCCGTACCGGCGCATCCGCGAACGGGCTCAGGAGCGGGGGCTGTTCGCGTCGGAGGGCTGATCCGGGCGGGGCAGCAGCGCCCTCGGCGCGGCTTCCCCGAACAGGTCCACCGCCGCCCTGACCTGCCGCAGCGCCCCCGACAGGGCGCTCATCGAGCCGATGGCGCCCGCGAGGAGCAGCAGGGAGCCACGCAGCCGGGGTATCTCCGGGAAGCCGTCGCGGGCCATGGCGGCGAGCGCCGCCAGTTCCTCCTCGGCTATCGCGCGGTCCGGGAAGTCCGCGCGCACTGCGGCGAGTTCGCGGCGTAAGCGAGAGACCGCCGTACGCAGCTCCGTCACCCTCGGGTCCTCTTCACCGCCGGTCACCGGCCTGTGCCCCAAGCTCCGCAAAGCAGCCCTCCCCAGGCATGCCACGCCGTCGTGCGCGGGCCAGTAAACGCCACCCGGCCCAAGGAGCGCCACAGGGCGGACCGAAATTCGGCCCGCGGAATCCCGGCAGGCGGGCCGCGGTCGGGTATGCAGGACCCATGACGGACATCCAGGACCCCACCGCGCAGGTCGCCGGTCTCGTACTGGCCGCCGGGGGCGGCAGACGACTCGGCGGACGACCCAAGGCACTGCTCGAACACCGGGGGCGGCCGCTGGTCGAACACGCGGTGGGGGTGCTGCGGGCGGCCGGGGTGACACGGATCCATGTCGTCCTGGGCGCGCGCGCCGACGACGTGCGCGAGCGGGCGGACCTGGCCGGCTGCGTCCTCGTGGACAATCCGGACTGGGAGCGGGGCATGGGCTCCTCGCTGCGCGCCGGACTCGCCGCGCTCGCCCGGACGGACGCACGGGCGGCCCTGGTGTTCCTGGTCGACCAGCCGGGCATCGGCCCCGACGCCGTGGCGCGGGTCCTCGGGGCGTACGACGGCGAGCACGCGCTGGTCTCGGCGGCGTACGACGGCACGCGCGGGCATCCCGTGCTGTTCGGCGAGGCCCACTGGGCGGGGATCGCGGAGGCCGCCACCGGGGACCGGGGCGCCCGCGCCTATCTGAAGGCCCACGAGGACGCCGTCCACCTGGTGGAGTGCGCGGACGTGGCGCGGCCGTACGACATCGACACCGAGGCCGACCTGAGCCACCTTGAGTGAACGGGGTGTCGCCGGCCGGGTCCGGTGGCACCCGGCGTCAGCTTGCCTCGACCCGGAGAATCTCGACATCAACAAACCATTGAAGTTCCACAATGAGGAAACTAGTATCCACTGCTCAGAAGCGTCCGGCCGCACAGCGGGCGCGATTCATCCCTTTCGTGCCTCTTGGCACGTGGTGCCACCGCTGAAGGAAGTGACAGCTCATGTCCGCACCAGCGCCGTCCCCGCTGGCCATCGTCGACGCCGAGCCCCTGCCCCGGCAGGAAGAGGTCCTCACGGACGCGGCGCTCGCCTTCGTGGCGGAGCTGCACCGGCGGTTCACCCCGCGCCGTGACGAACTCCTGGCCCGCCGGGCCGAGCGCCGCGCCGAGATCGCCCGCACCTCCACGCTCGACTTCCTGCCGGAGACCGCCACCATCCGCGCGGACGACTCCTGGCGGGTCGCTCCGGCTCCGGCCGCGCTGAACGACCGGCGCGTCGAGATCACCGGCCCCACCGACCGCAAGATGACCATCAACGCGCTCAACTCGGGCGCCAGGGTGTGGCTCGCCGACTTCGAGGACGCCTCCGCGCCCACCTGGGAGAACGTCGTCCTCGGCCAGCTCAACCTGATCGCCGCGTACACCCGCACCATCGACTTCACCGACCCGAGGACCGGGAAGTCGTACGCGCTGCGGCCGGACGAGGAGCTGGCGACCGTCGTCGTGCGCCCGCGCGGCTGGCACCTGGACGAGCGGCACCTCGCCGACGCCGACGGCCGCCATGTGCCGGGCGCGTTCGTGGACTTCGGCCTGTACTTCTTCCACAACGCCCAGCGGCTGCTGGACCTCGGCAAGGGCCCGTACTTCTACCTGCCGAAGACCGAGTCGCACCTGGAAGCCCGCCTGTGGAACGACGTGTTCGTGTTCGCGCAGGACTACCTGGGCATCCCGCAGGGCACCATCCGCGCCACCGTGCTGATCGAGACCATCACGGCGGCCTACGAGATGGAGGAGATCCTCTACGAACTCCGCGACCACGCCTCGGGGTTGAACGCGGGGCGCTGGGACTACCTGTTCTCCATCGTGAAGAACTTCCGTGACGGCGGGCCCAAGTTCGTCCTGCCGGACCGCAACGCGGTGACGATGACCGCCCCGTTCATGCGCGCCTACACCGAACTCCTCGTGCGCACCTGCCACAAGCGCGGCGCGCACGCCATCGGCGGCATGGCGGCCTTCATCCCCTCCCGCCGGGACGCGGAGGTCAACAAGGTGGCCTTCGAGAAGGTCCGCGCCGACAAGGACCGCGAGGCGAACGACGGCTTCGACGGCTCCTGGGTCGCCCACCCCGACCTGGTGCCGATCGCCATGGAGTCCTTCGACCGGGTCCTGGGCGACCGGCCGAACCAGAAGGACCGGCTGCGCGAGGACGTGCACGTGACGGCCGCCGATCTGATCGCCGTCGACTCGCTGGAGGCGAAGCCGACGTACGCAGGTCTGGTCAACGCCGTGCAGGTGGGCATCCGTTACATCGAGGCGTGGCTGCGCGGCCTCGGTGCGGTCGCCATCTTCAACCTGATGGAGGACGCGGCCACCGCCGAGATCTCCCGCTCCCAGATCTGGCAGTGGATCAACGCGGGCGTCGAGTTCGAGAACGGCGAGAAGGCGACGCCCGAGCTGGCCCGCAAGGTCGCCGCCGAGGAACTCGACCGCATCCGGGAGGAGATCGGCGAGGAGTCCTTCGCCGCCGGGCACTGGCAGGAGGCGCACGACCTGCTGCTGCGGGTGTCCCTGGACGAGGACTACGCCGACTTCCTGACCCTGCCGGCGTACGAGCAGCTCAAGGGCTGAACCCCAGCGGAAGGCGGGGTGGCGCGGGACGAGAATCCCGAGCCGCCCCGCCTCTCCCCGTCCGCCGTCAGCGCAGGTGGATCGCCCCGTCATGTTCCACCGCCGGCTTTCCGTGCAGGTCGGGGACCTGTTTCAGCCAGTCCGGGCGGCCCGCGCGGGTGCGGGCGGCGCGGGCGGCGTCCTCGGCGGCGACCTGCTCGCGGCTCGGGAAATCCAGGGGCAGCCACTCGGCCGACAGCCGTACGCGGGCCAGGAGATAGGCGACGTAGGCGTCCCGTACGTCGTCGGGCGTGGCGAATCCGGCGTCCTCGGCCAGCCACGCGTCCGGCACCTCGGCGACGATGGCCCGCAGCAGCTCCTCCGTGACGCGCGGGGCGAGTTCCGCGTCGGCGGCGCGGACGTCGGGGCCGTACGGGCCGAGGGCGTGGTGGCGGAAGTCGTAGCGCTTGCCCGGTGCCGTGGTGTCCCAGCGGTGGTGGAAGACGAGGGCGGCGCCGTGGTCGATGAGCCACAGCCGCGGCGGCACGGTGCCGAGCGTGGGCCACACCATCAGGTTGGAGCTGTGCACCGTGCGGTCGACGTTGACGGTCAGCGCGTCCAGCCACACCACGCGGCCCGCCTCCAGCGGGTCCACCGGGAAGTCGCGGGCCAGCTCCGGGGTGAAGTCGCGGGCGCCGGGCAGGTAGTCCATGCCGAGGTTGACCCCGGCGCTCGCGCTGTGCAGATCGCGCACCTCCTGGTGCGGCTCCGCGTCGGCGACGGCCGGGTCGAAGTGGACGAGGACCAGCTCCGGGAACCGCAGCCCGAGCGCGCGGGCCAGCTCCCCCACCACCACCTCCGCGACCAGCGCCTTGTGCCCCTGCGCGGAACCGGTGAACTTCACGACGTACGTGCCCAGGTCGTCGGCCTCGACGATGCCGGGGACCGAGCCGCCGGAGCGCAGGGGCTCGACGTAGCGGGTCGCGGTGACCTCTCTCAGCATCGTTCGCGGTCTCCCAGGTCGTCTGCCGTGCTCCGCACGGCCGACTCCGAGGCGGTGCGCCGGGCCGGGGCGGCTCCCCGGCCCGATCGATTATCCCCCGCCCCGGTGGAACGCCCGGAGGGGTCGGCGACGCCGCCCGGTGCGGTGCCCGCTCCGGACGAGCGGCCTGCGTGACATCCCTCACAGGAGGGCCGCCACTAAGCGGCCCGGATAGTAGACGGCCCTTCGACGACATAGGGGATTTGTCCGTCTTGAGATCGACGCGGGCCGCTCTGCGGGCGGCGGCCTCCGGCGGCCGGAGCGCCCGCTCCTACTCGTCCGCCGAGCAGTGTTTTTGACGGTCCGCCGGGTGGGGGAAAAGATCGCGATCGCGAAGTCGGCATCTTCGCGGGCGTCTGGCAAGGGTGCCGCGCGGCTACGAGGGCGGGTCGTAGGACGGCTCGTTGCGGTCCTGTCCGGCACCTGCTGAGACTGGGCGCTCGGCGATCACCGAGCGAGGTTCACACCATGGGCAAGCACCGCAAGACGCAGCACTTCCGGCGAATGGTCATCGGCGCCGTCGCGATCGGCGCGGTGGGCGTGCCGTCCGTCGCCCTGGCTTGTGCGGACTGGCCGTCCGGCGTGGCCGGCCAGAGCGCGGCCACCGGCGCCGCTCCCGTCGCGCCGGCAAACTCCACCGCGCCCGTGGACACGCCCGTGCCTGCCTGGACCGCGATATCCCGGCAGCCCGGCACGCCCCTGGCGACACCGACGCGGCGGACGCATCCCCATCACCGCGTACTGAAGACCGCCGACGCGCCCCGCCCCACCGGCGCACCGGCCGCCACCCCGGCGAGCAGCGCTCCCCCGGCCGACCGGGCCGCGCGGACCACGCAGACCTCCGCGGACCCGGCGCCCGCCCCCGCCGCGTCGAGCGCCCCCGCGCCGACCGCCACGGCCGCCCCCGCGTCCGGCGTCGCCGCGCAGATCGTGCAGCTCGTCAACGCCGAGCGGGCGAAGGCCGGTTGCCAGCCGCTCGCCCTCGACGACAAGCTGACCGAGGCCGCGCAGGCGCACAGCGCGGACATGGCGGCCCACCAGAACATGTCGCACACCGGCTCCGACGGCTCCGATCCGGGCACCCGGATCACCCGCGCGGGGTACTCCTGGAGCGCGTACGGCGAGAACGTCGCCTACGGCTACGCCACCGCCGCCGAGGTCATGGCGGCCTGGATGTCCAGCCCCGGCCACCGGGCCAACATCCTCGACTGCGGCTACCAGGAGATCGGGGTCGGTCTCGCGGGGCCCGGCAGCTACTGGACGCAGGACTTCGGCACGGCCCGGTGAGCGCGGCCGGTCGTACGCCGGGGCGGCCGCCGGTCGTACGCCGGTCGTACGGGGGTCAGCCGTCGGCGAGCGGGTTGCGCAGCGGCAGATAGCGGGCGTCCGCCCCGTCCGCGCCCGTCCACCGCAGCAGCAGGTTGGTCTTGCCCGGCAGGGTCGGCGAGCTCAGCAGGGCGGGGATCTCCGGCAGGTCGTGCCGGGCGAGTGACCGGCGCACGGCGGGCCAGGGGTCGTACCCGCGATGGTGCTCGGCCAGCGCGGCGGCGATCTCCATCAGGTGGTTGACCACCAGGCAGTACACGAGCCGCTGCCAGCCTGCGGCACGCGGCACGTCCGGCAGCAGTTTGACGCCCTCGGCGTCCCGGAACAGCGCCTGTACGGGCGTGCCGGCCGCGTCCACCGCGACCAGGGTGTTCTGCAGGTGCGCCTCCAGGACGACGCCGTGCGCGTCGAACGCGGTCAGCGCGGGCGGCACGACCCGGGCCAGGTACGCCTCCCACCAGGCCGCCGGGTCCGCCGCCGCGGTCAGCGGGCTGCCCTCGAAGCCCTCGGCGAGGCCCGCGGCGAGCAGCGGCACGGCGCCCGGCAGCAGATGGCCGCGCAGCCCGTCGCGGACCACCACCGCCAGCTCCTCGTACGCGAAGGCGGCGGTGCGGTGGCCGCGGTCGGCGAGCCAGGCGGCACTGGTGCCCGTCGCGGCTCCCATCGCGGCGAAGGCGCGCGCGGCGGCGGTGTCGGTACGGCGCAACCGGCGCAGGTCGTGCCGCCAGAGCCGGCGGATGTCGTTGGTGATGCGCACGTCCAGGCTGAACTTGAGGAACAGGTCGGCCCGCGGCTCGTACACCGTGCGGACGGCCGCCGTCGGCCAGGTGTCGAAGGCGGTGGTGCCGAGCCGGACCAGGCGGCCGTCGGCGAAGGCGGGGGCGAGGGTTTCGGCGGCCAGGTCGAGCTGCCAGGGGTGGGCGGGCAGCAGCCGGTAGCCGGGCGGCGCGCTGCCCAGCGCGTCCAGGGCGCGCAGGTCGCCCTCCTCGGCCACCTGGTCCGCGCGCACCCCGAGCAGCACCAGCGGGAAGCGGGCGTGCGCCTCGGGGGCGTACGGCAGCCAGGACCCGACCGGGCCGCCGCCGCGCGCCTTGGGGGCCGGGTGGTAGGGGTGGCCGGTGATCAGGGACTGCTCGGAGCGCAGATAGAGGTCGTCGGGCGGGGTGGTGCGGGCGCGGGCGGCGAGCAGCGCGGCGACGGCCTCCCGGCTGTCGATCATCTCGGCGGGCAGGTCGCCGCCGGGCAGCCCGGTGTCCCGGCGCAGTTCCTCGGCGACGAGTTTGACCAGTTCGGGGTGGTCGAGGCGGTGCCAGGCGCCGGCCGCGAACACCTCGGGCTCGGCGGGTCGGCGGCCGGGGCGCACCCGCAGCAGCCGCCCGGTGCCGGGCAGCCGGTGGGCCGGCCGCTCGCCGGGGGCGGCGGGCAGCGGCTCGGCCACCTCGCGGAGCAGGCAGTTGAGCAGGGGGGCGGCCGCATAGGCGTCGGCGAGCCGGTCGGCGGCGGCTGCGGGGGGCTTGGGGTCCACGCGTTCCATTCGTTCTTCGGCGGCGTTCTTCTGCGAGCCGTTCTCCTTCGAGCGTCGCACCCTCGGGGGCGCGTTCTTCGCAAGGGGCCCGGAAGCGATCAGTATGGCTTCGTATCCGGCCATGGTGCCGTCCTGCGACCATGGTCCCGTCTTCCGTACCCGGCCATCGTGCCCCGTACCGGCCGCGACCGAGGAGCCGTCCGTGTCCCACTCCCCCACCGCCGAGGCCGAGGTCGCCGCGGAGCTGAGGGCCGTACGCCCCGGACTGCTGCCCCGGTACGAGGCCGAGCTGCCCGGCGCCCGCGCGGCCGTGCTGACCCGGCTGTGGCGGGGCCTCGCGCACGAACCGCTGCCCTGGATCACCGGCCGGACGCACGGGGCGTACGGTCTGGCGCTGCGGCTGCCCGGCGGCCGGACGCTGCACGGGCCGGACACGGATCCGTACGCCACGCACGCCTACGCCGGCGCCGTGCTCCTGGACCGGGAGCGGTACGCGGATCCGGCCCGGCTGATGGCTCGGCTGGCGTCCGCCGGCGTGGCGGGGCCGGGGGCCGAGGGGTTCGCGGCGGAGCTGGGGCACAGCGTGGCCTCGCTGGCGCTGTCCCGCGCCGCCGCCGGTCACCCGGCGGACCGGCCGGTGGACGCCCCCGCGGCCGGAGATCCGGGGCGGGACTGGGAGTGGGAGCAGCGGGTGGTCGACGGGCACCCCTTCCATCCCAACTGCCGTTCCCGGCCCGGCCTGTCGGTCGCGGAGCAGCTGGCGTACGCCCCGGAGCACCGGCCCGTGGTACGGCTCGGCACGCTGCCGGTACCGGCCGCCGAGTGCCTGGTGACCGGCGCCTGGCCGGACGAACTGCGGGACGGCGAGCGGGTGTTGGTGCCGGTGCACCCGTGGCAGGCGGCGCATGTGCTCAAGCGGTCGTACGACGACTGGTGCGCGGCCCATCCGCTGATGTCCCTGCGGACGCTGGCCGTGCCGGGCGGGCCCCATGTGAAGACGGCGCTGAGCGCCCGGCTGACCTCCTCGGTGCGGGACATCTCGCCGTACTCGGTCGAGGCGGCGGCGGTGCTGTCCGACTTCGCGGCCGAACTTGCCGGGCACGCAGACGGATTGCTGCATGTCACCCGCACCCTGGGGGCGGTCGCCGCGGGGAGTTCCGACCTGGCCGCGCTGCTGCGGGAGTCCCCCGAGGGGTACGCGGAGCCGGGCGAGCGGGTCCTGCCGGTGGCCGCGCTCGCCACCACGCGGCTGCCCCGGAACCCCGTGTGGCTGGCCGCGTTCACCCGGCTCGCGCTCACCGTGGGGCTGCGGCTGCTCGATCTCGGGGTGGCCCTGGAGGCGCACGGGCAGAACCTCCTGGTGGTGCTGGGCACCGACGGGTCGCCGCGGCGGCTGGTCTACCGGGATCTGGCCGACGTCCGGATCAGTCCGGCCCGCCTCGCCCGGCACGGCATCGCGCCGCCACCGCTGACCGGGCGGCTGGTCACGGACGACGAAACCGCCCTGCGCCGCAAGCTGTTCGGCTCTCTGGTGGCGGGCGCGCTGGCCTCGGTGGCGGGCTCCGGTCCGGCGCTCGGGGCGGCGCTGGCGGCGGTCGTACCGGAGCTGCCGGACACGCCCGATCTCGCGGTGCTGCGCCGGGGTCCGGTCCCCGCGAAGGCGCTGACGCTGATGCGGCTGTCGCCGGGGACACCGGGCGACCAGTGGACGACCCTGCCCCACCCGCTCGTTTTGGAGGCCGGCGCGGTTGATCAATAGGATCCGTCGATGATCAGAAGACAACGGCTGGCGGCAGGAGTGTGCGCCCTGCTCGCCGCCCTGACGGCCGGGCTCGCGTTCCCGACCGCGGCGGCCGCCGACGAGACGGAGCAGGCCGCTCCGAAGGTCGAACTGGTGCTGGACGTCAGCGGATCCATGCGAACCCGTGACATCGACGGCGGCACCCGGATGGCGGCGGCGAAGCAGGCGTTCGACGACGTGCTCGACGCCACCCCGCAGGACGTGGAACTCGGCATCCGCACCCTCGGCGCCAACTACCCCGGAAACGACCGCAAGGAAGGCTGCAAGGACACCGCGCAGCTGTACCCGGTGGGTCCGCTGAACCGGACCGACGCGAAGACCGCGGTGGCCACGCTCCAGCCGACCGGCTGGACGCCGATCGGGCCCGCGCTGCTGAAGGCGGCGGACGACCTCCAGGGCGGTTCCGGCACCCGCCGGATCGTGCTGATCAGCGACGGCGAGGACACCTGTCAGCCGCTGGACCCGTGCGAGGTGGCACGCGAGATAGCCGCCAAGGGCATCGGCCTGACCATCGACACGCTCGGCCTGGTGCCCGACTCCAAGACGCGCGACCAGCTCAGCTGCATCGCGGACGCGACCGGCGGCACGTACACCTCCGTGCAGCACAAGGAGGAACTGACCGACCGAGTGGGCCAGTTGGTGCACCGGGCAGCCGATCCGGTGGTGACGCCGGTGGCCACCACGGGCGCCGGGCAGTGTGCGAGCGCGCCGACCCTGAAGTCCGGCCTGTACACCGACCGCGCGGCCTTCGGGCAGCAGCGCTGGTACAAGGTCGACGTCGAGCCCGGCCAGGAGCTGCGCGCCTCGGTGAGCGTCGCGGACGACCGGGCCGTGAACCCCTCCTACGGAGTGCTGCTGCGGGCGGTGACCCTCAAGGGGCGGGAGATCGTGCGCGGTGAGGCGGCCGGTACCGGGCGCACCGACATGATCTCCACCGGGCTGCGCTATCCCAAGCCGTCGAGCGACGACGACAACGCGCCCGCGGAGACGGTGTGTCTGGAGGTCGCGCACTCCTTCTCGGCGCCCACGGGCGTGAAGACCACGCCGGGTCTGCCGCTGGAGCTGACCGTGGACGTGGTGAACGGCCCCCACCAGGCGCACGACGTGGCCTCGTTCGGGCTCGGGCGCGGCTGGTGGCTGCTGGGCACGCTGGTGCTCGTCGGCTTCGTCGCGGGTGTGGTGTGGGGCTGGCTGTCGCGCTGGCGGGTCGCGATCTGGAGGACGAACTGATGCGGGCCGTACGCGTATTGAGCGCTCTGGGTACGACACTGCTGGCGCTCGGGCTGGCCGCGGGACCGGCAGCCGCCGACACCTCGCCCTCCCCCAGCTCCTCCGACGGCTCCGGGAAGCCGGCGCCCACGCAGGCGGGCACGTCCTTCCGCACGGCGACGGAGCTCCAGCAGGGGCAGCGGGCGACTGCCTCCGGGTCCACCGGTGACTACCTGTACTGGTCGTTCCCCGCGGACACCGGGCAGCGGCCGACGGTCAGGGCGACCGTGCAGCTGCCGCAGACGCACGGCGCCGAGACCTGGCAGCTCGACGTGTTCGACGGGCTGCGCCGCCACCAGTCCTGCCAGTACGGCGCCTCCTCCCGCACCGCCGGACAGGGCGCGGGCCCGGTCGAGTTGGCCTGTGTGATGCGTACCGTGCGCGGCTGGGCGGAGCCGTGGTCCAACGACCCGCTGCCCGGCACGTACTACGTCCGGCTGACGGTCGTGGACCTCGGCGCGGCGGATCTCGGTCAGCCGGTGAACGCGGAGGTCCAGGTGGACTCCAAGGACATCGGCGGCCCCTCCGCCGTCGACGGCTCCCTGGGCAAGCCGCTCGTCCCCGGCATCGCGGTCAAGTCCGAGAAGCAGAGCGGCGATTCCAAGACCGCCGTGCTCTCCAGCTTCGGCTCCCGCGACGGGTGGTCCTCCGGGTGGTGGTCCGACCGCTGGGTGTGGACGGGCATCGGCGCGGTGCTCGCGGCGCTGGCCGGCATCGGCGGGTACGCGCTGACGCGGGGACACGGCCGCCCGCCGACCGTCTGACCTCGCCGTGGCGGCGTAGCCGCGTCCCCCGTCTCGGAGTCCCGCCGTCTTGGTGTCTGCGACCGCCGCTGTGGAGAAGGGCCCGCCCGCGTGGCGGGCCTTTTTCCTGCCCTGGTTCCCGTCCCCGGCCCTCGCTCCGGCCGCTCGCGTCGGCTTATCGCCCCCGCCGCCCGCCGCAGCCGATAGCTTGGCCGCATGTCCGCGTTCATACAACAGCTTCCGGCGCTGGTCGGGGTCGTCATCGGTGCCATCGGCTCGTACCTGGCCATCGCCCGCGGCGACCGCATCCGCTTCCACCGCGAGCGGTCGGCCCGCTGGGAGGAGCGGCGGCTGGCGATCTACGCCGAGTACGCGAGAGCGCTCAAGCAGTCCGTCACCCTGGCCTACCGGATCGCGGCCCACCAGGGCATCGACCCGCATCCGCACCCGCTGTCCCCCGAGGAGGCGGCCTCCCAGCTGGCGGAGGCGGCCGATGCCCGCGACCCCGCCGGGGAGGCGCTGCTCATGCTGGGCAGCACCGGCGTGGTGGACAAGGCTCGCGAATGGGTCGTCGCGGTGATGGACATGGAGCGGTTCCTGCGCGACGGCGCCCCCGACCCCGAGACCTGGGCGGCCCTGATGGCGCGGCAGCGCACCGCACGCGAGGCCTACTACGCGGCCGTCCGGCACGACCTCGGGCTCCCGCCCGGTCACTCCGCCGAATGGAGCCTGCCGGCGTCCTCGTGAACCCGCCCGTGCCGTCCGGGAGTTCTCTCACCCCTCCCGCAGCGCCTTCGCCGCCGGCCCCTCGCCCTCCACCGTGACCTCGCCCGTGCGCAGGGCCTCCGGGAGGGTGAGGGTGCCGCGGGCGACGGCCTCGGAGACCGGGGTCGTCAGGGTGAGGCGCGCGTCCTCGGGGGCGGGCGCCGGGCCGTCGCCGTACACCGGTACCGCGTCCGCCGGCTCCAGGCCCGGCCGGACATGGAACTCGCCCTCCTCCAGGCGGACCTCGACCAGTCCCCGCACACCGAGTCCCTCCAGCGCACGCAGCAGCGGCAGCGCGAACCAGTGCGCGCGGACCGCGTCCGTCGGGCGGCGCTCGCCGAGTTCGGCCTCGCCCCAGGTGCCGAACGCCTGGAGGACCGGCAGCAACGCGCGTCCGCGTGCGGTGAGTTCGTAGACCGTGGCCGCGCCGGGCGGCGGCAGCCGGCGCCGGCCGGCCAGGCCGTCCCGTTCCATGTCCCGCAGCCGGGAGGCGAGGACGTCGGTGCTCACGCCGGGCAGGTCCGCGTGCAGATCGGTGTAGCGACGCGGGCCGGCGAGCAGTTCCCGGACGATCAGCAGGGTCCAGCGGTCCCCGACGAGGTCGAGCGCACGGGCCGCGGAGCAGTACTGGTCGTAGCTTCGGCGAGGTGGCATGCGACGCAGTCTAGACAGGTTGTTGGACTTTCCAAGCTCCAGCTTGGTAAAACCAAGCAACACGAGTTCCGGGAGGGACGCATGGAGTTCCGGCAGTCGAACAAGCTCAGCGAGGTCTGTTACGAGATCCGCGGCCCGGTGATCGAGCACGCCGATGCGCTGGAGGAGGCGGGCCACAGCGTGCTGCGCCTGAACACCGGCAACCCCGCGGCCTTCGGCTTCGAGGCACCGGAGGAGATCCTCCAGGACATGATCCGGATGCTGCCGCGGGCCCACGGCTACACGGACTCCCGCGGTGTGCTCTCCGCCCGCCGCGCCGTCGCCCAGCGCTACCAGAACCTGGGCCTCGAAGTCGATGTGGACGACGTGTACTTGGGCAACGGCGTCTCCGAGCTGGTCTCCATGGCCGTACAGGCGCTCGTCGAGGACGGCGACGAGATCCTCATCCCCGCGCCGGACTTCCCGCTGTGGACGGCGGTGACCACGCTGGCCGGCGGACGGGCCGTGCACTACCTGTGCGACGAGGGGTCCGACTGGAACCCGGACCTCGCCGACATGGCCGCGAAGATCACGGACCGCACCAAGGCCGTGGTCATCATCAACCCCAACAACCCGACGGGCGCGGTGTATCCGAAGGAGGTCGTGGAGGGCATCCTGGACCTCGCCCGCCGGCACGGCCTGATGGTGTTCGCGGACGAGATCTACGACCAGATCCTGTACGACGACGCCGTGCACCACTC
The DNA here is from genome assembly GCF_055605065.1 of Streptomyces sp. NPDC037203. Lineage (NCBI taxonomy): Bacteria > Bacillati > Actinomycetota > Actinomycetes > Kitasatosporales > Streptomycetaceae > Streptomyces > Streptomyces sp. NPDC037203. Next base: position 144,383 of record NZ_JBVJUC010000011.1, read on the forward strand.
GGCCGCCGCCCTCGCCCCCGACCTGGTCGTCCTCACCTTCTGCGGACTGTCCAAGACGTACCGCGTGGCGGGCTTCCGCTCCGGCTGGCTGGTCGTCACCGGCCCCCGGCAGCACGCCAAGGACTACCTGGAGGGGCTGACCATGCTCGCCTCCATGCGGCTGTGCGCCAACGCGCCTGCGCAGTACGCCATCCAGGCCGCGCTCGGCGGCCGGCAGTCGATCCGCGAACTCACGCTGCCCGGTGGGCGGTTGTACGAGCAGCGCACGGTGGCCTGGGAGAAGCTCAACGAGATCCCCGGTGTCTCCTGCGTCAAGCCCAAGGGCGCCCTGTACGCCTTCCCGCGTCTCGACCCCAAGGTGCACCGCATCCACGACGACGAGAAGTTCGTCCTGGACCTGCTGCTGCGCGAGAAGATCCAGGTCGTCCAGGGCACCGGCTTCAACTGGCCCTCCCCCGACCACTTCCGCATCCTCACCCTCCCCCAGGCCGACGACCTGGAGGCGGCGATCGGCCGGATCGGGCGGTTCCTCGCGGGCTACCGGCAGTAGGGGGCCGCGCCGCACGGCGTGCGCGGTCACACACCGCACCACCGACCGGTGGCCGCCGTGCGCACATCGGCGGCCAGCACCTCCGGGTCGGTGTGCCACAGCAGCACGGAGACGCCGAGCACGCCCGCGGTGCCGGTGTGGGTCTGCCGGGCGGCCCGGCGGACGTGCACGAGCCGTTCGCTCGTCGTCTCGGGGGTGTGCCGGTGGCGCTCGCCCGGCATGACGGGGATCCACACCCAGGCGGCCTGCGTGCCCGTGGGGTCCGGCACGGGGACGGGCAGGTCCGCCTGGAGGGCGAGATTGACCTCTTCCAGGTTCACCCCCGCGTACAGGCGGGAGAGTTCGGAGACCAGCGCGCCGGGAGCGCGTCCGGCGACCTCCACGACGACCAGCTCGCCCGCGCCGTCGACGGCGAACTCGGTGTGCACGACGAAGGCCCCCTCGCCACCGAGGGCGGCGACCACGGCGCGGTTCAACTCATGCGCACGGTGGGACAGTTCACTGTCGCACGGCACGGTCCAGCCACCCAGCCTGCGGCCCTCGGGCAGGTCGAGCAGGGGGCCGAGGTACGTGCCGGTCTGGACCGGGGTGAGCACACCGTCGCGGACCAGGGTGTTGACGTGGTGGAAGGTGCCGTCGAGGAACTCCTCGACCTGCCAGTCCTGTTCACCCCGGTGCGCGGCGAGCCAGTCGCGCAGCTCCGGCTCCGTGCGGAGGATGGCGACGCCCCGTGAGTTGGCCTCCCGGCGGGGCTTGGCGACGGCCGGCAGGCCGATGGTGCCGGTGACGAGCGCGGTGCCGGGCTCCGGGTCCGGTACCCCGTCGGCGAGGGCGAGGAAGCGCGGCACGCGCACGCCGGCCGCGGCGAGGCGCTCCTTCATCAGCACCTTGTCGATGTAGTGCGCGGGGCGGGCCGGATGCCGCGCGGGCAGGCCGAACTCGGCGCGCAGCCCGGCGCAGGAGATGAGGCAGTACTCGTCGTTGGTGACGATCTGCACCGCCCGGTCCCCGGCGAGGCGCCGGATCTCCGTGGCCCAGGTGTCGCGCGGCGCCCGGTGGACGGCCGGGGCGGCACCCGGCGCGTCCTCGCGCAGCACCGCGTCATCGGCGGCATCGGTGAGGACGACGGTCTCCCAGCGCGCCGGGTCGAAGGTGGCCGCCGGGTCGGTGGTGAGCGGCTGCCGGGAGTGCAGGAGCACCGCCAGGGGGCGCGGGGCTGCGTCCACCGGACGGGAGGCGGGGAAAGCGGTCATGACCGGCCTGTCGGGTCGGCGCCGTCACGCACGGGCGAGGTGCGGGCGGCGGTCATGGGCGGGTGGAATGCGGGCGGCGGCCATGGGCGGTCCGGCGTCGGGGGGCCGAGCGGGACGGCGCGGGCTCACGCCGCTCGTCGCCGGTACGGCGCCCGGCGGCCCCGCCGGGCGAAGCCGGGGAGGGGAGCGCCGTGGGAGGGTTCCGGGCAGAGCCGTACGCAGAACCGGCCCGGAGGGGCCTGCGGTCATGCCGTCGCCGTCGATGATTCCCCCCTGAGCCCGCGGACCCGTCGGGACGCACGGGCTTCGGCTGTCATCTCCGGGGAGTCAATCACCGCGCCTCCGGCCGGGACAAGCGGTTGAGCCGGTATCCGGCGGAAGACGCTCCCCCTCGCACAGGCCCATCCGGCGCAGTCCGCCCTGCGGCGGCCGGGCCCCCGTGACACGGTGCTGCCAGACGAGCGGGAAGGCGCGGGGATGGGTGACCTCTTTCTCGTCCGGCACGGTGAGACCGAGTGGTCGCGGTCCGGACGGCACACCGGCTGGACCGACGTGCCCCTGACCGAACACGGCCGGCAGGAGGCGCGCCGGCTGGCGCCGCTGATCGGCTCGCACCGCATCGGCGCCGCCTTCGTCAGCCCCCTGCGGCGCGCCCGCGAGACCGCCGAACTGATCGGCGTCCACGACGCGCGCGTCGACGCCGACCTGCGCGAATGGGACTACGGCGGCTACGAGGGCGTCACCACGGTGGAGATCCAGCGCACCCGCCCCGGCTGGTTCCTGTTCACCGACGGCGTCGCACCGGGCCCGCCCGACCATCCCGGCGAGAGCCCGGAACAGGTCGGCGAACGCGCCGACCGGGTGCTGGCCAGGGTCGACGCGGCCCAGTGCGACACCGAGGGCGTGGTGCTGCTCGTCGCGCACGGCCACTTCCTGCGCGTCCTGACCGCCCGCCACCTGGGCCTGTCCGCCCGCCACGGCGCCCTCTTCCGCCTGGCCACCGGCGCGCTGTGCCGCCTCGGCACCGAGCACGGGCGGCCGGTGATCGCGGGCTGGAACATCCGCCCGAGCTGAGCGGTACGGCCCTCCTCGCGCCGCTTGTCACACCGTCGCCCTACGCTTCCCCCCGAGCCGCCGAATCCGCGGCCCGCCCCGGCGACCCCCGGAGGGAGCGCATCGTGAGCCGAGAGCCGACCGCCGCCCAGCGACGGGTGATCGACGCCGCCGACCCGGTCACCGGACGGCTGCGCGGTACGCAGGCGCAGCTGACGGCGCTGGTGCGGCGCGGCCTCGCCTTCCGCCACCCGCGCCCGCCGCACGACCACTTCCTGACCCCCGCGGGGCAGCGCCTACGGGAGGCGCCGGCCGAGTCCCCGGCGCGCGCGGTGGCCGACGCCGGGACCGAGGTGTTCGCCGCCCGCGCCGGCGGACCGCGGGAGGCGGCCCCCGCCTCGGACGCCGTACGCCTGCGTGAGGTGCGCGGCGCCTGGCAGGGCCTGCTGGAGCTGCGCCGGATGACCAACCCGGACGGCTCGGTGGACCGTCCGTGCGGCTGGGAGCGCGGCCATCTGGTGCGGGCCGCCGCCCTCGCCCTGGAGGCGGCCGGACACCGCCCGGAGACCGCGTCCGCCCCCGGCTACCGGGTGCGCCCGACCCCCCAGCCGGAGGCGGTCGCCGTGTACGCGCCGGACGCGGCGGCCCTGTCGGCCTGCGCGGACACGCTGGAGCGGGCGGGGTGGCAGCCGGGCGAGTACACCGAGCCGCGGACCCGGACCCGCTATCTGCTGGCGTCCCCGCGCCGCGCCTGACCCGAGGGCGGCCTCCGCGTCGCGCATGGAAGGATCGGCGGTCAGACAGCGCCGCCGTACCGGAGCAAGGGGGAACAGCCGTGAGCGAACCGTTTTCCGTCCGCGTCACCGTCCGCGGGTACGAGATCGATGTCCAGGGCCACCTGAACCAGGCCGTGTACCTCAACTACGCCGAGCATGCCCGCTGGTCGCTGCTCCGGGCCGCCGGCATCGGCCAGACCGGCCTGGTGCGCACCGGCGTCGGCCCCGTGGTCCTGGAGACGACCATCCGCTACCTGCGCGAACTCCTCGCCGGCGACGAGCTGGACGTCACCTGCGCCTTCGAATGGACCGCCGGCAAGACCTTCCGGATCAACCAGCAGCTGCGCAAGACCGACGGCACCCTGGCCGCCGAACTCACCGGCGTCGGCGGCCTCCTCGACCTGAAGGCACGCAAGCTGGTCGCCGACCCCGCCGGGATCTTCCGGGAACTCGCCACCGATTCGGCGCTGTTCGGGCTGTGACCCGGCGGACGCCCGCTCCCGGCCCGGAGCGCGGCGACCACCGGGCTCCGGGCCGGAGGCGTCAGTGCGCCGACGCCAACTCCTCCCCCGCCTCCATCGGATGCGTGACGTCCTGTGCGTCGCGGCTCCGGCCGAGGTGGTTGAAGACCAGGTTGAGCAGGACCGCCGTGATGCAACCCGTGGAGATACCCGAGTCCAGGACGATCCGGGCGGTGTCCGGGAAGGCGTGGTAGAAGTCCGGCGCGGTGATCGGCACGATGCCGATGGCCAGGGAGACCGCGACGATCAGGACGTTGTTGTCCTTGTCGAGACCGGCGCGTACCAGGGTCTGGATGCCGCTCGCGGCGACCGAGCCGAACAGGACGACGCCGGCGCCGCCGAGGACGGGGCGGGGGACGACGGCGATCAGGGACGCGGCCGCGGGGCACAGGCCCATCAGGACGAGGAAGCCGCCGCCGAAGGCGACGACGAAGCGGCTGCGGATGCGGGTCATGGCGACCAGGCCGATGTTCTGGGCGAAGGCGCTGCACATGAAGCCGTTGAAGAGGGGGCTGAGGGCGGAGCCCAGGGTGTCGGCCCGCAGGCCGGCCGCGATGGTCCGCTCGTCGGAGGGCCGCTCCACGATCTCCCCGAGGGCCAGCATGTCGGCGGTGGACTCCGTCATCGAGACCACCATCACCACGCACATCGACAGGATCGCGGCGATGTGGAACTGCGGGGCGCCGAAGTGGAACGGCGTCGGGAAGCCGACCAGATCGGCCGCCGCGACCGGGGAGAAGTCGGTGGCCCCGAACGGTATCGCGATCAGCGTGCCGGCGACCAGGCCGAGCAGTACGGCGATCTGCTTGAGGAACCCGCGGGTGAAGCGGCGCAGCAGCAGGACGATCAGCAGGGTGATGCCGGCCAGGGTGAGGTTGGTGGTGGAGCCGTAGTCGTGGGCCGACGGGTCGGGGCCCTGGGCCCAGCCGAAGGCGACCGGGAGCAGGGAGACGCCGATCAAGGTGATGACCGTACCGGTGACGACCGGCGGGAAGAAGCGGACGGCCTTGCAGAACACCGGCGCGGCGAGGAAGCCGAGGAGGCCGGCGACCATGACCGCGCCGAAGATCATCGGCAGCGCGTCGGACTTGTCCTTGGCCGAGGCGATGATCGCCGTCATGGGGGCGACACCGGCGAAGGTGACGCCGTTGACGAAGGGCAGCCGGGCGCCGATCTTCCAGAAGCCGAGGGTCTGGAGGAACGTGGCGAGCCCTGCGGTGAACAGGCAGGCGCCGGTGAGGAAGGTGAGACCGGTGCCGGACAGACCGGCGGCCGCGCCGACGATCAGGGGCGGGGCGACGACGCCCGCGTACATGGCGGCCACATGCTGCAGGCCGCTGGTCGCCATCTTCAGGGCGGGGAGTTTCTCGTCCACCGGGTGGACGGGGACTGGCGCTGCTTCGGCGGGTTGGGCGGACACGGCGGGCTCCTCCGGTCGGTTAAACACGTCGGCTGTGGACGCGGGTGTCAGGGAGGTGGTGCGCGACGGTCGTGCGGGACCGGGGGGCGTGGACGGGGACCCGTAGGGGTCGTGGAGCGGAACCGTAAGGGTCCTGGTGGGAGCCGTAGGGGTCCTGGTGGGGAACCGTTCCGGGGCGCGCACGCTCGCGCGCGCCCCGGAGCCGGCCGCCGTGGGCCCCGCTCGGGTCCACGGCTGCCGGCCGGGAGCCGTCCCTCCCGGCCGGAGTCGGGGGGCTCAGCCCTGGGCGGCGAGCTGCGCGAGACGCCGGGCCTCGTCACGGGTGGCGCGGGCGACGGCGTCCTCGTCGACGGTCAGCAGGCGGCCGTCCGCGACGATCTGACGACCGTTCACGAACGACGCGGTGACCGGGGCGGCCGCGCCGAAGACCAGCGCGGTCACCGGGTCGGCGATGGAGGCGTGGGCCAGTGTGTCCAGCTTCCACAGCACCACGTCGGCCAGCTTGCCCGCCTCCAGCGAGCCGGTCTCGGCGGCCCGGCCGAGCACGCGGGCGCCCCCGTGGGTGCCCAGCCGCAGGGCTTGGCGGGCGTTCAGCGCCGCCTCCTTGTGGGCGCCGAGCCGGTTGATGAGCAGGGCGTTGCGCAGCTCGGTGTGGAGTTCGCCGGACTCGTTGGAGGCGGTGCCGTCGACGCCGAGGCCGACCGGGACACCGGCGGCGAGCATGTCGGGGACCCGTGCGATGCCCGCGGCGAGCCGGGCGTTGGACGAGGGGCAGTGGGCCACCCCGGTCCCGGTGCGGGCGAAGGCCGCGATGTCGGAGTCGTTCATGTGGACGCAGTGCGCCATCCACACGTCCTCGCCCAGCCAGCCCGTGGACTCGAAATAGTCGGTGGGGCCCATGCCGAACAGCTCGTGGCAGAACTTCTCCTCCTCCACGGTCTCCGAGCCGTGCGTGTGCAGCCGTACACCCAGTCGGCGGGCCAGCTCGGCCGCGTTGCGCAGCAGTTCGGTGGAGACGGAGAAGGGGGAGCAGGGGGCCACGGCGACCTGGGTCATGGCGTCGAAGGAGGGGTCGTGGTGCTCCTTGACGGTGGCCTCGGTCGCGGCGAGCGCACCCTCCAGGCTCTCCACGGCGAAGTCCGGGGGCAGCCCGCCGTCCGACTCACCGCGGTCCATGGAGCCGCGGGCGAGGGTGAAGCGGACGCCCGTTTCGCGGGCGGCGCGGATGATCGCGCCGGACAGGTCGCCGGTGCCGCGCGGGTAGACGTAGTGGTGGTCCATGGCGGTGGTGACGCCGCCGCGGGCCATCATGGCGAGCGAGCCCCGGGCCGCCGTGTAGGCCATGGGCTCGTCGATGCGCGCCCACACCGGATAGAGCGCGACCAGCCAGTCGAACAGGTTGTGGTCGGTGGCCAGGCCGCGGGTGATCCACTGGTAGAAGTGGTGGTGGGTGTTGATCAGGCCGGGGGTCGCGAGATGCCCGGTCGCGTCGATCCGGCGGACCACGTTCTCCAGGTTCTCGGGGGCCGACCCCGCGCCGAGCGCCTCGATGCGGTTGCCGGCCAGGACCAGGTACCCGGAGGCGTACTCGGTGTCGTCGGCGTCGACGGTCGCGATCGAACAGTTCTCGATGACGATGCGCTGGGCTGCTGCCATGTTTCGTCCTTTTCGCTCAGCGGACTTCTGTGGGGAGGGCACGGCAGGACCCTGGGGAGATTTGAGTGCCGCGGCCGGGCTCCGGTGGGGTGGTACCCCGGCCGCGGGTGCCGAAAAGGAGGTCGATCAGGGTGCGGGGAAATCAGGGGGCGGTACTGCGGGGGATCAGAGGTTGGTGAGGTCCGCCGGGATCCGCGGCTCGCAGCCGTCCCGCAGGATGGTCGCCTCGATCAGGCCGTAGGGCCGGTCGGCGGCGTAGTAGACCTCGTTGTCGTTCTTGAGCCCGAACGGCTCCAGGTCGACCAGGAAGTGGTGCTTGTTGGGCAGCGAGAAGCGGACCTCGTCGATCTCGCCGCGGTTGTTGATGATGCGCGCGCCCATCTGGTACATCGTCTGCTGGAGGGAGAGCGAGTAGGTCTCCGCGAAGGCCTGCAGCATGTGCTTCTTGACCTGCTCGTACGACTTCTCCCAGTGCGGCATCTTCTGCTCGTCGTCGGTCCAGTTGAACCGCCAGCGGGCGGCGACGGAGGTCGCCAGGATGCGGTCGTGGGTCTCCTGGAGGGTCGTGTACTTGTCCTTGACGTAGCCCCAGAACTCGGAGTTGGTCGAGTTCATGACGGTCAGGTCCTTGAGGCCGGAGACGACCTCCCAGGACGAGCCGTCGTAGGTGATCTGGGTCAGCCGGGTCTCCTGGCCCTTGCGGACGAAGGAGTGCTTGACCTCGTCGGCGCCGATGAACTTGGAGTTGGCGTCGGAGGTGGCGATCCGCTCCCAGGCGTACTCCTCGATCCGGATCCGGGCGCGGTGGATCGGCTCCTGAGAGGTGACGAAGTGGCGGGCGAGGTGGATGCCGAACTGCTCGGCGGACTCGATGCCGTATTCCTTGGCGAACGCGAACACCGTGTTCTTGGTGGTGTCGGTCGGCAGCACATGGGCGTTGGAGCCGGAGTAGTGGACGTCCTCCATGTCGCCGCTCAGCGCCACGGAGACATTGAGGTCCTTGATGTGATGGGTGGCGCCGTCCCGCGTGATCTTGACGACTCGGTTCTCTGCCTTGCCGTACTGGTTCTGGCCCAGGATCACAGGGCGGGCAGGGCGGGAATTGACGGTCATGTAGCTAGCTCCCTCGGTAAACGGAGTAGCCGAACGGGTTGAGCAGCAGCGGTACGTGGTAGTGCTCGCCCGGTACGACGGCGAAGGTGATCGCCACTTCCGGGAAGAACACGCCCGGTCCGCTGTCCCGATTCGCGGGGGCGTCCTGCTGCGCATCGGCTTGCTGGTTCGCAGATTGCTCTCGGAAATACGGCTCCACGGCGAAGTCGAGCCGTACCTGGGTGGTACCCGCCGGTGGGGCCGGCAGATCCTTGCACCGGCCGTCGGCATCGGTCGCGGAGCCGCCGAGCGATCGCCAGTCCGCGTCCGCGCCCGAGCGGGCGAAGAGGTGGACGGCGACGCCGTGGGCGGGGCGGCCGATCGAGGTGTCCAGGATGTGCGTGGACACGGAGGCGGTGGTGCTGGTGCTCATGGTCAGGCGTCCTCTTCGACGAGTCGGGCCAGTCGGATGCGGTTGATCTTCCCCAGCTCGGCGCGGACGATCTCCCGCTCCTGCTCCGGCGCGTTGCCGATCCGCTCCTTGACCGCGTCCCGCATCCGCTCGCCGGTCAGACCGGTGGCGCAGATGAGGAAGACGTGCCCGAACTTCTCCTGGTAGGCCAGGTTGAGATCGAGCATCTCGGCCTTGAGTTCCTCGGACGCGCCGGCCATGCCGCGCTGCTCGCGGGCCGAGGCCGGATCGCCCGGCCGGGGCCGCCCGATCGGCGGGTGCCCGGCCATCGCCTCCGCCAGATCGGCGGCGGTCAGCTCGGCCAGGGCCGCGTCACCGGCGGCGTAGAGCTCGTCGGCGGTGGCGTAGGGACGGGCGGCGGTCAGCCGCCGCGCCCACGCCGTGGAGGCGCACGCCTCGTGGAGGGCGGCGAAGGCCGCCCGCTCCTTCAGATCGTTGAACCGGGCCAGACCGGGGGGCGTGGAAGTCGACGTCACGGGAGCCTCCGTGGCCGGATTCGGCCTTCGTGCTGAACGGGCTGCCGATAGCTAACGCCCCCGGAAACGTCGCGTCAACACTTTGTTGAAAAATCTGCGTTACGAGCCGTTACAAGCGCCGACACCTTCCGGACGCCTCAGCTGCCCTTCTCCCGGTTGAGGTAGTTGTAGACCGTGAAGCGGCTGACGCCCAGCGCGCTCGCCACGGTCTCCACCCCGTGCCGCACGGCGAAGGCGCCCCGTGCCTCCAGTATCCGCACGACCTCCTGCTTGGCCTTGCGGTCCAGGTCGGACAGGGGCCGGCCCTCGCGGCGCTCCATCGCGGCGAGGATGTGATCGAGGGAGTCGGCGAGCTGGGGCAGGCGTACGGCGACGACGTCGGCGCCCTCCCAGGCGAGCACGACATCCTCCGGGCCGGCCTCGTCGGCCGGCACCATCACCCCGCCCATGGCGTCGACCAGCGGTTTCACGGCCGCGATGAAGGGCTCCTCCCCGGTCATCCATCACCCTCCCCGGCTTCGCCGCCACTGCCGCCGCCCAGCACGTTGACCTGGAGCGAGATCCGGGTGGCGCCCGCCGCGAGGCTCCGGCGCAGCAGCGCGTCGACCGCGGTGAGCACCTGCTCGGCGCCGCCCTCGGCGGTGTTGCCGAACGGGCCGACGTCCACGGCGTCCAGGGGCGCGGTCTCGACGACCTCCCGCGCCGCCAGGGCGTGCGCGGGGGCCTCTTCCAGGTCGAAGGGTTCGGTCGTGAACTCCACTTTCAATCGCACGCGCACAACCTAACGCGCGGTACGCGCCGCGGGGTGCCCCGGCGGGGAACGGCGGGCGGACCCCCTTGACAAGCGGCGACACACGGCGGCAATCTTCCAATACGCAGAAACGAACTTCCGTAATGCGGAATAACTACCACGGAAGGGAGCGCGGCCCGACATGCCAGGTTTCGACTGGGGCACCGCCGCAGACCAGCGCTTCAACGTCAACCTGTCGATCCTCTTCACGGAACTCCCGCTCCTGGAGCGCCCCGCGGCAGCCGCCGCGGCCGGCTTCACCGCGGTCGAGCTGTGGTGGCCCTGGGTCGACTCCCCCACTCCCCCGCAATCCGAACTGGACGCCTTGAAACGGGCCATCGAGGACGCGGGCGTACGACTGACCGGACTGAACTTCTACGCCGGACAGCTGCCGGGCCCGGACCGCGGCGCGCTGTCGGTCCCCGGCGAGGAGTCCGAGCGGTTCCGCGCCAATATCGACGTGGCCGCGGACTTCGCCGCGTCCCTCGGCTGCACCGCGCTCAACGCGCTCTACGGCAACCGGGTCGACGGGGTGGACCCGGCCGAGCAGGACGCGCTCGCCCTGGAGAACCTGGTCCTCGCGGCCCGCGCCGCCGACCGGATCGGTGCGACGCTGCTGATCGAGGCGCTGAACGCGCCCGAGTCGCCGCGCTACCCGCTGGTGTCGGCGCCGGCCGCGGTGGAGGTCGTCGACCGGGTCAACGCGGCGACGGGCCTCGGGAACGCCTCGTTCCTGATGGACCTGTACCACCTGGCCATGAACGGCGAGGACCTGCCCGCGGTGATCGACCGGTACGCCGGGAAGACCGGCCATGTCCAGATCGCCGACAGTCCGGGCCGCGGCGCCCCCGGCACGGGCTCGCTCCCGCTGGCGGAGCTGCTGGACCGGCTGCGGAAGGCCGGTTACGAGGGCTGGGTGGGCCTGGAGTACAAGCCGGGCGACCGCCCCAGCGCCGAGTCCTTCGACTGGCTCCCGCGCGAGGCGCGCCCGGCGCGCTGAACGCCCCTGACATCGCACGGCAGTTGAGAGAGGCACCCCGAACATGAGCACAACGCTCCCGAAGATCGCCTGGATCGGCCTCGGCATCATGGGCTCCCCCATGTCCGAGAACCTGATCAAGGCGGGTTACGACGTCACCGGCTACACCCTGGAACAGGCGAAGCTGGACCGGCTGGCCGCCGCCGGCGGCACCGCGGCCCCCTCGATCGCCGAGGCCGTGCGCGAGGCCGATGTGGTCATCACCATGGTCCCCGCGTCCCCGCAGGTGGAGGCCATCGCCTACGGCCCGGACGGCATCCTGGAGCACGCCCGGCCCGGCACCCTGCTGATCGACATGTCCTCGATCACACCGGGCACCTCGATCGAGCTGGCGGCCGCCGCGAAGGAGAAGGGCATCCGGGTCCTGGACGCCCCGGTGTCCGGCGGCGAGGCCGGGGCCGTCGAGGCGGTGCTGTCCATCATGGTCGGCGGCGAGCAGGCCGACTTCGACGAGGCCAAGCCCCTGTTCGAGGCCCTCGGCAAGACCATCGTGCTCTGCGGGCCGCACGGCTCGGGGCAGACGGTGAAGGCGGCCAACCAGCTGATCGTCGCCGTGAACATCCAGGCGTGCGCCGAGGCCGTGGTCTTCCTGGAGAAGTCGGGCGTCGACCTCGCAGCCGCGCTCGACGTGCTCAACGGCGGGCTCGCGGGCTCGACGGTGCTGACGCGCAAGAAGGACAACTTCCTGAACCGCGACTTCGCACCGGGGTTCCGGATCGATCTGCACCACAAGGACATGGGCATCGTGACCGACGCCGCCCGCAGTGTCGGCGCGGCCCTGCCGGTCGGTGCCGTGGTCGCCCAGCTGGTGGCGTCCCTGCGCGCGCAGGGCGACGGGGGGCTGGACCACTCGGCGCTGCTGCGGTCGGTGGAACGGCTGTCCGGCGCGCAGGTCTGACGCCGCCCCCCCAGGACCGGCCTCCGGGCCCCCTCCGAGACTTCCGGGTCGCGGTGCCGTCGACACCTGTCCCGTCGCGCCCAATGCGGTGCCGCGGCCCGGAACCAAATTCAACAAACTGTTGACGCCCTGTTCACCCCGCTCCTAGGCTCCACGCAGACTTCTAGGCTCCACAAAGCGGAAGACGATTTCCGCTGCCACCCGCATGGAAGGTCCACGATGTCGCAGCGCGTGCTCACGACAGAGTCCGGCGCCCCGGTCGCCGACAACCAGAACTCCGCCACCGCCGGCGTCGGCGGCCCGCTCCTGCTCCAGGACCAGCACCTCCTGGAGAAGCTCGCGCGCTTCAACCGCGAGCGGATCCCGGAGCGGGTGGTGCACGCCCGCGGCTCCGGCGCGTACGGCCACTTCGAGGTGACCGACGACGTCACCGGGTACACCCACGCCCACTTCCTCGGCGAGGTCGGCAGGCGCACCGAGGTGTTCGCGCGGTTCTCCACGGTCGCGGACAACCTCGGCGGCGCCGACGCGGTGCGCGACCCGCGCGGGTTCGCGCTCAAGTTCTACACCGAGGAGGGCAATTACGACCTCGTCGGCAACAACACCCCGGTGTTCTTCATCAAGGACCCGCTGAAGTTCCCCGACTTCATCCACTCGCAGAAGCGGGACCCGTTCACCGGCAAGCAGGAGCCGGACAACGTCTGGGACTTCTGGGCGCACGCCCCCGAGGCCACGCACCAGGTGACCTGGCTGATGGGCGACCGCGGCATCCCGGCGTCGTACCGGCACATGAACGGCTACGGCTCGCACACCTACCAGTGGACGAACGCCGCGGGCGAGGGCTTCTTCGTCAAGTACCACTTCAAGACGAACCAGGGCATCCGCTGCCTGTCCACCGAGCAGGGGCAGGAGCTGGCGGGCAAGGACCCCAACTCGCACCAGACGGACCTGCTCCAGGCGATCGAGCGGGGCGTGCACCCGTCGTGGACGCTGTACGTGCAGATCATGCCGGCAGCCGAGGCGGAGGAGTACCGCTTCAACCCGTTCGACCTGACGAAGGTGTGGCCGCACCGGGACTACCCGCTCCAGCGGGTGGGCCGGCTGGTCCTGGACCGCAACCCGGACAACGTGTTCGCCGAGGTCGAGCAGGCCGCGTTCTCCCCGAACAACTTCGTGCCGGGCATCGGTCCCTCGCCGGACAAGATGCTCCAGGGGCGGCTGTTCGCGTACGCGGACGCCCACCGGTACCGCCTGGGCGTCAACCACACCCAGCTCGCCGTGAACGCGCCGCGCGCCACGACCGCGGAGAACTACGGGCGCGACGGTCTCATGGCGGTCAACTCCCAGGGCCGGTACGCCAAGAACTACGAGCCGAACTCCTACGACGGCCCCGTGGAGACCGGCCGCCCGCTCGCGGCACCGCTGCCCGTCTCCGGGCACACCGGCACCCATGCCGCGCCGCTGCACACCAAGGACGACGACTTCTACCAGGCGGGCGAGCTGTACCGGCTGATGTCCGAGGAGGAGAAGCGGCGTCTGGTCGCGAACATCGCCGGGGGCCTCGCCCGGGTCTCCCGCGACGATGTGATCGAGAAGAACCTGGCGCACTTCCAGGCCGCGGACCCGGAGTACGGCCGGCGGGTGCGCGAAGCGGTCGAGGCCCTGCGCGAGGACTGAACGCTTCGACCGATCGGCAAGGCGGCGTGCGGGGCCTGACGGGAGGTCATGCCCGCGCACGCGGCCCGCGCCGCACGGACGGCCCGGATTGAGGGGTGGCCGTCCGACGCGGCGCGGGCAGGGCGAGGACCGCGGCGGCGTGCGAGCCAGTGCGGTGGTCAAGGAGCCGGGTCCCTTCTCGACCAGAGTGAAGGGCCCCCGCTCCGTCACACCCCCGCGGTCCCCACCCACCCCTACCCCGTCCGGCGGCGCGACCGACCTGTCGCGCCCAGCGCCGCGCCGCCGGACGGCACCAACAGAACGCTCCCTACGCCGGCCCGACAGCCCCGGCGAGGGAGCGTTCGGCGTTGTGCGGGGCGCCCCGCGCGTACCGGCGGCGACGTCCGCCTCGTCACCGCCCGGCCGTCGTGGCCCGTGGCGGGCAGTACGAGTGCCTGCGGCGAGGGGCCAGGTCTCCGCCGCGGGATCAGTGGGTGTACGCGACGACGTCACGGTGCGGCTCCGAGGAGTCCCGCAGCGGCCGTACGACGTGCCGCTCCCCCGCGCCCGCCGGGTCCGACGAGCCCGGCGTGCGGGGAGGGCGTGGGCGGCGCACGGTGGTGGTATGGGTAATCCGGCGCATCCGCACATCGTCGTCCACCCGCCCGCCCTCGACGGGTCCCGGCGGGTCACCGAAGGGGAGGTGACGCTGGGACTGGCGTCGCATCTGGACGATGTGGTGGAGATCTTGCGGTTGGCCGATCTGGACCGGATCGAGGTGGAGGAGGACGACCTCATCGAGTGGCAGGGGGGCGGGCCCGAGGAGTGGCCGGGGCTTTCGGAGCACGAGGGGTAGGGGCGGACAGGAGAAAGGGGCGGCCCGTCCACACCGGACGGGCCGCCCCTTGCGTGTGCCGCGAGGCGTCAGCGGTTCAGCGCGCCGATCGCCGTCGGCGCGTGCGACGGCTCCGTGGCGAGGGGTTCGAACTCGGTGACGTCGCTGATGTCCATCGTGCGGCTCATCGAGATGTTCGTGACCCGCTCCAGGATCGCCTCCACCACGACCGGCACCCGGTACCGCGCCGCCAGCTTCTTCGCCTCCTCGAAGGCGGGGCCCAGCTGGTCCGGCTCGGTGACGCGCAGCGCCTTGCAGCCCAGGCCCTCGGCGACCTTGACATGGTCCACGCCGTACACCCCGATTTCGGGCGTGTTGATGTTCTCGAACTCCAGATTGACCTGGAAGTCGATGTCCAGGCCGAGCTGCGCCTGGCGGATCAGGCCGAGGTAGGCGTTGTTGACCAGCACGTGCACGTACGGGATCCGGTGCTGGGCGGCGGCGGCCAGTTCCTCGATCAGGAACTGGAAGTCGTAGTCGCCGGAGAGCGCGACCACCGCCGCCTCCGGATCGGCCTTGGCCACGCCGATCGCGGCCGGGATCGTCCAGCCGAGCGGCCCCGCCTGGCCGCAGTTGATCCAGTGCCGGGGCTTGTAGACGTGCAGCATCTGGGCGCCGGCGATCTGGGAGAGGCCGATCGTGGTGACGTACCGCGTCTCGGGGCCGAAGGCCCGGTTCATCTCCTCGTACACCCGCTGCGGCTTCATCGGCACGTCGTCGAAGTGCGTACGGCGCAGCAGCGTGGCCTTGCGCTCCTGGCAGGAGGAGATCCACTCACCGCGGTCGGGGAGCCGGCCCGCGGCCTTCAGTTCCCGTGCCACCTGCACGAACAGCTCCAGCGCCGCCCGCGCGTCGGACACCACCCCGTAGTCCGGCGGGAAGATCCGGCCGATCTGCGTGGGCTCGATGTCCACGTGCACGAAGGTGCGGCCCGCGCGGTAGACGTCCAGCTTGTAGCCGGTGTGCCGGTTCGCCCACCGGTTGCCGATGCCGAGGACGAAGTCGGACTCCAGGAACGTGGCGTTGCCGTAGCGGTGCGCGGTCTGCACGCCGACCATGCCCGCGTTCAGCTCGTGGTCGTCGGGCAGCGCGCCCCAGCCCATCAGGGTGGGGATGACGGGGGTGCCGGTCAGCTCGGCGAACTCGGTGAGCAATTCGCACGCGTCGGCGCCGATGACGCCGCCGCCCGCCACCAGCACCGGCCGCTCGGCCGCGAGCAGGTAGGACATCGCCTTCTCGATCTGGGCACGGGTCGCGGCGGGCTTGTACACCGGCAGCGGCTCGTACGTCTCCGGGTCGAACTCGATCTCCGTGAGCTGGACGTCGATCGGCAGGTCGATCAGCACCGGGCCGGGCCGGCCGGAGCGCATCAGGTGGAACGCCTGCTGGAAGACGCCGGGGACCTGGGCCGCCTCCAGCACGGTCACCGCCATCTTCGTCACCGGACCGGCGATCGCGGCGATGTCGACGGCCTGGAAGTCCTCCTTGTGGATCACGTGCGTGGGCGCCTGCCCGGTGATGCACAGGATCGGGATCGAGTCACCGGTCGCCGAGTACAGGCCGGTGATCATGTCCGTGCCGGCCGGTCCTGAGGTGCCGATGCACACGCCGATGTTGCCCGGCCGCGCGCGGGTGTAGCCCTCGGCCATGTGCGAGGCGCCCTCGACATGGCGCGCGAGGGTGTGCTGGATGCCGCCGCCCTCCTTGAGGGCCTTGTAGAACGGGTTGATCGCGGCGCCCGGCACACCGAAGGCGTCGGTGACGCCCTCGCGCTTGAGGATCTCAACTGCCGCGCGGGCAGCGGTCATACGAGCCATCGAGTACTCCTGCCTCGGTGTCGGATGCGGTACTCCCGTCGCGCCCCGCGGTGAGCACAGTCTCCAGAGGTCCCATCAAATTCCGTATGATGGAATTTGCTTTCTACTATCTGGAAGCAATGTAGAGGTGGGTGTTGACCTCGTCAAGAGAGACAAAGACACCGGCAAGCGGCGCGGGAACGCCGGACAAAAGCGGTACTGCGGGAGCACCATGGGTGCGCTGTCCCGAGGTGTCGTGCGAGAGTGAGTGGGCCATGCCCGAGAGCGTGCCGGTGCGCTGCCCGGCCTGTCGGCGCGAGCACGTCTACACCGCCCCGGTGTATCCCTGCGCCTGCGGAACTCCGGCCGCCCTGCGGCCGGACCGCCTCGCCGCGCCGGCCGTGGCCGGGCCACGGTCCCGGGACGAGGAGTGGGTCGGCGCCACGTGCGCCGCCTGCGGACGGCTGAACCACTGGCCGCGCCCGGAACTGGGCTGCCCGTGCGGCACGGTGCTGCGCATCCCGGTGGCCGAGACCGGTCCGGGCCCGGCGGGTGTCCCGTCCGAACCGCTCCCCGCACCGGCCGGCCCCCGCGCCGCCGGGCCCGAGCCCGCCCGGCCCGAGCCCGACCAGCCCGAGCTCGCCGGGCCGACCCCGCCCCGCCGCGCCTTCCAGCCGCACGCCGTCCGCACCGCACGCGACGCCGTCACCGCGACCGCGCTGTATCTGCGCTGGCTCGGCTACGGCGACATCCGGCGCGCCGACCAGCGTCCCGCGCGCGGCATCGGGCTCGCCGCCCGCGGTCTGCTCGCCCAGGTGGACCCGACGGTACGGCCCGCCGGGCCCCGCGAGGTGGAGTGCCTGTGGCTGACCGCGATGACGGAGTCCGCCGACTGCGTCTACTTCTCCCTCTCCGGGTACACCGACGCCGCCCGCGCCCGCGCGAACTCCCTGGGCGTACCGCTGTTCGTGCTGGACCTCGCGGGCGTCCCGCAGCCGGTGAACGACCCCGCCGACGCCCTGAACGCCGACGGCGCCCCGGAAGCGGGGCGCCGCGCGCGGCGGGGCTGACGCGGGGGCTCAGTCCCGGTACCGCTCCCGCAGCTCGATCTTGCGGACCTTCCCGGACACCGTCATCGGGAAGGCGTCGAGGATGCTCAGCCTGCTCGGCACCTTGTAGTGCGCGAGCCGCCCCCGGCAGAAGGCGCGCAGCTCCTCCAGTTCCGGCGGGTCACCCGCGTCGTGCGGGATCACGCAGGCCAGCACCTCCTCGCCGTACTTCTCGTCCGGCACCCCGACCACCTGTACGTCCCTGATCTTCGGGTGGGCGTAGAGGAACTCCTCGATCTCACGCGGGTAGATGTTCTCGCCGCCCCGGATGATCATGTCCTTGATGCGGCCGACGATCTCCACGTACCCGTCCGCGCGCATCACCGCGAGGTCCCCGGTGTGCATCCAGCGGCCCGCGTCCACGACCTCGGCGGTCTTCTCCGGCTCGTCCCAGTAGCCGAGCATCACGCTGTAGCCGCGGGTGCACAACTCGCCCGCGGTGCCGCGGGGCCGCGTGACGCCGGTGGCCGGGTCGACGACCTTGACCTCCAGGTGGGGCAGGACGCGGCCGACGGTGGCGGTGCGGTGCTCCAGGTCGTCGTCGGTGCGGGTCTGGAGGGACACCGGCGAGGTCTCGGTCATGCCGTAGCAGATGGCGACCTCGGCCATGTGCATCTCGGCGACGACCCGTTTCATCACCTCCACCGGGCAGGGCGAGCCCGCCATGATGCCGGTGCGCAGGGTGGAGAGGTCGTACGACGCGAAGTCCGGCAGGTTCAGCTCCGCGATGAACATGGTCGGGACGCCGTACAGGGAGGTGCACCGCTCCCGCTGCACCGCCTCCAGGCTGGCCGCCGGCTCGAAGGACGGCGCCGGGATCACCAGGCAGGCGCCGTGCGAGGTGGCCGCCAGATTGGCCATCACCATGCCGAAGCAGTGGTAGAAGGGGACCGGGACGCAGATGCGGTCCTGCTCGGTGTACTTGACCAACTCCCCCACGAAATAGCCGTTGTTGAGGATGTTGTGGTGCGAGAGGGTGGCGCCCTTGGGGAAGCCGGTGGTGCCCGAGGTGTACTGGATGTTGACCGGGTCGTCGCAGGACAACTCGGCTTCCCGCGCCGCCAGTTCGGACCGGTCGCCGACGACGCCGCGCGCGGTGAACTCCGCCCAGCCGGGGTCCCCGAGGTAGACCACCTCGCGCAGCTCCGGGCAGCCGCCGCGGACCTCCTCGACCATGGCGCGGTAGTCGCTGCTCTTGTGGCCGAGGGAGGCGAACAGCAGCCGTACGCCCGACTGCCGCAGGACGAACCCCACCTCGTGGGTGCGGTAGGCCGGGTTGATGTTGACCAGGATGGCGCCGACGCGAGCGGTGGCGTACTGCACGAGCACCCACTCGGCGCGGTTGACCGCCCAGATGCCCACCCGGTCGCCCTTCGCGATGCCGCTCGCCAGCAGGGCGCAGGCGAGCCGGTCCACGTCGGCGTCGAAGGCGGCGTACGTCCAGCGGCACCCGCCCGCGACGTCGACCAGGACCTCGCGATCCGGCCAAGTCCGCGCCGCACGGGCGAGGTTGGCGCCGATGGTGTCGCCGAGCAGCGCGGTGGTGCCGGTGCCGTGGGCGTACGACAGCTCGGGGGTGCTCACCGGAAGTCCTCCTCGCGGTACTCGTCCGCCGAGCCCTGCGCGGTGGCCTCGCGCAGCTCGATGCGGCGGATCTTGCCGGAGACGGTCTTGGGCAGGGCGCCGAACTCCAGCCGGCGGATGCGCTTGTAGGGGGCGAGCACCCGGCGGGAGTGCTCGAAGAGGACCTTGGCGGTGTCGGGGCCGGGCGCGTAGCCCTCGGCGAGCACGATGTACGCCTTGGGCACGGCGAGCCGCAGCTCGTCCGGGGCGGGCACCACGGCGGCCTCGGCCACCGCCTCGTGCTCCAGCAGCGCGCTCTCCAGCTCGAAGGGGCTGATCTTGTAGTCGGACGCCTTGAAGACGTCGTCGGCGCGGCCGATGTAGGTCAGGTAGCCGTCCTCGTCGCGGGCCGCGATGTCGCCGGTGCGGTAGTAGCCGCCCGCCATGGCCTCGGCGGTGCGGTCCGGGTCGCCGTGGTAGCCGGCCATCAGGCCGATGGGCACAGCGGCGAGGTCGAGCGCGATCTCGCCCTCGGTGGCGCCGGGCGCGCCGGTGACCGGGTCGAGCAGCTCCACCCGGTAGCCGGGGCTGGGGCGGCCCATGGAGCCGGTCTTCAGCCGCTGGCCCGGCGGGTTGGAGACCTGGACGGCGGTCTCGGTCTGCCCGAAGCCGTCCCGGACGGTCAACCCCCAGGCGCTCCGCACCTGTTCGATGACCTCGGGGTTGAGCGGCTCGCCCGCGGCCACCACCTCGCGCGGCGGCGTGCGCAGTTGACCGAGGTCGGCTTGGATGAGCATGCGCCACACGGTCGGCGGAGCGCAGAAGGTGGTGACATGGGCGCGGTCCATCTCGGCCATCAGCCGGCCCGCGTCGAACCGGGTGTAGTTGAAGATGAAGACGGTGGCCTCGGCGTTCCACGGGGCGAACAGGTTGGACCAGGCGTGCTTGGCCCAGCCGGGCGAGGAGATGTTCAGATGGACGTCGCCGGGCTTCAGGCCGACCCAGTACATGGTGGCCAAGTGGCCGATGGGGTACGAGACATGGGTGTGCTCGACCAGCTTGGGGCGGGCGGTGGTACCCGAGGTGAAGTAGAGCATCAGCGGGTCGTCGGAGCGGGTGGGTCCGTCGGCCGTGAACCCTGCGGGGGCGTCGTACGCCTCCTCGTACGGCAGCCAGCCCTCAGGCGCGCCGCCGACCGCGATCCGGGTGTAGGAGCCGGGGACCTCGGCGAACTTGGGCGCGTCCCCGGACCGCACCAGCACATGCCTGACCCGGCCGCGCTCGACCCGGTCGCGCAGGTCGGCGGGGCCGAGCAGCGGGGTGGCCGGGATGACGACCGCGCGCAGCTTCATCGCGGCCAGCATGACCTCCCACAGCTCGGCCTGGTTGCCGAGCATGACCAGGACGCGGTCCTCGGCGGCGACGCCCCGCGCGCGCAGCCAGTTCGCGATCCGGTCGGAGCGCTCCGACAGCTCGGCGAAGGACAGCCTGGTCTCGCCGCCGTCCTCCTCCACGATGTGCAGCGCGGTGCGGTCGTTGCCGGCGGCGATCACGTCGAACCAGTCCAGGGCCCAGTTGAAGTGCTCCGGCCGGGGCCACGCGAACCCGTCGTAGGCGGTGGCATAGTCCTCGCGGTGCGCCAGCAGGAAGTCCCGCGCGTTCCTGAAGGCATCGGTCGCCGTCGTCATCCGTCGTCCTCCTATGTTCCCGACCATTGCCGGGCGGCTCCCCGGCATCGTCTAATCCGTGATGCAGGTCTCACTACCCCCGAACGGGGGTGTGGGCCCCGCGGGCACGGGGGTGTGGTCCGCACATCAGCCGCACCGAAGGAGCGATGAGGTGACAGCAGAGGCCGTGACGGTGGTGGAGATCCGCGGTGCGCTGCTCCGGCTGCGGCGCGCGACGGGGCTGCCGGTCGCCTTCGGCGGGCTGGTGGAGTCCGGCCGGCCGCAGGTGCGCATCAGCGAGCTGAGCGGCACGGCGACGGCCGCGCTGCGCTCGCTCGCGGTGAGTTCGGGCAGCGGTCTCGGCGGCAAGGCGGTGGCGCTGGCCCGGCCGTGCGCGGTGACCGACTACTCCAGCTCCCGGCAGATCAGCCACGAGTACGACGTCCCGGTGGCCGCGGAGGGCATCCGCTCGGTGCTCGCGGTGCCGGTGGTGGTACGGCGCCGGGTGCGCGGGGTGCTCTACGGCGCGCTGCGCTCGGCCCAGCCGCTCGGCGACCGGGCGCTCGGCGCGGCCGTGGCGGTGGCGCGGGACGTGGAGCAGACACTGGTGCTGCGGGACGAGGCGCGGGAGCTGCTGGCGGCGGCCGGCCGCGGCCCTCTCGGCGCGTACGGCGCGCCGGGGGCGCCGTCGTACGGCGGGGCGGGAGCCTGGGAGCAGGTGCGGGAGGCGCACGCGGCGCTGCGGGCGCTCGCGCCCCGGATCACCGACCCGGTGCTGCGCGCCGATCTGCTGGCCGCCTGCGGGCTGCTGACGGCGCCGCGGCCGGCGGGCGGACCCGCTCTGGCGCCGCGCGAACTGGACGTGCTGTCCTGGGTGGCGGCGGGTGCGACCAACGCCGCGGTGGCCGAGCGGCTGGGGCTGCGCCCGGAGACGGTCAAGGGCTATCTCCGTTCCGCCATGCGGAAGTTGGGCGCACACACACGGGGGGAGGCGGTGACCGCGGCACGCAGGGCGGGGCTGCTGCCGTAGCCCCCCGAGACGGGAAGGAAACATTCCCATTCATGCGCGGATGCTTTGAATTTCCTCATGCTTGACCGTTTGTTATTTCCCTCACCACGGCTTCCGTCCGAATTTCAAGGATCGTTGCCTAGAATTTGGTCCGGACACGACATACGAGGGGAGCGGTGACCGTGCGACGGGACTTCCAGGAGTCTGCCCGATGCCGCTCGGACCTGGTCATCGGCCGCGAGGACCTGTGCGCCGCCGCCCGCGCCCACCTCGCCTCCGGCGGCAGTGTGCTGCTCCACGGACCGGCCGGAATAGGGAAATCGACCATCCTGCGGGCATTGGCCGAGGAATACGCCTCCAGCGCGCACATCGTCCTGCGCTGCTCGGCGACCGAGTCAGAATCCCACCTTCCGTTCCTCGCCCTCGCCGACCTCCTCGGGCTGGTCCTCGACGACATCTGCCCGCAGCTGCCCGCCGCCCAGCGCACCGCCCTGGAATCGGCGCTCACCGGCCGCGGCGAGTCCAGCCTCCAGCGCGACGGCCTCGCCCTGCGCCTCGCGGTGCTGTCCGCGCTGCGCGCGCTCGCCGCCCGCGGCCCGGTCCTGATCGTCGCCGACGACCTCCAGTGGCTGGATCCGGCCAGTGCCGAACTGCTCGGCTTCGCCGCCCGCCGGCTCGGCGGCACCCCGGTCCAACTCCTGTGCGCGGTACGGACGGAGGGCCAGGACAGCCAGGAGTACGACCGGCATCTGCGGTCCTGCCCGCCGGACACCCTCGCCGTGCGCATCGGGCCGCTCTCGCACGCCCGGATCGCCGAACTGCTCGGCCACCGCGGGCACGGCGGGCTGCCCCGCTCCACCGTCCGCGAGGTGCACCGCACCAGCGGCGGCAACCCGCTGTTCGCGCTGGAACTCGGCCGCGCCCTCGCCGAGAGCCCCACCCCGCCCCGGCCCGGTGAGCCGCTGCCGGTGCCCACCTCGCTGCGCGCCCTGGTGCTCAGCCGCCTGGACATGCTGTCCGTGGAGGCCCGCCGCACCCTGCTGGTGGCCAGCGCCGGCGCCCGCCCCACCCCGGCGCTGCTGCACGCGGCCGGCCGCGAGAACGCCGAGGCGGAATGCGCCCAGGCCGCCGAACTCGGCCTGCTGGCAACGGAGTCGGACGCCCCCGCCGTACGCTTCGCGCACCCCCTGATCTCCGCCGCGCTGTACGCGGAGGCACCCGCGCAGGAGCGGCGGGCCGCGCACGCGGCGCTGTCCACGGCCGCCTGTGACCCGATCGAGCGGGCCCGGCACCTCGCCCTCGCCACCACCGGCGCCGACCCGGAGGTGGCCGCCCGGCTCGCCGAGGCCGCCGCCCTCGCACGGGACCGCGGCGCGCCCTCGGTCGCCGCCCAACTGGGACTGCTGGCCGCCCGGCACACCCCGGCGGACGGTGCGCCCGGCCCGGAGGAGCGCCGGCTCGCGGCCGCCGAGGACGCCATCACCGCCGGCGAGGTGGACCTCGCGCGGGACATCGCGCGGGAGGTGCTCAGCCGGGCGAGCGTGCCCGCCGAACGGGTGCGCGCCTGGATCATCGTCATCGACACCGCGGGCCACACCATGGCCGAGGTCGACGCCCTCTTCCCGCAGGCCCTCGCGGACGCCGGCGACGACCCCCGGCTGCTCGCCCTGGTCCACTACCAGCTGGGCTGGCGGGCGCTGATCGTGGAGGGCGACTTCACCGCGGCCCGCGACGCCGCCGCGCACGCCGCCGAGCTGGCCGCACACGCCAAGGACCGGCGCACCGAACTGCTCGCCCTCGCCTTCCAGGCGCAGACCGAGACCCTGATGGGCCATCCGGAGGCACCCCGCACCATCAAACGGGCCCTGCGCGAACCCCAGGACCCGCGGGTGGCCTGGCATCACAACGGGGCGGGCAGCGCCCGGTTCCGCTGGCTCGTCATGGGCGACCAGCTGGCGGAGGCGCGGGCCACCGTCACCGGGCTGCTGCGCGAGGTGCGCCGGCGCGGCTCGGTGGAGAGCGAGGTGCACTTCCTGCGCGGCCTCGCCGAGACCGAACTGCGCGCCGGGCACTGCGGGCGCGCCCTGGAGCTGGCCCGCGAGAGCCTCAAGCTGGCCCGCGACTCCGGGATCGGCGAGACCGCCTCGGCCATGCTGACCTCGCTCGCGGAGGCGTCCGGCGGGGACGTGGACCGGGCGCTCGCCCTCGCCCGCGAGGCGGTGGAGCACGCCGAGGGGGACGGCGACCAGATGTACCTCTCCCGAGCCCTGGGCGCGCTCGGGTACGCCCAGTTGGTGGCCGGGGACCCGGCGGGCACCGTGCGCTCGCTGCGCCGGGTGCGCAGCCTGGAACTGGGCCTGGGCATCACCGACCCGGCCCGCGGCCGCTGGCAGGGCGACCTCGCCGAGGCGCTGGTCCGCATCGGGGAACCCGCCGAGGCGCAGGACGTCATCGACACCGCGCGGGAGCACGCGCTCAGGCTCGGCCGGGAGAGCGTCCTCGCCGTACTGGACCGCTCCGAGGCCCTGGTGCGGGCGGCGCGGGGCGCGGGCGAGGCGGCGCTCGCCCAGCTGAGGTCGGCTCAGGACCGGCTCGGCAAGCTGGGCTACGGCCTGGAGGAGGCGCGGGCCGCGTTCGCCCTGGCCCGGCTGCGCGGCCGGCGCCCCGGACCCGCGGCCTACGACGAGGCGACCCGGCTGTTCCGCCGCTGCCGGGCGCTGCCCTGGCTGCGCCAGGTGGACGAGACGCTCACCACCCTCGCCGCGGAACCGACCCGGACCGCGCCCGCCGCCCTGGACGCGCTCGATGTGCTGGACGTGCTGGCCGCGATGGAGCGTCAGGTGGCGGCGCTGGTCATGGAGGGCGCGACCAACCGGGAGATAGCCGCGCGGCTGTTCATCAGCGTCAAGACGGTCGAGGCCACGCTCACGCGGGTGTACCGCAAGCTCGGGATCCGGTCGCGGGTCGACATCGTCCGATTGGCCGCGGGTCGGCGCGCGCACTGAGCGCGGCGGCGGTTAACTGAGCCGGACCGAGGGTTTTCCCTCACCCGACCCCCTAGGGGGTTCCCTCATTGGGAGCCGAAGGTTCCGGGACCTAGCGTAATGGGCGTACCGCTCGCCCGGGTACAGGGGGTCGGACCCACCCCCCACCACCGTGCACAACCCCTCTACCCGTGCGAACCCCCCACCGGTGCAACCCCACTGAGGAGACTCATGTTCGGGCCCACACGTGCCAGACGGACCGCCGCGATCCTGGCGGCGACCGCCGCCGCCGCGGCGACCGCGCTGCTCGCCTCCCCCACGGCGAGCGCAGCTCCCCAGCCCATCGTCGGCGGTACGACGACCACCACCACCGCGTACCCCTTCGTCATGCAGATCACGGACGCGTCCGGCAGCCAGTTCTGCGGCGGCACCCTGGTGGC
Organism: Streptomyces sp. NPDC037203; assembly: GCF_055605065.1. NCBI lineage: Bacteria > Bacillati > Actinomycetota > Actinomycetes > Kitasatosporales > Streptomycetaceae > Streptomyces > Streptomyces sp. NPDC037203. The sequence goes on from NZ_JBVJUC010000011.1 coordinate 169,498, forward strand.
CGCCACCAAGGTGGTGACGGCCGCGCACTGCATGGCCGGCGAGACCGCCGGCAATGTCCGCGTCGTCGGCGGCCGTACCAAGCTGAACGGTACCGACGGCACGGTGAGCAAGGTCAGCAGGATCTGGGTGAACCCGGACTACACGGACGCCACCAAGGGCGACGACGTGGCCGTGCTGACCCTGTCGACGTCGATGCCGTACCAGCCGGTGTCGTACGTCTCCTCCTCCCAGACGGGGGTGTACGCGGCCGGCACCACGGCGCGGATCCTCGGCTGGGGCACGACTTCGGAGAACGGCAGCTCCTCCAACCAGCTGCGGACCGCGACCGTACCGATCGTGTCCGACACGAGCTGCCGTTCCTCCTACGGTTCGGACTACGTGCAGTCCGACATGGTGTGCGCCGGGTACAGCTCCGGCGGCGTAGACACCTGCCAGGGCGACAGCGGCGGTCCCCTGCTCATCGGGGGCGTCCTGGCAGGGATCACTTCTTGGGGCGAGGGGTGCGCGGAGGCGGGCTATCCGGGTGTGTACACCCGGCTGGCCACCTTCGCGGACCAGGTCACCGCACAGGTGAACTCGTGACCCGGAAGATCTCCCGAGTACCCCTCGGGTAAGGCCAGGGGGGCGTTGCGGGCGACCACGAGCAGCCCGCAGCGCCCCCCTCTCCACGTGCTCGGCGGCTCTCCGGAGGAGAGTTCCCATTGGAGGAGCAGAGATGACCGAGGCGTTGGTGCTGGGCGGCGGCGGAGTGGGCGGGATCGCCTGGATGACCGGGCTGCTCGCGGGACTCGCCGACGCCGGGCAGGACGTCACGGGGGCCGGTCTGCTGGTCGGCACCTCCGCGGGCGCGACCGTGGCGGCCCAGCTCGGCAGCGGGCTCGCCCTGGAGGAGTTGTACACCCGGCAGGTGGAGCCTTCCGCGCAGGCCCGCGAGATCATGGCCGAGCTGGACCTCGACAAATTCACCGCGGAGACGGGCGGCGCACTGGCCACGGCCGCCTCGGCGGCGGACCTGCGGCGCGCGATCGGCGAGCTGGCCCTCGCCGCGCGGACCGTCGGCGAGCCGGAGCGGCGGGCGGTGATCGAGTCCCGGCTGCCCGTCCACGCCTGGCCCGAGCGGGAGTTGAAGGTGGTCGCGGTGGACGCCGAGTCCGGCGACACGAAGGTCTTCGACCGCGACTCGGGCGTCCCGCTGGTCGACGCGGTCGCCGCCAGCTGTGCGGTGCCGGGTGTGTGGCCCCCGGTGACGATCGCCGGCCGCCGCTACATCGACGGCGGGATCCGCTCCGTCGCCAACGCCGACCTCGCCTCCGGCGCGGCCCGCGTCCTGGTCCTCGTCCCGCTGGGCCCTGGCGAACCGCTGCCGAGCGACCACCCCCTGGACGAGACGATCACCGCGCTGCGGACCGGGGGCGCCGAGGTCCTCCTCATCGCCCCGGACGACGCCTCCACCGCCGCGATAGGCGCCAACCCCCTGGACCCGGCGACCCGCACTCCGGCCGCGCGGGCGGGCCGCGCCCAGGGACGGGCACTGAAGCTGGAATGGGCCCGACACGGCCAGGCTCCCGCCGCGGAGAGCGACGGCGGCACGGGGCGGGGAAAGCCGCGTCCCACGGCTGGGGAGTGAGAGAGGAACGGCGGAGAGGGCGGGGGCGGGCCCGCGCGCATCCAGCCGCACGCGCCGGCGAGCCCGAGCCTCAGCGCACGTGATCGCAGACCGAGGGCAGCCACGTCTGTCCCGGTGCCTCCCTCAGGGTGTCCAGGGTGGTGAGCAGGGCGGTCAGACCGGCGGGGTGGGCCAGGTAGCTGATCGTGGATGCGGCGAAGGCGTCGCGGAGGGTCGGCGGCATGGCGTCGGAGGCGTCGAAGCAGTGGGTGGCGGACGGGGAGAGGAGCGTGGTGGCGAGGGTCCGGTGCCAGGCCGGGCCCGCGGCGGGCCGGACCCCGGTGTCGACGGAGAAGGCGGACTCGGCCCCGGCCCAGGCGCGTTGGGCGGTCGGCGCGGACAGATAGCGGATCAGCCGCCGCGCCTGCGGGGTGGCGTGCAGGAGCGCGACCAGGTCGCCGGAGACCTCCCAGGAGTTCCTGGCGGTGGCGCCGGGAATGAGGTCGGCCGAGGGGGTGTAGCGGCCGTCGGCCCGCTTCCACGCGGTGGACTGGGTGCGGATGAAGGACGCCTGGTGTTCGAGCGTGCAGCCCCGAGGCGTGGCCGCGACCGGTGCGGAGGCCTGGGCGTAGCCCGTCTTCAGGATGCGCCGGAGCAGCTTCCCGGACGTGCCCGCGCCCATCAGCCGGCCCCATGTCGTCCATGCCTGCCGTACCTCCGGCGAGCGCCAGGACAGCTTGCCGCTCGCCCACGACTGGTAGGTGCGCGGCCCGTGTTGCTGGAGCAGGATGTCCTCGATCCAGTCCGTGCCCGGCCACCCGCTGGTGGCGCCCGAGCCCATTCCCACGCACCACTGCGCAGGATCGTCCCGCGCCGCGCGACGCTGCCGCTCGCCGGTGCCGGCCGGGTACCAGACGATGCTCTTGAGGTCGGCCTTGAGCGGGAACCAGTACACATGCCCGTCCGCGAGCGGCATCGCCCAGGACGTGCCGAAGTCCTCCTGCGGGATGAGTCCGTCGAGCGGCTGGAGCTGCTTCTGGCCCGCATAGCCGGCGAGTTCGCCGGGGCCGGTGAGCACCACCACGTCCGGTGGCGTCCCGGCCTCGACATCGGCGCCGAGCACCTGGCTCTCCGCCGCACTGCCCTGGTAGTCCACGTGCACGTGGTACTTCCGCTCGAACGGCTCGATCACCGCGCGGCGCAGGCTCGTCTCGTCGCGGCCCGTCCAGTTCGCCAGCAGCGTGACGGTCGGCTCCCGGCCGGCGGCGCGGGCGCCCAGGACGACGGCCGCCGCCAGCAGGACGAGACAGCCCGCCACCGCGGTGACCGTCCGGGCGCGGCGGTGCGCTCGCCCGCTCACCGGGGCCTGAACCGGTACTCGTCGATGTGCCGCCGCAGTCCCGTCTCGGCCAGTGCCATGACCAGGATGCCTCCGATCAGTATCCAGCCGGCCGCCGCGGCGCGAAGACCGGTGTCCGCCAGGTACGCGGCGGTCGCCCGCCCCGCGTCGGTCAGTTCCCGCCCGGACAGCGGGCGGTCGAGCAGTCGCCGGGTGTCCGCCATCCCCGCGTGCGTCCACACCGTGAACAGCAGCGTGACGGCGAGCCCGGCCGCGAGCAGCGCGCCCGCGGCGAGCAGGCCCCGGTTGTAGCGGCGCCGGAAGCGGCGGCGCAGGAACAGCTGGGTCTCCAGCAGGCAGCAGGCCAGCGCCAGCGCGAGCAGCAGCGTCGCGGCCCAGCCGCACCACAGCAGCGGTCCGAAGGAGGTCTGCCGGTGCACGGCCGCGCGCTGCTGGGCCTGGAGGACCTTCAGCCGGGGCAGTATCCCGGCGCCGGGGTCCGACAGGATGCTCGTCGCGTAGCTGAGGTACGCCTCGCGCAACACGCTGCCGGTGGACTGGACTTGCGCCTGCTGCACCGTGACCGCGTAGACGGTGACGAGCGCGGCGACGGTCTGGAGCGCCTGCCGTCCCGACGCTCCCCCCACGTCGTCCCCGGCGGCGGCGGCGACACTCTGCGCGGCGACCGAGATCTGCTTCTGGAAGTCGCTGGTGGGGGTCGCGGCGCCGGCGTCCCGCTCGGCCTGCCCGAGGGCGTACAGCGCGGTGTCGAGGGACAGCACCGCCGGGGCGCTGGAGGTGCGCAGCGGGTCGGCGTCGCCGTGCACCCCCTCGTACGACAGGAAGAGGACGAGCGTCAGCAGGGCCGACAGGGCGAGCAGCAGCCGGTGGCGGACGGCCAGGTCACGGGCGGTCGTACTGCCGCGCACGGCGCCTGTGCCGGCGCTCATGCCGACGGCCCGGTCAGCCGGCGGCCGCACTCGCCGCCGCAGTACACGGAGTCCGCCGGGCCGAGCCAGCCGCAGTCCGGGCACTCCAGGAGGGCGCCGGGGTCCGGGGGGACCTCGGGGGCGGGCGGCGGGGGCGCGGCCGGGTGGTGCGGCGGGGTGGTCATGGCGCTGGAGAGGATCAGATGCTGCCAGTCGACGTCCTTGAGGCCGCCGCGGATCCGGCCGCCGCCCGGCGCGTCCTCGATCCGGCGCAGTGCGTCGAGGAGGCGGGCGTCGCCGAGTTCCTCCGCCAGGCGCAGCGCGCGGGCGAGTTCGCGATCCGCGGTGGCCCGGCCGTCGGTGCCGCGCAGCCAGGCCCGGTAGGCGCGGGCCACGGCGGCGCTCGCCTGCTGGTACAGCTCCTGCCGGTGCACGCCGGGGTGGCGCCGGGAGGCGTCGAGCGGGTTGTCGGTCCAGCGCACCAGGATGGGGCGGGGCCGTGGCAGTCGTACCGGCTGCCCGAAGTCGGGTACGACGATCTCGGCGGCGGCCAGTTGGAGGTCCTCGCCGCGTTCCCGTCCGGTCGGGTCGGCGGCCAGGATCACCTGGAAGTGCCGTACCTCCTCGCCCCAGGCGCGGGTGATGTACTCGGTGCCGCGTCCGGGGCCGGCGGCGGGCAGGAGTTCCTGTTCGCCGGGGACGACCTGCTTGACCTGGCGGATGACGGTGCCGGGGGTGGGGGTGAGCCGGATGCGCAGCTCGGGCACCGCCGTGCCGAGCAGCCCGTTCACCAACTCCTCGTAGGCGGCGACGAGATCGGACTCCTCGCGGACGGCTCCGGCGCGGCCGTGCAGCCGCCGGGTGATGCGCAGCAGCAGTTCGGCGTCCCAGTCGTCGCCGATGCCCCAGGCGTCGCAGACGAAGCGGCCCTCGCAGGCGTCCAGCGCGGTGTCCAGGGGGATGGCGGCCCGGTGGTCGTGCTCGTTGCGGCCGTCGGTGAGCAGCAGGACGTGCTTGACGGGGGCGGGGTGGTCCTTCAGCAGCCGGCGGGCGAGGTCCAGCCATGCCCCGATGGCGGTACCGCCGTTGGCGTCCAGGATGCGTACGGCCCGTACGGCGGCGGCGCGTTCGCCGGGCCCGGCGACGGCGAGCCCCGGATGGTCCGGGCCGGGGTGGACGACGGTGGCGTGGAAGTGCCCGGAGAGCACCGCGAAGGCGGTGCCCTCGGGCAGCAGTCGTACGGCGGCCACGGTGGCGTCCTTGGCCGCGTGCAGCTTGGCCGCCGGGTAGAGCATGGAGCGGGAGGTGTCCACGATCAGCACCTCGGCGAGCGCGGGGCCGCCGCCCGGCGCCCGTCCCCCGGCGAGCCCGGCGCCGCCGTGGCCGCGCACGCCGATCTCCAGGATGGCGTGCATCTCCCGTTCCACGCCCCGCTCGCGGACGTCCCCTTCGGCGGGCAGGTCCTTCTGCTGGCCGACTTCGAGCGTCACCTCGATCTGCTCGGCCGTGGTCATCGCTGTCTCTCCCCAGGGGTCATGGGTGTGTCCTCAGAAGGTGGTCAACGGCCGTACCGCGTGGGCCAGATCGAGCAGCCGGCCGTGTTCCGGGGCGGTGCGGGCCTGGGCGGCCAGCTGGCGGAAGGAGTGTTCGAGGAGGATGCGCAGGCTGTCCTCGTCGCCGGACCCGAGGAGATCCCCGGACGGCCAGGACGCGGTGCCGCCGCCCAGCGTGTTCTCTCGGACCTCGGCGACCAGCCGGGCGCGGGACTCGCCGTCCTCGGCGCCCCCGTCCAGGCGCAGTTCGGGCAGCCGCCGGGCCGCGTCGGCCAGGTCGGCGGGCGTGGGCGGCAGTCCGCCGAGGATGCCGGCGCGGATGCGGACGGCGGCGATCCGGGCGGCGTCGTGGTGGCGCGAGGTGGCCGGCACGTCGTCCAGCACGCGCACGGCGGCGTCCCGGTCGCCGCCGGCCAGGTGGCCGCGCGCGAGGCCGAAGGCGGCGGCGGTGTGCGCGCTGTCGCGTTTCCACACGGCCTCGTAGAAGCGCCTGGCGCGTGCGGTGCGGGCGCCGTGCTCGGCGCAGTGGCCGAGGGCGAGCTTGGGCACGTACTCGCCGGGCAGCGCCCGGTACACCGCCTCGAACCGGGCGCCGGCCGGCTCCACTTCGCCCAGGGCGAGGTGCAGGACGCCCCGGTGCCAGGCGATCCGCCAGTCGTGGGCGGCGGCACGCTCGCCGAGCTGGGTCTCGGCCTCGGTGAGCCAGTCGGCCGCCGCGTCCCGCTCACCGCGCCGGAGGTAGGCGCGGCACAGCCACAGCGCGGTCTCGGGGGTGCCGAGGCGGGAGTCGCGGGGCCACTGCCGGGCCACCTGGTCGGGGGCGTCGGGCGAGAAGGTGTCCAGGACCAGGGCGGCGCCGTCGGCGGGGTCGGGGACCGGTTCGGGCAGGGCGCCGGCGACCTCGGCGGGCGAGGGCGGGCTCACGTCCAGCTCGGCCGGGTGCTCTCCGGGGCGGGCGGTCCAGTGGTCGAGGGCGGGGATCGCGCCGAGCCCGGCGTCCAGGCTGGCGGCGGTGGCGCGGAACCGGGTGGAGCTCTCGGGCAGTTGCTCGCCGAACCGGAGTGAGCGGAACTCTCGCAGGACTTCCCAGAGTTGGCGGGACATCTCGGCGGCCGACCGGAACCGGGCGCGGGGTTCGGGGTGGGTGGCGCGCTCGACGAGCCGGCGGAAGGAGTCGTGCGCGAGCCCGCGGGCCGGTTCGGTGTCGCGGGCGAGCGCCTGGAGGGTCATGCCGACGGTGTAGAGGTCGCTGTCGACGTGCCAGCCGCGCCGGTCGATCTCCGCCTTCGGCGGCGCGAACGTCGCGGTGTACACGTAGGCGGACGCGCGGTCGCCGATCGCGCGGACCGCGCCGAGGTCGATGACCTTCACGGCCCGCCCGAAGTGGATGACGTTGGCGGGCTTCATGTCGCAGTAGAGCAGGCCCCGTTCGTGCATGTACTCCAGCGCGCCGAGGATCTTGCAGCCGTAGGTGAGGACGTGGTCGAGGCGGGGGCGGCCGTGGAAGACGCGCTCGATGTCGTCGGCGTCGAACAGCTGTTGCAGGGAGCGTCCGCCGATGTAGTCCATGACCAGGTAGCCGGTGGACGTCCCGCCCGGTGGCCGGTGTTCGGCGTACGTGATGATCCGCACGATGTCCGGGTGGTGCAGGTCGGTGAGCGACCGGCGCTCCTCGACGGCGGCGCGGCGGGCGAGTGCGCCGCCGGCGTCGATCTGGCTCTTGAGGACGACGCGGTGGCCCTCGGCACGGGTGTCCTCGGCGAGGTGGATCCAGCCGAGGCCGCCGCGGGCGAGGCAGCCGAGGACGCGGTAGTGCCCGGCGACCAGGTCGCCGCGGGCCAGTTGGGGCAGGAAGGAGTACGGCGCCCCGCAGCGGGGGCAGCGGCCGGTGGCGCGGGCGGGCTGGCCGCCGTACCCGAGCCCGATGATCATGCCGCAGCCGTCGGTGCCGCAGCGGCGGCCCTCGGTGGGCGGGCGCGGGTCGTCGACCAGCAGGACGTCCTCGGGTTCGGCCACCTCGGGGAGTACGAGCAGTCCGTGCTGGTCGAGTTCCCCGACCCCGGCCACGGCGTGCACGGCCGGCGGAGCCGGGCTCTCCTCGGCCGGGGCGCACGTCGCGGCCGGTTCGCCGCGCGGCTCGACGTGCCGGTGTCCGCAGGTGTCGCAATAGCCGGTCCCCATGATGCGTCCCGCGCATCCGGGCCGGACACAGGAGCTGGTCATGAGCCGCACTCCTTCCGGGGACCGGGGGCGCCGCGAGGGGGTGAGGGAAGGTGCTGGCCGGGGGCGCGGGGAGAAGGGGGGCGGCGGTCGGCGGCGCGGGAGGGCTCGCGGCTGGCGGCGGCGGGCGCGGGCGGTGGTGCGGGGCGGCCGGGCGCAGAGGCGGGGGGCGCGGACGGACAGGCGTGGCGGGGCTCGGCGTCGGTCCGCGGCCCGGCGGCGCCCGGAGCACCATCTGCCCCCGACGGCCCGCCCGCCCCCGTCGCCCCCGAGCAGAATTCGGTGAACCGGTCCGCCGCGGCCTCCGCCTGTTCGATGTCGCACGGGGTCCGGCGCAGTTGGGTGAGGGCGGCCTCGTAGAGGCGGTAGGCGGCCAGGACCCGGTCGCCCTGTTCCTCGGCGCGGCGGCGGCACAGCGGCCACTGGGCGGTGACCCGGCCGCGCAGCTCCTCCCAGCGGCGCAGCCGGGCGTCGAGCAGGTCGAGGGCCTGTTCCAGGCGTCGGCCGCGGCGCTCGACGGCGTCCTCGAAGGTGAACAGCAGGTCGGCGCGCCGGGGCCCGCGGTCCTGTTCGGAGCTGTGCGCGACCCAGGCCCGCAGCATCAGGCTGCGGCCGACGGCGGCCTCGGCCCGGCTCAGCAGCGGCTCGCCGCCGGGCCCCGCCGTCACCCGGTCCCGGCGGGCGTCCAGCGCGGGCCCCAGCACATCGACGATCCGGTCGAGCTCCGCGCCGAGCCGGGCCCACCGCTCGCGCAGCGGCCGGTGCACCAGCGACTCGGCGGCCCGTTCGGCCCCGGCCTCGCGGCGGTGGACCAGCAGCAGCCGGGCCCCGTGCCGGGCGAGCCGTTCCAGCAGGGCGAGCAGCGCCTCGGGTTCGGCGCTCTGGTCGACGCCGACCAGCACCGCGGCGAGCGGCACGCGCAGGGTGGCGAGCCGTTCGGGCCGGGGGTCGTCGTGGATGCCGAGCCGTTCGGCGATCCGGTCCATCACCTCGTCCGCCGTCAACCGCCGGACGTCCAGGGCGAGATCGTGCGCCCCGGCGGGCGGCACGGTCTCGGGCGGGTCGTGGCTGAAGGCGCTGGTGTTGCGGTGCGTGCGCAGCTCGCGGTCCGCCAGTGTGACGGCCCGCTCCAGGGTGAAGGCGCGGTCGCCGCGCGCCGGTACGACCGTGACGAGCACCGGCCAGCCCTCACCCCGGAACCACCCGGCGAGTTCGGTGGCGAAGGGTACGTCGAGCCGCCCCGCGCCGCCCGCCGCCCGGCCGCGCAGCCGGGGGTCGACCGCCGAGGCGCCGTCGGTCCAGGCGGCGACCTGCGGCAGATGGCTGAGGATGGTCTCGGTGGGGCTCATCTGGCTGAACGCGGACACCTGCCCCTCGTCCACGCTGAGCACGATGCCGATCACCTGGTCGGTGGCGTGGTCGACCACCGGACCGCCACTGAAGCCGGGGGCGGCCAGTTCGCCGGGGGTGAGCGGGCGCAGCTGCACCCGGCTGTCCCGGCCGCGCGCGGCGACCAGGGTGGCGCCGTGCCAGCGACCGCCGTCGTCGCCGGCCGGGAAGCCGTACATGCTCACCGGTCCGTGCGGCGAGGCCAGCCGGTAGAGGCGGGTGGCGTGTGCGGCGGGCAGCGGTTCGGCGAGGCGCAGCAGGGCGAGGTCGCCGCTGCGGTCGCCGAACGCGTCCTCCTGCTCCGGTACGTGCTCGTCCGGGTGGACGGTGGCGGCGACCGCGCCCTGTCCGGGCACACCGACGAGTCGTACCGCGTACCGCGCGCCCGGCGTGACGACATGCCCGGCGGTGAGCACCCGGTCGGGGGCGAGCAGCACCCCGGCACCGAGCACCCCGCCCTCCGGTGCCTCGATGCGGGCGATCCATGTCGGCGTGCGTAACCGGGACTTGACGGCTCGCTCCCCCGTGCGCGTCATGCCGCCGAGGTTACTCCCCGTACCGGCCTGGAACCACTGGTGTGCACGAGGCGGCCGAATGTGAAGCTTCGCCCATAATCGCACAAACGAACTATAAAATGTGTGTATAGTCCCGGCATGTTTTCTTCGCACTCGAAAGCCCGTACGGCGGCGTCCGCGACAGGCAAGATGCAGAAACGGCGGCTCGGGTTCCGTCCGGCCGCCCTCGTCTCGGCCGCCGCCGGCATGGCGCTGGCCCTGAGCGGCTGCGCCCAGGTCGACACCACCTCGCCGAGCACCGCGCGCAAGGACGCGGCGCAGGGGGCGCCGGCGAGCCTCGGCGGCGTCGACTGCCGCAAGGCCAAGTGCGTCGCGCTCACCTTCGACGCGGGCCCCAGCGAGAACTCGCCGCGGCTGCTGGACATCCTGAAGGAGAAGAAGGTCCACGCGACGTTCTTCCTGCTCGGCAAGCGGCATATCGAGAAGTACCCGCAGCTGGTCAAGCGCATGGCGGCCGAGGGCCACGAGGTGGCGAGCCACACCTGGGACCACAGGATCCTCACCGACATATCCGACGACGAGGTGCGCGAGGAGCTGCGGCGGCCGAACGACGCGATCCAGCGGCTCACCGGCCGCAAGCCCACGCTGATGCGCCCGCCGCAGGGCCGCACGGACGCCAACATCCACAAGATCTGCAAGGAGCTGGGGCTCGCCGAGGTCCTGTGGAGCGTCACCGCCAAGGACTACGCGACCACCGACTCGGCGCTCATCAAGAAGCGCGTGCTCGACCAGGCCGACCGGGACGGGATCATCCTGCTGCACGACATCTACTCCGGCACCGTGCCCGCCGTGCCCGGCATCATCGACGCCCTCAGGCAGCGCGGCTACACCTTCGTGACGGTCCCCCAGCTCCTCGCCCCCGGCAGGGCCGAGCCGGGCAAGGTCTACCGGCCCTGAGCGACCGCGCGACTGGGCCGACCGGGTGGAGGCGGCGGCGCACGCCCGGCCCGGCCGGTCGCATTGCCTACGATCGGCACGTGCCGTCCTTCTCCCTCACCCGCACCGTGCCGCTCCCCGTGGACGAGGCATGGCGCCGGGTCACCGAGTGGCCCCGCCACTCCCGCACCGTCCCGCTGACCCGGATCACGGTGCTCACCGGGGGCCCGACCGGCGTGGGCACCCGTTTCACGGCGCGCACGGGCGTCGGACCGCTCGCCGTGGACGACACCATGGAGGTGACCGCCTGGCGCCCGCCTGCGGACGGGGAGGGCGGGCTGTGCCGGCTGGAGAAGCGGGGCCGGGTGGTGCTCGGCCGGGCGCTGATCGAGGTCCGGCCGGGGCCCGGCGGCCGCAGCCGGGTGGTCTGGCAGGAGGAGCTGCGGCTGCGCTTCCTGCCCCGCGCCCTGGACGGCGTGGTCTCGCGCACGAGCCGGGCGGTGTTCGGACGCGGACTGAACCGGCTGCTCAGGCAGGCCTGAGCGGGACGGCTGAGCGGCGGGCGCAGCGCCCGTACCCCGGACCCGGATCCCGAACGACCTTTCCGCCGCCCGGAGTTCAGTCCTTGCGCCCCGTCACCGCCACCGTCACGCCCAGCCCGATCATCGTCAGGCCGCCGACGCCGCCGACCGCGGACAGCCGGCGGGGCGAGCGGGCGAACCAGTCGCGGGCGGCGGAGGCGGCCAGGCCCCAGACGCTGTCCGAGACCAGCGCGAGCACGTTGAAGACCAGGCCGAGCAGCAGCATCTGAAGGGGCACCCGCCCCTGGGCGCGGTCCACGAACTGGGGCAGCACGGCGGCGAAGAACACCATCGTCTTGGGGTTGGCCACACCGACCGCGAAGCCCTCCCCCAGGGTGCGCAAACCGCTCCGCTCCGGGGGCTTAGACCGGGTGAACGCGGCCCGCAGCGAACCGCGTTGCCGCCATGTCCGGACACCCAGGTGGACGAGATAGGCGGCGCCCGCGAGCTTGAGCGCGGTGAAGAGGAGGACCGAGCGCTCCACCACCGGTCCGATACCGAGGGCCACGGCGGCGACGAGGACGTACGCGCCGAGGGTGTTCCCGGCGACCGTGGTCAGCGCGGCGCGGCGGCCGTGCGCCAGCGCCCGCCCGACGACGAACAGCACGCTCGGGCCCGGTATCACGATCAGCAGCAGGGACAGCGCCGCGAAGGCGAGCAGCCGGTCGGGGGAGACCATGCCCTCATGGAACACGGGGGCCGCGGCGCGCGGCAATCGCTTTACGCGCGCGGGGCCGGGTTCGCGTGGCGGGCGGGGCGGCGCGTGCTCAGGCCACCGAGCCGATCCGCGCCGCCGTCCCCGTCGTCTCGTGGTGGATCGGCGTGTGCCCGCCGGTCAGGGCGACGCCGCTGCCGCCGCGCCGGGCGGCGACGATCTCGGCAGCGATGGACAGGGCCGTCTCCTCGGGTGTGCGGGCGCCGAGGTCCAGGCCGATCGGGGACCGCAGGCGGGACAACTCGCCCTCGGTCACGCCGACTTCGCGCAGGCGGCGGGCGCGGTCGAGGTGGGTGCGGCGGGAGCCCATCGCGCCGACGTAGGCCACCGGGAGGCGCAGCGCCACCTTCAGCAACGGCACGTCGAACTTGGCGTCGTGGGTGAGCACGCACAGGACGGTACGGCCGTCGGTGCCGGTGCGTTCCAGGTAGGTGTGGGGCCACTCGACCACGATCTCGTCGGCCTCGGGGAAGCGGGTGCGGGTGGCGAAGACCGGGCGGGCGTCGCACACGGTGACGTGGTAACCGAGGAACTTGCCGACGCGGACCAGGGCGGAGGCGAAGTCGATCGCGCCGAAGACGATCATCCGGGGCGGGGGCACGGAGGACTCCACCAGGACGGTGAGCGGGGCGCCGCAGCGCGAACCGCGGGCACCGATCTCCAGGGTGCCGGTGCGGCCCGCGTCCAGCAGGGCGCGGGCCTCGGCGGCGACGGTGCGGTCCAGCTCGGGGTGGGCGCCGAAGCCGCCGTCGTACGATCCGTCGGGCCGTACGAGCAGGGCGCGGCCGGGCAGTCCGGCCGGGCCGGCCACGATCCGGGCGAGCGCCGCCGCCTGTCCGCGGGCGGCGGCGGCCAGCGCGGCCGCGATCACCGGCCGGGCGGGGTCGTCCGCCCGGACCGGGGTGACCAGGACGTCGATGACGCCGCCGCAGGTCAGGCCGACCGCGAAGGCGTCCTCGTCGCTGTATCCGAACCGTTCGAGGACGCTCTCCCCGTCCTTCAGCGCCTGTTGGCACAGCTCGTACACCGCGCCCTCGACGCAGCCGCCGGAGACCGACCCGATTGCGGTGCCGTCGGCGTCCACCGCGAGCGCGGCGCCGGGCTGCCGGGGGGCGCTGCCGCCGACGGCCACGACGGTGGCGACGGCGAAGTCACGCCCCTGCCCGGCCCAGCGGGACAGTTCCTCGGCGATGTCCAGCATCTGTCGCTCTCCTCAAAGTGGTTGCTCGGAAAGGGAGTTCGCCGCGTGGCTAGTGGACGCCGAGCCAGCCTTCGACGGGGTGCAGCGCGAAGTACACGAGGAAGACGGCCGTCAGCCCCCACATGAAGGCGCCGATCTCCCGCGCCCTGCCCTGGGCCACCTTGATCGCCGTGTACGAGATGACTCCCGCGGCGACCCCCGTGGTGATCGTGTACGTGAACGGCATCAGAACGACGGTCAGGAAGACCGGAATCGCCGTGGCCCGGTCGCCCCAGTCCACGTGGCGGGCGTTCATCAGCATCATCGCACCGATGACCACCAGCGCCGCGGAGGCCACCTCCTGCGGGACGATCGCGGTCACCGGGGTGAAGAACAGGCAGGCCGCGAACAGCAGTCCGGTGACCGCGGAGGCGAGCCCCGTGCGGGCGCCCTCGCCGACGCCGGTCGCCGACTCGATGAACACGGTCTGTCCCGAGCCGCCGGTCAGACCGCCGACCGCACCGCCCGCGCCGTCGATGAACAGCGCCTTCGACAGCCCCGGCATCCGCCCCTTGTCGTCGGCGAGCCCGGCTTCCGTGCCGACGCCGATGATGGTGGCCATCGCGTCGAAGAACCCGGCGAGCACCAGGGTGAAGACGATCACCGCGATGGTCATCCCGCCGACCTTGTCCCAGCCGCCGAAACCGACGTGCCCGAACAGTGAGAAGTCCGGCATCGAGACCGCGCCGCCGTGCAGTTCGGGCGCGCCGGAGGCCCACTGGCGGGGGTCGATGACGCCGAGCCCGTTGAGGACGGCGGCGACGATCGTGCCGGAGACGATGCCGATCAGGATGGCGCCGGGCACGTTGCGGGCCTGGAGCATGAAGATCAGCAGCAGGGTGCCGGCGAAGAGGAGCACCGGCCAGCCGGTGAGCTGGCCCGCGGGGCCGAGGCTGAGCGGGGTGCCCTTGCCCGGATGCACGAAGCCGGACTTGTAGAAGCCGATGAGGGCGATGAACAGGCCGATGCCCATGGTGATGCCGTGCTTGAGCGCGAGCGGGATCGCGTTCATGATCATCTCGCGCAGGCCGGTGACGACCAGCAGCATGATGACCGCGCCGTACAGCACGCACATGCCCATCGCCTGCGGCCAGGTCATGTTGGGCACGACCTGCGCGGACAGCACTCCGGAGACGGACAGGCCGGCGGCGAGCGCGAGGGGCACCTTGCCGACGAAGCCCATCAGCAGCGTGGTGAGGGCCGCGGCGAACGCGGTCGCGGTGATCAGGGCCTTCTGGCCGAGGGTGTGGCCCTGGACGTCCTGGCCGGACAGGATCAGGGGGTTGAGGAGGAGGATGTACGCCATCGCCATGAAGGTGGTGACGCCGCCGCGCACCTCGCGCGCGACCGTGGATCCTCTCCGGGATATGTGGAAGTACCGGTCGAGCCAGGACCGGCCGGCCGGGACGCGGCTGCCGTCGCCGGCGTCCTCGGCCGTGGTCCTGGTCTCCACTGATGGTTGGGTCATGGTGCCGTCTCCCAAGGTTCACAGGGGCACCCGGTCAACTCCGGTGAGCTGAGCGGGATTTGGGATGTGCACGTAACCCGGGGGACGGCCCGGTGTGGCACGTGGTGGGGGGTGGGCCGGGGGTGAGCGATTGCCCGGCGGGGGGCGTTACGCGGTGCCCGTGAGGTGCTCCGGGCGTACCGGCGTCCTGTTCAGTTCCAGGCCCGTGGCATTGCGGATCGCCGCGAGGACGGCCGGGGTCGAGGACAGGGTCGGCGCCTCGCCGATGCCGCGCAGCCCGTACGGGGCGTGCTCGTCGGCGAGTTCGAGGACGTCGACCGGGATGGTCGGCGTGTCGAGGATGGTCGGGATCAGGTAGTCGGTGAAGGAGGGGTTCCTGACCTTCGCGGTCTTCGGATCCACGATGATCTCCTCCATCACCGCGACGCCCAGGCCCTGCGTGGTGCCGCCCTGGATCTGGCCGATCACGGAGAGCGGGTTGAGCGCCTTGCCGACGTCCTGGGCGCAGGCCAGCTCGATGACCTTGACGAGGCCGAGTTCGGTGTCGACCTCGACCACGGCGCGGTGCGCGGCGAAGGAGTACTGGACATGGCCGTTGCCCTGGCCGGTGCGCAGGTCGAAGGCCTCGGTCGGCCGGTGCCGCCACTCCTCCTCCAGCTCCACGGCCTCGTCCTCCAGGACGTCCACCAGGTCGGCGAGCACCTCGCCGCCGTCGGTGACCACCTTGCCGCCCTCCAGCAACAACTCCGCGGTGGCCCAGGCGGGATGGTAGGAGCCGAACTTGCGCCGGCCGATCTCCAGGACCTTCTCGCGCACCAGCTCGCAGGCGTTCTTGACGGCACCGCCGGTGACGTACGTCTGCCGGGAGGCGGAGGTGGAGCCGGCCGAGCCCACCTGGGTGTCGGCCGGATGGATGGTGACCTGGGCGACGCCGAGTTCGGTCCGGGCGATCTGGGCGTGCACGGTGACGCCGCCCTGCCCGACCTCCGCCATCGCGGTGTGCACGGTGGCGACGGGCTCGCCCGCGATCACCTCCATGCGCACCCTGGCCGTGGAGTAGTCGTCGAACCCCTCGGAGAAGCCGACGTTCTTGATGCCGACGGCGTAGCCGATGCCCCGTACGACACCCTCGCCGTGCGTGGTGTTGGACAGGCCGCCGGGGAGCTGCCGCACGTCGGCGCCCTCGCTGGACTCCCACTGGCGCTCGGGCGGCAGCGGCATCGCCTTGACGCGGCGCAGGAGTTCGGCGACCGGCGCCGGGGAGTCGACCGGCTGCCCGGTGGGCATGATGGTGCCCTGCTCCATGGCGTTCAGCTGCCGGAACTCCACCGGGTCCATGCCGAGTCGCTTCGCCAGCTTGTCCATCTGGGCCTCGTACGCGAAGCACGCCTGGACCGCGCCGAAGCCGCGCATCGCGCCGCAGGGCGGGTTGTTGGTGTACAGGGCGATGGCCTCGATGTCGACGTCGTCCACGACGTACGGCCCGATGCTCAGCGAGGAAGCGTTGCCGACGACGGCCGGTGAGGCGGAGGCGTAGGCGCCGCCGTCCAGCACGATGCGGCACTTGACGTGGGTCAGCCTGCCCTCGCGGGTGGCCCCGTGCTCGTAGTACAGCTTGGCCGGGTGGCGGTGGACGTGCCCGAAGAAGGACTCGAACCGGTTGTAGACGATCTTGACGGGCTTGCCGGTGCGCAGTGCCAGCAGACAGGCGTGGATCTGCATGGACAGGTCCTCGCGGCCGCCGAAGGCGCCGCCGACGCCGGACAGCGTCATCCGCACCTTGCGCTCGGGCAGCCCGAGCACGGGCGCGATCTGGCGCAGGTCGGAGTGGAGCCACTGGGTGGCGATGTAGAGGTGGACGCCGCCGTCCTCCTCGGGCACCGCGAGCCCGGACTCCGGGCCGAGGAACGCCTGGTCCTGCATGCCGAAGGTGTACTCGCCCCGGACGATCACATCGGCGCGGGCGGCTGCCGCGGCGGCGTCACCGCGCACGATCGGCTGGCGGTGCACGATGTTCGGGTGCGGGACATGCCCGATGTGGTGG
This sequence comes from Streptomyces sp. NPDC037203, assembly GCF_055605065.1. NCBI lineage: Bacteria > Bacillati > Actinomycetota > Actinomycetes > Kitasatosporales > Streptomycetaceae > Streptomyces > Streptomyces sp. NPDC037203. The sequence continues at coordinate 186,034 of NZ_JBVJUC010000011.1, forward strand.
TCGTCGCGGTGCTCGTGGACGAGGACGGCGTCCGGGCCGAGGGCCGACTTCTCGTCGGTGACGACGGGGAGTTCGCGGTACTCCACCTTGATCTTGGCGGCGGCGCGGCGGGCGGTCTCCGGGTGGTCGGCGGCGACGATGGCGACCGGTTCGCCGTGGTGGCGCACCTTGCCGTGCGCGAGGACCGGGGTGTCCTGGATCTCCAGGCCGTAGTGCTTGACCTCGGTGGGCAGGTCGTCGTACGTCATGACGGCGTAGACGCCGGACAGGGCGAGGGCCTCGGAGGTGTCGATGGAGACGATCTCGGCGTGGGCGACGGTGGAGCGCAGGATCTGGCCCCACAGCATGTCCTCGTGCCACATGTCCGAGGAGTAGGCGAACTCGCCGGTCACCTTGAGGGTGCCGTCGGGGCGCAGGGTGGACTCGCCGATCCCGCCCTTGGTACCCGAGCCCTGTGTGATCTTCGTAGGAAGGCCGGTGGGGGCACCGCCCGTGTGAGCGGAGCCGAACGTGGGGGACGGCATGTCAGACTCCCTCGGACTGGCGGGCGGCCGCGAGGCGGACCGCGTCCATGATCTTCTCGTAGCCCGTGCAGCGGCACAGGTTGCCCGACAGCGCCTCGCGGATGTCGGCGTCGGACGGGTTCGGGTTGCGCTCCAGGAGTTCGTCGGAGGCGACGAGCAGGCCCGGCGTGCAGAAGCCGCACTGGACGGCGCCGGCGTCGATGAACGCCTGCTGGATCGGGGCGAGTCCGGTGCCCTCGCCGGCCTGGGAGTCGGTGCCGCCCTTGGCGGCCCAGCCCTTGGCCGCGTCAAGGGAGACGCCGTCCGAGCCGCCCTCGGAGCGCTGCCGCGCGTGGTCGGCGAGGCCCTCGACGGTCACCACGTCCCGGCCCTCGGCCTGCCCGGCGGCGACCAGACAGGAACAGACCGGCACGCCGTCGAGTCGTACGGTGCAGGAGCCGCACTCACCCTGTTCGCAGGCGTTCTTGGAGCCGGGCAGACCGAGCCGCTCGCGCAGGACGTAGAGCAGGGACTCGCCCTCCCAGACGTCGTCGGCTTCCTGCGGGCGTCCGTTGACGGTGAAGTTGACGCGCATCACGCAGCTCCCTCGGTGTGGCGGGCGCCGCGGTACGACTCCCAGGTCCAGGTCAGCGTCCGGCGGGCCATCACGCCGACCGCGTGCCTGCGGTAGCTCGCGGTGCCCCGGACGTCGTCGATCGGGTTGCAGGCGGCGGCGCACAGGTCCGCGAACTGCTTGGCGACGGAGGGGGTGATGATCTTCCCGTTGTCCCAGAAGCCGCCCTCCGCCAGCGCCGCGTTCAGGAACTCCTCGGCGGCCTTGGCGCGCACCGGGGTGGGCGCGGCCGAGCCGATGCCGGTGCGCACGGTGCGGGTCTCCGGGTGCAGGGCGAGGCCGAAGGCGCACACGGCGATGACCATGGCGTTGCGGGTGCCGACCTTGGAGTACTGCTGGGGGCCGTCCGCCTTCTTGACGTGGACGGCGCGGATCAGCTCGTCGGGCTGGAGCGCGTTGCGCTTGACGCCCGTGTAGAACTCGTCGATCGGGATCATCCGGGTCCCGCGCGCCGCCGACGCCACCTCGACCTCGGCGCCGGCCGCGAGGAGGGCGGGGTGGGCGTCGCCGGCGGGCGAGGCCGTGCCGAGGTTGCCGCCGACGCCGCCGCGGTTGCGGATCTGCGGGGAGGCGACCGTGTGCGAGGCGAGCGCGAGACCCGGCAGCTCGGCACGGAGCTGTTCCATGATCGTGCTGTAGGGCACGGAGGCGCCCAGCCGTACGGCGTCCTCGCCGGTCTCCCATTCGTAGAGATCGCCGACGCGGTTGAGGTCGAGCAGGTACTCGGGCCTGCGGTGATCGAAGTTGATCTCGACCATCACATCGGTGCCACCCGCGATCGGCACAGCGGTGGGATGCTCGGCCTTCGCGGCGAGCGCCTCCTCCCAGCTGGCGGGGCGAAGGAAGTCCATGACCGGCTCTCTTCTTCGTCTTGGGTTCTGCGGATTTGAGCCAATCCGTGTGCGGCGGGCCCGGCTCGTTCCTGTCGTGTTGACGTGGAATGGAGTCAGTACACCGCCGTGTACTCCGACGGGGTCAGTCACCGAAACCATGAAGGAGTTCGCTGGCCAGGTGAAGCATCTTGTAGATTCGTATGAACGGAGGACATCGGCAACCTCTCCGTTTTCCCGTGGAAGCGGCCACTCCCCCGTCCCCCTCCGAAGATCCATCGTAGGTTTCGAGACAAGAAACGGCGGCAACTGAGATGCGGCTGCGCGCACTGCTGGACACCGACGCGCTGGGCCTGCTGCTGCTCGGCGGCGAGGACGAGCTGGACCGCTCGGTGCGCGGTGTGATGACGACCGACCTGCGCGACCCGAGCCGCTACCTGTCCGGCGGCGAGCTGGTGCTGACGGGCCTCGCCTGGCGGCGGGACGCGGCCGACTCGGAGCCGTTCGTGCGGCTCCTGGTGCAGGCCGGGGTGGCGGCCCTCGCCGCGGGCACCGCCGAGCTGGGCGGGGTGCCGGAGGACCTGGTGGCGGCCTGCGCCAAGCACCGGCTGCCGCTGCTCGCGGTGGACGAGTCGGTGGCCTTCGCGACGGTCACCGAGCATGTCGTACGCCAGGTGTCCGGCGAGCGCGCCGGGGACCTGGCCGCCGTGGTGGACCGGCACCGCCGGATGATGACCTCGGGCCCGGCGGGCGGCGGCCCCGACGTGGTGCTCGATCTGCTCGGCACCGACCTGGACCTGCGCGCCTGGGTGCTCTCCCCCACCGGCCGGCTGATCGCCGGCTCCAAGGTGGCGGGGCCCGAGCTGCCCGCCGGGACCTGCGCCCGGCTGGCCGCCGAGCACCTGGCCGCCGCCCGCACCGGCCGGCGCGCCCCGCACCGCGTCGCGCTGGACGGCACGACGTACTCACTCTTCCCGATCCGCTCCTCGGGACGCGCGCCGGGCGCCGCGCGCGATGCCCGCGAGACGGTGCTGTCGGACTGGCTGCTGGCCGTGGAGGCGGACGCGGGCGACTGGGACGGGCAGCGCATGGACCTGCTCCAGGGCGTCACCCAGCTGATCGCCGTGGAGCGCGACCGCCGGGAGGCGGCCCGTACGGTACGGCGCCGGCTCGCCCAGGAGGTCCTGGAGCTGGTGCAGACGGGCGCCGCGCCGGCGGAGATCGCGGCCCGGCTGCGGGTGGCCGCGCCCGTGCTGCTGCCCGGCCTCGGCGCGGCCCCGCACTGGCAGGTCGTGGTGGCGCGGGTGGAGTGGGACGGCGCGGACGCCGAGGGCGGCCCGGTGGCGCAGGCGCTGCTGGAGGAGATCCTGGTGGACCCGCTGGCGACCGGCCCCGAGGCCGCCGACCGCATCGCCGTGGCCCACACCGGGGACGAGGCGGTGGCGCTGGTGCCGCTGCCCGCCGTACCGGCCGTCGCCGCCGACCGCGAGGGCGCCGAGACCGGCCTGCTCGCCGACGCGCTGCTCCAGGTGGTGCGCGAGCCGCTGTCGGCGGGGCTGGACGGCGACGGGCGGCTCACGCTCGGCGTCAGCGCGGCCGTGCACTCCGCGGAGGGGCTGCGCGGCGCCCTGGAGGAGGCCCGGCACGCCCGCCGGGTGGCGGCGGCCCGGCCCGGCCGGGTCTGCGCGGCGGGCCACCAGGAGCTGGCCAGCCACGTGCTGCTGCTGCCGTTCGTCCCGGACGACGTGCGCCGCGCGTTCACGGCCCGGCTGCTGGACCCGCTGACGGACTACGACCGCCGGCACCGCGCGGAGCTGATCCCGACCCTGGAGGCGTTCCTCGACTGCGACGGCTCCTGGACCCGCTGCGCCACCCGTCTACACCTGCACGTCAACACGCTGCGCTACCGCGTCGGCCGGATCGAGCAGTTGACGGGACGGGACCTGTCGCGTCTGGAGGACAAGCTCGATTTCTTCCTGGCGCTGCGCATGAGCTGAGCCGGACGGGGCGAAGCGGACGAACCGGACCCGGCCGCGCCCCCACGACTTTGTGAAATCTTTCACCCACCCCCTTGGCCTGGTGTGGCGATCGGTGCTGGAATGCCGCCACCACTCAACAGCCCGATGGCGTGCCTGGGGAGGTCAACGTGGCGTATACCGCCATGTCTGGGAACGGAACGACCGCCGGTGACGATCCGCTCCAGACCGCGGTATGGCGGCTGCGCTCGCGGGCCTGCTGGGCCGACGCCGCGGCCCTGCTGCCGGCGGACACGCCGGAGGCGGCGCTGCAACGGGCGATGCTGCTGGTGGAGCGCTGCCTGTACACGGAGGGCGGGTGGGCGGACGCGGAGGACGCGCTGCGCACGGCGGAGGCGCTCGCGCACACCGACGAGGAGCGGGGCGCGGCCGCGTGCGAGCGCGGGCAGCTCGCGTACGCCGCGACGCTGCACGGCGTCCGGGACCGGGTGGACGAGGCGCGGGCCGCGCTGGGGCGGGCGGCGGCGCTGATCCCGCCGGGGGCGGCCGGACGGGCGCTGCTGGACTTCCGGCGGGGGCTGCTGGCGGAGAACCTGTCCCGGTCGCCGCAGGCGGCGCGCGCCGCGTACCGCCGGGCGCACGCGGGCGCGACCGCGGCCGCCGATCCGCTGCTGCTGTCGTTCACCTGGCGCCATCTCGCCGGACTCGCCCTGCGGGACGGGGAGTTGGCGGAGGCGCGGCACGGGTTCGCCGAGTCGCTGCGGATCCGGGAGGAGCTGGGGTACCTCGTCGGGACGGCGCCCGCGCTGGTGTCCCTGGCGGACACGGAGGACGAACCGGCGGCGTCCCGGCTGAGAGACGAGGCGCGGCGGCTGTTCCGCCTCCTGGGGGGCGTGCCGACATGGCTGGCGGCGCAGCTCGTCCCACCGGCCGCGGGACCGGCCACGGCGTGAGCAGGAGCGTGCTCAGAGGGAACTCAGAGACGGCTGTGCCAGTGTGACGCGCCCCGAGATCCCCCACTCCAGGAGAGCGTCGCATGACCCTCGTCAACGGGCTGCCGGCCCATGTCCTGCTCGTCCATGTCGTCGTGGTGCTGGTCCCGCTGACCGCCCTCGCGCTGGTCGCCGCGGCGGTGTGGCCGCGGGCCGCGCGCCGGCTGGGTGTCCTGCTGCCCGCGCTGGGCCTGGTGTCCCTGGTCAGCGTGCCGCTCACGACGAACGCCGGCGAGTGGCTGGAGCGGCATGTCGACGACGACCCGCTCGTCCGCAAGCACACCGAGCTGGGCGACGGGCTGCTGCCCTGGGCGCTGGGGCTGTTCGTGCTGGCCGTGGTCGTGTGGTGGGCGGCCCGCGCGGTGCTCCGCGCCGAGGGCGGCTCGCGCTGGTCCGCGCTGCCGGTGCGGATCGTCCTCGGGCTGCTGTCCGCGGTCATCGCGGTGGGCGCGGTCGTGGACGTGTACCGGATCGGCGAGTCGGGGGCGCGGGCGGCGTGGCACGACGGATTCTCGAAGTCGGCGCACGGTGACCAGGGCGGCGACGGTTCCTGAGGCGCCCTGAAGGGCTCGGGTGCGGGGAGCCGCGCGGCAGCTCACGGCGGAGGGCGGCGCGCGTCGCCTCCGCTCAGGCCGCGCCCGCGAAGTGCTCCGCGACCAGGTCCCGCACCACCTCCAGGTCCCGTGCCACCAGCGCCTCCAGCAGGGACACGTGTTCGGCCGCGTCCGCGACCAGGTCCGCGCGGGCGTGCCGGACCGGGCCGCCGACCAGCGGCCACTGGGCGCGGCGGTGCAGGTCGCAAGCGATGCGGACCAGCTCCTCGTTGCCGGACAGGGCCAGCATCGCGCGGTGGAAGGCCCGGTCGGACTCGGCGTACGTCGCGGGGCAGCCGGAGGCCGCCGCCCGTACCGTGTCCTGCGCGAGCGGCCGCAGCTCGGCCCAGCGCGCGGCCGGAACCGTACGGGCCAGCCGCAGCATCACCGGGACCTCGATCAGCTCCCGCACCTCCACCAGCTCGGCCAGCTCCCGCGCCCCCCGCTCGACCACCCGGAACCCGCGGTTGGGCACCACCTCGACGGCGCCCTCCAGGGCGAGCTGCTGCATCGCCTCGCGCACCGGCGTCGCCGAGACGCCGAAGCGGTCCCCGAGCACCGGCGCCGAGTACACCTCCCCCGGCTTCAGCTCGCCCGTCACCAGCGCCGTGCGCAGCGCCTCCAGGATCTGCCCGCGCACCGAGGACCGCTGTATCACGGGCCGCTCGCCCGCGGGGCGGCGCGGGCCCGGAACCAGCCCCTCACCGTGCGTGTACGCCGCCGCGGCGCCCTGCGCGCCCTGCCTCACGGGGTCCTCCTGGCGGCTTGTCGGTACTTGGGGTCATTGACGACGGGTTGTCGGTTGTTCGTCAAGCACCCTAGACGTACCGAGCGGTACGTCAAACTCGATCGAGGTCCGGGACCGGGTCCGGGAGGGGCGAGCGGGGACGCGCGGACCCCCGCGGTCCACTAAGATCGACTCGTTCCGGACCGCCTCGCACGGACTGGTGATGCACAACTTCCTCACCGTTCACGGGAACTTTCCGAGGAACCATCCGTACGGGTAGTCTTATTCGAACTCAACTCCCGCCCCTCAAGCGGCAGTTCGAGCAGATCGCCGTCCACGGGCACCCCCTCGCACCCTCTTGGCGGCCTCTTGCCGCGAAACCCCCTGAGGGCCGCCCGGAGTGGGTCAATATGGCGGGCGTTACGCCCTATCCCAATGCAAGGGACCCCTGATGAGACTGACCGACATATCGCTGAACTGGCTGCTTCCGGGCGCCGTACTGCTCCTGGGCATGGTCGCGGCGGTGGCGGTACTCGCGCGCGGAAAGCGCTCCTCCGGGGAGAACGCGAGTGCGGACGACTCCTGGGAGCGCAGCGAGGAGCGCCGCAGGCGCAAGGAGGCCATCTACGGCACCGCCTCCTACGTGCTGCTGTTCTGCTGTGCGGCGGTGGCCGCCGCCCTGTCCTTCCACGGCCTCGTGGGCTTCGGCGAGCAGAACCTCGGCCTGACCGACGGCTGGCAGTACCTGGTGCCGTTCGGCCTCGACGGCGCGGCCATGTTCTGCTCCGTCCTCGCGGTGCGCGAGGCCAGCCACGGTGACGCGGCTCTCGGCTCGCGCATCCTGGTGTGGCTGTTCGCCGCGGCCGCGGCCTGGTTCAACTGGGTGCACGCGCCGCGCGGCGTCGGCCACGCGGGCGCCCCGCAGTTCTTCTCCGGCATGTCCCTGTCGGCGGCGGTGCTGTTCGACCGCGCACTGAAGCAGACCCGCCGCGCCGCGCTGCGCGAGCAGGGGCTGGTGCCGCGCCCGCTGCCGCAGATCCGTATCGTGCGCTGGCTGCGCGCCCCCCGCGAGACCTACAGGGCGTGGTCGCTGATGCTCCTGGAGGGCGTGCGCAGCCTGGACGAGGCCGTCGAGGAGGTCCGCGAGGACAACCGGCAGAAGGAGCAGTCGCGCCAGCGCAGGCGAGAGCAGCAGCGGATGGAGCGCGCCCAGCTCAAGGCCATCAGCCGGGGCCACGGCCGGTTCGTGAACCGGGTCGGCGGCGGCCGGCAGGTCGAGGTGCAGGCCATGGAGCGCGGCTCCTCGGGCGGCGCCACAGCGGAGCCTGCCATAGCGACCGCGGAACAGCTGCCGGTGCCCTCCCGTCCCTCCCTCCAGCCGGTCCGCAAAGGGTCTGAGCCGGTGGCCAAAGGGTCCGAGCCGGTGACCGTCGACCTCACCGCGGAGGACGACACCATGGCTCTGCCCCGCCTGGACTCCCTGGAGCGCAAACTCAAGGACCTGGAGCAGCAGTTCGGCTAGGAATGACCGGTCTTCACGGGTCGGGGGCGCGCTCGCTCGGGGCGCGCCCCCGACCCGTGTCCGCCGCCGTTGCTGCCCGTGGTTCGCTACGCCGCCTCGGCGCCCAGCTCGAACCACACCGACTTGCCGACCCCGTGCGGCCGTACGCCCCAGGCGTCCGCGAGGGACTCCACCAGGACCATGCCCCGGCCGTGGGTGTCGTCGTCCGGATCCGGGGCGCGCACCTCGGGTCTTCGGGGCACGAAGTCCCGTACCTCCACGCGCAGTCCGCCGGGTGCCACGACGGCGGTGAGGACGGCGTCGTCGTCCGTGTGCACCAGCGCGTTGGTGACCAGTTCGCTGGTGAGCAGCTCGGCGATCTCCGAGCGCCCCGGCTTGCCCCAGTCCCGCAGCAGCTCGCGCAGCTCCCGCCGGGCTTCGGGCACGGAGCGCAGATCCGCCCGCCCGAGCCTGCGCCACAAGCGCTGCGGCGACTGCGGCTGCTGTGGTCGTTGTGACGGTTGTGGCCGCTGTGCCGCCCGGCCGCGTTCGCCGCGTGCGGCGCGCCGCTCCGGTGCGTCCCGCCGGTCGCGCCCGTCACGTAAGGAATCGTCCCGCGGGGAATCGCCGACGGGCACCCGCACCAGGCGCCCGGACGACTCCCCGGCAACCTGTGCGGTCCCCGTGGCCCGCAGGGTGCCCACGGCCTCCCTGACGACGCCCGGAACTTCCCCCGAGGTCTCCCCCGTGCCGTCCCCCGGTTCCGCGGAGGGGATCCCGGTGGTCACGGGACCGCCCCCTCGTGCCTGCCTCTTCATGGCCCCCGCCCGCACGCCGCTCGAACCCTGCCCCTCCTGGTCGAACACGTTCACGGGGGATGCTTGCCCAGTGGACCAACGGCCAGTCCTGGCACCGGACCGATGACCGGCGGTTCGGCCACCGCCGGGGCCCGCCACACCCGGCCGCGAGGTGGCCGCCGGAAACACGCGATGGCCTTCCGAGCGCCCCTGTGACGCCGCTGACGCCCCGTGACGGGCGGACCGCCGCGCCCGGCACAGCCGGTCGGCGGTCCGTCACGGGCCGTGAAACTGGCCGAAATCCGTTCCCCGATCCGGGTAATGCGCCCTCGGGTACGGACGGTTCGCCGCCCGGACCGGGTGGTGTCAGGGCCGGGGCACGTTGCGCAGGTTGGAGCGGGCCATCTGGACCATGCGGCCGACTCCGCCGTCCAGCACGATCTTGGAGGCGGACAGCGCGAACCCCGTGACCATCTCGGCGCTGATCTTCGGCGGGATGGACAGGGCGTTGGGGTCGGTGACGATGTCCACCAGAGCCGGACCCTTGTGCCGGAACGCGTCCTTGAGCGCGCCGGCCAGCTGCTTGGGCTTCTCCACCCGCACGCCGTACGCCCCGCACGCGCGGGCCACGGCGGCGAAGTCGGGATTGGCGTTGGCGGTGCCGTACGCGGGCAACCCGGAGACCATCATCTCCAACTCGACCATGCCCAGGGAGGAGTTGTTGAACAGCACCACCTTGACCGGCAGGTCCTGCTGCACCAGCGTCAGGAAGTCGCCCATCAGCATGGAGAATCCGCCGTCCCCGGACATCGACACCACCTGGCGGCGCCGGTCGGTGAACTGCGCGCCGATCGCCATGGGCAGCGCGTTGGCCATCGAGCCGTGCGAGAACGAACCGATGATCCTGCGGCGGCCGTTGGGCGAGATGTAGCGCGCCGCCCAGACGTTGCACATGCCGGTGTCCACGGTGAACACCGCGTCGTCGTCGGCGACTTCGTCCAGTACGGCGGCCACGTACTCGGGGTGGATCGGGACGTGCCGGTCCACCTTGCGGGTGTACGCCTTGACCACGCCCTCCAGTGCGTCGGCGTGCTTCTTCAGCATCCGGTCCAGGAAGCGCCTGCTGGTCTTCTCCTTGACCCGCGGGATGAGGCAGCGCAGCGTCTCGCGCACGTCGCCCCACACGGCGAGGTCGAGCCGGGAGCGCCGGCCGAGCACCTCGGGCCGTACGTCGATCTGGGCGATCCGCACGTCGTCGGGCAGGAAGGCGTTGTACGGGAAGTCGGTGCCGAGCAGGATCAGCAGGTCGCACTCGTGGGTGGCCTCGTAGGCGGCACCGTAGCCGAGCAGTCCGCTCATCCCGACGTCGTACGGATTGTCGTACTGGATGAACTCCTTGCCCCGCAGGGCGTGTCCCACCGGGGACTTGACCTTCTCGGCGAACTCCATGACCTCGGCGTGTGCCCCCGCCGTGCCGCTGCCGCAGAACAGCGTGACCTTGCCGGCCTTGTCGATCATCTCCACGAGGGCGTCGATCTCGGCGTCGCCGGGGCGGACGGTGGGCCGGGAGGTGACCAGGGCGCTCTGCGCGGCCTTCTCCGGGGCGGGTTCGGCGGCGATGTCGCCGGGCAGCGAGACCACGCTGACCCCGCTCTGCCCGACCGCGTGCTGGATGGCGGTCTGGAGCAGCCGGGGCATCTGCTTCGGGCTGGAGATCAGCTCGCAGTAGTGGCTGCACTCCTGGAACAGCCGGTCCGGATGGGTCTCCTGGAAGTACCCGAGGCCGATCTCGCTGGAGGGGATGTGGGAGGCGAGGGCGAGCACGGGGGCCATGGAGCGGTGGGCGTCGTACAGGCCGTTGATGAGGTGCAGGTTGCCGGGCCCGCAGGAGCCGGCGCAGGCGGCCAGCTTCCCGGTGATCTGGGCCTCGGCACCGGCCGCGAAGGCGGCGGTCTCCTCGTGGCGGACGTGCACCCAGTCGATGCGGGAGTGGCGGCGGACGGCGTCCACGATCGGGTTGAGGCTGTCGCCGACGACACCGTAGAGGCGGCGCACGCCGGCGCGGACGAGGATGTCGACGAACTGCTCGGCTACGTTCTGCTTGGCCATGTTCTCTCGTCTGCCCCTTCCGGGGTCCGGGATCCGTGCGGGGTCCCGGACCCGTCCCGGATCCGTGCGTGGTGGCCCCGGTTCCATGGAGGCATACGAGGGGCGGTTACGCCTCCCACACGGCGGCGGCCGTACGGTCGTCGGCGTAGCCCTTGACCCGTACCCGCGCGTCGGCGAGGAAGGCGGCGAGGCCGGGCGGGCGGCGGCCGGACCAGCGCCGGGACAGATAGGCGCTCAGGGCGGGCTCCCCGCGCAGCGGCTCGGCCAGGCCCGGTGTGCACATCAGCAGAGCATCACCCGGCCGGGCTAGCGAGACCTGGAAGCGGAAGGGGTCGGGGGCGGTCGGGGGCGGGGGCTCGGGCAGCGGTTCGTACGGGCCCGGCGGGGCGGGGACGCCGAGGTCGAGGGTGAGGCGGTCGTCGTCCTCGGCGGGCTCGGGCGTCCCGTGCGGCTCCGGGGGCCCCGCGTGCACGGTGGCCGGTTCGATGTCCCGCCAGGTGCCGTCGCGCAGCAGGAAGAGGCCGCCGTCGCCGACGCCGAAGAAGACACGGGTACGGCAGTGCGGGTCGGCGGGCAGCAGCAGGCAGCGCAGGGTCGCCGTGTACTGCTCCGGCGGGACGCCCCGTTCGAGGGCGCTCGCGCGGAGCCGGCCCAGGCCCCGGTCGGTGAGCCGGTGCAGGCCCGCCTTCAGGTCGGCGCGCCGGGTGGCGCGGATGTCCTCGGCCAGCCGCCGGTGGCTGCGGCCCACCGCCCGGCCGATCCAGCGGCAGGCCTCGGCCGCCGCGAGGTGCGTCTCGGGGGCGGCGCGTGCGCCGGTGGCCATCGCGACGAGTACGAGCGCGTGGGCGCCGGTGCCGAAGCGCGCGGTCAGCAGGGCGTCCCGGCGGGGCTCGCCCCGGTAGCGCGCGGAGTCCCCGCGCAGCGAGACCGACCGCAGCGTCCAGGTCCCGTACCGGGCCCCGTCCAGGACCGTGTCGGCCACCAGCTCGCCCAGTTCCTCCGGCTCGGCGAGGGGAAGGGCGGTGGGCTCGGGTTCGTAGGTGGGCGGTCCTGACCCCACGAAGTCGAGGGCGGAGGCGGGCTCGGGCACCGGGGGGTGCTCGGGGGCAGCCGGGGTGCGGTGAGGCAGGTCGGGCGGGGGCGGCTGGACGCGGAGGGCGGGGGCGTCGGGGGGTCTTGGAGCGCCGGGCGGGGCGGGGGCGTCGGCGGGGGCCGGGGTGACGGGCGCTCCGCGGGGGCCGATGGGGGCCGCGCGATCGGACGGGCCAGGAACCTCGGGCAGTCCCGGCGCGTCGGCCGGAACCGGCGTATCCGGCGGCTCCGGGGAGCCGGACCGGACCGCGCCCTCCCGCGCAGCCGGCACGCGGAGAGGGACCGACACATCGACGTGCCCCGGACCGTCGTCCCGGCCCGAACCGCCAACCTGACCCGGAATTCCGGCCCGACCCGGAGCACCGGCCCGAGCCGGAACATCGGCCGGTGCCGGTCTCTCCCGCACCGTGTTGCGGATCGAGGTGTAGCGGTCGTCAAGGGAGTCGGGCGCAGCGGTCGGGCCCGTGTCGCCGGTGGTGTCGTCGTACAGCCGACCCCACCAGTCGTCCTCGGGACGGGCGGTGGGTCTTCCACCCTGCTGGCTCATGCCCTGATTGTCACCACGCGGGCGCGCGGAAAACGGGGCATCGGGAAATTCCGGCCGCGAAAAGGTGAACGGCCGCCGGGCGGTCCCACCCCCCACGGGGGGACCGCCCGGCGGCGCGGCGCACATGGCTGCCGTGGCTGCCGCGCCGGGGCCCACCCTGGCAGACGCACCTGTGATCCGGCGATGATGTCGGCGGCGGCTTTACGCCGTGGCCGGTTCCCGCCAGTCGCGGCGCGCCGTGCCGGCCTGTTCCCGGACGGCCGGTGCAGGGGACGCCGGGTGCCGCAGGTGGGCTCGGATATGCGCGGGACGTACGCAGGGGAGGGACGCGGTCGATGCTGACGGCGATAGGTCTGGACGAGCGGCACGAGGCGGCGTACCGCGCGCTGGTGACGGTGGGAGCGGCCGATGTGGCCGATCTGGCACGGCGGTTGACGCTGGGCGTGCCGGACACCGAGCGCGCGTTGCAGGGGCTGGAGCGGCAGGGGCTCGCGGCGCGTTCCTCGGCGCGGGCGGGGCGCTGGGTGGCGGCGCCGCCCGCGGTGGCGCTGGGCGCGCTGCTCACCCGGCAGCGGCACGAGTTGGAGCAGGCGGAGCTGGCGGCGGCGCTGCTGGCGCGGGAGTACCGGGCGGCGGCGGCCGAGCCCGCGGTGCACGACCTGGTGGAGGTGGTGACCGGCGCTTCCGCGGTGGCGCAGCGCTTCCTCCAGCTTCAGCTGGGCGCCGCGCGGGAGGTGTGCGCGCTGGTGACCGGGGACCCGGTGGCGGTGACCGCGCCGGAGAACGAGGCGGAGGAGCAGGCGGCCGGGCGCGGGGTGCGCTACCGGGTGGTGGTGGAGCGGGCGGTGCTCGATCTGCCGCAGGCGCTCGGCGGCCTGACCGAGGCACTCGGCCGGGGCGAACGGGTGCGGATGACGGACCGGGTGCCGACGAAGCTGGTGGTGGCGGACCGTTCGCTGGCGATGGTGCCGTTGACCTCGCACAGCGCGGAGCCGGCCGCCCTGGTGGTGCACGCCAGTGGTCTGCTGGAGCTGCTGGCGGGGTTGTTCGAGTCGGTGTGGCGGGAGGCGCTGCCGCTGCGGCTGAACACGGACGGCGCGGCCGAGACGGTGCCGCACGGCCCGGACGCCACCGATCTGGAGGTGCTGTCGCTGCTGCTGGCCGGGCTGACCGACGCGAGCGTGGCCAAGCAGCTGGAGCTGGGGCTGCGCACCGTGCAGCGCCGGGTGAAGCGGCTGATGGAACTGGCCGGGGTGACCACCCGGTTGCAGCTGGGCTGGCACGCCTACGAGCGGGGCTGGGTCACCCGTGGGCTGCCGGACTGAGCCTGCCGAGCGCCGTGCGCACCGTCTCCGCCACCGCCGCCATCCCCGCGTCGCTGAAGTGTAGATGGTCGCCGGGGTCGTACGCCGGGAGGATGCGGGTCGGCTGCGCCGGGTCGCGGACGGTCGCGTCGGCGTCGGCGACCGCGTCGAAGGCGCCGCCGGTGCGGATGAAGTCGTTGACCCGCTGCCGTAGGTCCTCGCGGCCGTCGGTGTAGGCGGCGTAGCCGCGGAACGGGGTGAGGGTGACGCCGACGACCCGGATGCCGCGGGCATGGGCGCGCGAGACGAGGGCGCGGTAGGCGTCGGCGTAGGCGGCCGGGTCGTCGGCCGGGGGCAGGCCCTTGATGTCGTTGATGCCCTCGAAGACGACGAGGACGCGCACCCCGGCCCGGTCGAGGGCGTCGGCGTCGAGGCGGGTGAGGGCGCTCGGTCCGGTGCCGTCGCGCAGCAGCCGGTTGCCGCTGATCCCGGCGTTGAGGACGCCGAGCCCGCGGGCGCGCAGCCGGGCGGCGAGCCGGTCGGGCCAGCGGCGGTCGGTGTCGGGGGTGGACCCGGTGCCGTCGGTGAGGGAGTCGCCGAAGGCCACGACGCTGCCGGTGGCGCGGCCGAGGACGTCGATGCCGGTCACGTAGTACCAGGACTTGACGATCGTCTTGTACGACGACCCGCTCGCGTCGGCGGCGTGGCCCGCGCCCTCGGGGGCCAGGTAGCTGGTCTGGAGGGCGCTGGCGTGGTACGTGGCGCGGCCGTCGTCCTCGGGCGTGTACACGGTGACGAGGAGGTCGGCGGCGGCCGGCACGGTCAGCGGCACCCGGTCGCTGACGGTGTCCTGCCCCGGCCGCACGGTCGTCGTGCGCGCCCCCCGGAAGGTGACGGGGCGCAGGGTACCGGGTGCGGCGTCCGGCCCCTGCGCCCGGCGCAGCGCCACGGTGACCGCGCCGAGCCGCAGCGGCTTGGTGCCGAGCCGGTTGCTGAGCCGGACCCGGACGGCGGTGCCGCCGACGCTGAGCCGGACGACGTTGCGGATCGCCGCGCCGGGCCGGGCGGCGGTGGTTCCGGAGGGCGCGGTCTCCCAACTGCCGGTCCAGCGGGGGGTGGTGCGGACGGCGCCGGGCGCGGCGGCGACACCCGCGGTGGCCCGTGCGCCCGGCAGGAGCAGCGCCATCAGCAGGACCGCGAGGACCCGTTTCATCTTGCCCATGTGCGCCCGCCCTTCCCCGGCTGATCCGCCGGAGGCGACCGTGCCACAGCGACGGGCCGCACCGCCGCACGTCGGCGGCGATACCACCCGGTCGGCGCAACGAGCGGGCGGGCCGCAGGGCACCCGGACGCGCGGGACCCCGGAGTTCACGCCCCCCGAGAGCACCGCGAGCCCGGCGGCCCGGTCAGCGGACGGGGGGTTCGCCGAGGGCGCCCTCCAGGGTCAGCAGGCGGGTCTTGCGGTCGAGGCCGCCGGCGTAGCCGGTGAGGGAGCCGTCGGCGCCGATGACGCGGTGGCAAGGGCGCACGATCAGCAGGGGGTTGGCGCCGAGGGCGGCGCCGACGGCGCGGACGGCGGCACGGGGCGCGCCGATGCGGGCGGCCAGTTCGCCGTAGCTGAGGGTGGTCCCGTACGGCACCTCGTCGAGAGCGGCCCAGACCCGGCGGCGGAACTCGGTGCCGGAGGTCCGCAACGGGAGCCGGAACGACCGGAGTTCACCGGCGAAGTAGGCGTCGAGCTGCTCGCGTGCCGCGGCGAACGGCTCCGGGTCCTCGCGCAGCCCCGCCGGGACGTCCCGCGCGCAGTGCAGCGAGGTGAGGGTGCCGTTCGGGTCGGCGGTGAGCAGCAGCCGGCCGAGGGGCGTGTCGAGGTGGGTGTAGCTTCCGGCGGTCATCGGGGCAACTCTCCTGCCACGTAGAGGTGTTGTACGGCATAGGTCCGCCAGGGGCGCCAGGCGTCGGGCGCCCGCACACCGGGCGGGGCCGCATCGGGGTCGCCGAGCGCGCGGGCCCGGATCAGCGCGGCCGTGGCCGCGTCCATCCCCGGCAGCGCGAGCAACTCCCGCTGCGCGTCGTCCCGGTCGGCGCCGGGGTCCAGGCGCAGGGCGCCGTCGGCGAGGGCGGCGGCGAGCGCGGACAGCGGTGCGGGCACGCCCCGCGCCCGCACGAGCGCCGCCGGTTCCGGGAAGAGGTGGGTGAGCGCGCCGTCCGGGGCGTCGAGGCTCTTGCCGTACGCCTCGGCCAGCCGCCCGCACCCCGCCGGGCCCAGCAGCGCGCGGGCCGCCGCCTCCAGGGGGTCGGCGGCGCCGGGGGCGCGCAGACCGGGGCGGGCCGCGACCAGGGGGGCGAGGCGGGGGTCGGTGCTCAGGCGCTCGTCGATCGCGTAGGGGTCGGCGTCCAGATCGAACAGGCGGCGCAGCCGCTGCACGGCGGTGGTGAGGTCCCGCGGGTCGGTCAGGCGCAGCCGCGCGTCCAGCCAGCCGCCGGGGCGCGTGCCACCGCCCGTGCGCGGCGCCCCGCCGCGCTCGGCGACGGCGGCGGTCCCGGTGCCGTACGGCAGCCGCAGGGCGCGCCGGTAGGTGCGCGCGCCGGGCCGGCCCGTGACCTCCTCGACCCCCGGCACCGCCTCCCGCGCGAGCTGGTCGAAGACGGGGGCGGCCGGGTAGGGGCCCCGGTGGGCGAGCCGCAGCGGGATGCCGGTGCCGTCGGCGGTCCGGCGGGCGCCGCCGCGCGGGGCCGCCGCCCGGACCTCGGTCGGCGTCGCGTCGTACACCTCGCGGAGCGTGTCGTTGAACTGCCGGACGCTGGCGAAACCGGCCGCGAACGCGATCTCGGTGACCGGCATCCCGGTGGTCTGGAGCAGCACCCGCGCCGTGTGCGCCCGCTGCGCGCGGGCCAGGGCCACCGGTCCCGCGCCCAGCTCGGTGGTGAGCTGGCGCTGCACCTGCCGGGCGCTGTAGCCGAGCCGCGCGGCGAGCCCGGCGACGCCCTCGCGGTCCACCACGCCGTCGGCGATCAGCCGCATGGCCCGGCCGACGACGTCCGCGCGCAGGTTCCACTCCGCCGAGCCGGGCACCGCGTCCGGCCGGCACCGGCGGCAGGCCCGGAACCCGGAGCGCTGGGCGGCGGCGGCCGTCGGGTAGAAGCGCACGTTGCGCCGCCTGGGGGTCACGGCGGGGCAGCTGGGGCGGCAGTAGATCCCGGTCGTTGCGACGGCGAAGAAGAACGCCCCGTCGAACCGTCCGTCCCGGCTGCGCACCGCCTCGTACCTGCTGTCCTCGTCCATCACGCGTTCCAGTGTGGCCCTCGGCCAGGGCACCGGCTGGCGGAAAACGGACACGGAAGCCGACGCACCGCGTCGGCGGGGGGAGCCACGAAAGACCCTAGAGGCTCTCCCACTGGTCCAGGATGTCGTCCGTGCTGCCCTCGTCCGCGGCGCCGGCCGGTCGCGGGCCGTCCTGCTGCGGGGCCAGCTCGGCCCAGATCACCTTGCCGCGGGCGGTGTAGCGGGTGCCCCAGCGGCTGGCGAGCTGGGCGACGAGGAACAGCCCCCGGCCGCCCTCGTCGGTGGCCGCCGCCCGGCGCGGATGCGGGGCGGTGCTGCTGCCGTCGGCGACCTCGCAGATCAGGCCCCGGTCGTGGAGCAGGCGGACGCGGATGGGCGCGGAGCCGTAGCGCACCGCGTTGGTGATCAGTTCGCTGAGGATCAGCTCGGCGGTGTAGCCGACGTCCCCGAGCCCCCACGCCTCCAGCGTCCGCGCGCACTCGGCGCGGACCGGACCGACGGCCGCCGGATCGCGGGGCACGTCCCACTCGGCGACGTGCTCGGGGCCCAGCAGCCGGGTACGGGCCACCAGCAGGGCCACGTCGTCGATCGGCCGGGCGGGCAGCACGGCGTCCAGGACGGCCGTGCACAGCGCCTCGGGACCGTTCCCCTCCGTCGCCGCCAGGGTGTCGCGCAGCAGATCGAGGCCGGCGCCCATGTCCCGCTGCCGGTCCTCCAGCAGCCCGTCGGTGTACAGCACCAGGTACGAGCCCTCCGGCAGCTCCAGCTCCAGCGTCTCCACCGGCATGCCGTCGCCGAGGCCCAGGGGCGGGGAGACCGGCACGTCGGGGTAGGTGGCGGTGCCGTCGGGCAGGACGAGGGCGGGACCGGGGTGACCGGCCCGTGCGATGGTGACGCGCCCGGCGACCGGGTCGTACAGCGCGTACAGGCAGCTCGCGCCGGTGACGTTCGCGATGCCGTCGCGCGCGACCCGCCCGTCCCGCAGCAGCCCGTCCAGCCCCTCCTCCCCCGCGCCCCGCGCGTCGCCCCGCTCGTCGCTGTCGATGCGGCTGACCAGTTCGTCGAGGTGGACGAGGAGTTCGTCCGGGCCGAGGTCGAGGGCGGAGAAGTTGGCCACGGCGGTGCGCAGCCGGCCCATGGTCGCCGCCGCGTGCAGCCCGTGCCCCACCACGTCGCCGACGACCAGGGCCACCCGCGCGCCCGGCAGCGGGATGACGTCGAACCAGTCGCCGCCCACCCCGGCCTGCGCGGGCAGATAGCGGTAGGCCACCTCCAGCGCGGACTGCTCGGGGACGCCGCGCGGCAGCAGGCTGCGCTGGAGGGTGACGGCGGTGGTGTGCTCGCGGGTGTAGCGGCGGGCGTTGTCGATGGCGACCGCGGCCCGCGCCACCAGCTCCTCGGCGACCGCCCGGTCCTCCTCCTCGAACGGTTCGGCCCGCTCGGTGCGCCAGAAGCTCGCCACCCCCATCAGGACGCCTCGCGCGCGCACCGGCACCACCAGCATCGAGCGGATGCCGTGGGCGAGGATGCGGTGCGCGTTGTCGGGGTCGTTCTGCTCCCATCCGCCGTCCTTGCGCAGGTCGGGTTCCAGGACCGGGGTGCCGGTGCCGAGCCCGATGGCCTGCGGGGTCTGGGAGGCGAAGTCCAGGAGGGTGCCCACGGGGTAGAGCGGGTGATCGCTGTCGATGCCGGCGAGGGCCGTCCGGCGCATGAGCGTGCCCTCGGGCTCACCGCCCCGCAGGACCGAGTCGAGCAGGTCCACACAGGCGTAGTCGGCGAACCGGGGGACGGTGAACCGGGTCAGTTCCTCGGCCGTGCGCCGTACGTCGAGGGTGGTGCCGATCCGGCTCATGGCGTCGTACAGCAGCCGCAGCCGCCGCTGGGCGACGGCCGCGCGGCCGGCCACGGCCCGCAGCTCGGTGGTGTCGCGCAGGGTGACGACGCTGGAGGGCCGGCAGCCGTGCGGCGCGGTCGGCCGGACGCTCACCGCGAGCAGCCGGTCGCCGGCCTCGCAGACCTCGTCGGTGACCGGGTGGTCGGAGGACAGCAGCGTGGCGAGGGACGCGGCGAACCCGAAGTCGGTGAGCCGCCGGCCCTCGGCGTCCTCGGGGAGGCCGAGCAGGCGCCGGGCCTCGTCGTTGGCCAGGAGCAGGGTGCCGTCGGCGGAGACGATGAGGACGCCCTCGCGGGCGGCGTGCAGTACGGCGTCGTGGTGGTCGTACATCCGGCGCAGCTCGGCCGGTTCCAGGCCGCGGGTCTGCCGCCGCAGCCGCCGGTTGACCAGGGCGATGCCGCCCGTCGCCAGCAGCAGCGCGGCGGCGCCGGCCGCGAGCAGCACGGGCAGCTGCCGGTGCACCTGCTGCCGGACGTTGCGCACGGTGATGCCGGCGGTGACCAGCCCGACGACCCTGGCGTGGCTGCCCATGACGGGCACGGTGGTCTCCACGGCCACCCCGATGGGGGTGGACAGGTCGTGGGTGTACGGCTGTCCGCGCAGCGGCCGCGAGAAGTCGCCGATCACGTGCTTGCCGATGAGGTGGGCATTGGGGTGGGTCCAGCGGACCCCGGCCGGGCTGAACGCCACGATGTAGTCGATGCCGGCCTCCTTGCGGACCTGTTCCGCGCGGGGTTGCAGCACGGCGGTGGGGTCCGGGGAGCGCATCGCGGCGAGCGTGCCGGGGGCGTGGGCGAAACCGGCGGCGGCGGCGAAGGTGCGCTGCCGCGCCGCGGTGAGGCCGGCCTGGGTGGCCTGGACCACGAGAACGGTGCCGGCCACCACCCCGAACAGCAGCAGGATGATCAATTGCAGCACGAACATCTGTCCGGCGACGGTCCGGACACCGGGCGGCAGCCACCTCGGCCGTCCGGAGTCGGCGGCAGCCGGGGACGCTTCGGCCGGGGCGGAAGCGTCCCACCCCGAAAACAGGCCGAAACGCCTCTTCATGGTGCATTTCTAGCATCCGCTGAGGAACAGGGACACAGCGCGACCTGCCGGAGACCCACCCGCACCCCACCCCGACCCGACCGGCGCGGAGACGCCAGGGGAATCCCCCGCCCCCCGGATCGGGGGATTGCGGGGAGCGGGGATACGGCTGTCGGGGTGGGGCTGTGCGGCATGTGGGTGAGGGAGGGAGCCTGGCCGAGGGGTGGGTGGGGTGGGGACGGCCGGGGACCGGAGGGGCCGGGGGCCGGGGCCTCACCTGCGGTGGTCCTGCCCGGCGCCCCGCCCGGTCCACCCGGTCACACCCGGCGCCCGGCGCACCCGCTCACGTCCAGCGGCCCTGTTTGGCTCGCAGGGCGGCACGGCCCTCGCTGCCCTTGCGTTTCCAGTCGCGGCGGATTTCGGCGCGCAGCCGGGCGTCGGTCTTGGCGACGATCCACTGGTTCTCGCGGAGGAGCTTGCGGTAGCTCTCCAGGCGGCGGACGGACAGTTCCCCGCTGTCCACCGCGGAGCGCACCGCGCAGCCCGGCTCGCTCTCGTGGGCGCAGTCGTGGAAGCGGCACCGCCCGGCCAGTTCCTCGATCTCGGCGAACACCTGCCCGACCCCGCTCCCGGCGTCGTACAGGCCGACCCCGCGCAGCCCCGGTGTGTCGATGAGGACGCCGCCGCCGGGCAGGGCGAGCAGGTTGCGGGTGGTCGTGGTGTGCCGCCCCTTGCCGTCGACGTCCCGCGCGGCCCGTACGTCCATCACGTCCTCGCCGACGAGGGCGTTGGCCAGCGTGGACTTGCCCGCGCCGGACTGGCCGAGCAGCACGCAGGTGCCGTCGCCGACGAGGGCGCGCAGCACGTCGAGACCGTCGCCGGTGTGCGCGCTGGCGCCGAGCACCGGCACGCCGGGCGCGCTGTGCTCGACGTCCTGGACGAGGTGGGCCAGGGTGACCGGGTCGGTCACCAGGTCGGCCTTGGTGAGCACGACCACGGGCTGCGCCCCGGACTCCCACGCGAGGGCGAGGAAGCGTTCGACGCGGCCGAGGTCGAGTTCGACGGCGAGGGAGACGGCGATGACCGCGTGATCGACGTTGGCCGCGAGGATCTGCCCGTCGGAGCGCTTGGAGGAGGTGGACCGCACGAAGGCGGTGCGACGCGGCAGGTACACCCGGACGTACCGGGGGTTCCCGCCCGCGTCCACGGCGACCCAGTCGCCGGTGCAGACGACCCGCAGCGGGTCGTGGGGGGTGACGAACGCGGTGTCGGCGCGGACGGTTCCGCCGGCGGTGACGACGTCGCACTGGCCGCGGTCGACCCGCACCACCCGGCCGGGCAGCAGCCCTTCGGTGGCGTACGGGGCGAACGCGCGAACCCAGCCGTCGTCCCAGCCGTAGGGAGCCAGGGCGCAGTACTCAGCGGAGCTGGAAGTCAAGGGGGACCCTTCACAGGGGTGGCCCCGGAGCGAGCGGTCGGCTGCGACGCGCTCGGGTCAGCCGGTGGCCACGGAGGCGGACTCGAGAAGTTCCTGGATGCGGGCAGCGCCCACCGCAGTGACAGTCATCGGTCACACCTCCCCATCCCACTCGGCCGGTGGCGGCGACCGAACGGCCGCCGCGCGAAGTGATCCCACCCTAGGGCGGAGCGCCCGCGAGCACCATCGAATTAACGCGCCCGCGGCCGGACCCGCGCCGGCGGAGCCGCGCAGGCGCCCGCGGTACCGGAGTGGCGGGCGGTCGCGGCCGGCATTTGACTGATCGGGGGCCTGTACTCCGCCGGGAGATTCCGATGACCGCGTCCGCCGCCTTCGATCCGACCCGTGTCGCCCACCTCACCGGACGGTTCGCCCCGGTCACCGAGGAGGTCGACGCGGTGGACCTGGCGGTCACCGGGGAGCTGCCGAAGGAGCTGGACGGCGTCTACCTGCGCAACGGCCCCAATCTCCGCGCTTCACGCCGATCGGCAGCTACCTGTACCCGCTCGACGGCGACGGCATGATCCACGGGGTCTGGCTGTCGGCCGGCCGGGCCCGCTACCGCAACCGCTTCGTCCGCACCCCCGCCATGATCGCCGAGGAGCAGGCCGGCCGGGCCCTGTGGGGCGGCCTGGAGTCCCTGATCCTTCCCGGCGCCGACGAGGTCGGGGACGTGCTCGCGAACACCTTCAAGCCGCTGCCGGACATCAACGTCGTCCGGTACGCCGGCCGCCTGCTCGCCCTCGCCGAGTCCGACTGCCCGTACCGGATGAGCCCGGAGCTCGACACCCTCGGCAAGGAGACCTTCGACGGGCGGTTGCCCGCCGGCATCACCGCGCACCCCAAGATCGACCCGGTGACCGGCGAGCTGGCCGTGTTCTGCTACGCCCTCGAACCGCCGTACCTGACCTGGGCGCTGATCGGCCCGGACGGTGCCGTGCGACGCGGTCCCACACCGGTGGACGGCGTCGACGCGCCGCAGATGATCCACGACATGGCGCTCACCCGCCGCTATCTGGTCCTCGTGCTGGCGCCGGCGTTCTTCGACATCGGGGCGGCCCTGAACGGCGGTTCGTTCCTCGCGTGGCGTCCCGAGCGGGGCACGCGCATCGCGCTGATCCCGCGCGACGGCGGTCCCGTCCGCTGGGCCGCCGACGAGGCGTTCTGGCTGTGGCACACGGTCAACGCCTACGACGACCCGCACGACGGCCGCGTGGTCCTGGACTACGTGCAGTGGCCGGCCCTCTCGCTCGGCCCGGAACCCGGCGCGGGCCGGTCCCGGCCGAGCGGGCACCACGGCCTGACGCGGGCCGTCGTCGACCCGGTCGCCGGCGGCGTGCGGCGGGTCCGGCTGGACGACGCGCGGGTCGAGTTGCCGCGCGTCGACGACCGCGTCCTGACCGGCCGCCACGAGCGGCTCGCCGTCGCCGCGGACAGCGGCCGCGGCGAGGGCCTGCTGCCGGGCGAGTACGACGCGCTGCGCTGGTACGCCGTCCGCGCGGACGGCGCCACGGCGCAGACCTGGGAGGCGGGTGACCTGTCCGTCGGCGAGCCCGTCTTCGCGCCGGTGCCCGGTACCCGCGGCCCCGAGCACGGTTACTGGCTGACTTTCGCCACCGACCGCACGGACGGCACCAGTTGGCTGCTCGCCCTGCCCGGTGCCGACCCCGCCGGCGGGCCGGTCGCCCGCGTCCGCATCCCCGTGCGGGTCCCGCTCGGCCTGCACGGCACCTGGCTGCCCACCGAGGAATGACGCCGGACGGGCCCGTACCGCCGTGACAACGGTGTCATTTCCCGATCCTGTAACACGCATTTGAACGTTTGGTTTCATGGGCGAGTACGGTGCGCATGACAGAGTGGCAGGCACCTCGATTCATCACCGATCATGATCGGTATGAGAGCAAATTGAGTCTTGGACGACTCCGGGTCCGATGCTGGACTTGACGCGTGACGGACCACGCACGACGAACGGCTGCCACAGGCGACGGTATATGGAAAGTAAATTCTTTCACCAATGCGGCGAGGTATGAGGGTGACCTTCCGTCACCGCCCCTCACCTTGCATCTTGCGCGCCGAAACCGCTAGCATCCGTTCCGCCTTCGGGGGTGCGGCCGACAAATTGACGAGGCATTGGCCGCGCCTTCATGAATTCCGGGTTCGCATTCACACGAGCCCGTGAAAGTATCAAACGGGGCAACGGGGGACGGGGGAAATCACCAGCATGTGTCAGTTATTCATTGACACCGGCTTTTTCGTTGCAGTTCGCGATGCACGCCACTTTTCTCGCCTTCCCGGCCGCCACCTCGGACAGTCAACGGAGGAGACATGGTCACCAATCTCGATGTGACGCTGCGAGACGGGGGATACCGCAATAATTTCGACTTCACCCTCGACTACGCCCTGCGGCACGCACAGGAGAGCGTCGCGGCCGGTATCGAGTGGGTCGAGATCGGGTACCGCAAGGGGTCTTTCCAGCCCAGACCCGGCCTGGGGCTGACCGGCGTGGGCGCCGACGACTACATACGCGCCATGGCCGAGGTCATACCGCCCGAGCGGATCTGCATGATCCTGCACCCGAAGAACATCGGTGAGGACGACCTGGCCCAGATGTACGAGGCCGGCGTACGGCTCGTGCGGTTCTGCCTGCCCTCCACGACGCCCGAGCCCGGTCTCGCCGCGCTCCGCAAGGCGGCCGGCCTCGGCTTCACCACCACCGTCAACATCACCCGCGTCAGCCAGCTGGACCGGCGGCGGCTCGTGGAGCTGGCCGCGCTGTCCGAGGACGCGGGCGCGGACGTGATCTATCTGGCGGACTCCAACGGCAGCCTGCTGCCGGACGAGGTCGCCCGGCTGGTCACCCTGGTGCGCTCGGTGACCAGCTCCGCCATCGGCCTGCACGCGCACAACAACCTGGGCCTGGCGCTGGCCAACTCCATCGCGGCGGTCGACGCGGGCGCCACCTGGATCGACTCCTCGGTCCTCGGCATGGGCAAGGGCCCCGGCAACCTGATCACCGAGCAGTGGCTGGCCTACCTGGGCCGGGCCGGCCGCGCGGACCGGTACGACCTCGGGCGGATCCTGACCCTCGCGCACCGCATGGAGTCCGAGATCGCCGAGGCCACCCCCTCGCTGCCGCTGCCCGACCTGGTCCTCGGCCACTTCGACCTCTCCGTCGAGGAGCGCGCCAAGCTGCCCGCGGACCACATCGGCGCCGCCTTCAGCGCCGCGCGCGAGCTGACCTCCCCGGTGGTCGCGGCATGACCTCGTCCGTCATACCGGACACCCCGGTCGCGGTGCGCCTGGGCGAGGCGGGCGCACCCCGCACCGCCTGTGTGCTCGCGCCCGTGCTGGCCCGGTGGGACGAGGGCGCCTTCTTCACGCCGGTCGCCGGGGCGCTGGTGGCGACCGGTCACCGGGTGACGGTGTACGACACCCTGTCGCTGCTGCGCGACGGGGACGACCTCGCGGCCCTCGCCGACCGGTGGGCGGGGGTCCTGCGCGCCGAGGAGCCCGACGTCCTGGTGGGCAACGCGCTGGGCGGCGCCGTCGTCCAGCTTCTCCTCGGCCGGCCCTGGACGCACGGGGCCGACGTGGTCCTGCTGTCCTCCCCCACGGTCGCCGACGCCGCGCTCGACACGACCCTGGAGCGCATCGCGGCGGCCGCGGCCGACGAGGGTACGGCCGCCGCGCTCCACCTGCTGCACGAGGTGGTCCGCGGCCCGGCGGACCCCGCGCCCGTCGCCGGCGATTCCCCCGGCGACGAGGACCCGCTGTCCGGATGGCGCCTGGCCACCGGCCTGCGGCTGCTTCACCGGGCCGACCTCCGCGACCGCGTCGAGGCGTTCCCCGGCAGGCTGCTGCACGTCTACGGCACCGCGTCGCGCCTCGTGGGAGAGCAGCATCTCGCAACCGGCCCCGGCCACACGAGCGTCGGCGTTCCGGGGGCGGGCATGCGTCCCCACGCCGACCAGCCGGAAGCCACCCGGCGGGCCGTCGCCGCGTTCCTGGCACCACAGCACACGAAGAGGATCCATGACCAGTAAGACCGTCGCGGTACTTCCCGGCGATGGCATCGGCCCCGAGGTACTCGATGCGGCCCTCCCGGTGATCGACGCCCTCGGGCTGCCGATCACCCTCGAACACGGCGACATCGGCTGGGAGTTCTGGCGCACCGAGGGCGACCCGGTGCCGCAGCGCACCTGGGACCTGATCGGCCGCAGCGACGCGGTGCTGCTCGGCGCCACCACCAGCAAGCCGGGCCGCGAGGCGCTCGCCGACCTCGCGCCGCAACTGCGCGAGCGGGCCCCGCAGTACGTGTCGCCGATCATCCAACTGCGCCAGCGCCTCGACCTGTTCGCCAATCTCCGGCCGGTCGAGAACCACCTGGGCGGCACGCCGTACCGCTTCTGCGTCGTGCGGGAGAACACCGAGGGCCTGTACGCGGGCCTCGACTGGGACCAGGTGCCCGAGGAGATGTGGCCGCTCGTCGCCGGCCACCCCAACGCCCGGCTGAGCGGCCGCGAGGCCACCACCGCGAGCGTGCGGATGCTCACCCGGCACGGCCTCGACCGCATCCTGCGCTTCGCCTTCGAGCACGCCCGCGCCCACGGGCACCCCCGCGTCACCCTCGCCGACAAGCCGAACGTGCTGCGGCGCAGCAGCGCCTACGCCCGCGAGCGCCTCGAACTGATCGCCGCGGACTACCCGGAGATCGAGTACGAGATCCTCAACGTGGACGCCGTCGCG
Organism: Streptomyces sp. NPDC037203; assembly: GCF_055605065.1. Lineage (NCBI taxonomy): Bacteria > Bacillati > Actinomycetota > Actinomycetes > Kitasatosporales > Streptomycetaceae > Streptomyces > Streptomyces sp. NPDC037203. Next base: position 212,071 of record NZ_JBVJUC010000011.1, read on the forward strand.
CTGTGGATGGCGCGCCGCCCGGAGCGCTTCGGCGTCATCGTCGCCGAGAACATGTTCGGCGACATCCTGTCCGACCTCGGCGGCGGTGTGATGGGCGGGCTCGGCCTCGCGCCCAGCGCCAACATCGGGGAACGGGGCAACTACTTCGAGCCGGTGCACGGCAGCGCCCCCGCCCTCGCCGGGACCGGCCGGGCCAACCCGCTCGCCGCGTTCCTCACCGTCGGGCTGCTCCTGGAGCACCTCGGCTTCGGCGAGGCCGCGGAGCAGGTGCGGGAGGCGGTCGGGCATGTGACGCGCCGCCGGGACCGGGTGACGTACGACCTGGGCGGTACGGCGACCACCACCGAGTGCGCCGCGTCCGTGCTGGACGCCTGCCGTGCCGTGCCGCGCGTCCACACCGCGGCCGTGGTCACCGTCGGGGACGAGCTGCTGCGCGCGGTCCTGGAGGACAGCAACGCGGGCGAGGCGTCCCGCAGGCTCGCCGCCCGTGCCGTACCGGTCCGCGTCCGGCACACCGTCGGCGACGACGAGGCCGCGATCGCGGACGCCGTGCGCACCTCCATCGGCCGCGACGACGTGATCGTGGTGATGGGCGGACTCGGTCCCACCTCGGACGACGTGACCCGCGTCGGTGTCGCCCGCGCGGTGGGACGCCCGCTGGAGCACCGTGAGGAGGCGTGGCAGGGCGTGGTCGAGCGGCTCACCCGCTTCGGGGTCGCCGTGCACGAGGACAACCGCCGCCAGGCGCTGTTCCCCGAGGGCGCCGAGCTGCTGCCCAACGCCAACGGCACCGCCTGGGGCTGCCGCGTCGAGGTCCAGGGCACCACCGTGGTGATGCTCCCCGGCCCGCCGCGCGAGTGCCTGCCGATGCTCGACGCCTTCCTGCGCGACGGCATCGCCCACCTTCCCGAACCGGAACCCGTCGTCACGGTGTTCCGGCGCACCCTCGGCGTCATCGAGGCGGATGCCGCCGCCGCGGTGGACGCCCTGGTCCGGGACCTGGGGCTGCGGGTCAAACCGGCCTACCGCTGGCACTACCCCTACGTGGACATCCGGATCGACTGCCCGCCGGAGAGCGCGGGGGAGCTGGCGAAGCGGCTGGACGACGCGCTCGGCGCGTACGTCGTCACCAGGCGGGAGCGCACCGCCGTCCAGGAGCTGGCCGAGTTGCTGGACGCGCGCGGCCTGGACCTGGCGGCCGACGACCGGGTCACCGGCGGCCGGTTCGCCGCCGAGGTGGCCGCCGAGCGGGAGCCGTCCGGCGAGCCGGAGTCCTCCGGCCGGGTGGCCGTGACGCTGGACGCGGTCTGGGACGGCGGCGGCCCGCGGGACCACACCGGCACCGTCCGCCTGCTGTGCACGGTGCACGACGGGGACCGGGAGCACACCGGTGAGCTGACCGTCCCCAACCGGGGCCCCGAAGTCCTCGGGTACGCCGGCCAGTTCGCAGCCTGGACCATCGCCCGCCGCCTCGTGGAGGAGACCGCCGCATGACCACCGCATCCGCCGAGCCGCTGCTCGACAGCGAGCTGCGCGCACGCCTTGCGCGGCTGGACACGGCCGCCCTCTCCGACGCGATGGACAGCCTGCGGGCCGCGCCGTGCGTGCTGCCCGGCATCGCCGCCCGCACCCCCGGCACCGTGGCCTTCGGGCCCGCGTTCACCCTGCGCTACCGGCCCGTCGAGGACGACGGCGCCTTCCACAACGCCGCCAACTACATCGACGACGTGCCGCCCGGCTCGGTCGTCGTGGTGGACAACGGCGGCACCGGCGCCTGCACCAACTGGGGCTCCCTGCTCACCTCCGTGGCGCTGCGCCGCAAGCTCGCGGGCACCGTCGTGCACGGCGCCGTGCGCGACGTACGGGAGACCCGCGAGGCCGGGTACCCGCTGTTCAGCACCGCCGTCACCATGGTCAGCGGCAAGAACCGGGTGGTGCTCGAACGCACCGGCGCCGAGCTGGACATCGCCGGCACCCCGGTCCGCCCCGGCGATCTGGTGTTCGCCGACGACAACGGGGCGCTGCGCATCCCCGCCGACCTGGTCGGCGAGGTGGTCCGGCGCGCCGAGGCGGTCGAGCGGACCGAGCGGCGGATCCGGGCCGCCGCCGCGGACGGCACCCGGCTGGACGAGGCGCGGGCCCGCTACGGCTACGCGCGCCCCTGGGAGGACGAGGGCCGTGACGACGACTGAGCCGCGGCCCGCGATGCCCGCCGCGCGGGCGGCGTTCGTGGACGTTCATTACCACGTCGGCCCGGACGCCTATGTACGGCGGCACACCGCCGCCTCGGCCGGCGAGCAGTACGCCCGGCTCGGCGGCTGGGTGGTGCTGAAGAACCACCTGGGCTCCACCGCGGCCCAGGCGTGGGAGGCCCGGCAGCAGGGCCTGCCCGTGTCCGGGTCGATCGTGCTCAACGACATCGCGGGCGGCCTGGACCGCCGGGCGGTGGAGCAGGCGGTCGTGCAGCACGGGGAGGACAGCGGGCTGCGCCTGATCGTCCATCTGCCGACGGTGACCGGGCGGACCCACACCAGCCGCCTGGCCCGTACCCCGGCCCATCCGCTGCTGGCCCGCGACGGGCTGCGGCCGCTCACCGTCACGGACGCGGACGGCGCGCTCAAGCCCGAGGTGCGGGAGATCCTGCGCATGGCCCGCGACCTGCCGATCGTGATCTCCACCGGCCACGCCGACGGACGCGAGGTGGCCCTGCTGGTCGAGGAGGCGGTGCGGCTCGGCACACCGCGGCTGATGCTCAATCAGCCGGCCAACCCGATGACCGGTCTGAGCTGCGCCGATCTCCTGGACATCGCCTCGGCGGAACCCGTCTGGGCCGAGCAGACCGCGCTGACGTACCTGCTGGGCTACCAGGACTGGGACGACTTCTCCGGCGTCCTCGCCAGGGTGCCGCGCGTGGTCTACAGCTCCGATCTGGGGCAGACCTCGCAGATGGACATCGGGGAGTGGACGGCGCACAGCCGGGACTGGTTCGGGAAGGCCGATCTGGACGAGGCCCGGATCACCGAGGTGGTGCGCGACGCGCCACTGCGGATGCTCGCTCTGTAAGGGGCCGGGCAGACCGGGCGGCAAGCGCCCCGTGCGGGACCGGAGTCCGGGTCCCGCACGGGGCGCGCCGCGTGCCGGTCAGACGGCGCCCATCGCCTTGCGGCGGACCCGCGCCGCCGTCTCGGTGAGCAGTTCCAGGCGCAGCGGGTCCGCGTCCTCCCGCAGCGCGAGGAACATCCGCATGGTGATGGGGTCACCGTCCAGCGGGAGCAGCGCGATCCGGCGCGAGGTGACCGTGTCGGCCGCCGTCGGGTACATCAGGGTCCAGCCGTCGCCGCTCGCGCCGATCTCCGCGAGGGTGTCCTGGAACCCGGTGAACGGCGCGCCGTAGGTGGGCTCGAATCCGGCCTTGCGGCACGCGGCGACCACGGCGTCGAACAGCGCGGGGTTCTCGCCGCGGGAGGCGATGCGCAGCGGCACTCCCGCCAGGTCGGCGAGGTGCAGGCTCGTGCGGCGGGACAGCGGGTGGGCGGCGGGGAGCGCCGCCACCAGGGGGTCGTGCCAGAGGGTGAGCAGCCGCAGTCCGGGGGCGCTCTCGACGCCGCGCACGAACGCGGCGTCCAGCCGGCCGGCCCGCACCCCCTCCAGGCGGTGGTGGGCGCCGAGGGTCTGGAACTCGAATCGGGTGCCGGACCCGGCGTCGGGCAGCGCGTCCAGGAAGTCGTCCAGGCGCTCCCCCAGCGCGGAGCTGATCCCGACCCGGAAGGTGGCGTCCTTCTGCGCGGCCAGCCGCCGGGCCTTGGCGGCGAAGGAGTCCAGCGCCTTCAGCAGTTCGCGGCCCTCGGGCAGCAGGGCCTGCCCGGCCGCGGTGAGGGTGACCGAGCGGCTGGAGCGGTCGAACAGCTGGGTGCGCAGCTCCCGTTCGAGCCTGCGCACCTGCTGGCTGACCGCGGGCTGGCCGATGTGCAGCCGCTCGGCGGCCCGGCCGAAATGCAGTTCCTCCGCGACGGCGACGAAGTACTGGATCTGGCGCAGTTCCACAGGACCCCCCGATCCTCGATGGGCGGCCCGGTGATGGAAATATGGAAAACCTGTGCTGATGAATAGATCAATACAGACTTCGGGGCCGCCGCAGAGGAATCCTCGCACACGTGACAGCGGTACCCGTACGCGCACCGGCGTCGTACGGGTACCGCTGTTCTCGGTCGTGCGACCGTGCACGGCCTCATTCCATGGCGGCTTCCTGGAGGTCGGCGGCGGGCCGGTCGGCCGGGCGCTCGCGCACCGGCGCGGGTGCGGCCGGGGTCGTGCGGGCGGCGAGCGACAGGAACAGCCCGAAGGCGCAGATGCCCAGCACCGCGGCGGTCAGCACGAACCAGCCGAGGGCGAACAGGTCACCGGCGGGCAGCCGGCTGGAGAGGTAGATGCCCAGCGAGGCGGAGAGCAGCTGGAGCGCGCCCATCAGGCCGGAGGCGGAACCGGCGGTCGAGCGGAACGTGGTGACGCCCGCGCTCATCGACAGCGGCAGCAGGAACCCGTTGCCGAACGTCATCACCGGCATGAAGACCAGCACCAGCAGACCCCAGCGCCCGCCGGCCCCGCTGAGCCCGAGGCCCAGCATCATCAGCGCGCCCACGAGGAAGAAGCCGTGGCCCGTCCACAGCAGCCGGTTGACGGACCGGGTGCGGACCAGGGCGCGCGAGGTGAGGTTGCCGGCGACGTAGGCGAGGGAGACGGTGATGTAGCAGTAGCTGGTGGTCTCGGTGGCCAGCCGCATCTTCTCGAACACCAGCGGGGAGGCCGCGAGGTAGCCGAAGTAACCGCCGTAGGCCACGCACAGGTTGACGGTGTAGGCCCAGAACAGCGGGCGGGACAGCAGCTTGGGGTAGCTCTTGAGGGTGGCGCCCAGGTGCTTGCTGCGCCGCTCGGGCGGCAGGCTCTCGGGGATCGCGGTGACCATCGCGAACAGGGTCACCAGGCCGATCGCCGCGGTGACCACGAAGGGTGCGCGCCAGGAGACGTATGTCGTCAGGTAGCCGCCGATCAGGGGCGCGACGGACGGGGAGACGCCGACGATCGGCATGACCGTGGCGAACATCCGGGCCGCGTCCTTCTCCTCGTACAGGTCGCTGATCACGGCCCGGCCCAGCACCATGCCGGAGCCGGCGCCCAGCGCCTGCAGGAGCCGGCTCGCGCCGAACACCTCGACCGTGGGCGCCGCGGCGCACACCAGCGAGGCGAGGACGAACAGGCCGAGCCCGGAGACGATGACGCGCTTGCGGCCGTACGCGTCGGATATGGGTCCGTAGACCGCCTGCGAGAGGGCGATGCCGATCATGAAGGCGCTGAAGGTCCACTGCACCGACGCGACCGGGGTGTGGAAGGCGTGCGCGGTGGCCGGGACGCCCGGCAGGTTGATGTCGGAGGCGAACAGGCCGCCCGCGTTCAGCGAGGACAGGACGGCGAGCAGCAGCGCGTAGGGGGTCCGGGTGGATGCGGTCTTCATGACACGTGGCAACTTCCTTGGGTCACCGGAAGGGAAGCCGTTTCCGGGCGGAACGGGGGGATGTGCGCCCGGAAACGGCGGATCGGGGTCGGCCCGTGGATTCAGCGCTTGGCGGCGCGGGCGGCGAGCGTCTCCCCGGCGATGGACCAGCTGTCGGTGCCGATCTCCTGCACGGTCACCCAGACGCTCTCCGGCTTGCTGCCGGTGGCCCGGACGTACGCGTCGGTCAGCTCGCGGACCAGTTCGGCCTTCTGCTCGGCGGTCTTGCCGGGGGTCTGCTGCACGTGGATGAGAGGCATCGCGTTCTCCTGGATCTAGGTCGCGCCGAGGGCGCACGGTCCGCGGCCCGTTCGGCCGGGATCCACCGTGGACCCAGTCCAGCACCGCGCCGGGGGCCGTCCAAGACGCAATCCACTCTGAGAACGATCACGACTCGTGATACGTCCAGGTGAGCCGGGTGTGAGACACCTGGTGAGGTCGAGACCAGTCGACCCGGACGGGGGCGCGGCGGGGCTATGCGCAGGGCCGGCCGTCGAGTGCGAAGGCGGCGGGGGCGCGGTCGGCGCCGGTCCGGGTGCCGGTGAGGCCGAAGGACACCGGGATGCGGGCCGGGACGCTCCGGTCGGGGCCGGTGGCGGTGATCCGGGCGCCGTTCTGCCGGGCGGTGGCGCCCCGCATGCGGACGACCCGCTGACCGTCCGGGAACGTCCAGCCGACCCGCCATCCGTCCAGGGCGCGCTCGCTGGTGACGGTGACGATGGCCTGGAAGCCGCCGGACCACTCGCCGGCCCGCTGGTAGGCGACGTGGCAGCGGGGCGGCACAGCGGTCGGGGACACCGGGGTGCCCAGCGGGCCGTGGGCCGGGGAGGACAGACCGCGGGGCGGGGAGGCGGAGGCCGGGCCGGGCTTCGTACGGCCGGGGTTCCGGCCGCCGGGGGTGGCGGGGACGCGGGCGGGGGCGGACGGGGAGGCGGACTTCGGCGCCGGCTTGGCCGTGGACGTCCGCGCTGGCTTCTCCGCCGAGCCCGGCGCCGGCGTCGGTCGCGGCGTCGGCTCGGGTGCCGGGGCGGAGTGCGCGGGGGTGGGGCGGGCTCCGGTACGGCCGCCGCGGGCGGGGGCGTGGCCGGACGCCCCGGTCGAGCCGGCGTCGTCGGGCGCCCCGCCGTCGTCGCGGGTGGCGGCGGTGTCGTCCCGCGCGGTGAAGGAGTCCGCGCCCGAACCGCCGGGCGCCATGAGCGAGGCGCCCAGTGCCAGTGCCGACAGCAGCAGCGCGGTGGCGAACATCCCGCCGCCGCGCAGCAGCCGCCCGAGCCCCGGACGCTCCTCGGGTTCACCCCTGGGGGGATCCCCCGCACGCCCGTTCCCGAGCCGTGTCTCGGCGGACCGCCGGCGCCGCTCCAGATAGTCGGGCCCGCCCCAGCCGAGCACCCCGCCCGCCAGCACGGCGGCCAGCCGGGCGTTCTCGGGCTCCGGATCGTCACCCCGCGCGCGCCGCCAGCGCTCCCGGAACAGCGCCCGCACCCGGTCGAGTTCGGCCCGCACGGTGGCCGGGTCCAGCCCGAGCCGGTGTGCGGCCGTGGGCAGCGGCAGGGCCTCCACCTCGGCCAGCCACAGCAGCGCCGCGTCCCTCCCGCCGAGTTCGCGCAGGGCGCGCAGCACCGGCGGGTGGGCGCGCGGCGAGCCGGTGAGGCGGGACGCCTCGGGCGAGGCCAGCCACTGGGGCAGACCGGGGGCGAGCAGCCGGTCCTGGCCCGCGGCCGCCCAGGCGGCGGCCGTGGCGCGGACGGCGGTGAGCAGGGCCGGGATCATGGGCAGCGGGGCGGGGCGGCGGCCCGCGCCGCGCACATGGGTGCGCCCGGCGGCGCGGACCTCGCGCATGCCGCGGGTGAACGCCTCGGTGGCCAGCCGGTGGGCGGGGCCGGAACCGGAGGCGCACAGGGCGGCGTACGAGAGCACCGCGGCCCAGGACTCCGCGAACAGCGCGGCCTCGGCGTCGTCCTGGGGGGTCGGCAGGTCGGGCATGGGACTCCTGCATCACGGGCGAGGTCAACTCACCACAGGGACGACGGAGTTGGCATAAACCTCGCGGAACCGAGCCTTTCACGGGCCCGGCCCCGCTGACAAGCGCCCCGTGCGCGGCCGGTCACGCAGGGTCGCGGTTCAGGCCGTGACCGGCTCCTCGTCCCCGGCCGTCTCCTGCGCGGGCAGGCTGTCCATGAACGAGCTGACCGAGAAGACCGCGCGGCCGGGTCCGGGCGGGCCGTAGCCGGGCGGGGAGGACAGCCCGAAGTCCTCCATGGTCTGCCGGTAGGCCTGGAGCAGCCGGATGTGGTACTCCAGCGGCGCGCCCTGCGGGTTGGCCTTGCCGAGCGGGGTGGTCGGCTCCGGGCACCAGGTGGTGAAGCGGGGCGTGATGCCGTGGGACATGAAGAAGCGCAGGCCCTCGGTGGTGGACGCGATCGCCTCGTCGACGGTGGTGAAGCCGAAGGGCTCCGCCATCTCCACGCCGGCCACGAAGTTGGGGATCACATTGCGCGCGCCGAAGATCTCGGCGGAGTCCAGGATCCGCTTGTGCCACTCGTCACGGCCGACGTAGCGCTCCTTGCCGGGGCAGTACAGCTCGAACAGCCGGCGGTCCCACACCTCGAAGTTGGGGTGGTAGATCTGCACGCCGTAGTCCTTGAACCGCTGCACGTCGTCCCTGGGCAGCGCCTGGGCGACGACCTTGCCGATCCAGCGGCCGGGGAAGCGCTCCTCGATGGCCTTGGCGTAGTGGCCGTAGAAGTCGGCCTCGTCGCGCCCGGCGACCGTCTTGGTGATGGCGCCGCCGGTGAGGGTGTAGGCGGTGGACGCCTTCTGGGTGTCGTACCGGTCGATGATCTCCAGGGCCTCCAGGACCTCTTCCACGTCCTTGACGCCCGTGTAGGGCCGCCCGGCGGCCTTGTGCTGGCGCCAGTTGTGGTTGATGTCGCAGTACTGGCACTCCTCCTTGGCGCCGAAATACTGGCAGACCCGGAAGACGGTCAGATAGATGAGGTAGCCCCACTGGATGGTGGGCGCCACCTCCATCACGGACTTCCCGTTGGAGAGGGTGTGCCGGTAGTACTCCGGCATCGGCGGCACCCCGACGTCGGCGATGCGCTTGCCGTCGAGGTAGAGGCCGAGCACCCCGGCGTCGTCGGCGGCGACCCGGTAGGGCGAGGCGGGGTTCACCCGTACGGAGACGACCGTACGGCGCAGGTCGTACGGTCCGCCGGTGAGGATGATCTCCTCCGGGGGCCGGCGCAGCGCGGCCTCGCCCAGCTCGGGCAGGGTGCCGTGGTCGAAGGAGAAGATGAAGTAGGACTTCGGTTTGACGTCCCCGTCCTCGTTGTCGCTGAGGGCGGATTTGTCGAAGGCGACACCGCCGCGGAGCAGGTCCTCCTTGAAGACGGCTTCCCGCGGCACGTGCGGGAACCGCTCCATCAGATCCTCGACCAGTGCGGTGCGTGTGCCCATCCGTATGTCTCCTCCCGGCTCAGGCGTACGGCCCAACCGTATGCCCCCGGCTCGCGCGGAGCGGTGCCGGGTCCCGTGGGCGCGCCCGTCAGGGGTTCCCCGGCGGTCCGGGATCAGGCCATCCGGTCCAGCGCGGCCGGGTCGACCGCGTGGCGCAGTGCCTCGCCGGCCGCGAGCCGGGCGGCCTCCTCGGCCACCACCCGGCCGAGGGGCCAGCTCGTTGCCCCGGCAGCCGGCCAGGTGCGGGGTGACGAAGGCGCCCGGCAGGCCGGCCAGCGGGGAGCCGGCGGGCAGCGGTTCGGGGTCGGTGACTTCCAGGACGGCGCGCAGCCGTCCGGTGCGCACGCGGGCGGCCGGCAGCAGTTCGTCCAGGGGCAGCAGCGGCACCCCGAGGCGCTCGGCCTCGGGGGCGCCGATGGCGGGGTCGGCGAGGCGGACGGCGAGGTCGTGGGGGCGCAGCAGTCCGATCAGCCGGCGGCCCACGCGGGAGGCGCCGACGATTCCCACGCGGCGGCCGTGGTTGCCGAGGCCGGGGCGGATCGCGCCGTACGGGAAGTCCCGGCGCTCGCGCAGTTCCTCGCGCAGGGCGAAGACGTCCTTGCCGGTGATCATGGCGAGGGTGTACTCGGCGACGGGCAGGGCGTTGGCGTCGGCGGCCGAGGAGACGAGGATGCCGCGCCGCCACACCTCGGGGGGTGAACCCCTTGACCGACCCGGCCGCGCGCACGCGCGGACCGAAGTCCTGGGCCACCAGGGCGGGATCGAGGTCGAGGTGGGTGCGCAGGCGGGCGAGGAGGCCGGGCGGGAAGACGTACGCACGTTCTCGGCCGCCATGGCGAACACGGCCTGCGGGCGCTCGGGCAAGGACGGACCCCTCGGGCTCGGTGCGGCGCGGGCGGCAAGCGGTCTCTACCGTAGGTCGCGGCGGATCAGAGGGTCGACGGACCCGCCGCCCCGGCGAAAGGATCGGCAGCATGAGGGAGACGGTGACCAACTGGGCCCGCACCATCGCCTACGACGCGAAGGAGTTCCAGCGTCCGGCGTCGCTCGGCGCGCTGCGTGCCGTGGTGTCCGGTGCGGCGAAGGTGCGGGTGCTGGGCAGCGGGCACTCCTTCAACCGGGTCGCCGATCCGGGGCCGGACGGTGTGCTGCTGTCGGCGGCGGGACTGGCGCCGGTGATCGAGGTGGACACGGCGGCGCGGGCGGTCCGCGTGTCCGGCGGGGTCCGTTACGCCGAGCTGGCCCGCGCGGTGCACGCCCGTGGTCTCGCCCTGCCGAACATGGCCTCGCTGCCGCACATCTCGGTGGCCGGTTCGGTGGCGACCGGCACCCATGGCTCGGGCGTGGCCAACCCGCCGCTGGCCTCGGCGGTGCGGGAGGTGGAGCTGGTGGTCGCGGACGGTACGACGGTGACGATCGGCCGGGGCGACGCCCGCTTCGACGGCGCGGTGACCTCGCTGGGCGCGCTGGGCGTGGTCACCGCGCTCACCCTCGACCTCGAACCGGCGTTCGACGTGGAGCAGCACGTGTTCACCGAACTGCCGCTGGAGGGGCTGGAGTTCGAGGCGATCGCCGGATCGGCGTACAGCGTCAGCCTGTTCACGGACTGGCGGGAGCCGGGATTCCGCCAGGTGTGGGTCAAGCGGCGCACCGACCAGCCGGCGGTGGACTTCCCGTGGGCGGCACCGGCCGCGCGCCCGCTGCATCCGGTGCCGGGCATGCCCGCGGTCAACTGCACGGAGCAGTTGGGCGTCGCAGGCCCCTGGCATGAGCGGTTGCCGCATTTCCGGGCGGAGTTCACGCCCAGCAGCGGGGAGGAGATCCAGTCGGAGTACCTGGTGCCGCGCGCGGCGGCCGTCGGCGCGCTGGAGGCGGTCGACGGGATACGGGAGGCCGTCGCGGGAGTGCTCCAGACCTGCGAGGTGCGGACGATCGCCGCCGACCGGCAGTGGCTCAGCCCGGCCCACGGGCGGGACTCGGTGGCGCTGCACTTCACCTGGGTACCGGACGAGGCGGCCGTACTGCCCGTGGTGCGGCGACTGGAGGAGGTGCTGGAGCCGTTCGAGCCGCGTCCGCACTGGGGGAAGGTGTTCGGCATGCCGGCGGGGGTGGTGCGCGGGCGGTACACGCGCCTCGGCGACTTCCGGGAGCTTGTCCGGTCCCTGGACCCCACGGGCAAGTTCACCAACGCCTTCGTCGCCGGCATCCTGGACACCTGACCGACGTCCGCCGCGCCCACTCCCGGCAGCGGCGACGACACCGGATAGGTCGGGGATGTCCCGCCCGGTCCTGGTGCGCTGCCGCGTAATTCGGAGGCTCGACAGCCTTGCGGGACGTACGGTCGGCCGGTCGGAACGAACGGCCGGCCGCAGGCGCCGGCCCCCGAGAGGACGGGCGATGACCGAGATGGCGGACGGGGACCGCGACCACTACGACGTCACGGGCGAGGGGCCTGTGCTGTTGCTGCTGCCGGGCGGCGCCGGGCACCCGATGGGGCTCGGGCCGCTGGTCGAGCGGCTGGCAGCGCGGTTCACCGTGGTGACGTACGACCCGCTGGGGCTCGCCCATGGCCGGCTCGGCCTGCCGGTGCCGGAGCAGCGGGTGGCGGACTGGAGCGAGGGGGCGCACCGGGTGCTGGCGGCAGTGCTGCCCGAGGGCGAGTCGGCGTACGTGTTCGGTACCAGCTCCGGTGGGATCGCGGCGCTCGACCTGCGCGCGCGGCATCCGGAGCGGCTGGCGCGGGTGATCGCGCACGAGCCGCCGTGCGTCACCGTGCTGCCCGACGGTGCCGAGCGGCGCGCCGAGCTGCTCGGGCAGCTCGACGGCGGCGAACGGCCGCCCGCGGAGGGCGAGTCGGCGACGCCGATGGGGGTCTTCCTCGGCCGGGTGCTGCATCCGTTCACCGCCTACACACCGGTCCCCGCGCCGGGGCCGGCCCCTGCGCTCACCCTCGTCGCGGGCACCGGTTCACGCGGTCAACTCCTGCACCGTACGACCGAGTTCCTGGCCGGGCGGCTGGGCGCGGCGTTCACGGAGTTCCCCGGCGGCCACCTGGGCGCGCTCGATCACCCGGCGGAGTTCGCGGACCTGCTGACCGGGGCGCTGCGCTCCAGCGCGCACACCTCGTCGTAGGAGGGCGTCGTACCGCCCGGCGCCCGCCCCGCGGCGATGTCGGTCATCGCGTCCAGCGCCGCGCCCAGCGCCCTGCGGTACAGCAGGGAACCGAGGCTGATCCGGGCCACACCGAGGCCGGCGAGCTGCGGCACGGTGGGTCCGGTGGGCGAGTGGAGGATGTTGAGGGGGGCGCCGAGGCGCGGCACCAGGCCGGCGATGCGGGCCGGGTCGGTGAGGCCGGGCACGAACACGCCGTCGGCGCCCGCCTGTTGGTAGGCGTCGAGACGGCGGAGGGTGTCGTTCTCGTCGCCGTGGCCCAACCAGTAGGTGTCGGTGCGGGCGTTGACGAACATCCCCGGTACGGCGGCCTTGACGGCATGGATCTTCGCCGCGAGCAGCACGCTCGCCCCGAGTCCGTCCTCCAGGTTGACGCCGACCGCGCCGGCGTCCCACAACTCCGCTGCCAGCCGCGCCGCTTCCTCGGGGTCGTCGCTGAAGCCGCCCTCCGCGTCGACGGACAGGTGGTACGGCCCGGAACCGAGGTTCCGGGCGAGCCGTACCGTGTGCCCGCGGGTCGCCGCCGCCCCGTCGGGCAGCCCGACGGCCGCCGCCACCGCGAGGCTCGACGTGGCGATCGCGGGGAAGCCGCGGGCGGCCAGGGCCGCGGCCGAGGCGTGGTCCCAGGCGTTGGGCAGCAGCAGCGGCTCGCCGGGCCGGTGCAGCGCGGCGAAGGACGTGGCTCCGAGGTCTGCGGTCATACGGATGACGCTAGTCCACCGCAACGCGTAGGGCCCCGGTGTCCTGCCCACCTCCTGGACACCGGGGCCGCTCCCCCGCCCCGGTGGACTAGCGTCACCCGTATGACCGGCAACGCCTCCACCCCCACCCTCGCCGCGGCCCTCGCCGCCGGGACGGTCGTCCTCGACGGCGGGTTGTCCAACCAGCTGGAATCCGCCGGGCACGACCTGAGCGACGAGCTGTGGTCCGCGCGGCTGCTGGCCGAGCGGCCGGAAGCGATCACCGAGGCGCACCTCGCCTACTTCCTGGCGGGCGCGAGCGTCGCGATCACCGCCAGCTACCAGGCCACCTTCGAGGGCTTCGCCCGGCGCGGCGCCGACCGCGCGGAGGCGGCGCGCCTGCTCGCACTGAGCGTCCGGCTGGCTCGGGAGGCGGCCCGGCGGGCGCGCGGCGCCGGCGTCGTCCGCCCCTTGTGGGTGGCGGCCTCGGCCGGGCCGTACGGCGCGATGCTCGCGGACGGCTCCGAGTACCGGGGCCGCTACGGGCTCACCGTCGCCGAACTGGAGCGCTTCCACCGGCCCCGCCTGGAAGCACTGGCCGCCGCCGGCCCCGACGTGCTGGCGCTGGAGACCGTCCCGGACACCGACGAGGCCACCGCGCTGCTGCGGGCGGTACGCGGCCTCGGGGTCCCGGCCTGGCTGTCGTACACGATCGACGGCCGCCGCACCCGCGCCGGGCAGCCCCTGGAACGGGCCTTCGCCCTCGCGGCGGACGCGGACGAGATCATCGCGGTCGGCGTGAACTGCTGCGCCCCGCAGGACGCGGCCCCCGCCGTCGGCCTCGCCGCCCGTCTCACCGGCAAACCGGTGGTCGTCTACCCCAACAGCGGCGAGTCCTGGCACCCCGACACCCACTCCTGGACCGGCCCCGCCACCTTCGGACCGGCCGAGGTCACGTCCTGGCGCGCCCGCGGGGCACGGCTGATCGGCGGCTGCTGCCGGGTCGGCCCGGAGAGCATCACCTCGATCGCGCGGACCCTGGCGACGGGGGCCGAGACGGGGACGGGCTGACCGGCGGTTCCCCGGCCGTCCCCGGCTCCGGCACCCGGTGGCCGCGGTGCGCCCGGCCTCCGGGTGCCGCACCCGCGGTCGGACGGCTGCCTCATGGCGGTCCCGCAGGGCGGCGGCGAGCTCGTCACTCGCCCGGCGCAGTCGCTACGCCGAACCGGTCGGGGAGTTGCTCACCGGGGCCGGCTGAGGGCGGCACGGATCAGCGGGCACCGGGCGCCGCCGAAGCCGGGCGGCCTTCGCCGGAGTCAGTGGCGCCGTGCGACCACCGAGCGGCGCAGGCGACGCATGGCGGCGGCCAGTTCGGCGCCGGGGGCGCGGGGGACGGAGGCGGGGCGCGGCGGCGGGGTGCGCGGGGTGGTGGTCCAGAGGGCGTACTCGGCGTCGCGGGGGCCGTGGGCGGTGTAGGGCGCGCCGTCGCCGAAGACACGGACGGGGTGGGTGGGGTTCCAGGCTTCCCAGCCGGGGTCGCCGGTGGTCGCGAAGCGCACCCAGGCGCCGTGCATCTCGTCGCACAGCTCCTGCGGGGCGCCCTCGCCGGCCAGTTTCCGGGATTCCGGCAGGTCGCCTGAGTCGAAGACGAAGCCCAGCTCCAGGGCGTGGCAGGCGCGCAGGTCGGGGCGGCGGGAGGGCCAGGCGAACTCGTAGAGGTGGCTGGTGGCGGGGCGGGCGTCGGCGAGGCGGCGCAGCGGGACGCGCAGGATGTGGTCGGTGACCATCTGGCCGACGATCTCGGCGGCGCCCGCCTCGGGGTGCAGGGCGCGGTAGCCGCGCGGGACCTCATGGCTCGCGTGGCAGCGGGCCATGGCCCCGGCGACGGCGACGGCCCCGAGTCGGTCGACGTGCTCCAGCAGGCCGCCGGGCACCAGCCACAGCCGGTATTCGTCCCGTGTCCAGCCCATGAGCAGGTCCACGCCCCGCGCGGTGTCGCCGTCGATCAGGGCCTGGAGCGGGTCGCGGGGCACGAGGTCGCCGTCCACGACGATGCCGAACGCCGGTCCGCCGAGCACCGGGCCGGCGAGCCGGCCGGCCTCGGCCTGGGTGCGCAGCAGCACGTCGCGGTCCACGGCGGCGAAGGCGGCGGCGGTGGCCGGGATCTTCAGGCGGGCGGCCATCCGGCGCACCATCCGCCGCACCCTGTCCCGTTCCGAGACCTCCGGCGGGCCGCTCTGCAGCACCGCGCGGCGGATCAGGCCATCGGTGTGCGGGGAGGCGAGCAGGACGCCCGCGCTGATCGCGCCGGCCGACTGGCCGCACAGGGTGACGCGGTCCGGGTCGCCGCCGAACGCCGCGATCGTCTCGTGCACCCAGCGCAGCGCGGCGAGCTGGTCGCGCAGGCCGGGGTTGGGCGGGGCGTCCGGGAACAGCCCGTAGCCCTCGATGCCCAGCCGGTAGTTGACGGAGACGAAGACGACGCCGTCGCGGGCGAAGGTACGGCCGTCGTAGACGGGCACGGCCGAGGAACCCCTGGTCAGGGCTCCGCCGTGCAGCCAGACCAGGACGGGCAGCCGGGCGCCGGGGGCCGGGTCCGGCGTCCATACATTGAGGTTGAGGCAGTCGTCGCCGGGGATCGAGGGGTCGGAGAGGTACTGGGCGAACGCTTCGGAGTACGGCGGTTTCGGCGCGGTCGGGCCGAACGCGGCGGCCTCCCGCACCCCGTCCCAGGGCACGGGCGGCTCGGGGGGCCGGAAGCGGCGGGGGCCGACGGGCGGGGCGGCGTACGGGATGCCCCGGAACACGGCGACGCCGTGCTCGTAGCGGCCGCGTACGGCGCCGTGCGGGGTGCGGACCACCGGGCCCGCCGGGTCTGCCGTCATCGCCCACCAGCCCTTCGCCGTCATGCACCTTTCACATGTACAGCACCACAGGAGGGTGTTGCATTCCGGTGCACAGACCTCCGACTGGGCCGTTCGGTGTACCGGTGCGGGAAGGCTTCGGCGGGTGGGGGTGGGGTGACGAGGGCCGGGGGGCCTCCTTGCGGAGGGGGCCCGGCCCCCGTCACCCCGGCAGGCGGTCGTGCGCTCCGAGGGCGTGAGCGCGACCGCTCTCTCGGGCCCTCAGTCTCCGTCCGGGGACGGCGGATTGCCGAGGAGGGCCTGGATCGCGTCCACCGCGCTGCCGTCGTGGTCGCTGCCCGCGTCGCCCTTGCCGGTCTGCACATTGGCCGTGCGGTCGACCTCCAGCCAGGAGTCGGCGCCCGAGTTGTCGACCAGGGTGACCAGGCTGTTGCCCGCGAGCGCCGGGGCGGCGCCCGCGCCGAGGAAGGCGGCGGTGAGCGCGGCCGCCGTACCGATGCGGACGGCCCTCACACGCCCACGCCCTCGGCGACGAGCCGGTCGCGCGCGATGTTGCGCTCCAGCAGACTGGTCGACGCCTGCACCCCGACCCCGCTCGCCGGGTCCACCACGGGCAGCCGGCCGTCGGCGGCCTTGAGCCCGCTGAGCGCCGAGTCCATCGCCTCGTGCGCCGCGAACAGGCAGGGCGTGCTGTAGATCGCGACGTCCACCCCGAGTTCGGACAGCTCGCTCAGGGACAGGCGCGGGGACTTGCCGCCCGCGATCTGGTTGAACAGCAGCGGCTTGTCGCCGACGACCTCCCGGATCCGCTTGATCCACTCCACGCTGCGCACCCCGTCGACCAGCACCACGTCGGCGTCGGTGGCGGCGAGCCGCTCGGCGCGGAGCAGGATGTCGTGCTCGTCGGTCGCGTCGGTGCGGGCGACGACGACCAGATCCTTGCGGGTCTCCAGGACCTGGTGGAGCTTCTCCAGGTACTCCTCCAGCGGCAGCACCTGCTTGCCGTCGGCGTGGCCGCAGCGGCGGGGCCGCTTCTGGTCCTCCAGGATCACCCCGGAGGCACCGATGCGCTCCAGGTGCTCGACGACATGGCAGGCGACCTCGGGGTCGACGTACCCGTCGTCGATGTCCACGAGGAGGTGGTGGTGCGGGAACGCGCCGCGCAGGCGCTGGACGAAGGCCACCATGTCGGGCCAGGCGATGAAGCCGATGTCCGGCAGGCCGTAGTACGAGGCGGCGAAGCCGAAACCGGAGACGAACATGCCGTCGTAGTGCTTGGCGGCGATGGACGCCGAGTACATGTCGTAGACGCCGATCAGCGGTGTGGTCCCGGGCCCGGCGATGCGGTCGCGCAGCTTCTTACCGTGGGTCAAGGTCCGGCTCCTTCTGTGGGTACGGCACGACGGCGGGAGCCGCCGCGCCTCAGTGCCCTTTACCAATCCAAGAGCATCTCTAGGTACTCACATTGACATGCCGTGACGCCAGCTTTACTCACTGGAATGGCGCAATCCGTTCACCGCAGAAACGTCACTGGAGGGGCCGACCCGCCCAACATCTGCGCCGTTCGGGTGAGTGCGGGAGGCGGGGCGGCCCGTCCCTGTTCGGCTGAATTGATCGGGGTGTCCGATTCCTTCCACCCCGACCGGCTCTGGCGCGGGCCGGGCACCTCCGATGCGGCTCCGCGCCGCCGGCACCACTGTGCCGATCACCGTGGCGAGCGTGGCTCCGAGGACGCTGACGCCCGCCAGGGTCAGCCAGATCGAGGCCGCCCCGTCGGACAGCAACCCCGAGAGCGCGGCCGGTGCGACCGCTCCCGCGACGGTCACGGCGAGCTGGTTGAGGGCCAGGTACCGGCCGCGGAGAGCGTCCGGGGCGCTCTCCGCGGCGACCGTCGACGTGATGGGGCCGCCGAGGATCTCACCGAAGGTGTAGCTGCCCGCACCGAACAGCACGACGCCGACCGCGAGCGCGGGCGCGGCCACGCGGTCGGCGGCGAGGAAGAGGAGGTAGCCGGCCGCGAAGCAGGCGTGTCCGGCGACGAGGACGCGGCTGCGGACCCGCCCGCCGAGCCACCGGACGACGACGCCCTGGCCGAGGCCGACCATCAGGGTGTTGAGCGTGAAGACCGCGCCGGCGGTCCAGCCGGGCAGGCCCAGCACGTCCACGGTGTAGACCGGTATCGCGACGTTGAGGGCGAACAGCGAGATCGCGAAACACAGTTGATGCGCCACCACCGACAGGTACCGCCGGTCCCGGAGCACGCGCCCCCAGCCGCCGGCAGCGTCCCGGCTCGCCTCGGGACGGACATTCGGCACGGCCCGCATCAGCACGAACGCGGCGAGATAGGACACGGCGTCGGCGACCACGATCGCGGCGTAGGCGCCGTGCGTACCGATCGTGACGGCGACGGCGGAGAGGAGCCCGCCGAGTGCGTAGCCGAGGTTGCGTACCGATCCCAGAAGACCGAACCAGCGCTCGCGTTCGCCGGGCGCGGCCAGCTCCGTGACGGTCACGCCGTAGCAGCTGAAGAACACTGCCCGCCCGGCACTGTTCAACCAGGCGCAGACGACGATCTGCCATGTCTGGCCCACGACGAGATACCCGGCGAAGCCGAGCGCCTGGGCCAGGTTCGCCGCCTGCAGCACCGGCTTGGCGCCGTACCGGTCGACCAGTCCGGCGAACAGGGGACCCGCCGGGAGCGCCAGCAGGCCGGCCGTGGTCAGCGCCGCGCCTATCCGCACCAGCGGCAGCGACGTCGTGGCCAGGAAATACAGCAGGGAGACGGGCACGAAGACGCCGGTGCCGAGCGAGTCGATGACGATCGCTGCGACGAAACGGCGGTGCCGGGCTATCGGGGGACGGACCGTGCGACGGGAAACAGACACGGCCCGGACGGTATAGTTTGTATATCGGTATCTACAACGCTACCGGGAGTCGTGCATGGGCAAGGCGTACAACATCATGGCCGCGACCTGTCCCAGTCGTACCGTTCTGCACCGGATCGGAGCGCGCTGGACGGTGTTCATCGTCAACGCGCTGGACCACAGGCCGATGCGGTTCACCGAGCTCAAGGCGCACATCCGGGGGATCACGCCGAAGGCGCTGACCGAGACGCTCCGCGCGATGGAGTACGACGGCCTCATCTCTCGTACGGAGACTCCCGCGCATCCCCCGCATGTCGAATACGCCCTCACCGACCTCGGCCGGTCGCTGCTGACACCCCTGCGTGCCGTCCGGGAATGGGCCGAGAGCCACGTCCCCGACATCGAACGCGCCCGCGCACGAGCCGACGCGCAGGGGTGACGCCGTTCGCGGAGCCGGTCAGGGCGGCGATCAGGCGGTTGCGGTGAGGGCGCGGTGCTCAGTTCCCCGCGGGGAGGGGGCCCAGACCGTGCGCACGGCTGCCCAGCACCCGCCGCGACACCTCGGCCTCCATCGCCCCGCCGAAGACCCCGCCGCCCTTCGCCGCGCGGGCGGCGGATTCCGCGTCGGCCGTCAGCAGGTCCATGTGGATCGCGGCGGCGGCGGTGGTCCCGGCCGCCGCCGCGGCCGGAACCCCGGCCAGTACATCGCTGACGTTCCCCGCGGCCCACACCCCCCGCACTCCGGTGAACCCGGAGGCGTCCACCCGGAGCTGTTCCCCCCGGCCCATGGGGTGTTCCCGCGTCGTCACTCCCAGGTCGCGCAGGAAGCCGGCGCGCGCGACGAACCGGGGTGCGACCACCAGCGCCTGGACCGGCACCACCTTTCCCGATGCCAGCCGCGCGCCCGACAGCCGGTCCCGGCCGTCGACCTCCAGCCCGGTGACCTCACCGTCGACCACGCCGACACCGAGAGCGGCCAGCTGCTCCCATTGCTCGTCGGTCAGTGCTGTCGCGGTGTGCAGGAACAGCGTGACCTTCTCGGACATCTGGCGGAACAGCAGTGCCTGGTGGAAGTTGCCGAGCACCCCGATGGCCTTGTCCCGCACCTCCCAGCCATGGCAGTACACGCAGTGCAGCACGTCCCGCCCCCACCGTTCGGCCAGCCCCGGCACGTCCGGCAGTTCGTCGGCCAAACCGGTGGTCACCAGCACTCTGCGCGCGCGTACGCCCCGCCCGTCCTCGGTGACCACCCGGAAGCCCGCGCCGTCGGGGGAGATCCGCGCGACCTGCCCCGTCACGACACGGCCGCCGTAGGAAGCCACTTCCTCGCGGCCGAGCCGCAGCAGCTCCAGGGGAGAGATGCCCTCGCGGCCGAGCACACCATGGGCGCCGACGGCCGGAGCATTGCGGGGCTCGCCCTTGTCGATCACCAGAACCGACCGGCGCACCCGTGCCAGGTTCAACGCCCCGGACAGGCCGGCGGGTCCGCCCCCGACCACCACGACGTCCCAGGTCTGTCCACCATCTCTTGTCCACTCGAACTCGCTCATGCCGTCAGCGTGCGGCGGCACCGCGGAGGCCGCAAACATTCTTGCTGTTCCGGCAACACTGACCCGGCATCCCACCGCGGACGTGGCCCGATCGGCCGACGGCGAACGCACCACACCGGCCAACTCACCGATTCGGCAAGGGGATTCGCTGCTCGGGGACCCGTGTGCGCGGGCTGCGTCCAGTCGGCTCCGGTGCCAACTCCGCGCCACGGTAGCGGAGTTCCTGCGGGAAGGGACCGGCGATCAGCAGCCGCTCCGCGTACCCGGAGGCCGCGGTACGACGGTGGGCTCCGGTGGCCGGTTCGACGGCGCGGGCGCGGCCCGCCGGCCCCGGTCAGGCCCCCGTCTTTCCCGGCTCACCACTGGCGGTAGGGGTTCTCGCCGTTTCCGCCTCCGGGGAGGTGGAGGCCGTTCCCGTGGTCGGGCGGCACCGGCGGGCCGCCGCCCGCCGCGTGCCCCCCGCCGCCCTGCCCGCCGCCGCCCTTCTCCTTGTGCGGTTCCCGTCGGTGCGCTCCGTGGCCGCCGCGCGTATGCGTCCGCAGCCGGGAGGTGACGTCCTCCGGGGGGAGGAAGCGCGACCAGCGTTCGGGGAATTCGGACGGCATGTCCGGGTCGTCGGGGTCGCTCTCGCGGGCCGCCGCGGCGCGGGCGACGTACTCGGCCACCTGCGCCCGCCGCGCCCGCTCGTTGGCCTCCCGCGCGGCGGCCGTGGCGGCGGCCGGCCAGACCCGGTCGATCGCGGCGTTGACCGCCGCGCCGACCAGCACGGCGAACGCGGACACACCGATCCAGAGCATGATGGCGACGGACGCGGCCAGCGAGCCGTAGATCGTGGCGCCCTCGATGGTGTGCACGAGGTAGATGCGCAGCAGGAAGCTGCCGAAGACCCACATCGCGAGGGCGACCAGCGCGCCGGGGACGTCCTCGATCCACGGCGAGCGCACCGGCACGGACACGTGGTACAGCGTGGTCAGGAAGACCACGGACAGGACGATGACGACCGGCCAGTACAGGACCTGCACCACCGTCTCCGACCAGGGCACCACCCGGACCACCGCGTCCGGCCCCGCGACCATCAGCGGCAGCGCCACCGAGCCGATCAGCAGCGCCACGATGAACAGCACGAACGACATGATCCGGGTGCGCACGATGCCCCGGACGCCGTCGAGGCCGTACATGACGGTGATGGTGTCGATGAAGACGTTCACCGCGCGGGACCCCGACCACAGGGCGAACAGGAATCCGAGGGAGATGACGTCGGGCCGGCCGCCCTTGATGACGTCGTGCAGGATCGGTTCGGTGATCTCCTTGACGCCCTTGTCGGACAGCACGGTCCGGGAGGCGTCGAGGAGGTTGGTCTCCAGGCTGCCGATGGTGTGCGCGCCGGTCCAGGTGTCGACGTAGGCGAGCAGTCCGATGAGGCACAGCAGCAGCGGGGGCACGGACAGCAGGGTGAAGAAGGCGGCCTCGGCGGCGAGGCCGAGGATGCGGTACTCCATGCAGGAGTTGACGGTGTCCTTGAGCAGCAGCCAGGCGGTCCTGCGCTTGGACACGTTCCGGTAGAGAGCGCGGGCCCGGTGGAGCCGTCCGACCGGCCGTTCGGGGGAATCACTTGCTGGCTGCACCACCCAAAGGTATCCGCAGCGAGCGCCCCTCCTCACCTCGCGGGGCGAACCGGCGCCCGCCCGCGCACCACCCGCACCCGGCTGTCCCGTTTCCTCCCGCCGGACCGGCCGCCCGGTGGCACCTCGCAGGCTCGGTCCGGCGCCGTTCCGGGTAGGTTCGGCCCTATGGCAGGCTTCTGCACCCACACCGTGACGAACCAGCCGCCCCCGCTGGCCGGCTACGACCTGTTCGCCGCCGACCGCGCGCTGGTGGACGCCGTCGCGCGGCACACGCCGGACGAGCTGCTCGGCGACGTACGCGCGGAGCTGTCCGCGCTGGGGCGGGCCGGGGGCTCGGCGCAGCTCCAGGAGTGGGGCAGGCTGGCGAACGAGCAGCCGCCCCGGCTGCGTACGCACGACCGGTACGGCCACCGGATCGACGAGGTGGAGTTCCACCCGGCCTGGCACCGGCTGCTCGGCAAGGGCGTCTCGGCGGGGCTGACCGGCGCCTGGACCCGGCCCGCCGGGCATGTGCGCCGGGCCGCCGCGTTCCTGCTGTGGACCCAGGTCGAGGCGGGCACCTGCTGCCCGCTGTCCATGACCCACGCGGCCGTGCCCGCGCTGCGCGCCGATCCCGCGCTCGCCGCCTTCTGGGAGCCGCGGGTGACGTCCACGGTGTACGACCCGGAGCAGCGGCCCGCCGCGCGCAAGCCCGGCGCGCTCGTCGGGATGGCGGCGACCGAGAAGCAGGGCGGCAGCGACCTGCGCGCGATCACCACCAAGGCCCGGCCGCTCGCCGAGGCGGGGACCTACGAGCTCACCGGGCACAAGTGGTTCTGCTCCGCCCCCATGTCGGACGCCTTCCTGGTGCTGGCGCAGGCCCCCGGCGGCCTGACCTGCTTCCTGGTGCCGCGCGTCCTGGAGGACGGCACCCGCAACGTCTTCCTGCTCCAGCGGCTGAAGGACAAGCTGGGCAACCGCTCCAACGCCTCCGCCGAGGTCGAGTTCGCCGGCACCCGCGCGCGCCGGCTCGGCGAGGAGGGGCACGGGGCGCGGGTCGTCACCGGGGTGGTCGCGGCGGCCCGCCTCGACTGCGTGCTCGGCTCGGCTGGCCTGATGCGGCAGGCGGTGGCGCAGGCGGTGCACCACTGCGCGTACCGGGAGGCGTTCGGCGGCCGGCTGCTGGACAAGCCGTTGATGCGCAATGTGCTCGCGGACCTCGCGCTGGAGTCGGAGGCGGCGACCGCGCTGGCGCTGCGGCTGGCGGCGGCGTACGACGACGGGAGCGAGCCGGAGCGCGCCTTCCTGCGGCTCGCGGTGCCGGCCGCCAAGTACTGGATCGCCAAGCGCTGTACGCCCGTTGTGGTGGAGGCCGCCGAGTGCCTGGGCGGCAACGGGTACGTGGAGGAGTCGGGGATGCCCCGGCTGGTGCGCGAGTCACCGCTCGACTCCGTGTGGGCGGGCGCCGGGAACGTGCAGGCGCTCGATGTGCTGCGGGCGCTCCAGCGGGAGCCGGGCGCGCTGGACGCGTGTCTGACGGAGATCGGGCGGGCGCACGGCGCCGACCACCGGCTGGACCGCGCGGTGAAGGACCTGTTCACCGAACTCGCCGATCTGGAGGGGGCCGAGGGCCGGGCGCGGCGGCTGGCGGAGCGGCTCGCACTGGTGCTCCAGGGCTCGCTGCTGGTGCGGCACGCGCCGCCGGAGGTCGCCGACGCCTTCTGCGCCTCCCGGCTCGGCGGGGACCACGGCGGGACGTTCGGCACGCTGCCGGGGGGCCTGGATCTGGCGCCGGTGGTGGAGCGGGCGCGGCCGGTCTCCTGAAGAACCGCGCGGACACGGTGAGTTGACCATCCGCTGGCCGGAAAGCGATGGTGCGCGGCCGGGGGTGGTGCCGCGCCGACACGGCACCACCCCCGCCGTACGGGCGCGGTGCGGCCCGTGCACGCCACGCGGGGCGTCCTGGTCAAGTCTCGGCCGGGATGCGAGGGTTCACCAGGGTTGCAGGGGGTTGCAACTTGTCGGCGCACATGCGCGGAGTCTGTGCCTCCGGCGTGCGCGGACCGGCAGTATGTGAGGGACAGCCGACCGGAAGGCGCCGCCCGGTCGGCCGGAAACGTATGTACGCCCCCTTCTCCGGGAGGAGAATCCGTGATGAACCCGCCGATCGACGTGGCGCGTCTGGCCGCCGTGGACGCGGCGCGGGCGGCGCGGGTGCTGAGCGAGGTGCGCGAGGCCGCGCTCACCGGTCGGCGTGCGCCGCTCGCGCCGCGGCCGGTGATCGAGCAGTCCTGGGGGCGGATGCTGCGCAGCGGCGTCGACCCGGACCACGACTTCAGATCCCGTTTGCTGCCCCCGGACGAGGTGCGCAGACGGCGCGAGGAGTCGCCGCTGCGGCAGGTGCTGCCGGTGCTGCGCGAGGGGCTGCTGTCGGTCGCGGACGTCGCGCAGCACATCATGGTCGTCGCCGACGCGGACGGGCGGGTGCTGTGGCGCGAGGGGTCCGTGCCGGTGCTGCGCAAGGCGGACGGGCTCGGCTTCGAACTGGGCGCGGACTGGCGCGAGGACGTCGTCGGCACCAACGGCGTGGGCACCCCGGCGGTCGTACGCCGGCCGGTACAGGTGTTCGCCGCCGAGCACTTCGTACGGTCGCACACCTCGTGGACGTGCACGGGGGCGCCGATCACCGATCCCAGGGACGGCCGGCTGCTCGGGGTGGTGGACGTGAGCGGTCCGCTGGAGACCATGCATCCGGCGACCCTCTCCTGGGTGGACGCGGTGGCCAAGCTCGCCGAGGCGCGGCTGCGGGAGTTGCACCTGGTCTCGCTGGAGCGGCTGCGGGCGGTGGCGGCGCCGGTGCTGGCCCGGCTGGACGGGCGGGCGCTGGTGGTGGACCGGGACGGCTGGACGGCGGCCGTGACCGGGATGCCGTACCCGCGGCGGGTGGCGCTGCCCAAGTCGCTCGTGCCGGGGCGCCGGTGGCTGCCCTCGCTCGGCTGGTGCGCGGCGGAACCGCTCGGCGAGGGCTGGCTGCTGCGGGCCGACGAGGAGCCGGGCAGCCCGGCCGCCTCCCGCGTCGTCCTGGACCTGTCCCGGCCCGAGCGCGCCACGGTGAGTGTGTCGGCGTCCACCCCCGCGGGCGCGTGGACACGGGAACTGAGTCCGCGCCACGCCGAGTTGCTGTTCCTGCTGACCGAACACCCGGACGGGCTGGGGGCGGCGGAACTGGCCGGGGACCTCTTCGGAGACCCGTCACGTACGGTGACGGTGCGGGCGGAGATGTCGCGGATCCGCCGCTATCTCGGGGGACTTCTCCAGCATCGGCCGTACCGGTTCTCGGATGCGGCGGATGTCGCGGTGGTGCTGCCCGAGAACCCCCGTGACCTGCTGCCCCGCTCCACGGCGGCGGCGGTGGCGCGCCGCCGGACGGCCCCGCCGACGGAGCGTCCGGCGCCCGCGTGACGGCCGGGGGGCGGCACTTCCGGCGTGACTTCCGGGTATTTGCGGGGTCTTCGCCCTGCGCGGACCGTTACTGCCGTAGCATCCCCTACGGGCCCGACCGCGGCGCCAACGCAGGGACCGGCGGGCGCAGTTGACCCGCCCCGGCCGAGGGCGGGGGCGACGGCGCGCGCCGGAGCGAAGGGCCCTGAAGAGGGGACGACATGAAGCAACGCGGCAGACATCGCCGGCGCAGGCGGGGCGCGGCCCTGCGCGCCGTACTGACCGGGACCGCGCTGGCCCTGACCGCGGCCGCCACCCTGATCAGCACCTCCCAGGCGCAGGTCACCGAGCGCCCCGGCGCGCTCCAGCCGCTCACCTCCCCGGCGGACACCGGCCTGCTGCGGCTGCGTGAGCACCTGGTGCCCGCCCGCACCCTGGCCACCCTGACCGCCTCGATGGGCCGGCCGGTCGGCGTGGACGCCGTGCTCGCGGGCGCGGACCGCACCCTGCGCGAGGGCTCCGGCTGCACCGACGCCGACCGCGCCTCCCTGCCCGTCGCGCCCGCTCCCGCCCGCGCCTACTGCTGGGACCCGGCCGACACCGGCGCCACGGGCTGGCGCCCGGCCTCGGTGACCGCCTCCGGGGACTCCGGCGACGACGGGTGGCGGGGCGCCCACCGGGTCCTCCTCAGCGGCTGGACCCACAGCACCCGCAGCGGCCCGAGCGCGGAGCGCGGCCTGGCCCGCGTCGCCTTCGTGGACGCCGACGATCCGGACCGGCCCACCTACCGCTGGGTGCTGCTGGTGGTACCCGAGGAGGGCGGACGCGACTACCGGGGCCTGGGATCACGGGTCTCCTCCATGGTCTGGTACCGGGACAAGCTGCTGGTCACCGCCCGGCGGGGCAGCGCCGCGGCGCTCTATGTGTACGACCTCGGCCGTATCCAGCGCGCCACGGTCGACGGGCCCGCGATCGGCCGGGTGCGCGGCGGCTGGTCCGCCGACGGATACCGGTACGTGATGCCCGCGGTCGGCAGCTACAGCTTCACCGCGGGCGACTGCTCGGCCACCGGGGCGCCCTGTCCCGGTTCGCTCTCCCTCGACGCGGGCACGGCGCCGCCCAGCCTGGTCGCGGCGGAGTGGACCTCCCCCGGCGGCGACCGGCCCGCCCGGCTGTGGCGGTACGCGTTCAGCACGGACCCGCGCCGCGCGGGGCTGCTCGCCGCGGACGCCGGGGGCAGGGTGGACGCGGTGGAGGAGTACAGGACGAAGGTGACCGGGATCCGGGGCGTGCTGTCGTACCGGCAGCCCGGCGCCCCGCGCACGTCCTGGTATGTGGGACGGCTGCCCGGTTCGCAAGACGGTCACGGGGGGCTGTGGCGGCAGGACACCGAGGGTGCGAAGGCCGCGCAGTGCGGCGCGGACGCCACGCACCGCTGCTGGGCCGAGGCACCGGGCTCGCTGTCGTACGGACCGGAGAGCGGCGAGGTGTGGTCGCTGTCCGACCGGATGCTGTTCGCGGTGCCGCTCACGGAACTCGACCGGTCGCTGGGCTGACCCCCGCCGGGCTCCCCCGGTCCGGCCCCGTGCGCAGGGGGCCGGTCGATCGACACGGGCCAGGGCGGGATGATTCCCTGGCCCGCATGAGCAGCGTTCCCGTCACCACCTGGTACCTGGAGCAGACGTCCCCGGCCGATCTGCTGCCCGCCGCCGCGCCCGAGGGCGATGTGCGGATCGTACGGGCCGAGGTGCCGTCGCCCGAGTTCAACCGCTTCCTCTACACGGCCGTCGGTGGGGACATCCGCTGGACCGACCGGCTGGGCTGGCCGTACGCGCGCTGGCGGGAACTGCTGGAGCGGCCCGGTGTGGAGACCTGGGTGGCGTACGACCGCGGCACCCCGGCCGGCTTCCTGGAACTGGAGGCGCAGGACGAGGGCGCGGTGGAGATCCTCTACTTCGGGCTGCTCCCCGCCTTCCGCGGCCGGGGCATCGGCGGGCATCTGCTGGCGCGCGGCACCGCCCGCGCCTGGGACCTCGCCGAGCGCTGGCCGGGCCTGACGCCGACGAAGCGGGTGTGGGTGCACACCTGCGACAAGGACGGCGAGTTCGCCATGGCCAATTACCAGCGGCGCGGCTTCAAGCTGTACGACACCCGCGTCGAGCTGGAGCCCGACGTGCCGAATCCGGGTCCCTGGCCGGACGCGTACCCCGCCTGACCTGCCCCGACAACCCTCCCCGCGACGCATGTGAGCGAAGCCACCCTTGTCCCGCAATGCGAGACAAGGGTGTCCACATTCCGGAAGAAGCTGGACTGTGTCCAGATCGCCGTGACACGCTGCCGTCATGCCTGGAACTGGAATTGCCTTGGTGAGTCGGCGGCACGTCGACCTCGGCCGCATGTCCAGCGCCATCTGTCCGGCGAGCTGACCCGTACAGCACCGCCGTCCCCCCTGCTCGGGCCCCCGCCCGGCACCTGCCCGCGCCCGGCCCTCACCCCTTGCCGTGGCGAGCGCTTCCGCGCAGGTCAGGGCCCTTGCAGCGCCGCTCCTCCCTGTCCGCAGCCTGTCCGAAGGACGTAGCCACCATGGCCGCCACCCCACAGAACCCCGCCGCCTCCGCGCCCCGCCGCAAGGTGAGCCGTCACCGCGGTGAGGGCCAGTGGGCCCAGGGCCACTTCACGCCGCTCAACGGCAACGAGCAGTTCAAGAAGGACGACGACGGTCTCAACGTGCGGACACGCATTGAGACGATCTACTCCCAGCGCGGCTTCGACTCCATCGACCCGAACGATCTGCGCGGCCGGATGCGCTGGTGGGGCCTGTACACCCAGCGCAGGCCGGGGATCGACGGCGGCAAGACCGCGATCCTGGAGCCGGAGGAGCTGGACGACGAGTACTTCATGCTGCGGGTGCGGATCGACGGCGGCCGGCTGACCACCCGGCAGCTGCGGGTGATCGGCGAGGTCTCCCAGGAGTTCGCGCGCGGCACCGCCGACATCACCGACCGGCAGAACATCCAGCTGCACTGGGTCCGCATCGAGGACGTGCCGGAGATCTGGCGGCGGCTCGAAGAGGTGGGCCTGTCCACCACCGAGGCATGCGGTGACACGCCCCGCGTGATCCTCGGCTCCCCGGTGGCCGGCATCGCCGAGGACGAGATCATCGACGGCACCCCCGCCATCGAGGAGATCCACCGCCGGGTCATCGGCAACCCCGCGTACTCGAACCTGCCGCGCAAGTTCAAGTCCGCGATCTCCGGCTCGCCGCTGCTCGACGTGGCGCACGAGATCAACGACATCGCGTTCGTCGGCGTCGAACACCCCGAGCACGGCCCCGGTTTCGACCTGTGGGTCGGCGGGGGGCTGTCCACCAACCCGAAGATCGGCGTCCGGCTCGGCGCCTGGGTGCCGCTGGCGGAGGTGGCCGACGTCCACGAGGGCGTCATCTCGATCTTCCGCGACTACGGCTACCGGCGGCTGCGCACCCGCGCCCGGCTGAAGTTCCTCGTCGCCGACTGGGGTGCGGAGAAGTTCCGGCAGGTACTGGAGGACGAGTACCTGGGGCGCAAGCTGATCGACGGCCCGGCGCCCGCGCAGCCCGTGCAGCGCTGGCGCGACCACGTCGGGGTGCACCGGCAGCGGGACGGCCGCTTCTACGTCGGGTTCGCGCCGCGCGTCGGCCGGGTCGACGGCACCACGCTGGCCAAGATCGCCGAGGTGGCCGAGGCGCACGGCTCGGGGCGGGTACGCACCACCGTCGAGCAGAAGATGATCGTGCTGGACGTCGAGCAGGACCAGGTCGAGTCGCTGTCCTCGGCCCTGGAGGCGCTCGGCCTCACCGTCTCCCCGTCCACCTTCCGGCGCGGCACCATGGCCTGCACCGGCATCGAGTTCTGCAAGCTCGCCATCGTGGAGACCAAGGCGCGCGGCAGCTCGCTCATCGACGAACTGGAGCGCCGGCTCCCCGAGTTCGACGAGCCGCTGACCATCAACCTCAACGGCTGCCCGAACGCCTGCGCCCGGATCCAGGTGGCCGACATCGGTCTCAAGGGCCAGCTGGTCCTGGACGCCGACGGCAACCAGGTCGAGGGCTACCAGGTGCACCTGGGCGGCGCGCTCGGCCTGGAGGCGGGCTTCGGCCGCAAGGTGCGCGGTCTGAAGGTCACCTCCGATGAGCTGCCCGACTACATCGAGCGGGTGCTGCGGCGCTATCTCGCCGAGCGCGCGGACGGCGAGCGGTTCGCCGTCTGGGCGGCCCGCGCCGACGAGGAGGCCCTGTCGTGAGCGAGCGCGCGGCCCCCTTCTACTGCCCGTACTGCGGCGACGAGGACCTGCGGCCCAGCGAGCAGGGCCATGGTGCCTGGGAGTGCGGGGCGTGCAACCGGGCGTTCCAGCTGAAGTTCCTCGGACTGCTCGCGCAGGGCCTGCGCCGGGCCGACGACCAAGGGAGCGAGCCGACATGACGAGCAGTCAGGACGTCCTGTCCGACGACGAGTTGCGGGCCCTGGCCGAGCGGGCGGGGCGCGAGCTGGAGGACGCCCCCGCGCTGGAGATCCTGCGCTGGGCGGTGGACACCTTCGGCGCGGGGTTCTGCGTCACCTCCTCGATGGAGGACGCCGTGGTCGCCCATCTCGCCTCGCGGGTGCGTCCGGGCGTGGACGTGGTCTTCCTCGACACCGGCTACCACTTCCCGGAGACCATCGGCACACGGGACGCCGTGGCGGCGGTGATGGACGTCAACGTCCGCACCCTCACACCGCGGCAGACCGTGGCCGAACAGGACGCCGAGTACGGGCCCAAGCTGCACGACCGCGACCCCGACCTGTGCTGCGCCCTGCGCAAGGTACGCCCCCTCCAGGAGGGCCTGGAGAACTACCGGGCGTGGGCGACCGGTCTGCGCCGCGACGAGTCCCCGACCCGCGCGGACACCCCGGTGGTCGGCTGGGACGAGCGGCGGCGCAAGGTCAAGGTCTCCCCCATCGCCCGCTGGACCCAGGACGACGTGGACGCCTACATCGCCGAACACGGCGTCCTCACCAACCCGTTGCTGATGGACGGCTACGCCTCCATCGGCTGCGCCCCCTGCACCCGCCGGGTGCTGGAGGGCGAGGACGCGCGCGCCGGGCGCTGGGCGGGACGCGCCAAGACCGAATGCGGGCTGCACGGATGACGGCCCGTCAGGCGCAGCCGCAGCCTCGTCGCATGACCCCGGCACAGCCGCAGTCTCAGACTCACACTCAGACTCAGACTCAGACTCAGACTCAGGAGAACGACGTGACCACCGGAGCCACCGTCTGGCTCACGGGTCTGCCGAGCGCCGGCAAGACCACCATCGCCCATGAACTGGCGGGCCGGCTGCGCGCCGGTGGCCACCGGGTGGAGGTGCTCGACGGCGACGAGATCCGCGAGTTCATCTCCGCGGGCCTCGGCTTCTCCCGCGAGGACCGGCACACCAATGTGCAGCGCATCGGCTTCGTGGCCGAACTGCTGTCCCGCAACGGCGTGTTGACGCTCGTACCGGTGATCGCGCCGTATGCGGACAGCCGGGACGCCGTACGCAAGCGGCACCAGGAGAACGCCACCCCGTACCTGGAGGTGCATGTGGCGACGCCCGTCGAGGTGTGCAGCGTCCGCGATGTGAAGGGCCTGTACGCCAAGCAGGCCGCGGGCGAGCTGACCGGGCTGACCGGGGTGGACGACCCCTACGAGGAGCCCGCCGCGCCCGAACTGCGCATCGAGTCGCAGCACCAGACCGTGCAGGAGTCCGCGGCCGCCGTGTCCGCCCTGCTCAGCGAGAAGGGACTGATATGACCGCGCTCGCCGGGGTCCAGGGCGGTACGGACAGCCCCTACGCGCTGTCGCACCTGGACGCGCTGGAGTCCGAGGCCGTGCACATCTTCCGCGAGGTGGCGGGCGAGTTCGAGAACCCGGTGATCCTGTTCTCCGGGGGCAAGGACTCGATCGTCATGCTGCATCTCGCGCTGAAGGCGTTCGCGCCGGCGGCGGTGCCGTTCTCGCTGCTGCACGTGGACACCGGGCACAACTTCCCCGAGGTGCTGGAGTACCGGGACCGCGCGGTCGAGCGGCACGGGCTGCGCCTGCACGTGGCCTCGGTGCAGGACTACATCGACCGGGGGGTGCTCAAGGAGCGCCCGGACGGCACCCGCAACCCGCTCCAGACGCTGCCGCTGACGGAGAAGATCCAGTCGGAGCGGTTCGACGCGGTCTTCGGCGGCGGGCGCCGGGACGAGGAGAAGGCCCGCGCGAAGGAGCGGGTGTTCTCGCTGCGCGACGAGTTCTCCCAGTGGGACCCGCGCCGCCAGCGCCCCGAGCTGTGGAACCTGTACAACGGGCGGCACGCGCCCGGTGAGCACGTCCGGGTGTTCCCGCTGTCGAACTGGACCGAGCTGGACGTGTGGCAGTACATCGCCCGCGAGGGCATCGCGCTGCCGCAGATCTACTTCGCCCACGAGCGCGAGGTGTTCCGGCGGGCCGGGATGTGGCTGACGGCCGGCGAGTGGGGCGGCCCGCGCGCGGACGAGCCGGTGGAGAAGCGGCTGGTGCGCTACCGCACGGTCGGCGACATGTCCTGCACCGGCGCCGTCGACTCCGACGCGACGACCCTGGATGCCGTGATCGCCGAGATCGCCGCGTCCCGGCTCACCGAGCGGGGCGCGACCCGCGCGGACGACAAGCTGTCCGAGGCCGCGATGGAAGACCGCAAGCGCGAAGGGTACTTCTAGCCATGAGCACTGTCACGACCGAGGCGCTGCCGGCCACCACGCTGCTCCGCTTCGCCACCGCCGGCTCCGTCGACGACGGCAAGTCCACCCTCGTCGGGCGGCTGCTGCACGACTCCAAGTCGGTGCTCACCGACCAGCTGGAGGCCGTGGAGCGGGCGTCGGCGAGCCGCGGCCAGGACGGCCCGGACCTCGCGCTGCTCACCGACGGGCTGCGCGCCGAGCGGGAACAGGGCATCACGATCGACGTGGCCTACCGCTACTTCGCCACCCCCCGGCGGCGGTTCATCCTCGCCGACACCCCCGGCCATGTGCAGTACACCCGCAACATGGTCACCGGCGCCTCCACCGCCGAGCTGACGGTGATCCTGGTCGACGCCCGCAACGGGGTGGTCGAACAGACCCGCAGGCACGCCGCGATCGCCGCGCTGCTGCGCGTCCCGCATGTGGTCCTCGCCGTCAACAAGATGGACCTGGTCGGCTACCGGGAGCCCGTCTTCGCGGCGATCGCCGAGGAATTCTCCGCGTACGCAACCGAGTTGGGCGTCCCGGAGGTCACCGCGATCCCGATCTCCGCGCTCGCCGGGGACAACGTGGTGGAGCCGTCCGCGCACATGGACTGGTACGGCGGCCCCACCGTCCTGGAGCACCTGGAGACCGTCCCGGTCAGCCACGACCTGGCGCACTGCCACGCCCGGCTGCCCGTGCAGTACGTGATCCGCCCGCAGAGCGCCGAGCACCCCGACTACCGGGGGTACGCGGGCCAGATCGCCGCGGGCAGCTTCCGGGTCGGCGAACAGGTCACCGTCCTGCCGTCCGGGCGGACCACGACGATCTCCGGCATCGATCTGCTGGGCGAGCCGGTCGAGGTCGCCTGGACCACCCAGTCGGTGACCCTGCTGCTGGCGGACGACATCGACGTCTCGCGCGGCGACCTGATCGTGCCGGCCGAGGACGCGCCGCCGACCACGCAGGACGTGGAGGCGACGGTGTGCCATGTCGCCGACCAGCCGCTGACCGTCGGCCACCGGGTGCTGCTCAAGCACGGCACCCGCACCGTCAAGGCGATCGTCAAGGACATCCCGTCCCGGCTCACCCTGGACGACCTGTCCCTGCACCCGCACCCCGGCCGGCTCGCCGCCAACGACATCGGCCGGGTGAAGATCCGTACCGCCGAACCGCTGCCCGTCGACGCCTACGCCGATTCGCGCCGCACCGGCTCCTTCATCCTGATCGACCCCGCCGACGGCACCACCCTGACCGCGGGCATGGTCGGCGAGTCCTTCGCCGCACCGGAGCCCGTCAAGGACCCGGCCGACGACGAGGGCTGGGACTTCTGAGCATGAACTCCCCCGATTTCTATTCGACGTTCGCGAAGGAGGGCGGCCGCGTCGGCAGCGGCGCCCTCGGCAGCGGGCAGGGCGGGGTCGCGCGATGTGTGCGCTGACGTACGCGCACCGCTCGCGCGCCCTCACCCCCCACCCCCGTAGACGAAGACCTGCCGACCTCCCGGCCACGACCTGAGAGACCGTGACCCGCCGGGCCAACGAGAGGAACACCTCCCGTGCCTGCCCTCAACTCCCCGCTTCTGCGCCGCTCGATAGCCGCGCTCGCCGCACTGCCCCTGCTCACGCTCGCCGCGTGCGGCTACGGCTCCGACGCCAGGAGCGACGACACCGCCAAGGTCGCCGCCGGGGCGAAGAAGATCGACGGTCTCGGCTCCGTCAAGATCGGCTACTTCCCGAACCTGACCCACGGCACCGCCCTGGTCGGCCGGGAACAGGGCCTGTTCCAGAAGGAACTGGGCGCCACCAAGGCCGAGTACGCCACCTTCAACGCCGGCCCCTCCGAGATCGAGGCGCTGAACTCGGGCTCCATCGACATCGGCTGGATCGGCCCGTCCCCGGCGATCAACGGCTACACCAAGTCCGACGGCAAGTCCTTGAAGATCATCGGCGGTTCGGCCTCCGGCGGGGTGAAGCTGGTCGTCAATCCGAAGAAGATCACGTCACTGAAGGACGTCAAGGGCAAGAAGATCGCCACCCCCCAGCTCGGCAACACGCAGGACGTGGCGTTCCTCAACTGGGCCGCGGAGCAGGGCTGGAAGGTCGACCCGCAGAGCGGCAAGGGCGATGTCACGGTCGTCCGCAGCGACAACAAGGTGACCCCGGACGCCTTCAAGTCCGGCTCCGTCGACGGCGCCTGGGTGCCGGAGCCGACCGCGTCCAAGCTGGTCTCCGAGGGCGGCAAGGTGCTCCTGGACGAGTCCTCGCTGTGGCCGGGGCACAAGTTCGTGATCACCAACATCATCGTGCGCCAGGCGTTCCTCAAGGAGCACCCGAAGGCGGTCGAGGCGGTCCTGAAGGCGTCCGTCGAGGCCAACAAGTGGATCAACGCCAACCCGGATCAGGCGAAGCAGGCCGCGAACAAGCAGCTCGCCGACGACTCCGGCAAGGCACTGCCGGCCGACGTGCTCGACCCGGCGTGGAAGTCCGTCCAGTTCACCGACGACCCGCTGGCCGCCACCCTCGACACCGAGGCGGCGCACGCGGTCAAGGCCGGCCTGCTGAAGAAGCCGGACCTCAAGGGGATCTACGACCTGACGATCCTCGACAAGGTACTGAAGGCCGAGGGCAAGAGCCCGGTCGGCGCCGCCGGCCTCGGCACCAGCTGACGGCCGCCCGAAGACGTCCCAGGAGGTGACGACCATGGCCACGACCCTCGCCAAGGCCGCGCGATCGGTGGAGTACGCCGCACGCCTTGAGCATGTCTCGAAGTCCTTCGCCACACCGGCCGGCTCCCAGCTCGTCCTGGACGACATCAGCCTCGATGTCGCGCCCGGCGAGTTCGTCACCCTCCTGGGCGCCTCGGGCTGCGGAAAGTCCACGCTGCTCAACCTGGTGGCGGGCCTGGACCAGCCCACCGCCGGCACCATCCGCACCGACGGCCGCCCCGCGCTGATGTTCCAGGAACACGCCCTGTTCCCCTGGCTGACCGCCGGGAAGAACATCGAACTCGCCCTGAAACTGCGCGGGGTTCCGCGCCCCGAGCGGCGCGGCAAGGCCGAGGAACTCCTCGAACTGGTCCGTCTGCAGGGCGCGTACGGCAAGCGGGTGCACGAACTGTCGGGCGGCATGCGGCAGCGGGTCGCGCTGGCCCGCGCGCTCGCCCAGGAGAGCCGGCTGCTGCTGATGGACGAGCCGTTCGCGGCCCTGGACGCCATCACGCGGGACGTGCTGCACGACGAACTGACCCGGATCTGGTCGGAGACCGGCCTGTCCGTGCTGTTCGTGACCCACAACGTGCGCGAGGCCGTGCGCCTCGCGCAGCGGGTCGTGCTGCTGTCCTCCCGGCCGGGCCGGGTGGCCCGCGAGTGGGAGGTCGGCATCCCGCAGCCGCGCCGCATCGAGGACGCGCCCGTGGCGGAGCTGTCCCTGGAGATCACCGAAGTACTGCGTGGGGAGATCCGCCGCCATGGCCAGCACTGACACGACCACCACCACCGGCGCCCCGGCCGCGGGCAGCGTGGAGGCGGGCCTCGACGCACTGGAGACGACCGCGAGAGGCCGGACGCCGCTCCGCAGGACCCTGGTCGACAAGGTCCTGCCGCCGATCGCCGCGATCGTCGTCGTCCTCGTGGTGTGGCAGGGCCTGATCACGCTGAAGATCGTGGACGACCCGACCAAGCTCCCCACGCCGGGCGCGGTCTTCGGCGCCTTCCGCGACGACTGGCTCCAGGGCAAGCTGCTCGGCTACATCTGGACATCCGTCTCGCGCGGTCTGCTCGGCTTCTGCCTCGCCCTGGTGATCGGCACCCCGCTCGGGCTGCTGGTGGCGCGGGTGAAGTTCGTGCGCGCGGCCATCGGGCCGATCCTGTCCGGGCTGCAGTCGCTGCCGTCGGTCGCCTGGGTGCCCCCGGCCGTGATCTGGCTGGGCCTGGACAACTCCATGATGTACACGGTGATCCTGCTCGGCGCGGTGCCCTCCATCGCCAACGGACTGGTGTCCGGGGTGGACCAGGTGCCCCCGCTGTTCCTGCGCGCGGGCCGCACGCTCGGCGCCACCGGCGTCAAGGGCACCTGGCACATCACCCTGCCGGCCGCGCTGCCCGGTTACGTGGCCGGCATGAAGCAGGGCTGGGCCTTCTCCTGGCGCTCCCTGATGGCCGCCGAGATCATCGCCAACTTCCCCGACCTGGGCACCGGTCTCGGCCAGCTCCTGGAGAACGCGCGCACCGCCAGCGACATGGCGATGGTGTTCGAGGCCATCCTGCTGATCCTGTTCGTCGGCATCGCCATCGACCTGCTGATCTTCAGCCCGCTGGAGCGGTGGGTGCTGCGCAGCCGCGGCCTGCTGGTGAAAGGCTGATCCGTATGGCAGCGCCCGTGCTCCTCGTCGTCGCCCACGGCAGCCGCGACCCGCGGCACGCCGCCACCGTGCACGCCCTGGTGGAGCGGGTGCGCGCGCAGCGCCCCGGACTGCGCGTGGAGACCGGCTTCCTCGACTTCAACGTGCCCTCCGTGCAGGGGGTGCTGGAGTCGCTGGCGGCGGAGGGCGTGCGGGACGTGGTGGCGCTGCCGCTGCTGCTCACCCGCGCCTTCCACGCGAAGGCCGACATCCCGGCGGTGCTGCGGGCGGCCCCGGCGCGGCTGCGGATCCGGCAGGCCGCGGTGCTCGGCCCGTCGCCGCTGCTGCTCACGGCGCTGGAGCGGCGGCTGTACGAGGCCGGGCTCGGCCCCGCCGACAAGTCCTCGACCGGGGTGGTGCTGGCCTCGGCGGGGTCCAGTGACCCGGAGGCGAGCGCGGTGATCGCCGACATCGCGCGGGAGTGGTGGCGCACCGGTTGGTGCGCCGTGCGGCCCGCGTTCGCCTCCGCCCGGCTGCCGCGCACCGAGGACGCCGTACGGGAGCTGCGCGCGCTCGGCTGCGCGCGGGTCGCCGTGGCGCCGTACGTCCTCGCCCCCGGCTTCCTGCCGGACCGTATCGCGCGCGGCGCGGCCGGGGCGGACGTGCTCGCCGAGGTGCTGGGGCCCGCGCCGGAGGTGGCGCGGCTGCTGCTGCTCCGGTACGACGCCGCGTGCCGACCGGCGCTCCAGGTGCTCGGCGCCTGAGCGGACGCCCGGACGCGGCCGGGCATCACAGCCCGAGGGCCTGCACCAGCTGCCGGGTGTAGTCGAGGCTGACGGTGCCGGCCGACGCCCCGATGCAGATGTCGTCCAGGGCGGAGCGGATGCGGCCGCGGTTGGGCGGCAGTCCGTCGTCGGCGGACTCCGCGAACGCCGCCTCGATGATCTGGCCCTGCCGGACCAGTCCGGGGCACTCCCGGCGCAGCGCCTCGGTGAGCCGGGCGGAGACCTCGATCAGGGCTTCCAGCGGCGGGGTGCCGTGGGTCAGGTCGAGTCGGAGGAACTCACCGTACTGTCCGGGTCCGTTGTGGTGTCCGTAGTCATAGGTGCTCATGTCCAGTCCTCGTTCGTGGGTCGGAGGTAGGCCGAAAATCGCCACTTCCGCGGATGGCCGGGGGTCGGTCGACGGCCCCGGACGCGGGAGCGGAACGGCGCGCACGCGCTGTGGCGCGGCGCTGGGCGGTGTGCCGTTCCGGCCGTCCGGCGTGCCTCACCCTAGGGACAACGGCACGCACTTGTCGCGTTGTTCGCGGAGCCGTCCCCTTACGGGTGAGGCCCGTGGTAAAAGGCCGCCGCGGTCCGGCGTTCC
Source organism: Streptomyces sp. NPDC037203 (assembly GCF_055605065.1). Taxonomy (NCBI): domain Bacteria; kingdom Bacillati; phylum Actinomycetota; class Actinomycetes; order Kitasatosporales; family Streptomycetaceae; genus Streptomyces; species Streptomyces sp. NPDC037203. The sequence continues at coordinate 249,704 of NZ_JBVJUC010000011.1, forward strand.
CCTGTGACGTCGGACCGCGGCGGCACTCCGTTCTGCGTCCCGGACGAGCGGGGTGTCACAGGAAAGGCCAAGCCGGCGCCGCGCGGGGGCGGTTATCGGCCACACCGGCGGAGGGCGGTTCGAACTCCCGAACACGGCAAGCGGAGTTCGGGGCGCTGGGCGGCGAGCAGGAGGATGTCGTCGGCGCTCAGCTCGCCGAGCGGTTCCGGACCCGCGACGGCCGATCCCACCGCACCGCGCTCACGCCGCGGAGGCGGTCAGCTCGGCGAGTTTCACCACGGTGTTCCAGTTCCGGCTGGTCGCGATCAGGCCCGTGGCGGTCCGCGGCCGGCTCAGCGCCTCGGCCAGCTTGGAGCGGCCGAGGCCGTCGGGGGCGTACAGGTACAGGCAGCGGTCGCCCAGGCGGAACTCCTCCGGGACGTAGGCTGCTTGATCGAGGTGCGCGTAGCGTTCGGGGGTGACGGGGGCGGAGAAGTAGGTGACGTGCAGTTGCCTGGCCTCCAGTTCGGCGGCCGGGAAGGGGCAGGCGCGGACCACCGCGGCGAGATAGGCGTGGTCGCGCACGAGCACGTCCACCGCGAAGCCGAAGCGGTCCTCGATCGCCCGGCCCACCTCGGCGGCCAGCGACTCCTCGTCGCCCCGGTCGGCGGTGAACACGGCCTGTCCGCTCTGGAGATGGGTGCGGACGCCGGTGTGGCCGAGGGCGGTGAGCAGGGTGCGCAGGTCGGCCATCGGGAGCTTCCGGTTGCCGCCGACGTTGATCCCGCGCAACAGCGCCGCATAGGTCGTCACGGGGTCAGTCTAGGGGGGCCGTCGTGCCCCGTGGGGGCGGGCACGACGGCCGGGGCCCGGCCCCGTCGGGGCGGGCTGCGCGAAACAATGCCGGTTCGGCGGGGCCCGGATCAACCTCTGAGCACAGCTGTGACTTGTTCAACAAGCTTTCGTAATCACAAAGTGGATCTCTGACGGCGGAACGGACATCCCATGACGCCCCGTCCGGCCGGCACCGGCCGGATGGGAGACTGACCGGGGGAGACGGCGGATGCCGGGCCCCGGACAACGGCTCGGCGAAGACACCGGCACGGAGGCACCACGATGGACGAGGCACGGGCGCGGCAGGTACTGGCCACGGCGGGGCTGCCCGCGGTGCCGGCCGGGGACGCGAGGCTGCTGGCGCTCGGCGAGAACGCGGTGTTCGCCGCCGGTGACCTGGTCGTCAAGGTGGGGCGGGACGCGGAACTGCTGGAGCGGGCCCGGCGCGAGCTCGACATCGCCGGCTGGCTCGCCGGGGCGGGCGTGCCGGCGGTGCGGGCGGCCGAGCCGGAACCGCTGCTGGTGGAGGGCCATCCGGTGACGGTGTGGCACCGGCTGCCGGACGCCGTACGACCCGCCGAGCCGCGCGACCTGGCCGGGCTGCTGCGCCTGGTGCACGCCCTGCCCGCACCCCCGTTCGCGCTGCCCCGGCGTGAGCTGCTGGGCGGGGTGGAGCGCTGGCTGCGGCTCGCGGGCGAGGCGATCGACCCCGAGGACGCGGCCTATCTGCGGGCGCGCCGGGACGGCTTCGCGGCGGCCGCGGCCGCGCTGACGCCCCATCTGGCGCCGGGCCCCATCCACGGCGACGCGCTGCCCCGCAACGTCCACATCGGGCCCGAGGGTCCGGTCCTGATGGACCTGGAGACCTTCTCCGCCGACCTGCGCGAGCACGATCTGGTGGTGATGGCCCTCTCCCGCGACCGGTACGGGCTGCCCGCCGCCTCGTACGACGCCTTCACCGAGACCTACGGCTGGGACGTGCGCGCGTGGGAGGGCTGCTCGGTGCTGCGCGGGGCCCGCGAGACGGCCAGCTGCGCCTGGGTCGCCCAGCACGCGCCGAGCAATCCCAAGGCACTGGCCGAGTTCCGCCGCCGGGTGGCGTCGCTGCGGGACGGGGACGAGTCGGTGCGCTGGTACCCCTTCTGACCTCTTCGGGGATCCGCCTCACACCGCGTCGGACGTCAGCTCCCGCAGCGGCCACAGCCCGTCCACCACCGCCGTCTCGTCGCCCTTGCGGCGCAGGAAGGCCTGGAAATCCGCCGCCCATTCGGCATACCACTCGATCTGCCGGCGGTGCAGTTCGGCCGGGCCGAGGGCGGCGATCTTGGGGTGCCGGACGGCTATCGCGGCGGCCAGCCGGGCCGCGGCGAGGGCGTCGGCGGACGCGTTGTGCGCGGCGTCCAGAACGATGCCGTACTCGGCGCAGACCGCTTCCAGGTTCCGCTTGCCGCGGCGGTAGCGGTCCGCCCAGCGGTCGATGGTGTACGGGTCGATCACCGGCGCCGGGGCGTGGCCGCCGAGCCGGTCGGCGAGGGAGGGCAGCCGGTGGCGGCGCAGTTCGGCGGAGAGCAGGGTGAGGTCGAACGCCGCGTTGTAGGCGACGACCGGGACGCCCGCCTGCCAGTACGAGACCAGGGCCCCGGCGATGGCGTCGGCCACCCGGTCGGCGGGTGCGCCCTCGGCGGCCGCCCGTGCGCCGCTGATCCCGTGCACGGCGACCGCGTCGGCCGGGATCTCGACGCCAGGATCGGCCAGCCACTCCCGGTGGCCCAGCGGCTCACCGGCCCTGACCTCTATCACCGCGCCGGTGACGATGCGCGCCTCGCGCGGATCCGTGCCGGTCGTCTCCAGGTCGAAGCCGACCAGCAGCTCCTGGTGCCAGCCCATGGGCGGTCCCCCTTCGTGATGGTGCGTTCCCCCAGTGGTCATAACCCTCGCACGGGGCACTGACAATCGAAGGACCGCGTTCCGCTTCGCGCCGGAGCCGGGGGGACGCTTCAGGACACAGGGCGCGAATCGGCCCACGCCAGCTCGAATTCCTCGCGGTATGTCGGGAACAGCCCGACTTCGCCCGCATCGTCCGAGGTGACCAGCCGACTGCCGTTGCGCAGCACCAGGACCGGCGATTCCATCCCCCGCGCCCCGCGCAGATAGGACTGCACGACGGCGACACCGTCGGTGCCGTCGCCGTCCACCAGGTAGGCGCTGAAGCGCGGCGTCTCGTCGTAGACCTGGATCTCGAAGGCGCCCGGATCGCGCAGCCGGGAGCGCACCCGGCGCATGTGCAGGATGTTCATCTCGACGGAGCGGCTCAGTTCGCCCCGTTTCATCCCGAGTTCGCGCTCGCGGCGCTTGACCGAGCTGGAGGCGGGGTTGAGGAACAGCAGCCGGACCCGGCAGCCGGACTCGGCGAGCCGGACCAGGCGCCGCCCGGAGAAGTTCTGCACCAGCAGGTTGAGGCCGATGCCGATGGCGTCCAGGCGGCGGGCGCCGCCGAAGATGTCCTCGGCCGGGAACTGCCGCATCAGCCGCACCCGGTCGGGGTGCACGGCGACCACGTCGGCGTACCGGTCGCCGACCAGGTCCTCGACCGCGTCGACGGGCAGCCGGCGCGCCGAGGGCACGTCGCCGCCCGCGCCGAGCATCTCCAGGAGCCGCGCCGAGGCGCGCTCCGCCTGGCCGAGCACCGCCTCGGACAGGGCGCGGTTGCGGGAGACGACGTTGCGGGTCACCTCCAGCTCGTCCAGGGCGAGTTCGAGGTCGCGGCGCTCGTCGAAGTACGGCTCGAAGCAGGGCCAGTGCTGCACCATCAGCTCGCGCAGCTGGGGCAACGTGAGGAAACTGAGCACGTTGTCGTCGGCCGGGTCGAGCAAGTAGCCCTTGCGGCGGCTGACTTCGCGGACCGCGACCGCGCGCTGCACCCACTCCTGCCCGGCCGGTCCGGCCGCGGCGACCACCCACTCGTCGCCGTGCACGGGCTCGTAGACGGGCCGCAGGACGGCGGCGACCACCGAACGCAGCCGCTGCTCCACGAGGTTCAGCCAGATGTAGGCCCGGCCTGCCCGCTGGGCGCGGGTGCGCACCTCGTGCCAGGCGTCGGCGCCCCAGTCCAGCTCCGGGCCGATGGATCCCGCGTCCATCGGCCGTGCCAGGGACACCGCGCCGGGCGGGACGTCCGCGGAGTCTCCCTCGTGACCCTCGCCACCAGGGGGCAGCTCCAGCCCTCCCGAGCCCACCCGTGCACCGCCTTCCGCCACCGGGGCCTTTCCCGTCTCAACGATCAAGGAAGGGTACTCCGGGAGCGCCGCGCGGTGCAGCCGGATGGACAGGTCGGCTCCCCGGCTGCTTCGCTCAACTGCTTGGTGTTTCCGGGCCGTTTGGCACCGCCCGGACGCCGGGAGTGAGCGGTTTCATAACCGGGGGTACCCGGCCGGGCCGTTCCTGCTTTCGGGGAGACTTCGCGCCGTCGTGCGAACCGTCCCCCGCGCGAGCCGCTCACCTGGGAGAGTCGTCACCATGCAGGTCTGGCCTGGAGAGGCGTATCCGCTCGGCGCCACCTACGACGGCGCCGGTACCAACTTCGCGGTGTTCACGGAAGCCGCGGACCGAGTGGAGCTGTGTCTGCTGCACGACGACGGCTCGGAGACGGCGGTGGAACTGCGCGAGAGCGACGCGTTCGTCCGGCACGCGTACGTGCCGGGGGTGATGCCGGGACAGCGCTACGGGTTCCGGGTGCACGGCCCCTACGACCCCGGCCGCGGGCTGCGCTGCAATGCGGCGAAGCTGCTGCTCGACCCGTACGCGAAGGCGGTCGGCGGCGCCGTGCGGTGGGGCGAGGAGGTGTACGGCTACCACTTCGACGCGCCCGAGCGGCGCAACGACCTGGACTCGGCGCCGCACACCCTGACCTCGGTGGTGATCAACCCGTACTTCGACTGGGGCGACGACCGTCCGCCGCGCACCGAGTACCACCACACGGTGATCTACGAGGCCCATGTCAAGGGCCTGACCATGCGGCATCCGGGTCTTCCGGAGGAGCTGCGGGGCACGTACGCGGGGCTCGCCCACCCGGCGGTCATCGACCATCTGACCGAGCTCGGCGTGACCGCGCTGGAGCTGATGCCCGTACACCAGTTCGTCAACGACCACCGGCTGGTGGACCTGGGCCTGAACAACTACTGGGGCTACAACACCATCGGCTTCTTCGCCCCGCACAACGCGTACGCCTCCTGGGGCGACCGGGGCCAGCAGGTGCTGGAGTTCAAGTCGGCGGTCCGGGCGCTGCACGAGGCCGGGATCGAGGTCATCCTGGACGTCGTCTACAACCACACCGCCGAGGGCAACCACCTGGGCCCGACGCTCTCCTTCAAGGGCATCGACAACCCGTCGTACTACCGGCTCGCGGACGATCCCCGCTACTACATGGACACCACCGGCACCGGCAACTCGCTGCTGATGCGGTCCCCGCACGTGCTCCAGATGATCATGGACTCGCTGCGCTACTGGGTCACCGAGATGCATGTCGACGGCTTCCGCTTCGACCTCGCGGCCACACTGGCCCGGCAGTTCCACGAGGTGGACCGGCTGTCCTCGTTCTTCGACCTGGTGCAGCAGGACCCGGTGGTCTCCCAGGTGAAGCTGATCGCCGAGCCCTGGGACGTGGGCGAGGGCGGCTACCAGGTGGGCAACTTCCCGCCGCTGTGGACCGAGTGGAACGGCAAGTACCGCGACACCGTGCGGGACCTGTGGCGGGGCGAGCCGCGCGCGCTCGCGGAGTTCGCCTCCCGGCTGACCGGCTCCTCCGACCTCTACCAGGACGACGGCCGCCGCCCGCTGGCCTCCATCAACTTCGTCACCTGCCACGACGGTTTCACGCTGCGCGACCTGGTGTCGTACGACGAGAAGCACAACGAGGCGAACGGGGAGGGCAATCGGGACGGCGAGAGCCACAACCGGTCCTGGAACTGCGGGGCGGAGGGCGAGACCGACGACCCCGAGGTGCTCGCGCTGCGCGATCGCCAGATGCGCAACTTCCTGGCCACGCTGATGCTCTCCCAGGGCGTGCCGATGATCAGTCACGGCGACGAGTTCGCCCGCACCCAGGGCGGCAACAACAACGCCTACTGCCAGGACAACGAGACCTCCTGGCTGCACTGGCCGAAGGAGCCCGAGGGCGGCGGGTGGCTGTTGGAGTTCTTGCGCACGATGGTGTGGCTGCGCCGCGACCACCCGGTGCTGCGCCGCCGCCGCTTCTTCCACGGCCGGCCGGTGGAGGGCAGCCACGGCGAGCTGTCCGACATCGCCTGGTTCACCCCCGAGGGCACGGAGATGACCCGGCGGGACTGGGACGCGGCACGGGCCTCCGCGCTGACCGTGTTCCTCAACGGCAACGCGATCTCCGAGCCGGGCCCGCGCGGGGAGCGGATCACCGACGACTCCTTCCTGCTGATGTTCAACGCCTCCCCAGAGGCTCTCGGCTTCCGGGTGCCGGTGAACCACGGCCGGCAGTGGCAGGTGGTGGTCGACACGGCCCGCGCGGAGGGGGTGCCGCCGGGTTCGGGGGCGAAGGCGGGGGCGGGCGACCGGCTCACTCTGGAGGGCCGCAGCCTCCTGGTCCTGCGCCGGCCGGAGTAGGAGCACGCACAGCGCCGTCGGGGGATGGCGCGGCACGGCGCGGGGCGTCATAGGCCGTGTGGGTGAGCGCGAATGAGCCGCCTCGCCCACCGGCTCCCCCTCGGGTGACACGAAACGCGGCGGGGCGGGTACGTAGGTCCCCATGACCTCTGCCCGACCCGGACCGGGGGTGCCCACGGCCACCTACCGGCTTCAGCTCCAGCCCGCCTTCCCGTTCGCGGCCGCCGCGGCGGCCGTCCCGTACCTGGCCTCGCTCGGTGTCTCCCATCTGCACCTGTCCCCCGTCCTGGAGGCCGTGCCGGGTTCCACGCACGGCTACGACGTCGTGGACCACGGCCGCGTCCGCGCGGAGCTGGGCGGCGAGGAGGGGCTGCGCGCGCTGTCCCGGACCGCCCGCGAGCACGGCCTCGGCCTGGTCCTGGACATCGTGCCGAACCACATGGCGATGGCGCCCGCACACAACCGCGCCCTGTGGGAGGTGCTGCGCGAGGGGCCCGAGTCGCCGTACGCGCGCTGGTTCGACATCGACTGGGACGCCGGGGGCGGCCGGGTGCTACTGCCCGTCCTCGGCGCCCCGCTCGGCGCCGGCCTCGAGCACGTGCGGACCGACGGCGACACGCTCCGCGTCCACGACCACGTCCTGCCGCTGCGCGCGGGCACCGAGCGGCTGCCGCTGCCCGAGCTGCTGGATGCCCAGTGGTACCGCCCGGTCTGGTGGCGGCTCGCCCGGACCGAGCTGAACTACCGGCGGTTCTTCAGCATCTCGGAGCTGATCGGGGTGCGGGTGGAGGACCCCGAGGTGTTCGACGCCACCCACGCCAAGATCCTCCAGCTGCTGGACGAGGGCGTGGCCGACGGGCTGCGGGTCGACCATCCCGACGGGCTCGCCGACCCCGACGGCTATCTCGCCCGGCTGCACGAGGCGAGCGGCGGGCGCTGGACGGTGGTCGAGAAGATCCTCGCCGACGACGAGCGCCTGCCCCCCTCCTGGCCGGTCGCGGGCACCACCGGCTACGACGCCCTGCGCCGGGTGGACGGCCTGTTCACCGACCCGGACGGTGCCGCCGAACTCCTCACCGAGTACCGGAGGTTCGCGGCCCCGCAGGCGGACCGGGGCGGGGTCTGGGACGCCACGGCGCGCCGGGCCGCCTACAAGGTGCTCACGCACGAGCTGGCCACCGAGACCGAGCGGCTCACACGGGTCGCGGTGCGGCTGTGCGCGACCTCGCCGGACCTGGCGCTGCGCGACCGGGCCCCCTGGGCGCTGCGCACGGCCCTGGAGGAACTCCTGGTGCGGATGCGGGTCTACCGGCCGTACGCCTCCGGGGACGCGGCCGCCGTGATCACCGAGGAGGCCGCCGAGGAGGCCCGGCTCGCCTTCGTGGTCCGGGAGGAGGCGGAGGCCGTCGACCTCGTGCGGCACCTGCTCGTCGAGACGCCCGGCGACCCGTCCGCGCCGGACCAGGCCGACCGGCTGGAGCTGCGCACCCGGTTCGCGCAGACGGCCTCGGCGCTGCGGGCCAAGTCCGTTGAGGACACGGCGTTCTACCGCTATGTCCCGCTGCTGTCGGCGAACGAGGTGGGCGGCGATCCGGGCCGGCCGGGCGTCTCCCCGCGCGAGTTCCACACGTACTGCGCCCGCGTGCAGAGCGAGTGGCCGCTCACCGGTACGGCCGTCACCACGCACGACACCAAGCGCAGCGCCGATGTCCGCGCCGCCCTCGCCGTGCTCACCGAATGCCCCGGCCGATGGGCGGAGTTGGTGGCCGAGGTGACCCGGCCCGAGGCGGGCACCCCGGACGGGCAACTGGTGTGGGCGGCCTGGCAGACGGTGTTCGGGCTCGGCCCGGCCGAGGCGGAGCGGGTGCGGGAGTACCTGCTGAAGCATGTGCGCGAGGCGGGCATGTACACCAGCTGGACCGAGCGGGAGGCGCCGTACGAGGAGGCGGTGGCCGCGTTCGTCGCGGCCGGTCCCTGCGGTCCGCCCGGCGAACGCGTGACGGCCTTCCGCAAGGCGCTGGAGCCGCACATCCGGGCCAACGTGCTCGGCACGGCCCTGGTGCACCTGACGATGCCGGGCGTCCCGGACGTGTATCAGGGCGCCGAGGGCGAGTTCCGCGCGCTGGTGGACCCGGACAACCGTCGGCCGGTGCCCCTGCCGCCCGGGGACTCCGGCGAGAAGGGCGCGCTGACGCGTGCGGCGCTGGGCCTGCGGGCCCGCAGGCCCGGTGCGTTCGGGGCGTCCGCGTCGTACGACCCGCTGCCCGCCGAGGGCCCGGCGGCGGAGCACTGCACGGCGTTCTGCCGGTCCGGGGAGGTGGTCACGGCGGTGACCCGGCTGTCGCTGCGGCTGGCGGAGTCGGGCGGCTGGCGGGACACCAGCCTGCCGCTGCCGCCCGGCCGCTGGCGCGAAGTGCTGGCACCGGAGCGGGAGTTCAGCGGACGGGTGCTCCTCGCGGACCTGTTCGGGCCGCTGCCGGTGGCGCTGCTGGAGCGGGTCACGCAAGAGTGAGCGGCAGCCTGCCGGGCCGCTCCGGAACACCGCTCAGGGCGGCCCAGCGGGCGCGCAGCAGCTCACTGAAGGCGGCGGCGGCCCCGGTCGGCGCCGTACGGCCGTAGACGGCCAGCGGGCGCCGCCAGCACGGGTCGGGGGTGAGGAGCACGCAGTCCTCGCCCACGGCCCCCCGCACGATGTGCGCGGGCGCGGCGCACACCCCGACCCCGGCGGCGGCCATCCGCACGGCTGTCGAGGACTGCTCGGTCCACACGGCGGTCCGGGGCGTGAACCCGGCGCGCCCGCACGCCCAGTCGAGGAAGCGGGCGCCGTGCACGACGGGTTCCATGGCGCAGCGGACCCAGGCCCGGTCGGCCAGTTCGGGCAGCGTCACCGTCGCACGGCCCGCGAGCCGGTCGTCGAACGGCACCACCAGGACGATCTCCTCGGCACCGATCGGCGTCACGGGACCGACCGGTTCGGCGGGCTCGGGGCCGATGGCGAGGTCGGCGGTGCCGCCCCGCACGGCGTCCTCCAGGGCCTCGGCGGTGGCGTATTCGCGCAGCCGCAGAAGGACTCGGGGGTGGGCAGCGCGCCAGCGGGCGAAGACGTCGGGCAGGGCGCCCACGGCGATGGAGTGCAGGGCGGCGATGTGCAGTTCGCCGCCTTCGGCCCCGGCGGCGGCGCGGGCCGCCCGGCGCGCCTGGCCGGCGCTGCGCACGGCGAGTTCGGCGCCGGGCAGGAAGGCGCGGCCCATCGGGGTGAGCCGGGCGCCGCGGGGCAGCCGCTCCAGCAGGGCCCCGCCGACCTCCCGCTCCAGCGCCTTGATCTGGTGCGACAGCGCGGGCTGGGTGACGTGCAGGACCTCGGCCGCGCGGGTGAAGGACGCCTCCTGGACGACCGTCACGAAGTACTCCATCTGCCGCAGGCTCACCTCGCCTTCCTCCCATGAACATTGTGCATGGGTCCCACAAGAACATTGCCTTGGACGCATGGCAAGGGGTGGCCGCAGGGTGGTGACCATGAGCACGAACACAGCGGATGCCGCGGGCAGGGCGATGGGGACGGGCACGGCGGAGGTCACGGGCCGGGCGGAGGTCCCGGACGCGGCGGACGTCGTCGTCGTCGGCGGCGGGACCGGCGGCTACGCCACCGCCCTGCGCGCCGCCGCCCTCGGCCTCGGCGTCGTCCTCGTCGAACGCGACAAGCTGGGCGGCACCTGTCTGCACCGCGGCTGCGTCCCGAGCAAGGCGATGCTGCACGCCGCCGAACTGATCGACGGCATCGCCGAGGCCCGCGAGCGATGGGGGGTGAAGGCCACGCTGGACTCCGTCGACTGGCCGGCGCTGGTGGCCACCCGCGACGACATCGTGGCGCGCAACCACAAAGGGCTGCGGGCCCATCTGGCGGCGGCGGGAGTGCGGGTGGTGCGGGGCAGCGCGCGGCTGACCGGGGCGCGGACGGTGCTGGTGGAGGACGTACGGGAGGAGGGCTCGCGCGCCGGGAACACGCCCGGCGTGCACCACCTCACCGCGCGCCGCGGGATCGTCCTCGCCACCGGTTCGCGCCCCCGTGCGCTCCCCGGTCTGGTGCCGGACGGGCGGCGGGTGGTGACGAGCGACGACGCGCTGTTCGCGCCGGGCCTGCCGGACTCGGTCCTGGTCCTCGGCGGGGGCGCGATCGGGGTGGAGTACGCCTCCCTGCACCGCTCCCTGGGCGCCGAGGTCACCCTGGTGGAGGCGGCCGAGCGGCTGCTGCCCCTGGAGGACACGGACGTGAGCCGGCATCTCACCCGCGGGCTGCGGGGACGCGGCGTCGACGTCCGGACCGGGGCGCGGCTGCTGGACGCGGAGGTGCTGGACGACGGCGTACGGGCACGGGTGCGCACCGCGCGCGGCGAGACCCGGACGCTGAACGCGCGACGGCTCCTGGTGGCGGTCGGCCGGGCGCCGGTCACCGAGGGCCTGGACCTGGCCGCGGCCGGTCTCGCGGCGGACGCGCGCGGGTTCGTCGTACCGGCCGACTGGGACCGGCTGGAGACGGCCGTACCCGGAATCCACGTCGTCGGCGATCTGCTGCCGCCGCCCTCGCCCGGCCTCGCGCACGCCTCCTTCGCCGAAGGACTCGTCGTCGCCGAGACACTCGCCGGACTGCGGCCCGCCCCGGTCGACTACACGGCCGTACCCCGTGTGACGTACTCCTCCCCGCAGACCGCCGCCGTCGGGTTCACGGAGGCCGAGGCGCGGGCGCGGGGGTACGAGGTGGCCGTGCGGGACATGCCGCTGACCGCGCTGGCGAAGGGGATGGTGCACGGCCGGGGCGGCATGGTGAAGGTGGTCGCCGAGGCCGGCGGCGGGCGGGTGCTCGGGGTGCACCTGGTCGGGCCGCAGGTCTGCGAACTGATCGCCGAGGCGCAGCTGATCGTCGGCTGGGAGGCCGGAGCCGACGATGTGGCGCGGTTCGTGCATCCGCATCCGACGCTCTCGGAGGCGGTGGGCGAGGTGTTCCTGGCCCTCGCGGGGCGGGGCCTGCACCAGCGGTGAGCGCGGCGGATGCGGTGGCGCAGGCTCCGGTTGGCATGTGCCGTGCGGGCATCTGGTTCAACGCTTGACAGTCACCGCGCACCGTGCGGGACTGGGAGGGCGAAGCAGGGCGGACGCATCGGGGGTGAGTCTCCTGCCGGAGCTGCGCTATCCCAGCGTTCCCGAACTGGTGGCCTGCGCGCGGGCGTTGGCCGCCGCGGAGCCGGGGCTGTGCGTGCTGCGGCAGGTGGGCCGCTCGCGCGCGGGACGGCCGCTGCACCTGTTGTCGGTGGGGCATGCGCGCCGTTCGGTGCTGGTGGTGGCGGGCGCCCACGCCAACGAGCCGGCCGGCGGCTCGACTCTGCGGGCACTGGCCCGACGGGTGCTGGCGGAGCGGCAGTTGCGCACCGGCACCTCCTGGCACTTCCTGCTGTGCGCGGACCCGGACGGCGCCGCCCTCCATGTCACCCCCGCCCCGCGCACCCTGCTCGACTACCACCTCGGCTTCTACCGGCCGACCAACGCCGAGCAGCCGGAGTGGTCGCCGTCCGTGCTGCCCCCGGACCGGCTGCCGCCCGAGACCCGGACCCTGACCGCCGTGATCGACGAGCTGCGCCCCTACCTCCAGGTGACCCTGCACGGCACCGATCTGGGCGGCAGCTGGGTGCAGTTGACCCGTGACGTGCCGGGGCTCGCGGAGCCGTTCGCCAAGTCGGCGGCGCAGCTGCACATCCCGGTGGAGACCGGCGCCTCGGACGCCGCGGGCTGGCCGTCGTCCGGGCCCGGAGTGCATGTGATGCCGGGCCCCGAGACGGGCGCGGCCTACCCGAGCATGCCGGACGACGCCCGGCACAGCACCTGGTACCACGCGCACCGCTACGGGGGGCTGACCGCGGTGGTCGAGGTGCCGATGTGGGCCAGCGACCTGGTGGACGACCCGGCGCCGCACCCGGCTCCGGCGGCGGCGATGCGGCGGCTGGCCCGGCGGCTGCTGCGGGACTCGCTGGAGGTGGAGCGGGTGCTCGCGCAGGCGCTGCCCCGGCTCGACGGCGCCGACGGGCCGCTGCTGCGGGCGGCACGCTGGGTGCTGGAACTGGTTCCGGGGCTGGCCGAGGACTGGACCCGCACCGCGCCGGCCGCCACCACGATGGCGTACGTCGGCAGCGTGGACGCGTTCGGGCGGCGGCTGCCGCTGCGGGCCGCCGCGATGCTGCTGCGGGTGCTGCGGGAGAGCGGGGACCGGGCGGCGCCGGACCTCGAACGGCTCGTCGCCGCCTGGTCCGACGCCTTCGCCCGGCGCTTCCGGGCCCGCTGGGTGCCGCTGGACCACCAGGTGGAACACCAGTCCCGCACGGTGCTGCTGGCCGCCCGGCAGGCTCACGAGCAGGCGTGTCCGTGAGGTCGCCGGCCGGTCAGCCGCCGAGGGCGAAGACCGACCCCGTCCGCGCCCGCAGTTCGCAGGAGTTGGTGTACGTCTGCCGGAAGTCGACCAGCCGTCCGTTCCAGCGGCCGTGCGCGGTGGCGGTGACCGGGGAGTAGATCCGCGGGCAGAACACCCTGCGGGCCGGGATGCGGCCGATGTCGCCGCGGGCGGCGGTCAGTTCGGCGCAGGCTTCGGCGGCGTACGGGTGTCCGTGCGGCGGCAGGCAGCGCAGCAGGGCGCTGTGCTCGCCGCCGGCCCGGTCGCCCGCCGGGGTGATCGTGAGGTGCAGCCGGTTGCCGTGGAGACGGGGTGCGGCCTGGGCCGGGCCCGCGACGAGGAGGCCGGCGGCGGCCAGCAGCGCGCCGGTGGCCGCGGCCGCTCTGGTGGTGAAGTGCGTCATGCCCGTTGCATCGGCAGGACGCCCCCGGTTCCGCAGTGCGGGTCACCCGTTCGAACGACCGCGGCGGCGGCCGCCCGCTCAGCTCACCGACAGCCGGTACGCCACCCGCCCGAAGGCCACCTGGTCGCCCTCGCGGACCGCGACGGTGCCGATCACCCGGCGGCCGTTGACGGTGGTGCCGTTGGTGGAGCCGAGGTCCCGCAGGACCCACAGGCCGCCCTGGTGGCTGAGTTCGGCGTGCACCCGCGAGACCGTCTCGTGGGTCAGCCGCAGCCCGTTGCCGGGGTCGCGGCCTATGCGCAGCGGGCGGGTGTGGTCCGGTCCCGGCAGCAGCAGCTTGGGCAGCCGCTCGGCCTGCCAGGAGCGGCGCAGGCGTACCGTGAACCCGGAGATGGCCTCCACGGTGCCGAAGACCGCGCGGGAGAACCGGCTCTCGCGGGGCAGGTCGGCGACGAGCACGGCGAGTTCGCCGGCGTGGCGCGCGGCGAGCGCCAGTTCCATGCGGCGCACGAACGTGTCGTGCGACAGCCGGCCCTTGGCCGCGCCGTCCCGCAGCACCTCCAGCGCCGCTTCCCGCTCCGCGTCGGACAGCCGCGCGGACGCCGGGGCCGGGGCGGTGGGGAACTCGAAGGACGACGTCACACCTGTGATTGTCGGTCAGCGGGCGGCGAGTGTCCAGAAAGCGGGCGATCGGCGGCGCGGACGGGCACGATGGGAACGCGGGACATCACGGTGAGCAGACGAAGGGGAACCGTCCGTGCAGTTCGAGGTGTGGGCACCGCAGGCAGATCGGGTGACGCTCCAGTGCGAGGGCGCCGCACAGGCGTTGGCGCGCGATCCGGAGCGCGCGGGCTGGTGGAAGGGGGAGGCTCGGGCGGGCGACGGCACCCGGTACGGGTTCGCGCTGGACGACGGTCCGGTGCTGCCCGACCCGCGCTCGCGCCGTCAGCCGGACGGCCCGGACCAGCTCAGCGCGGTCGTGGACCAGGAGCGGTACGCGTGGCGGGTGCCGTGGCCGGGGCGGGAGTTGCCGGGCGCGGTGCTCTACGAGCTGCATGTGGGCACGTACACCCCCGAGGGCACCCTGGACGCGGCGGCACAGCGCCTCGGCCATCTGGCCGAACTGGGCGTCACACACATTGAGTTGATGCCGCTGTGCCCCTTCCCCGGACGGCACGGCTGGGGGTACGACGGGGTGGCGCCGTGGGCGGTGCACGAGCCGTACGGCGGCCCCGAGGCGCTGAAGCGGTTCGTGGACCGGGCGCACGAGCTGGGACTGGGCGTCGTACTGGACGTCGTGCACAACCACTTGGGGCCCTCCGGGAACCATCTGCCGTCCTTCGGGCCGTACTTCACCGACGCGTACACCACGCCGTGGGGCGCGGCGGTGAACCTGGACGGGCCCGGTTCCGACGAGGTGCGGGCGTTCTTCGTCGGCAGCGCGCTGGCGTGGCTGCGGGACTTCCGGCTGGACGGGCTGCGTCTGGACGCGGTGCACGCGCTGTACGACACCCGCGCCGTCCACTTCCTGGAGGAGCTGTCGGCGGCCGTCGACCACCTCGCGGCGGAGCTGCACCGGCCGCTGTTCCTGATCGCCGAGAGCGACCTGAACAACCCGCGCTTCATCACACCGCGCGCGGAGAACGGGCTCGGGCTGCACGCGCAGTGGAACGACGACTTCCACCACGCCCTGCACACCGCGCTCACCGGCGAATCCCAGGGCTACTACGCCGATTTCGCGCGCGACCCGTTCGCCGCGCTGGCCAGGACGCTCACCGGGGGCTACTTCCACGACGGCACGTACTCCACCTTCCGCGAGCGGCACCACGGGCGCCCGCTGGACCGCGCGCGGGTCGCCGGGCACCGGCTGCTCGGCTACGCCCAGACCCACGACCAGATCGGCAACCGCGCCCGTGGCGACCGCCTGTCCGCGCACCTCTCCCCCGGCCTGCTGGCCTGCGCGGCGACGCTGGTGCTGACCGCGCCGTTCACGCCGATGCTGTTCATGGGCGAGGAGTGGGCGGCCGGCACACCCTGGCAGTACTTCACCGACCACACGGACCCCGGCCTCGCGGAGGCGGTACGCCGCGGCCGGCGCCGGGAGTTCGCGGCGCACGGCTGGGCCGAGGAGGACGTACCGGACCCGCAGGACCCGGCGACCCGCGAGCGCTCCTGCCTCGACTGGTCGGAGCCCGGCCGCCCGGACCACGCGAGGATGCTGGACTGGTACCGGCGGCTGATCGCGCTGCGCCGCGACCAGCCGGACCTCACCGACCCGGATCTCTCCGACACGAAGGTGGCCTACGACGCGCAGGCCCGCTGGCTGGCCTTCCGGCGCGGTGATGTGCGGGTCGCGGTGAACCTCGGCAAGGAACCGGTCGCCATCCCCCTGGGCTCCCGCCCGGCGCTGGTCCTCGCCGCGTGGGAGCCGGTGGCGGCGCCGGGCGCGGACGGCATGCTCCAGTTGCCCGGCGAGTCGTGCGTGGTGCTCAGCCAGCCCTGAGCCCCGGTCACGGCTCCTGCCCCGCCGTCTTGAAGTCCGTCACCCGCTCCAGCAGGATCGGCTCCCACGCCCGGCGCAGCCGGGTGCGCAGCAGCGTCGGGTCACCTGCGGTGCGGCCGTCGAGGCGGTCCATGAGGCGCAGCACGGTGTCGCAGCGGGCGAGCCACAGGCCGCGCAGACAGGGGCGGGCGCCGTACCCGGCGAGGGTGGCGGCGCGGACGGCGGCCGGGGAGCCGACGGCGACGGCGAGCCCCGCGATGTCCTCGGCGGGGTCGCCGAGCGCCGCCTCGGTCCAGTCGAGGACGCCGCGCACCCGCCCGTCGGCGGCGACCACCACGTGTTCGCCGGTCAGCCCGTGGTGGGTGAGCACGGCGGCACCGGGCTGCGCGGCGAGCTGGGCGGCCCCGGCCGGGGTGAGCTGGTGCATCGGCGCGGCGTCGAACTCGTCGGCGGCGGCGAGCCGTTCGGCCGCGTGCACGGCCATCCGGCGCAGCGCCTCCAGGGAGCGCGGAGCGGCGCGCGGCACCCCGAGCGACTCGGCCTGGCGCACCGGCACCGCCCGCAGCCCGGTGAGCAGCCCGGCGAGATCGGCCTCGCCGGCCGCCGACACCTCGTGCTCCTCGGCGGTGCCGCCGGGCACCACGGTGTCCAGGGTGCAGGCGAGGCCGGGCGCCCAGTCGGCGTGGGCGACGCTGACCGGCACCGCGACCGGGACCTGCGGGCGGACCAGGGCGCGCAGCCGCAGCTCCCGGCGGCGCCGGGCGGACGCCTCCCGGTCGGGGGCGAGGCGCAGCACGTGCCGGGTGCCGACCCACCAGATGTACGGGTGCCCCTCGCGCACGGGCCGTACATCGGGTCCGTCGCCCTGCGGCCCTTCCTTGAGCAGCGAACGGACCAGTCGGCGGACGGTGTCCGCGGTGGGTGTCGGTGCCTGGGTCATGGATCGCGCGTCGCCGTTCCGGGTGTCGTCGGGTGTGGTCGCGCCGGGCCCGCCGTGGGCTCGGGCCGTCAGTCCACGAGGACCATCTCGCGGGTCGTGTTGTTGAGGCGGCGGGCGCCGTCCCCGGTCACCGTGACGATGTCCTCGATGCGCACCCCGAACCGGCCGGGCAGATAGATGCCGGGTTCCACCGAGAAGCACATGCCGGGTACCAGCGGCAGCCTCTCGCCCTCGATCATGTACGGCGGCTCGTGCGTGGTGACGCCGATGCCGTGCCCGGTGCGGTGGATGAAGTACTCGCCGTACCCGGCGTCGGTGATCACCTCGCGGGCGGCGCGGTCCACCTCCTGGCAGGCCACGCCCGGCCGCACCGCCTGGCAGCCGGCCTCCTGGGCCGCGCGCACGATGTCGTGGACCCGGCGTTCCTCCTCGGTGGGCTCGCCGACGTGCACGGTGCGCGTGGTGTCGGAGCCGTAGCCGTCCTTCAGGCCGCCGAAGTCGAGGACGACCATGTCGCCGCGCCGGATGACGCGGTCGCCGACCTCGTGGTGCGGGTTGGCGCCGTTGGGGCCGGAGCCGACGATGGTGAAGTCGACCTGGGAGTGGCCGAAGCGGCGCAGCAGCGCGGCGAGGTCCCGGCCGAGGTCGGACTCGCGGCGCCCGGCGAAGGTCACCTTGCGGATCTCCTCGAAGGCCGCGTCGGCGGCGGCTCCGGCGGCCGCGAGCAGCTCCACCTCGGCGGCGTCCTTGACGGCGCGCAGCATGGGCAGGGCGTCGGTGAGGGCGGCGTAGGAGCTGTCGGGCAGGGTGCGCTGGAGGCCGAGGACGTGCATGCCCCAGGTGTTGTCGCTGATGCCGTAGCGGCCGCGCGCGTCGAGCAGCTCGGCGGTGACGGCGTACGGGTCCTTGCCGTCGGTCCAGTCGCGCAGGGTGAGTACCCCGCCGGCGGCGGAGTGCTCGGCGTCCGGGGCCTCCAGGGTGGGTACGACCAGCACGGGGTCCTGGCCGGGGGCGAGGACCAGCAGGGTGAGCCGCTCGGTGACGGCGGTGGGGGTGTAGCCGGTCAGCCACACCATGTCAGGGCCCGGTGCCACGAGCAGCCCGGCGAGACCGGCGTCGGCCGCGGCACCCGCGGCGCGCTCCATGCGGGCCTTGTGGTCGGCTGCGCTGAAGGGCGTGGTCGTACTGCCGGTCATCCGGGCCTCCGGGCGGTTCTGGCTGGTCGGGCGGGTGCGGGGCACCGTCGGCACCCCCAGGGCAGCATCCTGCCCGCCCGGACCGGGCCACGCGACCCCATCGGCCGATCACGGCCGCCGGACCCGGCGGAGACCCGCGCGGTACGGCCCACGGCACCGGCGCGGCAGGGACGCCCGTGGCCTGCCGGCGGCGCCTCCCGGCTCCGCTCAGGTCACCACCCCCGGCACCACCGTCAGTTGCTGGAATCCGCCGTCGCGGTGCCGCACGGTGAGCAGGACCTCGCTGCCGGGGCGCGCGTGGGCGACGGCGCGGGCCAGGTCGGCGGCGGTGTCCACGCGGGCGCCGCCGAACTGGAGCAGGACGTCCCCGCGGGTCAGGCCGGCCCGGTAGCCGGGGCCGGGCGTGTGCACGCCCACCACCAGCGCGCCGGGACTGCCGTAGTCGACGGCCTCCACGCCCAGGGTGGCCGGCACGCTCTCCCGCACGGTCGCCGCCCGTGGGCCCGCCCCGGTGCCGCGGCCCGCGCCGAGCACCGTGGCGCCGACCGCGCCGATGCCCACGCCGGACAGCACCAGCAGCGTGCCCGCGCAGGCGCCGAGCACGAGGGTCCGCAGCCGCCGGCCGCGCCGGGACGCGGCGTGCGGGTGGTGGGCGAGGCCGCCGCCCGCCCGCGGCCCCCGGCCCGGCAGCGGCCTGGGCCGCAACGCAGTGTGTTCCATGGTTCGCTCGCCTCCGGCCGGTGACCTACCCGGCGCACCGGCCCGCGACGAGACACGAACGAGTGAGACTGGCCGGAGGCCGGCGGCGGGTAGTCACTACGGTCGCCCCACGCACCGGCCCCCGCCCGGAGCCGGCTCGGCCCATGTGCCCCGGTGGCCGGTCAGGCCAGGGTGAGGAGCGGGCGCGCGGGCGGCCGGTCGGGCAGGAAGCCGTGGGCGCGCCGCCCGAGCCAGGCGTCCTTGTAACGGTCCACGCTGCGGTGCCAGTTGAGGATTCCGGCCAGCCAGTTCCGCAGGCCGCCGACATAGCCGTCCATCGCCCCGCGGGCCTGCGGGGACAGCCCGAAATCGTCGTACAGCACGGGCAGTTCGTGGGCGACCACATGCTCGAACTGCCGCATGCGCTGGGTGGTCAGGTCGTGTACGACACCGAGCGCGGTCGGGTAGTCGACGCCGAAGAAGTTCTGCACGACCAGGACGGCGTTGTGGATCTCGCCCTCGTACTCGATCTCCTTCTGGTAGGAGAAGATGTCGTTGAGCAGGCAGGCGTAGTCGATGGCGGCGTTCTCCAGGGAGCGCACCGGGCCGCTGCGGTAGAGCTCCGGCGGGACCGCGGGGCCCCGGCCCATCCGGCACAGGCTGAGGGTGAGGTCGGAGCCGAAGGTGGCGCGGCGCATCTCCAGGTAGTCGACCGGGTCGGGGATGCGGTTCTGGAGCTGGTTGGACAGTTCCCACACCCAGCTCTCGGTCATGGAGTCCACGGCTTGTCTGAGGGTGCGGCGCTGCCCGGTGCTCATCGGGGAGGTGGTGCGGGCCCACAGGTCGAGCAGGGAGCGCTCCATGGCGTTGGCGGGCACCAGCGGCGGCTCGCCGTCGAGGGGCATGCAGGCCGACAGCCGGGCGGTGGCCAGGCGGGCGGCGGCCAGGTCCCCGCGGTGGCCGTAGACCAGGGGGTAGTAGTCGTCGCCGTAGGTGCCGAAGGCGAGCCACTGGGCGCTGAGGTCGAGGGCCTCGGGGGTGGCGTCGGGGTCGAGTCCGGCGGAGCACAGGGCGAGGTCGCAGGCGCGCAGCCTGTCCTCGTCCCAGACGCCCTCCTGGAGGATGCCCATGCGGTCGCACCAGGTGCGCAGATTGCGGCGGGCGGTGTCGAGGTGGGGGCTGAGTTCCAGGGAGAACGGCATGTGGAACTCGGGCAGGATGGACGGCCCGACCTTCTGGTGCGGCACATGGGAGTAGGCGCGCAGGCGTTCGTGCGCGGCGGCGGCGAGCAGGGCGCCGACTCGGGCGGCCGAGGTGCCGGGGCCGCTGGGCAGCCGCCAGGGCGAGTCGTCCCGCGCGCCCTTGTTCATGTAGCGGCTGGAGCGCAGATGCCATTCGTGGCCGCCGCTCTGCCAGTCCTGGAGTCCCTTGGCGTAGGCGGCGATCGCGGCCGTCTCGGCGGGGGTGAGGCCGTGCTCCAGGGCGACGGCGGGCACCTCGGTGAGAGCGGTGTGCTCGAACTGGTGCAGGCGCGAGGTGAGGATGTCGTTGACGGTGTCGGCGGCCTGCTGGGTGGTGCAGCCGAAGAAGGTCTCCAGGACGAGCACGCCGTTGCTGTTCTCGCCCTCGTCCTCGACCTCGCGCTGGTAGGAGAAGAGGTCGTTGCGCAGGTGGACGGCGTCGGCGAAGGTCTCCATGAGCACCCGCAGCGGCCTGGTCCCGGCGACGGCGGCGGGCACCTCGGCCGTCGCGTACTCCACCAGTCCGGCGGACCAGGGCGCGCCGCCCACCTTGCGGCGCATCTCGATGTACTCGACGGGGTTGGCGATCCGCCCCTCGTTGATGTTGGACAACTCCCACATCGACTCGTTGAGCAGGTGCTCGGTGGCCACGGAGAAGCGGCGGCGCCAGTCGGCGGACATCGCGGGCACCGTACGCGCCCACAGGTCCTTCAGACCCGCCTCGACCGGGTTCTCGGGCTCGGGTACGGGGGTCTGGGGGTCGATCGGCATGAACAGCGGCAGCCGGTCGAGGTGGGCCTTGCCGGCGGCGCGGTCCTGGGTGCGCTTGAACATGTCCAGGAAGTGGTCGTCGAAGAAGAACACCCATACGTACCAGTCGGTGATCAGCGACAGGGCGGGGCCGTCGCAGTCGGGGTGGGTGTAGGCGCACAGCAGTCCGTAGTCGTGCGCGTCCAGGTCGGCCTGGTCCCAGATCCCGGAGCCCTCCAGCATGCCCATCTCGCGCGCCCACGCGGTGGAATGGGCGCGGGCCTCGTCGAGATGCGGATTGAGCCGCGCGGGGAACGGCATGTAGAAGTGCGGGAGTTCGAACGGCTGCGTCATGGCCGGGCCCTACCCCCGGCTCCGAACGCCCATCCCGCGCACGGGACATGATCACACCATCGCGTGAATCCGCCCCGCGTCGCGGCCCGTCCGCACCCTTGCCGTGCTCGGGTGGCCGGGTCACGGTAGGCGCATGAACTCCTTCGCACTGCCCCATGAGGTGCACGGCGACGGCGCCCACCGGGTGTTCGCCGTGCACGGCTGGTTCGCCGACCGCTCGGCCTACGCGGCCGTCCTGCCCGACCTGGACCGCGGCGCCTTCACGTATGCGCCGGTCGACCTGCGCGGCTACGGCGAGGCCGCGGACGCCGAGGGGCCGTACACGACGACCCGCGCGGCCCTGGACCTGGTGGCGCTGGCCGACCGGCTCGGCTGGGGGCGGTTCTCGGTGATCGGGCACTCCATGGGCGGCGCGGTGGCCCAGCGGCTGCTCGCGCTCGCCCCCGAGCGGCTGCGCCGGATCGTCGGCGTCTCCCCGGTGCCCGCCGCGGGCATGCCGCTTTCGGGCGAGCAGGGCGCACTGTTCACGGACGCGGCGCACAAGGCGGCCAACCGGCGCGCGATCATCGACTTCACCACCGGCGGCCGCCGCCCGGACGCCTGGCTGGACCGGATGGTCGCGCTCTCCCTCGGGCGCAGCGACCCGAAGGCGTTCCGGGCCTGGCTCGACTCGTGGGCGGGCGAGGACTTCCACGCCGAGGTGGCGGGCAGCGAGGTGCCCGCGCTGGCCGTGGCGGGCGAACGGGACCCGGCGATCCCGCCCGCGCTGATGCGGGAGACCTGGCTGGCCTGGTACCCGAACGGACAGCTCGTCACCCTGTCCGGCGCCGGGCACTACCCGATGGACGAGACACCGCTGGAGCTGATCCGGGTGGTGGAGGACTTCCTGCGCGCGGACGGCCCCGCATGAGCGTGCGCGAGGCCGCGCCGGTGCCGGACGTCTTCGACCCGCGGCGCTACGCCACCGGGGTGCCGTACGACGCCTACCGCGTGCTGCGCGACGAGCACCCGGTGGCCTGGCAGGCGGAGCCCGAGGTGCTGGGCTGGCCCGCCGGTCCGGGGTTCTGGGCGGTGACCCGGCACGCGGACGTCGTCCGGGTCCTGAAGGACTCGGCCGCGTACTCCTCGCACCTCGGCGCGACGCAGATCCGGGACCCCGATCCGGCGGACCTGCCGTTCGTCCGGCGGATGATGCTCAACCAGGACCCACCGGAGCACGGCGGGCTGCGGCGGCTGGTGAGCCGGGCGTTCACGCCGGGGCGGATCGAGCGGTTCGCGGCCCTGGCCCGCGAGCGGGCGCGCGCCCTGCTCGCGGCGGCGCTGGAGCGGGCCACGCACCAGGACGGCACCCTCGACCTGGTGACCGCCGTCACCGACGAGTACGCGCTGCTCAACCTCACGGACCTGCTGGGCGTCCCGGAGGGCGACCGGGGGCTGCTGTTGCACTGGACCCGGCGGGTGATCGGCTACCAGGACCCGGACGAGGCCGCCCCTGTGGTGCTGGACGGCTCGGGCAAGCCGCTGAACCCGCGCTCCCCCGCGCTGCTGCGGGACATGTTCGGCTACGCAAACGAACTGGCCGCGCACAAGCGCCGGCACCCCGCCGACGACATCATGACGACCCTCGCCACCGACCCCGAACTCACCGGCCCCGAGCTGGAGATGTTCTTCTTCCTGCTCACCGTCGCGGGCAACGACACGGTCCGCAGCGCGGCACCCGGCGGCCTGCTGGCCCTGGCCGGGCATCCGCGGCCGTACGGCCTGCTGCGCGCCGGGAAGATCGAACTCGCCTCCGCCGTCGAGGAGTTGCTGCGCTGGCACCCGCCGGTGCTGACCTTCCGGCGCACCGCCGCGCGGGACACCGAGCTGGCGGGACGGCACATCGCGGCCGGCGAGAAGGTCGTGGTCTTCCACGCCTCGGCCAACCGCGACGAGCGGGCCTTCGCCGACCCGGACCGGCTTGACCTCGCCCGCTCCCCCAACCCGCACGTCTCCTTCGGGGACGGCCCGCACGTCTGCCTGGGCGCCCACTTCGCCCGGCTGCAACTGCGGCTGCTCTACGCGGAGGTGCTGCGCGCACTCCCCGTCCTGCGGCCCGCGGGCCCGCCCGAGCGGCTGGTGTCGAACTTCATCAACGGGCTCAAGTCGCTTCCGGTGTACGCGGGTTGACCTGGATCAGCGCATGCGTGCCGGCCGTACGCCAGCGCTGCCCCTCCGCCGCCACCAGCCGCGCCTCGGTGGCGGCGGTGAGCCCGGTGACCACCTCCGACTTCAGGGTGCGCAGCGCGGCCACCGGACCGGGGAAGTACCCGGTCGCCGCCGCGAAGGACGTGGTCGGCGGCCATCGCCGGTCCCCCACCAGGCGGCGGTAGTTGAGGTCGCCCTTGAAGACGGTGAGGGTGGCGGCGGCGAACTCCGCGCGCAGCTCGGGCGGCATCCGCTCGTACGGCAGCGGGGCGCAGGAGAAGGGGTGGGCGCGCACCGCGAGCCGCCCGTCGGTCATCGCGGAGCGCAGCAGCCGCCCGTGCTCACCGGCCGCGCCCGGCGCTGTACGCAGCCGCTCCAGGGCGTCGAGCACATCGGCCATGATCGCGTCCGAGACGTAGTACGGATACGGCTTCACGTGCAGCACCGCCCGCGCGATCCGGCCCCCGGCGATGAGGTGGGCGAGCAGCAGCAGGTCGGGGACGAGTTCGCGGCCGGCGTTGTCCGCGACCAGGACCAGGGTGGCGCCGCCGCCGGGCGGCAGCAGCGACCACAGCAGCTCGCTGTCGTCGGCGACCAGCGCGGGCGCCTGGTCCCCGGCCCCGGCGTCCTCGGCGTCCTCGGCGTCCTCGGCTTGCCCGGCGGACAGCCGGAAGCCCAGGTCGGCGCGGTTGCCCCACAGCGAGCCGTGCAGCAGGGCGCGGCCCCGCTCCGGCTCCGGCAGCTCCCGCAGGCCGTCGAGGGCGGCGAGTTCCCGGCCGGTCTCCGGCGCGTCCAGCTCCGCGCGCTTGACGGGCCGGAAGGGGTCGATGCCCCGCCAGGGCCCGCTGCCGAAGTAGCCGACGGCTTCGAGGAGTCGCCGGTAGAAGTAGCTCTCGGACCACAGCCACGGCACGTCGAACCAGGACCGCCCGGTGTACTCGGCCAGGCCCCACGCGTGCCACGCGGCCCGGTCCGGGGCATCGGCGGGCAGGGGTTCGACGGTCCCCTCGGCGCAGCTCCTCAGCAGCTCGTCCAGCGCCCGTTGCCGAGCGGGGCCGTACGGGAGGGAGTCCCGCACCTGACGGATGATCGCCGGGTGCCGCTCGGCCAGCACACCGTGCGGGAACGATCCGGGTTCGTTGCCGAGGATCACGGATGCGAACGGGGTTTCGGGCATGTCCGTCACCGTACCGCGCCTCTCACGCGGTCCTGATCTCCCGCTCCAGCTGCGTGGCGAGGGTGACGTAGCGGGGGCGGCGGTGCACCGGGACCAGGCCGCGGATCATCAGGTGCCACATCTCGGCGACCCGGCGCGGCAGGCGTCCCACCGGTTCGAAGCGGCCGGCGACACGGGTGCCGAAGAAGAAGCAGACGAGCGAGTGGGCGGCGGCGGAGACGTCGAGGTCCCCGTGCACATCGGCCTCGCGCACCGCCCCGGTGAACTTGCGGCCGGCGAACTCCAGCCATTCGGTGTAGGGGTGGCGCAGCGGCGGCCGCACGGTGACGTCGGCGGTGGCGAGGCGCAGCCCGGCGCGGGGTACCGGGTCGTCCACGGCGAGCCGGGCGATCCCGAAGGTGGTGCGCATCAGCCCCTCCAGGGAGGAGTAGCCGCGGCCGTCGAGATCGGCCACCAGGCGGCGGGCCGCGCGGGCCTCCAGCTCCAGGATGGCGTGCGCCAGGTCCTCCTTCGCGGCGAAGTGGAAATAGAGGGCCCCCTTGGTCACCTTCGCGTGTGCGACGATGTCGCTCAGACTGGTGGATTCATAGCCATGCTGGTCGAAAAGGTCGGCGGCGGCCGTGATGATCGTGGCCCTGGTCTGTTCGGCGCGTAACTGCCTCGCCATGTCGGGACCCCTCCTCGCGAGACGAACGAACGGGACGTGCGGTTTGTTTTTAACCCCTTGCATACGATAACTCACCGCATGACAACGAGAGCCCCATGATCGCCACGATACGAGGCCGGGGATCGGCTCCTCAACGACGTCTCACCGGAGGGTCGAAAAAGCGCAACTCCCTTGCGCCGTAAGGGAGTAGAGCCGTCCTCGGGGGAACCGCGCACAGCAGGGCGGCGCCGCCGCGATGCCGGGATGCACCGCGTCGGCGCCGCCTGGGCGCTGCGTTCAGATTGGCCCGAAATGACCGACGGCGGGACGTCAGTTGACGTAGACCGCGGCCCCGCCGTCCGTCACCGGGGCGTACTTGGCGCTGAAGTACGCGGTGGAGAAGCAGAGCGAGGACCCGGAGATCTTGGTGAACTGCTGGTTGGTGAAGCTGATGCTGTTGTCGGCGTTGGCCGCCTTCCCGGACAGGCTCGGGCCCTGGTAGACGCAGGTGACGCTGCCCAGCAGGGTGTTGAGCTTGACCGTGGACTGGATGACGGAACCGCTCGGGGCCGCGACGGTGAGGGTGCCGGCGGAGGCGACCGACGCCGTGTAGGGCAGGTTGTCGATGGTCACGCTGCCGACGCTGAGGACACCCGTGACGTTGCTGGTGCAGCCGCTGAAGGTCTGCCCGGTGAGGGACTCGGTGGCGGTGCCCGGCGCGGTCGGGTTGGCGGTGACCTTGGCCGTGAACTGGGAGGTGCCGCACTTGACACCGCTGGTCCCGGTCGAGCTGGAGTAGAAGGTCGCCGAGGTGCCGCTCGCCAGCGGCGCGGTGAGCGTGTCGCCGACCGCGACGGCGGTGCCGCCGGCGCTGCCGGTGGTGAGGACCGTACCGGCCGCGGAGGCGGGCCCTGCGGATACGAGGGCGAGCGCGGTGGCGGTGGCGGTGCCGGCGAGGGCGATGAGGGTACGCGTGCGCATGCGGGTGCCTCTCTGGTGGGTGGGGAATCGGAGCGGTGGGGGGTGGCGGGATGGTGCGGTGGTGCGGTGGGGATGTGGCCGCCGGCGCGGGTCCGTCACGCCTTCTCCTTACGCGACGGACCGGCGACGGCGGCGGGCCGGACACCGGCCGGTACCCGGAGGGAATCGGCCGGGCCGGACGAACAAGGGGGGTGCCGGTACGGACCCGTGGGGGAGCTGTCCGTGCCGTGTTCGCGCGAAGTACGGGGAGATCACCGTGCGGAACGGCCGCCGCTCGCAAGGGGGCCGGCGTGCGCGGCGACCCGCGTTCACATCGGTCGCCGTGTGCTGGAGCGGGTGCCGCGCAAGGGCCGGGAACACGGCCGATGCCCTTGCCGGACACGGCCGCTGCCGCTCGGGGATCCGGCGCCACGGATCCGTGGAATCTGAAGAATTTGTAACGCCGTCAAGCATCGGCGTCAACCCGTCGGACTGGTCAACCCCTTGATTTCCGGCGGAAGTTGAGGGTTCCGAGGGGTCCACGCAGACCCCCGCGCACCGTCGACACCCTTTTTTCACATCTCCCTTGACCCGAAAATGTAACCGGCGGTAACTTCCTCGAAAGGCTACCGCCGCGTAACGAGAAAGCCCTTGCACCCGCCGGGAGTGCGAGGAGGCGTCCGCGGCGGCCGCTGTCCGCGCCAGGACATCGCGCCACTGAAGCCCAACCCGCATTGATCCATGCCCATGGGAGCAGACATGGCCTCGTCCCCGGACACCCCGTCCACCGGCAACACCCCCGAGAACCCGGAGAGCGGTTTCCCGCCGCAGGCACCGGGCGCCACCGCGGCGCCCGCGGCCGGCAGACGCGGCCGCGTCCGGGGCCGTCGCGCCGCGATCATGGCGGTGCCCGCCACCCTGGTCGCCGCCGGCCTCGCGGTGCTCACCGCGCAGGGCGCGCTCGGCGTGCAGTTCTCGATCTCCGGCATGCCGTTCACCGTCACCGCGAACGAGCTGCACGGCACCGGCTTCGAACAGTTCGGCGGCCTGGACAACATGGCCGACGGCAGCCCCAACGCCGGTGACACCGGCGGCCAGGTCCTCATCGTCACCTCGGCGATCAAGAAGGCCACGCTGTCCAGGCTGTGCCAGAGTGTGGACCTCGGCGGCACCAACCTGCTGATCACCGCGGGCAACGGCGCCACCCAGGTCAGCGCGTCCGATCTGACCACCGACTCCACCGCGATGTCGGGTGACGCGTCGTTCGACAACATCGAGATCGGCAACGACGCGAGCGAGCTGACCGAGGCCAACGCGAAGGGGCCGAAGGGCGTCTTCAGCCAGCAGGCCGACAGCGTGTACATCAAGAACCTGCGGCAGACCAACTACGCGACCACGGCAGGGGTGTTCAAGCTGCCGGGTCTCAAGCTGCGCTTCAGCGACTCGGGTTGCTGAGCGCCGTGACGGACCAGCCCCGACCGGGCCCCCGGCGTGCCTTTCGCGCCTGGCGGTCCCGGCGGCCCTTCTGGGGCGGGCTGCTGCTCGCCCTGGCCGGCGGTGAGATCCTGCTGACCGAGAAGGCGTCGCTGAAGGTCGTGATGCACATCGGCATGCAGGGCCTGGCCGGCTATCTGCTGCCGGGCCTGATGGCGCTGCTGGGACTGCTGATCCTCTTCAACCCGGCCCAGCGACTCTTCTACTCCATCCTCGGGGTGCTGGTGTCGCTGGGCACCTGGGTCACCTCCAATCTGGGCGGCTTCTTCGTCGGGCTGCTGCTCGGCGTCGTCGGCAGCTGCCTCGCCTTCGGCTGGCTGCCGGACCAGGAGCCGCGCACGAGCCGCCGCAAGCGCCGTCGCCAGGCGCGGGCCCTCGCCCGGGAGGGCGGGACCACCACGGCCTGACGTCCCGGAACTTTCCGGCCCCACCGTCAGTTTCTACGGTGTTGTAGAAGTTGCCGGTGGGGTGCCGCGGGGCACCCGCCGTGGATACGAGGAGCGAGCATGGCCCTGTGGGACCGCGTCAAGGAGTCCGCGTCGCAGATGCAGACCCAGTTGGTGGCGAAGAAGAACGATCTGAAAAGCGGTGCCTTCCGGGACGCGAGCATGGCCATGTGCGCCCTCGTGGCCGCCGCGGACGGCACCATCGACCCCGCCGAGCGCCAGCGCGTGGCCCAGCTCATCGCGACCAACGACGTGCTGGCCAACTTCCCCGCGGACGACCTGCGCCGCCGCTTCGAGGACAATCTGAACAAGCTCACCACCGACTTCGCCTTCGGCAAGGTGAGCGTCCTCCAGGAGATCGCCAAGGCCAAGAAGAAGCCCGCCGAGGCCCGTGCCGTCATCCAGATCGGCATCGTCATCGGCGGCGCCGACGGCGACTTCGACAAGACCGAGCAGGCCGTCGTCCGCGAGGCGTGCTACACCCTGGAGCTGCCGCCGCACGAGTTCGACCTCTGAGCCGACGCGGCGGGGGGGGGGGGGGGGGGGGGGGGGGGGGGGGGGGGGGGGGGGGGGGGGGGGGGGGGGGGGGGGGGGGGGGGGAGGGGGGGGGGGGGGGGGGGGG